>CAWJBB010000061.1:0-183251 GCA_963840855.1 uncultured delta proteobacterium
ACCCACGCAACTACGGCATCTCGGCCAGGAGTCGACCGTAGCCTGTCTTGGGTTGCCGCACATGTAACCGCTTTTGGATCTCCCAAGCTTGCGCGACTCCCGGGTGAAGGACCGGCACTTGGAGATCCTCTTCGAGCAGCTCGATGATGTCCAGAATGCGCAGCTTCCCTCCCTGAAAATAGATCCCGTCGGCATCGGGGTGTTTTAGAAACAGCCGCTTGACGTGGGAATAGACTTCGGTCGACGCAAGCCTCCCGGCCTCCTCCCACGGAACTGGCAGTCTCTCGATGCCAAGCACATCGAAGCCGGCCGCCGTAAAGTAGTTAACGACGATGCTCGTGTCTTCGAAGTCGTACCCGACACCGACGAATTTTTTGATCTTCAGGGCCTTTAGCGCCGCGATCTGGTTCGTGCCTGAGGTGAAGATCGGAATCTTGAACTTTTTTTCCCACTTCTCGATGATTTCCCGCTCTCCCTTATATCCCAGGAGCATGAACGGCGGCGTGCCTGCAGCGTGTATGAGGTCAACCTGATCCTCGGCAAGTTCCGCAATCTTTTCCTCGTATGCCGGAATCGCCGCACGGAACTCCTCGATCTTGCCATGTCGAATATTGTTGAAGAGCGGGATAATTCCGATGCCGTCCGGCAGCATCCGGATCATTTCTACAAGTGAAGCGGAGCCCTTGGTAGGCTTAATAATTCCCACCATGCCACGCCAAGTATCAGACGCCATATTCTTTCCTCCTTTGTCTCAAGTGCTCGAGAGCCGATTCGACCTACACCGTGCTTCGCCATCGAGGTCTGCCGATTAATTTGCCAGCAGCGTTTTCATGCGCTCGATGACTTCGGGCGGTTGGGACATAATCTCTTTGGCTATGGTCTGGAGTTCCTCACCGCCGGTCGGATCGACTTCCAGTCTTTTCTTTTTGGCCTCTGCCAACAGCTGGGGATCTGCCATGGCTTTATTGAAGGCGTCTCTCATGATTTTTACTCTTTCCGGCGCGACTCCGGGTGACATTATGATTGGACGTCCCATATCTCCGTTGGCGAGCAAAACGACTGCCAGACGTCGGTCAGATTCAGGCGCTTTATACTCATCCATCAGTTCATAAATGGTCGGTACTTTAGGCAGCCTTGGATCTCGCTTGCGGCCGGTTTGAATGAGATTTCGGACAAATCCGTTTTTTTCCCAGGTGAGAAAAGGCTCGCGGCCGAAGTAGGTGACGATGGTGAAGGCACGGCATTGAAGCTCTCCCCGTTCCACCGCCAGGTCAACATCCGTACCTCCCTGATAACCTGAGATGACATGGAATTTGGTTCCGAGGATTTCGTTGAGCAGCTTGGGTATGTAGTTTCCTGTGGAAGAGGGTCCGGTGGAGCCGCATTTGGGAGGGTCGGTAGCGCTGCGCACGTCCTGGATAGTTTTGTAAGGGCTGTCCGCGCGTATATAGAGCAGGAGTTGCGATTGCCACGGGCTTCCTACGAAATTAAACTTCGGCCAATCAAATTTCACCTCCTTCAGCCCGACGAGTTGATTGAAATAGAGCGCGGGTTGAACTCCGCTGAGCGTCAAACCGTCCGGTTTGACGACTCCAGAGATGTAGTTGGCCGCGATCATCGAGCCGGCCCCGGGCATATTTTGTACAATCATATTAGGATTTCCCGGGATATATTTTGGTAGGTACTGCGCTATCAGACGGGACCAAAGGTCATCGTAACTTCCAGCGATATAGCCGGCAACAAACGTGATGGTCTTACCCTGATAAAAAGAGCTTTGGGCATGAAGGTCGGACGCCCCAAAGAATAACAACAACAAACTCCAAAAAATTCTTACCATCGCGCCTCCTTGCCCCGCGGACGCCCAGGTTTGTTGCCCGTCACTGAGCGGGTAATGTGTTGCGTCGGCTTCGCGCTCTACCCAAGGGCGGACATTCAGTTTTTCGACACTCCGTTTAGTTTGTCAACCAAAATGGCTTTTACCGTGCCTTTTAACATATATAATGGCTTTTGGACTTAGCTATGAGGATCGCTCAGATCACCAGCGTGTATATCGCCGTTCCGCCGACGACGTACGGTGGAACAGAACGGATCGTCTACCATCTCTGCCAACAGCTCACCCGGCGCGGACATCAGGTGGAGCTTTTTGCGTCTGGCGACTCGCGGGTCGACTGCACGCTCCATGCTGTTTTGCCCATCGCCAGCCAGGATGATCCCCATTCGACCTTCTATCTGGAAAAGGAGTTCGAGGCGCGCAACACCTATAATCTTTATCGCCAGGCCGGCCGCTTCGATCTGATTCACGCTCATTGGACAACCCTGGCCCCCTATTTTTCCTCGTTTGCGCCAACGCCGACCTTGGTCACTTATGCGTATATGGAGAAGCACATCCACGAATATTATCGACGCCACTTCCCGCATTGCCTTCCGGTCTGTGTCAGCCGCGCTCAAACGAAATTGTTGGGGGACGAATCGATTCCTGTCGTTTACAATGGGGTCGATCTGGACGAGATTCGATTTAACGGCGAGCCTGAGGATTTTTTTATCATCGTCGGCAGGATGACGCCCGAGAAAGGCATTGCCGATGCCATCCGCATCGCCAAGAAAGCCAAAACGAAACTCCTCATTATCGGCCATGTCACCACTCACTTGCCTTGGAGCGAGGAGTACTTTCTCAAAGAGGTCAAGCCCCATATCGACGGAGATCAAATCCGTTACATCGAGCGGCTAGCCTATCCCGATATCGTGCAATTGATGGGTAAGGCCAAAGGGTTCCTCTTTCCCCTGCAGTGGGACGAGCCTTTCGGGATGGTTGTCATAGAAGCGATGGCCGCGGGGACTCCGGTGCTGGCATACCGGCGCGGCTCGATGCCCGAATTGATCAAGAACGATGAGACCGGCTATCTGCTCGATAGCGAGGAAGAGATGGTTGCGATGACGCAGCGAGTCGAGACGCTGGACCGCGCGCGCTGCAGAAGTTGGGTCGAGGAGCATTTCTCCGTGCAACAGATGATCGAGGGCTATGAGCGGCTTTATAAACTGGCTGTGAGCGGCCAACCCAAGCAGAAGCTCAAGCCAAAGCGGCGCCATGTCCGCTAAGCAATGGAACCTCGAACGACTGCTAAGCGAGAGCAGCTATTGGCGCTCGTGCATCGTAATCTCGGCGGCCCATCTGAACCTGTTCGATTGGCTCGGCAAACGGGAAAAAACTCCCAGGGCTCTCGCCGCTCATTTCGGCGGCAGCGGCGCGGGGTGGGAGATCTTTCTCGACGCGCTCTGCGGCATGGGTTTGTTGCGAAAGCGCGGCGAAAGATACGCCAATACCCGTGTCTATGAGCATTATCTTCGTGGCGGCGCGGCAGCGTTTCTTCTCCCAGGCTATGATGCTTGGGATGCTTGGGGTGGGCTCGCCTCTGCCCTATGCGCGGGAAAGCGACCCAGGACGCAGAAACCCTTTTTCTCCGATCGCAAAAAAGCAGAGAGATTACTCCATGGTCTGGATATCCATGCTCAAGAAATTGCGCCATATCTGATCAAAAACCTGTCGTTGAGCCGCTGCCGAACGTTGCTGGACGTGGGCGGAGGGCTTGGAACCTATTCCATTGCTTTTTGTCATTTCTATCCTCACCTGCGGGCAACCCTGGTTGAGCATCCTTATATATCTGCTCTGGCCCGTCGAGCCGTTAGGCAGGCTGGGTTGGCGAAAAGAGTGCGGGTCATCGGCATGGATTTTTCGCGTGAGGCTCTGCCACGAGGATTCGATGCCGTATTTGTCTCCAATGTGCTGCACGCGCACGGGGTTGATGAAAACCGCTCTCTCCTCCGCAAGCTCCACAGTTGTCTCAACCCGAAAGGGCAATTAATCTTGCGCGATGTATTCATGAGTCGAGATCGGACCGCGCCCGAGTGGGGAACGCTTTTTTCTGTCTTGCTTCTATTGCACACGCCCCAGGGACGCTGTTACGCTCTCGAGGAGATTCTCGGATGGCTGCGCCAAGCCGGCTTCGCAGATATTGCGAGACCCTTCCGCTCCAGCCCGCTGCCGTTCGATCCAGACGCGATTTTAGTAGCCAAGTAGTTTTCAATGGATAAAGGCGGAATCGACGGGGCGACTGGTGCGGAGCAATAACCGGAAGCAGTGTCGCAGGCTTGACGCTTCTCTAAAAGTCGTTTAATCACGCTTTCATCGACGGAATTCGGTTGCAAAGAGAATGCCGATTCAACTATAAACGGACCCCATATGAGCATTCGCAATAAAGCTGTCGTCGTTGGTATCGGTGAAACTCCCACGGATCGTCTCGGCTCAAAACCCGGCGAGCCGCGCAAATCGAGCGCCGAGTATATTTCCTGGGCGATGCGCCTCGCGTTGGCAGACGCCGGACTCAGCCTCAAGGACTTTCAAGGCCAGGGACTGGGAGTGACGATTCCGACCGCCTATCCGCAACCGTTCTGGCCGGAAGAAGTCGCCGAAATTCTCGGCATCACTCCGGGATTTCTCCTCGGTGGCGCCACGGGTGGCGCGGGCGCCGTGTCGCTTCTGGGCGGCATGGCCGCGGCGATCACTGCGGGCTTGATCGACCTTGCTTTGGTCGTCGGTTCGGCGGCGCCGTTCTCGGAACATTGGGGCGGCGGCATCCAGCCCGGCGACATGCGCGACTGGGAAATCCCCTACGGCACCATGGGGCCCAATAGCAAAATCGCCATGGTCATGCGCCGCCACATGCACCAGTACGGCACCACCCTCGATCATCTCGGCAAAATCGCGGTTGCGGGCCGTTATCACGCGACCTTGAATCCGCTCGCGTATCTGCGCGAGCCGATGACCATCGATGATTACAAAAATTCTCGGCTGGTCGCCGACCCAGTACGGTTGTTCGACTGCGTCATGCCCGCGAACGGCGGCAGGGCCTTTGTCCTGGCCTCGCCGGAACGCGCTAAATCGCTGAGAAAAAAACCCGTCTATGTGAAAGGCTTCGGCGAGCGCAGCAATCCTTCCTATGGACCGCGAGCCGGCTCCGACGCCCTCATCATGGGCGTCAAAGACGCTGGCAGAGTCGCGATGGAAATGGCCGGCGTGAAACACAGCGACATCAATTTTTTACAACTCTATGACGATTACATCGTTGTCGTGTACCTGCAGATCGAAGACCTGGGCTTCTGCGAAAAGGGCGATCTCGGCTTTTTCGAGCGCACCGACTTTACTTTCAAAGGCCAACTGCCGATCCAAACCGGCGGCGGCATGATCAACTGCGGCCAGCCATCGACCGCGGGGGGCACCTTGCACGTCATCGAATCCGTGCGCCAACTGCGCGGTGAAGGCGGCGAGCGCCAGGTGCCCAACGCGAAAATCGGCTTGTGTTCCGGCTTGGGCGTGCTTCCCTATGGCAAAAATCTTGGCTGCTGCGCCGTGGCCATTTTAGGAAATGAGGCATAGAGAGCTATGGCTGAAGTAGATGTCAGAAAACCGGTCCCGGCAATTACGCCTGAGGCTCAGCCGTTTTGGGACGCCGCCGCTCAACAGAAGCTAAAAATCCAGCGCTGTAAAGACTGCAATGCCTGGGTGTGGACGCCCCGTCCCTCCTGCGTCGAATGCGGCAGCGAGAAGGTCGAATGGACCGACATGAGCGGCAAAGGCGAAGTCTATTCTTTTACCGTAATTCGCCAGATCGTCGGCCGCGGCGCCTCACAGGCGTTTCAGAAAGATATTCCCTACGTCGTCGCGTGGGTGGACCTCGACGAAGGCCCGCGGCTGATCACCAATATCGTCGGCTGCCCGGTGGAAGGTGTGAAGCTCGGCATGAAAGTAGCGGTGCAATTCGAGCAAGCGTCGGACAAGGTTTGGCTGCCGAAGTTCAAGCCGTCTTGAGTTACGGCGGATTGACCGCCATAGCGAGTTAGCAGGCAGTTACGGCAACGTTCCGGCACACTTAAGCACTTGTCTACTCGCCGCGAGTTGATTCGAAACCTGTAACCCTGCAAACAGGCTACGCCTACTACGGAAGCATCGGGACAACGAGTAGCCATCTGGCTGGCAACCATGTTTGAACCATACGCGAAATAGTACATTCTTTTGTCTCGACTTGTCAGCCCAATTCAACTCCAAAATGTAGCGCGACTAACCACCTCACGTGATCGTTGTCTCAAAAAGCTCCTAACCTTTACCTCTTCCCCACCTCATCCAGCAGCGAAAAATCATAAGACTGCTCCGGTTTCGGCAGCTCTTTGAGCCCCATGTCTCGCATTGAGAGCTCGGCGTCAAGCTTCATCGCCGCCGCCGTCGGTTTGCCGTCCAGAGCCCAGCCGCCGCGCATGGCATCGTACACGTAACCGGCTTCCTCTTGCGTCAGTGACAGCTGCTTGACGAGGACCGGCACCACTTTTTCTCTCTGATTGGCGATGATGCGGATCGCCTCGAGAACGGCTTGCATGCCCGGCCGCAAAAACTCCCGCTTCGATTGCATGGTCGCAACCGACATGCCGAGCCCGCTCTGCGGCAATTCAACCTCGTCGGCGGCCCTGGCCAGAATATGGAACCCCTGCTTCAAAAGCTTGACGGTCTCAACGCTATTGACCAGGGCCACTGGAACGTTTCCGCTCATCAGCGCCGCCGCTCGCGCCGTGCCAGCGTTAATGACTTTGTATTCATCGGGTCGCAATCCCTTGCGCCGCAACATTTCGTTGAGGATGACGTTTACCGTTCCTTGGGGCGTGTATCCGCCAACTAACTTGCCGCGAATCTGCTCGATGGTTTGTATTTCCTTGTTGGCAACCAGCATGAAGTCGGAGCGATTCAACGCCACAAGACCCACGCGGACCGGCACCCCGCGCAGCGCCGCGCGCGCGGTGGAACCGATGGCCGTGTAAAAGTCAAGCTCGCCCGCGAGCATTGCCGCCAGCGCCGCGCGCGGCTCGAGCACCATTACCCGAGGATCGAATCCGTGGTGTTCAAATATCCCTAAATGCTTGGCCACATAAATGGCGGTCATGCTCACGGAGTGATTGGCCAGCGCGATATGTAAGGGTTTCAGCTTTTGCTGCGCCCTCGCCGGAACCGCGACGGTGATCATCGCCACGACTCCGGCGCACAGACCACGCACAAGCCATCGCCTGGCAATTTGTGACATTTTGATGGCCCTCCTTTGCGGCCGGTCTCTGGCGACTCATACTCGCGCCACAGCGCTGCTGTCAAGATTAGATCGCTCGCCTCTGAGGCAGACATCCTCCGAACTTTGCGCTTGTCATGTGCCTCTCAACTGCGCTACTCATTCCAACAACATTGACAGCGGAGGAGCACGGGATGGAAGAAGTCCGAATCGTCGACACAACCCTGCGCGACGGCAACACGAGCCTTTGGGCGCACAACATGACCACGGGGATGATGCATCCGGTCTTGAAGCACATGGATCAAGCCGGCTTCGACGCCATGGAGTTTTTCGTCAGCGGCCGGTTCAAAAAAGTCGTGCGAGAGCAGCGCGACAATCCCTGGGATTGGGTGCGCTACGGGCAGAAAGAAATCAAAAATACCCGACTAAGATATCACGGCGGTATCAGTGGAGGATTTATCCTGATTCCCCGGTGCATCCCGCGCCTCGTCATCAAGACCGTCGTCTCCTACGGCATCACCATGACTAGACTTTCCGACCCCTGGAATGACTACGACGAGTTGGCAAAAGAGGTTGAGGAAATACGGGATATGGGCATGGAGTCGGTGGTCAACGTTATTTACTCCGTGTCGCCGCGCCACACCGACGAATACTACGCGCGCAAAGCCCGTGAAGCCGCCGCGTTAAGACCTTACCGTATCTGTTTCAAAGACGTCGGCGGCATGCTGACTCCCGAGCGCACGCGCACGCTGGCGCGACTTTTCCTCGACAATGCCGGCGACGTGCCGGTGGAGTTTCATGCCCATTGCAACAACGGACTCGCGCCGTTCAATCTCTTGGAAGCCGTACAGGCGGGGCATCCGCGATCGTGCACACGTCGGTACCGCCGCTCGCCAACGGTTCGGCGCAGCCTTCGGTGCTCAATGTCGCTGGCAATCTCCGCGCACTGGGATACAAACCGCTGGTGAACGAGAAGGTTCTCCATCCAGTCGAACAGCATTTCCGGCGCATCGCAAGAGAAGAAGGGCTTCCCATCGGCGCGCCCCGCGAATATGACGAAAAATGGTACCGCCATCAGGTGCCCGGCGGGATGATTTCCAACCTGCGCCACCAGCTCAAGATGCTCGGTAAAGAAAATCAAATGGACAGAGTCTTAGATGAAATCGTTCAAGTGCGAGCGGAACTTGGGTACCCGATCATGGTCACGCCCTTCGCCCAATTCGTCGGCAGCCAGGCGGCCATCAACATCATGACCGGCGAGCGTTATAAAGAAGTCACCGACCAGGTAATTCAGTACGCGCTTGGCCTCTGGGGCAAAGAAGGCGCCGACTACATGGACCCGGAAGTCAAGGCGAAGATTTTAAACCGCTCCCGGGCGCGGGAGATGGAAAAGTTCGAAATACCGGATACGCCGCTCGAAGAAGTGCGCAAACAATACGGCGGACCGAATCTGTCGGATGAAGAATTGCTTTTAAGATTTTACGCCGGCCCGGAATTCGTCGACGCGCTAAAAACCGCGCCGCCGCGCAAAGAATATCTAGATGCGCGTAAGCCCTTGGTGAAGCTGGTTGAAGAATTGGTCAATAGGCGAGATGCCGGGCATGTTTACATTCGGCGCGATAATTTCTCTCTGTCGGCCGGACGGCGACCTTAAGAAAAGTGCAATTTGCCATCGTAACCGCTGCTTCAGCCATCAGCCTCAGCTTAGTGAAATCATCTATCAAACAACCTGACAATATTTAGTTTCGTACTTGCACGGCGACGCGCCTGCGTTATAGATTCGCGACGAGCCTCGAAGGGCTGCAGTTTTTAGACCGGCAATTCAAAATGGAGGGTAATGCGATGAAACGGCCATTCCCAGTGATCGATGCCGACGGTCATGTCATTGAAAATATCCAGCAGTTCCGCGAATTTCTACCTAGTCAGTTCCATGGCGAAGATGGCAAGAGGGAGTATGTATTGTTTCCCCGGGACGGCTGGGCGCGGGGCGCGCTGACACCGCGCAAACGCGAGCATCCCGATGCCGCGCGCTGGTTGGAGTTTCTCGACGCCTGCGGCATCGACGCGACGGTGCTTTACACCAGCGCGGGTTTGGCTTTGGGCTTGCTGCATGACGCCGATTTCGCGATCGTGCTGGCGCGCGCATATAATAACTGGTTGCATCAATATTTTCTGCGCGTCAGTCCGCGCTTTCAGGGAGTTGCGTTGCTACCCGTGCAAGACCCACCCGAAGCCGCCAAGGAGTTGGAACGTTGCGTCCGCGATTACGGCATGGTCGGCGGTATGCTCGCCGCGGTAATGAATCCCATGCGCGGTTACGGTTTGCCGCAGTTCGATCCGATTTATGCCACGGCGGAAAGGCTTGACGTTCCCCTTGGCGTGCACGCCGGCGTCGCGTCTGAGTTGGGCCTGGATCATATGACGAGTTTCGCCGGCGTCTATCCGTTAAGCCATCCTTTCGCCCAGATGCAACAACTGACGAGCATGATGATTCACGGCGTGTTCGAGCGCTTTCCGCGTTTGCGCGTCGCATTTCTCGAAGCCGGCTGCGGCTGGGTGCCCTATCTGATGGATCGTCTCGACGAAAGCTACGAACATCGCTTTAACCGCTGGCCCCACAAGGCGAAAAAGGCGCCGAGCGAGATCATGTGCAACGGCAATCTCTACTACTCCTGCGAAGCCGGCGAGCGCACACTCGATACCGTCGTCAGGCTGATGGGCGGCACGCAGCTTCTCTGGCCGTCGGATTTCCCCCATGAAAAACCTTGGGATGAGTTCTCCGGCAACCTCGACGCGTTCATCGGCCGCGACGATCTGTCCGCGAACACGGCGCGCCAGATTCTCTGGGAAAATCCATGCCGGCTTTATGGACTTTCCGAAAAGACCATAACGGCAAACGTTGAAGCAAAGACCGAGACAGCCGCGGCTGCGCTGGCGTGATGACAATGGCACGCCGAGTGTCACGTTCTGCGCGGATACGAATACCGCGCGTTAACATTGGGAGGTGAGTCACATGCGATACGTCGATGCCGACGGCCATGTAGAGGAATGTCATGCCACTTCAGCGAACAGTACCTCGATCCGCTATTCGTTCGCGCCAACTCAGCTTCGTCGTCAGAGACGGCATGGCGTACTGGGTGATCGATGAAGAGATGATTCCCAGACGCGTAGGACGCGGCTGCAACAATCTCGGCACGCCGGTGAGCTATGAAGGAAAAGCCAACCAAACACTCGGCGTTGAAACCCGATAGCTTGGAGAGCATGGAGCTCAGCGACATCAATGCTGTTTGCGCTCGATGGATGAGGAGGAGATCGCGCTCCAGGTCGTTTACCCAAGCCTGTTTTTGGCTTATCCGTTAACCTCCAACAACGCCTTTGCCAGCGCGCTTTCGTCGTCTTACAACCGCTGGCTAAGCGACCGGCTTTGCGGTATCGAACGGATCAAATGGGCGGCAATCGTCAATCTTGATGACGCCCAAGGCGCGGCGCGGCAAGTGCGTGAAGCGAAGTCTTTGGGCGCCGTCGCTGTGATGGTTCTGGGCACCGCCGGCGATCTCACTTTAGATCACCCGACTCTTTTACCCTTTTACGAAGCTTTGACCGAGAACGATTTGCCATTGGCCGTTCATGTGGGTTGGGGCTGCCCATCGCTTAACAACCTTTACAGTCACATCTATCCGTCCGGAGTCATCGCCTTTCTCGTTCCCGTGCTTATGGGTCTTGTGGCGATGATAAGAGGAGGTATCTTGGACCGCTTTCCCAATCTAAGAATTGCCTTTCTAGAGGCAGGCTGCCAGTGGGTTCATTTCGTGCTGGAGCGGCTGGAACACCGCTTCAAGCGGACCGGCACCCAGCTTTCCACCTTTCACTCACTCACGGCGCCGCAGCATGTGCTACCGCCGATGGAGTATGTGCGTAGAGGGAACCTCTTCTTCAGCACGGAAGCGGAGGACGTTCTCTTGCCACAGGTGATCGACCTCGTAGGGCAAGAAAATATCGTCTTCGGCTCCGACATGCCGCAGGAGATCGTTATCAGTGCGCCGCTAGAATGCTGACGGACCGAAACGACGTCAGCGAAGCGGCGAAGATCAGCATTTTGGAAAAAAACCCGGCGCGGCTCTACGGCCTTAGAATCTAGAAGCAATTACTTCTGCAAGGAAGGCTGCGAAGATTATGCGGAAAGCAATTTTCATCCTTGGGTTTTGCTTTGGATCGAACCTTTTATACAGCGAAACCCTGTGGGCCCAGGCTGAACCTATATCAAAGGCAAGAGCATTAGAATCATCGTCGCCTTAACGCCCGGAGGAGCTTACAGATACGTGGGCGCGGCTACTCACGAAATACCTCGACAAGTATATTCCAGGAAATCCGAGCTTCATCGTGCAAAATATGCCGGGCGCCGGATCCGTCGTTGCGGCTAACTATCTCTACAACGTAGCGAAGCCCGACGGTTTGACTTTGGGCACGATCTCTTCCGCGCTCTATTTCGACCAGCTCATCGGCAGAAAAGAAGTTAATTTCGATTGGGGTAAATTCTCCTGGATCGGCACGCCCGAGCAGACCAGCGAAATGCTTTACATTCGGTCGGACACGCCCTTCAAAACCGTGGACGACCTGCGCAGGGCCTCGGAGCCGCCTAAATGCGGTCCGTCGGGATCGGCAGCACCGACCATTATTTCCCGAAACTCCTGGAAGACGCGATGGGAGCCAAGTTCAACATTGTCGTCGGCTACCAGGGCGCCGCCGACATCGACCTCGCCGTCGAGAAAGGTGAGATGCTTTGCCGGGCGGGAACCCTGTCATCCTTTTTTGGCAGAGAGCCAGGACGCACATGGATAAAGCAAGGGTTCGTCCGGGTGCTCGTTCAGGGCGGCAAGACCCGCGATCCCAGAGCGCCGGATGCGCCCACAATCTACGAGCTGATGGATAAATACAAAACACCTGAAGCGGTCAAGCGCCTGGCTGCCGTCCTCTTATCGCTGGGTGATTTCGGCCGGCCCGTGGTTGGCCCTCCGGGAATTCCGGCGGACCGGATCAAAATCCTCCGGGACGGCTTCATGAATACTTTAAAGGATCCGGAACTGGCGGCTGAGGCCAAGAAACGCGGATGGGATCTGAGCTCGATCACCGGTGACGAACTTGATCGCCTGGCTAAGGAAATCGTCGCTCAACCGCCCGAGGTCATCGAGCGAATGCAAAAATTGTTTTCGAAGTAGTGCAGCCGGCTTCACCGGTGCAAAATCGGGAATAGGCTTGTCAGGCGGTAGCGGAAGGATCTCGATTCATCAGAATGACATTCCTGCGCTTTTTCGGGTTGCGACACGGATTGGGTGCGTTCGCCCTGATAGCTCATCGTAATTCCCTGAAACTACGTTCTCTATTCTATGTCCGTCGTGGTGGCTTGCGCTTTTCCACGTCGACTTTTGGGCGTACAAGAAACAATGGCGAAGAATTTTCACTTCGCACTCAGATCAAAGGAGAAAAGGAGATAAACCCATGGCGTCAAATTACGAGACCCTGATCGTCACCAAGGCGGATGGCATCACGACCATCACCTTTAATCGTCCGGAGAAGCGCAACGCGATGAGCCCGCAATTGCACCGGGAGATGTTTCATCTGCTCACGGACTTGCGCTACGACAAGGAAACTCGGGCGATTATCATTACCGGCGCGGGAGACAATTTTTGCGCCGGCCAAGACCTCAAGCAATATGGCCTCGAAATGGAGTCACAGCCGCAGCAAGTGCGCGACGAGGTGCGGGACATGGTGCGCCGCTGGCGTAACGAGCTGCTCAGGACTCTGCCGCAGCCGGTGATCGCGCGCATCACCGGCTGGTGCCTGGGCGGCGCGCTCACGGTGGTTGCTGGATGCGACATTGCCATCGCCGCCGAAGATGCGCTTTTCGGTCTGCCCGAAGTCAACTTCGGCCACTTCCCCGCGGGTGATACCACCTATGTGATGACGGAACACCTCAAGCCGAAGCACGGGCTTTACTACGCGCTTACGGGAAAGATGATGAACGCCAAAGAAGCGGAACGGCTTGGCTTGATTTCCAAGGTCGTTCAGCGCGCGGATCTGGACACCGAGGTCATGGAGACCGCCAAATGCCTCGCCGAAAAAAGTCCGATAGGTCTAAAGGCAGTCAAGGAAGCATGGTATTACAGCTCCTACTCGGCGCCGAACGTCGCCTACGAAATTTCTAATTTGATTTCCGCGCGCGCCATCCGCGAACATGGCGGGAGACCCGGACTGGAGCAGTTCGTGCAGAAAAAACTACGGCCGGTCTCGGGCGTCATGAGTCTGGAGAAGTAAATGGGCCCGGGGAGGGTTTCGTTACCCGCGCTGAATCCTGCGCGGTAGATCCGGCACTTGTGGCCGGTACTGTTGAATGCTACAAAATTCTCACCTTGACTCGCGGGAACATGGCCCGCGAAAATTAATCCGGGGGTGACATGATCAGAATCCGAGCAAGTTTACGGCCGTTTATCGCGATGGTTTTCGCGCTCATTGGTTCCGCTATTTTTCCCAACGACATTTTCTCCCAAACACCTTCTTTCCAGAACAAGACAATCACGATCCTTCGCGGCGGCGAGCCCGGCGGCTCCGGCGATATGCAAGCGCGGGCGTTGATCCCGTTCTTGAAAAAGTACATCCCCGGTAGTCCGACCATCGTCATTGAAAACATGCCCGGCGCGGCGGGGATGAAAGCGGTCAATCACGCGTATTCATCCGCTAAACCTGACGGGCTTACGATTACGGCCGTGGGTTCCGGCCTGGCGTCGGGCGCGATTCTCGGGCTGCCGGGAGTAAGGTATGACGTCGACAAGCTCATTTATCTCGGCTCCACCGAACATGGCGATCCCTACGTGTTCTTAAGCCGCAAAGAGTCGGGCTTCGACACGCTGGAGAAACTGCGCGCCGCCACCGGCGTGCGGGTCGGAGCGCAAACCGTGGGCCATGCCGTATACATCAGCGGGCGGATTTTCGCCTATCTGCTCGGCCTCAAGGAGCCGAAAATCGTTGTCGGCTTTGGCGGCGTGGAAATGGATCTCGCCTTGACGCGGGGTGAGATCGACGCTAGGGCGAATAGCGCGGACACTGTGGTACGAAGAAATGCCGAAGCGCTGAACAAGGGCCAGTTTAATATTCACGCCACCTTAACGATTCCAAAAGGCAAGCCGTACCCGCGTTTCAGTAATGTCCTCGACGTGGATACGTTGACCAGGAACGAAAGAGAGCGCCAGTTAGTGAGCCTGTTCCGCGAATTCATGTATCCCCGTTGGCCTTATGTCTTGCCGCCGGGAACGCCGCCGGAGATCGTCAAGACGCTGCGCGATGCCATGAATAAATCCTTCAAAGATCCCGGGTTCGCCCAGGAGTTTAAAAAACTTATGGGTAGTGACCCGTCGCCTCTCACTGGCGAAGAAGTGGAGACGTCGATTCGCGAGCTGCCGCGCGATCCGGAAATCGTCGGCCTGTACAAAAAAATGGCCGAGCATGGTCCGCTCCCGCCGCGGTGAGAACGCGAGCCCAGGGTTTGCCCGACCGCAGAGTTTCTCGGGCTAACTTTTCGCGCCGAGCTGCGCGAGGAAACCGCTCTTCTCTAAATCATCGACGAAGCGCAAGTCGACAACCTCTTCCGGCTTGGCCCTGGCGGCTTGTTCTTTCAGTACCGGCCTCGACCTAAGCCGCAAAACCAATCTAAAGCGCGCGACAAAATTTTAACCGGCGTCATTCGATTCGGGAACGATCAACTCGAAGCGAAGGAAAAGATTGGCGAATCGCCTAATAGGCGATTGACGGTTGCAGCCCTCAGACAAAACTAAAGCGTTTCGGAACTTGGAATCGTGGCATTGGGGAGATAAAATCAAGAAGCCCATGCAAGCTGTCTACATCGCCGGTATCGGTATGACCAAGTTCGGCAAGGACCCGCGGTCCTTGGCGGAGATTTTTTGCCAAGCGGCGCAACGAGCGCTCGCCGAATCCAAAATCCAAGAAGTCGACGCGCTCTTTATTGGCGCGATGAACCCCGAGGAGTTTACCGGCGACAGTAATATAGCATCGCATATCGTCGGCGCGCTTGGGCTCACCGGCATTCCCGCGTTACGTATCGAAACTGCGTCATCCGCGGGCGCCGCGGCCCTGGCCGCCGGTTTTCACGCAATCGCGTCGGGGTGTTATCGCAGGATTTTGGTGCTAGCCGCCGAGAAGATGACGCACTTGAGCACCAGCGCGACAACGCGCATCTTGGCTGGAGTCATCGACAAACGGGAACGACAGTGCGGCGCCACCATGCCGGCTCTAGCCGCGATGATCACCGAAAAGTACCGCAAGAAGTTTCGTTTCTCCGAGTCGCGCTTGGAGAATATGCTTTGCGCTGTGGCGCTGAAAAACCACCTCAACGGATCAAAGAATTCGCACGCGCAATTTCAGAACGCGATCACGCGGGAGACCTACTTCGCGAGCAAATTCGTGGCCACGCCGCTGCGATTGTACGATTGCTCGCCGATCACCGACGGTGCGGCCGCGGTGGTACTTACGAGCGACAATACCGATGTGCGGCTTTCGGGCATAGGACAAGGGACCGGTCCACTGAGCCTTCAGGAAAGAGAGATCTTTACTTCTTTTCCGGCGACGAAAATTGCCGCCGCGCGCGCCTATGAAATGGCGCAGGTTACACCGCAAGACATCGATTTCGCGGAAGTCCACGATGCGTTTACACCCTTTGAAATCATCAGCTGCGAAGATCTCGGTTTTTTTCCGCCGGGCAAAGGGGGCGACTCGACGATCGCCGGCAAAACCGCTATCGAGGGGGCACTGCCCATCAATCCTTCCGGCGGCCTGAAGGCACGCGGCCACCCCGTCGGCGCCAGCGGTTTGGCGCAAGTTGTCGAAGTCGCCAAAAGACTTCGAGGTCAAGAGCCCCTCAAGCGCGCCCCCAAACGGGGCCTGACCCAGAGCACCGGCGGTATGGGTACAAATAACTTTGTGACAATTCTCGAACGCGCCGACGCGCCCGCCGTGCAAAATCTGTGGACGCCCCCGCCCACGCCGCCGGTCAGCCCTCGCGGGAATCTCGTTTCCGCGCGCAGCACCGATGAAGGCGTCATCGAAACGTTTACGATTCTTTATGTGACACCGGATGGTTTTCTCCCACCGCTCGCTCTAGCCCTCGTCCGAGATCGCCTTGGCGCCTTGCTCATGGCGCAGGGAGAAGATAACACGCAACTCAAAATCGGCCAGGAGGTTTTTCTCCGGAGCGTCGACGGCGTCTACCTTTTTACGGTAAAAAGCCAAATACAAAAAGTGCAGCAAGCTTTCATGAAGTTTTTTCGGCGCAAGGCAGCCGCGCCGTCGTCGAAAAATAACCGCAGCGGAGACCAACAGTGATCCTAGGACGCGGCGCCGGTCGAGCGGAAAAGCGTTTCAAGTCGCTCACCAAACTCCTAACCGAGAAGCTTAAAGAAGCGATTATCACCGGCAGCCTCGCTCCGGGCGAACGGCTCGCCGAGGCCGCTCTGTCGGCTTCTCTAAAAGTTGGTCCCGTGGCGCTGCGCGAAGCGCTGCGCACGCTCGAAGCGGAAGGTTTCGTTACTATTCGCCCGGATAACGAAATAATTGTGAGCAAGCCAACGCGCGAAGAGATCGAAGATTACTACAGCATCGCCGGCGTGCTCGAAGGCTTGGCCGTTCGTCTCGCGGTCGAGCGCGCTCAGCAGGAAGAGGTGGAGCGTCTCACGGAACTGCATCGGGCGCTCAAAGAAGCCTGCCAGAAGCGCGATCTGATTCGCTACTTCGACGCCAATGCCAACTTTCATCGCTTCATCGCCGAAATCGCGCGCAACGAACGCCTATACCGGCTCATCGACCAGTCCCGCCAGGAAATGCAACGGACGCGAATTTTGACGCTCCGTGTGCCGCAAAGGCTCGACTATTCAATGCGCGAGCATGACCAGATCATGGATGCCTTTTTGAAAAAAAACCCGGCCCTCGCCGAGAGCACCATGGTGCGCCATTTGCACAACCAGATGGAAACACTGCGCAAAGCCATCGATACCGCGAAAGGAGAAAACCGATGAACGATAAAACCGAAAAGAAAGCCCGCCCTTTGGGTATCAACCACGTGGTCCTCGAAGTCGACGACCTGGACAAGGCTCTAGAATTTTACGGCGCGCTCTTCGATTTCACGCTGCGCGGCCGGGGCGATCACAATGCCTTTATCGATCTCGGCGACCAGTTCATTCAACTTACCCTCGGCAGAACTCAAGTCCCGGATACCAAGCGCCACTTCGGTCTCGTGGTCGACGACCGTGAAGCCGTCCGCCGAGCCATGGAGAGGGTCGGCATCAAGAGCATCAACGACCGGCTGAATATCCTCGACCCCTGGGGTAATCGCATCGAGATCGTTCCATACGACGATTGCCAGTTCACTAAAGCCGATCACGTGCTGAACGGCATGGGCGTGGTCCCCATCGAAAAGACCGCCAGCGCCATCGAGGAGCTGCGAAAGAAAGGCATGACGCCGCTTTCCTAGACTGTCCTCATCCAACGCCGAACTCCATTGCCACAAAGGTCACCGCTCCTGCTCGCGCATGTTTCAAACGTTCAAATGGTTCAATATGTTCAAGTTGTTCAACGCAACCCATACGGCTCGGACGGCTTGAACGTTTGAACGGCTTGAACTACTTGAACCGGCTGCGCCCAGCATTCAATGTGCCCCTTTGTGGTTAAATCTCTTTTCCCCTTCGGTTGCGGCTTTGTCGCGCTAGGCTATTTGGGGTTAATAATTTTTCATCAACCGACCACAAAGGATGTAAGAGGAGTATGGCTAAAAAAGGAAATTGTGGAAGAAAGAGTGGGAAGGGATAAGAAAAGAGAAAAAAAAAGGAAGTAAAAGGAGAAATGCTCGGCTCGGAAGGCAAAGCTCCGAGGTATCTTGCGAAATTTGTACTAAAAGCCGGTGATGGAGCGCTACCTCGGAGAGGCCGAGGTGATTTGGAAGGATTTCAAGCTTTGCCAAGGCTACGGAGGGTTCGAGTTCCTCAATCCGCAGCAGAGCTGGCGGAGAAGTATCGGCGAAGGAATAATCTATCTGAACTCCAGCCGCACCGACAAAGAGGTGCTGGCCTGCGAGATTCAGAGCGCGATGGAGTGAAGTCGGGGCTGATGGAATTTTCGAACGTAAAGTGTCACATTCAGATCCGGCGACTTCGCAATACCGCGCCTCCCCGCTCGCCGTCTGGACGGCGCTTGGCGCCGTGTATCTGATCTGGGGTTCCACCTACCTCGCGATTCGTTTCGCCGTCGAAACGTTGCCGCCGTTTTTGTCAGCCGCGTCGCGCTTTGTCATCTCCGGTGCGTTCCTATATTTCTGGCGGCGCATGGCCGGCGATCCAGCGCCCAGTAAACTTGAATGGCGCAATACCGCAACCATCGGCATTCTGCTTTTGGTCGGCGGCAACGGCGGCGTAGTCTGGGCAGCGCAGTTCATACCATCGAGCTTAGCCGCACTGCTGGTGGCGACTGCGCCGCTGTGGATGATCATGATCGATGCACTTCGTCCCGGCGGCGCGTGGCCCAATTTCAAGTCTGCCCTCGGCATTGTCATCGGCTTTTGCGGCGCGGCATTGCTAATCGGCTGGAGCGCCAGTGCCACGGAACCGGCAAATTTCCATGGCGCCGTAGCCGTGGTTGCGGCATCGCTTTTCTGGGCCCTTGGTTCGATCCAAGGCAAGACCGCCAAGCTCCCGAGTTCTCCCCTGGTCGCCACCGGCATGGAGATGCTGGTGGGAGGAGCGGTTCAGATTGCTGTCGCTTGGCTATTCGGCGAGTTTCGCCGCTTTGACTTTAATCTGGTCTCCGCGCGCTCGGCCGTTTCCTGGACTTATCTAACCGTGATCGGCCCGGTCGCCTTCGTCGCCTATGCATGGCTTCTGCGCAACGCGCCGATTCCCTTGGTGGCCACCTACTCCTACGTGAATCCGCTGGTAGCGATCTTGCTTGGTTATTTCCTTGGCCGAGAAATTATTACCGCGCGCACCCTTCTCGCCGCCGCGCTCGTCGTCGGCTCGGTGGCTCTGGTGAGTGGCGCCAAGAAAACTTGACCGGCCTCGTTTCCTTGTCCCCCGCCCTGGCGGGTGTTAAAAGAACGTCATCTGGACCAGTAAGGAGATTAGGAATGGCGATTACGTTGTACCATGACGTTCCATCATCGAACTCTGACCGGGTAAAAATCGCATTGGCGGAAAAAGGCCTCGCATGGGACGGCGTTACAGTCTCATTGGCCAAGAAAGATCAGAAGCGGCCCGAGCATCTTAGGCGCAATCCATATGGCAAGATTCCGGTCATCGATGATGACGGCAAAATTCTCTTCGAGTCCTGCATAATCAACGAGTATCTCGAGGAAAAATATCCCAACCCGCCGCTCATGCCTAACGATCCTTTTCTGCGCGGGCGGGGCCGCATCCTGGTCGATTATGCTCTCAACTATCTTCACGAGCCCTATTGGATGCTGCGCGGGGAGATGCTCAAAAAGGAATCCGAGCGCAACCCGGCTGTGATGGACGAGAAGCGCCGGACGCTACGGAAACTGCTCGAGTATCTAGAGGAGGCGCTCGGCGATAAGCCCTATTTCCTCGGCGATTTTAGCTTGACCGACATCGCGGTCATACCGCGCTTCCTGCGCATGGAGACCTACGGCGCAATGCCGGCGCCCACACTACCCAAGCTCAATCAGTGGCTGCAACGAATGAAAGAGCGCTCGTCGGTGCAGGCGGTTCTCTAGGCGGGCCACTGAAAAAGACTCAAAGGCGCTGTTTGCGGTCGTCGATATTCGCGGACATCGTACTCGTCCTCGTGCTCGCACAAACACGAACAACGATAACTGCGCGCCTCGCCCCTGAGATCTTTTTGAGCGGCCCGCAGGAACAAAATTTTTCCACTGATTGGCTTAATCACTTCCTTTAGCTTCGCCTAAGGCGAAGAGTCCTTGTCTTTCACCGTGAAGGAAAAAGCCTTGTGCAAAATCTGCACCCGGTCCTTTTGCGTTGTCGGAAAACACGTTGACAACGAGCCGTGGTTCCCTGTATGGAGCCAATCTAGGAGGTTTGCCTTATGAGGACTAGATTTTGGCTACTAGCCATAAGCGTCGGCCGTATCGGTAGGGCCTGGAGAGGGGATTAAATCGTGATCGAGTCCGATCCGGGGATGCCGTAGATGCTTGAGAAGTTGTTTGATGAACAATCGCGCGGAATCGAGCTGTCTAGAGATGGGTTGATATTTTTGGAAGTACGCGGTCATGCCACGGAACTGGATCAGCGGCAACAGCCGGCCAGCCACATAAAGGTTGCGTAGATTATACATCATCTGGGCTAGAACCTGCGGAGTAATCGAAAAACCGAGGAGGGAGCTATCACCAGAATTGGTTCGGAGGTCAATCATGGTCAACCTGCTTCGCTGTTGTTCTGCTGGTTTTATGCTACGCGCCCCTCTTGGCGCCGACGATTTCTAAAAGGGTAAGACGGTTCGGATCATCGTCGGCGGCAGCGCCGGAGGTGGATTCGATACTTACAGCCGCGTTATGGCCCGCCACATGGGTAAACATATTCCGGGCCATCCGGCCATCCTGGTTGAAAATATGACCGGCGCGGGAACCCTGATCGCAGCCAAATATCTTCATGGCAGTGCCAAGCCTGACGGGCTTTCGTTCGGCATTTTCAACGGTTCCTTGATCCTGGGACGGGCCCTGGGCATGAAAGGGATCGATTTCGACGTGCGAGAGTTGCAATATCTCGGCGTGCCGGTCCAAGACAGCCCGGTCTGTGCTCTTCGCAAGGAGAGCGGCATTACGAATATCGATCAGTGGTTGGCAACCAAGACACCGGTTAAGATAGGCGGCCTCAGCCCGGCAATAGCACCAGCGATGTCGCGCGCATTCTCGCCGCCTCGCTCGATCTACCGATCCAGCTCGTCGAAGGTTATAAAGGAACTAACGAGGTGCGTTTGGCCGTGGACGGAGGCGAACTGCATGGCGGTTGTTGGGCGTGGGAAACCTTGAAAACTGCCTGGGCTAGAGCATCCCGGCCGGAGAGGTCAATGTCGTGCTCCAAGTCAGCGCGAAGAAACAGCCGGATCTATCCAGCGTTCCGTTGCTCTTGATCTCGCCAAGACGGACGAAGCGCGCCAGCTCCTCAAAGCCGGCGCCATCGATCCAGCGGCCATCGTCCGTGTATATGTCACGACTCCGCGCGTACCGAAAGACCGTCTGCAGATTCTGCGCAATGCGTTCGCCAGAACTCTCGTCGACCCGGATTTCGTTGCTGAAGCTAAAAAGGGCAACCTTGATATCAACCCCTTAACGGGCGAAGAGGTAAAAAAACTCGTAGACGATCTATTCAAGCTCCCGCCGGCTACGAAGTCGAAACTGACGAGCGTCCTGGCGGCGAAATAGTAATTTAGTACTTGGTCGAGGAGATCGCGTATGCCCGGCAAAATTCCAGTAATGGCAGTTTTCCTAACGGCTGCGCTCACCAGCCCGCTCTGCGCGCAAGACTTCTATAAGGGCAAGACGATTCGCGTGATCGTCGGCGGCAGCGCCGGCGGCGGCTTCGACGTCTACAGCCGCGTTATGACCCGCTATATGGGAAAGCATATTCCGGGCAACCCGACCATGGTGGTCGAAAACATGACCGGCGCGGGGACGCGCATCGCGGCCAAGTACATGCACAGCGCGGCCAAACCGGATGGGCTGACGTTCGGAATTTTCAACGGCTACTTGATCCTTGATCAAGTGCTAAACCCCAAAGGATTTGATTTCGACATGCGGAAATTGGAATGGCTCGGCGTGCCGATTCAAGACAACGTCGCTGTGCGTAATGCGCAAGGAGGGCGGCATCACGAACGTCGATCAATGGCGCGCGGCTAAGACACCGGTTAAGATAGGCGGCCTGAGACCGGGCAATAGCACCAGCGATGTTCCCCGGATTCTTAGAGCAACATTGGATCTTCCGATACAGGTCGTCGACGGCTACAAGGGTACCGCTGAAGTACGCTTGGCCGCGGACGCGGGGGAGGTGCACGGTGGTTGCTGGGCGTGGGAATCCGTAAAAGTGACCTGGGCAAAAGGAGTTCAATCGGGGGAAGTCAACCCCGTCTTGCAGACGACCGCGAAAAAAATCCCTGACCTTCCCAACGTACCGCTCGCCCTCGACCTGGCAAAGACGGACGAGGCGCGTCAGCTACTGAGAGCCGGCGCCATCGACCCCGCAGCCATTGTCCGTGTGTATGTAACCACACCGCGCATTCCGAAAGACCGGCTACAGACTCTTCGCCGGGCCTTCACGAATACGTTAACGGACCCGGACTTCGTGGCGGAGATGAAGAAATCAAATTTAGACATCAATCCGTTAACCGGTGAGGAGGTTGAGAAAATCGTTCATAGCTTGTTCAAGCTCAACCCTGCGCTTTTATCGAAACTGGCTAAAATTCTGGCGACGAAATGAAAGGAACAGGAAAAATAGATGTAAGGGCGGGTTTAAACCGCTCCTACGGAGCGTATTTAGAATGACCCAACGCTCGACTCTAACGATCTTGTCGGCGACTCTCGCAGTGAGTTTGGCATTTTTCGCGGGACCTTCGCTAGACGCCGCTGAACCTAAACCGGAAAAGAATTCACTCGAAGTCGCCGTCGCCGCCTGGGGCCCCCTTTATATGCCGTTGCTCGTCGCCCATGAGTCGGGTTATTTTTCAAGGCGCGGCGTTACTTTGAATATTACCCAGCTGAGCGCCACCGCTTCGGCGCAGGCGTTGATCTCGGGTCAAATCGACATCTACCAGGGCGGCGCCTCCACCATCCACGCCAACGTCGGCGGCAGCGATCTGATTTATATCGGCGCGTCGGTGGACCGCAGCACCCTGGTTTTGTTTGGCCAGAAAGGGCTGGCGACCTTCGAGGCGCTCAAAGGCAAAGCGGTGGCCACGACCTCGGTGGGAGCCTTTGGCGAAATCGCCATGCGCAAGACCGCCAAGGAGCGAGGGCTGGAGATCGGCAAAGACATCAAGCTCCTCTATCACAAGGGCCCGCCGGACGCCTTGACAACCTTCATGTCCGGCAACGCCGATGGCCTGATCGTCACGCCGCCGCAGAGCGAAATGGCGCGCACCAAAGGCTACCCGGTCATCATCGACTATTTTGAACAGGGATTTAGAATCGTCGGGCCCGGCACCGGCGTCGCCCGCGCCTTCATGCAAAAATATCCGAATACGCTCAAAATCTTTCTGATGGGCTATCTCGACGGCATAAAAAGATCCATCGACGATCCCGGATATGCCAAGAAAATCGAAGCCCACTACTCAAAGATATCCGACGCGAAACTCCTCGACGAAAGTTACCAGGAGGGACTCAAGGTCTGGAACAAAGACATGACCGTCGATGCCGGTGCGGTCCGCGTGGTTCTCGAACATTCAAGCAACCCGAAAGCCAGAGACTTGGACCCGAAACGGTTTTTCGATAATACGTTGATTCGCGAAGTCAATCGGGACTATGCTTCAAAGCTATTTCCGGGCGAGGTGAAGTGAAGGCGGTCCAAATCGAACGAAGCTATCTTCAAGAAGACGAGGAATAACCCATGCGCATTATCGATGCTGACGGCCACGTACAGGAGAAACAAATCCCCTGGGCAGATTTGATTGACGCGCCCTATCGCGCTCGCGCGCCAAAAGAAGTGAAAGACAACCGGGGGTTTAGTTTTGTCATGATCGACGGCAGATTGACTCCCAAGCCCGTGGGCAAAGCGTGCAGCTTTATCGGCGCGCCGCGAAACCGCAACCCGCAGTCGACGACGGGTATGACCGACCCGGTCCAGCGTCTCAAGGACATGGATCTCGAAGGCATCGATACGGCGGTGCTCTTCGGCACTTCGCCGTTCTTGAGCCTGCCGTTCGTCGAAGACAAAGATTTGGCCTCGGCCGTGGCGCGCGTGTACAACAACTGGCTCGCCGGTTACTGTAAGGCCGACCCGCACCGGCTCAAGGGCGTCGCCCTCACTGCAATCCAGGATCCGGCGCAGGCGGTTAAAGAATTGCGCCGCGCCGTGGAAGAGCTTAAATTCGTCGCCGTCGCGACGCCGCCGATCTCGGCATCGGGAAAAAACCTCGATCATCCCGATCTGTTTCCGTTCTTCGCCGAAGCCGAGCGCCTCAACGTGCCCGTTTGTATTCACGTCGGCGCGGGCGACGGCGTGCCCGCGGCGACGGAGCGTTTCGATCATCCTTTCTTCACCCACGCGATGGCTCACCCATTCGAGCAAATGATCGCGACGCTTTGCGTGGTCGTCGGCGGCCTATTGGAACGCTTTCCGCGGCTGAAGTTCGCCTTCATGGAAGCCGGCTGCGGCTGGGTGCCTTACTGGATGGAGCGGCTCGACGAGCACTATGAGTTCTTGCAGCCGACGGTACCATGGCTCACCAAACCACCCAGTGAATATATGAAGAGCGGGCAGATGTTTTACGCCTTCGAGATGGATGAAAAGATGCTGCCCTACGTAGCGGAATTCGTCGGCGCCGAACGCTTGGTTTTCGCCACCGACTACAATCACAGCGACTCTAAGTTCCCTCACACCGTCGAGGAAGTGATGGAACGAAAGGATGTATCGGAAGCGCTGAAAACCAAGATCATGGGCGAAAACGCCGCGCGACTTTACAACTCTAGGAAGAGGTTGTCTGTTCAAGGTTCAATGTTTAAAGTTCAACGTCCCCTCCCCACCTTGAACATTGAACCTTGAACTTTGAACATTTAACCCGAGACGGGTTAAACATAGTGCTGGATTCTCTGCAAGCTCGGCGGGAAAAATAAATCTTCCACGTTTGGCTTCTTCTTGATCATGCCCTGTTCATGCTCATAGCGGATCGCGGCTTCGAGGGCGCCGCGATTGTCGTCGAGATTGTAGGGCCACGGATCGGCGCCGAATATTTCCCGTTGCTCTTTCATCAGATCCTGGACCCAAACCAGCGCGAAACTGCGCGGGTCGCTGTTTCTCTCGTAACAAATTTCTTTGGCCTTTTGGAAAGCCCGGACCAAACTGATGCCAACCCACGGATGGCCGTCCAAGATTCGATTCTTGACCACCACCGTGTGCATGATGGGGAAGAAGCCGCCGTTCTTGAGATACTCGATTTCGGCTTTTTTCGGCTCGGGAAACAAAAGCGCCACTTTCGGATTGCCACTGCGAATTGACGGCAAAGTTTCCGGATACAGAGCCGCTTCCAATTCGCCGTCTAAAAGCATCTGGTCGACGTTCTTGCCCTGCTGCACCCGCCTGACGTTCATCCAAGGAGCCGGCTCGAAAGCAATATCTTCTTCTTCCTGGCACCACCACTCGATGGTCTTGAGATCGACGCCGTAGTGGTCCTGGAGTATGCCGCGCATCCACAGGCCGGCGGAGTTTTGCAATGTGTCCAGCGCCACGCGCTTACCGTTCAAATCAGACGGCTTATCGATGCCGCAGCCGGTGCGCTTGACCATATAGGAATGGCGAAAGCGCCGGTGCGGGAAAACCGGGATCGCGTTGTAGTTGCACCCCTTGTCGCGCGCCACGAGATAACCTACCAACGACAACTCACAAACATCGAATTCCTCGTGGCGCAGCATGCGCCCGTGCCGTTCCGGCGATGGCATCGTCAAAACGTTCAACTCGATCCCCTGCGGCTGAACCTCTCCGTTGATCAACGGCCGGAGAAAATCATAGTCGCCGCAGGCCAGGGTCAATTTCAACTTCGCCATCTAGTATCCTTTGACATGTTGCCGGTAAAGCTCCGGTGTGTCGATATCGAGTGTAATTCCCTCATCTTCGGTTTCGATTTCCAAGGTTTCATCGCGATGCGCATTGACCACCGCCTTCGCTCCTTGGTCCTCGGGCGCGTTGAGCAGTTCGTCGAACAACGAGCGCGCGAAGATGACCGGATGGCCGCGCTTACCGTGAAAGCGCGGTACGGCGATCAGTTTTCCGCTGTCTTCAAAACGCTCAATCAACAAATTGACCAGCGCCGCGTCAATGTATGGATGATCGACTAAATGCACCAGCAAACCGCTGCATCTATCATTCGGCCAGAAGATGGCGGATGGCCACCCGCAGCGAGGACAACTGTCCCTTGCTATAATCGGGATTGACCAGAATGGTCACCGGCAGGTGCGCGATCTTTTGCCGCATCGCCTCGGCGTCGTGGCCGAGGACAACGATGATATTTTCGAGACCGGCTTGCCTGAGCGCGCCGACGATTTTCTCGATAAAGGTTTGGCCGCCGATGGGGAGCAGCGCCTTGGGCTGACCCATGCGGCTCGACTCACCCGCGGATAGAATTACGGCGGCGATCATCTGTACACCTTGTCGATAAACCCGCTTTTTTCAAGCTCCCGCACAATACTGTCGTCCACCATGTCTTCGACCCTGAGAGTCGCCCCTGGTTTTCGGCCGAGCGCCTCTTTGATTTGAACCTCCGTGCCCTCCCGCGTCACCAGGGGCACCCGCTCGTGCAGTTTTACGTTCGCCATGTAGGAAGCCTCTAGATATTGCGGATTGTTCTGGCGGGTGTATTTGGCTATGTATTTCTTCGTTTCTTCCTTGCGGGTCTTGAGAAAATGCGTGGCTTCAATGAGCGCCATCGTAAGTTTTTTCATGGTTTCCCGGTTGCTCGCCAGATAGCTTTTTGCAGTGGTAGAGCAAATATACGGAAAATCGAAACGTTTTTGAAAATCCGCCGTGCTGATCAGAATCCGATGGGGCATGCCTTTGGCGAGGTGAATCGTTCCGGGCGGTGATGGAAAGCCGACGATTTTGCCCGTCCTAAACGCCGCCGCCCGCTCCGACGGGCCGCCCACCTGCATGATCGGCACGTCCTTCACCGGCTCCAAACCCAACCCTTTGATCAGTACCCTTGCCGCCACGTCTGAAGCACTCCCCACGCGGCTGATGCCGACATTCTTGCCTCTTAAGTCTTCCACAGATTTGACCGATTCCTGAACCACCAGTTCGTAAGGCAATGTATTGATGTAGCAGGCGGTCATCACCAAATTGGCCCCAGCCACGACTGCGCTGGCCACCGCGCCACCGGAGCTGTTCGCAATCTGAATATCGCCCGAGACCAACGTGGAGACGCTCATGGTCGAGCTTTGGATGAAGATGAGTTCGACGTCCAAACCGTACTTCCGATACATGCCGCCATCCAAGGCGGTGAACCATACGACGTTGGACGCGTCGGCCGAGCTGTAGGCGATCTTGACGCGCTCCTGAGCCGCGCCGGGAGCGTAACTGCCGATAGACGACAATACCAAAAGCGACAAGCCAACGCTGATTCGGTTTACCATGCCTACCAATCCTCCTGCTTCGAATCGCTCACACGGCGAGCGGGTGCAACTGTAGTCTTGATTTAACTCAACAGCGATCAATGAATCAACAAGGCGAGAAAACCGGTTCGGAGTGCCGGAACGGCGCGCTATTCGTGGTCACTGTTCCGCGGGCAGAGCCATGCATTCGCCCGCCGGTAACTCTACCCAAACCGCGTCGCCGCGGCGCACTTGCAGCGTGTAGCGCTGGTGGGTCTGCAGAATGTTTTTGCCGAGCTCGATGGTGCAGTCGACGTATTCACCCAAAAACATGGCGGCGCCGATTTTACCCGCGATAACGTTCGAACCGTTGGTTGGCTGCTGCTGGTGCAGGTTAATGCTCTCGGGTCGCACCACGACAACCACCTTGCTGCCGGCAGTCAAGCCATCGAGGATGCCGCAGGAGATCTCGCCGTCGTCGGTGCGAACCGTCGCGGTGCCGTTTCCTTCCAGCTTGGTCACCTGGCCGGTCATCTGATTGGTCGAACCGATAAAGTTGGCAACAAATTTCGTTTTCGGTTGCAAATAGATATCCCGCGGGGCGCCCTCCTGAACGATCACGCCGGAGTTCATAACGGCGATAACGTTGGACATCGACAGCGCTTCGATCTGATCGTGGGTGACGTAGAGAGTCGTGATGCGCAGGCGGCGCTGTAGCTCGCGCAGCTCGAAGCGCATCCGCTCGCGCAGTTTGGCATCGAGATTACTGAGCGGTTCGTCCAAGAGCAGCACCTGCGGTTCGCGAACCAAGGCGCGGGCCAATGCAAGCCGCTGCTGCTGTCCACCGGACAGCTGCGTGGCCATGCGATCTTCGTAGCCGTTCAATTCCACCTGGGCCAACGCCCCGATGACTTTCTTTTTTACGTCGGCGTTGCTGATGCGTTCTTTGCCCACACGCAGCGGAAACGCCACGTTTTCGAACACCGTCATATGCGGCCAGATGGCGTAGCTCTGAAAGACCATACCGATGGGGCGACGGTAGGCGGGCACAAAGGTTCCATCTGCCGCGGAAAAGACCTTCTTGCCGGCGACCAGAATCTCACCGGCGTTGGCCTTTTCCAAACCAGCGATGCAGCGCAAAGTGGTCGTCTTGCCGCAACCTGAGGGGCCCAACAGAGTGTAAAAACGACCCTCTTCAACGTTAAAAGAAATATCGTTGACGGCTTTAACGCCGGCGTTATCGCCGTCTTCGTAAATTTTTACTAGCGACTTAATTTCAATCACAGGGTGCCTTACCAATCTATCAAGTCTGTATGCCGATCTTGCCGGTAAGCTTATAGAATACCGCCACGATCGAAAGCAAGGTAGCAATCATCAACACACCGATGGCCGCGACCACGGTCACCTGCCCCTGCTCGAACATGGTGAAGAGCAGAATCGAGAGCACACGACTTTCGCCTGTGGCCAGCAAGACCGAAGTGGAAAATTCCCGAAACGACACGATGCAGATGTAAATCCATCCCGCCGCCAAGCCCGGCCGCAAGAGCGGCAACGTAACCCGTTTGAACGACTCCCACCACGAAGCGCCGGAGGCCGCTGCGGCCTCCTCCAATTCGCTGTGAATTTGTAAAATCGACCCCGACGCCGCGCGCATGCCGTACGGAATAAAGCGGGTGACATAGGCGATCAGCAAAACCCAGATCGTGCCGTAAATCGGAATAGGAAAGGCGACATAGAGCAGGATCAACGCCATGCCCATAACGATGCCAGGGATCGTAATCGGCACGAAGGCGAGAAAATCCAGAATCCACGAACCCGGCAACCGGCTTTTGTAAACGATCCACGCTACCAGTGAGGTCAGCACCATCGCCACCGTCGCCGTCAACGTCGAGAGGATGATGCTATTCTGCATCGCATCCCAAAAGGGGCGAAAGCCTGACAGATAGCGATAGTTGTCGAGACTGAGCTTGCTCACGGCATCCCAACTCGGCGCCGCGAAGAACGGCAGAAATGACGCCCAAAACAACACCAAAAACGGCAGCAGCACGACGAATAAGAAGTAACCCGACAGGAACCCGAAGCCGGCCCAACGCCAGGCGCCGAGATCGAACTGCCGAGGTCGAAACGCCTTGCCGGTGACGGTTTGAAACTTCTTGCCTTCTTTGGTCGCGCGCGTGTACAACCACACGCCAACGGCGCTCAAGAGCAGCAAACCTACCGCCAATGCGCCGCCACGCCCGTAGTCGGGCGGGTACTCGTTGAAGGCCAAGAAAATCTCGCTGGTATAAACATAGATACGGGCCGGAATGCCGATCAGTGCCGGGGTCTCAAAAGATTCCAAGGTGCGGACGAACAGGATGAGCATCACCGAAGCCGCCGTCGGCATCAACAAGCGCAAAGTTACCCGTTTAAACGTCTGCCAGGTGTTGGCACCGGACATCATCGCCGATTCTTCCAAGGAGGGGTCCATCGATTTGAAAGCCGCCACCATCAAGAGAAACGCCAAAGGAACCTGCCCCACCGAATGGACCCAAATCATGCCCGGCAAGGAAAAGACGTTGAACGGCGGCGACTGGAGGCCGAACAAATTGATCAGCCAAACATTGAGGTAACCGAACTTCGGACTCAAAAGAAAAATCCACGCGATCGACTCCAAAACGCCGGGAAGAATCAACGGCACGACGGCGAGGGGCACGAAGATACCGCGTAGCGGGGTGTTGGTCCGTTCGGTAAGCCATGCGAGCATGGTGCCGAGAATGAAACTGAGCCCGGCGGAGCCCGAGGCAAAGATCAATGAGTTGAGAAAAGTCGAGTAGGTGTATTCGCTAGCGTAGGCGGCATGGTAGTTCTTAAGCGTGTAGACGAACTCCCTCGGCGCCACTTCCGCCTGAAAGCTGCCGACAAACAACATCAGCAGCGGCAGAACCGCTAGATAAACCAGGATGCCGGCGCCGACCACGGGGATCAGCAGCGCCGGATCCAAAGACATGCTCACTTTCCCGGTACGGGGAATTGCCGCGGTCGGCATAAATCAGCCTCGAAAGGTAGACAGATTGACTGCTTCTTGGGGTTGAAAAAACTCATCAACAAACATCAACTTATGGCGAATAATCGATTTCTTTTGCGAGAGCCGGGTTAACTAATACCTATTAATCGTCACGAGTCAATATTGGTCGTTTTTATTGCTTCGAGCTTTCCATTGTCGCGTGAACGATTCGCTCCATCAGACGTGCGGAACAAGACCAACTGTGATTCCGAGCGGAGCGCGGAATCTTGCCCCGAACCCGCAGGGTTCCGAACTCAAAGCGAGCCATCAGCGCAGCTTGAAGATCTCTTTCCACCTCTTTTCGTACCTGGGCCACTCCTTTATTTCGTCTATGCCGATGGGATAGATCGTCGCTGGGCGAATCTTCTCCTTTGGTTCTACGTTTGGATGCGATGGCGTGCGCCCGCCCGCGGCATACGTCTTCTGCCCTTCCTCGCTCGCCACCCAGCGGAAAAATAGCCGCGCCGTATTCGGATGGGGAGCGTCCTTTGCGAGCGCGGTGCCGGAAAGCGTCGCGATTCCTTCGGTCAACATAAAGCCAAGCGGCGCGCCTTTCCTAATCCGCGGCGGATAGTGATGGGCGTAGCAGGTAACACAGGCGGCCGCCTGCCCGGCAACGAGAAACTCGGCGAGCTCGGAGTGTCCCTTGTGAAACTCGACACTATTTGCCGCCAGCTTGCGCACAAGTTCAATCGCTTTCTCGTCGTTTTTGTATTTATGTCGCGCCAGCCCTATGAGCAGCTCGACATCCCGCGGTTCGGCGATCAGCCGCCCCTTCCACTTGGGGTCGGCAAAGTCTTCGAACTGCTTCGGTTCATCCTCTTTCTTGACTAAATTGGTATTCCACGAAGCGGTGATAAAGATCAGATCCGTGGCCAACCAGTAGGTCCCCTTTAGATTGGCCGGGAATGCCGAGGCTTCGGGCGGCAGCCAATCAACTACCAGCTTCTGCTCCGAGACCTGCAGGACGTTTTCAAGAGCCATCTGGAAGATATCGGCTAAGACCTTGCCCGCTCGTGCTTCCGTGATCGCTCTCGCGGCAAGCAGGTTCGCCGTCGCATCGACATGATTGACTTTAACGCCGGGAAAGCGTTTCTCGAATACCGGCAGGATTCTCTCCGCGTTGATTTGCGCGAGTACGCCATAAAAATTAAGCGTCCCGCCTTCTTTCAACGCGAGCTTGTGAAGCTCATCGAGCGTTTGCCCATGGACCCCAGGGCCAGTAGTTAGAATTAGAAGGAACGCAACCAGGGCATGAAAAATCCATCGCATAGGAACTCCGAATTTATGTCGAATGTCTGCTAACGCAGTTTAAAAACTTCCTTCCAAATCTTCTCGTACTTTTTCCAGTCCTTAATTTCATCTGTGCCGATCGGATAGAGCACCGCAGGGCGAATTTTTTCCACGGGTTCCACTTTCGGATGCGGCGGCAAGCGGCCTCCCGCCGCATAGACCTTCTGCCCTTCTTCACTGGCGGACCAGCGGTAAAAGAGGCATGCCGACGTTCGGATGGGGGCGTCCTTTGCAAGGCAGTTGCAGTGATAGTGGCGATTCCCTCCTCAGCATATATCCGAGCGGCGCGCCCTTTTTGATTCGCGGTGGATAGTGATGTGCGTAACAGGTAAAGCAAGCGGCCGCTTGGCCGGCCACGAGGAATTCGGCGAGCTCGGAATGACCCTTGTGAAACTCAACATTGTTGGCGGCAATCTCTTGAGAAGGTCGATGGCTTTCTCATCGTTCTTGAATTTATGCCGCGCCAGACCGAGTCAACAATTCCAGGTCCCGTCGTTCGCCAATCAACTTTGCCCTTCCATTTGGGATCGGCAAAGTCATCGAATTGCTTGGGCTCGTCCTCTTTCTTGACCAAGTTCGTATTCCAAGAAGCGGTAATGATCACCATGTCTGCGGCCAGCCAGATTGGGCCTCTTAAAATTTGCTGGATAGGCCGCGGCTTCGGGCGGAAGCTATTCGACGCCAGCTTTTGTTCAATCACCTGCAGGACGTTTTCAAGCGCCATTTGAAAAATATCGGCGAAAACCCGACCGCCGCGTGCTTCGGTGATCGCTCTGGCGGCGAGCTTGTCCGCAGTGGCGTCGACGTGGTTGACCTTGAGTCCCGGAAAACGCTTCTCGAACACTGGCAGAATTCTCTCTGCGTTGATTTGCGCCAGGGTGCCGTAGAAATTAACCGTCCCTCCTTCCTTGAGCGCTGCCTTGTGAAGCTTCGTCCAGGTCTGGGCGCCCGCCGTCGAGAATGCCGCAAAAAGCAAATAGCCCAAGCCGAAAGGACGAAATGTTTGCAAGAAAGCAGACCGGCCAGTTCTGGCATAAGTTCCTCACTGTAATTATGCCGGCCTATGGAATCCAGTCGTTAAGCGTACGATCATCTAAGCTTGAATACTTCCTTCCAAACTTTCTCGTACTTGGTGTATTGCTTCAGGTCCTCCACGCCAACCGGATAGATGGCCTTCGGGCGGATGGGCTCGGTGGGTTCCACCTTCGGGTGGGCCGGCGTTCTACCGCCCTTCGCGTAGATAGCTTGCCCTTCTTCCGACGCCGCCCAACGAGTAAATAGCCACGCCGTGTTGGGATGGGGCGCATTCTTCATGACCGCCACTGCGATAATTCCAGCAGCGCCTTCAGATAGCATGTAATCCACGGGTGCCCCTTTTTTCTTGCGTGCCGGGTAATGATGCGAGTAGCAAGTGAAACACGCCGCCGCCTGGCCGGCGACTAGTAGCTCGGCGAGCTGTGAATGCCCTTTGTGGAATTCAACGTTGTTTGCTGCGATCCTCGCGAGTACAGCCCGGGCCTTCTCCAAGCTCTTATGCTTGTGCGTCAGGCCGATGAGAATTTCATAATCCCTCGGTTCCGCAATGAGGCGCCCTTTCCAGCGCGGCTCCCCGAAATCGTCCAAAAATTTCGGCTCCTCCTCTTTTTTGACCTTTTCCGTATTCCAGGCACCGATGAAGAAGATCAGGTTATTGGCAACCCAGTAGGGACCTCTTAAATTCGCCGGATACTGGGCAGCTTCCGGCGGAGCTTTCTCCAAAATCAGTCCCTGCTCGTGAATCTTGTTGATATCTTCCAGACCGAATTCAACCACGTCCGCAATGGTCCTTCCCCCTCGAGCTTCCGTAATAGCCCGCGCCGAGAGCTTGTCCGACGTGGCATCGACGTGATTAATTCTTATGCCGGGAAATCGCTTCTCGAACAGTGGGTAAATTATTTCCGCGTTGATCTGCGCGAGGGAACAGTAGCAATTGAGAACCTTCTCTTCCTTCAGCGCCTTCTTGTAAAGTTCATCGATGGTTTCAGTCTGCGCTTTCAGTGCGGATGGAAAAACTAGAAATAATAGCGATACTAGCGTGCCGAGTGTTTTTTTTAAGGTTATCGACATACTTATTCCTTTCCTTTTTTCCTGCAAAATTTACCCTGCATACCCTACTTCTTACCTTTCAAGACGCCTTGCAACTTGCCTTTCAACTCCGGGCTCATGCCCAGAAACTCGACCACGAGTTTGTGGATCTCCTCGCCGATCATCGGATCGATTTCCAGCTTGCCTTTGGTGGCGTCCGCCTGAAGCTCTTTATCGCTAAAAACCCTTTCAAAGGCCTTTTCCAACGCGGCAGCCCGGTCCGCCGGGGTGCCTGGCGGGACGACGTACACCTTGCCGAAATCGTTGGGCGTGCTCGTGCCGAATTTCAACAGCAGGCGGTGCTCGTTATTCTTGGTGAGTTGTGGAATGGTCGGAACGTTGGGCACGATCAGGTCCTTGATCGGCTTCTCCCCGAGTTGCGCGAGCAAGACCCATTCGCCGCTTTTCATTTTGTCAAACGAAGTAATCTTTAGAGAGGTGTACGAATTGAACAATCCATCGACCTCGCCCGAGTCGATCGCCATGCGCACATCAGCGGTTCCTTTGTAGCCCAACACCATTTTTACATTGGCGCCGAGTATATCCCGCGCCAATATCGGCGCATGCTCCACCGTCGATCCGGGTATACCGCCAACGACAACCTGTTTGCCGTTGGGACCGAGCAACTCTTCGAACTTGGTCACGCCGGGTTTTTTCGTGGCGATAAAAATATAGGTCTCGCTCACCGGCACGGCGAGATAACGAAACTTCGCCATATCGAACTGAATCGCCGGATTGCCGAACAATTGCTCCAAAATGATTGGACCGGAGATATTACCGACTACCGTCCCGTCTTTGGCCACGGTGTTGTAGACATGATTGGCCGCGATGATACTGCCGGCCCCCGCCATATTGTCGACAACGATGGCTGGATTGCCGGGGATGTACTTTGAAAGATGGCGTCCGATCAACCTCGAGTACTGGTCGTAGCCGCCCCCCGCTGAAAAGCCGACGATGATACGGAGCGTCTTGCCGCGGTAAAAGTCCGCGACTTTTTTCTCATCGTAGCCCGCGCCTGGCGCCTGGCCGGCGAAACTGACGCCTAGACTGGCCAGGAAAACCATAACAGTCAAACCTCTAAAAATCCGTCCGCTCCTCATGTATCCTCCAGTATTGAACCTAAATCAGCGCCCCCACTCGCTTGCCCATAGCCACGCCACCAGTTAGACGTACCGCTCTTTGCTCCGCTTCAGGAAAGGGATTTGATTAGAGATTTTCCAGCCTTTTCAACGTCGCCCCGTAGTCCACGACCGCTTTGTCGATCGGATAGTCGGGCTCGTATCCCAGTTGTTCCTTTGCCCGTGAAAAATCACTGGAGAGGCGCGACTCAGGATAAGGCATCGGATTATTCGCCCTTTGCAGCTCGATGTTCGAGCCGGGAAACGCCTCGCGAATCGCATCAACAATATCATCGCCGCTCACCATACCGGCGTTGCCGATGTGAAAGAGAGTGTCTTTGAACTTGTCTTTGAGCACCGCCAAAACGGTGCCTTTGGCAGCGTCCTTACCATAGAGGATTTCCGAAGGTCCGTAAGGCCAGCTGATCTTAGCCTTTTCGCCTTTCACCGCCGCGCGAATCATCTGCTGAATGGCAATCTCTCGAGTTGCCTTGAGGGCCGCCGGAGAGGGGCCGTATAGCCCCCCGGTATAGCGCAGGCAAATAAACTCGAAGCCGTACCGCTTGGCGTAGGCGCGCCCCATGAATTCGCAGCTCGCTTTGGTGGCGGCATAGACCGACGGAGGGTTCATCGGGATGCTTTCGTCTATTTTGGCAAGCCCCTCGCCAAGGGAACCCAAATAGACGGTGCCCGAACTCGGGAAGATAACGCGGGATACTTTTTCCAAGCGCGCGGCTTCGAAGACGTTTACCGTCCCCATGAAGTTCAAACGCACGCCGCTGTACGGGCGGCGCTGCACTTCTTCGCCAAGGAACGCGGCCAGGTGAATGATCCGGTCACAGTCATTGTCGCGCAGGGCCGAAATAATCGCGGGTAGATCCATCATGTCGCCGCGCACCAAGGCTACCTTGCTTGGGTCCACCCCCACGGCGCTCAGCAACCGTTCATTGAGCGCCACGTCGAATACGACCGGTCGCTCGCCCCGCTCCAGCAACATGCCAACGGCGTAAGCGCCAACCAAACCGGTTCCACCCGTAACCAATATGCCCTTTTGTGCCATAAGCCGTCCGTCCTTGTTAGGACTGGCTATAACAATCAATGCCTTGAGTCAACGTGTTTGCGCGCCTCCAGTTTCGCACGTCGAGTCCTCTAGATTTGACGACTTGAATGTTTGGAACAAGCGCGATCAGCGCGAGCGCAGCCATTGTGGTCGCCTTGACCCGTCGCAACCGATATGCAAACTTGGCTGCGCTCGTCTAACAAACCGGAGGGAATTCTATCATGCCGACAAAGTTGCTGCTCGTGATAACCCTAGTAGTCAGCATTCTTGCGCCTGCTTATCAGGCCACGGGCCAGGAAAGAATCAGGCTCGCTTGGGCCGGCTTTAGCCCAACCAATAGCCCGATCTGGGTGATCGAGGATCGAAAGCTCCTGCACAAGCTTGGGGTCACGCCAGAGATCATCGCCATTAACGCAAGCCCAACCGTGCTACAGGCCCTCCTGGCCAACGAGATCGATGCCGCCAGCATTTCTGTGACTACGCTTACCAGTTCACGCCTCGCGGGGGCAGATACCGTAATGATCGTCGGCGTGGTTCCTACATTCGTCGACCACATTGTTTCGTTATCGAACATCACCGCAGTCGAACAACTCAAAGGCAAAACGGCCGGCGTCAATCGTCTCGGCAGCACCTCCGATCTGGGCTTGCGTCTGGCGTTGAGAAAGCTCGGGATCGACCCGGAGAAAGACGTGAAAATCATTCCCACCGGCGGCACCGCGGAAAGATTCGCGGCGCTTTCAAAGGGCGTAACTCAGTTCACCATCATCCCGGAACCCTTCTTGACCCAGGCGGAAAAACTCGGCTTCCGCAATCTCTACAACATTACTGATCTCAAGATTCCCTTTTGGTGGAATGGCATCTTGAGCCGCGAAGCGATCATTAAAACCAAACGGCCGTTAATGCAAAAACTCACTCGCGCAATGGTCGAAGCGATTCATATCATCAAGACCGAAAAGGAATACGCTAAGGGGTTGTTCAAAAAGAACCTGGGAGTCTCCGACCCCGAAGGGCTGGAGCGAGCCTACAAAGATTACGCGAACGTCTTTCCGGAAGTGCCCTACCCGACCCCGGACGGTGTTAAGACTATGTTGGATGATTTGGCGATCAAAAATCCCAAAGCCGCCGCGGCTGACCCGAAGGCTTTCGTGGACCAGAGCTTAATCACTGAATTGGATAAATCCGGTTTCATCAAACAGCTCTATAAAAAATAGCCAAGAGAAAAATCACTCCAATACTCCGACTCACCAGCAGCGTCGCCATCGGTTGAAATCCCTCGCCCGCGTGCGCTAAGTGAGACCTAGAGCTTCAAACACGAGTACCAGGAGGCAAAACTTATGGTGGAAGTGCTTAAAGACGAACACGACATGATGCGGTCCGGACTCGGCCGCCTGAGGGGAAAGGTTGCGATAATCACTGGGGCGAATAGCGGCATCGGCCGGGCCACCTCAAGGGTGTTCGCGCGCGAAGGCGCGAAGGTCGTTTGTTGCGATATTCAAGAGACCATTGCGCCGCGCATCGACCAACTGATCAAAGAGAAAGAAGGCGGCGAAGCGGTATTTGCGACCATCGACGTCACCAAGCAAGAAGACTGCGACCGCATGGTCAAAACCGCCCTCGACAGTTTTGGCCGGGTGGATATTCTCTACAACAATGCCGGCGCCGGTGTTCGCAAAAAAGTGCACGAGCACACCGATGAGGAGTGGAACTTCGTCTTGAACACGAATTTGAACGCCATGTTCCGCGGTTCCCGCGCCGTGCTGCCCCATTTTATCAAACAGGGCAGCGGCAATATCGTCACCACGGCGTCGACTTTCGGCCTGTTGGCGTCGCCGGAGTATCCCGGCTACTGCGCTACGAAGGCGGCCATCATCAACTTGACCCGCGAGATGGCGCTCGACTATGGCCCGCTGGGCATAAGAATAAACTGCGTCTGCCCGGGCGCCATCGAGACGCCCCGCTTCCGAGGGTTTCCGCCCAGGCCCACTCTTGGCGAAGGCATGACCGACGAACAGCGCAAGACTATGGGAGCAAGCAATAAGGCGCTGCTGCGGATGGGACGTCCGGAAGAGATCGCCTACGGCGTGCTTTTTCTCGTTTCAGACGAAGCATCGTTTGTTACGGGGCATGCATTGGTCGTGGACGGCGGCCAGACGATAGATGCGTAAAAAAGATTGGTGTGATGGAGTATTGGAGTGGTGGAGTGATGGGCTGAAACCGTACCCAATACTCCAGTACTCCAACATTCCAACGGACTGTCCAGTCTTATTCGCCGCTGGCGGTGCGCGGAGCGCTTAGCGGCAGATACTCGCCGGCGAAAATAACGATGGCCCCCGCTACGTCGGTGGCGGTTCTTTCCAGATTGGCGCGCGAGCGGAGATGGGTTCCGAATTCGAGCTGTATCGCGTCGATACCCGTGCCGCGGTGGCTGCCGTAGGTCCGAGTTGTGTAACCGCCGCTGTAGCGCTGTTCGCGCTCGCCGTCGCCGTTCGAGGGAAATACCTTATAGCCGCTTCTTTCCAGTAACCCCAGAATGCTTTGAGCTCCTGACAACGCCGCTTTGCCGAAGCGCCGTTCCAGATCGGTGACACTTTTCAAATTGTCCGTGCCGCGAAAGATCGCCTGCGGCTCGGCGCTCTGTCCGTGGATGTCGAGCAAAAGCCCCTGGCCCCACAGCTTGCGCACATCATCGCAGTGTTGACCCAGCGCCCGGTGATAAGCTTCGTAATAGGGCCGCGCTTCCTCGGCTTCGTAGGCGCCATCACGGGGACGATTGGCGTCCACATATTTGCGATCAAAATTCGCGATGACAAGAAAAGGCTTCGCGCCGAGCCGCTCCTGCAACTTCGCAGCGATCCGCTCGGCCAATTCGCCGGTGTTATGGTCACGTCCGGTAGCAAACTGCGCGACTCCAACTCCCCGGCGCACGGCAACCCCGGGTATAGCGTCGCGCCCGCCGTGGGGCGCCGATAGAATGATCGGCAACATTCCAGACTCGATAGTTACAAGATTATCGACCGCTCGACGCCCGGCGCCAAGCAATTGCGCAGATAATAGAATTGATACGACAAAAAAGGAATCAAGGGCAAGGAGGAATTTTGCCGGCGGCTTCATCACCAAATATGCAGTCTGGTATTATAAAGTGCCAAATAATTCTTTTGCGGGCCGCTCCAATAAATATTAGATCCAAGTATTTTCTTCGCAACGGTTTGAACTGCTTGAACGTTTGGAACGGCTTGAACGATTCGTAGGAGCGATGCAATCGTGCCAACGAAGTAAACTAACATGTTTCAGCAGCCCCAGTTACCGCGTGATAACTCCGTTTAACAATGCCGCGATTCCCGCATAACCAGCTACCTGCGCCAGGGTCAGCGCGCTCGTGCCGTCATGGCCGACGTGATGTGGATCGGCACCATGTTCAAGAAGCAAACTAACGATACCGGAGAAACCTTTCACCGAGGCGATCATCAAAGCGTTGTATCCGCTGTGATCGGCGACGTGGGGCTCGGCGCCGATTTCCAAGAGCAGGCGAACGGCGTCGCGATGGCCACGGACAGTGGCGAAGATAAGCGCCGTCCCGCCGTGATTGTCAGCTAGATTTGGATTGGCTCCGGCCCGGACTAGGATGTCGATGACGCTCTGATGACCGTAGAACGCCGCTTCCATAATGGGAGTGCGGCCCAGCCAATTACACGCACCGAGATTCGCGCCGTGGCGAATGAGCAGATCCACGACTTCCGTCCGGCCCATGATCGCCGCGAATAGCAATGGAGTCTCGCCTTTGCCGGTTGCGAAATTGATATCAGCGCCGCGCTCTATCAGCAGCGACACGATTTCCATATAGCCTGCGTGCGCGGCCAGCGCCAGCACGCTTTCACCGTCGGGGGTGATGGCGTTGACGTTGGCGCCTGACGCGATCAATAGACGCGCAGTATCGAGCCTTGCCGCTTGTAAGCTGGTTATCAGGGGCGTGAAACCTCGCTCGAAGGTATTAACATCGGCGCCGAGCTTAAGCAGTCTACGAACTTTGTCCGTCTCACCGTTGTATCCGGCTACCATAATGGGTGGCGCGCCGCAGCCCGCCGGAAAGCATCCCAGTCTTCTTAACAAAGGCAGAACTTTTCCCTCAGAAATCAAGTGTTCCCTAAGATCCATGCTCACAACTCTCCAATAATTCTAAAAATTAACTAAAGAGGCACCGCCTGCCAAAGTTGCCACGTTGTCCGCACAAACTCCCCAGGGCCGGATCGGATAGTCGCGGTCACGGCCCTAAAGCGATGCGATTCCAAAACTAAAGCGCTACTTTGGCTCGGCTATTTTACTCTTGAGCTTGCTTTGAAAATCGGCGGGAAAAGGTTCGGCTTTAAGCTCCCGGGCACGGGAGGCTTTGAGCCAAGCCTCAGAGTAACGTCCCTGATCGTATAGAGAAATGGCCCATTCACGCCAGCTCGGCGCATAGTCGGGATCGAGCTCCAGGCTTTCGGAAAATCGCTGGTTGGCGGCGCTGAATTGCTGCGCGCGCTCCAGCTCCCGCTCCCGGGGCAAGCTCACCGCATACGCTGAACGCACGGCGCCGATATCGGCCAAGAGTTGCACCAATTGCTTCGCATCATTGATCATGAGCTCCCGGGCGGTTTCCAATTGTTCAATGGCCTCCAAAAACTTGCCCCGCTCGCTCAAGACGGCGCCAAATCCCCAAAACACCCCCGGGTTATCGGGAGCAAGCAGCCAGCCTTCATTAAAGTACCGCAGCGCCAGCGCAGATTTCCCGCTCCGGATCGATGCCCATCCTTGCGCCAAGGCCGCGATACTTGCGGCAGTACGGTTGCCGTGTTTGGCAACGGCGTTCTTGATGAAAACTTCGTCGGCTTTTTTCAGATCGTCCGGTCTTGTGATCGCTGGTTGGCCAAACATCGGAAGAGTGTCTGGATTGGTCTCTTGCGCAGCGGGCGCAGCCACGGGCAAGATGCAGAGTGCCCAAAAGGCCAAGAGTCTGACGGGACGTGAGCGTAGAAATTTAGTCTTCATCAACGTTCCATCGCGCGAACATATGAGTATCGAATCCCATAAGCCAAAACGTCGGCTGAAGCCGACAACCCAAGCTGTAATATCTCGCGCAAACGCGGGAATCCAGGATGTATCCCTTCCCCTGTTCAGCCGCGCTCGATGCCCGCCGCAGCCAGCCCTCGACTCCGATCGGGCGCGAATATGACGGACTTTTTTTCGCCCGAAGGCGAGAAGCATCTAGCCTCCTCTAGAAAAACATGAAAATCGTCTCACTATAGCACGCATACTCCCGTCATGCGCCGTGTTGCGCCTTGACTCGGAAAAGTTTTTCAGGTCTATTTTGTCGGCAAGTTAACCTAAAGGAGACGCTAATGATCGACGGACTCAAGGGCAAAGTGGTTATCGTGACCGGCGGCGGACATGGCATCGGGCGGGCGTATTGCCACGGTTTTGCCGAAGCGGGCGCCAAAGTCGTCGTCGCGGATATAGACATGCCCGCGGCGGAGAAGGTCGCCGTGGAAGTCGTCAAACAGTATGACGGCAAAGCGCTGGGGATTAGAGTCGATGTCGCCAACGAAGACTCGGCAATGGAGATGGCGAAGAAAACCCTATATCATTTCGGCACGATCGACATTCTGGTTAATAATGCCGCGATCTTCAGCACGATTCCCATGAACCGCGGCGGTATCGACACCATCGATCCGGCCGAATGGGACCGCATGATGTCGGTCAACTTGAAGGGATTGTTCTATTGCTGCCGCGCGGTTCTGCCGACGATGCGCCAGCACAAGTCGGGTAAGATCGTCAATATTTCTTCCGGCACGGCATTGAATGGCAGCGCTGGCCGCATTCACTACGTCACTTCCAAGGCCGGTGTGATCGGCTTCACCCGCTGTCTCGCCCGGGAAGTGGGCGACGATAACATCAATGTCAACGCTATCGCGCCGGGCTCGACCTTGTCCGAAGAGAACCCGAGTGAAGAAGTGCTCAAGATGCGGGGCGCACGCCTGGCCGACCGCGCTTTGAAGCGAGTACAACTACCGAAAGACCTGGTCGGCACAATGCTTTTCTTATCGTCCCCGCTCAGCGATTTTATGACCGGGCAGACGGTTGCCGTCGATGGCGGCGTCGCGTTCTTATAGGGGAAAGGAACGTTCCCCATGGCCGACTACCAGCGCCGGTCAATTTACGTCGGCGATATCAAGTCCCACTTTCTCGAAGCCGGCAGCGGCCCCGATCTCGTGCTGCTGCACGGCGGCGAATACGGAGCTTCGGCGGAGATCACCTGGCGCCACAACATTGACGCATTGGCGAAGCGATTCCATGTCATCGCTCCGGACATGCTCGGCTGGGGCGGCACGGATAAGATTTATAACTTCTCCGACCCTGCAGGGTACCGCATTAGGCATATCAAACGGCTGCTGGAAATCCTCGGTGTCGCCAAGGCCTTTTTTGTCGGCAACTCCGCCGGCGGCGGCACCATCCTGCGCGCCTCCGTGCTCGATCCTATTCCCTTCCAAATACAAAAGATGGTCACCATTTGCGGCAACGCCAGCGTCTTCAAAACCGTCTCGCAAGGAGACCTGGAAAACTACACGCCGTCGCTGGAGAACATGGCGAAAATCGTAAAACTGCTTTTTCACGACCCCAGGTGGATCACACCGGGCAACATCCAGGAGCGCTACGACGCTTCCGTCATTGCCGGTGCATGGGAAGCCCTTTCCGCCGCGCGGCTTAGAAGCCCGGCACACCAGGCACGTTCGACGACCGAAGAATTCGTCAAGAAGCTCTCGCAGCTCAAGATTCCGCTCTTGCTCATGTCCTGCGAGCACGATCCGCTGAACCAGAAGGATTGGGACGTGAACTTTCAAAAAATCGTCCCTGGCTCAAAGGTGCACCGCTTCATGCATTCCGCCCACGAACCGCAGATCGAAGAGACCGAAGAGTTCAATCGGGTGCTCACGGAATTTCTGCTGGGCTAGGTTCGTAAACGCCCAAAGGGACATTTCAATATCCAAGCCCCAATATAAAAATCCGTCATACCCGCGAACGCGGTATCCAGATCATAACGTAAAGAACTAACTCAAAACAAATCTAGATTTCCGCCTGCGCAGGAATGATAAACCGGATACCGAAAGTGGCGTCACCACGGTCCAGGCGCTCATGAGCCTCCAGTAGTCAATGCTCTCGCACAACTTTTTCGGTCTTTGGAAATGCGAGACCCACGATTTACTTTTTTAGTAATATCATCCCAGTATGTGGACCCAGCCGCTGTTTACGGTTCTTGACGGGATTTCCCAAGGTGTCCCAAAAACCGACTTCCACATCACAATAGGCCGTTTGAGTAGTTGGGTTAACGAGAATCCTTGCCTTAGAAAATTCGCGCACCCAAAGCTCTCCAACATTCCGCCTTGACCCAATGGCTTTCCAATGTCAAGATCAAATTCTTTAAACCAGAAATGAGGCACACTGGACGTGCCTTCTTTGAACGACCAAAAGGTTTGAGCACCAGCAATCAACAAATAAGTGCAATAAGCGTACAAAGTTCTCGGCACATCTCCCGAAAGATTAGCCGGATTAGTACCTACCGACAAAACCTTTCCTGCTGACATTTTCTCGATCACGTCTAAGTACCCGGCAACCGAATCCTTGTCGGAAAAACCGTGCTCATTGGGAGCATCCAGAGCAAATCCTTCCAATTCCACACCTGCCGCGATCCGCTGTACATCAAGCACGAATTTTGGATTAAAATGATGTCCCCACTTAAGAAGTACAATAGGTTCGACATTGGGAACTAATGGTTTTGTCAACTTAGGAACTACGTTGCGAAGAAACTTCAACTGCGCAGCTTGCCACGTCGTATCGCTCGTATAATTTAATTGCTTGGTAGCTCGACCGACCCATTCGTGGCCATGACTCACCGGAGTGGATAAAAACTCATCTAAAATTACGCCGTCCCAAGAAGCCGTGGCCAATAGTTTGTTTAACTTCTGCACGAAAAATGTTGCCCAATCTGCGAGACCCGGATCGGGCCAAAACTTTCTATCCCATGAGAAACCCTCAATCGGTTTCCCATTGGCGCCTTTCAATAAATAATCAGGCCGATTCTTTAGAATCCATTGAGTGGTTTGTGAATCTACACTTCCAGCGTCCATTCCCGAAGCAGTTAACGTAAGTGAACTGGCAAAGTATAGATAAACTTTTGCAGTTCGGTTTACTTGTTTAATCACTTTAACCATACTATTGTTGCGTGGGCCTAAGAGCCATAAATCATAATGTGGCGCCAGTCTCTTGATTTCTTCAACCAACGCCGATGTAGAACTGAATCCCCCTCCACGTAGCTTTGCATATCGAGACTTGCCCATCGATACCCGGGGATATGTACTAAGCTTGGTAGCGACAATCGCGTGAAATGCCTTAGCCCCTGATCCCAATGATGACGCATCGGGCAATGGAGGTAGCACAGTTGGAGAAATCATTGTGGTTTCCTTTCTAAAGACAAGTCGTTCATGGTCCCTCAGATCATATTCACTACGTAAAAACACGCAATGCAAGCGCCTGGCGATTTCTCGCTTCGGCAGCGCGTCGGATTCGGGCGTGCGTGATCTCCAACGCTTCGGATTAGATCCCCATGTGTTGCCCGCCGCGATCCAAACCCAACTCACCTGGATGGCCGAGCGCGATCCTCGCGCGAAAAACGCCAAGCCGGAACAGTTTATCGATGGAACGATCTTAAGAGAAATCGAAAAAAGCGAGTTTGTGACGCGGCTGCTAACAACAGAAATAGGCAGGATGGTTTTTTTGTGTTTCAAAAACCGAAGCTCGCGAGCGATTGGTTTGACCGGGAAATGAACATTCCTCTTGCAAACTGGAGAACGAGTGACCCGCGGGCGTCAGCCGCGCCCAGAAGTTCCAGCTTCCAGGCACCGGCTGCACACGCGGCGTTAAGCGAGATGGAGGTCGCGATGCAGCTGTACCAGCACGAATCTGAAAGCTGGTTCACGCCGGTCTGACTCTCGCGTTGTCAAGTCGCGGTTCTCCCCAGCCAAGAATCCTTCATCAAGAGAATATAGCACTGTCTCGATTACTATCCGTAAAATAAACGAGGCAGAGCCATAAAGACTCTGCCTCTGACTGTTTTGAAATAGCTTATTTGCCCGGAAGAACTTTCACGAAACCGAACATCTCAACTTCAGTAGGGGGAGCGAAATGATTACTGACGCGCACAGATCACCAGATAGGTACCGGGATTAGAAAACTGCACAACTTCAACGCCATCGCGCCGAGCGGGATTTAGCATTTAAGAACGCTCCCCGGTAAATTCTGTCGGCAGACTGATTGAGAATTCCGCCGGCCGTAACCGCGAGCGAGATACCGCTCTGAGGACTACAGACGATAAGGATGCGACACGCGGCTGAGGACCAACAGGGAGTTTCTATATCAAGGCTAATTTGCTGGGTATAGTACCATCATCGTAGACGGCTACGATGTGCCCACCGCTAATGATAAAATTGACCGAGCCACCTGCCTTTATAGTGACGACATCTGAGGATGCCAACTCGTGATTATTGCCCACGCCTCCTGTCGGATCAGCAAGTAGCCTATCGAGCGGTGGCTCGGTTTCCCACTGTCCAAAACTTACCGTCGCTTTCCTAGCATGCCGGCGGACCGTCTATGGCCGTTGCCGAGGAAGCACTCAAAGCGAACGCACAGAAGGTCAAAATACCGATCATCGATAGTATTGAACGTTTCATTGGGTTTCTACTCCTAAGTTGTCAAGCTCACGTTATTGTCTCAAACATACTCCATGGCACGAACATTCGCCCACGCGAAGGCCCACGGAAATCCTTCGGGGGGTTATCACTTCCATATTGGCGGACCTCTTCCACCTAATATTATCTGACAAAGGCGAAGTCTTGCCAAATCTCCTGATGCGTGAAGGCCACTGCTTTGCCGTACTTTGGCAGCAAAGTGCGGACAATATCGACGACCGGCCCGCACATGCGGCTGGTGCAAAATTGCGGCGTGGCAAACACGATAAGCTGCGGCTTCCCTTGCATAGGTTAGCCCAGCGCGACTTCAGGCCGTCTGCGTCCAAAGCCCGTCGCTTGCTCAAACGCATGGGCAATTTGCAGCACGCCGAAATCGTCGCGGTAGCGGCCGACGATTTGAATGCCGACGGGCAAGCCATCGGACGTAAATCCGGCGGGCACCGAGATCGCGGGACAGAAGGTCGCGCTGATCCAATACGCCGATTTCATCCACGCGATATAGTTCTCCATCACCACCCCCTCGATTTCACGGGGCCAGTGCGTCTTAGCGTCGAACGGCGGCACCTGGTTCACCGCGCAGATTAGGAATTCATACTGCTCCTGGAAGCGGCGCACGCGTTCCATTAGCTCACCGCGCCGGGCCATCGCCTGGGCGATATCGGCCCCGGAATAGCGGCTGCCGGCTTCGATTTGCCACACCGCCTCCGGTTTCATTTCATGCCGATGGTTCTCGAGCAGTGGACCCAAGGTGTGCCAGTAGTTCCACGCGCGCAGAACCAGGAAAACTTCGTCAGCGCCGCTCAAGTCGGGACAGGCCGCCTCGACGATACAGCCGAGGCCGGTGAATGATTTAAACTGCGCCTCCAGTACCGATCGAACCCGTCGATCGAGCGGCAAACCACCCAGGTCGGGACACCAGGCGACCCGCACGTTCTTGAAATCGCGCTCCAAGGGTTGGCTAAAAGTAGTTGGGTCGGAAGGATAGCAGGCCGGATCGCGCGGATGAGCACCCGCCATCGCGCTGAGCAGGAATGCAATGTCGGCGACTGACCGCGCCATCGGCCCTTTAACGCTAACGCCAAAAAATGGCAACGCCGTCGGCGCTGTGGGCACGAGCCCTACGGTCGGACGAAGCGCAACGATGTTGTTGAAGTTGGCCGGATTGCGCAGCGAACCGCCGTGATCACTGCCACTCGCCAGCGGCAATAGACCCGCGGCAAGCGCAGCCCCTGCGCCACCGCTCGAGCCCCCGGCGCTTTTAGTGAGGTCGTAGGGATTAAGCGTGGTTCCGTATACTTCATTGTAAGTGTGCGAACCCATGCCAAACTCGGAGACGTTGGTCTTGCCGATGGGGATTACACCCGCGCCGCGCAACCGTTCCACCAGCACTGAATCTCCACTCGGCATGAAGTCTTTGAAGATCGGCGAACCCCGGGTCATGGGAAAACCAACCGCGGAGTCTAGATCCTTAAAAGCAAAGGGTAGGCCATGGAGCGGTCCAACCGTATCGCCTCCCGTCAATCGCCGATCGGCCTCGTCGGCTTGGGCGAGACATTTCTCGTCATCCAGCTTGGCGACGATTGCGTTGATCTTGGGATTGACCCGCTCGATCTGGCGCAGATAGGCGCTCATGACTTCGCGCGCGGAAAGCGCGCGCCCGCGAATGAATTCCGCCAGCTCTCTGGCGCTAGTAAAGCAAATCTCGTTAGCCATGAGTTCGCTCGCGGCGCTATGCTGTGCCGGCCGGCCGAACTTGTCCTTCTATTAGCTGGTCATAACAGCAGGCGCTTCATCTTGGCGCCTTGCTATTTCTGTTTATCCAAGAAGGACAGCCGCTCGGCCATGGGCGTCTCGGGAAAAACATAACCGCAGGCGCGGCAGGTGCGCAGAGTGGGATCAGCATTGAATTCGTTATAAACGGCGGAAACCTGCGACGGGATGTTGCCCTGGTTTACCACGCGCGCGAGCACAAGTTCGTCGCACTTCTCGCAGAACCACACGAACTCCTCTTTTTCTTCTTGCCGCCGCTTGCGCTCGATGACCAAGCCCCAAGTGTTCTCGGAGCGGCGCGGCGAATGCGGCAATCCGCCGGGGCAAACGAAGATTTCCCCTTCCTTGATCTGCACCGATTGCCGGCGCTCGCCTTCGGGTTTGAGAACCAGCTCCATTTCGCCCTCGACTTGATAGAAAAATTCGTCGCCGGGATCGATATGAAAATCGAGCCGCGTATTCGGCCCGCGCAGGATCATTACCAAAAAGTCTTTGTGCGCGACAATCAGTTTGTTGGTCCGAACAGGCGGATTGAAATAAGAACGGTTTTCCTCAACCCACTTCTTCAGATGATAGGTGGACAGCAATTCCATAATATTTCTCGCTGGAGTGATGGAGTATACTCCAACACTCCATTACTCCAATTTTCTCGGCTGCTCGCATTCCCGCGCGACGCCGTCGGTGAGGGCCCACCATATCGACAAACCTTTACGCAATGCTTTCAACACCCGCGCCTGCAATTCATTCGTGATGGCGAACTCTTCCACCAGTTCGTAGCCGATGTTGCTGTGCTCGGTATCGGCTTCGCCGTGCTCGGCGAAAAACTCGATGTCGTGCGGCTTCAAGCCGTAATGATCGCGGAAAGCTCGGAAAAACTTGCCGCCGGTCAATTGGTTGGAGAATTCGTTGCAGCAGTTCGTCGACGCGACTTGCTCGAGGATATGATTACTGCGCAGCGCAATATCGAGCCACCCCACCCGGGCCAATACCGTCGTCGGGAGAAAGTCTTCTTCAATCTCGCATCGTTCGAGTTCCTGCGCGGCAATCCCGATGCTTTCGCCAAAACGCAGAAACAGGGCGCGGTGGCCCAAGACCGGGCGCGGCGATCCTTCGAAATAGGTATAGCCGACTTCGGAATGAATGATATCGACAAACTTCTTGTGAATTTCGGGATCGTGGATGCCGGAAAGCTGGCAGCGCACGAGTTTGGCCGTGTTGATGGCTACGTTATAGCTGAAGATGCCCCAGGCTTCTCTGGCCCATATGCGCACGGCCTCTATCGAAAGCTTACCTTCATAAAGATCGAGATAAAACGGATGGTAAAGGCGCGCGTGGCGGTTCTTCACTTCCTCCATCAAGGCCGCACAGAACTCTTTTGTCGGAAGTGTCTTGCCGCCTAGCACCGCTTCAACTGACATGGATGACCTCGCCAGCTTCAGTCCAAAAATCTACAAAAAGTACATGCGAGATTCTTCGTGGCGCTCAGAATGACAGATTCGGGGATTGTCATCCTGAACGAAGTGAAAGGATCTCGTCCCCTTTAACATCACTCCACGCCATCAGCGTCGATACAGCTCGGCGATGTAAGCACCGTCCTCCAGCTCCTTTAGGAAACGCGGCTCGATGAATCGTTTCGGATCGGCGCCTCTGGCTTTGACATTGGTTTTTGCCAGGTCTTCCAAAGCAGCGATTTCTTCAACGTCACTCCCTTATTGCTTTTCGCGCTCGTCGTACTTGAATTTGTTAGCATTGCAAGCTACTTCGACGCGGTTGCCGTCAGGATCGAGAAAACTGATGGAGCGGTTGCCGGCGACAACCAGCGTCTCCGGTCCGCTGACAATCGGAATTTTCCGCCGTTTCAAGATCGGATACAGCTTGTCGATGACTTCGTTGGCATCGACGTAGATACAAAAATGATGGAGTTTGGGCATCCCCTTCCCCGTTACGAGTTTCGCGCCCGCCGGCAGCGCCTGCAGAGCAACGTCATGGTGTTCCCGCCCGTAACTCAAGAACGTCATCTTCGTCTGCTTGTTCCGCGCCGAGACTTTTAACCCGAGCACTGAGCGGTAAAAATTCTCCGACTTCTTGAGATTCGCCACGTTCAGTACGATGTGGCCCAATACTCCGTTCGAGACGCTCATCGTAGCTTCATTTAATCGGTGGAATCTTTGCTGTCAAGCTAATGTCTTCGCGTCTCGGCCACAGTCATACCGAGCACATCGCCTCGAATCGCAGTATCAACGTCACCGTTCCGGAGTACTTGAAGACGATCAGGTTAGGAATATCGACTCCGTAGACACGCAGACCGGCATGTCGCACCTCCAGTGCCTTTAGCCGCGCATGGTGCAGCGCAAATCGAGGCCCTACCTGTTTCACTTCCAGCTTGACAAAGCTTTCGGAAGTCAGGAGAATCACGCCGGTTTTGGTAAGTTCGCAACCGTACTTGGTAGACCGACATAGCTGCGAGTCGGGGGTCGAGAAATTCACTGGCACCGTCATGCGCGACTGTTCCCTCACCCAATTTGCAGCCCGGAGTTATTGAAACCAGGAGGGAGGTTTTCACATGAAGCGTTCAATAATCGTGGGCCTAATTTGCTTATGGGGCATGTCAGTTCTCCCGGCACGAGGCGCATCGGTGCAGCCCAAGAGGGGCGGAACCATCACCCTCGCCACGCAGAACGATCTGGTTACGATGAATCCGATGGTGCGAACGGCGTCAACAGAGAGGCTCATGCGCATGTTGATGTTCGATTCTCTGCTCGGCAGCGATCTTCAGGGAAAAGTGCAACCTAATCTCGCTGAGTCATGGGAAACCTCCTCGGACGGAAAAATTTACACCTTTCGCCTGCGCAAGGCGGTCATGTTTCACAACGGTAAGGAATTGTCGTCGGAAGACGTCAAGTTTTCCATGAACTACACCATGGAGCCCAAGAATGGCGCCTACGGCTTCTCGCAACTCAGTTTAGTGGAGCGCGTGGAGGCGCCGGAAAAGTATCTACTGCGGGTGTACCTTAAAAAGCCGAGCGCGGTATTATTGTCGTCGTTGGCGGGCATCCAATCCTTTCCCGTCATCCCTAACGGCTCTCTCGAGGCGGGGCCCATGAAACCCACACAGTTCCCACCCGGGACCGGCCCCTTCAGGTTCGTCGAGTGGTTACCTGCCCAACGAGTGGTTTTTCAGCGTTTTGAGAATCATTGGGGCCATAAAGCGTACGTGGACAGATTGGTGATCCGACCGATTGCCGACACGACCGTGCGTTTTACGGCTTTGCAAGCCGGAGACGTAGATATCGTAGAACGCACTCCCTACGAGTGGATGAAGCAGGTGGTCGAAGGCAAAGTCAAAGGCATCGGATCAGTCAAGGCCGCCACCGCGGGCTACCGTCGATTGATTTTCAATTTAACGCAGCCGCCTTTGAATAACAAAAAATTACGAGAGGCGATTGCCTATGCCGTCGATAAGAAGGAGATGCTCGATGCTGCGTATATGGGGTTCGGCGAGCCCACCGATCAGAAATATCCCAAAGACAACATGTGGCACGTTAAGGGAGCGCGCACGTATGCCCAGGATTTGAATAAAGCCAGGTCGCTTTTGAAAGAGGCGGACTACAAAGGCGAGGTCCTCGAAGTGCTTGCCGACCGGGCGCCTTTTCAGAGCACGGAAGTAACCATACTCCAGAGTCAACTCAAAAAGATCGGCGTCGCGGTCAAGCTGAATATGGTCGAGTGGAGCGCCTATCGAGAACTACAGCGCAAGGGTAATTTTCATCTAATGATGTATGGTGGCAGCATTGATCCGGATCCGTCTCTAACCTATGGGCCGGATTTTGGATGCGAGCAGGACCTCAAAAGCCGCAGCTCCAACATGCCGGGTTACTGCAACAAGGAAATCGACGCCCTGCTGGCGAAGGCGGAGTTGGAATCGGACAACAAGAAACGGAAGGAGCTTTTCGATCGGATCATTATCAAGATCAGCGACGACTTGCCGGAGCTACCGATCGGCTATGTGCCTCGATTTTACACGTTCCGCGACTATGTGAAGGGCTTCACCGTCAACGATGAAGGGGAATTTCAGTTCTATGGCGGAGGGCTGAGTCACGCCTGGTTGGACAAATAGGAAACACTGGAGCCCCAACACCCCGAACAAAACTCGTGTCAAAAGGCACCGAGACGCAACAAACGGAGAAGCGATATCACGAAACATATATTCTTGGGCTGAAGCCATCAAAATCTTCCGTCCCAAAACCGTCATCATCCACCATCACGACAACTGGCAGGTGCCATTTTCAGTGGAGATCGCGATCGAACCGCAAACGGGTCCAGCGGATGGAGGTCGGAATCAAGTGGTCCGATGGGAATATCAAAGTCATCAATCAGGGGCAATGTGCGATGAAGACAAAAGGCGAAATCGAAGCCGAGATCAGTCAAGCCATCGTCCAATTCGAGATCGATTACATGGGCCGCGGCCCGAAAGAAACGCGCACCCATATCGTCGAAGACTTGGTTGTCGTTCGCCTCAAAGGCGTTTTGACCCCGGCGGAAGAACAATTGACAAAGTCGATCGAGGGCAAAGATCTGGTCAAAAAAATGCGCGCAACTCTGATCGACAAAGCGCGCCCGCTTTTGTACCAGGTCGTTGGCGATATCACTGGCACGAAAATTCTCGATCTGCATACCGACATCAGCACGGAATCCGGTGAACGGGTCTTTGTCTTTTCCCTCGATAACAACCTGCCGAAAGCCGTGCGCGCGCCAAGGGCTCTTGACATATGACAGCATCGTTCCTATAAGCTAAGCCCCAAAGTCTGACGATTTCCCGAAGGGTTGGTTGAAATCAATCTAACCAGTCGGGGAATGGGCCGACCTAGGAAACTCAGGTTTCCGGTCGGCCTTTTTATTTGGCTCAAGCTGTCTTCAAAGGCGCTAGTTAACAAGGGAGGTGTGAACATGAACTCTACGATTTACGTGATCACCGGCGTGTTCCTCGTCATCTTGGGCGTCGTTGGTATCTACTACATTCGCCAAGCACCCGGATTAGCTCTCTTCGCTTCGATGGGTCTGCTTGCGGGAATCGCGATGATAGCCAAGGCCAACAAGAAATTCTGAGTTAGACGCGCACCGCATTGACCGCTGTCTCTTTTGCTTTTCGGGACTGCGTGCGATGTATCGAGCGCGGCAAAGATTTGGCAGAAGATCGTGATTCTGGATAGCCTTGCTATTCGCGGCGACACGCTTCTCGGAACACGGGTCGATCTGTTCCAATAGTTCCAATCGTTCCAGCCGTTCCAAACGTTTTGAACGCTTTGAACCTAATTTATGCGCCCGTCAGCTCATCTGCTCCTTCACTTGATATTTCCCCTCCCCGTCTTGCGTAATCTTTCCCTCTTGATGCAGCTGGCCCACGGCCGTGGCGATGGCCCGATATTCCACTTGCGGGAATTGATCCAGTAGATCGGCGAAGAAGCAGTGGGAGTTTTTAAGAGCCGCGAGAATTTTCTCCGATAGCGTCTCGACAGTTTCAGATCGCTTTGCCTCGGCTCTTTCCTTCGCGGGCTCAGCGACTTCGCCCAGGTAGTTATTCAAATTCACTTTGCCTTGATTGAAATAAACGATCCGGTTGTAGCGGCTGCGCGGCACGTCGTCGGGAATCGTCGCGTCGATGCCCATCTTGGCCGTGGTCGGAATGCGCCCCGGAGTCGGTACCAGCGACGGGTCTAATGGTTTCGAGCGCGCGTTGGAAACGATCAATACGTCTTTGTCCGCCTGAACACGGGTGGCGATCGCCCACTCGACGTCCGTGGGATCGAAAACGTCTATATCATCATCGACGATGGTGACATGCTTGATATCCGCGATGGAAAGCAAAGCCATGATGGCGTTTTTGCCGTCACCCGGAACCTTCTTGATCGCCGCAACGATATGCCAGTGACAGCAGCCGCCGGGAGTCACGTTGACCGCCGTCGCCTGCACGCCCGCTTCGTGCAACACGCGCCACGCGGCGGCCTCGTAAATCGGCGCTGACATCCAGATATTCTCCCACGGCATGTGCAGCGCGTAGTAGATTGGGTCTTTGCGGTGCATGATCGCTTTGATCCGCACATGCGGGTTTTTGTGAATGCCGCCCATGAGTCGGTTGAATTCACAAAACGGCCCTTCGGGGTAGACCCAGCCGTCGGGAAGAATTTCTCCTTCCAGGACGATTTCCGCGTCGGCGATACAGGGAACCGGAATCGTTTCGCCGTCGGCTAATTGGAGCGGCTCACCGCGCAGGCCGCCGGCGAAGGTAAGCTCGTTAACGCCCAGATTGGCCTTGAAGGTGGAAGCGACGCACTCGTAGGGATGGGTGCCGATGGAGATGGAAATCGGCAGCGGCTTTTTCTTTGCCATGGCCCGCTCGGTAAACCTGCGCAAGTTATTGGGCGTGACGATGTCGATGCCCGTCACGTTCTTTTCTTTGAGCATCAGCCGATACATGCCGGCGTTCATGCCGTGCTCGGGATCTTCGGCGATGACGACTCCGCCGGTGATCATAGGCCCGCCGTCCATGATGGAAAAGATCGGCACCGGCAGATCGAAGACGTTGACCTCGTTCTTCGTCAAAATCACGTCTTTGACCGGCGCGCGCTTGACGCGCTCGGGTTCGATCGGGTGATCCATCGCGTTGCGCAATTTCTCTTCGATCTTTTCGTAGGGAACGCCCATGCCGATGGCCAAACGATTGCGCGATTGCAGCAGTCCGGAAACCACCGGCATCGAGTAGCTGCGGACCTTCTTGAAAAGCAGGGCCTTTTCGGCCTGCGCCACTAGGGCCGCGATATCGCGCGCGTCCGTAGGTTTGGCGATCTCAATCAGCTCGTCACTCTTCGTCAAATCGGCCAAGTAGCTTCTAAAACTCGCCGCCATGTATCGCTCCTCTCCTGTTGGCAGGCCTCAGCCAACCACGGATGAAAAAGTGTGTCAATCTAAGCTTCCCGCTTTCGCATTCAACTATGCGTATGTTATAGAGAGCGCAGGGAGCGTCTTGATGGGTTCATTCGGACTGACATTAGCCAACCGCGGCGTCATCATCGGCGCGGTGACGGTTCCCGAGCTCTTCGATATGGCGAAGCGGGGCGAAGACTCCAGCGCGTTCAGCGCCGTTTGGGTGGGCGACAGCTTGCTCGCCAAGCCTAGGCTTGAATCCATCGCTTTGCTTTCCGCGCTGGCGGCGCTCACCAAAAAGGTCAAGCTGGCGGTGGGCTGCATGGCGACCTTTCCGCACCGCCATCCGGCGCTGCTGGCGCAACAATGGGCCAGTCTCGACGTGATCTCCAACGGCCGCTCCTGGCTGGCGGTTTGCCTCGGTGGCCCCAATGAGCAAAGTCCCGCGCAAGCGCTTGAGCACAAAGTCATGGGTATCAAAGACACCGAGCGCGTCGGCCGGCTTGAAGAAGGTATAACGATCCTGCGCAAGCTCTTTCATCAAGAAAAGGCCTCGCACAAAGGCCGCTTCTACGAATTCGACGGCGTCACCATTCAGCCCCGTCCGGTGCAAAACCCCATGCCGATTTGGATTGCCAGCAATCCCACGGGCTTGACTTGGAAGGACGGCGCCAGCGCACCGTCAGCCGCAGTTGAAAAAGGTCTAAGGCGCGTGGCGAAATTCGCCGACGGCTGGATGACCAACAAAGTAACGCCCGAGGATTTCAAATCGCAGTGGAGGCGCATTCAGGCGATGGCGAAAGAAGAAGGCCGCGATGCCGCGAAGATCGGCAGCGCCCTCTATCACAACATCACCATCAACGATAACCGCCAGGCCGCCCTGGATGAGAGCAAAGCGTTCCTGGACAAGTACTACACTTCGAACTTCAGCATGAAGTTCGTCGAGGGCTTTACCACGGCGGGGAGCCCCAAACAATGCATTGACGAGTTGAGAGCTTACTTCGACGCCGGCATCGAGCATATCACGCTCAGAATGACGTCCTGGGACCAGACCGGCCAGTTGAATAGGTTTCTTAGCGAAGTAGTGCCGGCGTTTAAATAAGAATTTCAGGCGGTCCAAAAGAATGTTTCAAGGCATCGATCACCTGGTCATCGCCGTCAACGATCTCGATCAAGCGGCCAACGACTACCGCCAGCTCGGCTTTACCGTGGTGCCCGGCGGCAAGCATCCCGTGGGCAGCCACAACGCGCTGGTCGCCTTCGAAGACGGCTCCTATCTCGAAATCATCGCATTTTACCGCGAGGCCCTCGATCACCGCTGGTGGGACCCATTACAAAAGGGCGAACGGCTGGTGGACTATTGCATGCAGACCGATGACCTCGCCGGCGACACGCGCAAACTGCGCGAGTGTGGCGTGGCGATCAACGATCCCGTGCCCTGGTCGCGCATCCGTCCGGACGGTCACGAGCTTGAATGGCTCCTTTCCCTCGCCACGGGCTCGCACCGCGGCGTGGCGCCTTTTCTCATTCAAGACGTGACACCTCGAGAAGAACGCATCCCACGCCACCGGGAACATGAAAACGGCGCCGCGGGTATCGGTACACTGACCATCGCCGTTGGCGAAATATCGAAAATCGATCATTGGTACCAGACCATTCTGGGACGCCAGCCCCAACCCGTGGTCGACGACGCGCTGGAAGCCCAGGGATTATGCTTTAAGGTCGGTCCGCACCAGATCGAATTCATGATGCCGGTCACGCCGGATAGCCCGCTGGTCAACTGGATGAAACAATACGGCCCGTCGCCCTACGCCGCCACCCTGCGCACCAAGCGCAACGAGCCTCTGCTATTCGATCAAAAGCTGCTGCACGGAGCGGATCTTTCCTTTGGCATCTAACGGCATCGCGGTTTCCTTACTCGCATCCTCTTCAGCGTAAGCCGTCGTTAAGCGTAATCCATAACAAGCATTAGGACCACACTAAAAACCATGACGCCATCCGATGCGGCCAGTTTCAACGTCACTTCCTATCGGGTTATTTACGGCGACACGGACAAGATGGGCATCGTCTATTACGCCAATTACTTGCGCTGGTTCGAGCGCGGGCGCTGCGAGTTCCTGCGCCAGTTGGGTGTGCCCTACGGAGATATCGAGGCGCGCGGCATTCATTTTCCCGTCGTCGAAGCCAGCTGCCGCTACGTCAAACCGGCGCATTACGACGATGTGGTGTTGATCGAAACCAGGCTCGATTCGCTGAGCCGGAGAACGCTGATTTTCAGCTACCGCATTTTGCGCGAGGGCGAAGACGTGGCGCTGGCCACCGGCTCAACCAAGCATGCTTGCGTCGACGGCGCGGGAAAGGTTTTAACAACCCCGACCGATCTGGTGCGGATATTGGAACAGGCAGTGGCGCAAGAAACGTCGGGGAAAGTGTAGCGGCGAGCACACCGCGTGTGCGGTTCAAAAGTTCAACATTCAAGGGCTTCGTACGTTCGTTCAACGTTTAACGTCCCCCACGTCCCAACCTTGAACTTAGCGAAACCTTGAACCGCGCCAAAGGCGCCACGTCGAACTTTGAACCAGTAGACGGATTAACCGTGCTCGGAGGAGCCTGGCCCGGGGACACCAGGTACCTCAATCGTGACCTTGATCATGACCGCCGCATTCGGCAATCGCCTGCTCGAGTTCGTCTTTTACTTCCGGATCACCTTCAAGGTCCAACCGCTCGCGCAACGCCCGCGCCGCATGGTCGCCGCCAATCCGTCCCAGCGCCCAAGCCGCATGGCCGCGCACCAACGGCTCATCGTCAAGCAGCGCCAGCACCAGCGCGGGCACGGCCTCTGGAGAACCGCTGTTACCCAGCGCCACCGCGACGTTGCGCAGGAAACCGCGGCGCTTGGCGCGCCGCACCGGACTGCCGCGAAAGCGGCGGCGAAATTCCTCCTCGCTCAGCGACAGGAGCTCGGTCAGCTCGGGAGCATGGAGCCCGTCCCTGGGCTCGAAGGCCGCCTCGGTACTGGGCCGCGCCTTGACATTGTATGGGCAGATCTCCTGGCAGATATCGCAGCCAAAGACGTGATTGCCGATAAGCGGCCGGAGATGGCGTGGCATCCAGCCCTTGATCTCGATGGTCAAGTAGGAAATACAGCGGCGCGCGTCTAAAATATACGGCCCGACGAATGCCTGTGTCGGGCATGCTTTTATGCACAGATCGCAGCTACCGCAGCGGTCGCGTATGGGCTTGTCATAAGCGAGAGAAACGCTCAGAAACAGCTCGCCGAGAAAGAACCACGAGCCTTTTTTCGGTGATATCAGGTTTGTGTTTTTGCCGATCCAGCCGAGCCCCGCCACGCCGGCAAAGTTCCGCTCCAACACCGGCCCCGAGTCGACAAAAGCCCGGCCCTCCACTGGCCCATCGTAGAAGCCTATGATTTTCGCGAGCAGGGAATCGAGCCTGCGCGTCATCAGCTCGTGATAATCATCACCCCAGGCATATCGCGAAATCCAACCCCTGGTTCCCTTCGCCTGCCCTGGACGGTCATAGGCGGTATGATAATTCAAACCCAGGGAAACCACTGACACCGCCCACGGAACAAGCTCCTCAGGCCGGCGGCGCAAATCGGCCGTGCGCGCCATATAACCCATCTCGCCGGCAAATCCCCGGCGCAACCAATCGGCAAATGAGCTTTCATGGGCCGGCGGGCGGACGGGGGAAATGCCTACAAGCTCGAAACCCAGACGCTGCGCTTCCTCTTTGATCCTGAGTGACAACGCAGCTATGGTATGAGCGGGCATAGAATTCATCGTGGCAGTACGGCTGGCGCAGCGGCAAAAGCAAAAATGCGGCGCAGCGCGAAACGATTCTAACTGTAGTCTTAGACGAGGTACAACAAAAAGCCGCGGGCGGTGTGCCCGGAACAATATTTTCGATGTTGAGTCTAAAGTCGTAACCCAAGACCCTAGACTCAAGAGCCGGGACAATTCCCGTATGTTCAGTGCAAGAAGGTATCGCTGTCGGGGCCAGGCTCTTCCTCATCAAGCAAAGCACGCCGCCCGGCAAAGCCATCCTCTATACGGTGCCAATGGCTCACCGCCTGTTCGCCCAATTGCCAGCAGAGGAACACGACCTCCGGCCCGAGCATGCAAGGAAAATCGACGAGCCCTTGTTCGACTCCCTTGCAGATGCAGCCATAACCGTGAATTTCATCGACCCCAAGCGTTACCTGGTGCAATAGGCGGGCGATGTCCGCATCCTCGCGCAGGCGATCCATCAAATTCGGCGCCTCAGGATCGAGTTGCTGGTTCCGGATCACGATTTCGCTCTTGCTCTTGAGGCGCCTGATGTTTTCTAGAATATTTTCCAGCAACGGGCGCAGCGCCGGCAGCAAGGCGTTGGCTTCCTCGACGGTAAAGAGTTTGGAGAACTGAGAGCGATCCATTGGACTACAATTTTACTTGATGAATGCCGGCTTTTCCTCGGCTTCGCGCTACTCGATCATTGCTATAAACCCATGCCCTTTTTCAGCTCACGCAGCAGCGCGATGTTGTCCGAATGGCCGGTCATGCGCGCGGTGATCGCGCCGCGGATAGGCCTTCCCAACAAATAAAAATCGCCGATGATGTCGAGTATCTTGTGACGCGCCAGCTCGTCAGTGAAACGCAGCTCGGTATTTACGATCTTCTCGTCATCGATGAGAATTAAATTGCTCAGCCGGCCGCCGGCGGCGAGCCCCATCTTTTCCAGTTGGGCGACGTCTTTAAGAAAACCAAAGGTCCGGGCTGGTGCAATCTCCTCTTTGAAAGTCTCAGGTCCGCGATGGGCATAAAAATACTCCTGCCGTCCCACCGGCTTTGGGTAACGCAGTTCGTAGCGCACTGAAAAAACGTCCGCGGGCTCGATGATAATCGACTCGCCGTCCTCATTGCCCGCCCGGTAACGCCGGTCCACGACGATCTCGCTGCATTCTTCGTCCTGCTCTTCAATGCCCGCCTCGTCGACAAGGCGGCAAAACTCGATGGCGGAACCGTCGAGGATCGGGATTTCGCTTTGGACTTTTACCAGCAGGTTGGTAATTCCGTAGCTATGCAAGGTGGCAAGAAGATGTTCGATCGTGGCCACGCTGATACCCTTGTTACGCAGTGAGGTCGCGTACCCGGTAGAGACCACATTGTCGAGATGCGCCCGCACCGTGGCGTCCGCCGCGATACCGGTAAACAGGATGCCGCTGTTCGGCGGCAGCGGATGAAGCACCAGGCCGGTTTTGATTCCCGAATGAAGACCTTGGCCGGAGGTCACGACGCTATGCCCTAGCGTTTTTTGTTTGAGCTGGCCCGCGGTGAGCGCCCACGCAGCTGCTGACGCAGGTTTTTTGGCGACTCTTTTTTTGTTTCCTCCGGGCGCGCTTTGGACCGTGCCGCCTGGAACGTCGCCCAAGGCGCGCCGCACGGTTAACAGCAAGCCTTCCAGCGAAAGCGGCTTTTCGAGAAAATCGAAGGCGCCGAACTTTGTCGCCGTCACCGCCGTGTGAATATTGCCGTGGCCGGAGATCATGACAACGTTCAATTCCGGCTCCTTGCTCTTGATTTCCTTTAGTAAACCGATGCCATCCGCCTGGGGCATCCAGATGTCGAGTAGAACGAGTCCGGGTTTTTCCTCCTCGATAATATCGAGCACACGGGTAACATCGGCGGTGTCCACGACGCGGTAACCTTCGTCGCTCAAGACTTCCCGAACCGATTCCCGGACTCTATCTTCATCGTCCACAACCAGGATCGTCTGCTCCGCGAGAGTTTCAATCACTCTTCCCCCCTTGCCGGACAATACTCTATCCGATTGCCGGTAAAGCCGCTAGTTGGTGGCGTACCGGCAGCTCGATTATAAACCTGGTTCCCTTCGGCTCGTTGGGCCGAACGCGGATATAACCGTGATGATCTTCCACGATGGCGCTAACGATGGAAAGCCCCAGGCCCGTACCGTCCCGCTTGGTTGAGAAGTATGGCTCGAAGATGCGCGACCGCACCTCCGGCGGCAAGCCCCTGCCATTGTCCGCCACTTCGAGACAAACTTTGGTTAAAGCATGCTCATAGCTCGTGGTGATCTCCACGTCTCCCCTGCCATCCATCGCCGTCACGGCATTGTCCAGTAGATTGATCAAGGCCCGCTTGATCTGGTTTCGGTCCAACTCCAAGGCCGGGATAACGCCCGGGTGAAATTCAAAACGGATGGTGCGATGCCCCTCCTGGAAGAGAAACAACGCCTCCCGCACGACTTCGTTGAGATCATTCACGGCCAGCTCCGCCGCCGGAAGTCGCGCGAACTGGGCGAATTCGTTCACAAGACGCTTGAGTTCTTCGACTTGCCGAATGATGGTCGTCGTGCATTTATCGAGAATCGCGCCGTCGCCTTCGAGCATCTTCGCATAACGTTTCCTCAGCCGTTCCGCCGACAGCTGGATCGGCGTGAGCGGGTTTTTGATCTCATGGGCGATGCGCCGCGCCACTTCGCGCCATGCTTCCATGCGCTGCGCTTTCTGAATCTCGGTAATATCTTCCACGAACACCATCACGCCCAGACTGCGGCCGTCGTCGTCGCGCAAGGTGGCCGCGTTGGCCACCACCGTCAGCACCCGGTCCGGCAGGGATATCGACAATTCCTTTTCGACGCTCTCGCCGTCTTTGACGTTTTCCATGATTTCGCGCATCGGCTTGAGCTGTTCGGCGGCGAAAATCCGTTCCTGCGAATGGCCCAGGGCATCGGCACCGTTTATGCCGAAAATTCTTTCCGCGGCTTTGTTCCAAGCGGTGATCTGGCCGCCGGCATCGACGGCGATGACCGCGGCATTGACGTTGGCAAGCAGGGTCTCCATATAGCGGCCGCGCCGTTCGATTTCGAATGTCATCTGCTTTAAATCCCGCGTCATGCCATTGAAAGAGTCCACGAGGGTGCCGATCTCGTCGTCGCCGCTGGCTTCAATCTGGTAGTCCCAATTGCCCTGCGCCACTGCATGGGTTCCCTCGGCCAACTGCTGGATCGGCACAGTGATACCTTTGGCCAGATAGAGGCCGAACCATGTCGCCGCAAATATGATAACGAGGGTAATAAGAAGCAACGTGAGAATGTAGCTGTTCTTGATCGGCGTTTTGAGAAACATGGAATGCTTATACTGTTCATAAGAGCGGGAGATCTGCGAGGCGCGCTTGGCGATGCTTTTGGGAACATAATAGTCCACCACCACAGCGCCTCGGATACGCTTGCCGTCGCCGTATACCGGCGCGCCGCCGCGAATCACATCACCCTCGCCGAACTCTTGCGTGCGCGTCACTTCCAAGCCGCGCAGCGCGCCGTTCAAGAACTCGGAGTCCGCCTTGATAGTAACTCCCGTCGGCACGTCGTTGTTAAACGCCACCACGAGCAGTCGACGGTCCGGAGTGAACAACTCCACCGTGCCAAGGTTATATTCCCGCTGCTTGCGCGTGACGAACTGTTTCAGCTCGGCGATACGCTGCGCGTCAAATAGTCTTTCCTCGGTGATCAGCCGGCTCAGCTGTTTGGCATAAAAAAGCGCGTTGTTGGCCGAATTTTGATAATAGGTCTGGCCTATTTCCAGCGAACCCTGGAGCGCGCTTTCGACCTGGACGTCGAACCAGCGTTCAAACGAGCGGGTCACAAAGCCGCCGGCGATCACGAACAAGATCAAGGTCGGCACCAACGACAGGCCGACAAAGGCCAGCACCAGCCGCACGCGCAGCCGGGAGCCAAGTATGTGGCGTTTGCGCTCGAAAACCAACTTGACTAGGTTTCGGACCACCAGAAAAACCATGAGCATAAGCAAAATGATGTTGATATTGATTAACAGGAAAAAGACGATGTTGTTGCCGAGCGATTGCTCGGTAGAAGCGTCGGGGAGGTTGACCTCGAAGTACGCGAACGCCGCCACCGTGAGGGCAGTGACAACAATCACCCACGCCTCGCGCCTGCGCCGTTTGGCCTCTTCCAGTTTGAGACTTTCCGCTATCGGTTTGGCCGGGTGAACCGCTTCCATGGGACTCTTTCCGGGAACATTATCGGACAATTCGAGAAATTCTATCTGCGAAAGAAATAAACGACAAGGGAAATCAACACGCTGACGAGCAGACAGGTGGCCAGCGGAAAATAAAAAGTAAACCGCTCGCGCTCAATCGTAATATCGCCGGGCAGGTGGCCGAGCCAGGGGATCTTGCCGCCGAGCAAGAAAATCACCCCAAAGAGGACTAACACGATGCCAATAAAGATAAGAGTTTTACCCAGACCCTCCATGATCGGTCCCTCCGAGTAAACCTATTATGGTCAAGCTGTTGCCGGGCTTCCCGCCTCATCTCCAGGCTCGTGGATCGCAGGAGCGCAAACGCCAATTTTTTCAATCAGCATCGAGCATTTTCCATTTTGCATTCCGCTATCACCACCCACCCTACTCTTCAGAACAGACTCGGCTGGTTTTTCGCTCCGATCGGTTTCACTCCACTCTGACTCCGGTCAAAATGTTCGTAAGCCAAAGCCGTGGCGACGCGCCCGCGGGGCGTGCGCTGCACGAACCCGGCCTGGATCAAAAACGGCTCGTAGACATCCTCGATGGTATCTTTCTCTTCCCCTATGGCGGCGGCGAGGGTTTCCACTCCGACCGGCCCACCGGCAAATTTATCGATGAGCGTCAACAGCAACATCGTGTCCATTTTGTCCAGTCCCCGCCGATCGACCTCTAACATTCGCAACGCCTCGTCCGTGAGCGACTTTGTAATCGTTCCATTACCTTTGACCTGGGCGTAGTCGCGCACCCGCCGCAACAGCCGGTTCGCTATCCTTGGCGTGCCGCGCGAGCGGGTCGCGATCTCTGCAATGCCGGCACTATCCGCATTCACGCCGAGTATGGTCGCGGAGCGTTTTAAGATGCGCGAAAGCGCGCCGGTGTCGTAATAGTCCAAGCGATGGATGTGGCCGAAGCGGTCGCGCAGGGGGGAAGTCAATAGCCCGGAACGCGTGGTCGCGCCGATCAGCGTAAAGCGCTTGAGCTCCAACTTGATGGAACGAGCAGCCGGTCCCTGACCGATCATGATATCGATCTGATAATCCTCCATCGCGGGGTAGAGCACTTCTTCCACCACATGGTTCAAGCGGTGAATCTCATCGATAAAAAGGACATCGCCTTCTTCGAGGTTGGTAAGCAGCGCCGCCAAGTCGCCCGGCCGTTCGACCACGGGCCCGGAAGTCGCCCTAATATTCACGCCCCTCTCACGGGCGATGATGTAGGCCAATGAAGTCTTACCCAGGCCGGGGGGACCGTGAAAAAGAATATGATCGAGCACATCGCCCCGGCCCTGGGCCGCGACAATGGCCACTTTCAAGTTTTCCTTAATTGACTCTTGACCGACGTACTCATCGAAGCCGCGCGGCCGCAGATTGGCTTCGTAGTTTACTTCGTCGTCGTCCCTATGCCCATCGATCATAGAAATTTACCCAACTCGCCGGCGCGCGCCCTCACCCTTCTCTCTCCCAGGGGGCGGGGCTGCCGTCAAACCAAAAGCGGCCCCGCGGACGGAAATCCAAAATTACCTTACCGGCCCATGCGGCGCAGCGCTTCCTTTAAAATGTTTTCCAATGCGTCTTCGCCCCCTTCGAGGACAGCGCGAACGTTGTTCTCCGCTTCGCCCTTGCGATATCCGAGATTGACCAGCGCCGACACGGCATCTTGCATCAGGTGCGAATCGCGTTCCCTTGGTTTACTGGAGGCGCCCGCGGATGGTAGAGTCATGAACTTATCCTTCAGTTCGACAATCATGCGCTCGGCCAGTTTCCTACCGACTCCGGGAATGCCGAGCAGCCGCACCTGGTCTCCCTCTTTCAGCGCCCGCGCCAGATCCTCCGCTGCTATCCCCGACAAGATGTTGACCGCCAGCTTGGGCCCGATTCCCGACACGGCCGTCAGCAGCAAGAAAACCTGCTTCTCGGCGCTATCCTGAAAACCGAAAAGCTGCAAAGTATCCTCGCGCACATGGGTATAGACTTGCAAACTCACCCGGCCACCGATCTCCGGCAAGCTATAAAATACATTTAAAGGAATAGAGATCTGGTAGCCAACGCCGTTGACGTCGACAACGATCTCACCGGGGATTTTTTGCGCTAAAGTGCCGCTAATATGCGCGATCACGATGAAATTAGAGATACGATGATGACGGCCGCTTTATTCCGGCGCCTATCGCTTTGATACAACTCTCGGGTGATCCCGCCAACTCGCCTTTACGGCGCGGCTCACGGCGCCAGCCATTCGAGTTTGGTAAGCTCTGCGGTGGATGTGGCAAATCGCGGCGGCTAGAGCATCCGCGGCGTCGCCGCGCAGGGAGCCGCGTAGATCGAGCAACGCGCTCACCATCTTTTGTATTTGCTCCTTGGTCGCATGCCCATAACCGACAACCGCGACTTTAATTTCCGTCGCCGAATACTCGGACACAGCGATTTGATTTTGCGCCGCCGCTAACATTGCCATGCCGCGCGCTTGGCCGAGCTTCAACGCGCTCTGCACGTTACGGGAAAAGAATACTTTCTCCAGGCTCATATCGGCTGGGCAATACTGCTTTATAACCTCCTCTAAGCCGCAATGAATCTGCCACAAACGCTCGGCTTGGCCGAGAGCCGTCGATGTTCCCACGATGCCGTGGGCGACATGGCGCAGCTGATTTCCTTCAAGCTCCACCAGCCCCCAACCGGTAACGATCGAACCGGGATCGACTCCGAGAATCGTTTCGCCCCGCGGCCGCGGCGCGCTCGTCTTCGCCACCGGGGTCACCGGATCAGCTCACCTTTTCCATCAACTCGGCGGGGATATTGAAATTCGCCGACACATTCTGAACATCGTCGTGATCCTCCAACTCTTCGGTGAGCTTGAGAATCTGCTCGACATTCTTGGCATCGACGTCAACGGTGTTTTTCGGCGTCAGCGTCACTTGGGCGCTGGCGACGGCTATTTTCTCGTGATCCAAGCGGTCCTTAACCGCGTGAAAATCTTCCGGCTGCGTCACCACTTCGAAGAATTCGTCTTCATCGCGGACATCCTCAGCCCCCGCGTCAAGTACGATCCCCAACAACCTTTCTTCGTCAGTCTGAGACTTCTCAACTGTAATCAGCCCCTTCTTATCGAACATCCATCCCACGCAGCCCGTCTCCCCCAAGTTGCCGCCGTGCTTGGTGAATAACCGGCGGATCTCCGACACGGTTCGATTCTTATTGTCAGTCAATACCTGGGCGATGATCGCCGCCCCGCCCGGGCCGTAGCCCTCGTACTGGATCTCCTCGTAGGTAACCCCTTCGAGCTCGCCTGTGCCTTTTTTGATCGCCCGGTCGATATTATCACCGGGCATACTTTGGGTCCGCGCCGTCATCACCGCCGTGCGCAAACGCGGGTTGGCGTTGATATCACCTCCGCCCATGCGCGCCGCCACCGTGATTTCCTTGATCAGTTTAGTGAAGAGCTTGCCCCGTTTGGCGTCCTTGGCGGCCTTCTTGTGCTTGATCGTGCTCCATTTGGAATGACCTGACATAAGCGGGCCTCTCCCGTGAAAATTTACTGTAAAGTAACACAATCGCCCCCGAGGGTAAACCGCTGTCGCGTTGATTGACGCACAGCAAAAAACAACGTAGCATCTATCATCCCGCTTCGCGTTTCCGTCACCCCAATGCGACAAAAGACTCATGGCGCGGAGATTTTCGCCGGCGCGCATCGTCGCAAACTCAAATCGATGAAGAACCGCTACGCTCATAGCTTTCGCAGTGCGGCCTTTGGGTTGGCTATGGCAGTGCTAACCGCCTGCGCCGTGCCACCGGGACGAGTTAGGCTGCCGCCAACTCCAGCGCCGGAAAACCGCGCGGCGCAATCCGGCATCGCGTCATGGTACGGGCCGGGATTTCACGGCCAGGCCACCGCTAGCGGCGACATCTACAACCAGGACGATCTCACCGCAGCGCACCAGACGCTGCCGCTGGGCACGCGCGTCATGGTGACCAACTTGAACAACGGCAAGTCCATCGAGGTCTTGGTTAATGACCGCGGGCCTTTCGCCAAGGGACGAATCATCGATCTGTCCCATGCCGCCGCAAGGTCCATCGATATGGTCGGTCCTGGCACCGCGCCGGTGCGCATCGAAGTGATCGAAGCGCCCTACAAGATCCAAGCGATTCGCGCGTCCCTGGATTATACCCTGCAAGTGGGCTCTTTCGCACAACTGGAAAACGCGCAGCAAATGCGCGACCGCCTGCAACAATTTTATTCAGAAATTGCCATCGTGCCAATGCAGTCCAGCAATCGCACCTACTACCGTGTCCAGCTCGGCAACTATTCGAACCGCGCCGCAGCCGAGGAACAGGCGCGGCAACTGGCGCAAAGCGGCTACTCCGTCATTATTATGGAGAAACAATAGTCTGGTGTCTTGAGTCTCGGGTCCCGAGTTAAGGAGCGAGAAAAGAATTTACCTATTGCCTACCGCCTGTTGCCTGTTTTCGAATCCGAAAACTTTGACTTTGAACGTTGAACTTTGAACACGAATCCGCCACCGGCGGATTCGCTCAGTTGCGGTCGAGCAAAAGATAATGGCTGTTTTCTTTCTTTACGCGGCGTTCGTCGATGAGCTTTTCGAGATGGGCCTGCACGGAAAACTCCGCCACTCGCTTGAGCGCCGCCGAGACATCGACGTAGATCATTTCCGTAATATCGCCGATGGTATTTCGCCCGCTGCGCAGAGCCCGTAAGACCTGCTGCTCGCGCATTCGTCGATGTTCGATGTACTCGCGGATTTTTTCTTCCGCTTTGGCGACCAGCGGCCCGTGGCCGGGCAAGATCAAGTCCACTGAGAATCCGAGCAGACGCTCCAGCGACTTGAGATAATCCGTCATATTGCCGTCGGGCGGGCGAATCACCGCGGTGCCGTAGCCGAGGATATTGTCACCGCTAAATAGCACCTTTTCGTCCCCTTCATAAAAGCAGCAGTGGCCGGACTCATGTCCCGGCGTGTGCAATACATGCAGTTCCCCGCCGCCGAAGCTGATACGGTCGTCGTCACCGTACTGGAAGTCCTCGCCGCCAAGATAACCCGCCCGTGAGCGGTGGATACCCAATTTAGCGCCACAGCGTTTTCGAAGCGCCAGCGCGCCGCCGCAATGATCGCTGTGGATATGCGTGAGCAAAATCTTGTCGATCTTTTTTACGCCCATCGCTTCGGCTTGCTCCAGAATACCGTCCATGTTCGAGTCGGCGCTGAGCGCGACATCGATCACCAGCGCGCTCTCCTTGCCGACGATATATTGATTCGTCCCCTGCAGCGTCATGATGCCGGGATTGTCGGCGGTGAATTTTCCGATATGGGCCGGTGTCGCCATAGGGCTCCTCTCAGCGGCGTGAACGCTCGATAGCAAAAATCGAGTCGATTCGAAAAACACCGCCATCGCTGCTTTCCCGAGCGCCGCCAGCGCTTCGCGTCGTCTCATTGGCATACGCCAATTCGGTCTCGAGTCTAGGGTCTAAAGTTCTCTGTCCAACTCGACACTCGGGACTCTAGACCATGGGGCTTAGTTTTGCAGCAACTGCCTGAGCACGTATTCCAAAATCCCGCCGTGGCGGTAATAATCCAGCTCCGCCGGCGTATCGATGCGGCAGATAACCTTAAACGCCGTGGCCTTGCCGTCGTCGCTGGTCGCCATCACGGTCAGTTCCTGGCGCAGTTTGAGCCCGGCATTGATGCCGTTGACATCGAATGTTTCAAATCCCGTGAGCCCGTGGGTCTTGAGATTCTCTCCCGGCTTGAACTGCAATGGCACGATGCCCATGCCGATCAAATTGCTGCGATGAATACGCTCAAAGCTCTCCGCGATCGCCGCGCGCACACCCAGTAGTCGCGGCCCCTTAGCGGCCCAGTCGCGCGACGAGCCGGAGCCATACTCTTTGCCGGCAACGACGATCAGCGGTATCCCCTCTTTCTGGTATTGCATCGCCGCGTCGTAGATCGACATCTGCTTTTTGTCCGGGAGGTGGACGGTGACGCCGCCCTCGGTGCCGGGCGCGAGGAAATTCTTCAGACGAATATTCGCAAAAGTCCCGCGCATCATAACCTCATGATTACCGCGCCGCGCACCGTACTGGTTAAAATCCTTGGGCAGAACGTCGTTATTAATGAGATAGCGCGCTGCAGGGCCGTTCTTTTCGATGGAGCCAGCCGGCGAAATATGGTCCGTAGTCACGGAGTCGCCGAGCAGAGCCAAGACCCGCGCGCCCTTAATCTCCCGCGGCTGACCGGGTGTTTTGGACATATTTTCAAAGTACGGCGCCTCGCGCACGTAGGTCGAATGTGGGTCCCACTTGAAAAGCTCGCCCTCGGGCACTGGAAGGCTCTTCCAGCGCGCGTCGCCTTCGGTGGCCTGGCTGTATTCCTTTTTGAACATCTCCGAGCGCACCGACTCGTTCATTACTTGCTGCACTTCCTGCGGCGTCGGCCAGATGTCTTTGAGATAAACCGGTTTGCCCTGGGGATCGCTACCGAGAGGGTCATTATACAAATCAACGTCCATGGTGCCGGCCAAAGCATAGGCGACTACCAGCGGGGGCGACGCCAGATAGTTGGCGCGCACGCTGGGGTGGATGCGCCCCTCGAAATTCCGGTTGCCGGAGAGCACGGCGGCGGCCACCAGATCGCCCTGCTGGATGCCGTTGGCCACCGGTTCCGGCAATGGGCCGCTGTTGCCTATACAGGTCGTGCAACCATAGCCGACCAGGTGAAAACCGATCTTTTCCAAATGCGCCAGGAGACCGCTATCCTTTAGATATTCCGTGACCACCCGGGAGCCCGGCGCCAAGCTGGTTTTAACCCAAGGCTTGCGCGTGAGGCCCTTTTCGCCGGCCTTCTTGGCCAACAGTCCCGCGCCAATCATAACCGACGGGTTCGAGGTATTCGTACAGCTCGTGATCGCGGAAATGACGACCGAGCCATGCTTGAGATCAAACTTGTCGCCGTTCGACTGTACCGCCACACTTTTCTGCGCATCACCGCTCTTCATCAATGACGGTAAAGCCTCTTTGAAGGCTTTCTTGCTCTCCGTCAACGTAATCCGGTCCTGGGGCCGGCGCGGGCCGGAGATGCTCGGCACGACGCTGGCGAGGTCAAGTTCCAGCGTGTCGGTGAACATAGGATCAGGGGATTGGTCGGTGCGTAACATCCCCTGCTCTTTAGCGTAAGTTTCCACAAGTTTGATCAAGTGGGGATCGCGTCCGGTCAGAGTAAGATATCGCAGCGTTTCATCATCGATCGGAAAATAGCCGATGGTGGCGCCATATTCCGGCGCCATGTTGCCGATGGTGGCGCGGTCGGCGAGGCTCAGACTCGAAAGGCCCGAGCCAAAGAACTCAACGAACTTCTCGACAACGCCCCTCTTGCGCAGCATCTGCACGACCGTGAGAACCAGATCCGTCGCCGTCGCCCCTTCAGGCAGCCTGCCGTGGAGCTTGAAGCCGATGACTTCGGGAATCAGCATGATGATCGGCTGTCCCAACAGTGCAGCTTCCGCTTCGATGCCGCCGACGCCCCAGCCGACAACGCCGAGGCCATTGATCATGGGCGTATGCGAATCCGTGCCGACCACGGTATCGGGATACGCGAAGCTCACACCGTCTTTTTTCGCCCGAAAAACGACAGGCGCAAGATATTCGAGATTGACCTGATGGCAGATGCCTACGTCCGGCGGAATCAATCGGAAATTAGCGAAAGCCGTCTGTCCCCAGCGCAGAAAATTATAGCGCTCGACGTTGCGCTCAAACTCGATCTTGGCATTTTTGTGTACCGCGTCGGCGCTGCCGAAATAGTCCACCTGCACCGAGTGATCGATAACCAAATCAACCGGCGCCAAAGGGTTGATTTTTTTCGGATCGCCGCCGAGCCGCTTCATAGCTTCGCGCATCGCCGCCAAGTCCACCACCGCGGGCACGCCGGTCAAGTCCTGCATCAACACCCGCGCCGGCATGAAGGCGATTTCTTTTTCCTGCTTCGCCGTCGGATTCCAGTTGGCCAAGGCCTCGATATCGGGTTTGTTGACATGACGGTTGTCTTCTTGTCTCAGCAAATTTTCAAGCAAGACCTTCAAGGACACGGGCAACCGTGAGATATTCGTGAAACCGGCCTTCTCCAATAAGTCGAGGCGAAAAATATCGTAGCTATGTCCGTCCACCGAAAGCGTCTTGCGCGTGTCGAAACTGTCCACGTACTTCTGTGCCATGGGGAATCTCCTTATTATCGATGGGTAGTCTATTTTGTAGCTAGGGGACGGCGATAAAGCAACAGGAAGAGCGCGTGCAAGGACCGACGCTATTGTAACTTGCTTGACGTCGCTCCACGACCTCTGATAATCGAGCAGTCATGTTGATACTGAGCAACGAAGAAATAGAATCCTTTCTCACCATCAATAGTTGCATCGACGCTTTGGCGAAAGCCTACCGGAGCTGGCACGGCGGAATGGCCATCAACCGCCCGCGCACGGATTTGGTCCTGCCCTCGCCCAACGAATCCGGGGTCTATGCCTTCAAGTCGATGGAAGCCGGTCTCGCCGACCCGCCCATCGTCGCCATGCGCATCAACTCCGACATCATTCGCTGGCGCCAGGATGGCGGCCGGGTTCTCAAGACTAAGATACCCGCTGCTCCTGGGAACAAATATGTCGGCCTCGTCATGCTCTTCTCCACGGAAAACGGCGAGCCGCTGGCGATCTTTCCCGACGGCGTGGTCCAGCGCATGCGCGTGGCTTCGAGCAGCGCGCTGGCGGCGCGCTATCTTGCGCGCCGGGATGCAAGCACATTGGCGCTGTTCGGCTCCGGCTGGCAGGCGGGCAGCCACCTTCCGGCCATGTGTGCGGTGCGCCCGATCACACAAGTAAAAGTGTACAGTCCTACGAAAACTAATCGCGAAGCCTTCGCCAGCGCGATGGCGCAAAAAGTTTCCGCCGAGGTGATCCCGGTAGGAAGTGCCGAAGAAGCCGCCCGCGGCGCCGATATCATCGCCGCGACGACGAACTCACTGTCGCGGGTCGTCAACCACGAGTGGGTGCGCCCGGGGATTCATCTGACCTGCGTGCGCGTGCCTGAGCTCGGCGACGAGACGATTCGAAAAGTCGACCGGCTGGTGATCCATGCGCACCAGCATGCGCCGCAAAATTTTATTGCCGGCTTCGGCGACGAAGGAATCCACGCCCATGACGCCATCGACATCATTCGCAAAGGCCCCGAAGGCGCCCGCGAATCCAAGGTCGAGCAGCCTTTCTGGCTCGCCGCACCTGAGTTGAGAGATCTCGTCACCGGCCATGCCGGCGGTCGCGCCAACGACCAAGAATCCACATGCTTCTTAAATAACATTGGCATTGGCCTTCAGTTCGCCGCCGTCGGCTCGGCGGTTTACTACGAAGCGAAAGCCAAAGGGATCGGCCGGGAGATTCCTACGGATTGGTTTTTGGAAAGCGTGCACCCGTAGCTAGGCAACAATGCGCACGGGACTCAAGCCTGAGCAATGTCGAAGGGAACTACTTGAACCGGCTGCGCGCAGCATTCTTGGCGCTCTTTGTGGCTAATTTCCTTCTTCGTGACCCTTAAAAGCAACGAGGCCGGTGGAGATTCACTCCACCGGCCTCGTTTAGATTCCTGGTAGCGGCGCTAGGTGCCTCTGCCGAGACTACCATTTGCCGACGACGGCGATATCTCCCGGGACGCCGAAGTTCACCGCACATACATCGATCCCGCAACCGTCCCATATTCCATTGCCGTTGTAGTCCAGGTACCACACGCTTGTGCTGGGGCGGAAGACACCAATTTTACTGGTACCCGATCCGTTCCAGTCGCCCGTCACCGGCTGATCTCCAGCCCCGCCGAAGGACATGCAGCGCTCTTTGCTGCAACCGTTCCAGGATTTATTGCCGTTGTAATCCAGAAACCACTCGCCCGTGCTCGGCCGGAATAGTCCCAGCTGACTGACTCCAGCACCCTTCCAATCGCCGACCACTGGCAGGTCGCCGGTCATGTATACCGAGAGGTACGCGCATTGATCTTTTCGGCATCTAGTAAAACTCGCCATCGCTATTTTTGTCCAGGACCCAACTGCCAGTGCTTGGACGAAAAATCCCCACGCCATCATAACCCCCGGAAGTCCATTTCCCGACGACGGGCAGGTCTCCATTGACTCCGAATGGACCTAGACAAAGATCGACCGCGCACCCGTCCCAGGTTTCATTGGTGTTTTTGTCCATGAACCATTGCGCAGATTCAGCGCCAAATAATCCTAACTGGGTCACACCGGACGCGTCCCATTCACCGACAACCGGTACGGAACCGGCAGCGCCAAAGGATTGAATACAGAGATCGATTTGACAGCTATCCCAGGCTGCCGTTGCCGTTTTGATCGAGGAACCACTCACCGGTGGACGGACGGTAAACGCCGATTCGGTCCGCAAAAGGCCACGGTGCTATTGAAAGTCGCCGTACAGGTCTATGTTCCCGGTGACCGTCACGGTGCTGGCGCATCCCGTGCCCGTCCAGCCGGCAAACGTCGAACCGCTGGCCGCCGTCGCCGTCAGCGCAACCTGTGTCCCGCTGGCAACACTTTCGCTGCAATCGCTGCCGCAATATGATGCCGGTGGCCGTAACCGTGCCGCTCCCCGTCCCGGCCTTGGCCACCGTCAGTGTAAATGTGCTTGAGTTGAACGTCGCCGTACAGGTCAAGTTCCCGGTGACCGTCACGGTGCTGGCGCATCCCGTGCCCGTCCAGCCGGCAAACGTCGAACCGCTGGCCGCCGTCGCCGTCAGCGCAACCTGTGTCCCGCTGGCAACACTTTCGCTGCAATCGCTGCCGCAATTGATGCCGGTGGCCGTAACCGTGCCGCTCCCCGTCCCGGCCTTGGCCACCGTCAGTGTAAATGTGCTTGAGTTGAACGTCGCCGTACAGGTCAAGTTCCCGGTGACCGTCACGGTGCTGGCGCATCCCGTGCCCGTCCAGCCGGCAAACGTCGAACCGCTGGCCGCCGTCGCCGTCAGCGCAACCTGTGTCCCGCTGGCAACACTTTCGCTGCAATCGCTGCCGCAATTGATGCCGGTGGCCGTAACCGTGCCGCTCCCCGTCCCGGCCTTGGCCACCGTCAGTGTAAATGTGCTTAAGTTGAACGTCGCCGTACAGGTCAAGTTCCCGGTGACCGTCACGGTGCTGGCGCATCCCGTGCCCGTCCAGCCGGCAAACGTCGAACCGCTGGCCGCCGTCGCCGTCAGCGCAACCTGTGTCCCGCTGGCAACACTTTCGCTGCAATCGCTGCCGCAATATGATGCCGGTGGCCGTAACCGTGCCGCTCCCCGTCCCGGCCTTGCTTACCGTCAACAGGTAGATAGACGGGGTGACCGACGCAGTTGTTGCGCACCCTTCATTGCTATATCCAGAAGAACCTGTGGCATTAAATGCATTCACCCGATAACAGAAGGTCGTTGCGGCCGACAAATTACTATCGACGTGCGATCCCGCGTTTGCGGGCAGGCTGATAATCGGCACATAGGTCCCCGCAGTACCGGTCTTCCTCTCTACGCGAAAACCATCTTCGTTGTTCGAATTATCCGACCAACTCAGAGTCAGCTGCGCGGCGGAAAGTTCCGTGTGCGCAATGACCGCTGCAAAGACGGTGCAGAGAATAGCGAGAGTAACTAGCTTGAGAAATGATGCGATTCGATACATTCTGCTGACCTCCGAGGAACGCAAGCGAGAACCGACACGCGCACGATCCTTGGAAGGTCAGTGCAACCTACCGGCGGCCCTGCTACCTTATCTCTTTCGAGACTTAGGCCAGTGGCTTTGCGTCCCACCCTTTCGTGTGGTTTGCCCTTGACGGCTTAAAGTTTCCTGATTTTTCCTGTTCTGTTCTTTATGTAACCTTTTTGCCGCTTTCCGCTCATCTATTGACAAGCTGCTTATGGTAGGCCCGGAATAACGATTGTGCGGGTTCGGCGCTGTTTGAAAAAGCAACACCGGTGCCAGCACAATCGCGAATAAATAATCTTCGCGCTGCAACTCCTGTCCATAATTGGGCAACCCGGTGCAAAGGCAGGCCGACAATCTTGTACAGCCCCGCGAAGGATTGCCGCGTGGAATAAATTCATCCATCAAAATGATTTCCAATTGGCGGCGATGTTCATTATCATGCGACTCATTCTCAGCGCCGAAGGGCAGGATTTGCGGCGATACCCGGCAACCGGAGAGCAGAGCCACCCGCAAAGTCTGACCTCAGAAAGCGGCAAATTTCAAATTCTAATGATAACAGTTCGCGCTTCGCCTATTTTCTTTTTGAGCTTAAGCGTCGCTTTCATAAACGCAGCCTATTGCGCCACCAACGTGAGAGAGCCCAGTCGGGCGGGAGTTCAGCGGCGCATCGACTTAGAGCCCTGCGGCTTTGCGACTTACGATACCAAGGTTCTGTGCGGCGCATATGATGTGTTCGAAGACCGGGCGGCACAAGCGGGGCGCAAGATCCCCCTATCCATCGTCGTGCTGCCGGCGCTCGATTCTAAACCGGCTCCCGACCCGGTTTTTTTTCTGAGCGGCGGTCCCGGACAAGGGGCGGCCAAAATCGCCAGCGCCGGCGAAGACAGCCTCATGTCACATCTCCGGCGTCAACGTGATCTCGTCTTTATCGATCAACGTGGCACCGGCAATTCGCATCCTCTCAACTGCAATTTATTCTCCGAACATGCCGTCGCACAAAGCTACTTCGACGAGTTGTTTCCGCCCGAGAAGGTACGTTCCTGCCACGCGGCGCTGGCACCAAGTGCCGATCTCAAGCTTTACACTACTCCCATTGCCATGGCCGATCTCGACGAAGTGCGCGCAGCCCTGGGGTACGATAAAATCAACCTGTACGGCATTTCCTATGGGACTTTGGCAGCGCTTCAGTATCTGCGCCAGTCTTCTAAACGGGTGCGGGCACTCGCCTTGGCGGGAGTCGCGACGCCAGCCGCCAAGCTACCGTTACACTTCGCCAAAGGCGCCCAAGCCGCTCTGGACAAATTGATCCGCGACTGCGCCGAGGAGGAAGGATGCCACGCGGCGTTTCCCAATCTACAAGCAGATATTGCCAAAGTGCTCGCCAAGCTGGATAACGGTCCGGTAACATTCGTGATCCCCAATCCGAAGAGCGGGGAGGGACAAAGCGTAATAATGTCACGCGGGGTCTTCACCGAGCAACTCAAAAATATGCTCTACAACCTTCCTTCAGCGAGTCTCGTGCCGTTGCTTGTTCACCGCGCGGCCCGGGGAGACTGGACAACGTTCGGTAGGGTAGTTGCTGGAACTTCAATAAACGCCTTTCACGCCCCCGCAATAGGAACGTATCTCGCCGTAACCTGCTCGGAGTCGGTCCCGTTTATCAATGACAACGAGATAGCGCGCGAAACCGGCGGCACCTTCATGGGTGACTACCGAATCAGAGTGCATCGCCAGGCCTGCCGTGAATGGCCACGGGGAGAAATACCCGCGGTATATTTCGAACCGGTGAATTCCCCCGTGCCGGTCCTGATGCTATCCGGCGAGTTAGACGGCGCGACGCCCGCCCAACTGGGCGCCGATGCCTCCAGGTCGCTCTCTAACAGCCGCCAAATTTTGCTGCGCAACAGTGCCCACGGCTACGCCTCGGATTGCGTCAAAGGCATTATCGCGCAGTTCATCGCCAAGGGCTCCGCTCAAGAGCTGGATGTCGCCTGCGCCGATAAATTGCGCCGTCCACCATTCGCACGAGAACTGCCGGCGCGCTATATCAGATAGAAAGGCGACCTTGCTAAAGACGACTTCTAGCACCTATGCCGCTAAGCGCAGCTGTGACTGGTTTCCCAAGTTGCGGAACGCGGAGCCATCGCCTAATCCCCGCGCGCCTCCTATCGGGTCGGGGACCAATCTAAGATGTTCCTTGATTTTTCGGGTGAATTTATAATAAAAGAAAGTGGATTATTTGATTAGAAGGCTGTGGATAGATTGCGTTATGATTGCCCGATGCGTCGCCAGACCTGAAGCGGATGCTGTACCCGCTCAATAGGGCCGCACCATCTGGACTTCGGGTTTCCGCCCCAGGCTTACAGGCCACTAACTAGAGGGGTACGAGCGGACAACGACGCGGATGTTTTGGATTGCTGACAACGCGGATGTTTCAAGATTCTAAACCATGATCACCTCGTGTTTTATTTTCGCGAACTCCGCAAATGAGGGACAGCAGCCATGTACAACAATTACTTCGGTTTCTCTGAGTCGCCATTCAATATTACGCCGAGCTCACGCTTCTACTTTCGGACTCCATCTTGCGAAGAAGTCCTTGGTGTCGTGCACCACGGAATTGAAGCACGCAAGGGTGTCATCGCGGTCACAGGGCTACCAGGAACCGGAAAAACTCTTTTGTTAAAATTTTTGGTGCGCGACCTGGACCCCAAGGTTAAAGCAGTCATCGTTCGTAATCCTCATACCGATTTAAACGGGTTGCTGCGACTCTTACTGAACCGACTGGAGCTATACGCCGCCGCCGATGACAGCACGGCTATGTTTGATCGGCTGACCGATTATTTAGTCGAGCAGCGCCGAAATGGCCGCATTGTCTGCTTGCTCATCGACGAAGCCCAGGACCTAGACCAGAACACGCTGGACGAACTTAGACTTTTAGCTAACTTAGACTTCGAGGATGAGGCGCTTCTTCCTATTGTCCTCCTCGGCCAGCCGGAGTTAAATATTAATCTAGATCGTCCATCGGCCAGGCGGATTAAACAGCGCTTGGCCCTATCTCGACATATTTACCCCTTAAATCGCAATGAAGTAGGGCCCTACATCAACTCCCGTCTCAAGGTGGCTAAATACGCGGGGTCCGGTCTTTTTGATGATGAAGCAATCGAAAAGATATCCGACTATTCCAGGGGTATTCCTCGGTTGATAAATTCCATCTGCGATAATTCGCTGATTCGGGCGTATAAAGCGAATCAGAGCGTGATTTCACCGGAAATCATCGATCGGGTCGCCCGCGAATTACATATCGCTGCTCCTCGGTTGCCACACAAGCAATCAGCGCCTGCTGGATTTAGCAATTTCAGGACTATCGCCGCCCCTTTTGCAGACGATGCCGGGTCCATCGCCAAGGATGCCGTACCTTTAGACATGGAGAACCCGGAGGCTGCGGCGGTCCAGGCGCAAAGTTCTGGTTCCGCGGCCTTACATCGGCCTAGGACCACAGAGAATCTCCAGGGATACTCAGGCGGTGATAAGAGTACGGCGCCGGATGGCAAAGGTCCGCCAAAGAGCGATTTATACTCGCGCGCAGGCACCGATGAGTTGACGCAATTCTACATATTGCCGCGCGAGCGGAGTGCGATCAGTCTGCGCCGTTTACGCTGGATCCCGGTCGCCGCTGCTATAGGTCTCTTATTACTGGTCATTGGCAACATCGTCAGCTCTTCTCAGTTGGCGGCCATCTATTCGGGGGCATCGACCGCAAACCGGACGCCAGTTGCCGGGGTCCCAATTCCTCAACCGCAGCAAAAGCGGGCAGTCGATAGCGTCGAATCCAACGGCGCGGCAGTTGCTCCACAGGCAGCAGCCCCAATAACCTCGGGGCACGAGCAAACACAGAAAGCCACCGATCGGCCAATGGCGGAGAGAAAGGCCGATCCAAGCAATGCGCCTACCGAGACTAACGTGAAAAGAATTGAACCGACTGACGCTTCACAGTCAGAGCTACGGCCAAAGACCAATGCGCTGCCCGAGCAACCCGCAAGAATTCCGCCAGACAATGGGCACGAAAACAGGCGTCCTGCCGTAACTCTTGAAGTTGTTGGCATATCGATCGTGCGCGATAAACCCAATGACAAAGCTACGATTATCGGCGACCTGGAGCCCGGTAGCCGGGTTACGGTTCTCGCCGAGTATCGAGACTATTTTCACGTGCGCTCCCTGGACAACCAATCGATTCGCGGCTACGTTCACCGTGAAGACGCGTTCTTCAGACGCAAAAAATAATCGACAACTTATGCTCCGAATGACCGCTGGCTCGCCGGTCGCGGGAACGGCGAGGGCCGCTGTCCATGGCCCGGGATGCGAACTTCTCTGGGTCGAATAAGAGCCAAAATGCTTTTGCCCGGCCGCCTTTCAACCAAGCCAACGGGTTGACCGATTAAAGGCAGTGAGCATTGCCGAGGTGTATCAGCAAAATAGCGCCGGCTGGCCGTTTACCGACGCCCGGCGGCAAAGTTTTAAACAAGCTTCGAGGGATTGGATGCGAAAACTTTTCTTGCTCTTCGCTTGCGGAATCTTTTTTTACGCGTGCTCGGATTCCTTTGAACATGATCATAAACTGGCCGCCAAACGCGCGGAGGAATTCGCACGGATCGCTTTCGTGCGCCAGGATTTCGAAAAAGGCTACGCAATGCTTTCAGACAGCGGCAAACGCTACGTTCCCTTGGAGAAGTTCAAAGAAGCCGTAGTCAAATCGCACCCGAGAAGTTACCCAACCAAGATCGCCGCCACCGAGTATGAGCCGATGTCGGGGGAGAAAGCCATTTACATCTACCTGACGGGCGACAACGCGGCAGAACAATTCTTTTATACGTTGATCCTGGACGGCACCGCCACCTCGGAATACAAAGTAACGCGCTTTAGCCGCGGCAGCGCTCCGTTCGGCTCCAGCAGCACTAGACAACCCGTGAGCAAGTAGCGGCGCAAATGAGGATCGCCACTTCCGCGGCGGTGATTTTCCCCGGCACAAAGTTAGGGCTAATGCGGCGGCCTATGAGCTATCGGCTGCCTTGCATACTCACTTCCTTCGGGTTATCTGACGATTGTTTAAATCAGATCAGTAACCGCCGGAATACGCCGGAGCCAGGAGATTTTTCGTTACGATTATCCAGAGACGACAACTCGGCCCGGCACGTTTTATCACCGGCCGGGAGCGCCGGCGCATCAATCCCAACCGCGGCCTGATCAAAGTGCTGGAGCGCTATGCGGATATTCTCGTTTCGCGATTTATCTATCCGAACCTCACGCCGCTTTGGAATCCTTATAGCTGGCTGCTGAAGAAACGCTTTCAATTGGCTGAAGCCAAACTTGTCCCACCTGGCTGGCCGCGCGGCCTCGCGCCGCTTCGGGTGTTGCTTATCACGGACATCCACGCCGGCATTTTCTTGCACCCGGAAACTCTGCGCGCCATCATCGTCTCACTGATGCGCGAAGAACCGCATCTGGTGGTGATAGGCGGCGATATCGTCACCGGTCATGTCCAGGAAGTTCGTGGAATTTTGAACGCGCTGGCGCCGTTGGCAAAAGCGCCCCTCGGCGCCTGGTATTGCCACGGCAACCACGACTATTTTGGCGGCGACCCCGAAGAGCTGCGTGCAAGCCTCGGAGCGGCAGGCATCACGACGCTCAGGAATGATTCGGCGCGGCTGCAGCACGAAAACGGGACTCTTGTCCTGGGCGGCATCGACGATCTGGTTCTTGGCAGCCCCGATTGGGAAAAGATGACCACGCCCCGCGGCGTGCCTCATCTATTGATGGCACATAACCCCGATCACTTTTACGAGGCCCAAGCCTTTGGCGTGGCGTTGACACTCGCGGGCCACACCCACGGCGGCCAGATTCGCTTTCCCAGCGGATCGCCGATCATTCGTCACAGCCGTTACTGCCTCGATGAAGGAGTCTATGCGTTTCGCTCCTCACTGCTGGTGGTATCGCGGGGGCTGGGCAGCGTCCTTTTGCCGATTCGTTGGGGTGCCGACCCGGAGGCCATCTTGCTGGAAATCATACCACCTCGCTGAGGCGACGGGCTTACTTTTTTGACTGTCGTTCCGCTCTCGACCGATTGACCAGTTCGAAAAGCACTGGCCTTGCCCCGTCGCGCACGACATTTGCGATCGCTCCCGTTTTTCTCGTCACCGTTTCCTGGTCAAAGATGAAGATCTTCCAGACATCCGGTGGGTAGCTTTCGAGAAGCAAAGCGAATCCGCCATGGGCTTTGCCGGTAAGTCCCGCACATGGTGACTACGCGCGCGCATGGGCCCCGCCGCCAGCCATGCGCGACGTGACTTCCGCCAGACGATCCAATTGATCCAATTCCTCGGTGCACGGGCGCAAAATGAACTTCGGCGCGTGTCGCCCATTCGAGCATCAACTCGCCGGAAGCTCCGGCGATTCGGCTTGGTAATCCAAGTGCTATGCGCATAGCGTCTCTCTTAGTCGAATTGGATGGCGTTCTGATACTCGCGGTGTCGCCGCCGCGGCAAGCTTAAGCCGCTACCCTATCGCGCCACTGGGCGGCCAGGGCCTCCCTTTCACCGGCAGCTAGATGATTCAGCGCCTGGGCAACGATATCGACGCCAACCATCTCGCTCCACGCCTGGATGAGCCGCTTGGTGACCGGTCCTGGTATAGCCGCGCCGGGTCTCACGCCGCCGATGCTTTGCACCGGAACGATTGTGGGGCTGGTGCTGGCAAGAAAGGCTTCTTCCGCGTTGTAGGCGTCATAGGGCGTGAAGTTGCCGTCCATAACTTCGATACCGAGCTTCGCCGCCAGAGAGAATATTGCGTCTTTGGTAATACCGTCCAAGACGTTTTTATTCGACGGCGTGCAAAGCTTGCCGCCCATCACCAAAAAGAAATTATGGGCGTTGGACTCGCTGATGTTGCCGTCGAGATCGAGCATCAGCGGAATGGCGTGGGGATCTACCTGCTTGGCTTCGAAGATCGCCATGTTGTGATTCATTTTGTTGGTGATCTTCGCCTTGGGCTCCAAACATTGCGGCGGTATTCTTCGCGTCGAAGGAATAACCAGATTCACGCCCTCGACGTAGTAGCGGGCGAATTCCTGGAACCCGATAACGACGCAGTAGACGGTCACCGTGGCATTGCCCGTGGTGCGATTGCCCCGCGACGAGCGCAGGCCGCGGCTCACCACTTGCCACAGCGCCACATCATCGTCTGTTTCCAGGAGAGGTCTATTGCGCGCCAAGACCTCCAGCGTGATCTTTTCGATTTCCTCCGGCGCGAAACCGCAATCGATCCGCGTATAACGGAGTGAGCGAAATAGCCGCTCGGTATGTTCACGCAGGCGAAACGGCTTGTGCCCAAAGGTGCGAGTGACATCGTAAACACCGTCCCCGGCGTTAAAGCCGGTGTCAAGCACCGATACCTTGGCTTCACTTTCCGGCACGAATGAACCATTTAAAAAGACGATCATCTCACCCATGTTTGCTCCTCCAGTAAGGCCCAATCGGACGACACGCTTCTGCGCTTATACAACACTTATCGAACGCGTGTTGAGGCTGTCAATAAACGAAGCCACTTCGCGGGCGGAGTTTTGTTCCCGCCCTTGACCAAAGGGGATGCTCGCCCCCTTTGAAACCCCATAAATCTCGTTCCCGCCTCAAGAGGCGGGGTTTATATAGAACAATCTACGGCCACAAAGGAAAATCAAAGCCGGATGGTGGTACGTCGCTCTTCGGCGCGCCGGCCACCGACGACCGAAGTAGCGAGCCCCACGAGGCTCAAGGCCGCGGCCGCGAAAAATGTCGTATTCAGCGCGGCCACGAAGCCGGCCGGATTCGCCGTCGTAATCGCAGCCGTAGCGACGCTGGTGTAACGCTCGAAGGCCAGTGACATGGAAAGGCCGCCCAGCGCGACGCCTAAAACGTTGCCCAGACCAAACGTCACATGGTTGACCGAGGAGGCAAAGCCGCGATGTTCTGTCGGCATCATGCTGATCATGGCCGTTGAATTGGCCGGATTGAAAATGCCGTTGGTAATTGCCCCGGCGATGATCAGCAGCACCGGTAACACCCAATGTGAGTCCGGCCGCAACAAGACACCCGCTCCGAGCGATAGGACCATGAACCCGACGCCAAGACTCGCGGGGAGCCGCGGTCCTAACCGGTCTGCGAGATAGCCGCTTAGTGGCGCCAATGCCACGGTGAGAATCGACGGCAGCATGAACAGGATACCGACCTGGGTCGGAGACAATCCCAAAATGTCTTGCAGGTAAAACGGCATCAGAAATCCGGTCAAGGTGTAACAGCTGGCGACGATCAGCAAGCTCACGACACTCATGCTGAAACGGCGTATTTTGAACAGATCGAGATTCACAAACGGGAATTTAGCTCTAGACTCATGGAGGAGAAAACCAACCAGACTGGCAAACAACAACAGCGCGAACCCCATTTGCAGGGACGGATCGATGACCTGCTGGGCGCGACGGTCGAGCATTACAACCAGGCTAGTCGTAATCGCGAAGAGCAGCGCCGCGCCGAGATAATCGATGGACACGGGGTGACGCTGAGACGAGGTCCCGCGCCTCTTTAGATTCGCCACCGCCAGGGCCATACCACAAAAGCCGATCGGCACGAGAAAGAAAAAACTCCAACGCCAACTTAAGTAATCAATCGTGAAACCGCCGATACTCGGCCCAAGCACGAAACCGACATGGTGCGCCGTGGTCATATAGCCTTGGGCACGCCCGGCGAGGTCTTCGGGCACCGACTCCGCCGCCAGTGCCCGGCTTGAAGACTGTAACATCGACGCGCCGACACCCTGAACTACGCGCGCCCAGATAAGCTGGAGGACAGTCTGCGAAAGTCCGCAAAGCAAAGAACTAACGGAAAAGACCAGGAACCCCAGAGCGAACATCTTTTCCCGCCCCCAAAGATCGGAGATGCGGCCAAAAATCATCGACAGGCCGATGTTCGCAAGCTGATATGATAGCAGCGCCCAGGAAACTCCCAAAAGATCGGTTCCCAAGCTCTGCGCCACCGTGGGCATCGAAATGCTGACGATGCGGGTCGCCGTGCCGGAAAAAAAAGTCGCAAGAAGAGCCGTCGAAAGAAGCAAATAGTTGACGCGGGAAGCCACTCAGCAGTCGTTCGCTTTCAAGAGGTTTCTCCATTCAATAGCGCCGATCGTCCGGCGCGGCAAATCATCACTAAAAAGATTGTCTGGAAAAACCGGCTTGACACATCGAACAACCAGGCGGTAAATGGGAAGCGATTATTCTTTTGCAGAAGAGGAGCAGCGAGTGGAACTAGAGATTCTCGATTACCGCATCGAACAGATTGCCTGGAGCGATCGAACCTGGCTCAACGGCACGTCTCTCACCGTCCATCTCCCTAGCCTGCAAGAACAAATCAAGCACCTCTGCCCCGCCATCAGGATCGATTACGAGATCGCTCGTCCTGGGGAATCCAAGCGCATCGTTCATGTTCTTGACACGGTGCTACCCATTGCGAAAGTAAATGGCGCGGGCGCGGCCTTCCCAGGATTTGACGGGCCGGCGGAGCTTGTCGGGACGGGCCAAACAACGCGCATCGGCAATCTGCTCGTAACCATCACGGGGCGGTTTCCGCACCCAGAGTCGTTGACGCCTATAGAAACGCCACGTGAGGGAATTCTCGATATGACGGGCGTCGGCGCCGACTATTGTCACGGATCGGATCACTTTCATCTCATCTTGTCCCTGACGCCCGACCCCAACGTTTCCAACGTTGCCTTCGACCAAGCTCTGAGAAGTATCGCGCTCCGATGCGCGCGCTATCTGGCGCAGGTGGAAAAAACCGGTGGCGCGCCGGAACGGCGGACCATCGCATTGGCGCCAGTGGACAAAAAGCTGCCAAAAGTAGTCTTGATCTATCAGGTTCAAAGCCAGGTGATTGGGGCGCGGACTTTCTATTACGGCGAAGAGGTTTCGAAGACGCTACCGACGTTCGTTCATCCGGCGGAATTCTTCGACGGCGCGGTGGTGAGTGGAAACTACAAAATAGAGCGCAAAATACCCACGTCGCTGCACTGCTCGAATCCGTATATTTTGGAACTGCTTGAGCGCCACGGGCAATCGCTTAACTTCCTCGGCGTCATTCTCTCGCGCGGCTACAACGACAGCTTTGAGCAGAAAAAAAAGATGGGACTATGGGTTGCGCGTTTGGCGCAGAATCTCGGCGCCGATGGCGCCGTCGCCTTCATGGAGGGCACCGGCAACGGCACCGTGGACTTCATGCAGACGGTAAAAGCCTGCGAAGACCAGGGCATCAAAACCGTGGCCGTGCTGCATGAATCCAACGGTCCCAAGGGCTACGAGCGGCCCCTCGTGGATCACCCCAAGGAGGCCGACAGCATGATCAGCCGCGGCAATGTTTCGGAAAAAATCTATATTCCCCCGCTCGCCGCCGTGATCGGTGGCACCGAAATTGATCTCCACTTTAAGGCGAAGCATGATGCGCGCCTGCCGTTTCTCTTCGATCCCACGATCTTTTACGGCTCTTACAGCAAAATGGGCGACAGCGGATTTCGGGCGGTGTACGAACAGTAAGGAGATCGCGCCATGGCCAAAGTGCTCCACTACATAAATCAATTCTTCGCGGGCATCGGCGGTGAAGACAAAGCCGGGCAGGAGGTCGTTTTCATTCCAGGCGCTGTTGGCGCAGGAAGCGTCGTTCACGCTGCTTTGAAGCAACAGCCTATCGAGTACGCGACCATAGTTTGCGGGGACAACTACTTTCACGAGGAAGAAACCACAGCCCTCGCAGCGATTCATGACATCGTTGACAAATTCAATCCGGACGTCTTTCTCGCGGGCCCGGCATTCAACGCCGGCCGATATGGCCTTGCATGCGCCAAAGTATGCAGCTGGGTGCGCGACAACCGGCGTATACCGGCGATCACCGCCATGCACAAAGATAATCCTGGAACGAGAGAGATCGGCCGGCATGTCTTCGTGATTCAAACCGGCGGCTCCGCCGCGGCGATGCAAGAATGCTTGAAACGCTACGCACAGCTGATCGAAAAGTTGTTAACGGGTGAACAGGCGGCGGCAGAAAACTTTCGGGCCGAGTATTGCTTGGCCATTCCGAGGCGCTTCACCGCGAGGTCTGGCCGTCCGGATTACGTTCGATCTGTGGATATGCTGCTGGCAAAACTCAACCACAAGCCCTACGAAAGCGAGATCCCTCGCTTCGAAACCGAGCAACATGCGATTCCTAATTTAACCGTTAGCTTGGCGGAGGCCACCCTCGCGCTGGTCACCGAAGGGGGCTTAGTGCCGAAGGGCAATCCCGACCGTTTGGAAAGCACGCGCGGCTCCAAATATTTGAAATACTCGATCCTTGGACGCGACGATTTAAAGCGCGGCGATTTCGAAGCCATGCACACAGGGTACGACACCGCCACCGTCGACCAGGACCCCGACAGAATCGTTCCCCTGGACGCAATGCGCGGCTTAGAGAAGTCCCAAAGATTCAAGAAGCTCCACGATTACTATTTCGTCACCACTGGAACCGGCGCCATGCCGAGCAAAATGGCAGATCTCGGCAAGGGCATCGCCGACGAGCTTGCCGGCGCCGGCGTGAACGCAGTAATTTTGACCGCCACCTGAGGAACCGGTACTCGTAGCGGCGCTACGATCGGAAGACAAATCGAATTGAAAGGCATTCCCGTCGTTCTCATCACCTGCCTCTCCAACGTCGCGTCGCAAGTGGGAATCGGAAGAATTCTCGGCGGCAACAAGTTTCACTATCCCGTCGGACAACCAGACTTGCCGCCTGAGGAAGAGCTTCGCTGGCGCGCCACCCTGCTTGAAGAAGCGCTTAAAGCGCTGGAAACACCGATCCAGGAACCGAAGATCTTCTGAGAGAACCCGAGATGGCGTAATGTTGGCAGGCTGGTCAAAAGGCCTCAGATGCGAGGCGCGCGATAGATCGACGAGCGGAGGCGTACATTGCCAGTACGTCGCAGCGAGGAGATTGAGCGCAACGAAGCAGGTGAGGTCTTTTGGCCAGCCTGCCTAACGCCAGTCGGAGTCCGCGGGGACGATATTCTTTCCAAAGCGGCGCTCCGGTGGAGCAGCTAACCACGGCTGGGTCTTTTCAAAGTAGAGCTTGAAATGGGGCGTCTGCCGGTGCGCCTCCAGTGCCGCCTCGTCGCGATAAATTTCGTAGAAATAGAAACGGTTGGAGTCGTCACGATCCCGAATCACGTCGAAACGCAAACATCCGGGCTCGTCTTTCTCCGAATGCTCCGCGTCGTAGCGCACCACTTCCAAAAACTCCGCGACATGCTCAGGCTTGACCTGGATCGTTACGTGAAGAATTACCATGGGACACCTCCTCGCTGGGAAAATTATCCGTGAAACTTAGGCAGTACAATCCTTTGACCGCGAATTGCCGTCAAACTTCGCCGTCGATGTTGCATTTAACTACATTGGCAGCGTGAACAACTGCTGGTCTGGCTTGATCAGGTGCTCGTGCCCCGTCTCCGTTACCGCGCAGGTGTATTCGACCTGCACCGATCCCCAGCCCATGACCTGACTGGAAGCTTCCAGGTTGACGGTCATGCCGGGTTCCATCGGAACGTTAGACGTGTTTGGCAGAAATGGATCGTCCACCTCTTCCGCCGGGCCGAACAAGAATGGAAATTCTCGCGCCTCGAGACCGATAGTGTGGCCAACGAAAAAATTTGAATAGTCCGGCAGCCCCGCTGCGCGCACGCCGGCAACCATAGTTTCAAACAGCTCTTGCGGACGCGCGCCGGGTTTTAAGCTCTCGACCGACTTGAGCACGCCCGCCTGAACGGCGCTATAGCGTTTGCGATGCGCATCGGTGGGTTCTGCTCCGACGCTGCCGGACTTGCAAACGTCGGCGTGATAGCCATTGAGGGAGCAACCCATGTCGACGCGGAAGATATCGCCTTTCTGTAAAACGTTTTCTTTGATCACGGGGGAGTTGCCGCCGCGACTGATGTTCATATGCATCCAGTAAACCTGCCCGCCGGCCCTTGCCACTTCGCCTTTGTAGATACCGGCCAGCTCGCTTTCTTTAACCCCCGGTTTCGCGGCCCGCAGCATCGCATTGATCGCTTGTTCGTTGAGCGCGGCCGACTCTCTCAACCGCTGAATTTCAGCAGGTGTCTTGATCATGCGCACGTAGCGGAAGAAGCTCGACGCCGGCAACAGCTTGGCATCGGGTAAATACGATCCGATCTTTTGATAAATCGTGAGCGGAATACCGAAATGATCCATGCCGATCCGGCTCCGTCCCATGCCCTTGTCCGTAATCAACTGCGCGAGAGCTCTTTCGGGGGTCGGGCCTTTCGGCTCGCCTTCTGCTAGTTCGAGGGTGCGTTTCTCCTCATTGCACAGTTTGTTTGGATCGGGAACAAGATGCTTGCGTGAGCGCCCGTAGGTGTAAACTTCTTTGAGCCAAACCTGGTCGAGCGCCGCATATGCGACATCGCCGCTGGGAATCAGCAATGCGGGCGATTGCGCCGGGTCGCGCGAATAGACCACATAAACCTGTGACCCGCCGTAGCGATAACCGTTTTGGCTCCACGAGGCATGGCCGCTCAAGTAGTAGATATTCTCCGGCGTGGCGGCGACGACACCGGCCAGGTCATGCTTATCCATAAGCGCAAGCAAACGATCGCGATTGTAAAGCATGAGAAAGTACCTCCCACCTAAATTCTAGTTTGATTCTAACCTGTTTATCACGGTGATGCGGGATCTTCAGACTCCGCTTTCGGATTGCCGAATGGGAATGCAGTCAAGTTTCCGCGACCCAGCAACTTTAAGTCCAACGCTAAGATCTTAGCAAACGGACAATCTGATCGATGCAGGCTTCTGGTTTGGCCTCTAACGTCCTGAGGTGAATTTCGGGCGCGTGCGGCGGCTCGTAGTCGCTGTCGATGCCCGTGAAGTTTTTCAGTTCGCCACGCCGCGCCTTGGCATACAGCCCTTTCACATCGCGGCGCTCACACTCCTCCAGCGGCGTATCCACGAAGACTTCGATGAACTCACCGGCATCAAACAGGCCGCGAGCCAATTCGCGCTCCGCTCGAAACGGTGAAATAAAGGCCACGATCACGATCAATCCCGCATCCACCAAGAGTTTCGCGACCTCGGACACTCGGCGAATGTTCTCCACGCGGTCCGCCTCGGTGAATCCTAAATCCCGATTGAGCCCGTGGCGAACGTTATCGCCATCCAAGATATACGTGTGCCTGCCGTCTGCATGCAAACGCTTTTCCAAGAGATTCGCAATCGTCGACTTACCCGAACCCGAGAGCCCGGTAAACCACAGGCAACACGCCTGCTGATGCTTCATGTCGGCCCGGGCGGCTTTGCTTACCTCTAACGCTTGCCAGTGTACGTTCACGGATCGACGCAGCGCAAAATGGATTATGCCGGCGCCAACGGTTTCGTTGGTCAGCTTGTCGATGACAATGAACGCGCCCAGCCTCTTATTCTCGCGATAAGGCGCAAATGGCACGGCTCTATCGAAACTCACATTAACCGTAGCGATTTCGTTCAAGCCTAGCGTTTTGGCGGCGAGATGGGCGCCGGTGTTGACGTCTAGCCGGTGCTTGATGTGGGTGATGTTCACAGTCGCAGACTTGGTGTGGATCAGCGCAGCATAGGGGCGCCCAGGCAGCAAGGCGTGCTCGCTCATCCAGAACAGATCCGCCTCGAACTGATCAGCCGATTCAACCGGATGCGAGGCGGTTGCAATGACATCCCCCCGGCTCGCGTCGACTTCATCTTCAAGGACCAGTGTAACCGACCACCCGGCGGCCGCTTCGGCCGCGTGACCACTCCCGACTACGATCTTCTTGACACGACTAACCACCCCCGAGGGGCTGATCCGCACACTGTCGCCGGGCCTGACCGAGCCGCTGCCGATACGCCCGGAAAATCCTCGAAAGTCTAGGTTAGGTCTGTTGACCCACTGCACCGGCATGGCAAAGGGATTTGCCGCCTCGCGGTCTTCGGCAGGGACGGTCTCGAGCCACTGCAAGAGACTCTGCCCCTCATACCAAGGCATCGCGGCATAACCCGGATCAACGATATTGTGACCTTCGAGCGCGGACAAAGGAATCGCCGCGATCGTCTCAAAGCCAAGATCCTGGGCAAAGCGACGATAGGCAAGCTCGATCTCGTCAAATACCGATTGCGACCAGCCCACAAGGTCCATCTTGTTGACGGTGAGTGCCACATGGCGGATGCCGAGCATCGAGACAATGCGGCTGTGGCGTTTGGTCTGGGTGAGCACTCCCTTACGAGCGTCGATCAGCAAGACAGCCGCCTGAGCAGTCGACGCGCCAGTCGCCATATTGCGGGTATACTGCTCATGGCCCGGGGTATCGGCCACGATGAAGCGTCGCATGGGAGTGGCGAAGAAGCGGTAGGCAACATCGATCGTAATGCCTTGCTCTCGTTCGGCCTGCAATCCGTCAACCAGCAGCGCAAAGTCCAGACGCTCGCCCTGGGTGCCGAATTTCTTGGAATCCGCCTTGAGCGCTTCCAGTTGATCCTCAAAGATCAGCTTAGTCTCGTAGAGCAAGCGGCCAATCAAAGTCGACTTGCCGTCATCGACGCTGCCGCAGGTTATGAATCGCAGGGTATCCATTAAAAATACCCTTCCTGCTTCTTGCGTTCCATGGAACCGGCGCCGTCGTGGTCGATGACGCGTCCCTGTCGCTCCGAGGTTGTCGCCCCCAAGGTTTCGGCCACGATTGCGTCGAGCGTCGTTGCGCTGCTTTCAATCGCGGCAGTCAACGGATAGCAACCAAGTGTGCGAAAACGCACCATACGCATTTCCGCTGTTTCGCCGGGCTCCAGCGGCAGCCGATCATCGTCGAGCATTATCCATTGTCCATATCGTTTAACCACCGGCCGCTTGGACGCGAAATATAGCGGAACGATCGGAATGTTCTCTTGGCGAATGTAGGCCCAGATATCGGCTTCCGTCCAGTTGGACAGCGGAAACACTCTTATCGTTTCGCCGGTATTGATTCGCGTGTTGTAAAGATTCCAAAGTTCGGGGCGCTGGGCCTTAGGATCCCAACGATGCCCGGGAGCGCGAAACGAAAAAATGCGCTCTTTGGCGCGGGATTTCTCCTCGTCGCGCCGGGCGCCGCCAAAAGCTACATCAAACCCGTAGAGATCGAGCGCTTGCTTGAGCGCCTCGGTTTTCATGACATCGGTGTGATACGCCGAACCATGGGTGATCGGCCCGATACCCTCGGCAGCGCCGCGCGGGTTGGTGTAGCTGATCAGCTCAAATCCAATTTCAGCCGCCATGCGGTCGCGGAACGCGATCATCTCCCGAAACTTCCATCCGGTATTGATGTGCATCAGAGGGAATGGGATCGGTCCGGGGTAGAACGCTTTTAGCGCCAGGCGCAACATCACCGACGAGTCTTTGCCGATCGAGTACAGCATCACCGGTTTGGCGGCGGTTGCCGCTACTTCACGAATTATCTCGATCGATTCAGACTCCAGCTCTGAAAAAATAGCGTGACCCATTTCGTTAATTTATCCCCTTATTGAATGCTTTTTCCTGTTCGCGACCATCGAAACAAACAATTTGTTATTATTGCATATCAGACACGTGCGTGAAATTCCCTTGCGGTTGCTGAAATACTCGCAGGAGCGGAGGAGAGAAATGGGGGCTGGAGAATGGGCAGTTAGAGCAATCGGCACGTGATTCTTTTTCGGCAGCCCGTTCAATGCTGAACGGCGCGCTTCGCGGCTAAGATACGATGAGGCCGACGCGGCGACTTCGGCAACAAGAGACCCCATTTTTGGATGAGTGGGTTCGAGATCCGGTTTGAGGCCGAATTGTTCCAGCACTTCCGTGCATACCGGCCCGACGGACGCGACCACGATATTCTTGCACGCCAAACGTAATTTCTCATCGGCCTTGTCGTCGGCGGCGACTCGGAACAGGTGATCGACCTGCGCACCGTTGGTGAAAAGCGCGATATCCACTTCGCCACCTAGAATTTCTTGAATCCCCTGGCGCAAGGGCCCAATGTCTTCCGGCAACGCCCACCGATAAATGGGAATCGTCTGCAGGACAGCGCCGCGCTGCTCGAGCGCTGACACAAGCTCCGGATTGGGAATGCCGTATTCCTGAACCGCGATCCGTTTGCCGCGAAGTTCGACGGCCCCATCGAGAGTGGCGAGCACTTCACGCCAAGTGTTGGGTTCCGGCACGGTGATTGCGGCTTGCAATCCCAACTCTTTGAGCGCCGCGATGGGCTTTGGCCCGCGCGCCACGAGTCGCGTTTGACCTAGGGCCGAAAGGATTCTCTCCTGGGGAAATTGCGTCAGCAGCGCGCCATTCAGCGTGCGTGTGCCGACCCCGGTCATAAGCACGAGGAGGTCGACCTCGCCGGCTTCCAGCTGCCGGAAGAGATCGAGAGCCGCGCGGTTCTCGCCGAGAGGAATTTCGCGCATCGACGGCGCGAGAATGGGCTTCCCGCCGTAGCGCCGGATTAGTTCCGCCATCTCCTTGGCGCGGCGGCTTTCGAAGGAGACAACCCTAAGCCCCTGTAGGTCGGGCCGCGAAATCGCATTCATGGACCGCCTGATTGTAAGACACAGGCATGAACCATTGCAACTTATCGGCTAACGAAACGACATCGCCGACTACGATCAAAGCCGGGGGCTGAACATGCGCGGACCTTTCGACGATGTTCGCGAGAGTCCCGATAACGAGTTCTTGCGCGATTGTCGTGCCGCGATGGATCACCGCCACTGGAGTTTCCGGCCGACGGCCGTGCGCGATGAGCTTAGGGACGATGATGGGGAGATTGGCAAGGCCCATCAAAATAACCAGGGTATCCACCGCCGTCGCAAGTTTCGACCAGTCCACCGAATCCTGCGACTTGCGCGCCTCATGGCCGGTGACGACCGCGAAGGACGAGGCTAATTTCCGATGCGTCAGCGGGATACCCGCGTAGGCGGGCACCGCCACCGCAGAACTGACACCAGGAATAATCTCGAAAGGAATGCCGGCATCCGCCAGCGCTTCAGCCTCTTCTCCACCGCGACCGAAAACGAATGGATCGCCGCCTTTCAGCCGGACCACTTCATAACCAAGCCTGGCGTAGTCGATCAACGCCCGGTTGATCGCCTCTTGAGGAACGCAATGACGCCCCGCTTGTTTGCCCGCGAAAATCCTTTGCGCCACCGGCGAACACTCTTCGAGAATCGCCGGATTCACGAGCTGATCGTAGACGACCACTTGGGCCTGGCGCAGCAGTTCCAATCCGCGCACCGTGAGCAAACCCGGATCGCCCGGTCCAGCGCCGACGAGATAAACTTTGCCTGTGTTCATGAAACAGCTCCCAACGTTTTGAGAAGTAGCGCTTTCGCCTGCTCGGCTTGGTCCTCTTTAAGCAAGCGGCGGAATTCCCCGGTCAACGCTTCGTTCCACACACGCGCGCTCGCGACAATAGATTTTTCCCTGAGTTCCCGGCGGACCTCGCCGGCGATTTGCACGAGTCGCGCATAGTCCGCCGTGAAGTAGTTTTCCAGTTCCTCGCGAATCGCTCGCGTCGTCGCCGGACTCGCTCCCCCCGTCGAGATCGCCACCGAAAGCTCGCCGCGGCGAACTACCGCCGGCAGAATGAAATCGCAATTTTCCGGATCATCGGCCGAGTTGATCCAAACAGCTCGCGAACGCGCCTCTGAAAAAACCGCCTGATTGGCGACGCCGTCATCGGTGGCGACGAACACAAGGTCAAACCCCTCGATGTCCCCGGCCTCATAGGCGCGTGCCATGTATCGCAAGGCGCGTTCTCTTGCCAACTTTTCAAGCCGGTCGGTGATTGCCGGACTGACGACGGTCACAGCGGCTCCGGCGGACAAAAGCCCTTCAACTCTCCGTTCGGCCACGGGGCCGCCGCCGATCACGACGCAGCGCCGCCGACTTACGTCGAGGAAAATCGGATAGAAGCCCATGGGTGCTTTTTCACTCGGTCATAGAAACGATGCGCAGCTCGTTTGCGGAGTCTGTCTTGCACTCCTCGGTCGCTCAGCTTTTCCCTTCCGAGCCGAGGTGCAGCCCGCACTCCTTGGTATCGGGATTCTCCCACCACCAACGGCCCGCGCGAAGATCCTCGACCCGCTTGACCGCGCGGGTGCAAGGAGCGCAGCCGATACTGGAGTAGCCTTGATCGTGAAGCCGGTTGTAGGGCACGTCATTATTCCGGATATAGTCCCACACCTGATCGTAACTCCAGTCCGCCAGCGGATTGACCTTGATAATATCGCCGTGTTCTCTGTCCAACTCGATTTTTCTTACCGCGCTCCGCGTTACGGCCTGCTCGCGGCGCAGTCCGGTCATCCACGCCCCGAGATCGTTCAGCGCGCGGTTGAGCGGCTCGACCTTGCGGATGCCGCAGCACAGTTTACGCAGTTCGACGGAGTTGTAAAACAGATTTAGCCCATGTCCCCGGACCATCTCCTGAACTTTGATGGCGTCGGGGAAATAGACTTCCACGCCCACCCGGTAACGCGCCCGGATCGCATCCATGCAGTCGTAAGTTTCCTGGTTGAGGCGGCCGGTATCAAGGGTAAAGATCCGGAAATCCGATCCGCGCATTCGGTGCATCAAGTCGATAAGCACGGATTCTTCGGCCTGAAAAGAACAGGCCAGCGCGATGCGCGGCGAAAATTTGTCCAGCGCCCAGGCCAAAATCTCCTCAGTGGAGAGATCCTCCAACCCCGCGGTGACTTCCGTGCGGATTAGTTCCTCGGTGTTCAGTAACGACAATTCCATTTCCATCCTTCCAGTCAATTTTTTGACAGACGGTCCAGCAATTCTTCGGCGGAGAACGAACAGGACGCTTTGATGCGAACGGCGAATTTCCTGCGCCCATCCGGCTCGCGTTCCAAACTGATTTCGGCGCCGCCGAAAAGTTTCTTGGCCACGGCTTCGATCTCCGGCCCAACGGCGGCAAATGATTCGTCGGCATTGGGCGACGTCAACCGGTCATGGATCGCTATCACCGCCTCGTTGCCAAGCAATTTGAATTTTCCACCCAGCTTGGGCTCCCGCGCCAACTTGCTGAAGTTCTCCAGCCCCGAACGCAGCACCGCACGGAGCCTTTCTTGATTTGAGCCGCTAAGAGGGCTCTTGCGGCTGTAGAGCAGTCCGCGCCGGTAATCCGACTCGTCGATACTGACGTTGGCGTCATTGGCAACGAGGACGATCCCCGGCCCGGCATGCATGTGGCTGTAGTCGGCGACATCGTGGTACACCCCGTCGGTGGCCTGGATCCAGCCGTGAAAAATATCGATAAAATCCGTCAGCGGAACGGTATTGGGCTGTTCGACAAACCATTTCACGCTGAGCTTTTCAAGTTCCATCTTCACTTCCGTTCCTACGCGCTTGGCTGCGCGGCGGCAGCCACTGTCACCGCGCTCTGCACTGGTCCGCGTACTTTGCTATGGCAATCATGGGCAGCGTCGATGAAAAGCTGGGCTTCCTGAAGCAGCTGCACCGCGCGGTCGGCGTCGGCCGCTCGCGCCGGCGCCGATAAATTCCTTCGCCTTGAACAGATATTCGGCGAACTTGCCGCCGGCATACTTGTCCCAGAAAAGCTGCGTGTCGTAGAAGCGCTTGGTGAATTCTCCGATGATCTGATTTTCATCTTCGGAGATGGCCGGGTTCTGGTCCTTCACCAATCCCTGGGCGGCGCGCACCATCGAAGCGTAGGCGCCTTTCACCGCCTCCTGTGAGCGGCCGGCGTCTAAGAGCAACTGCGCTTCGAACAACTCGCGCTCGCTGGCGGCCAAGGTAAACTCAGCCTGGCTGACGACTTCGCCGGCGCACTCGCCGACGCCCATGTCCGCGAGCGTAAACTCGCGCGGATCGCCCCAGTCGCTGTAATAGGATCGATCCACCTCGTGGGCCGGAATTTTGGTGAGATCTTCCAGCAGATCCTTGATCGCCTTTTTGCCGAGGCGCGCGACGAATTCTTGGAACCGTTCGTCCTTTCGGCGTTGGCGCACGTAAAACTCGGTGATGGACAAGACCGCTTCCGGAATCCGCTTCGACGGCACGGCGCCGATCGCCACGCCGTACTCGCCGGCGTTGTCATGAAACTTGCCGCCGAGAATGACTTGAAAATGCGGCACCTGAAATCCTTTCACGTTGCGGTTAATGCCGTAGAATCCGATGTCGGCGATGTGGTGCTGGCCGCAAGAGTTGAAACAGCCGCTGACTTTGATGCGCAGATTTTTGACGGCTTCATCGAGCTGCAAACTTTTTTCGCCCAGGCGAACGCGCAACTCGCGCGCGAGACCGCGCGATGAAGCTATGCCCAGTTTACAGGTGTCCGTGCCGGGGCATGCGGTTACATCGACGATGGTCGCGGCGTCGGCCGCGCCCAGGCCAATGGCTTCAATCGCTTGGTAGAATTCCGGCAGATCGGCTTCACTCACCCAGCGGAAGAGAACATTTTGCTCCACCGTCGTGCGCAGCGTGTCTTTAACGAATCGCCGCGCTATATCGGCGAGTGCGCGCAGCTGATCGGCGCTGGCATCGCCCAGCGGCAGCGTCACCGTGGCGGCGACATAGCCGGGTTGCCGTTGTTTGTAGACGTTCGTCGCGTACCAGGCGTCGAATCCTTCCAGCCGTTGATGGCCATTGAGATTGACTCCGGACTTAAGCGGAGTTTCCGTTTGCTCGTTGACCGAAGCGAGATACGCCGTCCAGCGCGGATCGGGCAAAAGCTTTTGCCGCTCGTCCAATACCAGTTTGCGAAATTCTTCGATGCCAAGGTTCGCGATTAAAAACTTGATCCGCGCCCGCGCGCGGTTGCGCTTCTCGCCGAGACGGGCGAAGACGCGTGAGATCGCCTGCATCGTCGGCAACAACTCTTCTTCCGGCAGAAACTCATCGAACAGCTTTGCCTTGTAAGGCACCGATCCCAAACCGCCGCCGACGTAAAAAACAAAGCCGCGCCGCACTTTCCCATTATCAACCTTGGTCTTGGCGATGGCGCCCATGTCGTGCATGGTCACCAGGCCACAGGGATTCTGCGCACAACCGGAAAAAGCGATCTTGACCTTGCGCCCAAAGTCCTGGGTATCGGGATGGCCCATCAAAAATCTCGAACAGGCCTTCGCATACGGCGTCGTGTCGAACGTTTCCTCCCGGCAAATTCCCGACAACGGGCACGCCGTCACATTGCGCACGGAATTTCCGCAGGCCTCGCGAGTGGTGATCCCGACGGCGGCAAGCCGGCGCATGAGCGCCGGCGTGTCGTCGATGTGAACATAGTGAAACTGGATATCCTGCCGGGTCGTGACGTGGGATACGCCGTCGGCATACTCCTCGGATAGATCGGCCAGGGTTTCTAACTGCGCCGGTGTTATGCCGCCAAAAGGAATCTTGATGCGCATCATCCCCGGCGCGTCCCACAACGTGTCCGGTCCTTTGATCACATCGGCGGAGAGCTTGAGCTTCTGAACGCGAGTGCCGTCGTGACGCTGGCCGTTGTCGTATCGCTGGCCGTAGATGCCGCGGCGCAGGCGAGTTTCAGCAAAAACCTTCTCGTCGATCTTGCCCTGCTTGCGCAGCTCCATCTGCTGCTCGAAGATATCGATCTCGCGGCCAAGGTCGGCAGGAATTCGCTCGCCCAGCTTTTCCTTCCAAGTGATTTGGTTCTTCATAACAAAGACCTTTCTTCCAATGCGGACTGATCAGCGGTTTACTTTTCTGATTGTTTTAGTCAGGAATTGTGGAAAATTTTTTTAAGCCTACCCTAGATGTAATACATCAACGCTGGCGTCTCGGTTTTACATAAATCCGCCAGGGTGGTTTCCTCGAGCACCGTTTCCATAGCTCGTAAGCCGCGCGACCAGGTTTCATTCAAACGGCGTGTCACGATTGGTAACGGTTGGCCGCCGCGCCGGGCGCTTAGATCAAAAACTGCGATGGGACCTTCTAGGACCTGAATTACTTCTTTGATGCTGATACTCTCCGGAGGACGTGCCAGCGTATAACCGCCGGTCGGCCCCCTCGCGCCATGCACCAGTTCCCCTCTTTTTAGCAGCGCCATAATCTGACCTAGATACTGCTCTGGAATACCTTGGCTCTCCGCAATTTCCTTCAATTGAACGGCACGCTGCAGCCGATAACTGCTGGCCAGTTCCGCCAGTGCCAACAAACCGTAGTGGCCTTTCGAGCTCACTTTCATACCGTCAACTCCATTACTATCTTGACATAAGTAAAAAGATCGAAAATGTCAAGAACCCTTGTTTTGCATGGAAACGGCGACGGAATTTGCCAGTTGCAGCGAGCTCCGCGAATTAAGCCATCCAGACCAAGGTCCGCCCGGCGCCCATCTGGCGCGTCAAGTTTGCAGTTGCTTGATGGAAACCGTTGAAGCTATATTTCGACCACTGCCATCTCTCGGAAGGACGTCCGGAGGTATTCTTTATGATCCGCGCTCTAAAGGCTTTCGCCGGCTTCATGCTGTTTGCCATCGCAACGGGCGAGCTCGCCGAGAACGCGCGGGCCGCCTCCGGCGAGGTCGTCATTACCCACGCTAGCATGAGCACTTCGGCGATACCTCTCTGGGTGACGCAGCGACAAAACTTCTTCAGCAAGTATGGCGTCAAAGCACAGGTCGTGTGGGTACGTGGAAATCCAGCGCAAATCGCTACTCTGGCCTCGGGCGACACCCAGATTGCCTACGGTGGCGCGACCACCGCACTGGCGGCCGCGGTGGGTGGCAAGGAACTCAAAATGATCGCCAGCCTAAACAGCCGGGAGACGCTCGATGTTGTCGCGCGTCCTAATATCAAACAGCCCGAAGAGCTGCGCGGGAAAAAATTCGGCATCCAGAGCTTCGGCGGCGGAGTCTGGAAAACCGCCACGGTATGGCTTGAGCACTTCGGTCTGGACGAAAAACGCGACAATATTCAAATGATCGTTATCGGCGACGTTACCGTCTTGAGCCAGGCCGTGGAGACCGGCAGAATCGACGCCACCGTCGTGCCCGGTTTTCTCAGCCGCCGCCTCGCGGAAAAAGGCTTCAATGTGCTCGGCCGCTCGGACAAGACGAGGCTTGCTTCCATCGGCATGGCCGTCCTCGTCGAGCCGGCATACTTGCAGCAAAATCTGGAAACGCTGCAAAACGTCATGAAGGCGCTGATCGAAGGCATGGTCTTCAGCGCCAGCGCCAAAAACAAGCCCGCCGTCATCGAAACCATCGTGAAGCATTTCAAACTTAGCGATCCTGCCGCGGCAGACTCGGCCTATCAGGATATCCTCGCCCTGATTCGCGCCGAGGAGTACCGCAAACCCTCCGTTCCCATAGACGGTCTGCGAGGGCTTCAACGGATCATGAAAACCCAGAACCCTAAAATTGGCGAGATCAACACGGATAATCTGGTCGATGCAAGCGTCATCCGGAGAATCGACCAGAGCGGTTTCTTCGAAAAACTCTACGCCGAGTATGGCGTAAAGTAGGATCTGATTTTGTCTTTCGTTACGTCTTGAACGATTTGAACGTCTTGAACGAATCCCCGCACAACAAATACCGTAGCAATGATAACCATGCGAATTCACACCCAACTCGTAAGTTTTAAAACATCCGATAATGAACGGCTCCACGGGCTGCTTTTCACGCCGCCGGACAAGAAATCTGATCTGGCGTTGATAATGGTGCACGGCGTAGCGATGAATTTTTACCTACCGCCACTGCCGACGCTCGGACAGGCCCTCGCCGCGGGCGGCCATCATTGTTTCGTCATTAACACCCGCGGCCACGACTGGATTGCCCGCGCCGGCAATCTGACCCAGTTCGGCGGCGCCGCCTACGAGACCTTTGAAGAGTGCTTACTCGACCTCGACGGCGCCATCGACTGCATGGCGCGCCATGGCTACAAGCGCTTCCTCCTCGTCGGCCACAGTCTCGGCTGCGTGAAGTCGCTGCTTTACCAAGGCGCGCGTCAACGCGCCGATATCGCCGGCGTCATTTCCTGTTCCTGCCCGAAACAGTTTTATTCCGCGCGGGCGGAAGAACAACCCGAGTTCAAAGATCTTATGGCCAAAGCGGAGCGAATGATCGCGCAAGGCCAAGGCGACGACTTCCTCTGGGCGCAGACCAGCGGCGCGATGGGGATCTTTACCGCCAAGACCTATGAAAATAAATACGGCCGCCACGAGAAAAACGATGTCCGGCCCCAAGCTCGTCGGCTGGGGTGCCCGCACCTGGCCATCGCCGGCGGCGCCGAACACCCATTTTTCCCGGAGTACGCCAAGGCGCTGGCCGAAGCCGGTAGCGCAAGCGCAAGTTACAGGATCGTTCCGGGAGCAAATCATTTTTATATCAACCACGAGCCGGAGGTCGTTGCGATCATCGCGGAGTGGCTCGAGCAATTCGCCCACTGACTGCGCGCACGCCGGACCACGACATCACAGCACAATCATCATGTCGAGTTTCTCTCCGTCTCTGTCTCGTCTCACCCTATGAACTGCCAAACTGAAATCTGCACGTTTAAAACCTCGGACAACGAGCGGCTGCATGGGGCGCTATTGACGCCGCCGGAGTCGCCGGCCGATCTCGCCCTCGTTTTCGTTCACGGCGTGGCGATGAATTTCTACTTGCCGCCGTTGTTTCTCTTCGGCCAAGAGTTGGCGGCGCGCGGATACCATTGCTTCGTCATCAATACCCGCGGCCATGACTGGATCTGCCGCGCCGGAAACCTGACCAGGTTCGGCGGCTCGGCTTATGAAAATCTCGAGGACTGCCTCGCCGATCTCGACGGCGCTTTGGCATTCCTCGCTGCCCGTGGCTACCGGCGATTCGTTCTGGTCGGCCACAGTCTCGGCGCCATCAAGTCAATCATCTACCAGGGCACCCGCCGTCGTTCGGACATGGCCGGCATCGTTTCCTGCTCCGCGCCGAAGCAATTTTACTCGGAGCGGATCGCGCGCCAGCCCAAGTTCCGCGAACTGATCGAACAAGCCGAATCGATGGTTAGCGATGGCAGAGGTGACGACTTGATGTCAGTCGCCGTCGGCGCCACGCCGGGAATCTTTAGCGCCCGCACCCATCTCGATAAATACGGCAAGGACGACCGCAACGATTGCCGGCCCTACGCCAAGAGCCTTGGCTGTCCTTTGCTCGCCATCGTCGGCGGCGCCGAGCCAAAGTTGTTTCACGAATACGCTCAAGAAATCGTCGCCAACGCCGGTGCCAATGCAACCTACGAACAGGTCGACGGCGGCAATCATTTTTACAACCGGCACATAGCGCAGATCGTCGAGGTCATCGATCGGTGGCTGCGACGGTTTGAAGATTAAGTGATTAGACTACAAAGAGCATGGCGCGGCAAAGCCGCAACCAACTAAACCAACTTGCCAACCACGAGCAGCCCCCTAAATTGCTATCAGATCCCGCGGCTCCGCCGTCATGAACTCGAAACCGTTTTTTTTGATGCGCAGCGTGTGCTCGATCTGAATCCCGCCCATGCCCAGCTCGACGAGCGCCACCTCGACGTTGATCACCATGTTTTCCTGCAGGGGCACGTCGCTGGTTTCAGGCAAAAAGGGGCTGCTGAGCTTTTTTGGCGCGGTAAACTCGAAGGGGAATTCTCTTGCCTCGATGCCAATGGTGTGACCGACGAATTCTTTGTGTTCGTCCACGCCGGCTTGTTTGGTGCCGCGATTGAGCGCGTCGAGCAGTTCTGACGGGCGGCTGCCTGGTTTGCAAAGTTCCAGACAATCGGCGATTCCTTTTGTCCCGGCATCGAACAGTTTTCTTTGTGTCGCCGTCGGGGCTCCAAGCACCCCCGTTGCGCATACGTCCGAGTGGAGCGAATTGAGATAAATCCCCACGTCGGTGCGTAGAAGATCGCCGGGTTCGAGTTTCTTGGCAGACGGCGGAAAAATCCCAGCCGATCTCCGGCCGGACCCCAGGTGCTGCCATCCCACGGTTCCCCGCCCGCTGCCGATATGCTTGTGAAATTCCGCCGAAAGCTCGAGCTCCGTCGCGCCTACTGCGGCGCTCCGAAACATCGCGCTCACCGCCTTGTCATTAAGCTCGCAGGCTTTCTTGAGGCCGTTAATTTCGTCCTCGCTTTTGATCATACGAATCAAACGAAAAAGATCGCTGCCATCGAGAAACTTCGCCTGTGGCAGCGCTTCCCGGAGATAATCTTTGACCTCCTGCGCCATGCCTTCGTGGTCCCAGGCCACCGTGCGCCCGCTTAAGCCTTTGTCGCGCAGTAACCGAGTCAACGCTTCAGCAGGACTCTTGCCCAAGAGTTTTGCTTTGTCGAAGACTGAGACGAAGCGCGCTTCTTCCTCGCTCGGCGGCGCATCAGTCGCGTAACGCAGAGTGCGCCCGCCACCGTAGGTGTAGACTTCCTGGAGCCAAGGCTTTTGCGCCGCGAAGTAAGTCGCTTCTCCGGGATACATGAGCATGGCCGGGGTTTGATCCGGTGGGCGGCAGAAAACGACAAAGTTTGGCCGCTGGGAGTATTTGTGCACGCCTTGTCCCCACGGCGCAAAGTCGCTCATATAGATGACATTCTCACGCGTCGCTCCCACCAGCGCGTCGACGGAAAATCTTTGCATGAGTTCAAGGGCACGTTCGCGATTTAGTAGCATGGCATTCTCGCTTTCCTTCGGGCTGCTGCCAAAGACGCCAGATCTCGTTGCGCTCAATGGCCTCCCTGCGACCACGTTCAGCCGTTACAATCGTTCCAGTCGTGGAAATTTATGTCATTTCTATATAGGACCATCGATGAACCCTGACTCGTCCAGCTCGCGGACTATGCTCAAGTCGACGAATTGCTCGGGTTTGGCGCCTTTGGCTTTTTCATTCCTGGGCAAGCTGTCCAATATCGTCCTGATACCCGCCAGGGTCGGATAAGGTTTTTTGACGTAGAGCTTATTGGCATTTTCTTCGTATTGGGCTTCCACGACTTGACGGTCGTTGATCCTGAGGTATTTGCTCATGATCTTGAGGCTCTCTTGCTTATGATTTTTCATCCATGCCATCGCCTCGATGATCCCTTTAGTGTAATTTACCACCGCTTTTCGGTTGCGCCCAACGATGGCGCGGGTGGTCGCCACGGCCGTGTGCTGGTACTCGACCCCCGTGAGCGCCGTATCGAGGAGTTGACGGTGTCCTTGCTGTTTTAGATAGAGCGTCTCGCCAAGATTATACGCGCCGCCGTGCACCGTGCCGTTGGTCAACGCATTGACGCGAATCGCGCTGTCTCCCAGCGCCAAGATGGTTACATCTTTTTCCGGATCGATGCCGAGTCTGCTCAGACCGAAGCGCAGGGAGAAATCGGAAGACGATCCAAGGGTGCTGACGCCAAGCTTTTTGCCTTTGAGTTGCGCTGGCGTCGCAATGTCCTTATGAGCCACGATGTAAAAAGACATGGAGTTAATAAGCCCCATGAACATCACGACGTCACTGCCGCCGAGCGCGCTTTGCACGAAAGGCGGGCCGGCGGCGTGAATTATTTGGGCATCGCCGGAAATCAATGGAAATACCGCCTTGGCGCCGGGAATATGGCCGACTACTTCCGCTTCGAGATTGTATTTCTGGAAAAACCGCAGATCTTTGGCCACGAGCAGCACCATGTGGCTGGCTGCCAAACTGCCGAAAGCCGCGCGGAGTTTATCCTGGGCTCGAACGCTGCCGTTCAAACTCAGCAATAGACAGAACAGAACAAACACCCTGCAATGTTTCATCATTGCGTTCTCTTACAACCCATTCACCGTAACGCTAGCGCAAAGGGGCGTGTGCCGTCAACGTAATGTGAGCTTGTTTTTGTAGTTGCCTGGCGAGAATGAATGAAGTTATAGTTCGATATTGACGCGGAACCGGTCGCTAATAGGGAGTCATCATGCTCGTCAAAGCGATCAATTTCGTGACTCTGAAAGCCATGGATGACGAGCGGGATACTTGAGCCGATATTGAAATTGACAATGTCTCCGTCACAGTAATAGTCTCGGTCAGATGAAATCTAAAGGAGCTGGGGCATGGGCAAAGAAACGTCGACCATCACGCGGCGCGATTTTCTCAAACTCACTGCCAAAACCGCGGTCTTTTCATCCGCTTTTCTAACCGGATGTGCAATCATGGCCACTGACCGCAGCAAGAAAACGGCCCGCGCCATCGACATTCATCATCACTACTTTCCTGCCGAGCTTATCGACGAGATCAAGCAGCACGGCAAATCATTGGGCATAGAATATCTGCCATCAAAGGGCGGGGCACATTCGCTGAGTTTCGGAAAGGGAAATCGAACCGGCGTCGACCCTGAAATCATGGACGTGGACAAGCGTCTGGAGGTCATGCGCGACGGCAGGGTCGCAATCGCGACCGTCGAGTCGCAACCCAGCGCTCAAGGCTATCCGCTCGACGGAAAACAGGGCGAAGCCTGGTCGCGGCTTTATAACGAAGGCATTCACAACCTGGTCAAACGCTATCCACAGCGCTTTGTCGGCATGGCGACAGTGCCGCTGCAAGATCCCGTGCGCGCCGCAAGCGTCCTGGAACAGGCGATTCGCGAGCTCAAATTTTCCGGAGTGACCATCGGATCGAACGTGAACGGCAAGTATTTCGATGGCAAAGACTTCGATCCGTTCTGGAAAAAGGCCGAAGAGCTGGATGTGTTAATAATCATGCATCCGGACTCCATATTGGGCAGTGACAAAATGGGCGCCTACAGTCTACGGACCGTTTGCGGCAACCCAGCCGACACGACACTGTCGGTGGGCTTTATGATTTACAGCGGCGTTTTCGACCGGTTTCCCAGACTCAAGCTCGGGCTGCTCCATGGCGGCGGTTTTTTTCCTTACCATCTCGGTCGTTTTGACCAGGGGTTCAAACGCAGCGGCGGAAGAGAGCCTTTCCCCGCTTCGCAACCTCCGAGCCGTTATCTCAAGAACCTCTATTTCGACAACCTGGTGTATCGGGTAGATACCGTCGAGTATCTTAAACGCGTGGTCGGCGCGGACCACGTCCTGGTCGGAACGGATTATCCCTATACTCTGGGAGATTGGATGTCGGTGGAAAAGATAGAGCAGATGAATTGCACGGAAAACGAGCGCGAAGCGATGCTGCATGGCAACGCGCGGGCGCTGCTAAAATTGTCGACGATGTAAGACATTAACTCGATCGTTTACCAGCTCAATGGAGGAGAACGATGAAGCGCCAAACCTCAACGATGACCCGGCGCGATTTCCTGCAGCTCGCTGGCAAAACCGCGGTCGTCTCATCAGGTTTTTTGGCCGGCTGCGCGGCAACTTCAACGACTCGTCAGCCGCGACGCGTCGCGCGCCATCGACATTCATCATCATTATTTCGCGCCGGAGCTGATTGACGAGATCAAACAACATGGTAAAGCGCTCGGCATCGAGTATTTTCCACCCAAGGATGCAAAAGCCAACCCCTTCCAGTTCCAATTTCCCAAGGGCAATCGCCTGAGCCCCGATCCGCGCATGGCCGAGGTGGAAAACCGCCTCAAAATCATGAGCGAGGGTCATATCGGCATCGCGACGGTTGAAGTTCATACCGCGTCGGTGGGCTATGAGCTCGACGGCCAGCGTGGCGAATCATGGTCGAAGCTTTACAATGACGCGATTATGAATTTGGTCAAACGCCATCCCACTCGCTTCGCCGGTATCGCTACGGTACCGCTGCAAGATCCACCCCGCGCCGCGCGGGTGCTGGAACATGCCATACGCGACCTCAAAATGGTCGGCGTGACCCTCCCATCCAACGTCGTCGGCAAATACTACGACAGCAAAGACTTCGATCCGTTCTGGGCAAAGGCGCAGGAGCTGGACGTGCTCATGATCATGCACCCGGAATGGGTCGCCGGCGGCGACAGAATGGGCGCATACGGGCTGCGCACCGTGTGCGGCAATCCCGCCGATACGACCCTCTCGGTGGGTTACATGATTTACAGCGGGGTGTTCGATAGATTTCCCAATCTCAAACTCGCGCTGCTCCACGGCGGCGGCTTTTTTCCCTATCATCTCGGTAGATTCGATAACGGATTCCGTAGCGGTAGCGGCGCGGCGCGCTTGCCGGCCAAACAACCGCCGAGCAAATATCTAAAGAACCTCTACTTCGACAACCTCGTCTACCGCGTCGAGACCGTCGAATATTTGAAACGCATGGTCGGCGCCGAACACGTGATGGTCGGCACCGATTATCCGTTCGATCTCGGCGATTGGATGGCCGCGGAAAAGATCCAACAAATGAACTGCACCGACGCCGAGCGCGAAGCGATGCTCCATGGCAACGCGAGAAAGCTGCTGCGGCTTCCGCGCAGCGCCTGAGCAATTTAAACCTGAGCGAAAAAGCTCCCATGCAACGATTGATTGTATGCGCTACGCGCGCAACGGTTTTGCTGTTTGTGCTCTGCGCCGGAGCGCTCGCGCAGGACTCGCGCGCCAACGATCCCGCCAAGACCATTCGCGAACTATTCGCCGCGGAGTGGGACTACCAAATGGAGCAACATCCAACCTGGGCTTCTAGTTTGGGGGACCGGCGCTGGAACGACCGTTGGAGCGATATCAGTCTAGAGTGCGATATTCAAACGGCATGATCACGATATCGAGACATTGGCCAAACTAACGAAGATCGATCGCGCCGCGCTAACGCCCGTGGATCAATTGAACTACGACCTGTTTAAGAGAAATTACGAAAACGAGATCGAGGGTTTTCAATATCGCTGGTATCTGCTGCCGCTCAATCAGCTTGACGGCGTACACACGGTAAATCAGGCTGGCCGACGCGCTACGTTTCGAAACTCTCAAAGACTACGAGGACTGGCTCGCGCGGCTAAGGGCGCTTCCCCGCCGCATCGATCAGACTCATGCTGATGCGCGCGGGGATCAAGGAAGGAATAATTCATCCGAAGATCGTCTTGCAGCGAGTTCCAGCCCAGATCGATCATCAAATCAGTCAGCGATCCGAAAGCGAGTCCGCTCTACAAACCCTTCACAAAATTTTCGTCGTCGATCACGGAAGCGGACCAAGCCCGTCTCGCTAAGGCCGCGGAAGAGACAATCGCTACTGCCGTAGTTCCGGCTTATCGTAAGTTAAAAGAATTCATCATCAGCGACTACTTGCCGGCGGCATGGGAACAAGTTGGACTATGGCAGTTTCCCAATGGCGCGGCGATGTACGCCTATTCCACACGCGACAACACAACCACCGATCTAACGCCGCAGGAAATTCACGAGATCGGTTTAAAAGAGGTCAAAGCGCATCCGCGCGGAGATGCAGGCATCATCGACAAATTGGGCTTTCGAGGTTCTTTTGCCGAATTCGCGAAGTTTCTACGAAGCGATCCAAAATTTTATTTCAAAAGCGAAAATGAGTTACTCGAAGCTTATCGCGCGTTGAGCCGGCGCATCGATCCATTGTTGGTTAAGATTTTTCGCACCCTGCCGCGCATGCCATACGGCATCGAGCCTGTGCCGGCGAATATCGCGCCCGACAGCCCCGTTGGACTTTATCGCGGCCCGCCGCAGACGGTTCCCGCGCCGGCATAATCAACGTGAACACTTACAAACCCGAGATCAGACCGAAGTACGAAATGATGGCGCTGTCGCTGCACGAGGGCGTGCCCGGACACCACCTGCAGATCGCTATCGCCATGGAGCAGCAAGGCATCCCCAACTTTCGGCGCTACGGCGGCTACACAGCGTTCATCGAAGGCTGGGGACTCTACGCCGAGTCGCTTGGCGACGAGATGGGTCTTTACGACGATCCGTATTCGAAGTTCGGCCAGCTCATGTACGAAATCTGGCGCGCCAGCCGGCTAGTCGTCGACACCGGCATGCACTATCTACGTTGGGACCGGCAGAAAGCCATCGACTTCATGGTGGAAAACACCGTGAAGCAGGAACTGGAAGTGGCCGCTGAAATCGACCGCTACATCGTCTGGCCGGGCCAGGCACTCGCTTACAAGATCGGCCAGCTCAAGATCTCCGAGCTCCGCGCCAAAGCGAAACAAACACTCGGCGACAAATTTGACATCCGCGACTTCCACGACGAATTGCTCAAGGACGGCGCACTGCCGCTGGACCAGTTGGAAATAAAGATGAATGCATGGATCGCCAAGTCAGAAGAAGTAAGCAAAAACTGTGGAATCTAATTGGGATAGGAACATATGGTAACTCCAATCGTATCCCCTTACGGCTCATGGAAATCGCCGATCACCGCCGATTTGGTCGCCGGCGGCGAGATCGGGCTTGAGCAAATCCGGATCGACGGCGATGATATTTATTGGATCGAGCGGCGCGCTCACGAAGGCGGGAGGAAAGTCATCGTCCGACGCTCGGCGGACGGAACGGTGATGGATGTTACGCCGGCAGGATTCAACGCGCGAACGCGAGTGCACGAATACGGCGGCGGCGACTACGCGGTTTCGAACGGACCATTGTTTTTTCCAATTTCACCGATCAACGTCTTTACCTCCAAGAACGCGGTTCCGAACCGCAACCTCTGACCCCGCCGCTGCGCTGCGTTACGCCGACGGGCAATTCGATTGCCGAAGAAATCTTTTCTTCTGCGTGCGCGAGGATCATTCCGGTCAAGGCGAAGCCGTCAATACTATCGTCCGCATCGATCTCAACGGCGGCGACGCCGGCACAATCGTGGTTTCAGGAAACGATTTCTATTCCTCGCCGCGTCTGAGTCCCGACGGCTCGCGGCTAGCATGGCTCACATGGAATCATCCCAACATGCCGTGGGACGGCACGGAGCTTTGGGTCGGCAAACTGAGCGAAGACGGATCGGTGACCGAGAAAGACAAAATCGCCGGCGGCGTAAATGAATCGATTTTTCAGCCGCAGTGGTCGCCGGATGGCACGCTCTATTTTGTTTCCGACCGCACCGGCTGGTGGAATCTTTACCGATGGCGAGAAAATCAAGTCGAGCCGCTGTGTCCGATGGAAGCCGAGTTCGGCCAGCCGCAGTGGGTATTCGGCGGCTGCGCTTTACGGCTTCGCATCCGAAACGACGAATCGTCTGCAGCTACAGCCAGAACGGCCGGGATTACCTCGCCGCGCTCGACACGGCGACGAGAACGCTGGGCACATCGAACTTCCCTATTCGGCCGATTTCCCAAGTTCGCGTCGCTGGTGACCGCGTGGTTTTCATCGGCGCGTCTGCGATGGAGACTAGCGCCATCGTCTCGTTGGATCTGGCCACGAAAAATCTCGAAGTGTTGCGAAGATCACGAGAAACAGCCGTCGATGCCGGATATCTCTCCGAAGCGCGAGCCATCGAGTTCCCCACCGAACAGGGCCTAACAGCGCATGGATATTTCTATCCGCCGCGCAATCGCGATTACGCCGCGCCGGCGAATGAAAAACCGCCGCTGTTGGTCATGAGCCATGGCGGACCGACCTCGTCGAGCTCCGGCTCACTAAAATATTCGATTCAATACTGGACCAGCCGCGGCATCGCCGTCCTCGATGTGAATTACGGCGGCAGCTCCGGTTACGGACGCGCCTATCGCGAACGATTGAACGGCAACTGGGGCATCGTCGATGTCGATGACTGCATCAATGGCGCCCGCTATCTTGTCGAAATCGGCGAAGCCGATGGCAACCGCCTGGCAATTCGCGGCGGCAGCGCCGGCGGTTATACGACGCTCTGCGCGCTCACGTTCCGTAACGCATTCAAAGCCGGAGCCAGCCATTACGGCATCAGCGACTTGGAGGCACTCGCCAGGGACACGCACAAGTTCGAGTCGCGCTATCTCGACCGCTTGATCGGTCCATATCCTGAACGGCGCGATCTATACATCGAACGCTCGCCGATTCACTTCACCGATCGGTTAAATTGTCCGATGATTATGTTTCAGGGACTGGAGGACAAAGTCGTTCCGCCCAATCAGGCCGAAAAGATGGTCGAAGCCGTGCGCGCAAAAAAGTTGCCCGTGGCCTATCTCACCTTCGAAGGCGAGCAGCACGGCTTTCGCAAAGCGGAAAACATCAAGCGTGTTCTCGAAGCGGAGCTTTATTTCTACTCGAAAGTATTCGGCTTTGAACTGGCTGATCCGGTCGTGCCGGTAGAGATCGAGAACCTGTAGACAGAAAATCCGTTAACCACACGATGTCATCGTCCTAATGAATAGAGTGATCTATAACGCGCGCTGCAGCCACTCCCTCGAGCGGGCATTCAAACCGCGCGAGTTCCTATTTTGTATTCCTTCTTTTTTTCACAATTAGCCGGAAAAAACACCTAGTCCACATTGGTTGTGGGACGGGTATGACACGCTTATGTGGAGGGAGTCGGTTAACAGGCTCCCAAACAAATGAAGTTCGACGCTGTCATTTTCGATCTATTCGGGACATTGGTGGGCGACTTTGTGTCGTCAGCCGGTCAAATGAATGCCGAACTGGCTGCGGCTCTTGAAGTACCCTATGAACCGTTCATGCGCCTCTGGAGAGAAACGACGGAGATGCGCACGAACGGCGCCTTTCAGACTGTGGAAGCCAGTATAGAATATGTTTGCGTTGCCATGGGTGCGCAGATAACGGCTGAACAGTTGTCGAAGGCGGTTGAGATTCGTTTGCGGCATACAAGGCGAGCTCTCGAGCCCAAACCGGACGCCGTTGCGACGCTCGCGCGACTAAAACACGAGGGATACAAATTAGGATTGCTCAGTAATTGTTCAATCGAGATTTCTATTCTCTGGCAAGAGACAGTTTTTGCCAATTTAATTGATTACCCCATCTTCTCCTGCCGAGAACGTTTGAAGAAACCGGACCCTCGTATCTATCATCTCGCCTGTGAGCGCCTCGGCGTCGAACCCGGGGACTGTATCTACGTTGCTGACGGCGAAAACTACGAATTGACGGCGGCGGCCGAAGTCGGCATGCATCCCGTGTTGATTCGAACATCCTCACAGGAAACCCGTGGCGAGGTGCTGCGAGAAGCCAGAGAATGGCAGGGAGATACTGTTTCTTCGTTGCCGGAAGTTCTAAGACTAATCGACATCACGAGTAACCCATCATGAACTACAGGCAGCGACACGTATGGGAATTCACCTTGTTCAGTATCTGCCAAACTCGTTGATCAAATGAGAAGTGTGATATCGCGTGTTGTTGTCATCTGCCCAGGTAACCGCAAGACCAGCTCCTGGTCTCTCGCCGACGCATTGAGTTGTCCTCATGTCGAACTTGACGCACTCCACTGGCAACCGAACTGGGTCCCGAGGGCAGCGGCCGAATTTCGCGCGCTCACAGCGCAGGCCCTCTCCCAGGATTGCTGGGTAACAGACGGGAACTACGGTGTCGTCCGCGATCTCGTGTGGTCGCGAGCCACGACTGTGATCTGGCTCAACTACGCTTTTCGATTGGTCCTGTGGCGCGCCCTGGCGCGCACAGTGCGACGCGTGTTGACGCGAGAAGAGCTTTTCTCGGGCAACCGTGAATCGTTGCGCATGGCTTTTTTCAGCCGTGAGTCGATTCTTTGGTGGGTCGTTACCACCTTTAATCGATGTCGGAAGCAGTACCGTGAGTTATTTGACAAGAAAATATTTCCCCAGCGTTCCTACATCGAATTTCGGAAACCATCCGAGGCTGAGAGTTTTCTCGAGAGACTCAAGACTGGAACCTGACGCTAACCGAGCGAACAGCTGGCAACGTGAGCTTCTAGCGAACGCGGCATCTATCAGACCGGCTACTACACTAAGGAGTATCCTATGACAACTACAACAGCTGTGTCACTTTGCAGTGCCGCAACCCTGTTTGTCGTAAAGGATGTTCTGCAAAGCGTCGAGCATTACCGTGATGTCCTCGGATTTCGCACCGAGTTCACCTACGGCGAACCGACTTTCTACGCGGGGGTTGAACGGGACGCGGTCGTCATTCATCTCCAAGCCGCTGACCGCACCGAACGGCTGCCCGGACATGGCGCGGTTAACGTCTTCGTAACCGACGTAGACGCCCTGTTTCATGAGCTCAAATCGCGGGGCGCCAAAATCCTGAGTGAGCCGAAGGACTACCCGTACGGCATGCGCGACTTCGACATCAATGACCTTGACGGCAACCAGCTTTGCTTCGGGATGGAGTCGAAGTGACCTAGAGGGGCAGTCGAGAGGCTAACGAAAACGATGTCGAACGTTATAAAATTGCACGATGCGGTTAAACGGGGCGACCTCGGCAGCATCAAGGCGCTGGTTGAAGAGAACCGGGACTTAGCGAACTCGCGGAGCGAGACGGATGCCAGAGGCACCTATCCGCTTCATGTCGCGGCTGAGTTCGGCCAACCGGGCGCAGCTCGGGCGCTTTTGAAATACGGGGCCGATGTGTCGCTTTTGGATTCGGAGAACGAGGCTATCGCCCTTGGTTGGGCGGCGTTTTTCGGCCGTCCTGAAGTTGTGGCTGTCTTGCTCGAAGCCGGGTCGGAGCCGAGCCAACGCAACAAGCACGGCCTTACACCGCTCGGCTGCGCCGTGGGAGGGACGCAGGGAAGATGGAAGCAGTTTTCCAACGCGACGGTAGAAGAGTGGCAGCGTGCCGCCGAGATCATCCGTTCATATGGCGGCGTGGAGTGATATCTCTCTCCCGGCGGTGTCGCGACGACGTGACAATCTTGTCCGAGCAGTTTTCGTGACCGTATAGAGATCTACAAGAAACTTGGTTTCAAGGAGACTGAACGGCGGCTTGAGAAAGGGTACCATCGGGTCTACATGCAAAAGACAGTCTAGCAGGTACTTCATGCTTCGAGAGCCTAAGCATAAACAGAATTTTCGCAATATTTCAAAGCCTCCTCCGTTCGTCCTGAGCTCGTCGAAGGATTCCTAGGGAGTTTTTCAGCAGCCTACTATATAAGAAATAGAACAGGATTGGTCATTCGCGTCTCTACTGCTTGCGTCTCCTGTGATTACCGGTAGATAGGCAAATCATGAATATGAGGCGTATTCGCCATCGGGTTGTAGTTTTTTCGAATGGCCTATTCATTGGAGCCACGGTTTTTACTTCTGCGCCAGTCGGCGCCCTCGATCCAAAAACTTGGCAGGCTTCAATCAATTCGCAGACTGGGGAAAGATACATTCCGGTTGAGCTTTGGGCCGGAGCGGATTGGGACGGAAAGAAAGAACTGAAGATGCCGCCGGTGGATGCTACGTACAGGCATCGGAGGGCCCAATACGAGATAAAAGGGCCTACGGAATGGACTCACCCTGTGACTGGCCACCCCTTCGTCGTCTACGAGCGAATAAATCCCGGCAGAGACGGCATTAAATTGCAACGATTCACGATTAACCAGGAGAAAAGCGGGCTCGGCCGCGTCTATGACGCCAGGCCAGGACTGGGGACACGAATGTTTTCGGGAGGGCTCAAGTTTCCATTAGGGTTTTGGAAAGAAGGCGAGACGAGAAAATTTCTATACAAGCACTATGAAAGCTCCAGGGTTGCCGATCGCGCGGAATCCATCACCATCAAACAAATAAACTTTCAATTTCAACAAAGCCCCCATTGCTTGGAGTTCTGCATGGACGACACCCGATAGAGAAGAAAAGCGAATCTACGATCACCAGACTTATATCTATTGCCCCGGCCAAAGCATGGTGAGCCAGATTCAACATTGAGGCTTCGGTTTCACCATAATCAGAGCATCATTACCAAATTCAGTTTTGAGCGTGCCCGGAAACTGAGTGAGTCAGTCATTCAGTTACCAATAAGCGGCTAAGCTCACATGGCTCACTGAAAGCGTTCGCAGGAAAATCGTCGAGCTTGCCGGGATTGGCCGCTACATCGTCGCGGAAAAGAATGGCCGGGTTGTCGGCCGATAAATGATCACGTAGGAGTAATCACGAAGAATGGCGCACTCCCCACCGGCTGATTTCCAGCACCCTCAAGGCTTCTTGGCCCTGGCCAAAAATGTTGGTATCAAAGACAACACTCTCGACTTAACGGTCATTTATTCGACCGCGCGTGCCCGCGCGGCGGCGATGTTTACGCGCAACCGCTTTCCCGGCGCGCCGGTGATCGTTGGGCGGAAGCATATCGCCAATGGATTTGTGCAGGCGCTGGTGATTAACAGCAAAAACGCCAACGTGGCGATGGGTAAGCAGGGAATCGACAATGCGATAGAGACTTGCCGCATCGTCGCAGAGGAGCTGGGTGTTGATTATCGCGATGTCCTCCCCTTCTCTACCGGTGTCATTGGCCGTCCGCTGCCGATGGACAAGATACGCGCCGGGCTGCGCGGCATTCGCAACGAACTGCAGCCAAACAATCTCAAACTCGCCGCCGAAGCGATCATGACCACCGATAAGTATCCCAAATATTTTTCCAGGCGGGTTGGCGCCGCGATCATCGCCGGCATCGCTAAAGGCGCCGGCATGATCGAGCCTAACATGGCTACGATGCTTGTTTACCTAATGACCGACGCCGAGCTTCCCATCAAGTCGCTGCGCCCGATGTTACGGCGCGTAGTCGACCGGACTTTTAATTGTATGAGCATCGACACCGATACGAGCACGAGCGACACCGTGGTTCTTATGGCCAACGGCCTTGGGGGTCCGGTGAATATTCCGGAGTTCGAAGCCGGACTATTCGAAGTCTGCGAATATCTGACGCGCGAGATCGCCCGCAGCGGCGAGGGCGCGACGAAACTGATTACAGTCGACGTGAATGGAGCGAAAACGACAAACCAGGCCAAACGCATTGGCAAGTTCGTGGTGAACTCTCCGTTGGTCAAAACAGCGGTTTACGGCTGCGACCCCAACTGGGGCCGGGTGATCATGGCGGTGGGCAAGAGTTTTGATACAACTATCGAATCCCGCAAGGTTACGATCGGCTTCGGCGACACATATGTTTTCAGAAAAGGCTCACCCGTCGATTGCGATCTCGAAGCCTTGCGCGCCTATCTCGGCCAAAAAGAAGTCTCGATCAGCGTCGGTCTCGGCATCGGAAAAACATCGGCGCGTGTGTGGGGTTGTGATCTAACTGAGGGCTATATCAAAGAGAATGCGTACTACACGACGTGAATATGAATCGTGGTGCGTGATTCGTGCTCGTGCTCGTCTCATGGTGCTTCGGGCTCTTTACACGGACACGAGCCACGAGCACGTTTATGCTACCCGTAACCGGTTGAGCGCCAAGGAAAGCCCGAGCTATGCACAAACAGCTGACTAATTTTCTCCTGAAAGGCGGCCAACTGCTCGATCCTGCGAATGGCAAAGACGGTCTATTCGACATTCGCGTCACCGACGGCGTCGTCGATGCCATCGCGCCGAATCTCGAACCCGACGGCGCCGCCGTGATAGATGTCAAGAACCTTATTGTGACGCCGGGCTTGATCGATGTTCATCTTCACTTGATGAAAGGCCTTGGCGCATTCGGTGTTGACCCCGATATTTTCGGCGTTGGCTCTGGCGTCACAACGGTGGTCGACGCGGGCAGCGCGGGACATACACTCCTAAATGTCTTTCGCAATTACATCACCAACAACGCCAAGACGCGGGTGTTCAACTACATCAATCTCTCAACTCTGGGCGGCGTAACCGGCCCGGGCTTCAGCATTCTAGCCGACCCGCGGCTAATCGACGAAGAGAAGATCGCCAATGCCGTTGAAGCCAACCGCGACATTATCGTCGGCATCAAGATCATGGCGACGGGAGGCGCGCTTGGCGCGCAGGGACTGAAGCCCCTCGAACGCGCGCGCAAGCTCGGCGATGAGCTAAAAATTCCCCTATTGGTTCACATCGGCGAGAGCTGGACCAAAGGTACCGAACCGGTGGCGGTCGGCGACGTGCTGAAGTATTTAAATCCCGGCGACATCATCACGCATATGTTCACGGCGCATCCCGGCGGCCTACTTGATACCAACGGAAAACTCTGGCCGCAGGTACGCGACGCCAAAGAAACAGGCGTGCTGATGGACGTGGGTCATGGCCTGCATAACCTTAACTTCGATGTTGCGCGCAAAGTGCTCGATCAGGGCTTGCAGCCCGACGGCGTTTCCACGGATGGCCACCGCGGAAATCGCGCAGGACCGGTGTACGACTTGCCGACTACGATGGCGAAACTTATGGCGCTGGGATTCTCGTTGAATCAGGTGGTCGGGATGGCGACGGTGAACGCCGCTCGACTGCTGGGTCGCGGCGATGAAATGGGAACCTTACGCATACGTCAGCCTGCCGAGATTTCGGTTTTGCGTCTTACCGATCGAGAATGGACCGCGATCGATTCACAGAAGGGAACGATACCGGCTAGGCAGGCATTGGCGCCGGTATACGCCATTCGCGGCGATACCATTTACGAATCCTTACCGGTTCAACGGCCGTAAGACCGCGTAGGGGCCGGTCGCGACCGGCCTTCTTATCGTCTTCTTCGAGTGGTCGTAGTCCCAAACAGCGACCCCAAAGCACCGCGAATGATCTCTCGGCCAACTTGACTGCCGATCGCACGCGCGGCACTGGTACCGAGCGCTCCTAATAGTTTTCCTGCCTCGTTCTGCCACCCGCTGTCCTGTCGACCCGCGGTCTGTTCTACCTGTGGCGCGCGCGCCTGGAGCATCTCATACGCCGACTCCCGGTCCAGCGCCTTTTCGTAATGGCCGGCGACCGTAGATTGCTTAATGACCTGCTCTCGTTCAGCGCCGCTTAGCGGCGGCAATTGGCTCTGCGGTGGATAGATCAATGCACGGTCAACCATGTTCGGCTGCCCTTTGTCGTTGAGAAAGGAAACCAGCGCCTCGCCGACGCCAAGTTCGGTAATAACCGTTACAACGTCGATGTCCTTGCTCTGGCGAAAAGTCTGCGCCGCCGCTTTGACCGCCTTCTGATCTCGCGGTGTAAACGCTCGCAGCGCATGCTGCACGCGGTTCCCCAACTGGCCAAGCACGACATCGGGAATGTCCAGTGGATTCTGTGTGACGAAATAGACGCCCACGCCTTTTGACCGAATCAAGCGGATAACCTGCTCGATTTTTTCCAGCAAAACCTTGGGGGCGTCGTTGAACAGCAAGTGCGCTTCGTCGAAAAAGAAAACTAGCTTGGGCTTCTCGGGATCGCCCACCTCCGGCAAGCGCTCGAACAACTCGGATAACAGCCAAAGCAGAAACGTGGCATAAAGGTGCGGCGCATTGATGAGCTTGTCGGCGGCAAGAATGTTGATCACGCCGCGGCCTGAACTATCGGTCTGCATCAGATCGTCGAGATCCAATGCAGGCTCGCCGAAAAATCGCTCGCCGTCCTGCCCTTCGAGCTTCAACAACGCCCGCTGAATCGCGCCGATGCTGGCTGGCGACACGTTGCCATATTTGGTTTTGAACTGCGCCACGTTATCACCCACATACTGCAACATGGCACGCAGGTCCTTCAGATCGAGAAGCAACATGCCGTTGTCGTCGGCGACCTTGAATACGAGATTCAATACGCCGGCTTGCGTCTCATTGAGATCAAGCACACGCGGTAGCAAGAGCGGACCCATTTCGGAAATGGTCGTACGCACGGGATGGCCTTGTTGCCCATAGACATCCCAGAACGTCACCGGGTAGCCGGCGAATGTAAAATCTTCGATGCCGAGTTGCGCCACGCGCTCGCTGATCTTTGGGTTTTCTTGCCCGGGTCCGGCAATACCCGACACGTCGCCTTTAACGTCGGCCATAAAAACCGGCACTCCGATACGGCTGAAACTTTCCGCGATCACCCGTAGCGTAACCGTCTTGCCCGTGCCGGTGGCGCCGGCAATTAGCCCATGCCGATTGGCCATGCGCGGCAGTATACCCTGGGTCTGGCGGCCTTTTGCGATTGGAAGTTCTTCGGTCATCATTTTTGCTCCTTTGCAGCACTACCCGGCGGCGCTGCCCTATAGAACCTATTTGTAAACTACCTGGGGGATGAATTAAAGATTCTCAGGGGCGTCTAAACGTTCAGTAAGGCACTCAATGCGCCACGTGGCGGGTGGCGTGTTTGGGACGAAATACCAACAAGGAGGATTTGTCATGAAACGAGTTTTGGGAATCTTGTTTGCGGCCATGTTGATGGCCTCTGCGGCAATCGCCGCCGGTCCGAAGGATTACCAGGTAACAGGGCCTGTTTTGGACGTCAACGACGACATGATCATCGTTGAGAAAGGTAAGGAGAAATGGGAAATCGGACGCAACAAAGACACTACGGTCAAAGGCGATCTGAAGAAAGGCTCCAAGGTCACCGTCCACTATAAAATGACCGCAACGAGTGTCGAATCGAAGGACGCTCCCCAAACAAAAGCCAAAGTCGAAACTAAAACTGATACTAAAGCTAAGACCGACGCCAAGACCACCAAATAACTGCCCCATCCTTCCTTGGAACTGCCCCACCAGTTTCCCGGAGCGGGCCGGATAACCGGCCCGCTTTTTGTTCTGACTCGGGTACCACGCGTCTGTGTGGGGGAATCTCTGTAACTGCCAGACTCCCAAATACAATGCCGAATTGATGCCCACCGGGTGCCTTCCCCGGCCCCACGCGGGGGCAGAATACTGATTGGTTTCTTTTTGAATGAATTGTCTCAAAATTGAAGAGTTGTTTTGAAGCGCGGAATTGTATATTTATAAGAGATTGATTCAAGCGAGGGATTACGCCCACGATGTCACGCGCGGAAATCATAGTCGTCCACAGCTCGGACTTACATCTCGGTACCGATGACAGCTTCAGCAATACCGACCGCCTGGCGGTGCTTCCGAAGGTGCTGAGAGCCGCGTCCGCGATGAACGCCAATGTCGTCCTTTTAGCCGGCGATTCCTTTGACAATCACCGCCAACCGGAGCAGCTCTTGGAGCGTGCCGCCCAGATATTGCGCGATTACGCAAAACCAGTCGTTATCCTGCCGGGAAATCATGATCCGCTGACGCCCGACTCCGTATACCGGCGCGGGGGCCTGGCGCGCGTTCCCAATGTTAGTATCCTCGGTCTCAACGCGGACGAAACGGTGACCTTCAGCGAATTGGACTTGGGCATCTGGGGCAAGGCCCATGTCGACTACACCGACATGTCACCTCTCGCAAACCCCGGGGAGCGGGTGATGCGCTGGCATATCGCCGCGGCCCACGGTCATTACGTCGATGAAATTCGCGATCCCAATCGCCTGATCGGTTCCTGGCTGATCCACCGCGAGGAGCTATACGCCACAGACGCCGACTACGTCGCCCTCGGCCACTGGAACCAGGCAACGCAGGTGGGCGATGAAAAAAGTAACGCTTACTATTCGGGTTCGCCGGAATACACCGGCACGGTCAATATCGTCAAGATGCGCGATAACGGACAGATCGAAGTCTATCAGAGTCCTCTGAACGGCCCATCCAAATAGAAAGCAATCCAGTCACGCCTAAGCGGTCGTTGGCATATGAGTTTGGTCCGCCGGGAAGACTGGATTTTTTGGCCGCTTTCCTTCCAGCACGCGAATCACTTCTGCAGCCGCGCCCCATTCGCCGCGCTGAGCTGCTTCCAACGTCATCGCGCCCACGTGCGGCGTCCAAAGGACGTTGTCTAGTTTCAATAGCGGATGGCCCTTCGCCGGCGGCTCATCAGCCATAACATCCAAGGCCGCCCCAGCGATCTTTTTTTGCCGCAATACTTCAAGTAGTGCTTGCTCATCGGCAATGCCGCCCCGCGCAGCATTGAGGAGATACGCGGACGGCTTCAGCAGAGCCAGTTCCGCGGCGCCAATCATGCCCTTCGTTTCCCGATTGAGAGGACAATGGATCGTTACAAAGTCGGATTGCGCCATCAATTCTCCCAGATCGACCCATCTACCGCCCAGCGCGGTGACATGGGATTCGGGAATATACGGGTCGTGTACCATGAATTCCATGTCGAAGGCCCGCGCTCGAATTGCGACCCGCGTCCCGATATTGCCCATGCCGACGATACCGAGGGTCTTGCCGGCCAACTCGGTGCCGGTAAATTTGAGATATTCACTCCAGCGGTTTTCTTTCACCGCGCGATTGGCTTCGTGGGTGTGGCGCGCCAGGGCGATTATCTGTCCGAAAACCAACTCCGCCACCGAGACGGAGTTGCTGCCCGGCTGATTGGTCACCCAGATTTTCAGTTCCTGCGCGGCGTCGAGATCGACGCGCGACGGATCGACGCCAACACCGGTGCGGGCGATGATCTTGAGCCTTCCACCGGCCGTTTCCATGTGTTTTCTGGTAATCTTACCTTTGCGGCTGATCACCGCATCGACGCGGCGCGCTTCGATCTCCCAGCGTTCCGGTTCCACCCAGGGATTGACGACCACCAGTTCCACCCGTTCGCCCAGCCATTTGAGGACTTCAGGCTGAAACTCTTCGACAAGAACTCGCCCCAATGACATATCGGTAACTCCCTTCATCGAGTCGCGGTCTCGGCTTTTCACCGCCGCGCATCACTCCAGAAAGAATCCGGCGAATAAATTTGGCAAAGCGACTTATGAAATAGACGGGTAAGCGAGTGGTCTACCCGGTTCACGCATGGCTTCGAAGATGCCGTGAAAAACGACAACGCCCGCACCAAAGTGAAGGCCTTGTCGTTCTTATCGGTTTGACCGCGAAGATTAAACTTCTTTTGACTTGATCGTGTACTTGAAGTTGCCCGGATCCAGACTGTCGCGCCTGCCGTTCGCGGTCTCTAACTGGGGATACATGAGGAAACCGACCTCCGGTCCATTGGAGTTCGGCAGTTTCACATCATGTGAGTAATTGTACGGTAGCCAGTTCATCTCCCACGCGCCGAATAGTTTCGCCCGCGCCCTTTGTACTTTAGCATCGTCGAGGGGCAGGGGGTCGCCCGGCAGATTCTCTTCCAAAACAACCTTGCGCACGTCGGCCGGGTCCACGGGCACCCAACCGTAACCGTTTAGATAAACATCGGCCCGGCAGTGCTGCGCTCCGGTGATGTCGTCGGCTCTGCCCAGGCTCTTGAATTCACTTGAGTTGGCCACCCTAATACCGTAAACATCCCGCGCCGGCAGCGCCGCGGCGCGCGCCAAGCCGACGAATAATGCATTGAGGTCGGCGCACTTTCCGCCGAGATATCCGGTGCGAAGCATCGTCGAGATGTCGCCGATCCCACAGCCTTTGACTTTTGGGTCTCGGAAAGTATTATCGACGATCCAATCGTATATGGCTTTCGCTCTGTCGACATCGCTCTTGCGGTTAGCCGTAATCCCGCGCGCGGTGGTGGCAACGATGCCATCGGTTCTGATGAGCTTTGACGGCTGGCGAAAATAATGCAGCACGGCTTTATCTTCGCGCACCGACGAGTCCGGCTTTTTCGATACGTCTACACTTCGGTCCTTGGTCATAAACCGGCTAGTGACTTCCATCATCGGCGCCTTTTCTCCGGCCGCCCACTCGGCGAAAACTAACCCAGTGCCGACCTTATCGGTCTGAATTGTTTGCACCGCTTTAAAATTACCGTTCCACTTGTCGCCCTGCCGTTTGAAATAGTCGGTCTCTTTCATCAAGGGTATGGGAACCCACGCGCGCACCGCCCCCACCGGCTCCTTGACTTCGATGGTAGTCGTCACCTCAAAGGTCCGCCATTTCGCTTCATCGGCGGCAGCCATAGCGACAAACTTCGGAAAGCCGCCCAGCTGCCAATCCGGCCGAAACAGTCAGCCCTTGCCTTAAAAACTCTCGACGATCCATAGCTCCTCCCTTTTTACCAGATAGGATATTACGATGGACGGATCATACCGCTTGGACATCCATTGTCAATTCAGAAAACGAACTAAAAACGGGACCCCATAACGGTCTGAACCCATAACGATTGCCCTAGTTTTTGGCGAGGAAAGCGAGCACTTCTTCGGGATGCTCCTCGGCCTTTTTGACGGCCGGCCAATGCTTTATCACGTCGCCCTTCGGCCCAATGACTACCGTGGAGCGGATCGTCCCTTGAACTTCCTTGCCGTACATCATTTTCTTGCCAAACGCGCCGTATTTTTTCATCACTTCGGCATCCGGATCGGACAGAAGCACATAGGGTAGCTCGTACTTTTCGGCGAACTTGTCATGGGTGGGGATGCTATCCTTGCTAACGCCTAAAACCACAACACCCTTCTTTTTGAATGACGGGTTCAAATCACGGAACCCGCAAGCCTCCTTCGTTCAACCCGGCGTGCTGTCTTTAGGGTAAAAAAACATCACGACGGTTTTGCCCTTGTAGGCATCCAGCGAGTGTTTCTTGCCGTCGTTGCCTTCGAGGCTGAACACCGGTGCCTTCTTGCCTTCAAGATTCATATCGAGAAATCCTCCTGATGGATGAATTGAATCACGCTCTGTCTGCCATAGCCGAAGTCCTTTGGCAAATTATGCGGGTTGCAATGCAACAGCGGCAGCCGCCTGCGCCATCCTGCGAATTGGGTCGTAATCACGGTCGTCCGAGGCGACGAAGCGAGCGATTCGCCCTTCGTTCAAGGTCACGATGCCGAACGGATCACGGTGCATGTCGAGTAATAGAGCGCGAATCATGCCTCGTCGATGGGCGGGAACCGACTTGGAAATTACCCAGGGCGGGATGGGGCTGGGTCCCAAGGTCTCGATCACCCGGAGTTGCTCCGATATCTCCGGGCTGCTCCTGTGCGGCCCATTCCAAAACAGTGCTGTCGATGGCGGCGCAGTCGACCCGGCGGTCCAAAATCATCCGCAGGGAATTCACATGGGCGCCCGACTCCACCGCCCTAGCGAAAAAGCCAGCGTACGCGCCTAGACCCGCTAGATGAGCTCGAACGACATTGTAACCGGAATGAGATCTTGGTTCGTTGAAAGCCCAAACCCGTCCGCGGAGATCGGAAAAACATCGATAGGGGCTTTGTCGATGTACGACGAGATCGGAAAAATACACCGGGCGGTTCTCATACCGGCGTCCAACGGGAACCGGCACGGCCAATAGTTCCACTTGAGTGCGAAACAGTTCGAGCTTTGTGAACGTACGGTAAACCGCAGAGCCAGAGCACCTGAATCTCGCCGGCATCGAACATCCTCTCGCGTTCCTGCCAGGGAATGCCGCCGACATACTCGGTATCTATGCCGATTTTATTTTGAATGTAGCGCGCCAGGGCCCGGCAGAACGGCTCGGTGTTCTCGGCCATACAGGAAGCGATTTTCAGGAGCTTCATTACGCGGTCTTCAACCCGCGACATTCACGCCGCGCCAGAAAGCGACGTAGTTCTTGATTGATTTTGCGGCCTCCTTGGGTTCGGGATAGAACCAGGCGGCATCTTGATTCGCCTGATCCCCCACATGAATGTGATAGTAGCTGGCGATCCCTTTCCAGGGGCAAGTCGTATGCTTGTCGCTCGAACGGAAGTATTCACGCTTGATTGAATCAGGCGGGAAGTAGTGATTTCCCTCAATCACGACCGTTTGGTCGGACTCGGCCAAAACCACATTTTCCCAGGTCGCTTTCATTGGGCACCTCCATCAAAAATCGGATACACAGCGGAATTTGGCGAATACATACGGATAGTGGGCCTGGTACCAATTGCGAAAACTGGGGCGCACGAGATCCCTCGCCGTGGCCCAAGAGGCCCCTTTTAAAACAAAATGTTTGCCGTCGAAGAAATCCGCCGAATAGTCCGGATAGCTGCGGATATAGGGGCTGAACTCCGGCAACGGAGCAAATGGTGTATCTGTGAGTTCCCAACCATTGCCCACTAGCTCGGCAACACCCCATCGGCTCCTTCCTTCCGGTAGTGAGCCCACCGGCACCGGCGACCAGGCGACAAAATCAAAATTGCCATGCTCCTGCTCTGGCCAGCCATTGCCCCAAGGATACGGCGTTTCCCTTTCGTCCGGCCCGTAGAAGGCCGCCCGGTGATACTCAGCTTCCGTCGGCAGCCGTTTGCCGCGCCAGCGCGCATACGCGCGCGCCTCCGCTAGACTTACATAAACAGGCCAGCTCGCTACTCGCGACAAAGGCAACTCGTCGAACATGGCGCGGTAAAACCAGCCCTCTTCCCGCTCGCTCCAGCAGGTCGGATAATGTTTCTCTTCGCGTGTCTTCCAGCGATAGTCCTCGGCGCGCCAGTAACATTCGCTATCGTAAGCTCCCGATACGACGAATTCGAAGAACTCGCCGTTCGTCACCGGCAGCGTTTCGATGCGAAACGACGGCACATCGACAACCAGTTCACCGAATTCATTGTCCCAACCAAAGGGAATATCGTCAAATCTCGCGCCGAGGCGAGCTTTGCCCGCGGGGATTGGGACCGGCCGGGAATGAGACGCGGGGTGAAAGGAGTATGGAGCCATTTTTGTCGGCGGCTGTTTTTTATCGTAGGGCATCCGCTGCAACATGTACAACAGAGTTTCTTGGTGCATGTACTCGTGCTCGAGTATCATTTGAAAAATCCGCCCGCCCCGCGCCATAACCTGAGTCATTCCGCGCTCAGAGATCGCTTCGACTGACTGCAAAATAGCGCCCCGCGCTTCGTCCCGGTAATCCAGGGTAGCCGCCAGACTCGGCCATTCATCAGGCACATCGGGATGCCAATGGCACTCCCCCGTATCGACATCCGGATCGATGCCGCGGCAAAACAGATCGTCGAAGTATGGATTACACGACCGCCAGTTTAGTAGAGCGCCGCACACTTGATTCCAGGCGAAGGCGGGAAGATGGCCGACATAGAAAATAAACGGATGGCGCCAGACGATCGGTCGAGCCAAAATATCCTGCGCCGAAACGATGGCGAAAATTTCATCCGTTCGTGCCCACGCCGCGACAAATTGTTCGCGAATCAGCTCGGCGTTTTTCTGATCTCTCCGTTGTAACGACAGTGCCATTGGGTATCCTCATAGTTGATTTCTATTTTCTATATACTAAATAGCCTGTTCCTATGAAAGAGAGTTCAGAAAAATTTTCTCGCTCCAGTAGCAACAATAAACGAACCCCTTCGCGGGCGGGGTTTTAACCCCGGCCTTGACCAAAGGGGATGCTCGCCCCCTTTGGAAACCCCATAAGATTGTTCCCGCCTCAAGCGGCGGGGTTTAATGGAATTATTCCTTGAGAAAGTCGCGAAAGGCCCGGGCAATGGGGTGCAGCGGGCGGCGCTTGTGAAACACCGCATAAAAGCCGCGCTTCATGGTCAATCCACGGATCGGCACTTCGACTATAGTCCCCTCTTTCACTTCGTGGCGGATCGAGATGCGCGACAAGATGGAGAACCCGAATCCCGCCATCAAGGCTTCTTTCACCGCCTCGGTGCTGCCGAGTTCCATGGTGATGTTCAATAGATCGTCCGCGGGATGCCGGCGTTCCGCCAGGAGCTGTCGGATGGTATCCAGCGTGCCCGACCCGTGCTCTCGTGAGATGAACTTTTCGGCGCGCAGATCTCCAAGCGGCACTCCTTTGCGCCGGCTCCAGGGATGTCCTTTCGGGACCGCCAGAACCATTTCGTCATCCCAAATTTTCTCAAAAGAAAGCCTGCTGTCGCCGCCTTTGAAGCCGACAAACCCGATCTCGACCTTGCCGTCCAGCAGCTCCTCAACGATACTGGCGGAATCGCCGATTCGCAGTATCGGCTTGACGGCAGGATACTTTTTTGTGAATGCGCCGAGTTTCGGCGGCAGTAAATACTCGCCGGGGATGCTGCTGCCGCCGACCCATAGCTCGCCGCTGAGAGTGCCGTGGAACTGTTCGACGGCGGCCACAGTCTCCCGCTTGAATACGAGGAGATCTTTTGCCCTTTCGGCGAGCATCTGTCCCAATGGCGTGAAACTGACCTTTCCTGAAATACGATAAAATAGTTTGCCGCCGACGGCTCTCTCCAATTCCTGAACATGCGCGCTTATGGTGGGTTGGCGTAAGGAGAGCAGCTCCGCCGCCTGCGAAAAACTCTTGAGTTCGGCGACCCAGTAAAAAATTTCCAGCTTGTAGAGATCTAAATCGGCCTTGGTTTTAGCCATAGGCGCTTGCGGAGTTTCGCGTGACGCGTTTTCGAGTAGGGGACGGTCGCGACCGTCCCCTACTGGTTTAGCGGGTATCCTGATCAGGAGAGAAACGGGGGCACGCGAGAATTGTCTCGGTGCCCCCCGTAGATTTACTTCTTCAGGAACTCTAGCACTTCCGCGGGATGTGCCTCCGGGTTTGTAACCGGAATCCAGTGTTTCTTGATCGTTCCGTCAGGTCCGATCAGCGCCGTGGAGCGAATCGGTCCCTCGACGGTCTCCCCTTGCGCGTTTTGCCGTGGGCCCCAGGCGCCATACGTCTTCATCACGCCGACTTGTGGGTCGGATAGTAAGACGAATGGCAAATTGAATTTGGCGACAAACTGATTGTGGGAATCGATACTGTCTCTGCTAACACCGACGACTACGGTATTGACTTGCGTTACGGTTTCGATAGCGTCGCGGAACCCGCACGCTTCTTTGGTTCAGCCAGGGGTATCGTCCTTAGGATAGAACCAAAGCACTACGTTTTTCCCGGCGTAGTCGGCCAACGAATGTTTCTTTCCGTCGCTACCCTCCAGGGTAAACGCCGGAGCCTTCTGTCCTTCAAGACCTGCCATCGTGCACCTCCGTTTTGATATTGTGACTATCTGTTTACCACACCCCGAAAGTATCTATCAAACAACAAAAGCCGTTATTTGTAATTGTCAACGGCCTCCTTTGAGGCTATATTTTGTCGCAAATGGCCAAACAATCTTCTTTGTTCGAGTTTCACAAACTTAAAGGCGCGGTTTTCGCCGAACAGGACGGTTGGCTCTTGCCGATTCATTTCGGTAATCCTGCCGCGGAATACGACGCGGTGCGCGGAGCGGCGGGGTTGATCGACCTCTCCCACCGGGGCCTGTTACAGGTCACCGGCCCCGACCGTGTCGCCTTCCTCCAGGGAATGCTTTCCAACGATCTCCTGGCTCTCAAACCCTTCGCAGGCCAGTTCGCGACGATCCTCAGTCAACAAGGCAAAGTATTGGCTGACGTTCGGGTTCTTTGCGCCATGAACTCTTTGTACCTGGATTTTTCGGAGTCGTTGAAGGACAAGATTATCGCGCATCTGAACCGCTATCTGGTCGCAGATGAAGTCGAAATCGCCGACCGCTCCGAAGAATATGCGACCCTTTCACTGCAAGGGCCCCATGCTGAAACACTCTTGCTGGCACTTGCCGGACAAGTTGATTTGCCTAAGCAGATCGCGCATCACGGCATCATCAATGCCGGCGGCGCCGCGATTTGCGTGGTCCGGGCGAGTCACACCGGTGAGTCAGGATTCGATCTCGTCATTCCGAGAGCGGAGCTGGTCAAGGTTGCGCAACGGCTGACTGATATCGGCCAGCAGTTCAGCGCGGCGTGGATCGGTCAGGAAGCGCTGGAAACACTCCGCATCGAAGCCGGCATTCCACGTTATGGGGTCGACTTCACCGAGGACAATTTGCTCCTTGAGACCGGGCTCGATACCCATGTGAGTTTTACCAAAGGCTGCTATTTGGGCCAAGAAATCGTCGAACGCGTGCGTTCGCGCGGGCATGTAAACAGAAAACTATGCGGCCTGCTGATTGGCGGCGCAACCCCCGCTCGCCACGGTGATGCCATTCGGACGGATGATAAACAAGTTGGGGCGATTACCAGTTCGGTCTACTCTCCGAGACTAAAGCAAGCCGTAGCTCTAGGCTATGTTCATCGCGATAACTGGGAGCCTGGAACCCATCTGGCCATCGACCGTGACAGTGCTTCACTAAGCGCACTGGTTACCGAGCTGCCATTCGTAAAAACGGGGCCTTGAACGCCCGCCTTATTTACGTATATTAGGGCGAGCATCTTGATTTCGAGGAGAATACCGATACATGGCCTTTACCAAGATTTGCAAAATCAGCGACGTGAAAGCCGGCTGCGGCAGGGGTGTTGAAATCAATGGGAAAAATGTCGCGGTTTTTAACCTGGATGGGAATTATTACGCGATTAACGATATTTGCGGCCATCGGGGCGGCCCGCTCTCCGAGGGGGAAGTCGACGGCACGACGGTAATCTGCCCGTGGCACGGGTGGCGCTACAACGTCACCAACGGAGACAACGAATTGATTCCCGCCCTGCCAACCGAAAAGTACGAATTGAAGATTGAAGACGACGATATCCTCGTCGACATCTGACGATTCAATCACCCAAGACTACACATCATATCGCGGCAAGACGCAAAGTGACTCGCCTTGTCATTTCGACCGAAGGGAGAAATCTTTCTTAGATCCCTCGCATTTGCCAGACTGTGCGAAAACTGCGTTCATGGTTCGACGGGGCTCACCACGAACGGATGTCAGACATTACAAATCAAATATTTAGCCGTTCGCCCTGAGCGTCGTCGAAGGGCTCCTAAGAGTTTTCACACAGTCTGACGTTGCAGCGAGGCGATTGAGCGCAACGAAGCATATGGGTCTTTTTCAGCAGCCTGCTAGCTTTTGAAATGAAGCCCTAGGTAATCCCGTAACGCGTCCCGCGTGCTGTCGAAGGCGAGTTCATCCCACGGAATCTCATTCGGTTTGAAAACCCTGGCATCCACCGATTCGTCCGCGGCGGCCAGCGTGCCGCTGACCACCTCGGCCGTGTAAACTACGATTACATTGGGCGAGCGCGGATAAGAATAAACGTTAAGCAACGGCCCAAGTTTCACGTCTAAGTTCGATTCTTCTTTAGTTTCTCTGATCGCCGCGTCATACACGGCCTCGCCGCGATCGACGTAGCCGCCGGGAAATACCCATTTGCCCAGCGCCGGCTCAACGCCCCGTTTGAGCAGCACGATACCGCCATCCAGAGTGAAAATGGTTCCCGCCACCACCTTGGGATCCTGATAGAAAATAAACGAACAGACTTGGCAGACTAGGCGTTTCGGCTCGTTGGCCTTCACGACCCGTTTATCGAGCGCGCCGCCGCAGCGCGGGCAATAGCGGAACTCCACATGGCCATGGGCATGGTGGGCGTGGTGGTGATCGACTGCCATACTATAATTCTTAACGTAGATTGCGTTGAAACGAAAGAACTTTTCTGCAATCGTTACTCATGCTTCGCGCCGTGATATTCGATTTCAACGGGATCATCGTCGACGACGAACCGATTCATTTTAAGCTCTTCCAAAAGGTCCTTGGCGAAGAAGGAATCTCGCTTACCGAAGAGGCCTACTATGGGCGCTATCTTGGATTTGACGACCGGGGAGCTTTTTTCGCCGGTTATCGGGAAAACAACCGTCAACTAAGCCAAGAAAAACTCGTCGAGCTGATCGACAGAAAAGGCGTCTATTATCAGGAAGCGATTCGGCATCATGTCGCGATCTTCCCGGGAGTCAAGAGCTTGATTGCCGGCTTGGCCGGGAACGTGCCATTGGCAGTCGCCTCAGGCGCTTTGAGACAAGAAATCGATACGCATTCTCGCCACCGCCGGACTGCTGAATCAATTTCAGGCCATCGTTAGCGCCGAAGAGGTAAACCAAGGAAAGCCAGAGCCGGAAATTTTTTTCAAAGCATTGGCCAAACTCAACGCCATCGGCGACAACGGAAGTAACATCACCCCCGCTGAGTGCGTCGTCATCGAAGATTCGAAGGAAGGCATCAAAGGCGCCCGGCGCGCCGGCATGAAATGCCTGGCGGTGACCAATTCTTATCCGGCCGACCTGCTCAGCGAAGCCAACGCCGTCGTCAAAAGCCTTGAACAAGTCGAACTAAAGTTCCTGCAAAAATTATGTAGCTAGCCCGCAGCGCTTCCGGAAAACTCAGGCCGTGGCCATCAGCAACTCACCCCAAACATCCCGCAAACTATTCCACCGCGATGAGCACGTAGTTCACGGGTCTTTGGCGCCCATAAAAATCAGTTCTCGAACAAGAGACGAACCATGACCAATTTTTGGAGATGTACTTGACGGAGAATTTCAGTTCAATCCTGGCATCATCGAATCACCCTGTCCGCTCTCGCCAGCACATTCGGCGGAATCGTCAGCCCGATCTGTTTCGCCGTCTTGAGATTAATCACCAGCTCAAAAATAGGACGCTGCCCCATTAAATAATTGAAGAAATAGGTTGAAGCCCAAGACTTCTCGAAGAGTCCTCATGTCACCCTCGCTGGTTGCGAAACGGACGTGGTGTCGAGTCGTTGCGCGTTGACGTGCGGTAGAACCATCTTCCTCGCCTAAAAATAGGCGGCCACGAGGGTAACGACCGTGCACAAACCAATGATGACCATACCGAATTGAAACACCCCACGAAGAGACGTATCTCCGCTCAACTCTTTCCTGACCCAGATCAGCGGCACAAAGAGAAGCGTTAAAAGAAAAATAGCAATTTCTGTATGGCTGATGGTCATTAGTGCGAGTTCCGGTTGCATCGACTTTCGCTCCGCACGGCGTGCTCTGGACAGACAATCAGTGATTTAGCGAGTTCGGCGCCGGGCGATGCTCTTGTTAACCCACTTGGTTGCTTCCGGGCAGAGGGTTTTGGTGGATTCGAGAATAAGGTTAGCGTCGGCGCTATCGCAAAGAACTCTGATCATTTTTTTTGGTTTTGCTGCTCGTTGGTCGTAAACAATCTCGCCACACATCAGGATAGCGTAGAGGCGAGACTCTTTCTGGAGCTGAGCCACAATCCGGTCGTAGTGTTCCGCAAAAATGTCAACCAATATTTTCACTGATAAAATCTAGCCTCGTTAAGATGTCATTCTTGTTAAAACGTCATGATCTCTAACAAAGAAAAAGCTCCCTCGGCCGTTCAGTGAAGAGCGTTTGGCCGCTCCCGCCGTGTCGCAGCAAAGAGCGTCGCTATTTTTTGCCTTTCTTCAAGCGACATGGAACCTGCTGTACAGTCTCCACGTTTTGGGATTAATGCCGCGCCATCGTCGCTGAAAATCCAATAGCGCAACCACGCTTGACGAAGAGTGTATCTTTGCCTTTGCAGTGCTTGGAAGAATATGCGCCACGGGAGCAATGTTGTCATGTCAGCATCGCGCGAAGGCAGCTCGCTTTATGGAGCTACAGACTTGGGCGGCTTCGCGGAGTCTTCAAGCTTAGTATCGGGCTGTTGAATCTGCGGATCACCAGGCTCCGGCAGCTCTAGCTTTCTTAAAATGTCGCTTCCAGCTGGAGGCGGCTTGTTCGAGATGACCAGCCGACCGTGGAAATCTCTGTATATGTAATGCTCCTCGGCTTGGCCTTGTGTGGCTAGAGCGAGGCCCAAAAACAGGTAAAAGCAAAATACCAGTGCAATAGTAGTAAAGGTTTTCACGGGCGCGCTCCTTTTTCACGTCGGTGAAAAGCAGCATATGTGCCGCGACACGATTGACGGAAAATGCGGTCTACCGCTCCTCAGAGTACGCTATCGTGTTTGTCAAATTGGCCCGAAAGCTTGTCTGGAAAATTTACAGCGGGCAGAAGGCTAAAGATAATCTCCTGTGCTGGGCGGCATAGGCACCCCTCCCAACCGTGACAATAACTTGATCATGTGTCCGCGATGCTACAAACTTCCGACATTCTATGGCCCACCGCATACACCGGTCCCACGCGAATCGCTGGCGGGGAGTTCCGTTAGCAATGACGGCGTTCGACTTGGAAGTTGGGGTAAGGCGTTACATGCCGCTGGGATAGACCTAAATTTGTATTTTATGCATCACACGTGGCGGAAAACCGGAACTGACTGATAAAGGCCAACCTGGTCAAAGAATACCGGGTACTGACCGACAGAAGCGGTGGGTGTGTTTTGGCACGACGATGAGTTCGGATTGCTTGGAAGGCGAAGTCAATTCAATCTCGGTCTATTTCAGCAGTTGAGCGGCGCTCGAAAAGGGTCCCTCACGAACGAATCATTTAAGGCGTCAGAAAATTAGCGAAAGTAATCATTAATTTCCGTATAGCTTCTTGATGAAGCCGCTGTCGTCGATTTCCTTCAAAATCGATGGATCGATAAAGTCGCCCGGGTTTAGGTTTTTCATCTGCGGCCTCGTCTTGGCGAGCTGATCGATTATCGTTTGGATTCCTTCGCGGTCCGGGTAGGGCATTCTCCGGATCAGTCTCTGGGACATCTCGTCATAAGCCACTTGGACCAGCGATAGATCGTCGAGCCGGGTATATTTTTTCAGTACGTTCAGTGCAAGGTCTTTGTTCGTCTTAAACACGTAGATGCCTTCGAGATAGGCTTTCATGAATCGGACGACGACGTCCCGGTTGGCCTGAATGAAGCTTTTTCGCGCGCCGAAACCATGCATTGAATAAGTCACCCCAAGCTGGCTCAAATCGGCGAGAACGGCGGAACCCGACCGTATCGCCAGCGTCGCGAAGGGCTCGGAGAGGACGACGGCGTCCACGGCTTTGTTTTGTAGCGCAAGAAACTCTTCTTGCTCGCCGCCCACCTGGATAATGGCAACGTCTTTATCGGGAACCAGTCCCCAGCGAGTCAACGCATAGCGGATGGAAAAATCGCTGGCGCCCCCCAGCCGGGAAATGCCGACTTTCTTGCCCTTCAACATTTCCGGCTTTTTGATCTCCGGATGCGAGATAATCTTGAACACAAAAGTATTGAGCGTCGCGGTCAGCCCGACGAAGTCGCCGCCGCCCATGTTAGCGTTGATGTTGGCGACACCGGCGCTGGTGATGAACTGAATCTCGCCGGCCAGAGCCGCCTGAACGGCCCGCGAGCTCACCGGAACAAAAAGAATTTCGGCGTCCACGCCGTATTTACGCGCGAGGTCGAGCTCCTTCATGATGTAAACCGGATCAAATTGGATGCCTATGGAGGTGTAGGCTGCGCGGACTTTGGGGAGGTTTTGTCCCTGGGCTATGCCTGCTAAACCTAAAATGAAAGTCAGCCCAATTGCAAAACTTTTGACGCTTAACATCATTCTTCTCTCTCCTTTTGTCTGCTATGCCATTGTTCCGTCACTGACAATAGAGTTCGTCAATAAAGCCTGAACGGTGGAGCTCCTCGATGCACGTGTAAGACCAGATTCAGCCTGAGATTGAACCGAACGGCGCCTCGGGCAAACTTCGCAGGATCGAGTCGTCGGAGAAAACCGATCGATCCTAGCGTCGTCGGGTGGTTATTTGATTACTCTGTCCGCTCGCACCAGCACATTCGGCGGGATCGTCAGGCCGATCTGCTTGGCGGTTTTCAGATTAACGATGAATTCAAACTTCGTCGGCTGCTCCACCGGGAGATCTGCGGGCTTGGCGCCTTTGAGAATTTTGTCGACATAAGTGGCGGCGCGCCGGTCCAGGTTGAGGAGGCTCACGCCGTAGGACATAAGCCCACCGGCTTCGACGTACCGGGGTTCGTGGTATATCGCCGGGAGTCGGTTCTTTACCGCAAGGTCTGCAATCTGTGCCCTCTGAGCACCAAGGATGCCGCTCGCTAGTACGAGGACTCCGTCCGCGCGCCCCTTGCTCACTGCTTGAAATGTATTCTCAATATTTTTGAAATCTAAAACGTCGAGATATTGAAGCGTCACTCCGAACGCCTTCGCGGCGAGTTCCAGCTCTTTCCTTAGTGCGTCGGCAGGGCTGGTTGAAACCCCAAGGACGGCCAAGCGAGAGAGTTTAGGGACGACCTCTTTCAGAACCTCCAATCGTTTACCGTTTAGCTCCGGGGCAAGGGCGGACAGTCCCGTGATGTTTCCACCAGGCCGCGCCAGGCTGGCGATGATACCGTCGCCAACGGGATCGGCATCGTTGGTCATGACAATGGGAATCGTATTGGTCGCTTCCTTGACGGCACGGGTTGCGGTTGAACCGCTCGTGACGATGACGTCAAATTTGAGACGCGCCATTTCGGCCGCGAGTGCCGGAAGGCGCTCGAGTTTTCCGTCAGCGGATCGCCAATCAATGACGATGTTTTTACCCTCCACGTAGTGAAGGTCGCGCAGTCCCTGCCGGAATGCCTCGTGGCGGGCCGTGTTGGCGGAAAGGGAGACACCCCCTAGGTATCCAATCCGCGGGACTTTCTTTGGCTGCTGCGCGTCGGCTATGACTCCAATAGCAAGTAGAATCACTACGAACAGGATTGACAAGACACCAGCTTTTTTCATTGCACACCTAGTTCTCGACGTTACTTTTCCATACGGTTTATTTACATTCGGACGAACTCATTCAGCGTAACACCGATGGAGAGGTCGCTATTTGCCCACTGCCTTCAGTGCGGCCCTTGCTCGTTGCTCCGGCGTGGCCCAGTCGGCAGGAAGGTTCTTGGCTCGAGTGATCTTGGAGAGTTCCTTCAGGTACCGCTCGGATCGGCCAAGCTGCTCCATGCGTTGGTCAATCATGTAAGCTTGAACGGGGTCGGTCGAATAGTTGGGGACTTTAGCGCGTCGCCATCGGCCCGCGCGATCCTGCTTCTTGCCTATAAGCACGCCTTCATGCTTGTGGACATTCTTCCAGCCGAACACTTTCTGCGCCGTTGCGGCGTCTAATGCAGGGCCAGGCCGCGTTATATCTCCAACTTTATGGGCCATACAGTTTTGAGAAACAGGCGGCGTTTGGAACAACGAGTTTCATTCAATCCTAGCATCGCTGCTTGGTTTTCTGCGATCACCTAATCACTTTGTCTGCTCTCGCCAGCAAATTTGGTGGAATCGTTAGGCCGATTTGCTTCGCAGCTTTGAGGTTAATGATGAACTCGAACTTTGTCGGCTGTTCGACCGGCAGGTCAGCGGGCTTCGCGCCCCTTAGAATTTTGTCGACCATTACTGCGGCGCGCTGGTAGGATTCGGTGTCGTCTGCGCCATACGACATCAATCCACCGAGGGTGACGTATTCCTTCCGAGTGGAGATCGCGGGGAGCCGGTTTTTTGCTGCCAATCCCACGACCCGTGGGCTATTGGCCGCGAATAAGGTGGCCTGGGTCATCAAGACAGCGCCACTGCGTACTTTGACAGCGTCGCGAAAAGCAGTCTCGTATCTATCGGCACTGCTCACTTCCATGGAGTGCAGTTGCAACCCTAATTGCCGCGCTGGCTCCTGGCTATCTTTCCATTGTTCGGCGGACGCGGGATTCTTTGGATCCCACAGTATCGCCACGCGTGTGAGTTTGGGAATGGTTTCTTTGAGTATCTCCAGCCGTTTGCCGGACAGGAGTGCATTTATGGTGCTGAAGCCTGTAACATTACCTCCGGGCCGCGCCAAGTTGGTGACTAGCCCAGAGCCAACCGGATCAGGTACATTATAGAAAACGATCGGGATCAGCTTAGGCGTTGTAAATAAATAAAGGTATCAATCGAAGGATAATTGGTGTATGATTTTCGAGCATGAACAGGCTGTCCGAATTGAAGCGGAAGTTGCGTACCGCATGGCCGCATTTGGACGAACGTACGCGGCGCATCATGGCTGCCAGTGAAGCATTGAGTCTGGGCTATGGAGGGGTTTCTGCGGTACGACGTGCGTGTGGCTTGTCGCGCAAGGCGATCCGCAAAGGGATGCGGGAAATCCAGGCAAGGGGTAAGCCGTTGGTGGGCCGTATTCGTCGGCCCGGAGCGGGCCGCAAACCCATCATCGAGTCCGATCCGGGGCTGGTGCAGACGATCGAGGGGTTGATTGATGAGCAAACGCGCGGAGACCCGCAGTCTGCGCTGCGTTGGATTTGCAAAAGTACGCGAGCCATCGCCCAGGAACTGGATCAGCAGCAACATCCTGCCAGCCACATGAAGGTCGCGCAGATTCTTCATCAACTGGGCTATAGCCTCCAGAGCAATCGCAAAACCGAGGAGGGAGCGGATCACCCCGATCGCGATGCCCAGTTTCGCCACATCAACCTCACGGTCAAAAGATGCCTGAGGCAAGGGATCCCAGTCATTTCGGTGGACACGAAAAAGAAGGAACTGGTTGGGAACTACCACAATGGCGGCCAGCAATGGCGTGTGGCCAAAAAGCCCAGGCGGGTTCAAGGTCACGACTTTCCCAGTCCAGAAGTTGCCCGCGCCTATCCCTACGGCATTTACGACATTGGACGCAACGCCGGTTTTGTTAACGTGGGAACCGACCACGATACCGGTGCCTTTGCGGTGGCATCGATTCGGGGTTGGTGGCGCACGGAGGGCCGGCGCATTTATCCGCATGCGAAAACGATCCTGATTACGGCCGACGGCGGTGGCAGTAACGGGTGGCGGTTGCGGCTGTGGAAGTTGGAGCTGCAAAAATTCGCCAACCAGACCGCACTGGGCATTGAGGTCTGTCACTTTCCTCCCGGCACCAGCAAATGGAACAAAATCGAGCACCGACTGTTTTTCTTTATTTATTTACAATTCCTTAGTCGCGCCCTTGGCGGCGCGGACTTCAACCGTTGTTGGTGCGATAATTACGTCGGCCTTGAGCCGCACGAGTTCCTCAGCCAAAGCAGGTAGGCGCTCGAGTTTATCCTCGGCGTAGCGATACTCGATGGTAATCGATTTGCCTTCGACGTATCCGAGAGCAGCCAACGCACGCCGAAATCTCTCGCCGCCGCCGCCCGGCCCGCCTGGCGACCGGCCGCCGAGCCAGCCGAGCTTAGCAACCTTCCCCGGCTGTTGCGTCTCGGCGATTGCTGCAACAACAAGCAGCATCATTACAACAAGGATTAATGGCACCGCAGCCCTCTTCATTGCGCACCTCGTTTCGACGTTATGTATCACGCGGATGGAAATAAAGAAAAGGTGATTACGGATTTACGGCGAAAGGCGACGGGTAGTCGTCGAGTAGGAAGGCCGGATTTCTCCTAAGATTGAACTGAACGACGCAACGGACAAATCTCACAAGATTAGGGGCGCTTTAGTTTTGGGCACTACACGCTGATGAACAATGGCCATTTGAGCAGTTTCAAAATGCGCTCGCGAACCCTAGGTATGGACGGGCCGAAGCCTGAAGCCCGCTGGCAAGTGCTGAATGCGTCGCTGAACGCGATCAAGCGGGTGGTTCGTCGATGAAGTTGCAAGCGACGCATACACGATGGCAGTGAATGTTAAGGCTTGTCGCGAAGCCGGTGATTGTTATCCGGCGGATCTGCATGGGCCGCCCAGCCGTCGCCGACAGCAATCCAGCCGCGCGCAGCCCTGGGCCGCCAGCACATAGATTCACGAAATATCGCTCGTTATGAGTTCAATCGCAGCGGCGGTCGTACATAGCGTAATGCTGGCAGAATCGCAGGTACTCAACCCGGCTGGAAAATTGGGACTGCTCGTAGACCAGGCGCCGGGCGGGGCTCGTCGAGCAACCGGCGAAAATAGCGGCGCTAAGAGCTACGGCGAGAACCATCGATGTAATATTCATGGCTATTTTCCTTTCATCAAGCGGAGTGAATCAAATGGAAAACTAGGTAAACAAGAAGAACCTAGAGCCGAATAGACTATCGCCACGAAGGTCAAGCCTCGAAGCGGCACCATCGGTCGGTAACGACCAATCGAATACAATATAACGAGCAGAGCACAGAAAAGACCTTCCAATAGATCAACGCCCACAAAACCCCCCAAGCATCAATCGCAGCACTGACGAACGGGTTCAATTCGGATTCGCCGCGAGACAGGATGAAATAGGACGCGGTCCCATCGAATAGCTGAAGAAACAGGTTGAAGCTCAAAAGCTCTCGAAGATTCATGTTGTCGCCCTGACAGGTTGGGAAACGGACGTGGTGTCGAGTCGTTGGGCGTTGAAGTGCCGTCGACCCATCTTCCTCGCCTGAAAATAGGCAGCCATGAGGGCAACGACCGTGCATAAACCAATGATGACCAAACCGAGTTGAAACACACCTTGAACCCGCGCATCTCCGCTCAACTCTTTCCTGACCGAGATGAGCAGAACAAAGAGAAGCGTCACAAGAATAATCCCAATAACAGTGTAACTGATGGCTTTGAGTGCGAGTTCCGGTTGCATCGAGTATGGCCTCTCAGTGAAGGGTTCTTGGCCCTCTTCCCAATGCCATAAGGAAAAGCACCGCTCGTTTCTGCTTTTCCTCAAGCGACAAGGGTGGAGCTTTGTGCTTTTCCCGTCCTAGGACCAAGGCTGCGCCACCATTGGTAAAGGTCCACCGCACTAACCACGTTTGAACGGTTTGGGAATCTTGTTTCTGAAGGTCTTTAAAAAAGGCTCGCCAAGGGATCAATGTTGTCGGCATCGAAGAGGTCTCCCAATGGGCAACTTAGCGAGGTCCGTGACGGGCAATGCTTTGCTTAACCCACCAGGTTGCTTCCGGGCAAAGCGTCTTGGTGGATTCGAGAATAAAGTTAGCGTCGGCGCTATCGCAAAGAACTCTGATTATTTTCTTTGGTTTTGCTGCTCGTTGGTCGTAAACAATCTCGCCACACATCAGGATAGCGTAGAGGCGAGACTCTTTCTGGAGCTGAGCCACAATCCGGTTGTAGTGTTCCGCAAAAATGTCAACCAATATTTTCACTGACAGAATCTAGCCTTGTTAAAACGTCATGACCTCTAAAGAAAGATGCTCGCTTGGTCGTTCAGTGGAGGGTTCTTAGCCGCTCCCGCCGTATCGCAGCAAAGAGCGTCGCTATTTTCTGCTTTTCCTCAAGTGAGAATAGCGTCGCTTCGTAGTTTGCGCCGCCATCCACGAGGGCTGTGCCAGCGTCAGAAAACGCCCAACGTGCTAACCAGGATTGAAGGTGTTCTTGTTTGTGTTGTCGGGTGCTAAGCGCGTGAAAGAATACGCGCCACGGGATCAATGGTGCCGGCATCGAGGAAGTCCCCCGATGACACATAAAGCCAATGGCGTGCCGTGCCGATTTGACTTGTATTGGCGAATTGTGTTCGCAAAAACACACCTTTGCCGCGTGCTTAAGGGGAGGTCACTTCGGGCGCGAATTTGCGAACGGGTGTTTTGGCCCTGTCAGAACAGACCGCTAAGGCGCCATCGTCTGCTCGCAATTGCGTGGAATTTTTATGGCTCACACGAGACAGCGAAACCAAGCCAGACTACGCTCTCGAAACTTCGATAGGGAAAAGCTGAACAGGAAGGAATTCTATCTCGTCCCGACCGACTGAATATGATTCACGCCGTTTTCTCCAAAAGGACGGGCGACCAATATGCTGCGCTCACGGAGAGAGTTTGGGATTCCAAAGGGTGGAAATATGGATTGCACGATGGTCGCAGCGGTTCCCGTACTTCCCGTGGGCTACGTTGTTAGTGCGAGACGGATTGCTGACAGGCGGATGATTCTAGCGGGATACCGCTTGGCGGATTTTAACGCGGGTAGAAAGGAATAAGACCGGGATCAGCGGGCACATCGCCGTCCCGCTGTTCCCCCGATCTCGTCTATTCTTTCTTCTCTCGTTTTTGGCTAATCTCTGGCGTTGCGCGTCGCTATCCACACAGCCAGCGCGCCCATGCCGAGACCGATCGCGAAGCCACGGCCCACCGCGCGTAACGGATGGTGCTTGACGCGATGTGCCGCATCTTCTATCAAGTCTTCAGCGGCATAACGGGTGCGCTTGGCCAACCGCTTGGCCTCAGTCACTGCATCTTCGACGGCGTGAGAAGCTGCGGTTTTCAAGCGCTCGGCTTCGCCTCCCACTTCCACCAGCCGCTCTCCAACGTGCATGGCTTTCCCGAGCAAGCCGTTTTTCTCTTTCTCTTCCATAATCGATTCCTCCTCTTTTTCAGTCGGCTGATATGGGACTTGTCGCGTTTTTACGTTCTCAGCTAATTTGATGTATACGCAACCTCCGTGCCTAACGAACGACTCCTAAAATCAATCACTTACAAAACGTCTCGCAATAGCAGGTGTTAGCCGAAAAGGTACAGTGGTAGGAAAAATCAAACTCGCGATAAGGCCATTTTTGTGGAGCCCACACCCGAGTTCGGCAGTGAGGCCAGTGTGATAACGCGAGCCGAATCGCTGATAGGCGGATTATTCTGGCGGGATACCGGTTGGCGGATCTAGGATGAAGTCGTAGGAGAATATAGTTCAATCCTAGCGTCGCCGTTTGGCTTTCTTCCGTTACTTAATTACCTTGTCCGCCCGCGCCAGCACATTGGGCGGGATCGTCAGGCCGATTTGCTTGGCGGCTTTCAGATTGATGATGAACTCGAACTTTATCGGCTGCTCAACGGGAAGGTCCGCGGGTTTCGTACCTTTAAGGATCTTGTCCACATAAGTGGCGGTGCGCCGGAACATGGCGACAATGTCAGCCGCATAAGACGTGAGGCCGCCCGTCTCAACATATTCGCTGTTTGGATACATCGCCGGCAGCCGGTTCTTGGCTGCGAGGTCTACGATCCGTGGTCGAAGGCGATCCAGCGTAGGTTGTTGCAGCCCGATAAAAGCACCGGCGCGCCCTGTTGTCATTGCCGAAAAAGCATTCTCCAAATCGTTGGGCCCTCGAACTTCTACGGGTCGAAGCTGCAGACCCAACGCTCGCGTGGCGACCTCCAGCTCTTTTATCTGCGGGCCGTGGCCTCCAGTGCCGGGGTCCGTGAGGACAGCCACGAGGGAAAGCTGGGGAATAATTTCTTTGAGCAGCTCTAGGCGCTTTCCCCCCAGCTCCGGCGCTAGATGGGTTAATCCTGTGATGTTACCCCCAGGCCTTGCTAGGCTCGCCCACGAACCCGAGCTCAACAGGGTCACTGCCATGCGCCATGACGACTGGGATCAGCTTGGTAGCATTCTTAGCCGCTCGAATTGCAGTAGATCCGCCGGCAACGATGACATCAACGTTTAGACGGACTAGCTCTCCCGCCAGGTCGGGGAGCCGATCCAACTTCCCTTCCGTATATCGGGGCTCGATGGCCAAGCTCTGTCCCTCAACATACCCAGCTCGCGCAAACCTTGGCGGAACGCTTCAATGCGGGCGGCATCAGAGGAAGGTGAGAGCACCGATAAATACCCTATCCGATGGACTTTCTTCGGCTGCTGCGCCTCGGCGATGACTGCAACAGCAAGCAGTACCACTGCAATCAGGATCGATGGCACCGCAGCTCTCTTCATTGCCCACCTCGTTTCGAGTGTTTTGTATCACGCGGATCGAAATAAAGGAAAGTGTGACTTACGGCAGAAGGCGACCGTGCTTCGTCGAGGGGAAAAACCAGATTTTTAGCTTGAGATTGAACTGATCGACGCATCCGGCAAATCTTAAAGGATTTGATTCGTCGGAGAATTCAGTTCAATCCTGGCATCGCTGCGTGGTTTTCTGCAATCACTTTATGACCTTGTCCGCCCGCGCCAGCACGTTGGGCGGAATCGTCACGCCTATCTGCTTGGCGGTTTTTAGATTAATCACAAACTCAAACTTCGTAGGCTGCTCCACCGGGAGATCAGCGGGCTTCGTGCCTTTGAGGATCTTATCCACGTACGTAGCCGCGCGCCGGTACAGATCCGGGACGTTGGTCCCATAGGACATCAGTCCGCCAGCCGCCACGAACTCTGTCGCCCAAAACATGGTCGGCAGCCGGTGCTCTGCCGCAATGTCTACAATTCTTGCTCTCTGCCTGAGAAACATCTGGCTCGTGAGCACGAGGAGCGTGCCGGCCCGCACTCTCTTCATCGCCGAGAGAGCACTGCCGAACTCCTTGGGATCTCGGACCTCGAAAGAGCTGAAGCTTCACTGACAATGCTCGAGCGGCCGTCTCCACCTCTTGCAGTATGGGGGCGCTAATTGGATCCTTCGGATTTGAAAGGACGGCGACGGGGGAGAGGTCGGGGAAGGCCTCCTTGAGCAACTCGAGCCTTTTGGCGCTCAAGTCCGTGGTTAGATTGGTCAACCCCGTGATGTTCCCGCCCGGCCGTGCGAGACTTGCGACGAGCCCGCTACCAACCGGATAGGAAACTGCTGTAAACACGATCGGGATCTTTGGGGTAGCATTCTTCGCGGCCAGGGCCGCTCCCGTAGCAGAGACAAAGATAACGTTGACGTTAAGACGCACGAGTTCGGCCGAGAGATCGGGTAACCGATCGACCTTGCCCTCTGCACTTCGAAACTCAAAGGCGATATTCTGGCCCTCGACATAACCGAGCCTACGCAACTCCTGAAAAAACACCTCAAGAAAAGGTTCGGAGCGCGGGACGTCGAAGGTCAGAATGCCGAGCTGGAAGAGCTTCGCCGGCTGCTGAGCCTCGGCCATCAGTCCAACGACAAGCAGTGTTACTGCAATCAGGATTGATGACACACCAGCTTTTTTCATTGCATACCTTGTTCTGGACATTACTTATCACGCGGACGGAAATAAAGAAAAGTGTGATTTACCGGGGAAGGCGACAGGGATTCGTTGAGCAGCAAGGCCAGATTCACTCCGAGATTGAATTGACGACGCAACGGACAAATCTCACAGGATTGCGTCGTCGGAGAAATCAGTTCAATTAGAAGGTTAACGCCACGCTTCACCGGAAGCGATGGTTAGACGCTCCCGACGATGAACTGGGTAACATTTCGGAAATGGCGTGACTCGTTCGGTTTTTGCCACATCAGTTGTCGGACTGCTTCCTTTGCTTCTTCTATCCGGCCAGGATCGAGTTTTGCTGTCGTTACACCGGCTAATACTTCCCAGGCAAACGCAAAGGTATCAAATACGAATCCTAGCTCTTGAGCACCTTGATCGGAAGGTTCGCGACCGATATCGGATCGTCAATGTTACGGGCGTTGATGGCGAGCCAATCGGAAAGCGTCGCATCGTTTTCCAGCGCTCTCGTGGTGAGTAACGCAGCCACAGTTCTTGCAGCGATAGTCCCGAGCACGTTCCATTAACACCACCACTTGTTTCCCGCCTGATCGCGTGCTCCGCTGCATGCCAAGGGTCTTTCGCTCCGTGACGGGGCTTTTCTTCTATAATGGCGATCAAGTAAAGGGCGAAGAAATACGCTCGTCCAAGGACCTACTCAATCCCAAATGGCGCGGCAAGATTTCGACCGACGATCCCATGGTAGCCGGAACTGGCGCGGCGAACGCGGCAATGCTCTGCTTTTCGACAAAATCCCGGTCCCCCCAGCACCATCTCGGCTAGGAGATCTTCCCACGGCGTGGCGAAACCTTGGCGGATACCGTCTTGAACGAATCCTACTTGGTTAGTGCGGGCTATAGCGGCTTGATTTGCACCTTGCGCCACTTGATCGCGCCGCCAGGTGTTTCCTTGGGACCGCCGCCATACTGGAGGGATAACGGTCCCTCCGCGAACTGGCCGTGCTGGATATCAGCGGTCTTGACACCATTGAGCACGACGGTCAACTGCGAGCCCTTAGCCGTGATTTCATACGTGTTCCATTTGCCGCCTGCCTTGGGCATGGGCGATACCGGGGCGACATTGACGATGGCCCCCGTGCCATACTCCGGGCCGGCCCGCTGGTCGTAGATATTCACCTCGTAGGCGCTCTTGGAACCGATGTCCTTGGGATCAGAAATGCGAATGTAAATACCGCTGTTCGTAGTGTGGTCTGCCCAGAACTCGGCGCGAATCTGGAAGTCCTTGTAGGAGTTCTTCGACACGAGATGGCCGCCCTTGCCCTTGTCGGCCACGATCGCGCCATCCTCGGCTCGCCAGTTGGCATCGCCGGTCCGGTTCCAGTTGTCCAGGGTCTTGGGGTTGGAGCCGTCAAGAAGCGTGATCCATCCTGCGTCCCTTTGATCAGACAGCTGAGGTGAACAGCCGAGAGCGGTGAATCCGACAAAAAACAGAGCCATCGTGACGACAGAGAAGGGATTCATTGTGATCTCCTCCTTCGTTATGGGTTATTGTCAAGGTTCTGAAATCTGCGTGTCACCGAACAATTAAAAGTGCACTGGTTTAAACTTTAAAAGTGCACTAATTGTCTTCTTTGGGTTTTCATCATCCATTGAACCAGGGAGGACAAGATGGGCAAGCATCTGCGCAAGCTTTTTTCGGTAGACCAGGTAAAGGAAGTGTTTCAGAGGTATCTATCACGGCAGATCGCAGTGGATCAGGCATCGGCAATACTCAAGATTCGAAGGCGTCAGTTTTTCAAATTGTTGAAGCTTTATCGGGAGGGGCCAGAGAGTTTTTCCTTGGATTACACAAGAAAGGCACCTCCTCGGAAGATCGATGCCAAAGCAGAGGCAAGGATCATGCAGGAACTGAAGAAAGAGACCGAGATCATTGGGGACAAGCGCAATCCGGTGCGGTTCTACAACTACAGTTATGTGAAAGAGGTCCTGGAGAAGAAGCACAAAGTGAGTGTGTCTTTGCCGACGATCATCCGGCGGGCGAAAAAAATGGGCATTACCAGCAAAGGCCATCTAGAAAGGCCCACGACCGGGAGATCCTGACCAACTATGTGGGAGAACTTCTCCAGCATGATACCTCCTACCATCTGTGGTCTCCGCTGGCACAAACCAAGTGGTATCTCATCACGACCATCGACGATCACAGCCGTAGGATTTTGCATGGGGAGCTGTGGGACAAGGAGACCTCCTGGACCCATATCGTGGCTCAGAAGGCCGTGCTGACGCAGTTTGGCTGTCCGTTGAAGTACTATGTCGACAATCATTCGATCTTCCGCTACGTGGAGAAAAGAGACAGCGTGTGGAGGAAGTTTGACACTCCAGAGGAGCAAGCCTTGGTCCAGTGGAAGGAGGTTCTTAAAGACTTAAGCATCGAGGTGGTTTATGCCTTGAGTCCTGCCGCCAAGGGAAAAGTGGAGCGGCCCTACCAATGGCTGCAGGATCACCTGGTCAGGACGTGTGTCCGGGAGGGAATCACAAGCATCAATCAAGGTCGGCAAGTGCTCTATGAAGAGCTTCATCAGTACAACTACAAACGGGTTCACTCCACTACCGGAGAAATCCCGGTCCTTCGCTATGACAAGGCTCTTGAGGAAAACAGAGGCCTGTTTCGGAGATTTGAAATCCCCCGACCGTATCAGACCCTTGATGATATTTTCTGTTACCGATTCAAAAGGACGGTGGACCCTTATCGAAAGGTCTCCTGGAACACACTGAAGTTCAGCGTTTCGGGTGTTCCTATTCGTGAAGAAGTGGAACTGCGGATCAGTTTCAACCTTAAAACCCGGCTGGCCCTCATTCGATTCTGGTATCAGGAAAAGCTCGTGGGAGAGCGACAAGTCAAAGCCGAGGATCTCAAGAAAGTGCACTTTTAAATGTTCAACAGTGCACTTTTAAAAGTTTCCCAACAGGTTCTGAAATCTGCGCCGCCGCGTAAGGGTGAGTGATCGAGGGTTTTTGAGATGCGGCCACGCAGAACCCCAGAGTTCTCGCAAGACCATATGCAGCGCCCACGTTCAGGACGCTTGAACCACGCGAAAAAGATGACCCGGCATCTGAGCTGCTTGTTTTCGGGGTGGAGACTATCGGATATGATAGCGTTATGTCAACTTAAACGTTGACGCCTGGGTTGAGTCAATTGACTTAGATGCTTCCCTTCGCCAGATCCTGAAACCACATTCGGATCTTCGGTTCAGTCTCGATCTTTTCCATATCGCTCAGCAATCGCGCCTCGCCAACCCTCAAACCGCTCACCGATCATGCGCTGCGTAAGCCCCTGTATTCGATGCAATAGTTTCATCACTCACCGTCCACTTCAAGCAATCGCGATTTGTGATTTTGCATTATGCGAACCTACTGCTGCTACTGGACGGCTGAAGCGTGCGAGTCAGATTACGCCATTATCACGAAGCGGCTTGCAAGCGAACCCGAGGTGCGTCTCACAAGGGTTGGTTGTGAAGAGGTGGACTGGAAAACGCTCCTTGGAGATATAGCTTTGCTATGCGCGAACTGCCATCGCTAAACGTCGGTTAGACATCAACGAAGTGCGAAAGTTTATTGCTCCCGGTTTGATCGGTGTTGAGCAGACAACGAATGACACCAGCGAGGCACTAAGCTCGTTTCCATAAAACCTCTAAGTCATAACGTTGCTACGCTAATTCAGGGCCAAACCGCCCGCCTCGCCCTTTCTGCCCGAAATCACACAAGTTCAGCCTAGAGCAATCTTGAATTTCTAGGCACACGCCACCCAAAACAACCGCACATCCGCTCGGCATACCGTTGGCTCTAGAGAGTCCGCGTGCCGTTATGGCTGCGCTCTCTGAACGAAAGCGAGCAAGGATCATTCACTAAGAGGAGAATAGCTAGCTCCCCATGCAAATTACGCAAGTCAAAATTTTCCAGATCGACGGGGGTAACCTAGTCGCTTACGCCGATATTACAATCGACGATTGTTTTCGTGTGCGAGGCCTTAAAATCTTCCGCCGCCCAACCGGATACTCTATCGCTATGCCTCAGGCGAAACTAAACAAGGGCAAGTACAAGGAAATTGCTTTTGCGTTAGATGCTAAGACACGGAAGATGATCGAGGACACAGTGATTGCTGAATACGAAAAGGTAGCTGGAAAGCGAAAATAGTGAGGAATTTCGATGAGCAGTTTACTGTACAAACGACACTCTATCATTTACGGCGCTGCACTGGACGAGTTCACCGGGAGATATGCCCCGACCGGTCAAATCGTTTGGCACAGTCGTAAAGGCAAGCATGGGACGCATTCCTTTGCTCTGTCGGCACTATTTTCTACGGCTGACGAGGCAAAAGTCGTGGCGGAAGAAGAGGCGAAGACGTGGGCTGAGCGCCGCCTAGTAGATGTGAGGCCATAGCGATGCAGTTGCGGCCTTCCCCAATAACATTGCGAAACGTTTGCAACTGGCCTCCGGCATGGGTGCGCTTGGGTCGGGCACACACCAGAGCGGCCAAGACAATTGCCGGCGAAATCGGCGTTCTGAAAGAGGTGCGTTGTTACGAGGATCGTCCCAGCAGAATCTACCTGACAGTCGATCATGGCCGCACCGCTTACGCCATCCAAGCGGTTGGTACTTCGGAGCTGCCGTATGAGGAGAAGCGGAAATGAGCATAAGCACAAACACAGATCATGAAAAGCGAAAGACAGAAGTAAAAGTGCGTTGCCAAGAATGTGAAAGCGAAACAATTCCAGAAGGACTGTACTGCATGAATTGCGGCCATATCCCAGATTGGAGGAGTAGCAATGGGCGAGGCCTCGGCCAGCTCGGCTATGACCCAGACCGGCGCGACTCGTCCCGATAGCGCTGTCCTGAAAGAGAGAAAAGATTACTTAGGATTTGCCCAATGGCCACGATTCCTGACGCCAAACAACGGTTGATGGGTTCCCACTGTTACTGGTTGCGACAAGTTATCCCTACGAATGGCTTGCGTTACCGGACCATGGATACGCTTATTGAGGGCTATCTACCCAGCTGAGATCTTTCTCGTACCCAAGTGAAATCAACATGTCACCCGCCTGCCGAGCGAAAGCTTTTTTTTCTTTAACACCGAGCCTCCTCCTCCAAACCCCCGTGCTGGTATTGTAAATGGCGCGCTTTGACAGGAGTTTTTCAGGGTCACCGTCCAAACCAAGAAAGACCAAAATCGTCGAGAGCGTGTTTCTTGGATCTTCGATAAGACTTTCGTATCTAAGCTCCAGGTACCGGACAAAGCCCGGGTCTACGCCGTTACGCCCGAGAGCAAGAAGACTGCGCCAGCGCGCGGCTGCCTCAGGTACAGTGGTTGGCCCCCACGGCAGATTCAGGTTGGAACACGCGACGTCCCTTCCATCCCGAATGATGTGGATAACCCGCGCGAAGGGAAAGAGCTTTGGAATGCGACAAAGATAGCGCAACAGGCCCGGCGTCTTATTGATCCAATAGGGCTTCTTTGTCCTGCCACAGTGGAAGGAAAAGAGCCTATACACGTATTCTCTTGCCAGCCGATAAACATCTTCTTCCGTGAGAGGTCCCGCCTGAAGAGTTTTGAGCCACCGATCCGTTTCGCGTTCGAATTCCTCCCGCCAGTAGTGAATGCCTGATGGAAAGTCTCTGTTCGTCTGCCTGCCGGTTGCAGGATCGATTGTCCATTCATCGAACGAAAGGACCTTTTGATGAAATTTCTCGCACTCAGATCGAAAGCGATGCACTATTTGCGCTTCCCCGGTATACGAAACGACTCTCCGCGAGAGAGAATCGCCCCAGAACCAGCACGCTTTCTCACAATGTAGGAGTAGATTTCTCAAGAACTTCGTTTCGTAGAGCGCCGACAGAAGCGGATGCTCTCCTAGCAGTGTCACAAGCAGCGTCGTTCCCGACCGCGGAACCCCCACGATAAATGTCGGCGCAAAAGAATTGGAGTTGTTCATTACGGATCCCAGAAAATCAGTTGACCGTAAGCCGCCGACGCGAGCAACGGCCGCTTCGATCTAGCGCTCGCGGGGATCCACTGGATGTCGCTGATCGTGCTCGCATGCTCAGGATAATCGCGGAGCAAAACTCCATCCGAGGTCCATAGTCGAACTTTTCTACCGGCGGCGGACGCTAGCAACGCGTCGCTCCCAAGCCCGCCATTGCACGCCATCGTCTCCACCCAGGCAGCGCCACCGTCCAGGGTTCGCTGCTCTGCACAGTTAACCAAATTCCAGAATTTGATTTTGCCGTCTTGGCCGGGCGCTGGCGAAGCGGTTACCGTCGGCACTCCAACCGACCTTCGACGTGCCGAAACAATGAGGTTGCAATAACATTGATGCAATACAACAAAGATTTACTCGGCGAATTATCCATCAATACGTTGGTGGCAGACCTGGGAAAGCAATGGAACGTAAGGGAAATGAGCCGTCAAGAAGCCCGATCGTTCGAGATGCTGGAAGGGTTTTAGGCCATGGCGCGCAGCGGAGTACGGCCAGGAATTCCCATTCCATTAACCGCGTCGTCAAATGCGCCTGGCCTCAAACCAGAGCCCAGGAAGCCCACGCCAAACGCCTCTACTTAGAGAAACAATTCGTAGCTCTACGTCACGGAGCGCTATGCCGCCACTTGTGCAATCGGCGATCGTCCCTGCGACCCAGATTATTGTACCCCGCTTCGCGAGCTTTAGGTCTGGATAATGCTCAGCATTAACATTGACATAAATCCCATGTAGTAGCCACTGTCCTGCAGCATAAGACGAATGTCTCGGCCCCTGCGACGTGCGTCATATAGTTTCGTCTGCCACTGCACCTTTAGGCCATCAAACTCGTGAGCACGGTTATTTCTATTAATGGGTGCTGCAGTGTTGATTTGGTTTTGGATCTCTTTTGGTAGAGGGCGCGTAAGAAACTGCTCTTGGTCAAATGGAGGTGGGGATGATGTGACGTTTTTCAACGCGCGAAAACGGTATGGAGACAGCGCGCCTAGCGCGCCGAGTAACATTCCCCTACGCGATCGAACGCCCAATCCTTGTTCCGATGTAACCATCCAAACATGCGTGTTGGTTCCGTCTTGTAGTAGGTCATGATTCTCGCATGGCCAAAAAAGCAAAAACGAAACTGGGCAAACGAACAATAGTCACCACAACAGAGCAGGATTTTCAGAATGCGCTAGAGGTCCTTAGATCGTGCAATTAAGCAATTCCTAAAGCAAATCCGACTGTATTAGGGGAGCGTAGATGAGCAAACCCCGTGCCATTTATGCGGAAAGATGGCATTGCTTGCTTTTCATGAAGTTAGCGATGAAAGCATCGGGCGGGATGTTGTCTTATGTAGGGAATTAGACGCCTGAGTGTTCGGGTTTTACTGCCACGCGAGACCGGACAATGCTCACGACTTTCGTCTAATTTGAAAGGTTTGGGTATAAGGGCTTGAATCCCCTCCCTTTCGCACCGGGCCTGGGTCTCGGGGTCGTGATAGTCACTGGTAAATATAACCTTCACTTGGGGGTTTATCTGCTGCAGGCGGGAATGCATCATCCGTCCGTCCATCTCTGGTAACTCTATATCGCTCAAGATCACATCGATTTGGTCCTTGTGATGTTCGTAAACGGCAATGGCCTCGGGACCGTCCTGCGCCGTCATAGTTAGCGGCTCATCGTCAACAAGGAGTATCGCGTCTTTGTGCCTTTTTTGTCACCGCAAAAGGCTATCATGCCCTGCGGCTCGCCTTGAATCCTGAACCTATTTTGAATCCTGAAACCTATTTTCAGTACTACTGCCAATCGTGGACGAACGGCGTCTTTGGGCAGGCGTCCTAATTCTGGCGATCAGGATCGTGAAAATGCGACACGTTGTTTGCGGACTACGTTGATGGAGAATTCAGTTCAATCCTGGCATCGCCGCTTGGTTTGCTGCGATCACTTAATCACCTTGTCCGCTCGCACGAGCACATTTGGCGGGATCGTGAGGCCGATCTGCTTAGCTGCTTTCAGATTGATGATGAACTCAAACTTCGTCGGTTGCTCCACGGGGAGATCGGCGGGCTTCGCGCCTTTCAGAATTTTGTCCACATAAGTAGCAGCGCGCCGATACAAGTCGCTGGCGTTCACACCATATGACATCAGTCCCCGGCCTCCACTTCTTGTGCACTTTCGTAAATCACTGGAAGCTGACTCTTTACTGCGAGTGCTGCAACCTCTGTTCGGTGAGCAGACAAGCTGGGGCCCGGCACCCGGAAAAGGACGGCGTCAGCGCGTCCCTTGGCTGCATCTCGGAATGCGGTCTCAAAATCTTTGGGACTTACGATGTTCAGGGATTGAAGCTTCACTCCGAGTGGTCTTGCGGCGATCTCGATCTCTTTTAACACTAGCGCATAGTCCGCACTCCCTGAACTCGCGAACAGGGCCACGCGCGATAGCTTTGGAACGATCTCCTTCAGAAGCTCCAGCCGTTTTCCACTTAGCTCCGGGCGAAGGATTGCCAATCCAGTAATGTTCCCTCCCGGCCGCGCAAGGCTGGCGACTAAACCGCTTCCAACAGGATCGCCACCCCGCACCATGACAATTGGGATTGCGGCGGTCGCCTCCTTGGCTGCGCGTATCTCTCCCGAACCGATTGCAACGATGACGTCTACCTTGAGACGCACCAGTTCGGCCGCGAGCGCGGGATTGCGATCTAGTTTTCCTTCATTAGCTCGCCATTCAATGACAAGGTTTTTTCCTTCCACGTAGCCGAGGTCGCGCAGACCCTCCCGGAATGCCTCGCTATAGGACCGGTTAGCCGAAGTGGAGGGAGTTAGGTATCCTATCCGCGGCACTTTCTTCGGCTGCTGCGCGTCGGCGGGAAAGCAAAGCGCAAAGAGCATGGCGCAAAGCGTAAGGACCGTGATTTTTCTCGTCATGCTTTTCTCTGCTCTTTCCACGCGACACTCGACCCTCGACACTCGACCGTTATCACTTGATTCATTGCGCACCTCGTTTCGAGCGTTACTTATCACGCGGATGGAGATAAAGGAAAGTGTGATTTACACGACAGAAGGCTAAAGGTATTCCGTCGAGTGGGAAAACCAGATTTTTAGCCTGAGATTGAGTTGATCGACGCTTCAGTTCAATCGGATGGTGGATACACCTTTTTGATTGGTAGTCAGAAGGGCTGCCGTACTGCGTATCTACTTTGGACTCTTTTGTAGCTGTCCGGGACGTGTCCGGGTCCGCGTGAATCGAACCGAACCGCCGACACGAGGCAAAAAAACCGAAGATCGCCAAGTGATATGCAGTGATAAATCTTTTCAGATCAACGACTTCACATCCGCTCCGGTTTCACTGAGTGAGAAGGATTGCTAACCAGGTTTGGAACAAAAACCGGAACAATTCTTCGGCTAGGTTTCCTGCTTGATCCAAGTTGCGCTTCATCTCGCCGTTTTTACACGCGCCGCCGTCGCACTGGTAATGTAAGGAACGGCAGATTTCGGGTATGGCGCAACACTGCTAACGTTGATTTCGCAAAGCACATAGGTGTCTTTGCCGCTTTTGTCCTTGGGCCCGAGCAGGAAATCGCAATCCCAGAGAATGGGAAGATTCTCGGTTTCGATTCCAAGCAGTTGCTGCGCTGCCGGCAGCCAGTCATGCTCTAACTTTTGTTTCAGAGCCTGGAATTCCGGCTTGGTGGGCGGATCGTAAAACCGGGGGCCAGGTTGGGGCGCTTCCGTTGGCGGTGCGCCGGAAGGCGCAGGGAACAACGCATTGACAGCCTGATGTCCAAATCCGGCCACCCTCTCTTCAACGAGATAACAGCGAATCATGCCGTCCGGGAGCCGCTCTTGATATTTCTGGTCAATCATCCGACCATCCGACAAAAAATATTCTTCGCAACGCGCAAAGAATTTATCTAGCGTGATCTCCTCTTCGGTGCAGCCGCGTTTCGCATGGCGAACCCGAAGAATGCTTTCCGGCTGCGCCGGCCTGCCGCTAACGCGTCCAGCACTCATTTGGACTTTCCAGACGCCGATTCCGCCGTTACCACGGTACTGCTTGAGTACACGGGCTTCCCCATTCGCTAAGCGCGCAGGCAGTTCCTGACGCATCTGTTCCATGCTGCTGTAAAGATGCGTATCGCATCCCCAACCGATATGACGCGTTCGGTATAAAACTTCCTTGGTTCCCAATTTCAGGATGATGTCGGGATGGGCGCTGATAAAAATCCCGTTCGCTGCCACCTCACGAAGCATGGAATCGAGAACCGACCTGTTGCGCCCGTCTTGAATAGGATTGACCCACACGAGGACACCGTCAACTCGCATAAGTTGATCCCGAACCTCAGCGCAAAAATCGTCGCTATAAACCGCGGGTTCCGCGTATATCCCTCTATCGGCAAAAGCCGCCAATAAATCCGCAAACCGGTTATTTTCAGTGGTTGCGTTCGTCCTGTCTCTGTAATCACCAGGGTAGAGAATTGCGATCCGTTCGCGATCATCCTGCGCCATGCGAGTTTCTCTTTCGTGCGTCTTCGACGCGGACGTTTCCCGCGTCCACGCGTGTTACTAACAAGAATTCAGGGCTGCCTGACAGGCTTAAGCCGGCGCAATTGGTTTTTATGAATGTGCATTTTGGCTGTAAAGCGTCGAGACATTCTCCCAATTGAGGTTTTGCATGAACGCATCGACATAGGCGGCTGCTTTGGCGCCGTAGTCGATATGATACGAATGCTCGTACATATCGAGCGCGAGAATTGGGCTGCCTCCTGCCAGAGAACAGGTATGATCGGCAGCCCACTGATTGATGAGCTTTTTATCGCGACGCGAATAGGTCAACAAAACCCACCCCGATCCGCCGCCGAGCGCTTTACCCATCGCGGCAAACTGGGTCTGCCATCTTTCCAGGCTGCCAAAGTCTCTGACCAAGGCTCCTTGCAGATTTTTGTCGGGTTCGCCTCTGTTTCCAAAGCCGTCAAAATAAAGTTCGTGCAAGATCATCGAGTTGCTGGCAATCAACTCTTCGCGCTTCAAGCCGTTGATGAGAAACACGGGGGCGGTTGCGAAATCCAGCGATTCCAATTGCTCTGTGATGGCATTCAGGCGTTTCACCGCGCCGCCGTAATTGTTCTCGTAGTGACTAACGATGAGTTGTTCCGAGAGCCCTTTGAGCTTGGCGGGAACGCAGGAGAGCGGTTTCATTTCGTACGGCATAAAGGATTCCTCCGAGGGTTACTTGGAATCAAGAGACTCAACAGCAAGATCATCGAAATACGCAACCGAATCCGCCTTAGTCCAAAGCCCCACCTTTCCGCCCTCTGTAAATGTTCGGTCACGAGCATCTATGACCATCTTGCTATTCCAATACACTTGGAAGCGATCATCTCGCGCATCGATACTAAGCGTGTTCCAAGCGCCTGCCGCTACTAGTCCATCCCAACCTGCAAACTGCTGACGCTTGCCATCTTTGACGTAGTAAAGACGGACATTATTTTCCAAAGCGTTGGCGCGGACCACGTAATAGTTGTTCTCATCGAGGTACCGGAAAACGAGCCCACAAGCCTGGTCAACTTTTCCGGAAACTGCTTTACAGCGTACGGACAAACGAAGATTTGCAAGCGAAACAGAATCCGCGACGGCGACGGGAAAACGGTAGCTGGTCGCATCCGTGTCTAACTGCGCCAGAACCTTCGTCCCACTCGGGGAGTCCTTTTCAGCTCCCACCAGCCATCGGCCCGTGCGACCGCTTCCGGTTCTCGCGAAGCTAAAACGGGACGGAGGTTTACCGGCCGGATCGCTTTCAAAATCCCACTTCCAGCTTACGGCATTGCCGTGTGTAGTAAGAGTCATAATGATGGCAAAAACACTCATTCCAAAAAACAGGATCCCCCGGAAGAATTTCACTGCTTATCCTCCGTCCGGACAAGTTTTCCACGGTAATCGTAAAGCGGTTCGTAAACTGATGCTCCCCTCAAGAGCGAGATCACCCGCCGCGCACGAGGGGCCAGAGAATCAATCCGACCACCCCCGAAACGGTGACGATAATCGGTTCGGAAATTTTGAAACGCCAGAGGATGCCGAAGCTCACCAGCGCGATGATCACCGTCGGCCAATCCGTGATCGCCCGCGTGGCGAGAACTATGACGGCGCCGGTGATGGCGCCGGTAGCCGCGGCGGTCGCGCCGTCAACGAACGCTTTGAGTTGAGGATTTTCGCGGTGGCGTTTGAACCACGGCGCCGGGATGATGGTAAATACGTAAACCGGTAAAAAAATACCGATGGAGGCCATGACCGCCCCGGCGAACCCGGCAACTAAAAAACCGATGAAGGCGACGGTAATGACCACAGGGCCCGGCGTGATCATCGCCACCGCGACCGCGTCAAGAAATTGATGCTCGGTTAGCCAACCGAATTGTTGCACCACTCCTTGCTGCAAAAATGGAATGATAGCTAGTCCGCTGCCGAACACGAAGGCGCCCGCCTTTGTGAAAAATAGCAAAATCTGCGCGAGCAGATCCTGAGAATCGGCCGCAGTACCCGTTTGCCGGAGCCACGCCTCCAGCAACCAAACAGCCGCCCCCAGGATTGCGGCGCCGAGACTCATGAGCAAACCGCTTTTCCAACCCGGCCAGGCGTGCGCCAGCAGTACCACGAGGCCTGCGAGAATGAAGAATTCCGCCAACTCGGCTTGCGCCCATACTGTAACCACCGTGAGGATCGCAAAAACACTCCACAGCACAGGATCACGCTTGTTGGTGCTGCGCGCCAACTTGTATGCGGCGATTGCAATAATGGCGATCACCGTGGCGCCAATGGCATAGAAAAGAGCCTGCATCCACCACAGCCCGCCGTATGCGACGTAAGCGAGCGAGATGGCGACGACCATAAGAAACGAAGGGATGATAAAGGCCAGCCCAACCAAAGTCGCGCCGATTGTGCCCGCTTCGAAATAGCCGATGGCAATGGCTGTCTGTGCCGCGAGTGGCCCCGGCATGATTTGAGCAAGCGCCAGTGACAGCTTGTAGGTATCTTCGGTGATCCACTGCCGTCGCTCGACCAGGTCTCGATGCATGAAGCCCACCAATGCAACGGGGCCACCGAACCCTATGGTGCCGAGCTTGAGAAAGTAAGCGGTGAGAGGCCAAAGGCCGGCTTTGTTTACAGAGATTGCTTCAGCGCTTGCCGTACCCGGCCTCTGTATTGAACTGGATGTTTGTTGCATAAGGTACCCTTGTTCCCTGCGCCTCTTTTTGCCGGTGCTTCTGTTCGTGTAGTCTATATTGTATCCGTTATATAACAGCTGTATCTTTATCAAGGAAATATCGATGCAGTCAACAAACGAAGGGCGGTGGTTTCTGCTTATTCATCAGATTCCACCGAAGCCAAATTACTTGCGGGTAAAAATCTGGCGCCGATTACAGCGGCTCGGCGCAGTGCCGATCAAAAACACCGTTTACGTTCTACCGAAAAGCGATCAGGCACGAGAAGATTTTCAGTGGGTGCTGCGAGAGATTGTGCAGGGAGGCGGAGACGGTACTCTCTGCGAAGCTCGATTGGTTGACGGAGTGACCGATGAGCAGGTTGAGGCGTTGTTTCAGTCGGCTCGCGAGGCCGACTACGGACAGATTGCTAAAGACGCCCGTGTGATAGCCAAGACTCTACCGACCAGAGGCAAACTCGCGACGCAGGATACGACTCAAATTCAACAGGATATAGTGCGACTCAAACGACGGCTTGATGAGGTCGTCGCGATCGATTTCTTCGGCGCTCCGGCTCGGGAGGCCGCAACTGGATTGATCACGGGGATCGAAGCTCGCTTGCCCAGCAGTAAAGCAAGCCATCGCGCTTTCGAAACGGGAGAGCGCGCTCGCGAGAACTTGTTAGGCAAGACTTGGGTGACACGTAAAGGAATCCACGTTGACCGAATGGCAAGCGCCTGGCTCGTCCGCCATTTCATCGATTCGGATGCGAAATTCAAGTTTGTTCCAGCCAAGGGCTATAAGCCACTCAATGATGAAATACGATTCGACATGTTCGAGGCAGAATACACGCATGTGGGAGACCGCTGCACTTTTGAAGTTTTAATCGACAGTCTCGGGATTTCGGATTCTGCCCTGAGTGCGATTGGCGAGATCGTTCACGATATCGATTTGAAGGATGCAAAATTTGAACGGCACGAAACCACCGGCGTTGACCACTTGATTGCGGGCATAGCTATGGCCCATAAGGACGATGAGAGTCGGCTCGCCCAGGCTGCTGCCGTCTTCAATAACCTGTACGAGTATTTTAAGAGAAAGGAGTAAGACTTTAGGATGGACCTCCGGGAGCATAAATCGCGACGGTTCCGGAATTGGCTCCACTTTGCTTTGGCTCATTTGGGTTGAATTCGAATGTGCCAAAAACCATCTGAAAAGGCACGGCAAATTCCTCAGATTTTTGGCTAATTCAGCGGAACGCATTCGGCAGCCAATAAAAAATGATTTTGGATAGGGGCGGAATTAAGTAGAAGGAGAAATCAGTTTAATCCTGGCATCGCGGCTTCGCTTTCCTTCGCTCACTACACCAGAACAGTGGCGGCTTATCCAAAGTCGAATTTCGGACGTGTTCGGCGAAAGCGAAGCGCTCAGTTTAAGGTTGTCGCTGGCGGGCGCCGGACGTTGGGCCGTCGCCAACCCGGTTGACGCGGTAGCTTGTCTTGTATCTCCCGTTCGAAATCTCCCAGCTGGGCTAAGGCGCGTTATAATTCTGTCCGGCTACCAGCCAGGGCGTCTGACCGAAGGTGAGCTTCCCGAATACTCCGGCGTGATCGGATGCCCAATTGGGCGGCAGGAATAACGGGAAGATGGGAACCTGGCCTGTGACGAACGCCAGCGGCACGAACGACTGTTCGCGTACGAAGATGACGTCGATTCTTTCGTTGAGGAGTGACACCGTGTTTGACAGGTCCGCCAACTGGCAGCAGGTGAAACCGCCCGGATTGAAGAACTTAAGAGGGTTCGTGTCCCAGATGTCCGCGAAACCCGCGCCGGCGATGATCTGGTAGGGCGGAGTGACGCCGGCGATTGGTTCATGCTCGGGCGAGGAGTTGAAGTCGCCGACGAGAATCAGCGTCAGGTTGGGGGGCGTGGTTGCTTGCAACGTTGCGACCAGTTCCACCGACTGTAGGGACTGGAAAATCGCGCCGAGCTCCCTGACCTCAAGATGCGTGTTGACAAAGCGATATTTCTTCCCCCTCACGGTGGCGTCGACGCCGACGAAGCCTTTCTGGATACTGATCGGCTCGTCGAAGAACGGCGAATCGACTTGCGCCACGGTGGTGTAGTTGCAGCCGTCCTCTGAGGGCGAGGACTGGAGTGGGAAAGGAAACGGTGTCAGTGGAACAATAACCCCACAGAGCCCGCCGGCGGTGACGTTCCCCTTTAGTAGAGTGAACGTGACGCCTTTTCGGGCCAGAATCACGTCACGGTCGACCACCCTCACCGTCTCAGGGGTTCCGTCCCCATTCACGTCGAAGAGAATTGTAATGTCCAAGTTTACTACTGTCGCTGCCACAACATAACTCTGGCCCTTGGCAGCAAGGGCGGCGAGAGTCACGGCCAGATGGTCGACGAAGGGCGGTCCGACATTCGCCCCGTTCAGCTTGAGATCAACGACCTCCTGGAGGCCGATCAGATCCGGCTCGGTGAGGGCGACCTCCGTGGCCAAGCGCTGGGCTCTAAGCGGGAAGTTGTTGGCTGCAGCCTGCGTGAGCGCAGTGGCCGCTGCGACGAACAACTCCTCTGGCGTCTGCGCCAGAATTATCGGCGTCAGATCCGCACCGAGATACTGATTTCGCGTCATCACCTTGACAATGTCGCCGTCAGCAAAAGTCGGAGCGGAAAATACGGTGAGAACCAGCAGTCCCCCGAGGGCGAGTCCGAATAGGCGTTTCATCGTGCCTCTCCTTTCGCAAAAGGTTCGCCGCTGGACGGCGCCGTCCTCACATTTACCGGACCGAGAAAAACCCGATTAGGAAGGTCGGGCTGGTAACCCAAATCTTTGCTTAGGACAACGCGGAAACCATAGTCAAGACAGCGTCAGTCTGTCAATGCCGAAGTAGTGAGTGCCGAAGTAGTGAGTATGCTGACCAGTATATTACTGATTTGAAAAATCCCACCTGTCACCGCCGCGCGGTTTTCTTCCATCACATTGTCGGCCATTTTTCAATTTCACGATCACGGCTCGTTAAATCGCTTCTTTTTCGGCTTACGTGACTAGGAATATTTACCGAATTCGCCTTTGAATTATACCAGGCCATTGCTGTTCGAATAAGGCCCTTGTTTTTAAGCGCCGGGTTACCTATAAGAGCCGAACCATGAAAGTCACACGACTCTACACCGGAGTGGACCGCCAGTCGCATTTCGAAGAAATCGAGGTGGAGATCAACAAGCTCCAGCCGGGGGATGGTATTGTTTTCCGTGAAGGTACCCCCGACAGTGTTAACCGCTGGCATCAGGCACCTAGACGGCAGTATGTGATCAACCTGTCAGGTGAAACTGAGATCGAGATCGGCGATGGTACCAAGCGGCGCTTCGGCCCTGGCGATGTTCTTCTGGCAGAGGATACTTCCGGTCAGGGTCATATCTCGCGAGACGTAGGCGCCCAGCCGCGCCGCTTTGTATTCATCCCTGTAAAATAAGAGAAGCGCATTTCATCGCAGCACGAACTGTTCGCGTCAGACAAATTTCACAAGATTTGGTTGATGGAGAATTCAATTCAATCCTGGCAGCGCAGCTTGGTTTTCTGCCATCACTTGATCACTTTGTCCGCGCGCGCCAACACATTCAGCGGAATCGTGAGACCCCATAGCAAGATTTCACCATTTAGGTGTATCCGTCCGATCTGTAATTACCGAAACTGTGTTGTTCGGCAAAAACAGAACTTGAGATCGATTGATTAAAGATCGAACGTTTCGGTCTACACTTTGCCTGGGGCTGATGGAGTTGCCGCCGCGTGCAAGCAAAGATGCAAAACGATAAGAAGTTCCTGGATCGAATCGATGGCCTCGCCGACAAGATCTTTCAACAAGGCCTTGAGCCTTGACGGCCCACAGACCCTATAGCCCAATCTCTTCCCTCGAATCCAGCCTCCTTGTGTAGACTTAATTCACGCGGCTCATCGCCTTTCTCAGTGCTGTGACCAATTTGCAGAAGTTAGCGTTGGTATTATTCTTACGCAATTCTCTGGTATCGCAGCCTGGAGCAAATAGTGACTCGCGATAAGTCTTTCCCATTTCTAACTGCACACCGGCGCCGGTCGTAGTTTTATTGCAGATGTTCTCGGGATTATTGCCATTTGTGTCTGCGTCGTCATTACTAGTAGCAGCGGGTATCCCTGCTGCTGTCAATTCTTCCAGGACAATATTCATTAGCTCGGTATCAAGCCCACCGATTTGAATTTTTCCGTTAGCAGCCGTGTCGCTCAAGCCGTGTAATGAAAGGCAACGCTTCGAAATCTGAACCAACTTCAACGCAATGGGATCATCATAATGGGTGGAAGTGACATGCAGTTTGCTATTACAGTCAGCCAACAGACCTTCGAAGATCCATAGATCATGCAATCCAAAACAATCTGAAGCGTGGGCAAAAGTTGCCGGATGATATCCGGCAACGGCTAGGGCGATTTCGCTGGTACCGGGCTCGATCCCGCCGCCGTGAAGGGCGAGAACTATCTTCTGACCTTCAAGATTGTCGGTAGCTTGACCTTCTACGATCTGAATCCATTCATGGCGCCTCCAGCGCTTGCCGTAGGTTGTTCCCTCAACGTTTGATGGATCTTTATAGAGTGCTGTCATCGAACAGTATTGGTCTGGCATAGTATTTTTCCTCTCCGTTATTGGGGCACGTACTAAACAGGCCATTCCGGTGTGCGCCCAGCATAAGTGATCGAGAACAAGATGTCCTCGATCTCCGCGTTCCTGAAAAGGTTCTTGGTCGTGTCATCGGTCGGCAGCGCCAATTCCCACTCGCCGATAGGAGCTTTGTTGTCGGTAATCGGCAGCCACTTGCTGCCATTCGCTCTGCGCGTGCTGATGACGCCATCGATCGAATCAGCGGAACCGCCGACTGGAGTCTCGTCGTTCTGCCTTTTGAACAAGAGCCGAACGCCCTGTATTTCGATAGGTTGTCCATTTGCTGGGGCAAGGTAGAACACCAAATGCTCCGTCTTCAGATCGTCAAGGTTGGGAAGGAAGTCCGCGCGCCCGGTCTTGAAGCGCACCGTCATCGGCGTCGCCGCTTGGTCGGGGTTGTGGAGTTCGTACCACTGATCCGGGAACTGCAGGCGGAAACTCAACGGCTGATCGACGCTGGGATCCGGATCGAGTGTCTGGATCACCTGCTGCCGGTAGTCGAAACTGTTCAGAGCCGTGTATTCGAGGGTCAGGAGAACGTCGGCGATGCTGGAGTAGTCGAAAGGGTTGGCCGCCTTAGGCAGCTCGAGGCGCCAGACGGTATCTACGCCAGCTCCCTCGAAAGGCAGCAGCAGCTCAGGCTGGGAATCGGGGACGAGTTCGAACAGGCCGGTCGCGTCCCGGGGCGAGGTGAGGCTCACGGTCTCCGGGTCGCGGCGCACCACCACATTTCGGAAGGTGTCGCCACCGATCACGACGCGCGAGGTTCCCGGACTGCTCAGGGTGGCGCGGATGCCCTCGGTGGGCGGGATGAGCGCGATCACCGACATCCGCACCCGCTTGACCAGACGTAGATAGTGGCCGGGAAAGTCGCGGTCGAACAGCGCCTGCGGCGTGCCGATGATCATCACGCCGGTCTCCCGGAAGCGCGCGAATTCGATCGGGGCGAGCCTGGCCAGTGAGAGCGTCTTGGTGAGCTGCAGCTTGCGCCGATCGGTGAGGAAGGCATGCTGGTCGAGCTGAACGATGTCGGCGAGCAGCCGCGCCGAGCCCGTCATTCCCCGGCGGTCCGGACCGCCCTCGGAGGCCGCATAGTAGTCGCCCTGAATGACCCCCTGAGGCGCTTCCTGCCGCTCGAAGGCAAGCTGGTTCTCCGCGAGCTTGGCCATGGCTGTCGCCTGCTGGAGGAAGAAGCGGTAGACCCCGTCCAGGACCTCGCTCATGAACTCATAGAGCTCGGCGCTGGTGAATTTCCCGGCCAGGAACTGGACAGTGGCTCCAGCATGCTCCATCCGGAGATGGGCGATCCGCTGCTCCTGCGTCGCCACCGCCACTTGATCCTTCGCGAGAACCATCTGCTGGAGGCCGATGAAGGAGTCGTGTCGTGCCAGGTGGCGCTGCAGTTCCCAGTCCTCTGCGCGACGTTCAAAGCTCGCGATCTGGCCGAACATCGATCCCAGCCCAGAGACCAGGCCGAGGCCGGCACCTTCCGGACCACCGATGCCATCTCTACCAGCACCCGAGGCGGCGCCACTTACCACGGACCCAATAACGCCGCCAACCATGCTTGCCTTTTCCCAAAAACTAAACCCCTCCTGGAGCAAGTCGTCGAAGTGGAAGAACTGAATTTGCGCGCGGCCATACTGCAGCCGAGCCAGTGTGATGCCGTCCGCAGCCTCCTTCACCCGCAGGTCATGCAGGCGCACGGTTTCGCTGGCCAGCTCGACGTCCTGGATGGCCTTGAGGAGGTCGTACGACACCGCGTCACGCTTCTCCAACGCAGCCAACAGAGCGGCTTCCATCTGGGCGGCATTTTGGATGAGATCTTTGGCCCGCCCGATAAGCACGGCGTATCGGTAGGGCGTCGGTTGCCGTGGCGCGACTGAGGTCCCAGCGGCGAGCTCGGGCGAAAGTTGGCGCTCCAGCCCGGCGATGTTGCGCCCGAGGCGCAGCTTGCGCAGGTTCGACTCGGCGTGCAGGCGTAGCGCCTCGACCACGGGATCTAGGCCGAAGGAGCTGGCCGGAGCGGCGGTGGCACCCGCAGCGGGGTACGCGATCCCGAGTAGCTCGAGCGCCGTCTGGTACAGGGCGCGGGCACGGGCGACCGACTCGTCGGTGTCTCGGGTGTACTCCGCATCCGCGAACTGCTCGAAGCAGCGCACCAGCGAGATAATGGTGAAACGAGTCAGAGCGTTCGCTCGGTCTCGCACGACATCGTGCGCATTCAGCCCCTCCCGTGGCCAGTTTGCCGGGCGCTGGAACTTGGAGTCGATGCTCTCTTCCATCGTGAGCCCGCGGTAGATCTTGCGCTGCGGAGGAGGCAAGTGATAGGCGTACACGGCCTGAAACCAGTCCAAGGCGGCTGAGTATTCGCCCGATCGCTGCAATTGGAGCGCGCAGAGCAAAGGGACGAAGTAGAAGACCTCCTTCAGGTAGCTCGGCGTGGCCTCATGTGGCTCATGCGGGCCCGTGAAAGGTGCCATGATCTCGGCGCTGAGCGCCTGTCGGTCCGCTAGCTGTTTGTCCGTCAGTTGCTCGGTCATGACGAAGGTGCTGCTCTTGAGCTTCGTCGGGAAAGCGTTGTCGTTGAGAAACTCCTTGCGCAGGTCTTCCAGGTACTTCCCGGCTTCGTTACGTGCCTCTATGGGCGTGATGCGCGCGAAGCTGCGCAGGTTCTTGATCAAATCCTTATAGGCATTGGTTGGCTCGGTGACCGGGCGCGATGTGGGCGGGAAATGCTCTTTTGAAGTAACGGGTCGCAACGTCGGCAGCAGGTGGCTCTCCGGGTAGATGAAGACCCGCATGGCGCCTTGCCAGGTCTCGTGAGACCCCCAGAACCCCCAGTCCTCATCGAAGTTGGCCTCGGTATAGCCGGGGGAGTTGTTCGAGGGCGGCTCCAGCTTCAGCCTCCAACTGGCCGCGGGGTGGCCGGCCGTGAAGGCGCCGACGCGCACCCCGAACAGCACGCCCTGTACAGTTTCGACCGCCTGGGCGAGGCGAGTGGTCTGCTGCGCGGCGCCGGCGGCGAAGTCGATCAGCAGGCCGCGTGCGGCGTCTCCAGCCGTGGCGGCGAGAAGGTCACGCAGCCCCGGGAGGACTTCCTCTTCGGCGGCGTACACGACGGCGCGCAGGGCCTGGATGACGTCTTGTTGCTGGTTGATCCGCGTTTGCAGAGTCGCCTGCCACGCCCGGCGCTCCCGGGCCGTTGCGCGCCACTCGGGCAGCTCAACGAGAGGTGTCGTGTGATCGGGCAGTACGAAATAGTCTGGACCCAGGGTAAGCCCCTTGGCCTGCTCCTCGGCGCGCCAATCAGCATAGCGACCGAGCTTGGTCGCCTGCGCGGCGATGGCGTACACATCAGCCCAATCATCGTCCAGGACGGTTTCATCGACAGGCAGGTCCCGAATTAGATCCCGGCTGCGCATGAGGCGCAGGAATGCCGTCAGGGACAGGCGCTTCTGGGTGAGCCGGGGGGCGATGTCCTTGCCGGCGTGGTAGTCGGCGAGCAGGGCCGTTAAGTCTTCGACCTTGGCCACGAACTGGCCGACGACTGCGTCGAATCCGGCGAGCGGCGTTGTCTTACTTTTGCGGAGAGCGTCGATTCGCTTGAGGAGGTCGGTCATCTCATCTTTGCGCTTATCCCACAGCGTAAAAGCGGGATCGACGTCCTTCTTGCGCGTGCGAAAGTCGTTCTCGTTCAACAGGTCAGGGTTGACGATGGGGACAGGGATCTCGCCGTAGACGCGGGCGGCGTTGTCTTGCTCCTGCCACTGCGCCCGTAGCCGGTCGAGCTGCCAGGTGAGCAGCAGCGGTTGCGGGCCGCGGATCAGCGGATCGCGGGTGGTGGCCTGCAACCCGAAGAGCTGCTCGAGCTTGTCCTCGGTGACCTGTTCGGGCAACAGCACCAACAGGTCCAGCCGGTCAGGCCGGTCGACCCCGAGCCGGGCCGCGAGCCTCTTCCGGGTCGGCTCATCACCGCGCGCGCGCCGGATCTCGTCGAATGATGTACCGAGGCTGCGCAGCAGGGCCACGTATGCCTGCTGCCGGTACTTCGCCTCTTCCGCCGCCGGCGCGCTCCTGTTGACGTCAGCCAGAAAGGCACGGAGCACCTCCACGCACAGTCTCACCTGGTGAACCGGGGCCGTAGCAGCCTCGCGGTTGTTCGGGTGGGTCAACTCGCCGAAAGGCTGCTTATAGATCGTTTTGAGCCGAGCCGCATCGAGTGGCGTGTTCTGGGCGTCGACAACGATTCGCTTCTTCGCGAATCCCGGCGGATCATCGCCGACGAGGTCGTTCAGGTAGGCAGCCAGGTTGAAAACATCACTCGGATCCTTGGGCTGGAAGGTCTCGACCGCATTCAACGTCACCTGCTTTGCTGGAGTGGTGTTTCCTTCCCCATCGCGTGCCCGCACGAGCAACTGATACGTGCCCGCGGGCGACACCTCCACGTCCGCGGTCCACGATGACCAGTCACCCGGAGCCTTGGGCGTCGCCCGGGTGAACTCCGCCCCCTGACCGAGCAGCCATTCAACCGCCACAACCGGGCTGAGGTCATCGGGCGCGACACCCGCCAACCGGAAAGTCGTCTTCCCGTTGACTACCGCCTGCGTCATGATATTCGCCGTGGTGAGACTGAGGGCGGGCGGCGTACGGTCCACGGTCACGAACACGGTGTCCTCGGCCTCGGTCGGCTGCGGGCCTAGGCCCGCCGACACGCTCGCCCTGATCTGCAGGGTATCGTTGACCACACCGCTAATGGTCAGCGGATCAGTGGTCCAGGTCGTGAACATCCTCCGATTTGTGCCCGGGATGAGCGGCCCGGTCGGCTTAGCTTTCACAAAGCCATGAGAAAGGCCGAGACGAACTCTCACCTCGGAGATGCTCTCAGGCGACTCCTCGCTCCCATTGTTTCCGGGGTTCTCCTCGTCGGTGGTCGTCACGACGCACCCCGCCGTACCCGTGACCGTGATGATCGTTCCCCGGACGATTCCCCCGGCACCCGTCGGGATCGGGTCGATACCGACGCTGGGGTCAAATGTCACTGTCACTTGAGGCCTAGGCATAACAAACCCTCCTTTTAGAATCCGCGGTGAAGGCTGGTGAGCGCGCGGCCTAACATAACTTCACGCATGTTCGCCCGCCTTCAATTCGCATTCCGGCCCACCCGTCCGAATCCACCGGATATGCGCCGCATGCCACTTCGCGATGAAATGTCGAATAGGGCCAAATCCGTTACCTGTTCCATATACCCATGCCTGACAGGGTTGTAACGGATGCAGTCCCCACGTCGCGCGAAATCCCGATCATCGCGGATACATTGTTCCAAATAATGCTGTCGCCAGATGCCTTGCTCACCTCTCGCATGCCGGCTTTCACTGCGTCGTTCGTCCTTCGGTATTTGCTGCGAGAATCCGGTTTTCATCAGCATCCATCGCGTGGGGTAATCGCAATCACCCACGGGTGATGTCTGTAAGACATGCGGGTGATCAGGCAGGATTACCGTCGCGTCGTTTCGTTCTCTCTGAAAAATGCTGAGTGCTCTGCCGGGGTTTCCGGCGATAACTTTGCCTTTCGCGTTTCGGCTTAGGCTCCTGAGAGAGCCATCGGAGCGCGTTTGGGTCATTGCCAGAATAGCGTCCCGGTCTAAGCACAATTGCAACGTGCCCTGCAAATTGGCAATGACACGGCGTTTACTTTCACGAATGACACGGCGTTTACTTTCACGATTGATCGGAGCGGTGATAGCTTTCATCTTTGGCTTCTTCTGTCTTAGAATCTTTCTATTAGTGTCTGCGGGTTAAAAACTATTGTTTACGTGTAGCGCGTGTAACCGCTCTGCGCATATCCACGGACTGACCTCACGTTCCGCTGTCAGATATTTTAAAAGCTCTTTGGAGGTGCACGGACCGAACCGCCTTGACCCTAACCAGCGCCGCCAAATGTTGGGGCTCGTACCTCACACGGCCACTTTCAGCGCGCGTTTAGGCGCGGCGCGTTATCGCTTAAAACCCGCACGGGGCTATTCAGGTCCGGCCGTGGCGGCGCCTTGGTACAGACGTTCGGATCCTGAGCTCTGAGCTGCTTCTGCCGCGCCTCAGCTACCTTGTCGAGTCCGAGCTCGACGTACTTTTCATGAACGGCCATGTCGTACACGAAGTTCCACTCGGGAGCATAGCCCTTGGCCAACTCCCTGTAGTATATCGCCACGGCGCGACCGTTGATTTCTTCTAGGACAGCCTGCTGGGCTTCAAGTCTCGCTTGTTTCTCTTGGTAAGCCGCGCCTTGATCGTTGGGTAAAGTGATTACAAAAGCTGCTGTGGCTCCCATGATGGCGACCAGCTGGGCTCGTGCGGCAAGGAACTGCGTGCCTTTGCCAATGCCGTAGCCCACGGTCAGCGTCTGCGCTTTCTCCTTTGCGGAGCCTGGGCCGAACACCACCAAGGCCGTCGCCACCGTTGCGACAACTTTCGTCCCCAAACCTCCGCCGGTCTTGCCACCTTTGTCACCTTCTCCATTTCCTTTACCTCCGCCGCTCGGACCACCTCCTCCCCCATGGCCTCCCCCACCTCCGCCACCTCCTCCTCCGGGAGGGGGCGGTCCTCCTCCCCCGGGACGAGGCGGCCTAAGTAACTCCATGCCTTCGGCTATCTTTTTCCCGTAGACGAGATTCCAATCATTAGCTCTGTGTATGCTTCCAACAGGCAATCCCGATTTGGTAAGCGCTCCCTTCAGTCGCTCGCCCGCTCGAATAAGATCGTTGCGTTCTTCGTTAATGAACCTGATTCTTTGGCTAAGAAGGTCCCTCTCCCGTCCTGGTGCTGCTGCCAGTTCTTCAACAACAAAACGATGGAGGTTCCTAACATCGGGCCTACTCAGGTATGCCGTCACACCAAGACGCCACTGCTCAATTAGTCGGAGCAGTTCGTTTTGGCTCCACGTTATCTCAGGTGCACAGCCTGTGAGATCAACATAATGGATTGGATTTGCACCCGAATAGCAGTACGGAGTCATGTGGGAGGACTCGGCCAGCAAAGGGTCAACCGACACCCACCTTGCTAACCAGTGAGCAAAGTATCGTGCTCCGTGATAATTCAATCCGCTCTCCTCATCCCGCTCCATCCCCGTATACCGATACCGCTTCAGACTCACCTCCGCCGCGCTCCGCCCCGCTTGATACGACGTGCTACCGTAGGGGTAATACTCCTCATACGAAATGATCTGCCCAGCCCCATCCAACTCCAGAGAAGCCGAGCCCAGATGGTTACCGAACTGGTAGCGGATGAGTTGCTGTGGCGCGGGGTTGTTACCTGCGGTGTCGAGGGTGCGCGTTTCCACCAGGACGACGCGCTGCTGGTCGTCCATAATATGCAGCGTCTCGCGCTCCAGTTTCACCGTATCACTGTCGTTCTCATACTCGCGGTAGATCTCGAAGCCTCCCAAGTAGATGCGTTCTTTCAAAAGCGTAGGCGTTTGTCCTGCAGCGGCTTGGTGCTCAGTCACCTTGCGTACGCGCTGGCCTGATACGTCGTACACGTAATAGGTGGTTTCCGGCGGGCCGCTGTTGTTGACCTGTTTTGAGGTTGCCCGGAGCTGGTCTTTGAAGTCCCACTCCATCTTCAAGAGATGGGGCAACGAAGTCATATTGCCGTGGGCGTCGTGGGTATATGGCTCGACAATAGGCTGGCTGCCATTCGCGTGAACGACGGTGCTGCTCAGGCGGTTGTTCTTCTTGCCGGGCTCAATCAGGCTGGATTCGCGGTGTGTATAAGCGCGCGTCCAATTGCCATTGGCCGCTTGATGAATCAGCTGCTCGAAATTGCCGACAGCGTCGTACTCATACCTCTCGGTGTAGTTCCGCATTGCCTGGCCGTCGTGGGGGTGCTGAAGATTCACGCGAAACTGATCGTTCCAGGTAGTCTCAGGCCGTCCAAGCTGACCGATGTGTTCGCGGCCTTTGGCTTCGATCAGGCGATAGATGGCATCATAGACATAGTCGCAGTGCGGCTCGACGACCTGGCCGTTGAAGTAAATCGTCTGCTGAGCATTGTCCCCGATAGAGGTGATGTTTCCGACTGGATCATAAGTGTAGACGAGATCCTGCAACTGCTCTGCGCCCCGTAGCGTCTTCAGGCGAGCAAGTCGGAAAGTCAGCGAGTCGTATTCGTACGTCGTCCGGACGCCGTTGCCATAGTCGATCAAGCCCCGCTGGCCTTTCGCGTCGTAATCGATATCCGTAACGAAAGCGGTAGCGACCACTGCGCCGCGCAGATTGACATCCACTTTTTCCAACAGATTTGCCTCGCTGAACGTGGGGTGGATGACGCTGTTGTCCGGCGTAGTGAGGGTTATTGGACGGTTGAGCGCGTCATATGTTGTGCGATTTCGGTAGGTCCGTGCTTCAAGCGGTACGGAGACCGACCAGTTCAGCGTCGTTTTGTACTCCTCGGCAAGCTGGCGCTGACTGCTTAGCAAGTTGCCTTTGAAATCGTAGTCGTCGCTGGTAATGACGCCTGCCTGGTCGAAGAGTTGAACCACCTTGCCGCGCAGGTTCCTGGCCTCGGGATTGGGCCGGGTTTCGCCATAGACGGTGCGCCCCACGTGCAGCTCTACACCGGCGCCTTCGCGCAAGAAGGAGTCCGTCGGTCGCCGTAGGCGGTCGTATGCGGTGCGAAACTGGTGATCGCGGCTGTCCCAGGCGTAAAGCGGATTGCCTGCGACATCGTTGAGCATCCAGCGCTCGCCGGCCTCCATGCTAGCCTGGCGGATGGCATTGCTCAGGATGTCGTAGTCGTAGCGCATGACGATGCGGTCCCTGGCATCGATCACTTCGCGCTGGTTGCCTTCGATGTCGAGCTCAACGCGGGTGGAATATTTCTCCTCGACAACAGCGCCACTCCGCTCGAACCGATTGTGCGCGAGAGTCAGGAAGGTGCGCCCCAGCGAGTCGGCGTGGGCGACGGTGGGCGTATCCGCGTGGACGGCCGCCTTTTCCGCAGCAGCCTGTTCATGTTGCCCAAGTTGACCGTTCTTCCGTGCCTCATGCCAGGTAGGGAGGTATTCCGTATCCGGCAAGCGAGTAAAGAACCCTTTGACGTCATCGTCTGTCCTGGGATTACGCATGACGGTGTCGTTGACGTCATAAGTCGTCTGTTGCCACGGATCGAAGACGACTTTTTCCCAAGTGTGGTTGGGGTGAAGCATTACGACGACGCGCTCGACCGGATCGTAAAAAAGAGTCGAGCTGACTCCTATGCGGACGTCGAACTCGAAGCGGTGGGTATCGGTAAAGAACGGCTCATACTGCTTGATGGGTTTGCCCTTGTTGTTGAAGATCGTCCAACCACTACCGACCCAGCGCGGACTGACTACGGGCCCGCCCTCGAGGACGGAACCGGGTTCGGCTTGTATCTTTTTCTGAATCTCACGACCGAAGCCGTCGGAATAACTCAGGCTCACCTGCACCTTCAGCCCACCGGGGGGGAGCGGATCGCTCGCGTGGGTTTCGCGGACGAGGGTGGCCGCAAACACCGGCTGTTGTGTCGCTCTATACCGATCCAAGTCGTACACGATCCGGGTCGTGGCCTTATATTAGTAAGGTCACGTTTATAGGTATAACGTAATTGGATTAACACCGATTCTGAGAGCTTGCTGGCATGAGGACCTTCGAGGCCTGATCCGCCATGAGGATCTGGGGCAGACTGTCCCGGCCAGCGAGAGAACGGAGCTAAAGGTTCAATAGAAAGTTGTCCCTTGGAGGACCGATATAAGGCGAACATTCCGTTCAGCGCTTTTAGAAAAGGGAATAAAAAAAGAAGGAGTAGAAGAACTTGGAGCGATACTATTTGGGTGTGGATTGGGCCGATGAGTTTCATCAGGTTTGGGTCGGCGATGTAGAGGGCAAAAAAGTAATCGAGATAAAACTGGCTCAGAAAGCCGAAGCCCTGAGTGAGTTTGGCCGCTGGCTCGACGAGCGTCGGGCGCAGGGGATCGAGTTGTGGGCGGCCATTGAGAAGCCACAAGGGCGGATTGTGGATTTTCTGTTGGATCATGGGGTAGTGGTCTATCCGATCAATCCCAAGGCTTTGGATCGATCTCGGGATCGGTTTCGGATGAGCCAGTCCAAGAGCGATTCCTTTGATGCCTACGTGTTGGCGGATATTGTGAGGAGCGATCATGCCCGCTTGAGAGCCCTTCAACCCGATTCTGAGCAGGCCCAGGAACTTAAAATGCTCACTCGGGATCACCACCGTCTGGGGCGCCATAAAACGCGTATACGCAATCTGCTCGATCGCACCCTTAAAGAGTACTATCCACGGCCCTTGGAGGTGTTTGCTGATCTGGAATCGAAGATTGCCCTGGATTTTCTCACGAAGTATCCGACCCCCCAAGCCCTGTCGAATCTTAGCCGCAGAGAATGGAACCGCTTTGCCATGCGCGAGCATCATCTTGGTAAGGAGCGCTGTGAGCAGTTGTGGGAAGATCTCAATAAACCTCAACTGAAGGTTCCCGAGCATGTGGTGAGAGCCAAGTCGCAGTTGCTTGCGGTGCTCGTGGGTCAGCTCAAAACTTTGAGTGAAGCGGTGGATAGCTACCGCGAAAAGGTCCAACGTTTTTTCGCCTCTACGCCGGCATCTGATCTGGCCAAGACGCTGCCGGGCGGCAAGAGTGGAACGACCATACCCATGCTTTGGGCTGAGCTGGGCGATACTGAGAGTCGATGGGTTTCTTTTCGTCACCTTCAGGCCGAGGCCGGTGCGGTGCCGGTGACCATAAAGAGTGGCAAGAGCTGTTTTGTACAGTTTCGTTATGCGTGTAACAAGCTGCTGCGTTATGCCACTTACTGGTTTTCCTTTAGCTCGCTCAATCGGTGCGAGTGGGCGGACAAATACTATCGCGACCAACGGGCGAAGGGACACAGCCATCCTCAAGCGCTTCGGGCTTTGGGAGCCAAGTGGCTCAAGATTATTTTCGTGATGTGGCGAGACCATAAACCGTACGACGAAAACTACCATTTGGCCAATATCACCAGGCAAAGAATGCGCCAGGCCACATAAAAAAAATCTATAAGGGGGCTTGACAAGTCTCATAGAAAGTCTGTCCCAGGAGGAGCGCGGCATTGCCCAGGGGCTCGGCGAGAAAAGTTTGACGTTGTTGTGAAGTCAAGTCCGGCACGAACCCTACGAGGGAGTCGCCCTTCGCATCGGTCACCTTTCCCATCACGGCGGTTCCGGCAACGAGCCCCAGCGTGTCGAAAGCCACCTCGGTACGATTGCCATTGGGGTCGGTCATCCGGAAAGGCTGGAGGAGACGGTAATCGTGCTCGGCGATCGTCTGATTGCCGAGTGCGTCGGTCGTCTGCTTGAGAAACAAATCGTAGGCGTCGTAGTCGACAAAGGCGGTATTGCCGAAGGGGTCGCGGGAGCGGTGCGTGGAATAGAAGTGCTGCCGGGCAAACGCGAACTCTTGAGTCGGCGTATCGGACACGTTCGGTGAGAAGAAAACCCGCCCCGAGGGAATCCACCAGTTGGCATCGCCTTCGCCGTGGACGTAGCCGCCTTCGGTGGCCAGCATCGGATCCGTGACCCTGGTGCCATAGACCTGCGCGAGTAGCCCGGTGGTGAAGGCAAGCTTGTAGCTTTCGCCCGGAAGCGCCAGCGACTCGAGGGCGCCCAAGGGCAGCAGGTCGGTCAGATCGTTCCGGCGATAGCGCGTGCGCACATGCTCGATGAGGCGCTTCTGTTCCCGGCCGAGGTCCGCGGTTTCCTCGTAGTTGATTTCGACCGCGTCAGAGAGCCGCGCGAAATCATCCTCCACCCATTCGTCGAAACTGAACTGCTTCGCATTGGCGGCGGGACTGAAGCCGGTCAACTCATAGGTGCGCGTTTCGCTCGGCAGGGGCGTCCGATAATTGTCGTGGTCGAGGAGTGGGTTATCGAGCCCGTTGGTGTACCTGTTCTCCGTGTAAGTGATGAAAGTCCGGATCTGCTTGTCCCGATCCGCTTGTGTAGGCAGACCAGGATCGGGCTGCCGGCGGCCATAGCCGATGGCAACCGATCTCAGCGGATTGCCAAAGGCATCCACCTCCAACGTCAGCGTATGGCTGATGCGCGGATCGGCCGGGTTGCGTTCATAGTGGTAGCTCAGGCTTTCTATTGGATGGCTGAAATAGACCCCATGATTATTGCCATCCTTCGGCTGCACTTGTGTAACTCGATAGCGGTTTTCGGTTACCTGGTAGGGGTGCCCGGCCTTGCCGCTTCCATCGCGTGCGTACACTTCAGTCCGCAGTACCGCCCCGCGCAATGCACGGTAGGCCTCGTGGGGAGTCTCACCCGATTCGACTCTATGCTCGGCCACCGTGACGGCCTCTTGGTCGCCCTGGTAGAACTCCTTGCGGAACCTGTACGTCAACTCGATGTGGTCAAATGGAACGGTCCCCTGATGCGGCGGGTCCTCGAAGTAGATGCCGGTGTGAAACCACGAACGGGTTTTGACCGGAGGCACATGACAGGCCGAAGAATCGTTGCTGAATAAATCTCCGCTGCCATGCAGGCTCGATCCTGTGAAATCCTCGAAGGTTTCGGTGTCGAATTGGTCCACCCGTCCGAAGCCGCGGAACTCCCGCTCACGCCCGTCAAAATACCCGTGGTGGTATTTGTACGTCGTGACCAGCTTCGTCTTGCTGACGTGGTCGATCACCTCAACTTTGTCGACGACTTGTACCGGGAACGGCAGCTTGGTGACCCAGGGGTTGCCGTTGGCTTGATCCTCTAGGAAGTATTTCGTCGAGGGCGCATAGCGCACCCGCGTGGTCGCGCCCATGTTGTTGCTCATTTCGGTGAGAACGTAGGGTTTGACGCCGCCGCAAAAATCGAGGGCTTTGTAATTCCCTCCGGGCTGAGTGGAATAATCGTAACTCCAGAGTAATGTCGCGGTGCCGGTTCCGAATACGTCAGCAAATTGAATGGAGTCGACATCGCTTACGGTTGGGGTTCCCCGAATGGTCTCGGTGTGACTCCATCGGTTACCGGACTGATTGAACCAGAAATGGACCCGGTCGAAGGCCACATACACAAGATCGGCACAGCCGGTCCCGTTCAGATCGGCTAGAAAAAGGCGTTTGGGATCGAAATCGAGCTCGAGATGGGGCGCGTTTCCCATCGTGATGCGCTTGCCGAAGTGACCATAGCCGAGGTTGGGCCAGTAATCGATTCGGCCGTTATGAATCAGGACGATGTCATTCAGTCCGTTTCCGGTCATGTCGGCCAAACGGACTCTTCCCGCAGGATCGTCGAAGAAGACATCCGGGAATTGGTCGAGATCGTGCCGGCGCGCGATGTAGCTCGGTGGGGCAAACCCCTTTTCGCCCAGACATTCGAACCACAGGAAATGATTCCCTTGGGTCATTAATGCATCCGACAAGCCATCTCCGGTGAGATCGACCAGACGCACATTGGGATCGGCCAGTTCGAAACTGGGGAATACGTCGTAGGGCTTGAAGGTTTGCCAGGTTCCGTCCGACGTGGTCTCGAAGAACCCCGGCAACGGACCCGAATGTACCAACAAATCGGCTTGGCCATCGCCGCCCATGTCGCCAAATCCCACGCCGGCCTGAGCCAGAGCGATGCCGGCGGGAATCTGGGGCATGGATCGCGGCCGGTCCAACAACCCGCCGCCGAGGTTTCTCCAGTAACGGAATCCGAAGGGACCGCTATGGAGCACATCCGGTATTCCGTCGCCGAATAAGTCGACCAATGCCATATTCGGGTCGTTGAGGGCGAACGGCGGCAAGTCGCTGCCTTGGGCCGCCAGCGATTGATAGCGTTGCGCATGCGGCCTGAACTCCGAATACCCAAAGGTTACCGGGGGTATGCCGGCCGATTGATAGGCACCCGCTGCATCCTTTCGATAGCTGATGACGGTGACAGCGATGAGGAAAGACAGGAGGGTGTCTGGATCGTTGCGATAGTCGAAATCGGTAGACCGGACGAGCGTCGGGCCTCCAAGCTCAGCAAAGTGGTGGAACATCAAGACCCGGCGGCAGCGCCGGAGAGTCCGAATCTCGAATCGTGCGCGGAAGCTGGAAAAGCGATCTTCGCGGACCGGGACGGGATTATGTTCTGACGATCTCGAAGGATCCGGGCCGAACAGTTCCTGTCCACCCGCAGGCACAGGATCCGGGTGTGCATCTTTCGTGGGGATCTTCCAATCGCCGTAATCAAACACGACTTCGAATGCATACCGGCGTCCTTCGCGAAGATGTCCGATTTCTGTCCCGTCGGGGTACGTGACCGCATGGCCATCTTCATCGAGGAGGGGATTGGGAAGACTCCCGTAGTAGATTCGACGAACATACAACTGGGTCGCTTCGCGATTGCGATCGAAGATCGCGTCGAGGCCCAGACCTACGTCGGTATAGAGCTGGGGGTTGTCTCTCGCATATTCGTACAGGATGTGATTGCCTGTCGCATCAAAGGTTTCCTGCAGGAGCCACTCATACACGCGTTGCTCGTTTTCGGGGTCGGCTACGCGCGACGCGGGCGTGCCGCCGTAGATGCTGGTGATGTTGTCTCTGGTGATCGCGCGCCAGTGCACCTCGCTGGTCGTCTTGTGTTGCCACCGTTCGATCCGGGCAAAGAGTCCTTCGGTACGCGGCCGATAACGGTAGACCGTATGAAATGGATGATCGATGGGATCTTCAGAAACCCACGTGTCCTGACCGCTGGTGGGGTCGACGACTTTCTTCAGGCAAGGGACCAGGTCTTCCGCTCCCGACATCACAAAAATATCGGTGTCGTTGTATCGAGGAAGACCCTTCTCTGTTTTGCGGGTGATTCGTGGGATCGAGAGTTGCCAGCCCAGTCCGAATGGGCCATTTCCGTTTCCGGAACTGTATTGAAGAGAGAGTTCTGGCCCAAAGCCATTCCGGCCGGGGGACAGTGCAATGGGTATGGAATGATTGCCGGTCCCGCTGAACAGGTTCGGCTGGAACGTTTCGCCAATACCTTTCACAGCGCCACCACCTTTGGGCAGGCTAATAACGTTTTGCGCAACACCGGATTTGCTGCTCACGTTAGAACTCCTCTGTACGCTGAAGAATCTTTGGTTTCGGTGAGTTTCCAATTGAAAATCTGACTTCGGTTCTCCGGATTGGCGATGACCGCCGGATCGTTCTGGACGCTGCGCGGCGTCCCGTACACGCTGACCAGCCCATCCTTGCTGCGCACTTCCCAGTGATCCGTCTGTGCATTGCGGCGATGTTCAATGCGAGCGAAAAGGCCTTCCGTTCGCGGGCGATAGCGCGTCGTTCCTGTTGTCTCCGCAACGGGCACCAAGTCTTCAGCGCCGGAAAGCAGAAAAGTATCATGATCGTCATCGTACCGTGGGATCCCTCTGGAGGTCTTCCGGCTCACGCCGGGGATGCTCAGGCTCCAGCCCAATCCGAAGGGGCCGTTCCCGTTGCCGGTGCTGTAGACGAGATTGAGTTGTGGCTGAAATCCGTTGCGACCTGAGGGGAGCGCAATGGGCACCGTGAAGTTGCCGGTTCCAGTATGGAGGTCAGGTGAAAATGTTTCGCCGATGCCGTGCAGGGCTCCACCACCTTGCGGTGTGGAAATGATTTGAGTGGCAGGGTTAGATTTGTTTGCCATCGAACAAGGCCTCCCTTGGCGACCGCGCTATCAATCGGGGAAGCCTGCACCGCACAGCCGCACGACGCTCAGCACGGCTGTCCACCAACGCATCGGAAAATCCGCATTTCCACGCTAGTGTTATAAGGCGCAATCTTAGTCCAACAGACTTCCATAGACGTACTTTATGGAAACAGATGATGAATCGACATCTTCGAGAAAATGAACATTGCAAAGGTACTACTTTGAATCGAAGAGAGAGCAATTGGGGTGCCAAACTGCGGTCTCAGCGAAACGACAACAAAAGCTCGGCAATTCGCTGAAAAATCGCGATGGTCAAGGAAGCGGTTGCGACGCGGATGTAAATTTGTATACGCGGGTGTATCCAAAAGGTAACAATCTTTTAACCTGCCGGTGAAAACAGCTCGTAGCAGAGGAAACGAACTCACGATCAATTGTAAGCTGACAAGCAGCTAGTGAACTGTAACAGCTACATAGCGTTTGCCGTTCATGGTTCGAGAGCCTCACCACGAACGGCTTGTGCCTTAACCGTTCACCCTGAGCTTGTCGAAGGGGTTCTTCGAAATTAGACGCGAACCAACCGTTACAGTTCACTAGTATCTCGGAGGGTCTGACAGAATTTCGCCTAGAACAAGTGACCGACCAAGGAAGGCACGGATGGCCAGTCTGCTCTCAGGATTGCCGCGGTGTTCGGCCTATTGGGAGCTACGCAGATGGGATAAAGCCATCCGCCTGGGCAGGATTTCCCGGGTCAACGGATTGAGCATGAAGCCTAGGGTCTCGAGTGTTACCGCCCCAAGCAGTACTCCGTCATGCTCTTCGCCTAATACAACCGGTGATGTGGCTGCGGCGCCCCGGATCTCAAACCGACACTCGGAAACACCGCGCTCCATCGGCGTGCCATCCGCCAGTGTGAACTCCACCTGGCGCTCCGGACTAAGTCGTAGTTCGCGCCAGGTTTTCTCTGGAAGCACTGAGTAGATTGCGCCTGAGTCAACGAGAAACCGGACGCTACGAGTTGGTCCGCGGCCGCCAGGCCTTCGCAGACGCGCGTGTACATAGGTGAGCCCCATATAATGAAGCTCCTCGGAGCAAAGCTCCGAGGTATCTTTGCGAAATTCTTCGAAGCCCTTCAACCCTCCTTCGCCAAGGCTACGGAGGGTTCTCCTCACCTTCATCCTCGCAGCAAGCTGCGAGGTATTCGGCGAAGGAGAATAAACGTATAGTACGAAATTCACGCGGTCAACTCGAAGTCCGGCGGATTGAGGTGGTTAGTTTGAGGTGCGAGATTCGTATGCTCGTCAACATTTCGTTACGCTAAACTATTGGGTCTACTGCCGATTCTTTTTGCAATGTATCAGGTGGTCCGTAAGCTGAGAATGGTAAATTGTTCTGCAGTATCCAGCAACAAGAAGGTTTGCCTGATCCCAGGATATGTCCCGCAGATCTTCCTTGACACGCGCAAATATTAAGAGTTGAATCGGGCCGGCAGAAAATAGCAGAAGCGATAATCGTTGGTGACCATGCCATGGATGATGGTGGTTGGACTCGTTTGTAGTTTAGAAAGATGGAGGCACAAATGGCAAAGAAGCATTGGGTTTTCGCGGCAGCGACTCTCATGTTGTTTACCGCTCCGGCCTTTGCCGACCCGATTGAGGACTTCTATAGAGGCAAGAGCTTGCGCATCGTCGTCGGATTCGGTCCCGGCGGTGCGACTGATACAATCTCCCGACTCCTCCAGCGCGCGCTGTCGAAGCATATTCCGGGTAATCCCTCTGTCGTCGTGGAAAATAAGCCGGGCGGCGGCAGCATGCTCGCGCTCAACACCGTCTACAACGCAGAGCCTAAAGACGGCACGGTCATCGTTGGTTTCAATCAGGACTTGATCCGATCTCAGGCGCTTGGCGCGGCGGGCGTCCGCTTTGACGTCAGACAACTCAACTGGATCGCCACCACCGACGATACCATGGGCATCTGCGCGGCTCGGACGGATTCCGGCATTTCTAAGATTCAGGACATCATGGGCGGCAAGGAGCTGGTCGTCTCCAGCTTTGGCAAGGGCACTCTCTCTTATGACCCTCCGGCCGTCATGAAGGCGATGCTCGGGACGAACTTCAAGATCGTCACGGGTTATCAGAGCGGCGCCGCCCAGCGTCTGGCGGTCAAGAGCGGCGAGGTCCAAGGCTTTTGCACTTCTCTCGACCCCATGACCGCTTCTGCCCGAGAGTTGCTCGAGGGAAGCAAGCCGATCTCCAGAATCATTATCGTGACGGGATCCCAGACGCCCGACAGTCCGTTTACCAGGGGCGTGCCGGCGGCGGAGACGTTGGCGAAGACCGACGAAGCAAAAAAGATCCTTAAAGCTATTCATTTGGGATTCACGATCACCATTCCGTATGCGTTCGCTCCCGGGGTGCCGAAGGAGCGCGTTAAGGCGATGCAGACGGCGTTCGCGAAGACGTTAAAGGATCCGGAGTTCCTCGCCCTCGCTGAGAAGGCGCAGCAAACGATCAGGCCGAAGTTCGGCGATGAAGTTGGCCGCATCGCTGAGGAGATGCTCGATCTCCCGCCCGCGCTCGCCGAAAAGCTAAAAGTCATCCTCCAGTAATCTAAACGCCACGGCGCAGCGTTGCCGGTGCGCCGTGGGCGGTTCCAGCCGAAGCCAGAACGGAAGAGGCCTAGAGCAATGTTAGAGGCGTTCGTCGCAGGCCTAGCGGATGTATTCGTCTATTCGACCTTCATGTTGATGTTGCTCGGCATTGCCGTCGGGTTCGTGGTCGGCATTCTGCCTGGTATCGGCAGTCCCGGCGCGATGGCAATTATGCTGCCTTTTATCTTCACCATGACGCCCGTCGAGGCCTTTGCCTTCCTGCTCGGCATGTACGCGGTCACGGCAACCACCGGCGATATTACTTCGATCCTGTTCGGCGTACCTGGTGAGATCGTTTCGACCGCCACGATTATTGACGGACATCCGATGGCCAAACAGGGTGAAGCGGGACGGGCCTTGGGCGCGGCGCTCATGAGTTCTCTAGTCGGGGCGATTGTCGGCGCGTTCTCTCTGGCCGCCGCGATTCCGATCGTCACACCGTTGGTGCTGTCCTTCAAATCCCCCGAGTTCCTCGGGCTCGCGCTCCTGGGTATCGCCTTCCTTGCCGCGTTGAGCGGAGAAAACAAGCTCAAAGGGGTGCTGGCCGGCGGACTGGGACTGGTACTCGCGATGGTCGGCCTAGATCCCCAGGAAAACATCGAGCGTTATACCTTCGGTCTGATCGGGCTATGGGAGGGAGTGGGTCTGGTCGCGGCCGCAGTGGGCCTTTTCGCCATTCCGGAGATCGTCGAGCTATGGGTTAATGGCACGAGCATCGCGCAAGTTCCGGTTGGCAAGCTTGGCGGCGTCTGGCAGGGAATCAAGGATACGTTTATCCATCTGGGAATCACCTTCCGCTGTAGCATGATCGGGACCTTCTTCGGCCTGGTGCCAGGTGTAAGCGCCGCGCTCTCGCAGTGGGTTTCTTACGGCCACGCCGTGCAAAGCTCTTCTGACAAGAGCCGCTTTGGCAAGGGCGACGTTCGCGGTGTGCTGGGACCGGGAGCGGCGAATAATTCCGGTATGGGAGCGGCGATGATTCCGACGATCGCCTTCGGCGTGCCCGGCAGCGCCACTACCGCTATCCTGCTAGGCGCGTTCTTGATTCAAGGACTGCAGCCTGGACCGAAGATGCTGACGGAAAAACTGAGCCTGGTTTTTTCCATGGTATGGCTGATCGTCGTTTCCAACATCATCACCGTGACCGTGTGCCTGCTTTTCCTGAGCCAATTGGCGAAGATCACTCGCATAAGAGGAGCGCTGCTGATCCCCACCCTGCTCGTGTTGGTTTTTCTCGGCGGCTATGCAGATACCAATTCGTACCTAGCCATGGCGATCACGCTCGTCTTTGGCTTGCTCGGCCTGACTATGGCTCATCATGGCTGGCCCCGCCCGCCCCTCGTCCTGGGACTGGTCCTGGGACCCCTGATCGAGCGTAACCTATTCATCTCGTACGAAATCTACGGGTTTGGGTTCCTCTTGAGACCGATTGTGTTGGTGATCATCGTGATCGCGTTGGCGGTGCTGTTCGGGCCGAACATCCAAGAACTGATTGCCCGACGCAGTGGGCAAAAGGAGAGCGCGTTTGTCGCGACCGAGGAATGACGTTCTGATCAGCGCATTTCTGGTGCTGCTGCTGGTCTGGGTCGTTTGGGAGGCGCGCGATTGGCCGTTTCGCACGCGATTGTTCCCGTGGTCAATCGGCTTTCCGGTTCTCGGACTGGCGCTTGTGCAGTTTTGCATAGCCTCCTGGAAGGCAACTCGCTGGCAGATGGACTCGGAGGTCGACGAGGTTCAAAGCGAACCGGGCGAAAAACTAGAGTCCGAAGCGACCGTCGACCCGAAGCTGATTCGGCGCACCCTCTCCATCGCTGCTTGGACCATCGTCTTCGCGCTCGGTTTCTGTTTGGTCGGATTCAAAGTCGGCGGACTACTACTGAGCCCGGCTTTCCTCAGATTCCAGGCGCGCGAGACCTGGAAAATGAGCATCCTTTATGGTTTGGGAGTTTATGTATTTTTCCTGGGAGGATTCGAGATGGCTTTGGGATTTCCATTACCTCCGGGAATCATCGCCACCTCACTTGGGCTTCAATCCTTTGACTGGTACGCGGTCAACCCGATGCTAAATCTGATTCTGCGGCGATAAACCGGGTGGTGGATGGTCCTTCTGATCGCGCATGGTTTCGTACCCACTGGTTTCCATAGAGAGGTCACTCTTTTGCATCGATTCGATTATTTGTAGAGCGCATCGATGAAACCACTCTGGTCGAGCTTCTTCATGATGCTGTCGTCAATAAAGTCTTCGGGTTTGGCGTTTTTGGCTTTCGGCACGGTCGTTTCGACAATTCGCAGCACTGTTTCTACGGCTTCCTTGAGCGGGTATGGCTTGCGCGGCTGGATCTCTTGAACAAACACCTGATAGGTCGCCTCCGCCTCGGCGTCTTCCTTGAGCTTCAAATATTCTTTGATCAGCCGCACGCTTTCGTCCTTATGAGACTTCGCATAGCTCACTCCTTCGAGGAACCCTCTGAAGAACTGCTCGATGGTGCGTGGTTGCTGGCGCATGAATGTACCCGAGGTTGCAATCCCGCTGCCCTGAAATTTCAATCCCAGCTTGTGTCCTTCAAGCATCGGGATGAATCCGGCCCTCTTGACAACGACCGAATACGGCACGGTAAAGACGCAGGCCTGAATGTTGTTGCTTGTGAGAGCGGCAAGCCGGTTGGGATTTTCTCCCACCTCCACGACCGTAACATCTTTCTCACCCAGGCCCAATTCTTTAAGCATAAAACGCATAGAGTGATCCGAGGAAGACCCGAAACGGCTGATGCCCGCTTTTTTGCCGCGTAAATCGTCAGGCTTCTTAATTTCCGGTGAGACGAAAAGGGTGAACGCAAGTGTGGTATTGTTCGTTGAGAGAAGGAGAATATCGCCTCCTTGCACCTTTGCCACGACACCCTCGGGTCCGGCGGTCACAGTCAGCGGGATTTGACCGGCCATCAGACCCTGAATAGCTTGGGAGCCGCCTTGAAAGTACATCAAATCAACCGCCAGTCCGTATTTTTCAAAAAATCCCTTTTTCTGGGCGATGTATGTCGGGCTCATTTCGCCGGAAATGAGCATTCCCACCGGGATTCGAGTAAGCTCGGCCGGATTCGCGGCCCCGCCCGCCGAGAAGAGATAACAGACCGAAATCCCCAAAAGAAATCGTTTAAGAAACTTCATTATTTTTCTCCCATGCTTGCTCGATCGGCAGTTGATCCTTGCTGTAGCCATCTCCATTGGCGAACTGACGTGACGAAAAAATGTTCTGTACCTCGCGGGCATTTTCATGGCAATACTTCCGCCAGTTCATGTACAAATGCATGATCCGGAAGCTAGTCGATTTTCATTCTTCTAGTCAAGAAGGAGTTACGGTTAGGTCGACTCAACTCCATACTTGTCACGGTCGACACTCGCCTTGACAAGGCCCACGGACTTGGGTACGTCTCGCGCGGGAGGATATTTCATGGCCGAGAGATTGGTTATCGATGCGGATTCCCATGTCGAAGAGGTCGATGCGACCTGGGACTATCTTGACGACCGCTTCCGAGAAAGAAGACCACAGACGATCACGCTGGAGAATCGCGCTATTTTCGCCAATCGCAACGCCTGCTGGTACATCGACGGCGATGTCTATCCCAAGGTCGTCGGGCGCGGCGTTACAACCTACGGCACTCCTATTACCAGTGTCTACGCCCGCAACAAGGCTTTCAGCCTGGAGAGCCAGGGTATGACCGATCCCAAAGCTAGAGTACGTGATCTGGACAGGCAGGGAATCGCCGTTCAAGTCATCTACCATACCATCTTTCTCGAGCCTTTGACCGATGATCCTGAATTCGAGGCGGCCCTTATGCGTAGTTACAACACCTGGATAGCGAAGGCCTGCGCCCAGAGCCCAAAACGATTGAAGTGGGCAGCTCCAATGCCGCTGCAAAACGTGGCGGCGGCTATCGAGGAATTGGGCCGGGTCAAACAGTTGGGTGCTGTGGCAGTCACTCTAAGCGGGACGGTCGGGGATCGCATGCTCCACGACTCTCGCTTCGATCCTTTCTTCGCCGAGGCCGAGCGGCTGAACATGCCGGTCAGCGTCCACATCAGCTGGTCCCATCAAGGCTTGCGGCAAAGCGTGGACTCAGTTTACGGAGCCAATTGCATCAGCATTAATTTCACCGTGCTCATGGGATTTTTTAGCCTTCTAGGCGCTGTATTGGATCGCCACCCCGGTTTGAAGGTCGCGTTCTTGGAAGCCGGGAGCGAGTGGGTTCCCTACATGGTTCACCGCATGGACCATTACTACGAAGCGGAAAGAAGATCGGGCTGGCCGATTCCCAAGCGTCCCGCGAGCGCTTATCTGAAAGACTGCCAAATTTATTTCACTTGTGAGGCCGAAGAACAGCTATTACCTGAAGTTCTTGAGCTGGTGGGAGAGGATCGCATGATGATCTCGTCGGATATCCCTCACAGCGAAGGAAGAGAGACCGCCATAGAGGAGATCCTGGCGCGGCCGGACCTGAGCGAATCCACCAAGGAAAAGATCCTGGGCTTGAATGCCCGAGCGTTTTATAACTTGTGATGCATTCGATGACGGGCTGGGAAGGAGGTTTACAGTGACAACAAGAGATCGGTTTCTGATATTCCTTCTTGCGATAGTTTCGTACCTGGCAATTCTGCCCATCGCGGTTTTTTCGCAAACTCCTTTTTATCAAGGAAAGACGCTGAAGGTCATCAACAACGATCCCGGCGGAACTGCGGGGATGCGCGTTAAAGTCGTGGTTTCGTATCTGCGCAAATATATTCCGGGAAATCCGACTATCATCGTCGAATTCATGGATGGCGGCGGAGGCCGAAGGGCGGCCAATCACATGTACCGTTCGGCGCAACCCGACGGGCTCACCGTGGGAGCCTTGAGCAGTTCGATCATTGGGCTGCACGTCATGCGGGAAACAGGCGTTATGTATGACATCGACAAATTCATCTATCTCGGCACCCCCGTGAGCGAGAATCACAATGTCATCTACACTCGAAGGGAGCTCGGTCTAAACACTCCGGAAAAACTCAGGGCCGCAACGGGCATCAGAATCGGCGCCCAAGAGGTGGGAGCCGTTGCGTATACCTCCGGGAGGCTTTTTGCATACTTCCTGGATTTGAAGGCGCCGAAATTCGTAACCGGCTATTCGTCGCTCGAAGCCGATGTCGCCTTGATGAACGCAGAAATCGATTCGCGCGCGAACAATACGACTTCGGTTTTGAGGCGCAATCGTGAATGGGTGGAAAAGGGAATAATGAATTTTCACGCGATTTTGGAAGTTCCGAAGGGCGATAAGCATCCACACCCGCTCTTTGCTCAACTCCCGGAGATCGAGAGCTTTGCTAAAACAGACAAAGAAAAGAAGCTCTTGGCGATGTGGCGCGCTTTCAGAACGGCGACCTCGCCTTACGTTTTGCCGCCGGGAACTCCCAAGGACCGGGTTGAGATCCTGCAAGAAGCGATGCGCAAGGTACTTAAAGATCCTGAGTTCCGCGCGGAATTCAAGAAACTCGTCACCGACGACGTTTCCCCGTTGATGCCTGAAGAGTTGATGAAAATTATCAAAGAGACGCCCCGCGATGCTGAGGTGATTGAAATGCTTAAGAAGTTTTCCGGCGTCGAACCGCTGCCGCCGCGC
>CAWJBB010000062.1:0-161260 GCA_963840855.1 uncultured delta proteobacterium
TCTTCCGAGACGGCTGCGTTCCTGAGATCGCTCTTAACTGCGGCCTCAAAGCCACGCTTACGATAGGCCGCGAACTGCGGGATGGCGATGGCCGCCAAGATACCGATGATCGCGACGACCACCAAAAGTTCGATAAGTGTAAAACCAGACTGACTGCGTAATCTCAATTTATCCATAACTAAAAAACTCCTTTTTCTGTTATTTATTTGACACAACTGTTAATTCTTTGACGATAATGCTTCAGAAACCGTTTTTGATTGCCTCTGTTTAACTGCCCACTGCGTTTTTCTTCTTTTTTTTCTCTTCACCTCCTTACCGCAGCGCTTAGAACCAGTGGCAAACTGGTAAATCTGTTTCGCAAACTGCGGGCCACAAGTTTTTTTGCGGCTTGATGACGAGAAGGAAGATGAAAAGAGCGGGCAACCTTTTGATATTCAATAATAACCGGCGGTGTCTTGAAAATTTGCGGTTTCTGCATCAATCAAGGAATGACAGAAAACGGAACCGCGGCTGGAGTTCATCGATTGTGCCCCCTTGGGCTTGTGACAAAATTTGTTACTCGGCAACCTGACCATCGCCGGTTAAATTCTGGCCTTTTCCCAGGAGCTCGTACTTGTCCAGCCTGTGGCGCAGCGACCTGTAGTTTATACCGAGCAGCTCCGCGGCCCTTTTCTGCACCCCTTTGGCTCTCTTTAGAGCATCGACCAGAATGGCCCTCTCATGGGTCTCCAGTTCGGCGTCAAGGGACACCCCTTTGCTGAAAAAGTGGCCGGAATTGTTGCCGCCGGCGCCGTTATCGCCGAGACCGGCAGTTTCCACTGCCACCGGCGGCAGATTATTCAACTGGGAGGGCAAATCTTCCTCGGTAATAATATTCCGGCTGGTGACCGCGACGGCATGCTCCAGCACATTTTCCAGCTCACGGACGTTGCCAGGAAAACTATGATTCATAAGTCGCATCAGCGCGCCGCTGGATATTTCTTCAACCTGTTTGCCGTGGGACACCGCAAATTTGCGCAAAAAGTAGTGCGCCAACGCAGGAATGTCATCTTTGCGATTTTTGAGCGGCGGCAAGACCATTTGCACCACATTGAGCCGGTAGAACAAATCTTCGCGAAACCGGCATTCTTCCATTTCTTTGCGCAGGTCTTTATTGGACGCGGATATTACCCGGACATCGACTTTCACCTGCTTGCTGCCACCAACAGGTGTGAAGCTCTTTTCCTGGAGAACCCGGAGCAACTTGACTTGAAGATGGAGCGGCAGTTCTGCCACTTCGTCAAGAAAAATGGTCCCCTGGTCGGCCTGCTTGAACAGGCCCGCATGGTCGGATACCGCGCCGGTGAAGGCGCCCCGCACATGGCCGAAAAGTTCGCTTTCGATGAGTGTTTCCGGAATTGCGCCGCAATTGACCGCTACAAAGGGTTTGTCTTGGCGCGCGCCGTTAAAGTGAATCGCTCGCGCCACCAGTTCCTTGCCGGTGCCGCTCTCGCCAGTGATCAGCACGTTGGTGCTGCCGGCGGCCACTTTTTGAATGAGCTGATAAATCTTGTCGATGCCGCCGCCCTTTCCCACCACGCCTTCGAAGCGGAAGCCGGAGGAGGCCAAGCCGTCGGGCTCGCTATGCAGCTCAAACTCCCGCGCCCGGCGTAATTCTTCTTCGAGGCGAACTTTCTCTTCGGCTTCCTTTTGCTTCGTGACGTCCTCGAAGATAGCCACATGGCCAATTAAACTGTCGCCGACGTTGCACAACGGCGCGAGGGTCAAGCGCAGTTGCTTTTGCCGTCCTTGAGAGGAGGTGAACGGAAACTCGTCCGGCACTACTTTGCCATGTTCGGCGCCATCAAAGCGGTACTTCAAACTAGGAAAGATTTCGTCGAGTCGTTTTCCCGTAACTATCGATTCCTGGAGGGAAGTCAGTTGTTGTGCCTGAGCGTTAAAGTAGTTGATGTATCCCCGATCATCGGTGATCGCTACGCCACCGCCCACCCCTTCCAACAAGGCATTTTTGAGCGAGTCCAATCGTTGATAGTCAACATGTTTCTCTTCCAGGAGTTTTTCCGCCACACCGAGCTTCCGCGCCAAGTGGCCACTGAGCCACGCGATGACAAAATAACTGGCAATATTGAGCGCCACGGGCATCAAAAGTGGCCACGTTAGGGAGTTGACCCTGGCATTCCCATGCGCGCTGCTCAGAATAAGCAGCGCCGCGTAGCACCCGCTGGAAAATCCGGCGGTGATAAACGCGCCGCGGTGAAACAATAGAATCGCGCCGTTCATCACCGCCATATTGTAAAGAAACGAAAACGGGCTGGTGATATCGCCGGTGATCCAGATAATACCGCTGATCAACAGCACGTCGAAGCCGATTTGCCCATGGGCAAACCAGTTGAGCTTCTGAACGCGGCTGAGAAACGCCATTGAGCCTAGGGAAATCACATAAGCGGCGCCGAGCGGAATGAGCAGGGTGTAGAAGAGGCGCGGTTCACTTTCGGTTCCGAAGAAATGGAAGAGCGCCGTGGCGCCGAGAAAGAAAGATAAAGTGACCACCCGCAGAAAGAGCAGCCACTTTATTTTCTCGATCAGATTGCTACGTTCGTCGTTCATGGGAAAGAGTCCCGCCAAGCGACACGTTGGATGGGCTTAATTAATCAACGATCCCAACTGGAAGATTGGCAGATACATGGCGATAACCAAGCCGCCCAGGATAACGCCCAAAAACACCATGATCATCGGTTCCATCAACGCGGTTAAATTTGTCACAGCATCATCGACTTCTTCTTCGTAAAGCTCGGCGACTTTTTTCAGCATGACGTCCAAGCCGCCGGTGGTTTCGCCCACCGCGACCATCTGGCAGACCATGGGCGGAAACACCTTGCTTTCCCTCAGAGGGTCGGCGACAGTTCTGCCCTGGCTAATGCTGACTCGGCTTTCCATGATGGCCTTCTCAATGACCTTGTTGCCGGCGGTCCGGGCGGTAATCGCCAGCCCGTCCAGGATTGGCACGCCCGAGCTTAGTAATATCGACATGTTTTGCGAGAAACGCGCCACCGCTACCTTGCGCAATAGATCGCCTATAATCGGCATTCTGAGCATCATCCGATCGATATGCATGCGCCCGGCGGGAGTCTTGTAGTAAAGCGAAATTGCCACGGCCACGCCGATCATGCTGCCAAAAATGAGATACCAATAAGCGACAAATACGTTACTGATATTGATCGCGATTTGCGTCGGCGCCGGGAGGCCTTTACCCATGCTGCCATAAAGCTCGGCGAACACCGGGATGACAAAAATCATTAAGATAGAGACGACGATGACGGCTACGCCCACGATGCTGCTGGGGTAGATCATCGCGCCCTTGACCTTCCCCTTGAGCTTGTTCGCCTTTTCGATAAACACGGCGATTCGGTTCAAGATCGTATGCAGCGCGCCGCCCATTTCACCGGCTTCGACCATGTTGACGTAGAGATCGTCGAAAATTTTCGGGTGCTTTTTCAGCCCTTCGGCGAGGGTGGTGCCGCCTTCGACGTCTTTGCGAATGGCCAGCAACGTCCGGCGAAAAGTTTTGTTTTGGGTCTGCTCGCCCAAGATGCTCAGACACTGCACGATGGGGAGTCCGGCATCGATCATCGCGGCGAATTGGCGGGTGAAGACGGCTACTTCTTTCGGCTTGACCGATTCGCCGAAGCCGGGAATCCTTATTTCTTTCTCCATCCCCGCGCCCTTTTCGCGGATGCGGGTGGGAATGGGGCGAATACGCCGCTCGCGCAGTATCGCAAAAACGGCTTCCCGGCTGGAAGCCTCAATCTCGTCCCTTATGATTTTCCCCTGGGCGGTTTTACCTTCCCATAAAAATGTCGGCATGCTTTTATCTCCCCGTTATTGATATTTGAAACCTGGAAAAGATTACTTATCGTTTCTCATTGCTTTTCGCTTCGCCGGCGCCCGGCACATCATTACCCTACCGAGAAAACGGATCCGAAGCCCTTGTCGGCATCCGTCACTCGCAAAGTCTCGGCGATGGTCGTTAGGCCGGCTCGAACCTTGTTTAGAGCGCTCATTCGCAGCGTGCTCATCCCCAGTTTGACCGCTTCCCGCTTCAAATCGACGGTAGACGCGCCGCGTATAATCAGTTCCCTTATTGCCTCGTGCATAACCATGATTTCGTAAATCGCCAAACGTCCCTTATAGCCGGTCTCGTTGCAGTCGCCGCAGCCCCGGCCTTCAAACGTCGGGAAACCGGCGCTGACATCCGTAGGGTCAACTCCCAGATTGATCAACGCCTCCGGGTTGGTTTCCACCGGTTCCTTGCACATCTCGCAAATCCTGCGCACCAACCTCTGTGCAGCGATAAGATTGATCGATGAGGTCAGCAGAAAGGTTTCAATCCCCATGTTGATTAGCCGATCCACGGTGGACGGCGCGTCATTGGTGTGTAAAGTGCTGAGAACCAAATGGCCGGTGAGCGCTGCCTTGACCCCGATCTGTGCGGTTTCCAGGTCGCGCATTTCGCCGACCATGATGATATCGGGATCCTGGCGCAAGAAAGACCTCAGAGCCGCCGCGAAGGTTAAACCGATCTGTTCTCGCACCTGTACCTGATTAATACCCATGAGATTGTATTCCACCGGGTCCTCGGCCGTGGAAATATTGACGTCCGGTTTGTTGAGTTCCGAGAGCGCCGAATAAAGCGTTGTCGACTTGCCGCTACCCGTCGGTCCTGTGATGAGGATCATGCCGTAGGGCTTATGGATCGCTTCCTGAAAGTCTGCCAGGGTTTGCGGGTCGAACCCGAGCTTGGCCATGTCGAGCTGGAGAGTAGACTTGTCCAAAAGCCGCATGACGACTTTTTCGCCGAACAACGTCGGCAGCACGGAAACACGAATATCGAGTTCACCGTTCATGCCCATTTTGAGCTTGATGCGTCCATCCTGAGTCAGCCGGCGCTCCGCAATATCCAGGCCGGCCATGACTTTCAGGCGCGAGACCAGCGGATTTTTGAGCCGCATCGGCGGGCTCATGATTTCATGAAGCACGCCATCGACGCGGAAGCGCACGCGAAACGCCTTTTCATAGGGCTCAATATGAATATCGCTGGCGCGACGTTTGGCGGCGTCGGCGAGGATGGCATTGACCAGCGTGACCACCGGCGCTTCCATGGTGGCCTGCTGCAGCTCTTGCAGATTGATGTCGTCCGGCTCATGGATGATTTCCACGTCGGAGTCACCAAACTTTTTGAGCACGTCGTCATAACTGACGCCGCCGAAGCGATGCTCCAGAACCTTCTTAATGGCCGATGCTGATGCAGCGACGACCCGAACGCCATAGCCGGTAATAAATTTGACTTCATTGATCGCCACCCGTTCGGTGGGATCCGCCATGGCCACGGTAAGGTTAGAACCCAGGAGCTTTATCGGAATGATTTGGTGTTTCTGCACCAGATGGGCAGGGACTAAGTTGAAAACCGAATCCTCAATCTCGGCGGGATTTAGTTCGACTTTCTCGATGCCGAACTGCGCGGCGAGGAATTCCGTTAAGGCGTCCTCGGTGGTGAAGCCGAGCTTGACCAATTCCTTGGGGACGCTCGACCCGTTTTCCCGTTCCTTGTCTTGTGCTTGGGTAAGCTGCTCGCGACTGACGATGCCGCCGCGAACCAACAGCTCTGCGATGCGCGGTTCCATGCAAAGCTAGCAATCGGAAGGAACCAAATTTTCTTAAGAAATAACAAGGCTATCGTCGGAATCAGTTTTACGGATTCATGACCTTCAACCACGGGCAAGGCGCAAGTGGCTAAACAATCAACGTTTTTTTCCTAACACCGCCTGGGCGGCCGCCAATTTGGCGATGGGCACGCGAAACGGCGAGCAACTTACGTAATCCAGGCCGATTTTGTGACAAAAACGCACAGATTCCGGGTCACCCCCATGCTCACCGCAAATCCCAATTTCGAGACGTTTGTGGGTTTTTCGGCCTTTGCCAACGGCAATCCGCATCAACGCGCCGACGCCCTCTTGATCGATGCTAACAAATGGATCCTGGGGCAAAAGACCGTCCATAACATAGCTGGGCAGAAACTTACCCGCATCGTCGCGCGACAGCCCCAAGCAGGTCTGGGTCAAGTCATTAGTGCCAAAAGAGAAAAACTCAGCTTCCTGGGCAATTTCGTCGGCCACGAGACAGGCCCGCGGCAGCTCGATCATCGTCCCGACGAGATAACGGACTTTAACTCCGTAGAACCTCATGGTTGCTTGCGCCGTCTGTTCCACGATGTTTCTTTGCGCGCGTAGCTCTTCCCGCGATCCAACCAGCGGAATCATTACTTCGGGAAAGGGATTTTTCCCCTCACGGCGCAGCTCACAAGCAGCTTCAAAGATCGCCCTCACCTGCATTTCGGTAATCTCGGGATAAGAAATTCCCAGCCGGCAACCACGGTGTCCGAGCATCGGGTTGAATTCCTGGAGCACTTTGACTTTGTCCCGAAGCGTTTGCACAGGCACGCGCATCACATGTGCCAGCTTTAGGATCTCCTCCTCGCGGCTCGGAAGAAACTCGTGAAGCGGCGGATCGAGGGTCCGGATCGTTACCGGCAAACCACCCATAATCTCAAGAATTTCCTTGAAGTCTTGTTTTTGCATAGGCAAGAGCTTGGCCAACGCACGCCTGCGCCCGGCTTCGTCGTCCGCCAAAATCATTTCGCGCACCGCCTGGATGCGATCGCCCTGAAAAAACATATGCTCGGTGCGGCACAGCCCGATGCCTTCGGCGCCGAACGCCCTGGCGACTACCGCTTGGTCGGGCTGATCGGTATTCGTGCGCACCCCCAGCTTGCGGATTTCATCGGCCCATTTCATAAGCTTAGAAAATTGTTGGAAGACTCGGGATTTTCCGACTTCACGGGTTTTGCCGAGTAGCACCTGCACCACTTCCGAGGGCAATGTGCGAATTTCCCCCGCCATGACTTCACCGGTACTACCGTCCAGCGACAACCAATCGCCTTCCTTTGAAATGGTCTCGCCCACATGCATCGTGCGCGCTGCGTAATCGATGTTGAGCGTTTCGCATCCGGCGACGCAAACCTTTCCCATTTGGCGTGCCACCAGCGCTGCGTGTGAGGTCATGCCCCCGCGGGCGGTGAGAATTCCCTCCGCGGCTTCCATGCCGCGAATATCGTCGGGGCTTGTCTCCACACGACAGAGCAAGACACGCTCCCCATTTTTCTTCCAAGCCACCGCGTCTTCGGCGTGAAACACGATGCGCCCACTGGCGGCGCCGGGACCCGCCGGCAAGCCCCGCGCCAGAATGCGCCCCTGCTTGGCCGCCTGTTCCTTATCGTGACTGTCGAAAATGGGCCGCAGCAGTTGATTCAGATGATCCGCTTCGATGCGTAGGAGAGCTTCTTTCCTGCTTATGATTCTCTCCTCTACCATATCGATGGCGATACGCACCGCGGCAAATCCGGTGCGTTTAGCGGCCCTGGTCTGGAGCATCCAGAGTTTATTGCCCTCGATGGTAAACTCGATATCCTGCATCTCTTTGTAATGGTTCTCGAGAATCCTACAGACTCTTTTGAGTTCCATGTACGCCCTCGGCATCAGCAATTCGAGCTCGGCGATAGGCTTCGGCGTGCGGATTCCGGCGACTACGTCTTCTCCCTGCGCTTCGATAAGAAACTCGCCGTAGAATTGCTTTCTCGCCGGTGGCCGGATTGCGTGTGAAGGCCACCCCGGTGGCGCACTTTTCTCCGAGATTGCCAAACACCATTGCCTGCACGTTTACCGCCGTTCCCCAGGAATGTGGAATCTGGTAGAGCTGCCGATACGCGATGGCTCGGTCGTTGTTCCAGGAACCCAACACCGCCCCAATGGCACCCCAGAGCTGATCAAACGGATCCTCGGGAAAATCTTTTCCTGACCGGTTTTTTACCTCGGCTTTGAAATCCGCGACCAACTCTTTAAGATCTTCCGCATTGAGGTCCGTATCGAAACGCACCCCGCGGCTTTTCTTCTTCCGTTCAAGGATGGTTTCGAACGGATCGCTCTCGGTCTTATCCCGTGGCTTGACTCCCAAGACAACATCGGCGTACATGTGCACGAAGCGCCGGTAGGAATCATAGGCAAAGCGCGCGTTCTGGGAGCGGTGAATGAGCCCCTGGACCGTGCGGTCATTAAGACCCAGATTAAGCACCGTATCCATCATTCCGGGCATCGACTCCCGCGCTCCTGAGCGAACTGAAACTAACAAGGGATCGTCGTAGTCGCCGAAGCGGCGCCGGAGAATCTTCTCGATTCTGGCGAGTGAAGCCAGCAGATTTTTTTCCAGTGCTTTGGGATAGCGGCGATCATGAGCATAATAAAAAGTGCAAACTTCCGTAGTCAGCGTAAACCCCGGCGGCACGGGCGCACCAATGCGGGTCATTTCATGCAGACCCGCGCCTTTGCCTCCAAGGAGCTCGCGCATTTCCGCTTTGCCCTCGGCTTTGCCGCCGCCAAAAAAATAAATGTACCTTTTCTTATTGCGCATGATCGCCAATCCTTCGGTAAACGTGATTTCGCGGGACGCGAGCGCTGGCGCGACCGGATTGCCTTATTGCTTGTCTATACCGCGACGAACTTGGCGATAAAAGCAGCCGATCTGATTTCGCGTTCCATGTGGAATTGTAGGAACCGTTGAATGAGGAACCGAATCTCCTTAAGTACCGCCACCGGTAGGGACCCGCCGCCCAATCCATTGATTCTCTCTTCTCGCTTCTCTTCTTGGAGCTTTATCAACGCCGCCAGGGCTGCCGCGCCAAGGGGTAAAATTTCTTTTCTCGATTGCGCGCAAACCTCGCAAAGAATCCCCCCTTCCGCCTGACTGAAATACCAACGCACGGCGCCATGCTCACGACGCGTAACGGAGCAACGCTTGCAGCGATCCAGCGCGGGTTGGTAGCCCGCCAAACGCAGCAGCTTGAGCTCGAATGAAGTAAGAAACTCCAGTGGCTCGGTTCCATCGCGATCCAAGAAAAGCAGCCCATTTTTCAAATGCTGAAAAACCAGAGCACTTTCATCCCGTTCGGCGGTGAGGCCATCGGTGATCTCGACCAAATAGGACGCCAAAGCGATTTTTTCCAGGCTAGTGTCGAGCCGTTTAAAGGCATAGGTCAAATCAGCGGATAAGATAAAAACCAAACCGCCATGGGGGCGGTCTTGGAAGCGCAGATTGACGAGGGAAAAAAGCTCGAGGGAATTAGCGAAGCGTTTACGAGAGCGCTTGGCTCCCTTCGCAATGCCGCGGACTTTGCCGTAGCTTTCCGTGAGCAGACACACGATCTTGTCTGACTCTCCGTACGGCCAGCTGCGCAGGACAACCGCTGGTGTAGCAAACGTGAGACGCATCGGAAGCTTAACAACCGCGACCGTAACATTTTTTAGCAACGCCGACAAGTATTTAAAATCCCAGCGGTTTTTCTGAGATGCAACTTGACAAGCAGTAATGTCGTGATTAATTTGCTCCAACTCGTATGGCGGAGAAAGTGTGAGAAATGAGCGACGAAACGAAGAATAGTCCTGAATCAACCGACACCGCGGCCACGAATGAAACGGACTTTGTTAAAGCGAGCGCCCAATGCGCGGAGCCGCAATCCGAAACAGAGCTCCTCCGCGAACAGCTCAAGGCTAAGGAAGAAGAAGCGAAGAATAACTATGACCGCTTCCTACGCCAAACCGCAGATCTCGACAATTTCAAGAAAAGAGCGAGCCGGGACAGGGAAGATGCGATCCGCTTCGCTAATGAAGCTCTAGTCAAAGAATTGCTGCCCGTCGTTGATAATCTCGAGCGTGCCATCTCCCATGCCAAGGACGGCGGTGATGGAGAATCTCTTGTCGAAGGTGTGGAAATGATTTTGAAAGGGCTTTTCGACGCTCTCGGTAAGCATGGCGTGGTGCAGATATCCGCCAACGGACAGCCGTTTAACCCGCAGCTGCACGAAGCCATGGCTCAAGTTGAGAGTGCCGGCCACGAGCCCAATACGGTCTTGGAAGAACATCAAAAGGGCTATTTGCTCAAGGACAGGCTTCTTAGGCCCTCTCTGGTAACGGTAGTTAAGACCCTAAAATCAAACGAGAAAAAAAACCAGAACAGCCCGGTTGAAAACAGTCCAAGCGATGATTAAATAACGCCTTGCGGCACGGGCAAACCTACGCACGCTGTTTTGAGGAGTCAAAAATATGGCAAAGGTGATCGGCATTGATTTAGGGACAACCAATTCATGTGTCGCCATAATGGAGGCGGGAGACCCCAACGTTTTGGCAAACTCCGAGGGGAGCCGCACGACTCCCTCGGTGGTCGCATTTACGGATAACGGCGAGCGGCTCGCCGGACAAATCGCACGGCGTCAGGCCATCACCAATCCAGAAAATACAATTTTTGCGGTGAAGCGGCTTATTGGCCGGCGGCATGACGACCCCATGGTGCAAAAGGCTGTCAAAGTCTTGCCTTATAAAATCGCCCGCAACGAAAGCGGCGATGCTTGGGTGGATATTCGTGGCAAGCAGTATAGTCCCGCTGAAATCTCGGCCTTCATCCTGCAAAAAATGAAGCAGACGGCGGAAGATTATCTTGGTGAAAAAGTCACCGACGCGGTAATCACGGTGCCGGCGTACTTTAACGACAGCCAGCGACAAGCAACTAAGGATGCCGGCCGCATCGCCGGCTTGAACGTCCTACGCATCATCAACGAACCCACTGCCGCATCGCTGGCCTATGGCCTCGATAAGAAGAAAGATGAAAAGATCGCAGTCTTCGACCTTGGCGGTGGAACCTTCGATATCTCGATCCTGGAATTGGGTGATGGCGTTTTCGAAGTTAAAGCGACTAACGGCGACACGTTCTTGGGCGGAGAAGACTTCGATCAGAGAATCATCGACTACCTGGCCGACGAGTTCAAAAAAGACCAGGGCATCGACCTGCGTAAGGATCGCATGGCGCTGCAGCGTCTCAAGGAAGGCGCGGAGAAAGCCAAGTGCGAGCTCTCATCTTCGATGGAAACCGATATCAATCTCCCCTTCATCACGGCGGACCAGCAGGGACCGAAACATCTGAACATAAAACTGACTCGGTCGAAGCTCGAGGCGCTCTGCGGCGACTTGATCGACCGCACCGAGGGACCATGCCGCCAGGCTTTGAAAGACGCCGGGCTCTCGGCCGGCGATATCCATGAAGTAATTCTCGTCGGCGGTATGACGCGGATGCCGGCAGTACAGGAACGGGTCAAGAAGATTTTTGGCAAAGAGCCGCACCGAGGTGTTAATCCCGACGAAGTCGTCGCTGTCGGCGCCGCGATACAAGGAGCCGTGCTGACCGGCGAAGTGAAAGACGTTTTGCTCCTTGACGTCACCCCGTTGTCTCTCGGTATCGAAACCCTAGGCAATATTTTTACCAAGCTCATCGAGCGCAACACCACGATCCCGACAAAGAAAAGCCAGGTATTTTCCACAGCTGCAGACAATCAAACGGCCGTTTCTATCCGGGTTTTCCAAGGGGAGCGGGAGATGGCCTCGAATAACAAGCTGCTGGGGCAATTCGATTTGGTGGGAATTCCCATTGCACCCCGGGGTATGCCTCAGATCGAGGTGACCTTCGATATCGACGCCAACGGTATCGTTCACGTCGGCGCCAAAGACCTCGGCACTGGTAAAGAACAGTCCATTCGTATCACGGCATCGAGCGGCCTCAGCGAAGACGAAATCAAACAGATGGTCAGGGATGCCGAGGCGCACGCTGCAGAGGACAAAAAGCACAAGGAAACCGTGGAGGCCCGTAATCATTTGGACTCGCTGGTTTATTCCACCGAAAAATCGCTCAAGGAATACGGTAGCGATCTGGACGGCGGAGTTAAGGAAAACATCGAAGCGGCGCTGAAAAAATCCAAGGAAGCGTTGGAAGGCCAAGACGCCGAAGCGATGCGCACGGCGGCGGAACAGCTGAGCCAGGCATCGCACAAGCTGGCGGAAGCGATGTATGCCAAGGCGTCACAGCAGCAGGCCGCTCCGCAACAAGAAACACCGGCGCAGGATGGCCAGGCGGCAGGCGGCGGCAAAAAGAAAGACGATGTTGTAGACGCCGACTTTACGGAGGTAAAGGACTGATCATTCGGGAAGCGGTCCAGGATTATCGCCGAAGAAGGCCCCTGCTTCAGATTTTGATTGTGAAGCGGGGCTTTCTTGTTTACACTTCCTGATAGAAAACCAGAGGCTAGTCATCATTGAGCGCCAAGAAAGACTACTACGAGCTGCTCGGCGTTTCCCGCAACGCAAGCGAAGAAGAGATAAAGAAAGCTTACCGAAAACTCGCCCTGCAATATCATCCCGACCGCAATCCGGAGGATAAACAGTCCGAGGAAAAGTTCAAGGAAGTTTCGGAAGCTTATCAAATTCTCTCGGACGCAGAAAAGCGCGCAAAGTACGATCAGTATGGCCACGCTGCCTTCGGTGATGGCAGCCCTTTCCCTGGCGGTTTCGATTTCACCGCCGGATTCGAAGATGTATTCGGCGATATTTTCGGTGAGTTCTTCGGCGGTGGCGCCCGGCGCGCGCGTGGCCGGGGCGACGATCTTCGCTACAATCTAACGCTGAAATTCGAGGAAGCGGTCTTCGGCACGGAGAAAAAAATTAAAATTCCCCGCCATGGTCCCTGTGAAACCTGCCACGGAAGCGGCGCCAAAGCGGGCATGGCGCCACAGACTTGCCCGACATGCCGCGGCCGCGGGCAGGTGAGTTTTCAGCAAGGGTTTTTCAGCGTGTCGCGCACCTGTAGTCAATGCCACGGCCAGGGAACGATCGTCAAAGACCCTTGCGGGAATTGCCGCGGCTCCGGCCGGTTGCGCAACCTGCACACCCTCAATGTCAAAATACCCGGCGGTGTTGATACCGGTTCGCGGTTGAAACTTAGAAACGAAGGCGAAAGCGCGCCCGCGGGCGGCGCTCCGGGAGATCTCTACGTGGTGATTCAAGTCGAGCCCCATCCGATCTTCATTCGCGAAAATCTCGACATCCTTTGCGATGTGCCGATCAGTATCGCGCAGGCCACCCTCGGCGCGGAAATCGACGTGCCGACGCTCAATGGTAAAGTAAAAATGAAAATCCCGGCCGGAACTCAGTCCGGTAAAGTCTTTCGCATGAAAGGCAAAGGGATAAACGATGTTCAAGGTTACCGTCAAGGTGATCAGCATGTCCGCGTAAGCGTTGAAACTCCGACGCATCTAACAGCCCGCCAGAAGGAACTCTTGAAGGAATTTGCCACGGCCGGCGGTGAGGATGTCAACCCCATGGCCAAAGGCTTTCTCGACAAAATGAAGGATCTGTTCGGTTAAGCCGCCACGGGCCATTGAGCGGCGGCTTCGCCGCGAGCCGGTCCTCGATGGCGAGTTACACGCCTCCATTCGATCATCACGCGAATATCATTCCTTTGTTAGGCGCCTACAGCGCGGCGAGCCGTAGGCTCGCCATGATTCTCGAATACCGGAAAAATTGGCGATTCAGCGTTGTTTTTGTTGACCTGCCGTGCCAGTGTGGTTAACTACTGCCCATGAGCGAAGTTGAATGGAAAATTGACGAGGCGGAAAACAAGGGCTCCCATGTCGAAATCCCTGACGTTCTTCCGCTCTTACCGATTCGCGATATCGTCATTTACCCCTACATGATGTTGCCGCTCTTCGTCGGCCGCGACGTGTCGATTCGCGCGGTGGAAGAAGCGCTGTCCCGGGACCGCTTAATCTTTCTCGTCTCGCAGAAAAACTCCGCCGAGGAAAACCCGTCGCCCGAGGGCATTCACGGCGTCGGCACCATCGCCTCAATCATGCGCATGATCAAGCTCGCCGACGGGCGGGTAAAAATTCTCGTCCAAGGCCTTGCCAAGGGAGAAGTCGGAGGGTTCGTGCGCGAACGGCCTTTTTTCGAGGTAAACATCCGCAAGGTCGTCGAGCCGCCGCTGACCGAAATGTCCATCGAGGTCGAGGCCCTGATGCGCACCGCCAAGGAGAAAATCGAACAGATTCTAAATCTCAAAAACCTCCCGCCGGAGATCGTAATGGTCACCGACAACATCAGTGACCCAGGCGTGTTGGCCGATCTCGTGGCGTCGAACCTGCGTTTGAAAATCGAGGAAAGCCAGGCGATTCTGGAAATCTTCGACCCCATTCACCGACTTAAAAAAGTCAATGAACTCTTGAGCCGGGAGCTTGAACTGTCAACCATGCAGGCGCGCATTCAGAGCCAAGCCAAGGACGAGATGACCAAGACCCAGCGCGACTATTTTCTGCGCGAGCAGATGAAGCAAATACAGCAGGAACTGGGTGAAGGTGACGAACGCGCGGAGGAAATCGGCGAGCTCAAAAAACAAATTGAAAAAGCCAAAATGCCCGTAGAAGTCAAAGGAGAGGCGGAGAAACAACTGCGCCGCCTCGAGCAGATGCATCCGGAATCTTCTGAGGCGTCGCTGGTGCGGACCTATTTGGACTGGCTCGTCGAATTGCCCTGGAGCAAGAGCACCAAGGATAATCTCAACATCAAGAAAGCCAAGCAGGTTCTCGACGAAGATCATTACAATCTGGAAAAAATCAAGGAACGCATACTCGAATACCTCGCGGTCAATAAACTGCGCAGGAAGATCAAGGGACCGATTCTCTGCTTTCTCGGGCCTCCAGGAGTCGGCAAAACTTCTTTGGGCCGCTCCATCGCGCGCTCGCTCAACCGCAGCTTCGTCCGCGTCTCATTGGGCGGGGTGCGCGACGAAGCCGAGATTCGCGGCCACCGGCGCACCTACGTCGGCGCGCTGCCAGGGCGCATCATCCAGGGCATCAAGCAGGCTGGGTCCAACAATCCGGTATTCATGCTGGATGAGCTCGATAAAGTCGGTGCCGATTTCCGCGGCGATCCATCGGCGGCGCTGCTGGAGGTGCTCGACCCCGAGCAAAATCACGCTTTCAGCGATCATTATCTGAATCTGCCGTTCGACCTGTCGAATGTGCTTTTCATTTGCACGGCGAACTTGTTGGACTCGGTCCCCGCGGCCTTGGCGGATCGCATGGAGGTTCTCCAGCTCTCCGGTTACACCAACGAGGAAAAACTCGAAATCGCCCGCAAGTATCTCATCCCGAGGCAGTTGGAAGATACCGGAATCTCCACCAAGTATCTGGAGATTTCCGACGAGGCAGCGCTGCGCATCATCGGGGAGTACACAAAAGAAGCCGGTTTGCGCAATCTCGAGCGGGAGATCGCTTCGATCTGCCGCAAGGTGGCGCGTAAGGTCGCGGAGGGGAAAGACGATCTGACGCGTATTACGCGGGCGAATATTCAATCGTACCTTGGCGCCCCAAAATTCCTCCCCGAGACCGAACAGGAACAGCATGAAATCGGTGTCGGCACCGGTTTGGCTTGGACGAGCACCGGAGGCGAGATTCTCTACGTCGAGGCGTCGCTGTCCAAAGGACGGGGTAATCTGACACTCACCGGGCAACTAGGCGAGGTGATGAAAGAATCCGGTCAGGCGGCCGTCAGTTATGCCCGCGCCCACGCAAAGACGTTGGGGATCGAGGCGGACTTCTACCAGAAACTCGACATCCATATCCATGTTCCTGCGGGGGCGATTCCAAAAGATGGACCGTCGGCGGGAATTACCATGGCCACCGCCCTGATCTCCGCCTTGACCAAGCGGCGGGTGAGTCGCGACGTCGCGATGACCGGAGAGATTACTCTACGCGGTCGGGTTTTACCCATTGGCGGCTTGAAAGAAAAATCCCTGGCGGCCGTGCGGGCCGGCATCAAGACCATCATCATTCCCGACCGCAACGAAAAAGACCTGGATGAAATTCCGAAGCCGCTACGCCGAAAACTCCGTTGGGTCGTGGCTAAAAATATGTCGGATGTTCTCAAGGTCGCTCTGTTGGACAGTGGGGCGAAGACCGTCAAAACTCGCCGCCGGGCGAATGCGCGAAGACGTTTCAATGCCCGCGGGCGCAAAGCGCCGTTGCGTACCAAGCGGCCGCTGCGCAAGCACCACCGTGAAAGGGCTATCCCACTCAGGCCATAGCCATTCCGTCGTTACCTGGATTATTCACCGACCCCGTTGGAGCCGCTCCCGATTGGCACCTCGAACTTATGAAGCTCAGCCAGCTCGGTGAATTCGGACTTATCGACAAAATCCGCCGTGCGACGCCGAAAGGGCGAGGCGTGTGGCTCGGCATCGGCGACGATGCCGCATGGGTAGGCAGTCCTTCTGCATCTTGCCTGGTGACGGCGGACTTGCTCCTCGAAGGCGTCCATTTCGATCTCAAGTGGAGTTCTCTCTTCGATCTTGGCTACAAATCCCTTGCCGTTAATCTGAGCGATATCGCCGCCATGGGCGGTGTGCCGGCTTATGTCATTGTCTCGCTTGGTATCCCCCGTCATTTTCGCACCGAGCAGATTGACGAATTTTATCGCGGCATGAATAACCTCGCCCGCAAATGCGGTGTGTCCCTCGTCGGCGGCGACACCAGCGTTGCCGGATCGCTGCTCATATCGGTCGGTCTCATCGGTCATGCCCCCCATCGTCCGATAGCCCGCCACGGCGCGAAGGTTGGCGATGACATCTACGTCACCGGGACTCTGGGCGACGCGGCGTTGGCGTTGACACTTTTAAAAAGCAAATCGCCCGCGCTCGGTAATCCGGCGGCTGCCTCTCTTCTCAAGCGGCATCATAAACCGTTACCGCGTTGCCGAGCCGGTTTTCTGCTGGCGCGCGAAAAATTGGCCGCGGCGATGATCGATGTCAGCGATGGTTTGCTTCAGGACCTCAGCCATATATGCAATGCGAGCGGTATCGGCGCGGTCATATGGGAAGAGAACTTGCCGCTGTCCCGATCGTACCATATGCTCGCTGGCAAAGGAGGTAGTCGTTGGGCAATGTCCGGCGGCGAGGATTACGAGCTGCTGTTTTGTGCCCGGCGCCCAAGACGCGCGGCCATACAAGCCCTAGCCGTACGCGCGGGTGTGCGCATCACCCGGATCGGCGCCTGCGTGACTAAAAGGGAAGGAATCACCGTTCTCGACCCTTTCGGCCGAAAGGTAAGGCTGGCGGCGCGGGGTCATGACCATTTTGGCCAACGGAATCTCGGCCGATTGAAATAGTCGTAGCACCACTGGACGAGACGAGATGGATGCCTTGCGCTTGACCGAACTGCTCGAAAAAGTCCGTAACGGAAAGCTTTCGGTAACCGAAGCGGTGGCACGCCTGCGCCATTTGCCATTTGAAGACCTAGGTTTCGCCAAGGTAGATCACCATCGGGCCGTGCGCCAGGGCTTTCCCGAGGTGATCCTGGGCCAAGGCAAAGAGCCCAAACAAATTGTTGCCATCGCCCGCGCCATGCAGCGCAACCGCTCCGATATACTCGTGACACGTATCGACGCCGAAAAAATGGCGCGCATAAAAAATTCCCTGCGCGGTCTCAAATATCATGCCGACGCCCGCGCCGCCACCTGGACGGCGCGGCCGGTTCGCATTGTCGGCAAGGGCACGGTGCTGGTAGTTTGCGCCGGGACATCGGATATTCCTATTGCGGAAGAGTCGGCGGTGACGGCTATGATGATGGGTAACCGAGTGGAGAGACTCTTCGACGTCGGGGTCGCCGGGATTCACCGGCTGTTAGAAAACCGGCCAAAGCTGGACGCTGCCGCGGTTTTGATCGTCGTCGCGGGCATGGAAGGGGCATTGCCGAGCGTCATCGCGGGTTTGATCGATAAGCCCGTGATCGCCGTGCCCACCAGCATCGGCTATGGCGCCAGTTTCAACGGCATCGCGGCGCTCTTGGGAATGCTCAACTCCTGCGCGGCCGGCGTCACTGTTGTAAACATCGATAATGGTTTTGGCGCGGGGTTTGCGGCGAGCCTTATAAACCGGCTATAACGTGGCGACATGCAGTGTCATCACTGCGGCAGAGAGGTCCGGCAAACGATTCACTGGCAAAAAGCTTACAAGGTGGATTATTATCTGCTGCACACGGGCCCCACGGAATGGGCATACTTTGTAAATCCCAAACTCGATGCTCCCCCCGTTCGGTACCGCAAATTGACTCAGCCCACGGATATCATCACCTGCGTCGACTGTTATGCTCTCCCGGAAATCAAGCACCGACTGGATGAAGATTTCAGCGGCCGGCGCCCGCTTTTCGAGATGAACGAAGAGAATTCAGGGTATTTTACTCCGAGGCCAGAAGCTGATGGATAGGGAAAAGAACTACCGCATCACCGCCCGCCAGTCGGAACTGGCGGTGCGGATCGTGGGCAAATCTCAAGCGAACCTTTTCGTCAACGCCGCTATTGCGCTGTTTGACGTCATGACCGAAAGTGACAAAATTGAAGCGAAAGAGCGTATGCAATTGGAGGTGGAGGGCAGTGACCGCGATGACCTGCTGGTTAACTGGCTGCGCGAGCTGCTCTACCTCTACCAGGGGAGCGCCTATTTGCTGAAGGACTTCAATATCCGCGAGGTTAAGGACACAGTGGTCAAAGCTGAAGTGGGCGGCGAAAAGCTCGACCCGGACCGCCACGAGGTCAAACAGGAGATCACCGCGGTGGCTTATCACCAGAGCCATATGCAAAAAACCGGCGACCAGTGGATCGCGCAGGTGATCTTTGAGGTGTAAGACTATTCCATGGCACAGGTAAGCGAAGGTGAATTCGGCGGCACGGCGCTCATCGCCGACCCCATCCATCGCTATATTCAGTTTACCGTTCCGGAAACCAAGGGCGAAATAACGGAAAAAGCGCTTATCGACTCGCCCTGGGTGCAGCGGCTCCGCTATATTTACCAGCTGCAGAGCGCGCGCTGGGTCTTCCCCTCCGCGGAACATAGCCGCTTTCAGCATTCTCTGGGCGCCATGCACCTGGCCGGAGAGTTCGCTAAACACCTCTATCCGTCGCTCAGCCGAGTGCTCGGCTCGGAGTGTCCTTCAGCGCCGTTTATCGAGGAGTATATGCGCGTGACGGGGCTGCTCCATGATATCGGTCATGGCCCCTTCGGCCATTTCTTCGACGATAACTTTCTTCACAATTACGATCTCACCCACGAAGACCTGGGTCAAACAATCATTCAAAAACACCTGGACGATATTATTCGCCAGCTGCGCCGCAGTCCGAGCGGTTCCTTCGCCGCGGGAGAAGAACTGAGCCCGGAGGACGTGGCTTTTCCCATCAAGAAAAACGGCAAAGAAGATCAGCAAAAACCCAGGTGGGTCAGATTCCTTCAGCCCCTTACCGGCGGCATCTTTACCTTTGACAATCTCGACTACGTGTCGCGCGACTCGTATATGTGCGGCGTGGCGGTGGGGCCCGTCGACCGCGAGCGGCTGATTCATTACACGTTTTTTACCCCCAAGGGATTGACGCTGCACAAGGCGGGCAACGGCGCCCTGACCATGTTTCTCAACGCGCGGCTCTATCTTTACACGAATGTCTACTATCACCGCACTACCCGCGCTATCGATCTCCATCTGCGCGATATTTTTCCCGAAACAATGAAAGCGCTTTTCCCCGGCAATCCCCTGCAGCATATGGATGAATATTTGTACCTCACCGACTGGTCACTGCTCCAGGAGGTGACGCGCTGGCGCCGCCACGGGGGCGAGTTTGAAGCGCTCGGCAAAGAATGGGAATCGGTGCTGCACCGCGAAGTGAAGTGGAAGATGGCCTATGACCGGACCCTGGCGCTGAACGAGCTTCGCCACGGCGTGTCGCTCATCCAAGATACGGACTGGGAGAAGCGCATCCGCTCGGCCTTGCCGCCGGCGCTGCGCGACCTCGTGTTTCGCATCGACATGGCGACCCAGGATCCGCGGCCAGAAAATCCCTTTGCCATGGGTAAAAAGCAGATTTACATCTTCGATCCCTCCAGCGGCGATATCGCCAAGGAATCTTTGGCCGAGCTGTTTGAATTCATACCGTCGAAGGTGGTCCAGTTCAGGGTCTTCGCCCTTGACCACGAGCAAGACCCGCTCCTTGCTGAGGTGGCCGAGAACACCTTGAAAGGACGGTCGCCAGCCGTCAAAACCAGTGTCTAGCACATATAAGATTCCCATCGTCGACCTGCGCGCCCAGTACGCCGGAATTCGCGCCGAGGTGCTCGCCGCCGTCGACGAAGTGCTCGACAGCCAGCAATTTATCTTGGGACCGGCGGTGAGCCGGTTCGAAGAGCAAATGGCTCGATACCTCAGCTGCGCCCACGCCGCCGGTGTCGCCTCGGGCAGCGATGCGTTGCTGCTCGCGCTGATGGCCCTGGATATCGGTCCTGGCGACGGCGTCGTCGTCACGCCGTTCACTTTTTTTTCCACCGTGTCGTCTATCACGCGCCTCGGCGCGACGCCGCTGTTTGTCGATATCGAACCTGGCGATTATCTTCTCTCGGCCCCGGCGCTAGAAGAATGGCTCGCTCAGCGGGCGCGCTGCGAAAACGGCCGGACAGTGGATGCTAAGACGGGCCTGCGCATCAAAGCACTACTTCCCGTGCATCTTTTCGGCCAGTGTAGCGCGATGGAGGAATTTCTATCCCTGGCGCGAAGATTCGGCCTGCGCGTCGTTGAGGATGTCGCACAGGCTTGCGGCGGCCGAACAAGAATCGCGGGCAGGGAAACATTCGCAGGCGCCATCGGTGATCTCGGCTGTTTCTCGTTCTTTCCGAGCAAAACTCTCGGTGGCTACGGCGACGGCGGACTCGTGACCACCCAGGACGCCGTGCTGGCGGACAAAATCAAGACGCTGCGCATGCATGGGGAGAACAGAAAGTATCACCATCAGCTAAGCGGCATCAACTCACGTCTCGATTCTCTTCAAGCGGCGGTGCTCGGTGTGAAGCAACGCTATTTGGACGAATGGTGCGCGCAAAGGATCGCACGGGCGCAAACTTATCACCGGCTCTTTACCCAAAGCGGTCTCATTGGAGACGATGGAATTATCTCGATACCGCCGCCGGCGGCGGACAAAACTCATATTTTCAACAATTACGTCGTTCGCGCCCAGCAGCGCGACGAGCTAAAAAATTTCCTCGCCGAGCGCGGCATTCAGAGCGAGGTCTATTATCCTTTGCCGCTTCACCTGCAGGAATGTTTCGCCAGACTAGAGTATAAGAAAGGGGATTTTCCAGCGGCTGAGCTTGCCGCAACCCAGGTTTTGGCGCTTCCGCTCTATCCCGAACTGGCCGCGGACGAACAAGATTACATTGTGAGCGCGATCCGGGAATTTTTCCGCGCCTAGTTTTTCCCACCTGGACCTTGTGATAAAAAGAGTTCCTAATCGGGCTGATCTCGGAGAGCGTTGACACTATGAAGCAAGCAATTGAATTGGCGTTTGAGGAAAGCATCCGCGTCAAGCAAGCCTTCCTGCGCGATAATCTCGACATGCTCGTGCGGGTCATTGATGCCGTCGCTGCCGCGCTTCAACGCGGCAACAAGCTCTTGATTTTCGGCAACGGCGGCAGCGCCGCGGACGCTCAACATATCGCCGCGGAATTTACCAATCGTTTTCTCATTGAACGCCCACCGCTGGCTGCTCTGGCGTTGACCACAGACACGTCGGCGTTGACGGCCATCGCCAACGACTATGATTATTCCCAAGTATTCGCCAAGCAAATAAAAGCGTTGGGAAGAGCGGGAGACATGGCGTTGGCCATCTCGACTAGCGGCAACTCCGCCAACATTCTTCTAGCCCTCGACGCGTGCCGGGAACTCGAAATCGCGACCATAGGTTTGACCGGCGGCAAAGGCGGTAAAATGGCAGCCAAAGTCGATTTCTTATTGCAAGCATCCGAGGGTAAAACCAGCCCGCGCATTCAGGAGACCCATATACTTGTCGGCCATGTCATTTGTGAAATGGTGGATCAAAGACTGTTTACGAGCTAGCCCACGATGATGCGACACGACCGGCCCGGCGGGCGGCCAAGTTCACTGCTTCGACCGTGGCCCGAAAACAGTATTGGCACGGGTCATCAAACAACATAGGGTTTATCGTCGTGGGCTTTTCCGTTAGATTTCTTGAACACTTGCGGCACGGCCCATGATCATCGCGCTCACGACGGACTTCGGTTATAAGGATCCCTTCGTCGGCATCATGAAGGGCGTCATCGCCGGCATCAATCCCCAGACACGCGTCATCGATCTGAGCCACGGTGTCGCGCCCCAAGACATCATGGGCGCGGCGTTGATTTTGCGCCACTCCGTAAATCATTTCCCCCGCGGTAGTATCCATGTAGCGGTGGTTGACCCCGGAGTCGGTGGCGCGCGCCGTCCTATATTGATCGAAGCCGCAGGGAATTACTTTATTGGTCCCGACAATGGGGTTTTGAGCCTGGCGCTGGGCAATAAAGAACCGGCTCGGATCATTTATCTTTCGAACGCGAACTACCACCGGCACCCGGTCAGCGCCACCTTTCACGGCCGCGACATCTTCGCCCCGGTGGCCGCCCATCTTTCACTTGGCATCGATGTCACAACGTTTGGTGAACCGGTTCAAGATTTTACCCGAATTACCTGGCCGGGCATTACTAAGTCGTCGGCCGGCCTCCATGGTGAGATCGTCTACATTGATGGCTTTGGCAACCTGTTTACCAACGTTACCGAGCGCGAACTGGAGGATCTGCCCGTTGATAAGCTTGCGATTAGCGTTGGTGGCGTCGTAATCCAAGGGTTAACCGCCTATTACAGCGCCGGCGGGAAAGGCAGTTGCGTCGCGCTGATTAACAGCTGGGGACTTCTGGAAGTCGCCGTTTACCAGGGCAACGCGCAGCAGTATTGCGGCGCGCGAATCGGTGACAAAATCCATATCCGCGCGCTTTAGCATAGGCATTCCGGGAGGGTGAAGATGAGCGAAAGACTGAGCTGGGATCAATATTTCATGACCATCACCCAACAGGTGGCGGAACGTTCCACCTGTACCCGGGCCAAGGTCGGCGCGGTGATCGTCCGCGACAAGAACATCCTCGCCACCGGTTACAATGGCGCCCCGGCGGGCATGCCCCACTGCACCGATGTCGGCTGCCTCCTCTATGAATCGAAGACCCCGAATGGCGATACGGAGCAAAACTGCTTTCGAACCATCCACGCGGAAATGAACGCCATAGCCCAGGCAGCCAAGAACGGCTCCAACATTAAGGATGGAGCGATCTATATCACTCACACGCCCTGCATTCACTGCCTTAAGGTGTTGGTCAACACCGGTATCAAGGATATCTACTACGAGAAACCTTACAAACTGCACACCCTAGAAGAGCTGCTGCGCTATACGCAGGTGCACCTTTACAAAGTGGAGCTGCCGGAAAAATAAAAAGGCGGGAACTCTATCCCGCCTTTTTACTTTTTGACGATTTAACAGCTAGATTTTACCTTGCAGTAATATCGCAATGACGAAGCCGTAGAGCGCCAAAGCTTCGAGCAGCGCCAGAGTCAATACCAACGGTAAGAACAACTTTTCGGCGGCATTTGGATTGCGCCCGATGCTTTCCATGGCAGCGGCGCCCACGCGCCCTTGGCCCAAGGCGGCACCGAAGGCGGCGATTGCTACCGCTACACCCGCGGCAATGGCAACGGCAGCTTTGACCTGCGCGTCACCACCCGCTGTCGTACCCTCGGCAGCAGCTAAGGCTGCACCGGAGCTGACCAGGGTTACGAAAAGCCCGCCCAAGACTGCAAACAGCTTTCTCATCTCTCTCCTCCTTTCCAGCGAATCCGGCCTACCACACCTCTTTCCTCATCCTCGCCAAAGCGGCCCATCGCTTAATGGTGTGATTCTTGCCCGTGCCCCTCATCAGATCCATGACTGATCGCTAGGGCGACGTAAATCATGCTGAGCAATGTGAAAACAAAAGCCTGGATTACCGACACGAGTGTACCCATGGCGTAAAACGCCACCGGCACGACGAGCTTAGTGAGGCCGATGAATGCTTCGATGACCTGGTGGTCTCCCATCATGTTCCCGAAAAGACGCAACGAGAGCGAAACAGGCCTGAAAACATGTGAAAAGCCCTCCAATATGAAGAAAAACAACACCGAGATGACCAGCACCGGCAGCAGCGCGATCTTCCCGATCAGGCTTCTCGCCGGCAAACTCGTCATGGGCCCGAAGAAGTGTTTGAGGTAGGCTACGCCCTGCTGACGCGCCCCGATAATATTGTAACCGGCGAAGGAGCACAGCGCTAAGCCAATTGTCGTGTTGAGATTAGCCGTAGGCGATCCGAAACCCGGCAAAAGCCCCATCAAATTGCTGAACAATATGAAAATGAAAAAGCTACCGAAATACGGGACATACTTCCGCCCTTCCTTGCCGATGATGCTATCGCTCTGGCTCACTACTAACTGGACCAGGAGTTCGGCGATGTTGCGGGCGCCGAGTTCCGCTACTGGAATCACGGGATCCTTGGCCATCGTAAGGGCCGCGCGCGCCTTAACGGCGAAAAGCAGTACTAGCAAGGCAGCGACGAGGGCGAAGAAGGTATGTTCGCCGATTAGATGCTGTAATTCCTCGGGCAACAGGACATACCAAGTAAACGGATGATGCATGCTTTAAGTCCCCAAGCTACTTCCTGATCTCATCGCCTCGATAACAATGGCTAAGAGCAGCGTCGAAAACCCGAAAGCAAACGAGATCGCGTCCAGACCCAACTCGAAAAACACTATAGATATCAGTCCCAAGAAAAGGACGACTTTAAGCACCAAAAGCGCGACTCCCGCCTTAACCCTGCCTTTACTGGCGAGGGGCGTTAGTATCCACGCCACGCCGTAACATAGAAGGAGAAAATTAATTCCCATGAACACCCCGCCCAGGAGCATCGCTTTGGGCTCCACTAGGCGCGCTGGTGCTAAGGTCCCGAGTAATACCATGAGCAAACCGGCGTGCCAGAGTTCAATTCGCAGTATAGTCCTATTTGCTGCCGTCGCCATCGCGTTCCCGCGAAAAAAACCGGGCCCAACGAATTAGCCTTACAAAGGCCCCGGCAAAAGCAATTGCCGTAAAGCTGATCAATAGCCACGGGGAAGTTTGAAAATAGTTATCCAAGAGGTACCCAATTGCCAGACCACCAATAATGGTTCCGGGTAATTCAAACGCAACTCCTAAATATAAGCCCGCTTTACGCAGAAAGGGAGTCTGACGGTCTTGCTGGCGATCGGGGCGGCTACCAACTGTCCCCACTGGGCTTGCTTCTAGCACGAAGATCGAGAGTGATCAACCGGCGTTCTCCTGCTTCGTCCAATCAATAAGGGCGCTATTAGCACGGCACAGGTCGGCGCAGCTGTGCGCGAGCGAGATGGATATTGCGGTCGAATGGAGCCGCTAGCCGATAGGCACCGCCCGCGCATGCCTGGAAAAAATTGCACGAAGTGTGAATAAAATTTCCGCTATTAGGATCATAGATATGCGGGCCTATTGCGAGCGTAATAAAAAATGGTTTTGCTCCGGCCGCTTATCACGCGCGTACCGGGCTGCTAACGCCGCGCAGAATTTTCCCCGTGCCTGCTCGTAAAGCAGCAATTTTTTATGCCTGAATTGAGGCGATATCACGCTTGGTACCTATGAATGTATGTGTGACAAAAGAAATTTTTTTTTCTTGGCTTTTTTTTCTTGCAATCAAAACTGAAAAGGATTATTACAGTCGCTTCCGAACATCGGACGAACAAATTTCACCAATACCTTCTCCGCTGTTTCGTGCGATGTGTTCTTTTTTTTACGTAGCATGGACTGAACATACTACACTAGCGATGTCGCGTTGCGCTCGCTGTTGGTAAGTGTCGCCATGAGGATTCTATTTAATTGTTTTCGTTGGATTATTCGACTTATCCACAATTGTGGATAAGCTTGTTTGTAACTTATTTGCCCCATGATAATTGGGTGGTAGCGGTCTGGTGCGAATCATGAAAGACGTATGGCCTGAAGTTGCTGCTATTTTGCGTGAGCGCTTAGGAAAACAAAACTTTGAATCTTGGATCAAACCCCTTCGCGTTGCCTCGCCTGCAAAAAATGAAGTTGTTCTTCAAGCGCCCAATAAACTTCATTGCGAGTGGCTCAAAGAACATTTTATCGCGACCATCGAAGACACGGCGGCAGCCATCGCCGGCCACGAGGTTACAGTCACACTGAGTGTCGACCAGAACCCGCCCAGGGGCGAACAGCCACGCCCCGCAAGCGCGCAAATAGAACGCGGGCCAGAAAAGGTCCATCGGCAAAATAATCTTCTTCCACAATACACGTTTGAAGACTTTGTCATCGGCGCAAGCAACCAATTTGCCCACGCTGCTTCTTTAGCCGTGGCCAATCAACCGGGAGAAACTTACAATCCATTGTTTATATACGGCGGTGTCGGGCTGGGAAAAACTCACCTTGTTAATGCTATAGGCCATAGAGCCGCCGCGAGACGCCCAGCCGCAAAAATCCTCTACCTCAGTTCCGAATCCTTCATGAACGAGCTCATTGCCTCTATTAGAAGGGACCGGATGGACGAATTCAAAAAGAAATTTCGCAATATCGATCTTTTAATCGTAGACGATGTGCAGTTTATCGGCGGAAAGGAGCGCACTCAAGAAGAGTTCTTTCATACGTTTAATTCGCTTTACGAATCGCATAAGCAGATCGTCATAACAGCAGACAAATTTCCCAAGGAAATTCCGGGCCTGGAGGACAGGTTGCGAAATCGGTTCGAGTGGGGCCTGATCGCTGATATTCAACCGCCCGATATGGAAACCCGCGTGGCGATTTTGCAGAAAAAGGCCGAGCACGTAAACGTACTATTACCGCACGACGTCGCGGTTTTCTTGGCCACCCATATCGATTCAAACGTGCGCGAGTTGGAAGGATCGCTCACTCGCTTGGGCGCTTTCGCCTCCATGACCAAATCACCGATCACCTTGGAACTTACCAAAGAAGTCCTGCGCCATATGCTCAAGGGCGCCGAGCGCGATCTAACCGTCGAGAGCATTCAAAAGACAATTTGTGATTATTATCATATAAAATTAGGCGATCTGAAGGCCAAACGAAGAACCAAAAATATCGCTCTGCCGCGCCAGGTGGCCATGTATCTATGCCGCAAACATACCGAAACTTCTTTCCCTGCCATCGGCGATAAATTCGGCGGCCGCGACCACTCAACGGTCATACACGCTTCGAAAACCATCGAAAAGAAAATTAAAGACGATCCTCACATGCAATCAGCAATCGCAAGCATTGAGCGGAACTTGAATATTCGAAAATAGCTGTGAATATTCTGTTGGTATCGAGAGGTCTAATTGTTAACGAAGGTTGACGAAAGACCATTACGGGGTCTAGGGTTGCAATAAGCGGATTGACTCTTCAAAATAGCCCACAGAACAACAGTTCGTTTTCAAAAGGAATTTGCGAGTTTTCCGAGTTATCCACAGCCTCTATTATTACTCCTAGAAGATATTAATTAAGAAAAGATTTAGGAATGCCTGTTTACGATCGGAGAGCGAGGACGTATGGAAATCAAAGCTAAGCGAGGAGATCTTCTCGCCACGCTTTATTGGGCGCAAAACATCGTCGAGCGGCGCAACACGATGCCGATTCTGGCGAATGCCTTGATTGATGCGCAAAAGAACAAGGTCCTGCTCGCCGCTACGGATCTGGAAGTAGGCGTCAGGGGAGAGGTCGAAGGGGAAATTGTAAAACCGGGGGCGTTGACGGTCAACGCGAAGAAACTCTATGAAATCGTGCGCGAGATACCTGCGGATCAGGTTCACATGAAAAGACTGGAGAATGACTGGGTTGAGATTAGAAGTGGTAAATCGGTGTTCAAGATCGTCGGTATGGATGCACGGGAATTTCCGCAATTTCCCAAAATTGATGCCAAGGGACAGTCAACCGTGCATGCAAGCCTTATGCGTGGCATGATCGAAAGGACGATATTTGCGGTCTCGACGGATGAGACGCGCTATAGCCTGAATGGGGTTTTTCTAGAGGAAGCTGACGGCGGCAAGGTGAGGATGGTATCAACGGATGGGCATCGATTGGCGTTCGAGGAGCAGTTGCTGGGTGTATTGGGACTTGGCAAAGGCGTCATTTTGCCGCGAAAAGGTCTGGGTGAGTTGAGAAAGCTCATGGAGAACGATGATGAGGGTGAGATTTCCATCGGCTTCAAGGAAAATATGGCTCTTGTGAGTAAGGACAAAGTCGAGTTGTTCATGCGTCTTATTGACGGTGACTTCCCCGATTACACCAAGGTTATTCCTCAAGGCAATCCGAATCTTGCCAAAATAGACCACGGCGAGCTATTGCAGGCACTGAGGCGCGTATCAATTCTGTCCAGTGAGCGCTATAAGGGGGTTAAGCTGGAATTTTCTCACAATAATGTCTCAATATCCGCGAACAATCCTGACCTTGGCGAAGCGGTGGAAGAAGTCGATGCCGAATATAACGGCGCGCCAATATCGATCGGTTTTAACGCCCGTTATATACTTGATGTCCTGGGGGTGTTGGGAAGCGACGGAGAGATCGATATAGAGATGAAAGATGAGCTGAGCCCAAGCATTATCCGAAAGTCGGCTAACGCAGGATATCTCTACGTGCTTATGCCCATGAGGCTGTAGTATGTCTTTGCTCCAGCAATCTGCCTGCCAGGGTTTAACTTTTATAGCGCGCGTCCGCCGCATATTTATCATTAAGGCCGACGATTTCATTGAAGTCGTCAAAAGGCATTAGCTTATCCAAAATCTTAATCGTCGAGCCTTCGCGACGCAGCGTGCCATAGGTGTCCGCCAGGGTTTTAGCTACAGAATATAACGGCGCTAGCGGCCAGACTATCAATTGAAATCCTAGCTCTTTCAGCTCTGCTGGTCCCATAAGCGGCGTTACGCCGCGTTCAAGCATATTCGCAACGAGGGGTCCCGGTACGCGGCTGGCGATCCCTTTCATTTCTTCCTTGCTTTGGGGTGCCTCGATAAAAACCGCATCTGCGCCCGCTTCTTTGAAAGCGACACCGCGAGTTATTGCTTCGTCCAGCCCCATGGCCTGGCGCGAGTCGGTACGAGCGACGATGAAGAAGTTGCGGTCTTTTCTAGCATCGATAGCGGCGCGCAGTTTGTTCAGTTGCTCCTCGAGGGTAATGACTTGTTTACCCTTCATATGGCCGCAGCGTTTCGGCCATACCTGGTCTTCAAGAAACATGCCCGCCGCGCCGGCGCGGATAAGGTCTTCTACGGTCCGGATGACATTTATGGCGTTTCCATACCCCGTATCTGCGTCGACAATCACGGGCGTGTCGCTCACCGCACAAATGCGAGTCGCCGCGTTGACAACTTCAGTCTGGGTGAGAAGGCCAAAATCCGGCTCTCCAAGAAGGGTCGCCGATAAGCTATAGCCAGTGATGAAAACAACTTCAAAGCCGGAGCGGGCAGCGATCTTGGCGCTCAGAGCGTCATAGACACCAGGCATGACAAGCTGCCCATGCTGGTCTAAGAGTTGGCGAACCGAATTTGCGTTTGGCATAGGGTCTCCGGAAGGGTTAGAGCGGCAATTTACATCACTAGAACGACACTGGCGAAAACGCTCCGGCCGAAAACTAAAGCTCCGCCGGGAAGGAGTTATCGCCTGGCGCCTCGCCCGAAACCGCCGCGGTGAACCATCGGCTCTAGCTTCGGCGAAACACGCAAGAGTCGTGCGACCTTGAGGCCAAGAATGTCTTCGGCATAACGGGATTTGTCCAGATGGTCACAACAGGCCTTGATCTTTTGCCGAATTTGGTGCCGCTTCACCATGTCGCTCTTGGCCTGCTTGAGTTCCTCAAGGTCTAGAATCAAATCGCCCTCATGGCCGCGTAGGGTAAGACGAACAGTAAACCGCGATCCCTGCCCTTCGTGGGCTGTGTGGTCGATCTTCTTGTTGATGCTCCGAAGAATATTTCCCAACAACGCTTCTTCTTCCTGATTGACACCTTTTCCAAACATGACTTCTCCTTACAAATATCTTTGAGCGCAGAAAAATCTATGCCCATCGCGGCTTAAAATCAATTTCGCTGACCGCTACAGACCGCTGCCGGAATGACGCTGCTTTCCATGATCACGAGTGAGCCTCGGTGTGGATGAAGAGCTCGTCAAGGCCCAGTTTTCTGCCAAGCAAGCCTTGCTCCTGAGAATACTGCATCAGAGTTTCAAGCGCTTTGCGATTGACCGGGCCAAGACCATATACCCACGGGTCTAAACCGAGGATTTCTTCCTGTTCTTCGAGAAAGGGACGAAACCAGGCGAGGGGAACGATGCGGGGATTTTCCATGCGCTTATACGCGACTTGTTTCGCGGCCTCAAACGCCTGCATCAAGTTAATCGGCACCCAGGGGTATTTGTCGACGACCTCTTGCTTGATAGCTGTGGTGTGCATGATCGGAAAAAATCCGGTGCGCTTGTAATAGTCTATCTCTAAAGCGCGATAATTTGGGAATAAGCGTTTGACTCTCTTGTCGTTTTCCAGGATTGGTTTGATGACTTCGGGATGAATTAGCGCGTCTAGCTCGCCTTCAACGAGCATCGCCTCGACATTTTTTCCCGATGCCACACGCTGGATTTTCAACTCCGCAGGCGGCGTCCAATCAACTTCCTCCTCGTCCTGTTTCAACCAATTAATGCTACGGTGCGGCACGCCATGCTCGTGCTCCAAGATGCCGCGAATCCAGAGATTAGCCGTGGCCTGGAAATTACGTAGGCCGACCTTCTTACCGATCAGGTCGGAGGGTTTGCCAATTCCTTTGCTCGTATTCAAAAAAACAAATCCATGGCGGAAACGGCGGTGCAAGAAAACCGGAATGGCAACGAACGGCAATCCTGTGTACTTCGCCATCAGGTAATTCGACATAGATAACTCCGCCACGTCAAATTCATGGTTGCGCAGCATGCGCCAATGACGGATGTCGGAGGTCATGTCAGTCAATACGGTTAATTCAATACCGTCCGGTTTGACGGTCCCTTCCTTCAGTGCTCGGATAATCTCATAGTCTCCCACCGCTAGGGTCAGATGAATCCTTTTACTCATGGCGCCTATCTAGCATGCTTGGTAGAATTTGCCAACGATGGATTGACGATGGATTGGGATTGAGTTGATTGCGGTTTTCGTCTCTGCTAAAAGGCGTTGGGCTTAAAAATTTCGCTGAGAAACAGCTGATGAAAGCAGCTTTCCTAACTCGACTTGCGAAATCTCTTTGCCCGTCGCACGAAATATTCCCACATCGATTCCATCCGGTGGGGCGTGTAAATCTGTTCGTATTTAACCGCCGCTTCTGCGTCGCTGGTCCAGGATGGCTCTCCGGAAGCCGTAGCCATCAATTGGATGCGCGCGGCCTTCTCAAGGAAAACAGAGTACAGGGTTGCCGTTTCGATGCTTTCGCCAACCACGGTGGAACCGTGGTTTTTCATGAGCAGGCCCCGGCATTTGCCCAGGCTCTTGGCCACTTCGACGCCTAACTCGGGGGTGCGAATCAGCGCCGTGGTGTAATCGAAAGTCGGAAGCCCTTCGTAAAAGATATTACCCTCGTGGCTGATTGGGCGGAGTTTTTGACCCAGAGCGCCGAAAGCCGTCGCATACGGCGGGTGCGAGTGCACGACACAATTCACATCGGGCCGCGCCTTCATGATTTCCGTGTGGATAAAGACCTCGGAATGGCGTTCGTGAGAGCCCTGGACTTTTTTGCCGCTTTCAATGTCCACGACGATGATATGCTGCGGGCGAATTTCTTCGAAGCCGAAACTGTGGGGCTTCATGAGAATTCTATTCTGACCGGGGATGCGCACAGAGACATGGCCAAGGATGTTATCCCAGTGGCCCTCGTGGGCGAGAATATTACACGAAAAAGCGAGTTTTTCTTTGAGTTCTTTAATATTGGCGGCCATGATTGCTCCTTGGTAGATTATCGAGGATCGACAATAGAGGATGGAAGATCGTTGTTTGATCCTCTTTTCTCAATCCTTAGCTTTTGTCGGCTCGCAAACGGAACCTTTGAATTTTACCGGTCACGGTCTTCGGCAGGTCGTCGACGAATTCGACCCAGCGCGGGTACTTGTAGGGGGCGAGTTTGCTTTTCACAAGGTTCTGCAGGCCTACGCGCAGTTCGTCGCTGGGCTTGTATTCGCTCTTCAGTACCACGTAGGCTTTCGGCTTCAGCAGACCGTCGGAATCTGCGGCGCCGATCACTCCGGACTCAAGCACCGCAGGGTGCTCCATGAGCGTATTTTCGATCTCGATCGGCGACACCCATAGTCCTCCAACTTTCATCATGTCGTCGGAGCGGCCGCAATACCAATAATAACCGTCGGCGTCGCAATAATACATGTCCCCGGTCTTCAACCACTCGCCCAGCATCATGCGTTTGGTCTGCTCATGCTTGTTCCAGTAGTACGGCGCGGTGGCGTCGCCTCTCACCAGCAGGTTGCCGACTTCGCCAACGGGGACTTCGCGTCCCTCGTCATCGACGACCTTCGCTTCAAACGCTGGAGTGACCTGGCCGCTGCTGCCGGCCTTCGCTCTTCCCGGCCGATTGGCAAGAAAATCATGCGTCGCTTCAGTCGAACCGACGACGTCCAGAAGTTCCAATCCTGTTCGTTCCTTCCATTGATGGAAAATCGCCGGCGGTAAGGGCTCGCCGGATGAAAGACAGATGCGCAAAGAACTCAGGTCGTATTTCTTTTCGACGCGCAAAAACCGCGCGAAAAGAGTTGGCACGGAGAAAAAGAAAGTCGGTTTGTACCTTTCGATGACCTGAAGAATTTTTTCCGGATCGGGCTTTTCCGGCCACAGCACGGTGGAAGCGCCAAAGCGGAAGGGAAAATAGAGAGAATTGCCCAAGCCGTAGGAGAAAAACATCTTCGACGCCGAGAAGCACAGGTCCTTTTCATTCATTCCCAGCACGGGTTTCACGAAGAGATCGCTGATCGTAATCATGTCGTGCTGCAAGTGGACAGCACCCTTTGGGTTGCCCGTGCTTCCCGATGTATAGCCCCAGAAGCAAACGTCGTCGCGCGTGGTCTTCTCAGCTTCCAGCTTCTCAGAGGCCCTGGCGATCATGCCCTCGTAGGCAAGCGCCTTGCCTCTAGGCGTGCCGACGACGATGATATGCTTCAGAAAGGGCGTCGCGTCCCTGATCTTTTCGATTTCTGGAAACGTCGATTCGTGAACGATAATCGCCTGCGCCCGGCTGTCGTTGATCAGATACTCATAATCCTTGGCGAACATCCAAGGGTTGGTGGGAACCGCCACGGCGCCGATCTTGATGGCGCCGAAAAAACTATAGGCGAATTCGGGCGAATCCGGCAAAATCACCAGGACACGGTTCTCAAACCCTATGCCAAGTTCTTTTAGCGCGTTGCCGGTGCGGTTAACTTTCTCGAAGACTTCCTGGTAGGTAATCTTCTGATCTTCGTAGTAGATGGCGACCGTGGCGCCGCGACCTTCGGCGATGTTGTTGTCGATGAAGGTCGTGGCGGCATTATAAATTTCAGGCAGGTCGACTCTCATGCGTCCTCGCTGCGCGAGGAATCGCAAATTTCTGATCTCATATTTAAACCGTGAGATCTGTCATTTGAGATCCGTGGAGCGGCTCATTCGCCGCCGATGATCTCTGAGTTGGTCTCAGTGGCGATAACGACCGATTTCGAGTCCGTGTAGTGCTCGATGGCTTCGTCACCGTGCTCTTTGCCGAGGCCGCTTTGCTTGACGCCGCCGAAGGGCAGTTCGTCGTAGATGATTTGCGCTGAGTTGACCCAAGTGTAACCGGCTTCGATGTTTTCAGCTCCGTACATGGCACGGTTGATATCGCGGGTCCAGATCGACGAGCCCAGGCCGAAAATCGAGCCATTCGCTTGCTCGATGGCCTGGTCGAGATTCTTCACGCGCACGATCGGCAGCGCCGGTCCAAAGACCTCCTCCTGGATCATTCGCGCCCCGGGATCGACATCGGCGACTAGGGTCGGCTGGAGATAGAAACCTTTGTCATACTCATCGCCTTTGGGCCGTTGGCCGCCGAAGATAACTTTAGCGCCGCGCTTCACTGCGTCTTCCACTTGCTCTTCCACTTCTTGGCGCTGTTCTTTAGTATGCAGCGGACCCATCAAGGTACCCTTGGCCAAGCCGTTGCCAACACCGATTTTCTGCGCTTTCTCAACCAGTTTCGCCATGAAATCGTCGGCAATATTATCGAACAAATACAAGCGTTTAACGGCCAAACAAGCCTGACCACAGTTGAAGAAACGGCCGACCGAAGCGGCGCTGACGGCGCGATCAATATCAGCGTCGTCGCAAACGATCATCGGATCGCTGCCGCCCAACTCCAGCGTCACATGCTTGAAATCTTTAGCGGCGGACTGCATGACGCGCCGTCCGGTGTCCGTCGCGCCGGTGAAGCCGATCTTGCGCACGGTGGGATTCACGAGCAGTTCTTCGCCGATGACGCTGCCCGGACCCGTGACGACGCTGAGCACGCCTTTGGGCCCACCGGCGTCTTGGATCGCCTTGTCGATGATTTCGCAACAGCGGAGATCGGTCAGCGGCGTTGTGCCGGCTGGCTTGACGACCACGGTATTGCCTGCAAGCAGTGCCGGCCCGAGCTTGTTGCCCATTAGCGATACCGGAAAATTCCATGGCACGATGGAGCCGCAGACGCCGAGGGGCTTACGCAGCACTATGCCATGGCGGCCGGTGTCGAGCATGACTGCGCTGGTGCGCATGGTCTTCGCCATTCCCCCGTAATGATCCAAAGTATGCACGAAACGGCGGATTTCCAGAATCGATTCGCGCATCGGCTTGCCTTGTTCCTTGGTCAGCAAGGTCGCGAGTTCCTTTTCCTCTTGGAGAATCGTATGACCTGCGGCCAGTAAAACTGCGCCGCGCTTGGATGGGGCCATCGCGGACCATTTCTTGAGAGCGCTTTTCGCGCCGTCGATGGCGCGCCGGATATCGTTGACAGTTCCTTTGGGAACGCTGTCGACGACTTCTCCGGTCGCCGGGTTTTTAATCGCCGTTGTTTCCCGGCTTTCCGAGTCGACTAACTCGCTGGCGATCAGCATTCTTGCCATACGGGATCCTCCCTCTTGTGTCAGAACCTCAAAAACAATCATTTTCATAGGACGATGTCAAGAAATCGGCCGGCACAAATAGGGCCAATTGGCGAGAAACGGCAGCGCAAATTGCCTTTAACAATCGCGCGCATTTAGCTTACTATGCAGTAAGACACAAAGGGTTCAATTTGTGGGTCGGGGGATTGATCACTGCGGTCCGGGAGATCCATAACGGCTCGGTCCGCGTCCCCCATAGCGATCAAGTTAGACATTGACTGGCGGCCGAAATACGACTAATGCTTTCGACGCCGCTACAGGAGCCATCATCATGATCGATAAATTCATCGTTAAGGCGAGACCGGGAGTCCTCGGCGGCAAACACGAAGAGAAGCGCCCGCTGCGCCAACTCAGCGTGCTGCCGGTAAAGCGGCATGTGTTTATCAATCGCGACTCCCATCCGGATGCCGACATCTACGTCGCGATTCATGAAGCGAAAGACCTGCCGTCGCCGGTGCCTGATTATCAGGTTCCTCATTGTCACAACACCGATGAGTTCTATTACTTCATCGGCAATAACCCCGATCTCACGGGCCTCGAAGGGCAGATCATCTTCGAAGGCAAAGTTCACAAAATCATCTCGCCGGCCTGTGTCTATATCCCTACCGGCGCGGTGCATGAATACAAAGTCACCAAGGGCGCGGGAACCGTGACAGTGCTATTCCGCAATCGCGGCTACACGCATGAAGACAAGCCCTTCGATGTCGCTAGAGGTGAGCGCGATTTTACCAAGTATGCCGGCTACATTTTCCAGCCCGAAGTGCGTCCGGCGACCGAAATCAAATATCACACCGACGCCGCGCCTGGCGTGCGTTACGTGTTCGTCGATGGTAAGCTCAAGCCCGAGGCGGATTTTTACACCGTGGTGCGCAGCGTCGTTGACGTTAAGCCAACACAGCGAAATTATGTGGATAAACATACCCATAATTGCGACACGCAGCATATCGCCATCGGCACTGGACCGGAACTGACCGGGCTCAGGATCGAGTTTCAGATTCATGACGAAAAAATCGTCGCCGAGAGTCCCGTGGGCGTGAATATCCCGGCGGGAACGCCGCACTCACAGCGCATCGTTGAAGGATCAGGGCACTTCTTCAACTTCGTGCCAAAGGCGAATTACAACGACGGCTTGATGTGAACTCCATTAATTTCTCGCTTAAGGAGCGCGTCCAATGAACAACGATAAAAATGCCGGCGCGGTTTTCGGCGGCGGTTGTTTCTGGTGTGTTGAAGCAGTCTTCGATGAGCTGCGCGGCGTGCATTCCGTGGTCTCCGGCTACGCCGGCGGCACGACGAAGAATCCGACCTATGAGCAGATCTGCGGCGGGCGCACCGGACATGCCGAAGTGATAAAGATCGAGTTCGACCCCGGCCAGATATCGTTTCGGGACCTGATGACGGTCTTCTTCGCGACGCATGATCCGACAACCCTCAACCGTCAAGGCAACGACGTGGGTACGCAATACCGCTCGGCGATTTTTTATGCCGACGAAGACCAGAAACAGGAAGCCGCAGCATTCATCAAAGAACTCGATGAGGCCAAGACGTTCAAAAATTCGATAGTCACGACTCTAGAGCCATTGACGGAATTCTATGCCGCCGAGGATTACCATCAGAAATATTTCGCCAATAACCCGTACCAGCCCTATTGCCAGTCCATGATCCCGCCCAAGTTGAACAAGCTGCACAAGCAATTTTCCGAGCTGCTGAAATCACATGGCAAGTAGGAGCGAGCGGCATATCAAAGACTATTCGTTGCTTTTTCTTTCCCTTTCTAAAGAGGGCGGCGTGGTTTATTTGTGATGGCACTTTCCGCTCATGACAACCTGGGACCGGACCTGCGCAGGCGAAGGTTGGTGATCGTATCCAACCGCTTGCCTTTCAATGTCAGCGTAGACGATGGCCGCCTAGTGTTCCATTCAAGCGCCGGCGGGCTGGTCACCGGCCTGGCATCCTTTCGGGAGTCGCTCCAACAGGGTGTGGCCCTGCCGCCGGAACACCTTTGGGTCGGTTGGCCGGGTAACAGTGTCGATGCTCTGCTGCGCGAAAGCGTCGTCGAGGAAGCTCGGAGCCGTTTCCAGTCTTATCCCGTGTTTCTCTCCGAAGAGCAGATGGAACAATTCTACCAAGGGTTCTGCAACTCAACGATCTGGCCACTGTTTCATTATTTCCCTTCATATACAATTTACCAACCGCCGCTTTGGCAGACGTACAAACAGATTAATGGGCTTTTTGCCGACGCTCTTGACGCCATTCTTAAGCCGGATGACGTCGTTTGGGTTCACGACTATCACTTGATGTTGTTGCCTCGACTCTTGAAAGCGCGCCGACCTCAATTGTCGATAGGCTTTTTCTTGCATATTCCATTTCCTTCCTTCGAGGTGTTTCGACTTCTGCCGGGAGAGTGGCGCCGTGAAATATTGGACGGACTGTTAGGAGCAGACGTCATCGGTTTCCACACCTATGAATATACCCACCATTTTCTCCAATCCGTGCTGCGCATTTTCGGCTACGAACATCACATGGGCCAAGTGCTGGTCGCGGACCACGCCGTCAGAGTCGACACGTTTCCCATGGGCATCGATTTCGAAAAGTTTACACGAGCTACCGCTGAAAGTGATACCGAGAGCGAGCGGCGTAATCTCAAAGATGCATTGTCCGGAGTGAAACTTGTCCTCTCCGTGGATCGGCTGGATTATTCCAAGGGTATTCCGAACCGCTTGGAGGGCTACGAGCTGTTTTTGGAAACCTATCCGGAATTTCAAGGTAAAGTCGCGCTCCTCATGGTGGTGGTCCCGTCGCGTATCGGCGTGATGCAGTATGATTTGATGAAGCGGCAGATTGAAGAACTGGTCGGCAAGATCAACGGTCGTTTCGGGCGCGTGGGTTGGACTCCGGTGATCTATCAGTACCGGCACGTGCCGTTCACCTCGTTGGCGGCGCTTTACGCCGTTAGCGACGTCTGCCTGGTTACGCCGCTCAGGGACGGCATGAACCTCATTGCAAAAGAATATTTAGCCACAAGAGGCGATGAATCGGGGATGCTGATACTGAGCGAGATGGCCGGCGCCGCGAAGGAACTGCCGGAAGCGATCATCATCAATCCCAATAACCGAGCGGAAATCGCCATGGCTTTGAAAGAGGCGCTGGAAACGCCGGTCGAGGAGCAACAGAAACGCAATCGGATTATGCGACGTCGGTTGCAACGCTATGACGTAACCCGTTGGGCCGGCGACTTTTTGACTGTTCTTTTGGGCATGAGGGAAATTCAGAACCGCATCGAATCCAAGCTCTTGTCGTCGTCGGCATCAACGGCTATCCGCGAGCGTTACCAAAACAGCCTCCGCCGGCTGCTGTTCCTCGATTACGACGGCACCCTGACACCGTTGGTTCGAACCCCCGCGCTGGCCGCACCCGATGAGAAAATCATCAAACTCTTGAATACACTGTGCGCCGATTCAAGAAACAGCGTTGTCATCACCAGCGGACGAGACCGTCGAACGCTGGAAGGATGGTTCCGTGATATACGGCTAGGATTGGTCGCGGAACACGGCGCCTGGCTTCAGCCCGCTGGCGAATCGTGGCAACGGGCGAAAACGGCGGCGAGCGAGTGGAAGTACGACTTACTTCCCACGCTCGAGACTTACGCGGATCGATTGCCCGGGAGCTTTGTCGAAGAGAAGGAAGAATCGGTGGCCTGGCATTACCGCTTGGCCGATCCGGAACAAGCGGAACTACGAGCGGCTGAACTGGTCGATCACCTCCTCAATCTGACCGGGAAAACCGATCTGCAGGTGGTCCAAGGAAATAAGGTGGTGGAGATCCGGCGGGCGGGTCTCGACAAAGGAAATGCCGCTGCGCTCTGGATGAGCAAGAGCAACTATGATTTCATCCTAGCGATCGGCGATGACGCGACGGACGAGGACTTGTTCAGATCCATGCCGGTGGCGGCAGTATCGATCCGAGTCGGAGTTTCGGGAACACATGCGCAGTATAACATTCGGAATTGCGCTGAGGTGATCGATCTGCTTTTCTTGCTGGCTGCTCAGAACTGACGCCGACTTCAGTTGAAGGAGCTGCACACGCAGTTCTCAGCGTTGTTGAAGTCCCATGATGGGACCGGTAACTTTTTGATCTGACGCGCCAAGTCATAGCTCAGCCGGTAGGGTCGCTAGAGCTTGCATAAATCTGCCTGAAGGTTAAATCTTCATATAGCGGGAGATTTTCCTTCAGTCCATGAACGGCACCTAGATTCTCGGTCCATTCCCTAGAAAAACGCATGGGAATTTGTCAATGTTCTAAATCAGGGGTTGGCACTACATTTGCTCGAAATAAGATAGTGATCCCGGTTTCTCGGGATATTGTCGTGATGGTCGAATCCGACCATTCCCAAAGGAAGTAACGTCGGAACCGACATCCCAACGCTGGTTACTTCCTATTGCGGCCACGCGAGGGTTTTATGTATACAGAGCATTTCGGATTTTGCGCGTTGGCTTTCACCGATGCGCCGGAGCCGCACTCCTTCTACTGGAATCCGGTTTATCAGACCGCTTTCGTCAACTTGCGCCACGGCGTCCTGGCCAAGAAAGGGGTTATTGTCCTGACCGGCGCAACTGGAACGGGGAAGACGGTACTGCTGCGAAAATTATTCGACGATCTCGGTCCCTCAGTGAAACCAATTTGGGTTGTAGGCAGCGGAGATTCAGTCGCCGGCGTGTTGAGGACGGCCCTGTCCGAATTGAACATAAAGCCCGAGAGTGCCGAACCAACGGCAATGATCGACGCGCTCCATCGCTTTCTGATCCAGAGTGCCAATAGCAAAAACATCATTTGCATAATCATTGAAGGGGCGCAAAATTTGGATAGCGAAACCCTCGAGGGTTTGAGACAGGTGTCCAATTTCGAAGCGGAAGGGCAGAAGCTATTGCAACTCATCCTTGTGGGCCAGCCCGAATTCATAAAAACGCTAGATGATCCGGAACGTCGGTCGTTGAAGCAGCGTGTAGCCTTGTTCTGCCGGTTGTTCCCGCTGAGCCAAAGCGAGGTGGGCCGCTATATTGAGTTCCAGCTTGATGCGGCGGGTTATCAAGGCCAGAGGCTATTCGATCCCAGCGCCGTAGCGCGCATCGCGCATTACTCTGGGGGAATCCCGCGTTTGGTGAATACCATTTGCGACAATGCTCTACGCACCGCGTGTCGCAGTTTACGAAAAGAAGTTTCCCAAAAACTCATCGACGAGGTCGCTATGGACATGCAGCTCGTAGATCACCAACGAGCGAGCCCAGCGGCGGTATTCGATAGGGAAAGCTGGATTAACCGCAAAGAGCCGCCTCCGGACTCACAAATCGAGACCGTGTGGTCGAATTTCCAGTTCGATCGCGCGCCGCCACAGTCCACCATGATCGCGAGGCCGCCGAGGCGGAGAGTCACTGGCATGATCGGCGCCGCGCTGCTTGCGCTCATTACAATTGGAGCTGCCGGCTGGGCCGTCCATGTCCAGGAAGCCATGCCGTTTCTGGAGTACTTAAAAGCCCAGGTGGAGGTGGTTCAATCGGGGTATGGGCACTTGGACGGAAGCGCCAAAAGCGAAACAGCAAATCAATCATCGCTGCAGCAAACAGCCGTGGCCGATCGCAGCTCGGCGGCATTGGACGGCGCCGAGCCCAACGTAGGAGCGATAGCCGAGAGCGGAAAATTTGCGCGAACCTGAAGAATCGGTGCCGGCGCAGCAAAAGTCTCAGGAAGAACGGAAAGATAATCAAATTCACAGCCCGGCAAGGTCAGCGAGAAAAGACCGGCCGGGCCAAGATCCCGCTGTGAGAAGAAGATTTCTCGAAATCGAAATTCACAGGGCGATTCAAAATCGCGCCATCGAAGGTGTATCGGTGAAGCTTATCAACGGTACAGCTTATCTCGATGGACAAGTGGCCTCGGAAACGCAAAGGTCCATGGCGGAACGCGCAGCACTCGGCGTGGAGGAAGTGGCGAGCGTGGAAAATCATATCCAGATCCGCCCGTAGCGGCGTGTTTCAGCGCAAGCTACGGGCTTACATCACACCCCAGCGTGTCGTATACGTTTGGCTAATTTTTCAGACCACGCCTAGCAAGAGCAGTCCCGCCGTCAGGACCATAAGAATCAGGCCAAGGGGGACGCCGAGACGGGCCCATTCGGTGCTCGTGATGTGGAGCGCGTGGGCGGCGATGATATTGGGAATATTACCGGGGATCAGCATGCCGCCCGCAATGAGCAGACCCAACAGCGCGCTTTTGATCTGCGTTTGATCGAGGGATGGACCGATTTCCGCCGCCGCAAGCGTGGCATTGTCGAGAACCGCAGAGATTATGTTGACCCAAAAGAGGGCTTGTGAAGGAATTTTTGTCAGATAGGCGTCGATCAGCGGTTTAAAACCGGCGCCAAGAAAGATAAGCGCCATCACAAAGATATAGACTTTGAGCGAACGTATGAACACGTCACCGAGCTTTTCTTCATGCGCCTCGGCCCCGAGCGTAGCGGCGGGATCCGCCGCTCGGTCGCGAACCATGTAGGCAGCCAAGAATCCCATCACGACGACTGCTGGTACAATGTAGAGTCCCAAGAGGTCCGCCAAGAATAGAAACTTGGCGTGATACGGCTCACCGCTAAGCTTGGAGATCGCGATCGTCGACAACGGTTCTCCCAAAGGCGTTAAAGCGGCTCCCAAGCCGATGGCGAAGCAGGCAATGATGGTTAGGGCGACTTCCGCGCGGCGGTGCAACCGTAGTACAGTTACCAGTTCAACCAAGAGCAGCGCCGCGATGATGGCGGAGATCACGCTTGAAAACAGTCCCAGCACAACGGTGCCCAGAAAGATGACAATGGGAAGCGGAACTGCATTGAGGAGTAATTTCATCCACGAGTCGATGCGACGGCGCAGGTAGTGAAAAAGTATGCCTGCGCAGAGCACCGCTAGGGTGATATCGATGGGTGCGGTCAACGCTTCATAGACGACCTCGGAGCTCCAGGCGCTGGAGAGAGTGGCACCGAGCGCGCCCATGAGGAAAAGAAACGCTTCGAGGTTCGACTCGATTTTCTTGTTAAGAAAAGGCCCCAGAAGCACAACAAGAAAAATCAGCGATAGACCCGCGGTAATTGCGCCGTTGCTCATAGTCGAGATTTCATGCCATACGCCGCGCAGAGACGCAATGCGGCGCAGCGATTGCTAAACAAGGGAGCGCGTCAAGCGCCTTGACAGCGCGAATATTTCAACGATAGATGTGCGTCATTGAGAGCGGAGGACGCCATGGAAATCTCATTAGAAGAAATGACCCGTATCGATCACAAAAAACTCACGCGCTTCGTGAACCGGAGCTTCGAGAAGCTCGGTGTGCCGAGGAGTGACGCCGAAATCGCCGCAAAGGTGTTGGTAGCCGCCGATCTGCGCGGCGTGGACACGCACGGGGTGATCCGCTTCAATCCCCATAGCTGGTACGTGAAATGGTTGACCGAAGGGTCCATGACCCCCGGCCCCAGCATTCGTATAGTTTCTGAGAGCGCGACCACGGCGCTCCTCGACGGCGATTGCGGCATGGGCATGGTGATCGGCCACCGGGCCATGGAAATGGCGATTCAGAAGGCCAAGAGCGCGGGTGTTGCGATGGTCGGCGTGCGCAATAGCCGCCATTACGGTATGTCGGCTCACTACTCCATGCTTGCCTTGCCGCACGACATGATCGGCATCGCCATGACCAACGCCAGTAGACAAGTCGTGCCCACCTTTGGACGGGAATCAAAGTACGGCACCAACCCGATGTGCTTCGCCGTGCCGACGAACAAAGAATTGCCCTTCGTTCTCGACATGGCAACGACCACGGCCGCGGCGGGGAAACTGGAGCTTGCGGCCAGGCTTGGAAAGTCCGTTCCCGGCGGCTGGGCGCTGAATGAGAGCGCTGAACCGACCCACGACCCGCGCACGGCGCAGAAAGCCCGCAAGTTGTTACCACTAGGCGGCAGCCGCGACGGCGGAAGTCACAAAGGTTACGGGCTTGCGATACTCGTGGAAATTCTTTGCGGTGTGCTGACTGGTACGATCACAGCATTGAATGATAACCAAGACCCGCGTGGCCATTTCTTCGGCGCGATTCGCATCGACGCTTTCCGCCCGGCGCCGGATTTCAAAAGCGACATGGACCGGCTGATGCGTGAGTTAAAGTCAACGCCGCCGGCGCAAGGACAGGAGCGTGTCTATGTCGCGGGGGAGATTGAATTCGAAACCGCCCAGGAGCGCGCCGAGCATGGCATTCCACTGCACGGTTCGGTGCTCAAAGGGTTGCGCGAAGTGGGGGAGCAGGTCGGAGTACCGTATGATCTTGAGTAGGAGGTAGAGCGGCAACCAGTTCTTTTACAAAGCGATCGTCGACAAACTGGTCCCACTTGGCGCCTTTGGCTTCAGGATTCTCCGAAGGAACGTCAGTATCTCCCCCGCGTGATCACGACTTCTTCCAACACGATGTCTTTTACCGGCCGGTCGCGGGAATCCCGTGGCGCGTTGCCGATGGCGTCGACGACATTCTGGCCCTTGACGACTTCGCCGAACACACTGTGGCGCCCGTCGAGCCATGGGGTTGCTTTGTAAGTGATAAAGAACTGGCTGCCGTTAGTGTTGGGACCGGCATTGGCCATGGAGAGAATACCGATTTTGGAGTGCTTCAAGTCGGCATGGAACTCGTCTTCGAATCGATATCCCGGCCCCCCCGTGCCATTGCCGAGGGGATCGCCGCCCTGAATCATGAAGCCGGGAATGACGCGATGAAAGATGGTTCCGTTGTAAAGGGGCCGTTTCACTTTTTCTTTCGTCTTTGGGTCGGTCCACTCCTTTACGCCGGTCGCCAGTTCGATGAAATTAGCAACGGTTTTTGGCGCTTTATCCTCGAACAATTGAATGACGATATCGCCCATGCTGGTTTTAAGCGTCGCGTAAACCGGCCCTTTTTTTTCTTGCGCCAGCGAACCACCCGCGTACCACAAAGCGGCGATCAAGCCCGTCACTGCCAGAAGTCGGCTCATCTTTAACCTCCCTAAATAGCGTCTCAGTCTGAGGCTCATCCGTCCTTTGACGATTCGCGCGAGTGAATTTTTTCGATTTCCCCAAAATAAGCAATTCACATCGGTGGGTCAATAGAATGCCGAGGAGCAGGCCAGATTTTTTCCGGCAGTAAGCAAACTGATATCCTGGATGAATTATTGCGGTCGTAGCTCAAATCGGCCGGAATGTTCAATCACTGAGACGGCCCCATGTTTTGACTTCGGCAGTGCTGGATGCTATAGACCAAAGTTGCCAAAAGTAGAGGGGAATTTCTTTCCGATGGCATGGTTTGATCGGGGTTCAGGCGAAAAGAGGGGCGGGGAAAATGAACCGGAGAATTCTGCGCCGGGGCTCAAGGTGAACCCCGAGCCCACGAAGGCCGCGGTCCCGGTGACGCCGATAGCGAAACCCACGGCGGCGCCGGTGGCAGCCCCAGCGGAAACGGGGTTGGTCGGTCATCTTTACAAAGGCAGCCGCGTTTCCGGTCAATTGATGTTCCAGGGGTCGGCCAGGATCGATGGCAACGTAGAAGGAGAGATCCAGTGTTACGGAACCCTCACAATCGGCGAGGGCGCGGAGATTCGCGCCAAGATTTCCAGCCAGGTCGTGGTCATTCGCGGCAAGGTGGAAGGTAATGTGACGGCCAAGGAAAAAGTGGAGCTGTTATCACCGGCTCGAGTCGTTGGCAATATCACCACACCGAGGCTCGCCATCACTGAGGGTGTGGTATATGACGGTGACTGCTCCATGGGAATGGCAAAGCAAAAAAGTGGAGTCGCGAGTTCACTAGCTGTAAGCGCCGACAAAGCGACGCCGGCGTCAACGCCGGCGCTGCAATCCGATTCCCTAAAGTAAATTTCGTTTCGCCGTTCATCCCAACTTAAAATCCCGCGTTCACGATTTTGTCGTGAAGGCGGGTTTTTTCTTACTTTGGGCGTCTGGTTAGACAGCGCCTGCGAGCTTTGCAAGGGGCCCATGAAGATTCTTCGTATCGGCAACTAGATAATGATTTCGCTCGATATTTCAATTCTTTATCAGATCGCTATCTTTTTGGTGCTATGGCTGGGGCTGAGCAAAGTGCTATTCCGGCCGTACTTGGACTTGCTCGAAGAGCGAGAGCGTAAAACCAGCGGCACCCGGCATGATACCAGCCAGCTGGAGCACGAAGGCGCGCGGCTCAAGGCGGAGTACGAGGAGAAAATCACCCAGGCCCGGAGAGCCGGCATCGCGGCCAAGGACGCAATCATCCGAGAAGGGCGGGAGGAGCGCGAGCGGCTGCTCCAGCAGGCCCGTGAAGAAGCGGCGCGTACGCTTGAAAGCATGCGCCGCGACGTGCAGAGCCAACTGGAACGGGAACGCGAGCTGGCGGTGGCGGAAGTGGCGGGCGTCGCCCAAGACATGGTGAGTAAGGTTCTGGGGAGGAGAGTCGGGTGAGCCTCTTTGAATTTCTATTTAGCGCCCAGGCTTGGGCCTCTTCAGCCGCCGCCGAACACCACGGGCCCTCGATTCACGAAATCTGGTTTCCCCTCGGTAACTTTCTGATTTTTGCGTTCATCATTGTCCGCTTCGCTCTTCCCCCGGTGCGCGCCTTTTTGCAATCCCGGCGCGAAGAAGTTTTGGCAACGGTAGAAGAGTTATCCGCTAAGAAACAGCGGGCCGAAGCGTTGGCGCAAGATTACCGGGGGCGTTTGGCGGTTTTGGACAAGGAAGTCGCGGCGCTGCAGGAGTCCTTGCGCGACGACGGCGAAAGAGAAAAAAACAAGCTCTTGAACGAAGCGCAAACGCTGGCCGTGAAAATCAAAGAAGATGCCCGTTTTCTCGCGGACCAGGAAGTCAAATTAGCGCGTCAAAAAGTGCGCGAAGAGATGGCCGCCCGGGCCGAAGCCGCGGCGCGCGAATTAGTGCGGCGCAATCTTTCGGCGGCGGATCAGGGGCGATTAGTGGAAGACTTTATTCAGAGCATCGGGCCGACGCGATGATCGAAGGCAGCTTGGCCCGCCGGTATACGAGAGCGCTTTTCCAACTCGCTCGCGAAGCCGGCCAGGAAGAACAAGTGGGGCAGGAGGTCGAGCAGTTTTACGCTGCTTATAGCGCATCGGAGCTGCAGGGCGTTCTGACCAATCCCGCCTTCGGCGTCGACGCCCGGAAGCGGATTCTCATTCAGGTCGCCAACGCTCAGGGACTTTCGGTGCTATCGATTCATTTTTTCTCTTTGCTTCTGGAGCGCGACAGATTAGCCCACTTGCCAGGAATTGCGAGCTGCTACCGACGTCTGTTGAACCAGGCCAAAGGGCGAGTTGAAGCCAAGGTCATCGGCGCAAGCCCGCTCGAGCCAGCGCATGTGGAGCGGCTGCGCGGAACGCTCAGGGGAATTTCCGGCAAAGAAGTGGTGCTGCACGAAGATACCGATCCGGCGCTTATCGGCGGGTTGCTGGTGGAGCTGGAAGGCAAGGTCTACGATGGCAGCGTGCGGACTCAGCTAGAAAAGATGAAACAGCGCATCGCGCGCGGCTACTAAGGAGTGAATGATGGATATAGGCACAGCGGAAATCAGCCGAATTATCAAAGAACAGATTCGCGATTACGAAAAAACGGTTGAGATCCATGAGGTCGGCACCGTGCTTTCCACCGGCGATGGCATCGCGCGCATTTACGGGCTCGATAAGGTTGCGGCCGGCGAGCTGTTGGAATTTCCCCATAATATCTACGGCATCGCGCTCAACCTCGAAGAAGACAACGTCGGCGCCGCGCTGTTCGGCGAAACCCACATGATCAAAGAGGGCGACACGGTCCAACGAACCGGCCGTATCGCCGAGGTTCCCGTCGGCAAAGAATTGGTCGGACGCGTCATGGACGCGCTAGGTGCGCCGATCGACGGCCGCGGCCCCATCGATTCTAAGGAAAGAAGACGCATAGAACTCAAAGCCCCCGGCATCGTCGCGCGCCAACCCGTGAAAGAGCCGCTGCAGACCGGCTTGAAAGCCATCGACGGCATGATCCCCATCGGTCGCGGCCAGCGCGAGCTGATCATCGGCGACCGCCAGACCGGCAAGACCGCCGTTGCCATCGATGCGATCATCAATCAAAAGGGCGGCAACGTAATCTGCATTTACGTCGCCATTGGGCAAAAACGCTCCACCGTGGCCCAGGTTGTCGATCGGCTTAGAGAGGCCGGCGCCATGGAATATTCCATCGTAGTGGCGGCGACGGCATCCGAATCCGCCCCGTTGCAATTTATTGCGCCTTATTCTGGCTGCACCATTGGCGAATATTTCCGCGACAACGGAGGCCATGCCTTGGTGATTTATGACGACCTTTCAAAGCATGCGGTGGCTTATCGGCAGCTGTCGCTGCTACTGCGCCGGCCGCCGGGACGCGAGGCGTACCCGGGCGATGTTTTCTATCTGCACTCCCGATTGCTGGAGCGGGCCGCGAAGATGAGCGACGGCATGGGCGGTGGATCGCTGACTGCGCTGCCGATTATTGAAACCCAGGCGGGCGACGTTTCGGCCTATATTCCGACTAACGTTATTTCGATTACCGACGGCCAGATTTTTTTGGAAAGCGATCTCTTTTACTCCGGCGTCCGTCCGGCGATCAACGTGGGTATTTCAGTTTCCCGCGTCGGCGGTAACGCGCAGATCAAAGCGATGAAGCAGGTGGCCGGCACCCTTCGCCTCGAACTGGCGCAGTACCGTGAAATGGCGGCCTTCGCCCAATTCGGTTCGGACCTGGATGCGGCGACGCAACGCCAGCTAAATCGCGGCGCGCGTCTCGTCGAATTGCTGAAACAAGGACAATATCAGCCGTTGTCGGTGCAGCAACAAGTTTTGATCATCTACGCCGGCACCAATGGCTTCGTCGATGAATTGCCATTGAATGCTCTAAAAAAATACGAGCATGAACTTTACGCGTTCGTCGAAACGAAGCATCCGGACGTGTTCGCCGACATTCTTAAGAAGCGCGAGCTCGACGGCGACCTCAGGGCGAAGCTGAACAAGACGTTGGAAGAGTTTAAAGGGGCGTTTCAAGCTTGAGTCTAGGTTCTCGCGTCTGGAGTCTCGCGTTAACCTGAAACCCGAAACATGAAACTTTAAGAAGCATGGCGACTCTAAAGGCCATACGTAAGCGGATCGGCTCGGTCCGCAACACACAGCAGATCACCAAGGCCATGAAAATGGTCTCGGCGGCGAAGCTGCGGCGCGCTCAAGAAGCGGCGGTGCAGGCGCGCCCCTACGCGGAAAAGATGACCGAGCTTTTGAAGAATGTTTCCAGCCGAGTTTCCAGTGAGGCGCATGCATTATTACGAGTGCGCGAGCAGAAGAAGATCCAGCTGGTGCTTTTCACGTCCGATCGCGGCCTTTGCGGCGGCTACAACACCAACTTGATCCGCGCGGCCGAAGCGTTCATGCGCCAGCACGCCGGCGACAAGGAAATAGAGCTGACTTTGGTCGGGCGCAAGGGTGCTGACCATTTTCGCCGGCGCCGGGCGAACATCGCCGAGCGCTACACCGATATTCTCTACAAAGTGCCGGAAGAATTGGCCGGCGAAATCGCGCAAAAATTGATCGGCCGGTTTGTCAACAGCGAAACCGACACGGTCTATATTCTCTACAGCCGGTTCCGTTCGGCATTATCGCAGGTGCCGACCCTGGAAAGACTTTTACCCGTCGCACTGGCGGAAGCCGTGGAATCCGATGCGCAGCAACAGACGGAATATTTATACGAGCCGGGAGTGCAGCAACTCCTGGCGAGCCTTTTGCCGCGAATTACCGACGTTGCAGTGCAGAGGGCGCTGTTGGAGGCGACCGCCAGCGAGCATGGCGCACGCATGACCGCCATGGATTCGGCCACCGGCAACGCCGCTAAGATGATCGGTTCATTGACATTGCAAATGAACCGGGCGCGCCAGGCTTCGATCACGCGCGAGCTGATGGAAATCGTCGGTACGGCGGAAGCTTTGAAGTAAGAAAATACCGCGCTCGTGCTTGCAAATGAGCGAAATCGGTTTTACGAACACGAGCTACGATCACGACATTCGGAGGTTTTGAAGCTATGAGCATGGGGAAAATCACCCAGGTATTGGGCGCGGTCGTCGATATAGAGTTTTCCGACGGCTCGCTGCCGCCCATTTACAACGCGCTTAAAGTCAGCAACCCCGCTATTAGTGATCAGGAAGGAAACCTTGTCCTGGAAGTGGCGCAGCACTTGGGCGAAAACACCGTCCGCTGTATCGCCATGGACGCCACCGAAGGCCTGGTTCGTGGGATGGACGCGATGGACACGGGCGCCGGTATCACCGTGCCGGTGGGTGAAGAAACGCTGGGACGGATTCTCAACGTCATCGGTGAACCGGTCGATGAAGCTGGTCCCATAAACGCCAAGAAGTCTTATCCTATCCACCGCCCCACGCCGGAGTTCGTCGATCAGGAAACAAAGATCCAGGCCTTCGAAACCGGCATCAAAGTCGTCGATTTGCTCGCCCCGTATGCGCGTGGAGGAAAAATCGGATTATTCGGCGGTGCCGGTGTGGGCAAAACCGTCATTCTCATGGAACTGATCAATAACGTCGCCATGAAACATGGCGGTTATTCGGTCTTCGGCGGCGTCGGTGAGCGCACCCGTGAAGGAAACGATCTGTGGCTGGAAATGAAGGAATCGGGAGTTATTAACAAAACCTCGCTGGTTTATGGCCAGATGAACGAGCCGCCAGGAGCCCGTGCCCGCGTCGCGTTGACCGCGCTCACCTTGGCTGAGTACTTCCGCGATGACGAAGGCCGGGACGTGCTCTTGTTCTTGGATAACATTTTCCGTTTCACCCAGGCCAATTCCGAAGTATCGACCTTGCTCGGACGCATGCCTTCCGCCGTCGGTTATCAGCCGACACTGTCGACGGACTTGGGCGAGCTCCAGGAGCGAATTACCACCACCAAAAAGGGCTCGATCACTTCCGTACAAGCGATTTACGTGCCCGCTGATGACTTGACCGACCCGGCGCCGGCGACGACATTCGCGCACTTGGATGCGACCACCGTGCTCTCCCGCCAGATCGCGGAGCTCGGTATTTATCCCGCAGTGGACCCGCTCGATTCGACTTCGCGAATTCTCGACCCGCTGGTCGTCGGCCAGGAACATTATGACACCGCCCGTTCGGTGCAGTTGATCTTGCAGCGCTACAAAGACTTGCAAGATATCATCGCGATTCTCGGCATGGACGAGCTTTCCGAAGATGACAAGCTGACGGTGGCCCGGGCGCGAAAAATTCAGCGCTTCCTGTCGCAGCCGTTCCATGTCGCCGAAGCGTTCACCGGCACACCCGGCGTGTACGTTGAATTGAAAGACACAATCCGGGCCTTCAAGGAAGTCGTCGATGGCAAGCACGACGACATTCCGGAACAGGCGTTCTACATGGTCGGTACCATCGAACAGGCCGTCGAGAAAGCCAAGAAAATGGCGGCGATCTAGGTTAGGCGAGAGGCACGAGGCAACAGGTGTGAGGCGGGGACTAACGCCTTTCGCCGCACGGCTCACGCCTGGAATTTGAGATGGCAGACAAAATCCGACTTAGAGTCGTAACGCCGAGCCGGATGCTCCTCGATGAGGATGTCGACGAAGTGACCGCCCCGGGTGAGTTGGGCGAGTTCGGCGTGCTGCCGAATCATATTGCTTTTCTAACCACGCTCGTGCCCGGCGAGCTGAGTTATAAGCAAGGATCGAGCAAAAAGACCTTGGCGGTGAGCGGCGGCTACGCCGAAGTCCTGGACAATGTCATGACTGTTTTGGCGCCGGCCGCGGAGTTCGCCGATGAGATCGATAGCGCCAGGGCGCAGCGGGCTAAAGAGCGGGCAGAAAAATTGATGGCTGAGCTGAATCGAGGGGAGAAAGATTGGGAGATGGCCGAGGCAGCGTTGAAAAGAGCCCTTGTCAGGCTCCAGGTTGCCAGCAGAGAAGCAAGAAGGTAAAAGGAAAGAAGCCTGAAGTAAGGAGGACGATTTATGGCCGAAGCAGCCAAACAAGAACCCGTAATCACCATGTGGAGCAAAGAGTTCACCTACGACCGGTGGATGAAATCCAAGGGCATTCCGATCCACAGGGGCTACTATATCGAAGATCTCCGCACCGTCGACTTGGAATGGTGGGAAGAGAGAGGCTGTAAAGCGGCGTTCATTCAGCTGCTGGGCCAGGAAGGCGTCAGCGCGTCGCGCGTCACCGAAGTCCCTCCCGGTAAGTCGTTGCCGCCCGTGAAGTTTGCCTTGGATGAAATCGTTTATGTCTGTGCCGGCCGCGGCCTGACCACGGTCTGGACCGGTGCAGGCAAAGCGAAGAAAAACTTCGAGTGGCAAGAGCACTCCATGTTCCTGGTGCCGCGCAATCATTGGCATGTATTCAGCAACATGCAGGGCGACAAGCCGGTCCGGCTGTTCCATTACAGCTATATGCCGATGGCGATGTCGGCGCTGCCTGAACCGGACATGTACTTTAACAATCCGTACGAGCCAAAAGTCAGCGCGGCCGAGAGCGGCGATTTCTATTCGGAAGCCAAGATGGTTCAAGCGAAAGACGCCGACGAAGGCTTGGGCATGCGCGCCTTTTGGTACGGCAATTTCTTCCCCGACATGCGCGCATGGAATAAGCTTGACGCCAACGAACGGCGCGGCGCCGGCGGCAAGAGCGTTTTTATGCAGTTCCCCAATTCTGAATTGACCGCTCATATGTCAGTCTTTGCGCCAAAGACCTACAAGAAGGCGCACCGCCATGGACCCGGCCGGGCGATTATTATTCCGGCGGGCGAAGGCTACTCGATCATGTGGGAAGAGGGCAAAGAGAAGATCGTCTGTCCATGGCATGAGTGCTCGATGGTAACGCCGCCCAACAAGTGGTTCCACCAACACTTTAACGCCGGCGGCGACATGGCGCGTTATCTGGCGCTCCATCCGCCGATGCAGTTTCATGGTCACGCTGAGAAAGTTGAGGACCGCGCTAAAGACCAGATCGAGTATCCCAATGAAGATCCGTTTATCCGCCAGAAATTCGAGGCGGAACTGGGCAAGCGCGGCATAAAGAGCATTATGCCTGAAGAGTGTTACAGCGATCCGGATTACGAATGGTCCAAGTCGATGGGGAAACAGTAAGCCGGTTCCAGGATTTAAAACGGGTTCCGCGAAGAATCCCTGCACGCGAGTGCGGGGATTCTTGTTTATGAAGGCAAGCAAAAGATAAGGATGTGAGGTATGGCAATGCACGACGATATCTATGATCACGACCATCCGGATAATTTCATCATCGGGGAAGATGACATCGTCACCGAGATCGAGGGCCTGGAGATGTTTTCGCTCAAGAGCGTGGGCATCGACATCGGGTCTTCGACCTCGCATTTGATTTTTTCACTGATCACGCTCAGGCGCGAAGGCGCGTCGCTTTCGGGAAAATTCAAAGTCACCAACCGCGAGGTACTGTATCGTTCGCCGATCATGCTGACTCCCTATTTGTCGGCGACCAAGATCGACACGGACCAGGTCAATGCGTTCATTCAGCGGGCCTACAAAGAAGCGGGTTTGACGGCGGAAGACGTCGACACCGGCGCGGTGATTATCACCGGCGAGGCGCTCAAAAAAGAAAACGCCCAGCCCATCGTCGAAAACTTCGCCAAGTACTCAGGCAAATTTATCTGCGCGGCGGCCGGCCACAACCATGAGGCGTTGCTCGCGGCCTATGGCTGCGGCGCCGTGGACCTGTCTAAAGCGGAACACAAGACGGTGCTCAACGTCGATATGGGCGGCGGCACGACGAAGTTCTCGCTGGTCGAAGACGGCATCGTGACGCAAACGGCGGCGATCAACATCGGCGCGCGTCTGATCGCTTTCGACGAGAAGGACAAGATCACCCGCATCGAAGATGCCGGCCGGACGATGATGAAAGAGCTCGGCCACAAAGTGGAGCTCGGTCAGACGATTAGTGATAAAATGAAGGAAGACTTCGGCGCCTACATGGCGAAAATCCTCTTCGAGACTATCGAAGACGGGCCGAATTCGCCCATGGCTAGTTCGCTAATGGTTACACCGTCGTTCACCAACTACCGCGGTTTCACGCAAATACAGCATATTGTTTTCTCCGGCGGCGTTTCCGAGCATGTCTATGACCGCGATCCCAAGGCCTACGGTGACATCGGACCCGTGCTGGGTAAGAACGTGCGCGAGTATTTGAAGAAGCTGCCGAAGGATATCCTGCGCGAGCCCATCGAAGGAATTCGCGCCACAGTCATCGGTGCCGGCGAATACACAATCCAGGCCAGTGGTAACACCAGTTACGTTTCCAATGAGAAGGCACTGCCAGTGCATGGCCTCAAAGTGATTCAAGCGTCGATCCGTGACGGAGAGCCGGTGAGCGAGGCGCTCAGGCAGTCGCTCAGAAAATTTGACATGACTCGTTTCACTTCTGGACTGGCTCTTTCGCTGACCGTGAGCGGCGTACCGGATTACCAGTCGGTCAGGCGCATCGCCGAGGGCGTCGTGGAGATACTCAAAGATGCCGACGATCCGAAGTGTCCTTTGTACCTGACCCTCGACCTGGACATCGCCAAATCACTTGGCGGCATGCTTAGAGATGAATTCAGGGTCGCCCGGGACATCATCGCCATCGACGGCATCGAGGTAGGCGATCTGGACTACATCGACATCGGAGAGTGCTTGGGTATCACGGAAGTCATTCCGGTCACCGTCAAGTCGCTGATGTTTCCGACGAAGCTAAGCGATTAACCCGCATTTCGCATGTGGTTCTAAGCAAATCGAGGCCTCGCTTCCATGCGGGGCCTCGGTGTTTTAGGGGCTGCGTTTTTAACTCATTCCATGGCCGAATACTATGCCTTGCAGGCCGCCCTCTGTTTCTCCATTGCCCATATCTTTGTCCGGCGCGGCTTGGTTCATTCCAACGCTTTCACCGGCTCGGTGATTTCACTCGGTACCAGCGCGACCATACTTTGGCTCCTGGCGCTGATCATGGTTCCATTGTCCGTTTTGCGATCTCCCGCTGTCGGTTACTTTATCGCTGCCGGTTTTTTTGCGCCGGCGATCGGACAAACCCTCGGGTACATCGGTATGGAGCGCATTGGAGTTGCGCGGTCAGCACCGATCGTCAACACATCCCCGATGTTTTCTTCCATCTTCGCGGTTCTATTCTTGGGCGAGATATGGTTAGCGCGGAATATCATCGGGACCTGTCTGGTCATACTCGGGGTCGTCATTCTGTCGTTGAGTAAAACGACAGGGGGCCATTGGAATAAGAAAGATATCGTTTATCCGGTGCTTGCCGCGCTGGCGTTTGGTATCTCAACAACGCTCAGGAAAACCGGCTTGATGACGGTGCACGTTCCGTTGTTGGCCGCCGCGATTACGGTCGGAACAGCGTTTTTTGTTTTATTGGGAATCATTTACCTCCAGGGAGGGCGCCGGGCGCTCCAGTTCAACCGGCAAAGCAGCGGCTGGCTATTCGGCGCCGCGCTGGTCAATACCGGCGCGATCCTATCTTTCTTTTCCGCGCTCAATGTCGGCCAGATCGTGCGCGTCGAGCCCTTGGTGGCTTGCAATCCCCTGCTGACGATCATTTTGGCCGCTTTTTTCCTCAAGCAAATTGAGCAATTAACCTCTCGTGTCCTGGTCGGCGCAGTAGTTACGGTAATTGGCACAGTGCTGGTGGTGACGGCAAAATAAGGACGCTTCGTGGAGATATACTTCTCGTTTCAAGCAGCGCTGTGCTTTTCCATCGCTCATATTTTGATCCGGCGAGGGCTGGTCGAATCTAACGCATTAACGGGCTCGTTCATTTCTCTATCCATCAGCGCCGTAGTGTCATGGGCGCTGGTGGCGTTTTTTGTGTCGCCGTCTGAGGTACGGATCCCAGCGGTATTAATTTTTATGACGGCGGGTATTTTCGCGCCGGGCATTGGCCGAACTCTAAGCTACGTGGGCATCGAAAAGATCGGCGTTGCCCGGTCGGTTCCGATTGCCAACTCCTCGCCGATCGTCGCCTCTATTTTTGCGGTCATCTTTCTGGGAGAGTCATGGGTGCCGCGTAATATTGCCGGTACGTTGTCGGTCATCGCGGGCGTCGTAGTTCTGTCCATGGCCAAGCCCGCCCGGGGGCCCTGGCGCAAGTTTGATGTGATCTATCCGCTTATTGGCGCGGCTGCCTTCGGGGCGTCGACGACGCTGCGAAAAGCAGGTTTGGGTTATAGCAATATGCCCATATTGGCGGCAGCCGTGACCGCGGCAGCGGCGGCGATATTCTCGTTTATTTTAATGCAGGTCCGAGGCGGTAAAGTAGCGCTCAAGCTGACGCGCAAAAGCGCCGCCTGGTTATTCGCCGCCGGTTTTTGCAACACCGCGGCGATGCTGTCGGTGTTCTACGCCTTGAGCCATGGCAAAGTGGTGATCGTCGAACCACTTGTGAGTTCCAATCCCGTCCTTACTTTGTTGCTGACGTCGATATTTTTGCGCGACGTGGAAGCTTTGAGCACGCGCGTGATTATCGGCGCGCTGCTGACGGTGGCGGGGACTATTCTAGTTATCACCGCGAAATAACGATGACGGACGGATTGGCGTCATGGGGACATTCAAAAGTCAAAGCGATACATCGCGAAATCGGATTTTGGATCTGAGCGCTGATTACGGATTCAATTCATCAAAATCTATCGACTTCAGGCACGGCAACAGATGACGTCGTAGACAAGTGAAAAACGCTGCGGTAGAAAAAAAGGCATCAGGTATAATAGTCATATCACAGAAGCCACATGGCATATTTAGGTTGCAGCCTCAGTGTGAGGTCATTGTTGAGCGACTTCCCATGCGCGACACGTCACACCCGCTTCCGGTGTCGTTACGCCCACTGAGCTTCGACGGCCCACTCGGACAGCAAATCGTCGAATTACACATGTGGGTGGTACGCGAAGGACTTCGCGGCGCTGCCGCCGCTGCGCTTTTCGATGGTCTCTGTCAGCGCCTCGTGATCGCTGGGGTGCCTCTGTGGCGCGCTTTCATAGGAATGCCGACGTTGCATCCGCAGTGGGGCGGCTACAGCTACACCTGGCGGCGGGACCTCAATGCCATCGAGCCCGCGCAATTTGGCCGCGGCGACGAGTACCAGCAGATCTTGCTGAATAGCCCCTTCGGCTATCTGATCCGGCAAGTAGAAAACTCCGCCCAAGAGGCAGATCCCTGGCAGTACTTGCGTCGCCGTCTCGCCGGACCCGAGGCACAGCTCGATTTTCCCATTCTCAAGGAGTTAGCCGCCACTGGCGCATCCGATTATTTCGCCGAGGTCGTCCGCTTCGGCGCGGGCGGGGACCCTTCCCATGGCACCGGCATCGGCTATTCGTTTGCGAGCGACTTGCCGGGGGGCTTCCGCGACGATGACCTGGTATTGCTGCGGGCCGTGCTGCCGGCCGTATCTCTCGCGATGATGACACATGCCGGCCACACGATTGCCTCCGGTCTCCTGGGAGCCTACCTGGGCGGCGATGCCGGCGGGCGTGTTCATGCGGGCGCGGTGGAGCGCGGCTCGGTCGAAAGTGTTCGCGCTGTGCTATGGTACGCCGATATCCGCGGCTTCACGGCGATCGCCGACACGACGCCGGGGCTCATTCTCATCGAGTTGCTCAACGCAATCTTTGAGACGCTTACGGCTTCACTGCGCCCGTGCGGTGGCCAAGTGCTGAAATTCCTCGGCGACGGCATGCTCGCGACCTTTCCCTTCGTGGATGCGACGCGGGATGAAACCTGCGGCCGGGCCCTCGATGCTGCAGCGGAAGCGATGTATGGTCTCGATCGGCTCAATGCCGAGCGGCGCGAGGCCGGCAAGCCAATTGCCGAGGTTGACCTCGCGCTCCATATCGGCGAGGTGCTCTATGGCAATGTCGGCGCCGTCGACCGCCTCGACTTCACCGTAATCGGGCCGGCGGTCAACGAAGTCGCGCGCATCGAGACCTTGTGCGAGCCCCTGGGGCGCAAGGTGCTTATCTCCGCCGAGCTTGCCTCGGTGGTCGGCGACAGGCGCCGTCTTGAGCCGCTCGGCTACCACACGCTGCGCGGCGTGCGAGACCCACGAGAGATCTACGGGCTCGATCTTGGCTTTAAATCATGAAGTGTTGCGGAAATGCGTGTTCGCTCGAGCCTGACGAACACACTGGCACCACAGCCATCCCGGGGCGCGGCTGAATGAGCAACAAGGTTTGCCGTGCCTGACCGATGACCTCATTTTCCTGCGCCCGAGGATCTGCTAGCGTCTATTTATTCCCATCACATTGACGCGTGCATCGCGTCCAAGAAGAGGAGAGTGCCAGAATGAGATCAATCATTTTTCTACTCATCGCAGCTCTATTTCCCGCGTGCGCCACCACCTCGAGCCGTGAATCCATGGAGGCAGATATTGACCAGGCTGCAGCGATCATCGAACGGTTTGAGGCGATCCCGGAGAGCGCGATCCCGCCCGCAGTCATGCGCTCTGCGAGGGGCCTGGCAATTCTTACCGTAACGAAAGCCGCCTTCATCGGTGGTGTCAGGGGCGGCACGGGAATTTTCGTTGCGCGGACCGAAAAGGGTTGGAGCGGTCCGTCAGCAATCGGCACAGGAGGATTGGGGGTCGGCTTTCAGGCTGGCGTTGAGGTTGCCGAGCTCGTTATAGTTCTTAATACTCAGGAGGCTGTGAACGCCTTCGCCAAAGGCGGTAACGTGACCCTTGGAGGCGCTCTGAGTGTAGCGGCGGGTCCGGTGGGACGTACCGCCGAGGCCGGCGTGGCCGTGGGGGCGGCTGTGTATACTTACAGCCGCAGTCAGGGGCTTTTTGCCGGTGTGTCGCTCGAGGGAACTGTGATAGCCGCCAGAGACCGGGTCAACGCAGCGTATTACGGTGATCCGGTCGAACCGAGGGAGATTCTCGCAGGCAAGATACAGCCGCCCGCCAGTGCTCAGAAGTTGTTGGCCGTTCTATCGAAATACTGATCCCAAATTTATCGAGCGAACATCGCAGCTATTTCCCGGGCACATCCTGGACCGGCAACTCAATGATTCTTCAGGCTCATGAACCGCCGCGCTGTAGCTTTTAGTTTAGGCAGGTCTCTAGAGACGCTAGCGGCGATGCGTTTCAGCAGATTAGGCGCTGGAATCGATTTGTAGCGCGCTCGTCTCAGTGTTTCTCGTTCCGCTTCTGCCCGCTGGGCTTCATTCCAGGTGATATGAACCATTTTTTTTGCCTGCTCTTGCTTAGGTTGCTTTTCCATTCGAACCTCCGACAACCTGAGTATATGGTCGACCGGCAATGATCAAGGGTTAAAATTAGATATCGCTGAAAAAATCCTCCCCCAGACGCCCCCCGACACTTTGCCGCACGCCTTTTGAATATCGACCGGCGAAAAAAGAAGATTCGCAAGAAAAGAAAGCGTGGCCCCGATTATCCTTCGAAATGACAAGCCGGGTGCATTGTCATCCCGAACGACAGACTGTGTGAAAACTCTTAGGAGCCCTTCGACGACGCTTAGGGCGAACGGGTAAATATTTGAATTGTAATGTCTGGCATCCGTTCGTGGTGAGCCCCGTCGAACCATGAACGCAGTTTTCGCACGGTCTGACGAAGAGGGATGTTGACCAAACTGACCACTAACTTGAATATGAGTACGATGACACGGAGAATCTTGTCTGATTCCGGCGGGCGCTAAAAGTTTTCCTTGCGCAAGTCGTTTCGTTTAACTAGGATCGCCACGTCGCAGTCACATCTCTGGTGTTCCAGCTTTTTGTTCTGTCTAAAGCTAATTTTTCACGAGAGGAGACACGCCATGATCACTTTCGGTCGGAAGAGACCCATCGTTAGAGCTCTTGTCGCTCTCACCTTGATGCTTGCCTCAACCCCCTTCGTCGAAGCGTTACAAGCGGCCGAAGCAAAGCAGCAAGCAGGGCCGAAGCGCCACAAGCTTGCCGCCACGCTGGAAACAACCCAGTGGGGTTGGCTTGATCCTAATGAAGCTCCCAAGCTTACGGTCAATTCGGGGGATATCGTCTCCATTGAGACCATGATGCACTCCCACAATAAGATCCAGCCGGGCACCACGATGGAGGAGATCGTCGCGCTAAGAAAGGCTAATCCGGGCGGAGGGCCGCACTCTGTGACCGGTCCCATCTACGTCAATGGCGCCGAGCCCGGAGATGTCATGGAGATTCGCATCTTGACAATCACACCGAAGCCCTTTGGGGTTAACTTCAACCTTCCGGGCAAGGACTTCCCCACGATCGGCGCGCTGGCTCCCGAATTTCCCGAAGGATTCGTCAAGTACTTCAATTTGGATTGGAAAAACCGCCAGGCCGAGTTTAAACCGGGTATCACGATCGATATAAAACCGTTTCCGGGAACCCTGGCAGTCGGGATCGACCCCAACGACCCTTCGCCACGCAAGGGCGGGGCTAAAGATCCGATGGCGCCGGTTTCAACGCTGCGGCCCTGGAAGAACGGCTCCAACATGGATCTTAACGAACTTCAGGAGGGAAGCACCATCTTCATTCCGGTCTTTCTGAAGGGCGGGCTGATATGGACCGGAGACTCGCACTGCCGGCAGGGAAACGGCGAGGTCAATCTCACCGCGCTGGAGTGTGCCTTTCGGGACATCACGCTGCAATTGATCGTCCGCAAGGACATGAAGCTAGAGTGGCCGCGAGCGGAGAACAAAAGCCACTGGATCTTCATGGGCTTCGATGAAGACCTTAATAAGGCGATGGTTAGCGCTGTCCGCGAAACGGTTGATTTTCTAGCGAGTCAAAAAATGGTGGGTGTGGATCGTTACGAGGCTTACTCGATAACCTCGATGGTGGCTGACTGTCGCGTGACCCAGGTAGTTGATATCCGCAAAGGGGTCCACTGCATGGTCCCTAAAGCTATTTTTTCCAAAAAGAAGTAGCGGGTGCTCTACGCGCTTCCATTCCTCCTGCTGTGGATCGCTGTTGCCTGGGGCGCCGCCCCGGTTTCTGTAGTTACGACCTCAACGGACTTGAAGGCCCTAGCGGAGGCTGTGGGAGGGGAGAGAGTCCAGGTGGAGAGCCTCGCTCCTCCGCTGCACGATCCGCACGCTTTGGAGGTCAAGCCAGGCCAACTGTCTAAGATCAAAGCTGCGTCTTTGCTCGTCAGGATCGGCCTCGATCACGAGCCCTGGCTTGGCCGCGCTCTGCGGACCCTGAGTGATCGCCGCTTTGTCCGCGACAGCCCGCACTATCTCGATACCTCTAAGGGAATCCAACTCCTTCAGGCGGAGACTCCGAGAGTCCGGGCGGATAAGGGAGCGCACGTCCACGGCTTCGGTAATACCCACTACTGGCTTGATCCGGAAAACAGCAAGCCTATCACTGCAGCAATCCTGGAAGCCTTGGATCGCCTGGTCCCTGGGGAGCGCCGCTATTTTGAGGCGAACCGAAAGCGATTCCTCGACCAACTCGATAAACGGCTAAATATTTGGTTGCGCGCTATGGCTTCCTACAAGGGCACGCGAGCAATTGCGGTTCACGAGACATGGCCCTATTTTGCCCAACGCTTCGGCCTTGTGGTCGTCGCGGTTGTGGAGCCAATCCCAGGAGTCCCGCCTTCTCCATCATACCTTGCTAGCCTTATTCAGAAGATGCGAGACTCCGGGGTTAGGCTACTGATAGCCGAGCCTTACTCGAATGCCTCAGTGGTAAGACAGATCGCGGCGCAAAGCGGTGCCACCGCCATTACGCTGATTCCCTCGGTGGGCGGAGATCCGGAGGCTGCTGATTATCTCAGCCTCTTCGACCTCAACATCAAGCGGCTCTCAGAGGCTGCAGCCGCGGCGCGCTAGGAAGTTTGACTATTCCATCATGAGAAGATGATTTCGACTATCGAGTATCTCTGGGTGCCATTCTTGGCCTGCTTGGTTCTCACCGGTATCCACGTCTACCTGGGCCTCCACGTCCTGGCCCGGGGCATCATCTTCGTTGATTTGGCCCTTGCTCAGGTAGCGGCTCTGGGAATCACAGTCGCCCTTCTTGCCGGCCACCCGATCCAGAGCGAAGCAGCGTATTGGTATGCCCTGGCGTTCACAATGGCCGGGAGTCTCCTCTTTGCCATGAGCCGAACCCATCGAGCCCCGATTCCTCAGGAAGCCATCATTGGGATCGTGTATGCCGTGTCGGCAGCCATCGCCATCCTAGTGATTGATCGCGCGCCACAAGGTAGCGAGCATATTAAACAGCTCCTCGTGGGAAGCATACTTACAGTCACCTTGAAAGAAGTTGGTACTCTGGCGCTTTTGTATGCGATCGTCGGCTCAATCCACTGGACGATCCGCCGGCCGCTGCTGGAGATCTCGCTTGATCCTGAAGCGGCCGCAAGCAAAGGGCGGCGGGTGCATTGGTGGGATTTTGTCTTCTATTCCTCTTTCGGGCTTGTCGTTACGAGTTCTGTGCAAATCGCCGGGGTCCTGCTGGTCTTCTCCTACCTGATTGTCCCCGCGGCTATCGCAGCCCTTCTCGCTCGCTCAGTAAGCGCAAGGTTAGCTCTCGGCTGGGGGCTTGGCTTTGTCGTTAGCATCCTCGGCCTCGTCGCCTCCGCCGCCTGGGATCTTCCCACCGGGGCCACGGTCGTGACAACGTTCGGCGTATCCGTGGCGGCCGTCGTCGTCTGGCTCGCTCTACTGGCCCTTATTCAAGCGACCAGAGCTAAAGGCCTAGGCGCGTTTGCCGGCGCGGGCATTGCTGCTTTTGCCATGGTGGGACTGGCTGGCTTCTTGCTCTGTACCTTTCCGCAGATAGACCACCATTGGCTCAACTGGCTGGAAAAGGCAGTGCCCACTGTCCAACTCGCTTTTCTCACTTCCGACGAGCGCGAAACCTATCGGGATAGCCAAGAAGCAGTTCAGCAAGGGCAGGGCGAAATCCGACGGCTGCGCGCCATGCAGGAACAAGTGCAGTGGGGTGCTCGCGAGATGACCGAAGAGATGCAGGAGCGCCTTAGACAGTATCTTGCGAGCCGGAGCGAAATCATCGCCGGTGACCAGATAGTGCTCAAGCATCTTCAAACGACGGCAAGACAACGCCAACGTTTTTGGTTGGGCATCCCATTCCTTTTGATCGGAGCTGGAGGCGCTCTCACTCTGGCTCGCGCGAGACGGTAAGATCAACACTAGCAAACATAGCTGGGGTGATGACAGCGACATCATAATAGGCGGCGACGGCGCCGGACGGTATTTCAACTGTTCGAATGAAAGAAAACACATGCTACCTGGGGGCCAGGATTTCAAATCTTGCGAATCTTGGCGGAGGATGGACGAGCGCAATCAAATCTTTGTCCTGACATTCGGTTTTTGCTGCAACCAGAATAGTTGGCGACGTTTCTCGGCATAAATGCCGATTGACATCTTCAACACGCCATATTTCTTCGTAGACGATTGGAACGCTTGAAACGTGTGAAACGTTCGGAACCGTTTTGGTTCGACGAACGTGCCCAGACTACCTCCAACTTACCAAAAGCGCCTCTACTCTCGTGCAATTGACGGATAAAAGGCCTGCTTGAGTGGGTAGTCTGGATCGAGCCGGAAGGAGATCGTCGTTTGTAGGGCTTCTACGGGGGCCGGTTTTTACAGGACCGGACCTTGATTTGGCAATAGGGAGTAGGCAAGAGGCTAGCCGGGAGGCGTGAGGCAACAGGTGGGAGGGGAGAAAGATGAAAGCGAAACCGGAACTGGAAAAAACAGCGACGGGCCAGCCCGACTGATGAGCAATAAAAACTCGCTTTATGCATCAAAGAGCCTCTCTTTGTGAGCTATAAACAAAGTGTTGAAAAATCACGAGCTGGAACGGCTGAAAGCCTCAAAAATTAGGACAACCAACGTTGAGGCATATAGTCTGGCTTTTTTAATCAAATAATGGCAGTTTGTGAGTTATATGGGAGTTTTTTATAACTCATGGACTCTGAAAACAGATGGAACTGGCAACAGGACGACTGGCCTCGGTTCCGTCTCGACAAGTCAGCTCTCGAAGAAATGGAGGCGAAGTTTCTGCTTCACGGCGGCCTTCTGCTGGGCGCGCTCCTACATATCCGCGACGACGACAAAAGCGCCCTGACCGTCGACCTGATCAGCAACGAGGCTCTCAAAACTTCCGAGATTGAAGGCGAGTATCTCAACCGCGAGAGTGTGCAATCGTCCATCCGGCGCAATTTCGGGCTCGATACCGACGCGCGCAGAATTCCGCCCGCCGAGCAGGGCATTGCCGATATGATGATGGATCTCTATCGCAGCTTCGCCGAGCCTCTCACCGACAAGACCATGTTCCGATGGCACGGCATGCTTACAGCCGGGAGGCGGGATTTGAAAAACATTGGAGCCTACAGAACGGATAGTGAGCCGATGCAAATTATCTCCGGCCCGATTGGCGATCCGAAGATTCATTTCGAAGCGCCGCCATCGGCCGCCATGGAAAAAGAAATGGAGGGCTTCGTCAACTGGTTCAATGATACGGCGCCGCACGGCAACATGGTCCTTCCGGCTCTTACACGGGCAGGCATCGCCCATCTGTATTTTCTCACCATCCATCCTTTTGAAGACGGCAACGGACGCATTGCGCGCGCGCTGGCCGAAAAGGCTCTGTCCCAGGTTCTCGGCCAGCCGACGCTGATTGCGCTCTCGCAGACCATTCAGAAGAACAAGAAATCTTATTACGAGGCGCTCCACCACAGCAGCAGGGAGAACGAAATCACGGCGTGGCTTGGGTATTTCGCCGACATTGTTTTGCAGGCGCAGGAGACGACGCAGCGCATGATCGACTTCCTGATCCAGAAAACGAAGCTCTACGACAGGGTCAAGAATCAACTCAATGAGCGGCAGGAAAAAGCTCTCGCTCGGATCTTCCGTGAAGGGGTGGAGGGTTTCAAGGGCGGCGTGAGCGCCGAAAATTACATTTCGATCACCGGCGCTGCGCGCGCCACCGCCACGCGCGACCTTCAGGGTCTCGTCGACAAGGGCGTCCTGGTCCGCACCGGCGCGCTCAAAAGCACGCGCTACCACTTGAACCTCGAGGCAAGAAAATAAACCTGCCAACGGCGCGCGGATTTAAGGTACCCTTACGAGGCACGTGACATCTCGGGCAAGTTCAGCAATTCCGCATCCGCAGTTTTTAGTTTAGGCTAACGCGCGGTTTTATATTCAGATCCAATCTTAGTCCGTTTTCGGGGCAAATTCGCATTCGTTTTTTTTCCTTGACAAAGGTTGGCTTCTTGTATAGTGAAGATGTACAAGATGGCAACACGCCTGCCCCGAACGACTTTTGCTCCCCCCGAGCGCCGGCGCCGTTCTCGCGTCGCCGAGTTGGCCCACTCTAGCCGGCTTTTGCGCGGGACCCTCTCAGTGCGAAACCAAACCTGTGGCAAGGAGAGCTGCCGCTGCGCTCGTGGGGAACCCCATGTCTCACTTTATCTGGTCCAGAGCCATCACGGTAAGCCTCGTCAACTCTACGTTCCCAAAGAGTGGGAAGAGCGGGTCAATCGAGCGGTTAAGGATTATCAGGAATTGCAAACTCTTTTGGAAGAGCTCTCGGAGTTGGAGTGGAGGCGGCTGACGCGCAGGGAGGAATAAGCCCGTTCTTCGCCGACTGAGTCGATATTGCGAGAAGGTCTTTGCCTTATCGGAGAAGGTCATTGAAGAGGTCTCTGATGGCCGGCTATTGCCACGCATTGATACAGCGGTGGCGCTCAAAGCCGGGTTGGTGCTTTTCTGGGCTCGCCTGGGTAGCCTCAATGCCTTGGGGACAACGGCTGCGGCGCGGTTCTGGAAGCAGTGGCTGGGAGAGGATCTTTGCAGTGTGGATACGGTGGGACGGGTTCACGCCCTGATGGACGCGCAGGGACTGAGAAGGGGGCTCCATCGGATCTATGCCTGCTTGAAACGGAACAAGGCGTTGAGCGCTCTGGGAGGATGGGAGGTGGCGGTGGTGGACGGGCATGAGACTCACTCAAGTTACCGGCGTCATTGTTCGGGGTGCCTTAAAAGAACGGTGCACACTAGCGCAGGAGAGCGCGTTCAGTATTACCATCGCCATGTGGCTTTTCTATTATTGACCGACAAGCTTCGGCTTCTGCTCGATCTGGAACCGCAACGCCCAGGAGAAGACGAGGTAAGGGCGGCGTTGCGGTTGGTGGAGCGGGTGGTTCAAGCCTACCCCCGCGCCTTTAAGGTCGTTCTGGCCGATGCTCTTTATGCCGAAGCACGGTTTTTAAATTTTTTGTTATCGCACCGCAAACACGTCCTGATTGTGCTCAAGGATGAGCGGCGCGATCTGTACCGCGACGCCACGGCTCTGTTTGGACTCCAAGAGCCTCAACCAGGGCAGTATCGGAGCCGGCAATGTCTGTGGTGGGATGTACAAGAGCTGAACACGTGGCCCCAAGTGCTCGCCCCTTACGGGTGGTGCGGTCCCAAGAGAGCTATTTTATCCGGCGGCAAATGACGGGGAATCTCGAGCAGCAAAATACCCAATGGATGTGGGTGACCACGTTGACGCAGTCTGAAGTGTCGACCGAGCGGGTAGTCCGCTTGGGTCACGCGCGCTGGGATATTGAGAACTACGGCTTCAACGAATTGGTTAATGCGTGGCATGCTGACCACGTCTACAAGCATGACTCGTGCGCCATGGAGAGTTTCGCTCTGGTGGCATTCTTAGCTTACAATCTTTTCCATGCTTTCTTGGCTCTCAACCTCAAACCCCAGCTGCGCCGTTCCTGCACGGAGTCTTTCTGGGCCTGTGCGATGGCAGCGGAAATTTATCAAGATGCCCTGGACTCCAGAGCCGGGCATCCGCCGTAGAACTGGTTCTGATGCTTTAGCATACTATTCCATCCCACCTCCCTGGGGACTACCGGGCACTGCTTGGCCCAGCAGCCCCTAGGTATTTCTTTTGCCACGAATATTCGCGGCTCCGAGCCCAAAAAACCATGAGAATTTGACAGATACTTTCGTACACGCCTATGGCTAAGGTTTTCAAACACTTCCAGCCACCGTTGCGGAATCGCTGGGCCAAGTTGTTTTGCCTTGACTGCCCCTGGCTGTTTGCCTAATGTGCGGCCATTCGATGCGACGGGGGGTCGCTCGTCGTGTAACATCTTCGTTTCCAACTCCCCCTCCTTCGTCGATCCCCCGCTCGCGCGGGGGCGAAGACATGTGGGGCGCACCAGAAGTTGGAGATCTCTATATGCGTGGACCACTCTTTCTGAAACGCATTAGGATTTTGCTGCTGATTGTCTGCGCCGTGGCAGGGCTGCCAGCTCTGGCGCCGGCGGCAGAATTTCAGGGAAGAACTACCGGTTCCGCTACTAAGATCAGACTTGGCACCCCGGTGGCATCGCTGAGCTACCTGCCAATTCATGTGGCGCTCAAGAAAGGTTTCTTTGCGAAACGCGGCTTTGACGTGGAGGTCATTCAGATGGCCGCCGGCCTGGTGACCCCGGCACTTCTCAACCGGGCGATCGATTACACGACGATACCCAGTGGGCCCGCTACGGCCGGCGCTCGGGGACTGCCCCTGAAAGTGATTTGCTTTACTTCGGTGAAGCTCCAGCATGTTCTCATCGGCCGCCCGGAGATCATGACGGTGACCGATCTTGCCGGCAAACGGATCGGTGCCGGAAGCCTTGGGACTCTCCCTGCATACGAGGTGCGCGTGCTCATCGATCGCTACAAACTGGGATCCAACACGGTCATCGTTCCCTTGAACTCCACCAACGACAGGATGCTCGGCACGCAAAGGGGAACCATCGACGGCACCGTGGTGCCCGCACCGTTCGATCTGAAGGCTGAGGAAATGGGATTGAGACGGCTCCTGCAAATGGGCTCGATACTGCCGATCCCCCAAGCCGGCCTGGCCACCACGGAAGAAAAAATTAAGACAGCACGCCAGGAAATCATCGAACTCCTCAAGGCTACGGTCGAAGGGCTCGATTACACCTGGAACGAGCGCGAAGGGACGATCGATATCATTGCCAAATGGATGAACCTCAATGCATCACAAGCCGGCAGAGCCTACGATTCCGTACGCGACACTTACTCAAAAAACGGCATCCCTTCCGAAGAGCAAACGAAGGCCTATATCGCGATGCTCGGCGCGACGGCCGGCCTCAAGGGAGACGTTGCCGCTAATTCGATCTTCGATTTTTCTCTTGCCGCGGAGGCGGCGAAAGAAATGACAGGGAAAAAGTAGCGTGGCTTGCAACCGCTCGCTAGGCGCGAAATCAATTTTACACAGGAGTCAACCGCGACAATTACCTCGACGATCATGCGCTGAGCCAGGGAAGTTGGACTTCAATTCTGTGCCAGGTCGTAGTTCTGGAAGCCAAAGGAAATGTCATCCCCGACGATCTCATTCCTATCAAGGATATGAAAAGAAGGGAGCAGATGTGAAGAAGGAGGGACAATAACATGCCGATAATCGATGCCGATACGCACGTGGATGAGACCGAGGATACCTGGGCCTATCTGGAGCCGGGCGAAGAGCAGTTCAGACCTGAGACAGCTTACCCCAAAGAGCAAGACCCGTCTCGGCCACCCATGCGTTACTGGGTCATCGATGGAAAGCGCCACCTCCGCTTTATCCGTAGCGACGCGCAAACAAAGACGACAGTCCAAACCCGTGAACTTATGGATTTGGACGCCCGCCTGCGGGATATGGACCGGATGGGCGTTGACGTGCAGGTCATGTATCCCACTCTCTGTTTGGTGGAAATAACCGAGCGGCCAGAGGTAACCTTGGCGCTGCGGCGCAGTTACAATCGCTGGCTCGCCGACAGATGGGCGCGGTCGCGAGGGAGGCTGAGATGGGTCATGCTGCCGCCTCTAAGAACAATGGACAAGGCATTGGAGGAATTGCGTTTCGCCAAGGACCACGGAGCCTGTGGCGTGCTCAAAAAGGGAGATCGAGAAGCAGGTTTTTGGCCTGTCGATCCTTATTTTTTTCCCCTCTATGAGGAAGCGCAGCGCCTTGACCTGCCGATCTGCTTTCATACAGGATCCGGTACTCCGGATTCTAGTCCGGCGCGCCAGTTCCCGTTTGGCGGTTTTTACCGCATCACGCTTCCTGTTGTGCATGCTTTTCAATCGTTGATTCTACAGGGAGTGCCGGCGCAGTTTCCGCGGCTGCGCTTTGGTCTCATCGAAGCGGCCGCTTCCTGGATACCGTTTGTTCTTCACAACCTGCGCAGGCATCTCGCCAAAAATCGGGAACGACCGGCCAGTGTGCTGCGGGGGGCAGATCAATTCTTGGATATTTGCGAAGACGTCATGCGCAGCAACCACATGTATGTTACATGCCAGGTGGACGAGGATCTGCCCTATCTCCTAAAGTACACCGGCGAGGAGAATCTGCTTTTGGGGTCCGACTACAGCCACAGCGATCCCGCGCAGGAGATGAGCTTCATGCGCCGGCTCCAGGAACGCGCTGACGCGGGAGATATCGCACAATCGGTCGTAAAGAAAATTACCGATCACAATCCGAGCGCATTTTATGGCCTGTAGTTGTATAGCTTGAGGGCGCAGGTCACAGCGTTGACGGGGCTTAAAGGGGACGGGCTCACTCCTGTCCCCTTTAAATCGCCCGGCTACCGTTTAATTTGCGGCAACACTTTTTCCCCAAACAGATCCAACTGCCTCGGATCGGGGTCGGCGACGCCGATGATCAGTGTATCGATGCCTTTGCTGAAAAAGTATTCGATCTTGTCGGCGCATTGGGCGCCGGAGCCGACGATGGAGACGGGCTCTACGTCGCCGCGCAGGCGGCCGTAGTAGCGCATCGTATAAGCTTCGATGGTTTGCACGGCCTTGGCTTTGTCGTCGTTGATGGCCATGAACGCGAGGCTGGCTTTGGTGATTTCGTTGGGGTTTCTACCGGCCGCGGCGGCGTAGCTCGCGATTTTATCCCAGGTCACACGGAAATCCGCAATCGCGGCGCTGCCCGATATGAACCCGTTAGCCCAAGTGCCGGCGCGCTTGAGCGCGGTTTCGGCGCTGCCGCCGGTCCAGATCGGCGGGTGCGGTTTCTGTACCGGCCGAGGCCCAAGAGTTAGATTCTCCACGTTAAAGAATCGGCCTTTGTGGGTTACGTTGTCTTCGGTCCAAAGGCGTTTCATCAATTGGACTTGTTCCACCGCCCGGCTGCCGCGGTGCTCATATGGAATCTCGACGGCCTTGTAATCATTTTCGCGGCTGCCGAAGCCGAGGCCGAGGGTTACGCGGCCATTGGAGATGAAATCCAGCGTGGCGATCATCTTGGCCAAATGGGCCGGGTGACGCGTATTTCCCAATAACACGGAAGTACCGAGGCGGATCTTTTGCGTGGCGCCCGCCGCGGCGGCGAGAAACGTCAACGGTTCGAGGTTATCGTAGGCGATGCGGTCGATGGCCCACATCGAATGGCAGCCAATCGCCTCGCATTTCTTGGCGAAGTTCACGGCGTTTTCCGGTTTGGTCAGTGGAGCTGGGTTCACCCAGGCGAGTCCGATGCTGCGCATAATCATCTCCTCAACGGCTCATGTTAATTGGCTCAAAATAGACTAGTCCGACGCCCCTTTTCAAGTTTCAGCGACTGCGCTATATCGGCAGTACAAGGGAGGAAACAATCATGGAAGCTTCCACATTCAAACTCAAAACGCCGCACATCACCGACGGGCGAAGTCATATTCCGCTGGCGCAAACGGAACATATGACAATTGGGCTCAACTACTACGTCCCCGGCCGGAAAAATAAATTGCACACGCACCCCGGCGAAGATCATACCTTTGTCGTGATGGATGGCCAGGCGACTTTCTACAACAAAGACCATCAGCCGACGGTATTAAACAGGGGCGAAGGCATCATCCTGCCGGAAAATCATTACTATTATTTCGCTAGCACGGGCGATAAACCCCTCGCGCTTTTCCGCGTGAGCGCGAAAAAAGGCAACAAGCCTAAAGCCGTGCGAGTGGATACCGAAGGCAACAGACGGGCCAATGAGGAAATGGATTTCATCGTCGTGGATGGCCAAGTGGTGGAAGGACAGTTCTGGGAAATGAAATGAGGCGTCATGAAAGTAACTGACGTCAAGACCACTCGGTTACGCGCTGAGATACCGACGGAAGGCCAAGTTTTTAGCCGCTCCGGTGTGAGAAGCACACGGTCAGCGACGCTGGTGCAGGTGGAAACCGATGAAGGGATTACTGGCATAGGTTCCTGCTCGGGAAACGGCGAGCTGCTGGAGTTCATTATCGCAAGGGTGCTGAAGCCGCTGATCGTCGATATGGACCCAACCGAGATCGACGCCATTTGGGACAAGGCCTATGTGCGCGGCGGTCACAAAGAGTTCGGCACCCGAGGAATTGGTATCGTGGCGCTCAGCGGCATCGACATCGCGCTCTGGGATATCCTCGGCAAGGTGCGCGGCGTTCCGCTCTACCAATTGTTAGGCGGGAAGTGCCGCGACAAAGTGCCGGTTTACGCGACTGCGTTGTACCCGGAGGAACCATCGAAAGTCGCCGCCAGGGCGCGCACCTTCGCCGAGCAAGGTTTTCACGGGGTAAAAATTAAAGTCGGATTTGACTTGGATCAAGATGTCCGCATCGTTCGCGCCGTGCGGCAGGAGCTCGGTAAAGACTTTATCGTCATGACGGACGCGAATCAGGGTTATAGCTTGGATGTGGCCTTGCAAGCAGCGGCAGGGTTCGCCGACGCCGGCGCATTTTGGCTGGAGGAACCGCTCTTCGTGGAAGATGTCGAGGGTCACGCGGCGTTGCGCGAGCGCGGCAAAGTTCCCATCGCCGTGGGTGAGAACCTACATACCTGCGGCGCCTTTCGCGATTTCGTCGTGAGCGGCGCGGTGGACTTCTTGCAGCCGGACGTGGCCCGCGCCGGCGGCATTAGCGAAATAAGGAAAATTACCGCCATGGCAGCCAAGTATAAGGTGCCGGTGTCGTTTCACACTTGGGGGGACGGTGTCGCATTGGCGGCCAGTGTTCACCTTGCGGCGGCGTTGCAGGATTGCATCGTCATGGAACTGGATTACACTTACAATCCACTGCGAGAAGAGCTGCTGCGCGAACCTATCAACGTTCATGGCGGGTTTCTCACGCCGCCGGAGAAGCCCGGCCTTGGGGTCGAGTTAAACGCGGAAGCGTTGCAAAGATTTGCCTTTGCTGGAAGCGAGGAGCTTGCGGTCAGGCAGAAAACTCTCGGTTCAGCTTAGTCCGGGCGAGTTCATTGAGAAAAGGCGCGAGGCATGAGGCGAAAGGCGTGAGGAAGACTTTGCGCAAGTCCCGGGGCACTGCGAAATCTAGCTTCTTCTCGATCGATTTCTAGTAACGGCTTGCAAGGCCGCAAATCGTTTCAGTCCACTCCGGGCGAAAATCCTACGGCGGATTCCAGCAATTGTAGTTTTCGTCCTCGTCGATGTTTGGCAGCGAGCAACGGTTCGATTGCGCTGCCGATTTTTGTGCGCATGGAATCTTACGACACTAGCCGAGACGAAGATTTTAGCAATGAAATCCCGGATCGCCGTTGGGCAATCCGGGATTTTTTTTGACTCGTGTTTGGCGCCACTCAAATTCCGGTCACCATGAAGCAGGGTCTCGTCAAAGTCTTGTTGAGCAGATGAAAATCCCTCTAAATCTCCCTTTATAAAGGGAGACTTTCTATTTCCTTTTTTTATTCTATGTAAATACCTCGCCCAAGTCTCGACCCGAAGTTAATGGCCTAGCCCCCGGCGACCTACTCGACTCGTCTTTCCCGATAGTTTTTTATATTGTTTTAAGTTCGAGAGTTGTTAAGATTACCCGGCTGTTATGTATGAGCAGGATACGATTGCGGCGATCGCCACGCCGGTCGGGGAGGGGGCGGTGGCGATCGTGCGTATGAGTGGGCCGGATGCCGAACGGATCGCGGCCAATGTCTTCGTGCGCCGCGAAGGCAAGAATGGGAAACTGGCTTCGCACCGGCTTTATCACGGCAGGATTCAGGACCCCGGCTCGAGGAAATTTCTCGATGAAGTTTTGCTCGCAGTAATGCGCAAACCGCGCAGCTACACCGGCGAGGATATAGTCGAAGTGTACTGCCACGGCGGCGCGTTTGTTGTCCGGCGCGTATTGGAGCTGGTACTTGCTCGAGGCGCGCGCCATGCTGAGCCCGGCGAGTTTACCAAGCGCGCGTTTCTAAACGGTCGAATCGATCTGGCGCAGGCGGAGGCGGTTCTAGATATAATCCAGGCGCGCACGGAAACAGGCGTCGAGCTCGCCGTCAATCAAGCCAGCGGGGAGTTGTCCCGGTGGGTGCATGAGTTGCGCGAGTATCTCCTGGATATTCTGGTGCAGGTCGAGGCCGCCATCGACTTCCCGGAGGAAGAAATCGAATTCCTGCAACACCCGGAGTTGATTAGGAAGATCGACTCTCTCAGATCCAAGATCGGGGAAATAATTGCGACTTACGATTGGGGTCGCATATTGCGGGACGGCGCCAGGGTGTGTATCTGTGGGCGGCCCAACGTGGGCAAATCCAGCCTGCTCAATGCGCTCTTGGGCGAGCAACGGGTGATAGTGACCCCGGTTCCAGGCACGACCCGAGACGTCATCGAGGAAGCGATCAATCTCGACGGTTTGCCGGTAGTGCTTTGGGACACCGCGGGAATTCGGATGACGGAAGATCAAGTGGAAAAGCTAGGTGTCGAGTTGTCGTTGGCGCATGTCGAAAAATCTGATGCGGCCATCGTAGTTCTCGATGGCTCGGAGAAGATCACGGAAGATGACCTGCGGTGCTTGGGCTCCACGAAGAGTAAAAAAAGATTGATCGTGCTAAACAAAAATGATCTGCCGCTAGCTGTCGATGTCGGAGAACTGGGCGAAGCCGTATCAGGGGCGGCTTTGTTCCACGTCTCCGCCAAAAACGGCAAGGGTCTAGATGAACTGAAACAATCACTGCGGGAGCTGTTGCTGAATCAGGAGGTCGAGGCGCCGGTGGTTTTGACCAATCTACGTCATAGAGCAGCGCTCGAAGCGAGCAACTCGGCTTTAAGCGATGCGGTTAGCTCTCTGCAAGGCCGGAACGCACCGGAACTGGTAGCGGTCAATCTGCAAGAGGCTAGAGAAAGACTCGAAGAAATATTTGGCAAGATCACGAACGATAATATTTTAGAACGTATTTTTAGTAATTATTGTATCGGTAAATAGTAAGTTATATTAACAAAATATTTAAACATAAATTCATAATATGAATTGTTTCACGTGAAACTATGACATCAAGCCAAATAAAAATTTACGACGTAATTGTCGTTGGCGCCGGCCATGCTGGGATCGAGGCTTGTCTGGCCGCCGCGCGCATGGGATGCGACACTTTGATGCTTACCCTCAATCTTGACCACATCGGCCAGATGTCTTGTAACCCGGCCATCGGTGGGATTGGCAAGGGGCATCTGGTCAAAGAAATCGACGCGCTCGGTGGCGAGATGGGCCGAGCCATCGATGAAACGGGAATTCAATTTAGAATACTCAATACGAAAAAAGGGCCGGCCGTTCGAGCTTCACGAGCCCAGGCTGACAAAGCGCTCTATCGGTCACGGATGAAGCGAGTCCTGGAAAACTGCCCCGGCTTGACTTTGCGGCAGGGAAGCGTCGAAAGGCTGTTGGTGGAAGGAGATCAAGTTAAAGGAGTCGAAACGCAGATCGGCGAATTATTCTTGGGCCGTCGAGTTATATTGACCACTGGCACATTCCTAAAAGGCCTGATTCATATTGGGGATCGTAATTATTCAGCCGGCAGAGCGGGAGATTTTGCAGTCCAGGGATTGAGCGAATCTCTCATGAGTTTGGGATTCAAAGTCGGCCGACTCAAAACCGGTACTTGCCCGCGGCTTGATAGCAGGACAATAGATTATTCTCGCTTACAGCCGCAATATGGGGACAAGGATCCGGTTCCATTTTCATTTTCCAGTGATGGCATCACGCAACGCCAGGTACCTTGTCATATTACTTACACCAATAAGAGCACCCATGAAATCATCCAATCCGGGATACATCGTTCGCCTATGTATTCCGGGACCATAAAGAGCCGGGGGCCGCGTTACTGCCCGTCTATCGAGGATAAAATTGTCAGGTTTGCCGATAAAGAGCGGCATCAAATATTTCTCGAACCGGAGGGGCTGGATACGGTTGAAATTTACCCAAATGGTTTATCGACCAGCTTACCTCTGGATATCCAGTTGGAGATGGTTCATTCCATCGTCGGGCTGGAGCATGCTGAGATCATGCGTCCCGGGTATGCCATTGAATATGATTACTTCGAGCCGACACAGCTCTATCCGTCGCTCGAAACAAAACTAATTAGAGGGCTCTACCACGCTGGACAAATCAACGGGACAACTGGATATGAAGAGGCGGCGGCCCAGGGAATCATGGCTGGGATCAACTCGGTCTTAAGCCTGAGAAGACAAGACGCTTTGGTGCTATCACGTGACCAAGCGTATATAGGAGTCATGATCGACGACCTGGTAACAAAAGGCACCGATGCTGAACCCTATAGAATGTTTACGTCGCGGGCCGAATACCGGCTCTTGCTCCGCGAAGATAATGCAGATTTGCGATTGACAGAGATCGGCAAGGATATCGGCCTGGCCTCTAGCGAAGCGCATCGGCGCCTGTTGGCAAAGAAACAGTCCATTGATGATTTAATGAGATTTTTAGACAAACAGCAAATTACGCCGACCGAAAAGGCAAATTCCGCATTGACTTCGTTCGCTTCGGCACCGCTCCGCGATGCTATTTCGTTGGCGCGGCTGCTCCGCCGGCCCGAGATTTCCATAGAACAAATTCGCATTATCGCGCCAGATATGCCTATTTATGCGCGAGATGTCGATGCCCAGGCGGAAATTCAGATAAAATACGAGGGGTACGTAAACCGACAGATGGAAATGGTCGAACGATTTCAAAAAATAGAAAACCTAAAGCTGCCAGACACCCTTGATTACGCGGATATTAATGGGCTGTCCAAAGAGGCGCGTGAAAAGTTATCGCACATCCGTCCGCGCTCTCTGGGACAGGCTTCGAGGATTTCCGGAATTACTCCAGCTGCAATATCGTTATTGTCGATCTATCTTAAGAAGCGAAAAAGCGCATAGCGGATTTATCATAGCCTAGCTAAGACGCGTAAAATTTTCTCTGCAGTGAACGTTTCACGTGAAACAAAATTTTTTCACTTTCATTTCTCAGAGCTCTGTGTTATTAGTCATAGTAAATCGATAAATTATATAACTTATTGATTTTAAAAGGGTTTCATTGACTAATATCATAGCAATCGCAAACCAAAAGGGAGGCGTGGGTAAGACCACAACCTCAGTCAATTTGGCTGCATCGCTAGCAATTGAGGGCAAGCGTACTCTCCTCGTCGACGTTGATCCGCAAGGTAACAGCACCACTGGACTCGGTGTCGACCGTGCCCAGTTAACCCTTAGCCTCTATGATGTGCTCGCCGGCAAGTGCCTTCTCGGAGAGGTTTTGCGCCAGACAGAGATTCCCCAACTCCTACTTATTCCGTCAACGAAAGATCTCATCGGCGCTGAAATTGAGCTGGTGGCCGCCGAGCGCCGAGAGTTCTGGCTAAAAGACGCAGTCACGCCGCTGCGCGAATTGTACGATTATATACTGCTCGATTCTGCGCCGTCATTGGGGCTGCTCACCCTGAATGCGCTGACGGCGGCGGACTCCCTCTTGGTGCCGATTCAGAGTGAATACTATGCGCTGGAAGGATTGAGCGCATTGTTGGAAACGATGCGCTTGGTGCAAAAGGACCTAAATCCCAGTCTGCGGCTAGAAGGTATTGTGATTACGATGTTCGACGGCCGCAATCGGCTTTCCCATCAGGTCGTCGAGGAAATCCGCGCGCATTTTCCCGACAAGCTTTACCGCACAATCATTCGCCGCAACGTACGATTGAGCGAATCTCCGAGTTACGGCAAGCCGGTCTGCTTATACGATCCAACATCGACGGGAGCGCAAGACTATTTTGAACTAGCCAAAGAACTCATGGGTCAAGGAGAACAAAATGGCGGTACAGCCTAAGGGATTGGGTAGAGGTTTAAGCGCGCTGATTACCAGCGCCACGGAACCTAAAGCCGAGGCCATAAACGAAAGCCACGGTTTGCGCGTGCGCATCGATCTGATTTCGCCAAGTCCGTTTCAACCGCGCCGCGCCTTCGACGAAGCCAAGATCGAAGAACTGGCCGCGTCCATCCGTAATCAAGGCATCATTCAACCGCTCGTCATTCGGCGCAAGGAAAACCGCTACGAGTTGATTGCAGGTGAGCGCCGCTGGCGCGCGGCGATGAAGGCAGGATTAAGTGAAGTTCCCGCGGTCATTCGCGATGCCAGCGATAATGAGGCGTTGCAATTGGCCCTGGTGGAAAATCTCCAGCGTGAAGACCTGAATCCCATCGAGGAAGCAAGCGGCTACCGGCGCCTCCAAGAAGAGTTTCATTGGAGCCAGGAAGAGACGGCGGACAAAGTCGGAAAGAGCCGGCCGGCCATCGCCAATTCACTGCGTCTTCTCTCATTACCCGACGAGGTCCAACAAGAAATCGCTCAGGGAAGTCTTCCGGCGGGCCAAGCCAGAGCCCTCTTGGGCCTTCACTCTGAAGCGCTGATGATCTCGACCTGCCGCGAGGTGATCGCGAAGGGACTTTCGACGCGCGAAACCGAGAAACTGGTCCGCGCACTCGTCACCGGGCGCCGCCGCCGGCGCCAACTGCCCCTTGTGGATCCCGATCTGCGAGCCATAGTCGAAAACATGCAACGCGCTCTGGGAACCCGGGTGCGCCTGTTCCCAAAGGCGCGGTCGACGAAAGGCAAGATCGAGATCGAATATTACTCGCTGCCGGACTTGGAAAGGATCATTCAGACAATCACAGCTAGCCAGTCTCGGGCGTGAAGCCAGTTCAAGTTTCAACGTTCAAAGTGTCGGATGGTTACGCCTGGCGTTTTGGCACGAAGTTAAGTTGCCGTTCGAGCCGGATGGCGCGCATCGCGGCTGCAGGCCACTTAAGATTCGAGTAACGGTCTTAGATCATCCCAGGTGGTCACCGGCGCGGAGCAAGTGAAGTTATGGCAGACATAACCCGTCCCTTGGCCACCGATCTGGCTCTTGCCTTTGAGCAGCGGCGCGATTTCGTCGATTTTCTCGTCTGGTCTTACCAGTTGAACCGTGCTGTTCGGCAAATAGGTCGAATGAACCCCCTGTAAAATTTCCCTGGTCCTCGGGTCGTCCGATTCTCCCACGATCACAATCTCTTTGGGTTTCCGCAGATAGAAATCCAAGGCGCCGAGCATATGCGCGAGACCGAAAGGTTGGGCTGCCATGGCGTCATGGTAGGAACGCAGGATAGTTTCGGCTTTCTTCAGATAAGCTTCCCGGCTGGTGTAATGATAAAGCCGGAGTAAAAGTTGTGCAGCCATCGAATTCCCCGACGGTATCGAGGCGTCAAAGGCCGGCTTGGCGCGGCTGATGAGCTGTTCATGCGATTTTCCCGTGTAAAAAAAGGCGCCGTCGTCATCGTCCCAAAACTCGCTGACCAGGATGTCAGTAAGCTCGATAGCCTTGGCCAGCAATGAACGGTCGAGAGTCGCTTCGAAGAGATCGAGTAAACCGACTGCGAGAAAAGCATAATCATCCAGATAACCGAGAATCTTGGCGACGCCGTCCCTGTACGTATGGAGCAAATGGCCGTCGCGGAACAGCTTGGAAAAAATAAACTCGACGGTCCGTGTGGCCGCCCGCCGATATTCTTGATTCCCGGAGATCTTGATTGCTTCGGCCAGGCCGGACAGCGCGAGCCCGTTCCACGCCGTGATGACTTTTTCGTCACGGAACGGCTTGATTCTCTTTTCGCGCTCCGTGAATAATTTTGCCTTTGCGTCTCCCAACAGCGCCGCGATCTCGTCAACGCCCCGATTAAAGTATTTGCTTGCCTGCTCCAGCGTCAGGATCGGATGGAGAATATTTTTATCCTCAAAGTTTCCTTGCTCGCTTACATCATAGATGCGGCAGAATATTTCAGCCGCATCTTCGCCGAGAATTCGTCTCACTTCTTGCGGCGTCCAGACGAAGAATTTTCCCTCTTCGCCTTCGCTGTCCGCGTCCTGGGTGGAGTAAAAGCCGCCTTGCGGCTGCAACATCTCGCGCAACAGATAGTCGACGGTTTCTTCGACGACGCGCTTGAATTGGGGCTCGCCGGTGATTTGATAAACCTGAGCATAGACGCGCACGAGCTGGGCGTTGTCGTAAAGCATTTTCTCAAAATGCGGCACCAGCCATTTCTCGTCTACGGAGTAGCGGTGAAAGCCGCCGCCCAGGTGATCGTAAATTCCACCCTGGGCCATCTTCGTCAGCGTGTAAGTAATCGTATCGAGAAAGCGCGGGTTTTTAGATTGATGAAAAGCGCGCAGGAAAAGCTCGTAGACGCCGGCGTTGGGGAACTTCGGCGCCCGGCCAAATCCGCCATGCTCGGAATCATGGGCTTGCGCAAGCTGCTCGGCGCCGCGGCTGATGATATCTGGATCAAACGGCCCGGCGCTCTCCGCCGAGCGGGACATGCTCTGTAACCGCGCAAGGATTTGGCTCACGCTGTTTTCGATATCCTGCGGTTGCTTGTAAAAGGCGTTGGCCACCCCCTGCAAGATCTTCGGAAACCCTGGAACGCTGTAGCGGTCCTCCGGCGGAAAGTACGTGCCTCCGTAAAACGGCTTGCCCTCGGGGGTAAGGAACATCGTCATCGGCCAGCCGCCCCGGCCGGTCATCATCTGCACCGCGTTCATGTATATCTCGTCGAGATCGGGGCGTTCTTCGCGGTCGACTTTGATGTTGACGAATAGCTCGTTCATAAGCGCGGCGATTTCCTCGTTCTCGAAGGACTCGCGCTCCATGACATGGCACCAATGACACGCAGAGTAACCGATACTGAGGAGAACCGGTTTGTTTTCGCGTTTGGCCTTTTGAAAAGCCTCTTCGCCCCAGGGGTGCCAGTCGACAGGATTATGGGCATGCTGTAACAAGTACGGACTGGTTTCATGGATCAAACGATTCGTGTGTTTGTATTCCATCGATTCACGCTAACACAACCGCTTGAGCACCGAAACCTACTCTCAAACGGAGTTCAAGACGTTCAAGCCGTTCAACACGTTTCGAACGAGTTGAACAACTCGTGATTATGCGTCGCACTTGGCTTTGAAATGCTCCCAGGCGCGGTCGGTGGAGGCGAGCTTAAACGTCCGCTTGGCGATTCTTTCGGCGTCGTCACGCTCGATGAACATCGGCGTTCCAAGCTTCATTGCTTCGGTCTGAAGGCGAGCCGATTCCTCTAGATAAACCGCGAGCATGCAGACTTCGCGAATCGAATGTCCGACCACGACAGCGCCGTGACCCCGAAGAATCACTGCCTTGGCATTGCCCAGCAACTTGGCCATTTCCCCCGCCCGCGCCGGCGACTCCACCTGCCCGGTTCCCGTATAAAGCGGTACCCCTTCGTAAAAAATCGCGCTGTAATTATGCATCGGGCGGATGGTTTGCCCGATGACGCTGAGAAGAATCACCGCCGGCGAATGAAAGTGAAAAACGGCCTTGACGTCGCCGCGGGTCTTGTAAATAGCCTGGTGTATGGACGACTGCGGCACAGGTTTCTCGAAATCCACCACGAACAACTCGTTTGAATTTACCAATGCAGGGCTCTTGCGCGGCATGAAAAGCATTGCATCACCGCCATCGGTGCGGGCGCTGAGATGGGCAAAAGCGTCGCTCAAGCCTTCGCAGCTTATGATTCGAAGCGCTGTAATGAAGTCGCTTTTCACAGCGGCCATTGATTCTTCAGTCATGTCTCGATTCTCCTTTCGTCCGCGCCGCTGTCGGCGATCATCGCCGCGATTTTTACCGTATTCGCGTCCTCGCTGCCGTAGGCGTCGCGGAGCAGATTATGAACTTTATGAAGCAACGCGAGATATTCGCCGCGGATTTCTCTTCGCACCTCCGGGGCAAGGCAGCCGTAGCCGGCCGCAACGTTGATCAACCAATTGGGCAAATAATTCTTATCGACTTTTTCTTGTGCGTAAAGATACCCTTCGAGGGAACCGAGGCGCGAGCCGAGGTCGAAAAGCAAGAGATTTGGGGACAGCGATTTGAATTTCTGCATCACGTAATCACCATTAAAAACAACAGCTGGAAGAACACTTCAGCGTATCTTTAGATCAAAGGCCACCGGCCCTTTCTCGCCTTTTCTGGTTTGAAACTGCACTGTGTCGCCTTCGTTTATGTCTTCGATTTGACTGCGCGGCGCGAGGCTGCCGCGGTGAAAGAAAACATCCTCGCTGCCGTCGTCGGGCTTGATGAACCCAAAACCTTTCTGGCGTATGATTTTTCTTACCGTCCCGGTCATATTCCTAGCCCTCCTGTGATCCTTGACAAGCCGCAGTCCGCTCTCTACCGTGTTCTCTCCAAATACACATACATCCAAAGCCAGCTTGAGTTCAATTCTTTACTATATAACCGGCCATGGCTATGGTCACGCGGTCCGTTCCAACCAAGTGATCCGTAGTCTGAAGAAGGCCCGCCCCGATGCCGATATCCAGGTTCGCACGACGGCGCCGAAGTGGCTGTTTCCCAAGACAGTTCGCTATTCCCGCCAAGCCATCGATGTCGGCATTGTGCAGCGGGATAGCCTGGAGATGGACCTCGACGCCACGCTGCAAACTTGCCGGCTAATGCATAAAAATGCCCCGCGGCTCGTCGATAACGAAATTGCCTTTGTCCGCGATCATGATGTGCGGCTGATCATCGGCGATATACCGCCCCTTTGTTTTGAGATCGCCGCGCGCGCCGGTGTTCCCTCGGTGGCGATTACAAATTTTACCTGGGACGGCATCTATAGCGCCTATCTCAAAGAACATCCGGAATTCGAACCGCTCATCGATGAGATGAAGCAATGGTACGCCAAAGCGACCCTTGCACTCACGCTCCCCTATCCCTGCGACATGAATGTATTTCCGCTGCGCGACCCCATTCCTTGGATCGCGCGGGTTTCGGAGTTGCAGAAAAATGAAGCGAGAAAAAAATTTTCTCTACCACGACCAGCAACCGTAGTAATGCTGAGTTTCGGCGGCCTGGGCCTTCAGCGCGTGCCGTGGGACCAGCTAAAAGGGATGCGGGATTATGTATTCCTGACTACCGCGGATGAGAGAAAGGTTGACGGCAACATCGTGATTTTGTCCGACGCTCAGCGCCATTACGAAGATCTCGTGCGGGCCGTGGATGTCATCGTTACGAAGCCAGGGTACGGCATAGTCGCCGACGTTATCGCTCACCAGGTGCCGATGCTCTACACGGATCGTGGTGAGTTTCCCGAGTATCGTAAACTCGTGGAGGCACTCGACCACTGCGCGATCGCAGGATTCATTTCCCAAACTGAGCTGCTATCGGGAAACCTAGAATCCTACTTGAAGGGGCTCTTGGATAAGTCACCCAACTGGCCTGCTGTGGAACTAAACGGCGCACAAGTCGCAGCGGAGAAAATTCTGGCGCTGATGTAGTACCGCCCGGCTTCAGCGATTTCCTATTGGCTCCAACCCGCTATTCGTGATGGCGTGGGCCGCCTCCGGCGAGGCGAGAAATTTGATCAGCGCGTGAGCCGCATCCGAATCCCTGGTACTCAGGGCGACGCCGGCCGAGAACATAGAGACTTTCTGCACTTCCGGCGGCAGCGGTGTCACATGAGCTATGCCGGGCACGGGAAGTAACTCGCTGATCTGCTGGAAGCCGATTTCCGCCTCTCCCCGTGCGACCACGGCGCCAACTCGCTCACCACCTTCGATGCGCCGGCTTTTGCTTACCACCTGGTCGGCTATTCCCAGGCGCTGAAGCAGCTCGGTGGAGACGTAGTCGCCGCTTACGCTGGCGGAGTACGCGATGGATTTCGCTTGCAAAAGTGTGCGTTTCAACGTGTCGACCGTGCTGATGTCCGGCTTGGGGGCTCCTGCCCGCACCGCCATACCGATGGCTGAGCGTGCGAGGGGAGTATAACTTTCGGCCATGATCAGGCCGTCCTTGATGAATCCGACAAGTACGCTGTCCGCTACAATGACAACGTCAACGGGTTCACCCTGTCGCAGGCGATTCGGGATGGAGGTCTCCCCCGTCCCTATGGACGTTGCGGCGGTCACGAGTTTTTTCTTCGTAAGGAGTTCGAGTCGAGGAATCAGTTCAAGATATGCCGCGGTAAAAGCGCCTGAGGTCATGACCCGAATGTCATCTGGCATCGTATTCATGGTTGTCTTAATCTCGTCAGCCGTACGCTGCTGGAGGTGATCATCGCGATTGCCTATTATCTCTAAAACCTGCGAGCTATCAAGATGTCGCAAAGGTCAATGTTCAACGTTCAAAGTTGAAGTCCGAAGACGCGGAGCTTGAATAGCGCAAGGTGTTTGATTAAACGACCAACAGCGTATAGACGAACACGATTCACGAACACGATAACGATGGCGCGACGACGAGCGATGGCTGGCGGTTGTTACTCAGTCTCCTGTGATGTCTCGGGTTTGACTTGAACTTTTGAACCCTTGAACTTTGAACGATTTTGTTCACATTTAGTGTGAAGAATTGGAGATAATCCCATGCCAGTGATTGATGCCGATACGCATGTCGACGAGTCCGAAGCCACTTGGGAGAAGTTGGAAGGCACTCCGTTCGCGAAGTACATACCGGTTACGGTTACATTGCCGCCCGATGAGGCTAAACGTGCCGGTTATAACGCGACGAACCGCCGCTGCTGGTTGGTTGAAGGCAGGTTACAGAACCGTGCCATCCGAGATGAAGTCAACCATCCTCCCCGGATCCGGCGAGAGCTTGAGGACGTGCTGGGCCGACTCGCCCACATGGACAAGATGGGCGTTGGAGTACAGGTCATCTTCCCGACCTTCTTCATCCGCTACAATACCAGCAACGCAGAAGCCGAATGGGCCCTGACGACTACCTACAACCGCTGGCTTGCCGCGAAATGTGCGGAGACAAACGGCCGGTTACGCTGGGCAGCTGTGCTGCCGCTGCTTCGTCCCGACAAGGCTGTCGAGGAGCTGCGTTGGGCGAAGGAGCACGGCGCCTGCGGTATCTTCAAGCGCGGATTCGACCTAGACCGGAAGGTCACCGACCCGCACTTTTTTCCAATTTACGAGGAGGCCGGCGCGCTCGATCTGCCTCTGTGTATTCACACCGGTCATCCGCTGCCTGGCCACGAATGGGACAGGGGTTTCCCCATCATGTACTCCTTCACCGAGCTGGTGACCTCCGGTCTTCCGAAGAAGTTCCCGAAGCTTCGGTTTGGGCTCATTGAGTCGGGGGCCTCCTGGATTCCCTATACGATCTCTCAATTGGGAGCGGTAAAACGCCAAATGCTGCGAGGTAAACAGACTCGATTGCCCCGCCTGTTTGAACTGGAACCGGAATTGTTCCGCGCCAACCGGCTATTCGTCACCATCGACCCGATTGACGACATCGAGTCTCTATTGAAGTTCGGAACTGAAGACAACCTGATGATCGGCACCGACTACAGCCATACCGACATCTCTGCCAACCTGAGCGCGCTGGACGAAGTCCGCAGCTGGGTGGATGAGGGCAGAATCAGCAAGGCCCAGGCCCACAAGATTCTCGAGAGCAACTCCCAGGTGTTCTACGGCCTGTAAAAAAGGTGCGCCGGCCGCGGGCCGCGCGCCGATTCAAGGCTTCTTGCTGCGGGCGGGTAGCAAATTAGAATCGACAGCGGAAATTATCATTGATATCGAGGAGTGTGATCGAGTCGAACAAAATAGCTCAAAACTCAGGCATGAACCTTGTTGTCGTCATCTTCTCACCGAGAGACGCCAGCAGCGGCGACAATGGCGGGCGCCGAAAGCTTTGCGGCCACCGCACGCCGTGCAACTGTAGGCGCGGGGATTTTTTCTGCTCTTCTCAACCGACCTGAGCGGGCTGAGAGCCAACCGTAATTCGCGCACTTCTTTTTCGCCCGCGCGCTCGGGGCACTCGCGGTCACGCCGCAGCCAGGGCCAGAAAAACGGCACATTCCCGGGCTTCGTGATCGTTATAGTCCTTAACTGCCGGAGGCTTCCGCAGCCAAACTCTTTTTGCATCTCGGCGCACTTCATGAGGGCCATACCGCTCATCTTCATGGGGCACCAAACCATTCCCGTCGGGTAACTCCACTCCTCCTGGGCAATCCGTTCGACAGCGCCCAGTCTCTTCCACACTTGAGCTTTTCTGATTACACCGGCCATTTTTCAAAAAACTTTCTTTCAACTCAGTATGCGTAAAATTTTCGAGATCGCAAGCCAGAAAAAAACGCGAAAAAGCGCGAACGCTGGGCCGGTGCATCGCCGAGGCTCAGGTCTGACACTCGGTGAGCCGAGTTACTGCGTTGCTGCACCATAAGACCTGACCGTGACAACTCAAAACGTACGCAGGACAGGGATGGACATACGCCGCCAGATGGGCTAGTAAGGGTTCAAATTACTTGGCTGTTCCTCGATCTTCCTCGGGGCGGTGAGTTGATCGAACTGTAGGATGGAAACCGGAGGATCTTCTCCGGGATAGGCATGAGACTCTTCCCACAGACCCAGGTGTTGAAGGATTTTTGATTACTTCTGATTGATCGACAAAAAGATAAGGCGGTCTCTTATGAATACTCATAGAACGTTTGTTGGAATAGCAGTTTTTGGCGCGCTATTGGTGCTCGCCGGGCTTTCACCCGATCACGGGTTCACTCAAGCGCCATTTTACCAGGGCAAAACCATAACGGTCATCGCCGGTACCGCCCCCGGAGGAATCGGCGATAACCGCGTCAAGTCTATGGTTCCTTTTCTGCGCAAATATATCCCAGGAAATCCCGCCATCGTGGTCCAGTTCATGGACGGCGGCGGCGGTCGACAAGTGGGCAATCATATGTTCCGCAACGCCCGTCCTGACGGGCTCACGATCGGAGCGTTCAGCAGCTCCGTAATTGCACTGAATCTCTTGGGCGAGACCGGAGTGATGTACGATGTCGATAAATTTATCTACCTTGGCTCACCCGAAAGCGAAAGCCACCTGGTGTTCTATACCCGAAAAGAAGCCGGCTTGAACAATTTGGAGAAACTCAGAACTACGCCCGGGATCAGAGTCGGCGCCAGGCCGGTAGGACATAGCGCCTACATATCGGCTCGGTTTTTTGCCTACTTTCTCGGTTTAAAGGATACGAAGTTCATCCCGGGTTACGGAGCGCCCGAATTGGATCTTGCGCTGGTACGCGGGGAAGTCGATGCCAGAGCGAATACTGCGACATCGATTTGGCAGCGGAATCCCGATTGGGCGGAAAAAGGGCTGATGGATTTCCACGCCATTTTGGAGGTTCCCAAAGGGCTCAAGTTTCCCCGCTTCAGCCACCTTCCTGAGATCGAGACTTTTGCTAAAACTGAAAAAGAAACCAGGCTTATCGCCCTCTCGCGAACATTAAGGCTTACGGGCTCACCTTACGTTTTGCCTCCTGGAACGCCCAAAGATCGAGTGGAGATCTTTCAGGAAGCGACGCGCAAGACTTTCAAAGATCCCGACTTTCATCGCGAATACCGAAAGATCGTCGGCGACGACGCCAGTCCCATGACACCGGAGGAATTGACCAAGGCCATCAAAGACACGCCTCGTGATCCCGAAATGATCGAAATGTTCAAGCTTTTCTCTGGCGGAGCGCCACTGCCAGCCCGCTAGAAGGCGCAGAAAAGAGGTCGGGAATCTTCTCGCGCCAAGACGCCAAGAACGCAAAGGAGATCTTCCTTATCCGACTCTGAACTTGGCGCCCTTTGCGCCTTGGCGCGAGTTATAATCGGTGTTTGGAGTATGGGGTCGCGACTTGCAATGCGATTGCGTGATTGCAAGACTTGGGTCGCTTTCCTGCTCAGTAGAAGACTTTCTCTTCCTCTAGCTGCCGGATCTCTTCATCCGTCAGCCCCAAAAGATCACTTGCGATTTCATAGGTGTGTTGCCCCATGAGCGGAGCGAGCCCCCGTACTTTCCCCGGAGTTTCCGAGAGGCGAATGGGAACATTTTCGGTGGCGATAGTGCCGGCCTCGGGCTCGTTCATTTCCAATAAGAAACCCGTGGCGGCGTACTGTCGATCGCGCTTGAATTGATCCTCCACGTCCTGAACGACGGCGGCGCAAACCCCGACGCCTTGTAAAAGCTCCATGACTTCGTAAGGGTCGTGTTGCAGCGTCCAGTCGGTCACCCACTGGTCTAATTCTTTCCGGTGGCGTGCGCGGCCCAGGTGAGTGGCAAACTTGGCATCGGGTCTCGAGCCCGATTTTTCCAGTAACCGCGCGAAGTTTTCCCAATCAGCTTGCGTGTAGACTGAGATCACACACCAACGGTCTGTTCCTCGACATTGATAAGGCCCATAGGGTGCTGCAATCAAACTGTGGTTGCCCACGGGTTTGGGATCGCGCTGGTTGACAGAATATTCCATATATTTAGGTCCCAGGAGGGTGGCGCCAATTTCCAACTGTGCGTTATCGATCAAGTCGCCGCGCCCCGTGGTCTTGCGTTGCAGCAGAGCCAGGACGACGCCGAACGCGCCCACGACTCCGCCCATAAAATCGGGATGCTGGGTTCTTGGCTCTGCGGTCGGCGTAGTCGCCCCAGGATAGTTCCACAGATAACTTGCGCCCATGTTGTTAATGACGTTTGGACCGTAAGTCAGGTCGGTGGCGTGCGGGCCGGTGCAGCCCATGCCTTTGACGCGGATCAAGATGCATGCGGGATTGAGCTCCTGGAGTTGAGGATAATCGAGGCCCCATTTTTCCAGCACGCCCAAGCCGAAATTTTCTATGAGGACATCGGACTTCCGGACCAATTGCTTTACGAGCTCGCGGCCTTTGGCCATTTGCATATTTACGGTGAAGGACTTCTTGCCGCGCTGGAGCTTGATGAAATCCGGCTTCTTGTTCCACAACTTCGGGTCCTCGCCCCGGTGACCATCGCCGCGCAACCGCGTCTCGCAACGGATCACTTCGGCGCCGAACTCGCAGAGCACGCGCCCGACCGTCGGACCTGCCGCTCCGGTCGTCAACTCGACAACGCGAATACCCTCCAAAGGTAAATTGGCCATCTAAATCACTCCCGACGATCGCAAGGCAACCAAATCGTCGCTGCTAAACCCGAGTTCGCCGCAAAAAATTTCGTTATTGTGTTCGCCAAGCAGAGGCGCCGGACGGGTGATCGCCCCAGGGCATTCCTTCAGGCGCGGCACAGGGGCGAATTGCAGATATTTGCCGACCACGGAGTGATTCATTTCAATAAAGAGCTGCCGCGCCTTGGTTTGAGAGCTCTCCATAAACTCTCCCACCGTGTTGATCGGCGTCACGCTAATGCGCCGTTTCTGGCCTTCCTCGTACATTTCCTGCTTGGTAAAACCGCGGCAAAATTCCGCTATCGCGGCCTGAACGATGGCCGGGTGTTGTCGCCGATAGGTCGTCTTTTCGAACTCGGGGCCGGAAATCGCCGCGGGCCGCCCCATCCATTCTACCAGGCGGCGCCATTGTTCCCTGGCGACAATGAAGAAGCGCACGTAGCCGTCTTTGACCGCATAGGGATCGTAAAGATCCGCCTCTTCGCCGTTGCGCCTCGCCCGCGCTGGTTTCGCCCCCGTGGCACTGTAATGGGGAATGTAATACCCGGCGATGTGCGCTGCGCATTCGTGGGTCGACACGTCGATATGCTGGCCGCGTCCACTCGCCGCTCGGTGATAGAGGGCCACCGCAACGCCAAAGGCGCCATAAGCCGATGCCATGCCGTAGGCGAGCTCGCCCGCGGGTTGAAGCGGCGGTTTGCCCCGTTCACCGGCGAGGTACAACAAATTGCCGAGCGCGATACCGGCGATGTCATCGGCTTTGTAATCGCGCCATGGACCCGATCGACCAAACGGAGTGATCGAAGCCACGACGAGACGCGGATTGATGACGCTCAACTGCGCGTAGCTCAGCCCAACTTTGTCTGCGCGTTCCGGTGAATAGGTTTCAATGAGCACATCGGCTTTACGAACCAGCTCGAGTAAAATCGCTCTACCGTCGGTTGTTTCCACGTCCAGCGTGATGCCGCGCTTATTGGTATTGAAGTGGAGGAAATAGAGGCTTGCCTCGGGATGCGGAATATCATCCTTGAACGGCGGAATGCGCCGCGATTCTTCGCCCGAGGGCGGCTCGACTTTAATGATGTCGGCGCCCATATCGGCCAGGAGCTTGGTGCAATGCAGTCCCGGCGGCCCAGCCAAGTCGAGCACGCGATAACCAACCAGTGGTCCGCTGGTATGCGGTTTTTCCATAGACTCTCCAGAAATGTATACGAAGCATTGCGTCAAGCGATCCTGGTATACCGTGTGACTTTGCGAGGTGTCAATAAACAACAAGCTTGAGAAATCCCCTCATACAGCTCACCGAAAATTTTCCCGCGATCCTTACCTGCGACCTCTGGCAAGTACAGCTGATAGGACAAGTAAACCTGTCCGGCTGAAAGCGCATCTACCCGCAAATGTCTCGGTTGATCTCGATATTGGTTGCCTTTTCTTTCATGAAAAAGACCAAGGTCTCGAAAAGATTCTTCCAGCTTCCTTTGAACATCGTCATTCGAACGAAGATCGCGAGATATTTGGGGGTCTGACGCGGTGAAAGATGATAACTTTCGTGGCCTGTGCGAAAAATCCGTTCGTTGTAGGGTCACGATCAACACGGCGCTGGCAACGAACATAGCGTGGTGCAACCGGAAGTTTTGGAACTGTAACTTTAAGGCGGGCAGCCCAGGATCCAGCCTTCCTCGCTTCGGATCAAGGTATCTTCCCGTGATCCGCTAATGATCCCCGGCGGAATGGTGAATTCCCTGAGGAGTAGATTCTTTGCATCGAGATCGCGCGCCCAGTGCCACATCGCGCGCACCTGACCTCGGTCCTTGATCGTGTCGGCAAGGGGGATTCGGACGCTCGGATAAATCTCGGCGTGCACAACTCGCAGCTCCGGATCGAGCCATGACCCCGTCGCGGGCGCCCACCCAGTCTCAAAGGGCCACACGGCGGAGCACCGGGCGAACTGCGGATCGAATCGGATGCTCTCGAGGCGCGGAATGCCGGTGATCACCTGGCTGCCGACGCTGCCCGTGCCGAAGAGACGGAACGGGGTGTCGCTCCTCGCTCTTTCGTCCGTTATGCGCCGCGGAGCGATAGTATCCCTGACGGAAGCGAACGGCTGCGCGGGCCTTTTCTGTGGAACGCATACGTAACTACCGGACTTGAAAAGACACCAGAATGGACCGGGGGAAACCGGAGTCGAGCCTATGGTGTTGATTGCGCTCGCGACCTCGAAGCGATTGCTACGGTTCGTTGGTTGTCGGCCCGGCCTCGTCCCGAGGTCATCCTGCACGTGTTTCCTGAGGTACTGCCAGACGATGCGCCAAGGCGATAACTCGCCGGGGAGCAACTTGGGAAGCAACGACGCGAACCCCGCGGGGTAACCGTATCCGAAGTCGGCGCAGAGTAGCACGCGGCCCTTCTTCGACCCGACAATAAACTGGAGCTGCGAGCGGATGATGTGCGCGGCTTCGGTCCTCGACGGTGGGCTCACCGTTTTTGGCCCGGTGGCTGTAGCGGATCCATGTGCAATCCAGATGCAGTCCGGCTTTCCCGCACGACGCCCATTTCCTCCGGACCAGTCCACCATAACGTAGGCGTCGAATAGCGGCATCCCCGTTCATCTGACTTTGAATATTTGAGACCTGGAGTCAGGTATGGAAACCTTGCAAGTTTGATTCATTCGTTTAGATAGCACGGCCTTGCCTCTCACCTCGTGATACCGATATACGCTGACATTGAGCAGAAATAAACCCGGACTCCGCAGTTAACCTCCGTCCCGGCGCGCGAGGTGCAAGGACGATAGCGCATCAATGGCAGCAGGAGAGCGCCGGCAAAGAAAGCCGCGGTTTCGCAGTCGATCACTTTCGGCCAAACGACTTCCGAAGTTCGCTTTTGGCCCGTTCCAAGATGCCTCGCTGCCGCTTCGACAAACTTTTACCGGCGCGGTTGATGTAAAAGTTCAGCATTGACATGGCTGACTGATAAGGCGTGGCTTTGCGTCTCTTACTGCGTTCGGCCGAGCGTTTGAGAGAGTTTGCGATTCGTCGCGGGTTAGCCGACCGGAAAATGTTCGACTCGAGGTCGAGCGCGTTACTCCTTCGAGTAACATCGAGCGACCAATAGCGAGCCGCCGATTTTCGGCCTCCAGTGGGTCTTGCGGTGGAATGGTTCCCATGTCTTCTCATGGTCAACCTCTTTGGGCTGCTTGAGCTTTCTCGATATTTTGCTTTCGCGCTCTGCGCTGCGCTCGCGTGGGTTTTTCACGCTCAGGGACATTCGGCCTGGGTTTGGCCTTGAATCGATCGCCGGCCAGGTGGGCAGGCTTTGCACCTAAAGCCGCCAGGACTTTTCGTGCAGCCGCGCTATCGGGGACCAATTCGCCATCTTCAACATGCGCATCCTCTTTGCTGATCAGCCACTTTTGCGTATCCCACGAACCATTGCCGCGTCTGCCGGCCACACGCTCAATGCCATGTTTCTTGCCAACGTCTTGAACTCGGAACGTCTCGAACTCGGTCTTCGGCCTGACCTCGACGTGGTAAAATTCACCTTTTCCTGTGGTTCCCGGCTTTTGCCGCCCTCTTCCGTCGGGTTGAGATCGAGCGCGTGCTGCTAACGACATGCTGCGCCATGTTTTCTGCGCTTTTCTAATATTATTCTTCGCAGCCTGTCTTTGCTTCGTCGATGCCATGTTTCATCCTCCTCCAGACCTGGGCCAGCACCACAAAATGATATCCGTCATGTGAATGTTCTGACTGCTGCGCCACTCAAAATGAACGACTGATGCCTTTTGGGATAGTCAAATCCTTTGCGCTTTGGGGGGCTTACTGAACCTCTTTTACCTCTTAAAAATTTAGGCGGCAAAAAACTCCAGCCTTTTCTTTTGTCGCAGCAAGGCGCATGCCATCAAGGATAACGTTCGCCGCATCGAGTAAAAGTGCACTATCTTGTTGCTGCGGGGATCGAACGTCCCAAAGCTAATAACTAAAACTTCACGCGGCGTTTCAAAATCGGGACGGCCCTCGCCCTTCTTCGATTTGCTCAGTGCAACGACGGCGCAAACCGCATAATCGCATCCCTAGTTGATCCGCCCTACTTCGCATTTTATGCTGTAGCATGTGGCACAAATTGTGTTACGCGCCTGGTACAACAGTACGGGCCATCAAGGAGAATTAAAAATGCAGGTAAAATCAGATATTTTGCTTATCAGCTGCTGTGCAACTAGGTTGCCGCTGAAGCTAATGTATCTCCTGCTCATCGCCTGCTTGATGGTGGGCGCGCCGTCGCCGGTACAAGCGCAGGCGCCGCGCTCGCCGACGCCGGCCCCGGCAAAAGGTGTCGTTGACGTCCAGACAATTGCCAAAGGGCTCGAACATCCCTGGAGCCTCGCTTTCCTGCCGGACAAGCGGCTGCTCGTCACAGAACGTCCGGGTCGCTTGCGCTTGGTAGGGCCGGACGGCCGTGTCTCCGAACCGCTCACCGGTGTGCCGCAGGTATACGCTAGCGGGCAAGGCGGGCTTTTAGACGTAGCACTGAGTCCGACATTCGATAAGGATCGGCTCGTCTATCTGTCTTTTGCCGAATCCGGCGAAGGCGGCGCAGGCACTGCCGTCGCCCGCGGGCGACTCGGCGAGCGCGGACTTGAAAACACTCAGGTGATCTGGCGTCAGCAGCCCAAGGTGAGCGGCCCCAATCACTGGGGCTCGAGAATTGTGTTTCGTCCCGACGGCACACTATTTGTAACTTTAGGTGAGCGGTTCAATTACTCCGAGAGAGCCCAGGACCTAGCTGCAACCCTCGGCAAGATCGTGCGTATCAACCCGGACGGCTCGGCGCCGCGCGACAACCCGTTCGTCAACCGCGCCGGAGCGCAGCCGGAGATCTGGTCGTACGGGCATCGCAACGTCCAAGCCGCCGCGCTCGATCCTGAGACCGGACAGCTCTGGACCGTGGAGCACGGCGCGCGTGGCGGCGACGAGCTGAACCACCCGGAAGCCGGGAAGAATTACGGCTGGCCCGTCATCTCCTACGGTGTCCATTATTCTTATCTTAAGATTGGCGAAGGCACGGCGAAACAAGGAATGGAACAGCCGGTCTACTATTGGGATCCGGTGATCGCGCCCTCCGGCATGGTCTTTTACACGGGGAATTTGTTCGCGGGCTGGAAGAACAACATCCTCATCGGCTCACTAACTCCCGGACTCTTGGTGCGGCTCGTAATGAAGGATGGCAAAGTCGCGCAAGAAGAACGTTACCTGGGTGATTTGCGAGAGCGCATCCGCGACGTGGGCCAAGCGCCGGATGGGTCGCTCTATCTTCTCACCGACGCGCGCAACGGGCAGATCCTGCGGATAACACCGGCAGCCAACCGCTGATGACGTTGGGGCATTGGGGAGGAATGCGTCGAGACCCTCAGCATGAACGGAAAATCATGAACGGTTTCAAATCGCTCTCGTTGGTCCTGAGCCAGTCGAAGCATTCCGAAAGTTGTTTTTCAGCAACCTGCGCGTTTCAAACTGCGCCGCATTTGATGTGCACAAAATCCCCAGCAGCTCTTAAGAGGTCGAACCTATGGCGTCACGGATAGAAGACTACGCGCTCATCGGGGATTGCCATACGGCCGCGCTCGTGGCGCGCAACGGTTCCATCGACTGGCTATGCTTCCCGCGATTCGATTCGGGCGCGTGCTTTGCGGCTCTATTGGGTACCGAGGAACATGGCTGCTGGAGCCTAAGACCCGCCGGGAAGATTAGCCAAATCCGCCGCGGCTACCACGACGACACTCTCGTTCTCGAGACGGAATACGAAACCGCCGATGGAGTGGTCAGTGTCATCGACTGCATGCCACCGCGCAGCAAGGAAGCGGATCTAGTTCGCATCGTGGTCGGCAAACGCGGGCAGGTTCCCATGCGCATGCAGCTCGTGCTCCGGCCGGACTATGGCTCGATCATTCCGTGGGTGCGCCGAACTGAAAAACGGCATCTGCGCGGTGGCCGGTCCGGACACGCTCACCTTGCAGTCGGATGTAAATCTGCGCAACGAGAACTTTAAAACCGAAGCGGAGTTCACGGTCTCCGCCGGACAACGTTTGCACTTTGTGCTGACGTGGCTGCCGTCGCACGATGCCGACAAGGTCACAGCCGACGCCGAAGCATTGCTCGCGCAGGCGGAGCAATGGTGGCAAGAGTGGGCCGGCCACTGCACGTATAAAGGTCCCTACCGCGACAGCGTCGTCCGTTCGCTGGTGACATTGAAAGCGCTTACATACGCGCCGACGGGCGGGATCGTTGCCGCGCCAACGACTTCTCTTCCGGAACGGCTCGGCGGCGTCCGAAACTGGGACTACCGCTATTGCTGGGTTCGCGATGCGACGTTCACTCTCTACGCGTTGCTGCTGGCGGGCTACACCGCCGAAGCCGCCGCCTGGCGCGATTGGCTTCTCCGGGCGGTCGCCGGCAAGCCGTCCCAGCTGAATATCATGTATGGCCTGGCGGGAGAAAGAAGGCTGCCCGAGATGGAGCTCAACTGGCTACCCGGTTACGAAGATTCAGCGCCCGTGCGCATCGGCAATGCCGCATGCGAGCAGTTTCAACTCGACGTCTATGGCGAGCTGATGGACGCGATGTATCTGGCGCGCCGGGGTGGTCTTGCACCAGACGAAAACGCCTGGCGAGTCGAGCGGGCGCTGACCGATTACCTGGAATCGGCGTGGAGCGAACCGGACAATGGTATCTGGGAAGTGCGCGGTCCGAAGCGCCACTTCACTCATTCAAAGGTGATGGCATGGGTAGCCCTGGATCGAATGGTGAAGGCCGTGGAGAACTTCGGCCTGCAAGGTCCGGTCGAGCGCTGGCGCGGTGTGCGCGCCAAGATACATGACGAAGTCTGCCGCCATGGCTTTGATCGCGAGCGCAACACCTTCGTGCAATACTACGGCGGCACGGAGCTCGATGCCAGCCTGCTGATGATCGCGCTAGTTGGGTTTCTGCCGCCAGGCGATCCGCGCATAAAGGGCACCGTCGAGGCTATCGAACGCGACCTCATGGACGAGGGTTTTGTCCTGCGCTATCGAACCAAACCGAAAGTTGACGGCCTTCCACCCGGCGAAGCGCCTTTTCTTGCCTGCAGCTTCTGGCTCGCGGATAATCTGGCGCTGATGGGACGGCGAGAAGACGCGCGGATGCTCTTTGAGCGCTTGTTGGGTCTTTGCAACGACGTGGGTTTATTGGCGGAAGAGTACGATCCGGCGACCAAGCGCCACCTGGGCAATTTTCCCCAGGCATTTAGCCACGTCGCGCTGATCAATACGGCGTCGAATCTCTCGCAGTCGCAGGGGCCGGCCAAGGATCGCCAACAAAGCTGAACATACGCAGGGACACCTGAGGTTGCTAAAAAGTGCCGGAATGCTTCGAGAGACAGTTGAAAACAGATGGCCGTAAGAATATCCCCAAGCCAAGATTCTACTCGGCATACTGGCTATATAAACCCTCGATTTCCTGTTTTACCCGGCTGATTTTCTTGGACAGCTCGTTGATCTGAGGGAGATTATTACGATTCGCTTCGATCACGAGTTGCTCGTTGTATTTCTTTAGCGCGTTTTCACTTCTCAGGATCTGGGCTTCGAGCTTTTCGATTCTTGATCTTTCTCTGCGTTGCGCTTTCTCACGTTCTTTTTTCTGGCTGTAATTATTTAGCGACGTAGGCTTCTTCTGCGCGCCGCTGCCGTTGTTTTCGTCCTCCCAGCCGATCTTTTCTAAAAACTCGTCATAATCTGAATCGAAGACATCCACTCGGCCGCGGTGAAAGACGATCAGCTTTGTGGCCAGGGCGCGAAGAATCCGTTCGTTATGGGTGACAATCAATAAAGCGCCGGGAAAGTCTTGCAGGCTCTCGATTAAGGCGTCGATGGATTCCATGTCGAGGTGGTTATTGGGTTCATCCAATAAAAGCAGATTTGAGGGATGAGCGAGGATCTTGCCCAGGAGGGTTCGACTTTTTTCGCCGCCCGACAACACGGAAACTTTCTTTAGAGCCAAATCGCCGCCGAACATCATCGTGCCGCAAATGTTGCGCACCTGTGTGCGTGTCAGCGCCGGATTGGTCTGTTCAATTTCCTGTTCGATGGTCAACTTTGGATTGAGCCGTTGAATGTTGGTTTGGCCGAAGAATCCTAGTTTCATGTCGGGATGAGCCTTGATCTCCCCCGTCACCGGTTTGAGTCCGCCAGACAGTAGTTTTAACAGAGTCGATTTGCCTTTGCCGTTGTTGCCGATCACGCCGAATCTGTCGCGCGCGTTGATGGTCAGATTAATACGCCGAAACAAAGGATTGTCGGGCGTGTAGCCGAACGAAATATTGCGCGCCTCAAGCAAGGTTTTGGCGGCAAAGGCGGCGTGTCTGAATTCGAAATCCAAACACTCGATATCGGTTAGCCCGTCGAGTTTGGGGAGTTTTTCGAGCATCTTGATGCGCGACTGAACCATTTTGGCTTTTGCAGCCTGTGCTCGAAACCGATTGATAAAGGCCTCGGCGTGAGCCCGTTTGCGGTCTTCGTTGGCGCGGGTTTTTTCGTGAATCTCGTCTTCGAGGACGATTTGAGCATATGCTTTGGCGGTGCCGCCCTCGAATTTGCGAATTTTCTGGCGATGGATAACCGCGGTGTGCGTCGTGACGCTGTCCATAAAGCCACGATCATGAGAAATCAAAATGAGCTCGCCCTTAAAATTAGCCAGAAATCTTGCGATCCAACGAACCGACGTTATGTCGAGGTAGTTGGTCGGCTCGTCGAGCAAGAGCAGATTGGCCTCGCAGAGCAGCAGTTTCGCCAGGTTGATGCGAATTTGAAAACCGCCGGAAAACTCGCGCGGTGCCTTTTCAAGATCGGCGTGGGAAAATCCCAGTCCGGATAAGATGGCTTCAGCCTTATAGATGGAATGGGATTCTTCTTCCGGCAGTCCTAAAGCCGCTTCCGCCAAAATCGTCGGTTGGGTAAAGTGCAGATGCTGCTCGAGATGGCCGATGCGATAGTTTCGCGGGATAGTGATCGCTCCGGAGTCGGGCTCTTCTTCTCCCAAAATGAGTTTAAAGAGGGTGGATTTGCCGTGGCCGTTTCGTCCGACTAAACCCAAGCGATCGCCGGCATTCATCTGAAAGGTGACGTCAGTGAAAAGCTCACGAGCGAAATACGACTTAGAAAGTTGGTTGATCTTAATCACGATGGGTTGTTTCCATAGAGGATAGAGTTCCGTTAATCAGGCGAGCGGTTCGGAAATTTAGATTGGGCACGGTGCCAGGATAGCGCGGTCGAGCATGGAGATAATATTAGCAGGACATTGGGCGTATTTCGAATCTGCGGAATCGACGGGGGTTCAGTTTCGCGAAATTGTTTCGGCGCATTCTACTTTCCCGCGGAGACTGCTTCCAGCAAAGAACGACGATTATCTTACCCGTCCTGCAGAACCTACTCCCTCCTATCTCGATTCTCCTGCCGCCGTTGCTCTTGCTTCTCCCTTAATAGCTCCAAGAGTCGCTCCTTCGTGAGTGGTCTTTCCAACTCCCTCGGTTCACGCTGCGTTTGTTCGGGTCGCGGCGCTTCACGCTGCAGGTCGCGGTTTGGCGCAGGCGGTGGCTTGGCTGTTTCTCCGAACAACCAATCTTTGAAGATTCCGCCGAACCATTCTTTGGCTGCGTCGAGATAAGGTTCCCAGATAGAGTCCTGCGGTCGTGCGAACGGAAACTCAATGTTGCCGTCGATCAACCGCGCCGCGAGCGTTTGCTGAAAAAAATCGCCAACCACCAGCAAGGCGTTATGCGCGCCCTCGCCCCAGTAGTTGCTGCGCATGGTGACCCGCGGATCGTTGAAGCCGACCCAGGACCCGGCGACGAGGCGCGGATGCATCAAGATAAACCAGCCGTCGGTATTCTTTTGCGTGGTTCCGGTTTTCCCCGCCACATCGGCGCGCACGCCAAACAGCGTTCGCACGGCTTGTCCGGTGCCTTGGTCGACTGCGCCGCGCAGCATGTTGATCAAATTTCCCACGGTTTTTTCAGTCATGACGCGCTTGTTTTCGGTTGCGAACTGGGCGAGCACGTTGCCATTCTTGTCGGTGATGTGGGTGATATAGGTCGGCTGGCGGTATTCGCCGATGGCAGCGATGGTGCTGTAAGCGGAGACCATTTCCAACGGGGTAACCGGACTGGTCCCGAGCGCTAACGCCGGTACCTCGTCGAGCTTACTTCGGTTGACCCCCATGCTGCGCGCTAGCTGCGCGGTTTTTTTGGGACCGACTTCCTGCATGACCTGCGCGGTGATCGTGTTTTTCGAATAAATGAGACCCTCCCGCGCCGTCATGCGCTGACCGGTGGGCTCCGATAGATCGGAAGGACGCCATACGCTGCCGTCCGGCAGGGGAATTTCCACTGCGCGGTCGGTGAAGCGTTTATCCGGTGACATCCCCTGCTCGAGCGCCGCGCCGTAAACAAACGCTTTAAACGTGGAACCCGGTTGTCGCCTGGCCTGCGCCACATGATCGAATTGGTCGGTTTTGAAGTCGCGGCTACCGACCCACGCCTTAACGTGACCGGTGGTCGGATCGATGGCCACAAAGCCGGCCTGCAAACGCGTTTTTTCGGCACGCAGCTTAGCGATGAATTCACGATTGCTCTTGAGCTCCGCCAGGGCAGCTTCAGGCGCCGTGCCGGAATCAACCGCGCTGCGGTAAGCCGCGGATTCCCGAATGAACAAATCGACCAAGCCAGCCTTGGTTTTCCAAAAAAATCCGAAAGGCTGCACACGCCGGCGCAGATCGACGTACGCGTTGGCGCTCGACGATATCAATCGCTCGGAACTCAGTCCCCACTCGACATCGGCGACAGCCTGCAAGGCCTCCATTTGGCGGTTTACGGCTTGATTGGCAAGCGCCTGCAAACGCGAGTCGATGGTGGTGTACACGATCAATCCGTCGGAATAGATGTCGTGGTCGTTACGATCGGCCCAATCGATCAGCCATTTACGAATGTGCGCGGCGAGATGAGGAGCGGGACCGACTGCTTCGGGCTGGCGTTCAAAATCGAGCCGGATCGGCTGGGTTTTTAGCCTATCGAAATCCGCCTGGCTCAACACCTCGCGCTTGACCATTTGCGACAGCACCACATTGCGGCGCCGAAGCGCGCGCTCGGGATTGAGCACCGGGTTGTAGTAGCTGGTGCCTTTCAACATGGCGATCAAGGTCGCGCTTTCGATGACATTTAGTTTTTGGGCGGGCTTGTCGAAGTACGTGCGCGCCGCCATTTCGATACCGAATGCGTTGTACAAAAACGGCATGCTGTTGAGATACGTTTCTAATATTTCTTTCTTTGTATAGGCGTATTCGATTTTAATCGCAGTGATCGTCTCCTTTATTTTCCGTGTCACCGTCCGTTTGCGGCCAATTTCCTCCGGGTATAGGTTGCGCGCGAGTTGCTGGGTCAGAGTCGAACCGCCCTCCGGGTCGCCGATCAAGGCGCGCAAGACGCCAGTCGCGGCGCGCTGCAAGTCAATGCCGTAGTGCTGGTAAAAGCGGTGATCTTCGGTGGCGATCAGCGCGTTGATCACATGCGGCGAGACTCGATTTAGCCCGACCCAATCGCGGTTCATCGGCTTAAAAGTGGCCAGGCGCTTGCGATCGGATGAGATCAACACGCTGGGCTGGTCGATTTTGGCTTTCCGTAGATCGGAAATACTCGGCGTGAACGGGATCAAAATGACCGCGTACGCGGATAACAGGGTTAAGCCAAGCGCGCCTAAAGCGGCCAGACCTTTGGCGCCACAAAACAGCCGGACCCGCATACTCAAGGTCGGATCGATCACAGCCCTGAAGTAGCCTGAGAGCCGCCGGTACAAGCGCGTAACGAGTCCGGGAGACCTCATGGTTTCATCCGATTGCTTCATAGTTCAGCGATGAGTGAAAAGTCCCGACGGTGGTTAGACGTACGGAGCACCCGATGATTATTTTACCAGTTCGATAGAAAGGGTTCAGCCCCTTGCCTGATGGGGGCCGGGCAGATCGGCCCAAAGCAGTCGAGGGATTATATGGAGGTCACTCATTAGAAGGCAGGTCAAGAAGCACAGAGGAGAAAATGTAACGGGAATCTTTTGTCGCCTTGGACGTGCAGATAAAGCTTCTTTGCGTGCTCTGAACGAACCGCCAAGGGGTATACGGCTCTCTTAAAGTGCGCTACCTAAGCCGTTACCTGACGTCGGCCTTGGGAAAGCCGTATGCTTCCACGATCATCTTTATCCGTTCCGGTGACTTGTGATAGGTGCGAAAATCGTTCAGCGAAACTTTTTTTCCTTTTAGCAATCTGGCGATCTCGCCGTCGGCGAAGACATTCGACTTGAGGGGGTTGAATTCATCGATGATTTTCTGCGCCTCAGGACTGGCATTGTGCTCGAGAAACAGAAGCGCGCGAGAAGGGTTTGGGGCGGATTGCAGAACTCCGTCAACGTCCTGGATTTTTGCCGGTACGGGTTCAATAATTTTACAGCCGAGGGATTTGGTGACGTCCTTTGCGGCGGCGCGCATGCAGGAATGGTATTGCGTCATCTGATGGAGATCGTATTCGCCGGCAATGATCCCGCTCATGGCGCGTGTCTGGCCTCGAACCCAGATGGGTTCCTGTTCCTTGATCTTACGGGCATAGTTTTTGACCCACTCTTCACCCATGGCGGGCACGAGGGCGGCGAGGCAGTAGGGCCGGATATCGACAAGCATCTTTCGTCCCTTGAACTCCGGCTTCAAGAAGTCTTCCCACGTATTCGGGACCTTGTCGGCGGCAAGCTGTTTCTTGTTGTACGCGATGGAGCAGAGCGCAGAGCCGATGCTCACCACGCTGCGGTATTCGGGATCAACCATCTTGGGGTTGATCTTCAAGACTCCCTGCTCCACCATCCCTAAGACATCGAGTTTCTTCGCATACGGCGCATAGTCGTTATAAAAATCTTCCGGGAGGTGTAGCGTATCCCATTCCTTGACCGTTCCCGCCTTGAGCTCCAAGAGAAAGCGTTGGGCCGTGTCTGTCCCCGTCATCTCCTGGATTTCAATATCCGCGAAGGGGTATTTCTTTTTGAAAGAGGCCATGAGGGGCTTGAACGTATTCGGGTCCAATGAACTTTGGGCGCGAAGTTTGCCCTCTCTCTTGGCGCTGGCAAGGATTTCGTCATGGCTGGTAATGAAGGCATAACCCTTGGCATCAGCCGCTTGCTTAGCTTTCTGGAGTGCAGCGGCGGTTACCGAGGCGGCGAATGCCGGCGCGGCGAATAGCCACGAGCCCAGAAAGAACAACACGGTTACAATTGTGGTAGCTATCATGTTTTCCAACCTCCTCGGCGACGCGATCTGCTAGTCGGAAATTGGGGCACGGAAATGGACGGACGTTGCATTGTAATTGGAGTATTCGTTCGGAGAATATGAGATTAGTCGATCGCTGTCAAAGTGATTCCAACTCCTGTTGTAGCATGGTGATCACGTCTGGGTGTGGAAGCAATGCTTGACTGACGGTTGACTGCCTCTGGGGTTTCATCCAGACTATAAACCATGGCAGTGGAAAAAGTCATCATTGCTCAGCCCCGCGGCTTCTGCGCCGGCGTGGACATGGCAGTGGAAACCGTCGAGCGCGCGCTCGCGCGCCACGGCGCGCCGATTTATGTGTTCCATGAGATCGTGCACAACAAATATGTGGTCGAGAATTTTACGGCGCGCGGTGTGCGCTTTGTTCAGTCCATCGATGAGGTTCCCACGGGCGCAAAATTGGTTTTCAGCGCTCATGGCATATCTCCCTCGGTGTGGCAACGGGCCAGAGAAAAACGGCTGGAAATCGTCATCGACGCCACTTGTCCGCTGGTAGAAAAAGTCCATCGCGAAGTGCGCAAATTCGCCGCGCAGGGCTACTGGATCATTCTCGTCGGTCACGAAAATCATGACGAGATCGTCGGCACCAGCGGCGAAGCGCCGGAGCGCATCCGAATCGTGGCTAATGTCGATGACGCCAACCGGGTTGAGATTCCTGAACCCGAGAAGGTCGTGGTGCTAACGCAAACCACGCTCAGTGTCGACGACACTCGCGACGTTATCGATACACTCAAACGGCGCTTTCCCAAGCTCGTCACCGCGGCCAAAGAAGACATCTGCTATGCGACGCAAAACCGCCAGGACGCCGTTAAGCAGCTAGCTAAGGAAGTCGATCTGGTGCTGGTGATTGGCTCGCGCAATAGCGAAAATTCCAATCAGCTCCGAAAAGTCGCCCAAGCTCAGGGAGTGAAAGCTTATCTTGTGGATGATCACCGGACCATAAATCCAAAATGGCTGGATGGTATTCGCCGCCTTGGTATTACTTCGGGTGCGTCAGTGCCGGAGCACTTGGTGCAAGAAGCCGCTGAGTTCTTCAAGACTCAAGGCGCGCAAATTTCGACCCTGGGGTTTACGGAAGAAAATATTCGCTTCAGCCTACCCAAAGAGATATCGGATTGCGCTTGAACTGCCATGGAACGGCGCAGCATTAAGGATCTTTCTTCAGCAATTGCTCTCGCTGCGTTTGGGCTCTACGTGACCATTGAAGCCGCGCGCTTTAGCTATCTAACCGAGGATGGTCCCGGTCCCGGTTTCCTGCCCCTTTGGTTGGGCATTGCCATCTGTAGTTTGTCCTTGTGTTTGATGGTCGTTAATCAGCTTCGTGCGGCGGAGAAACCGCTTGGCAGGGAGCGCGACTGGTCCTCTGGATCCCGAGCGATGTCCGGCTGGCTGGCGTTCATGGGGGCGGTTTTACTATTTCCGTTCTTGGGGTTCACTCTCTGCCTGGTGCTACTGACCGTATTTCTCATCGCATTGATGGAGCGACGGTCGATTTGGAGCGCTGTCCTCGTCGCGCTGGGACTCGGCATCGGGTTTCACCTGATATTCGTCGTTGCTCTGGGACTTTCCTTACCGAAAAGCCCTTTGGGTTTTTAAGAGGCAAACCAGAATTGGACGCGCTTGACAACCTTCTGTTGGGATTTTCGGTGGCCCTTAGCCCCGCCAATCTGTTTTGGTGCTTCGTTGGAGTTTTTCTCGGAACTATCGTGGGGATCCTTCCCGGATTGGGACCGCCGGCGACCATCGCCATGCTCCTTCCACTGACGTTTAAATTGGATCACACCACCGCCATCATCATGCTCGCCGGCATCTACTATGGCGCCAAGTACGGCGGTTCCACGACGTCCATCTTGCTCAACGTGCCGGGCGAGTCGGCTTCAGTGGTCACCTGCCTCGATGGGTACCAAATGGCCAGGCAGGGCCGGGCCGGCGCCGCATTGGGCATCGCTGCGATCTCCTCCTTCGTCGCCGGTACATTCGGCGTGTTGGGCTTGATGCTGGTCGCGCCTCCCCTGGCGCGCTTTGCGCTCAAATTTGCGCCGCCTGAGTATTTCGCGCTCATGGCCCTGGGCCTCGCCATGGTGGTATTTCTGGCTGGCAAGTCGATGCTCAAGGCGCTGCTCGCGATGCTCGTGGGCCTCTGGTTTGCGACCGTAGGCACGGATCTATTCAGCGCCGAATCGAGGTTTACGTTCGGCAGATTCGAGCTCCTCGACGGCATCGATTTTATCGTCGCAAGCATCGGTATCTTCGCTGTCGGCGAAGTACTCGCCAATTTGGAAACCCGCGGCGGGACTGAATTATTTAAAGTTTCCGGGCGCCTCAAGAGCCTGCTTCCGACACTTGAAGAGATAAAGGCTTGCCGATTCGCGTTCGTGAATGGTTCGCTGGTGGGATTCATTATCGGCGTCCTGCCGGGAGCGGGTTCCACCATTTCGTCGTTCATTTCCTACGGCTTGGAGAAAGCGGTTTCAAAGCATCCCGAGAAATTCGGCACCGGCGTGATAGAAGGCGTGGCGGCGCCGGAAGGCGCCAACAACTCGGACACCTGCGGTTCGCTGGTGCCGCTGTTGACACTCGGCATTCCAGGATCGAATACGACGGCGATTCTGCTTGCGGCGCTCATTCTCTGGGGATTCAGGCCGGGGCCGCTCCTGATTCAAGATAATCCCACTCTTTTTTGGGGCCTGGTTGCGAGCATGTATATCGGCAACATCATGCTGTTGATCTTGAACCTGCCGCTGGTGCCGCTCTTCGCCCAGATCCTGCGGGTACCCTATTATGTTCTCTACCCTGCGATTCTCGGCGTATCCATCGTCGGCGCCTACAGTGTGAGTAGTAGTTTATTCGATGTTTGGATGCTGGGTTTTTTTGGGCTTCTGGGTTACGTTATGCGCAAGCTGGATTTTCCCGCGGCGCCACTAGTGCTTGGATTGGTGTTGGGCGATGGTCTGGAGCGGGCGCTGCGCCAATCGCTAATGATGTCCCAGGGTGATTTGTCGATTCTAGTGACCAGACCGCTTTCGGTGACGATGCTGCTACTGACCTTGGTCATCATATTGATGCCGCTTTTGCGAAAGGTGAAACAGTGGCGCTTGAAAACGGCCGGTGAAGAAGCTTGATGCGAATTACGGTAAAAAGGCAAAAAGGAGATCTTATGGAACGAAGCATATGTTCGCTGAGCGCGATTTTCCTCGTATTGGCGTTAGCGGCGCCGCTATCCGCGCAGTCGTTTAAGCCTACGAAGCCCATCGAAGGGGTCGTGCACACGGGCCCGGGCGGCGGCTCGGACATCTTGGCGCGGGCAATTGCCGAAATGATGGAGAAAGAAAAACTCCTGCCGCAACGCTTGCAGGTGGTCAATAAGTCCGGCGGCAACAGCGCCACCGCCATGGCGTACCTGGCGGAGAAAAAGGGCGAGACCCATACCATCGGATTCTTCACCGGGGTCTGGGTTACCAATCCTTTAACAACCCTGGAGGCGAAGGTCATGATCAACGATCTGACCCCCATGGTCCGTTTGGTTTTGGAGCCTGCAGTGGTGGCCGTCAAGGCGGATTCGCCATACAAAAACATGAAGGACTTGATCGAGGCGGCCAAGAAAAGCCCTGGCCAGCTGAAGCAGTCGGGGGGCTCCGTCACCGGTCGAGATAACTTGGTGCGTCTGGTGATTCAGAAGGCCACCGGGGCCAAATGGGTGTACGTCTCCTTTCCGAGCGGCGGAGAGCGGATTGCCAATTTGCTTGGCGGGCATGTGCAGTTGATGGTGATCGAGCCGCAGGAGGCCGGTGAGCATATCAAGGCGGGTAATCTGAGAGTCATTGCCGCCTTGACGGAAAAACGCTTGCCGTCGTTTCCCGATGTCCCAACCTTGAACGAGCAAGGCATCGACGTGCCGGTCATACCCCAGACGCGCGGGGTGGTGGCGCCGCCGGCGGTTCCAACGGAAGTGGTGCAGTACTGGGAAGGAGTTTTTGATCGCTTCACCAATACGGCAAGTTGGAAAAAATATCTCGAGCAAAATCAGTTCGAAGACGGCTACCTCAAAGGTCCGGGGTTGAATAAATTCTTTGATAGTCTGACCGAACAAATGCGCGAGGTACTCAAGGAAGCCGGCGCCAAAGTCGTGCGCTAAATCGTGCTTCGTGTTCGTTGCGTTCCGTTTCGTTCGAAGAAACGCAGCATCGACTGCACGAGCAACGAGACACTGAAACTTGGACCAATCGCCATGAACGCCACTCAACGCCTCGCGAACTACGCCGTGACACCTTCGCTACAGTCAGATCCCGCGTGAAGCGATCGACCGGGCCAAGGCTTGTATACTGGATATTTTAGCGGTGTCCCTTTACGGGTCGACCAAGCCGTGGAGCCGGGCCGTTGTCTCGTTTGTCCGCGCCTCGCGCGCTAAAGGTCGTTCGACCGTATTTGGCGAGCGATGGAAAGCAACTGCCGCCCAAGCGACGCTTGCCAACGGCGCCATGGCTCACGCCTTCGAGCTCGACAACGTCCGTCAACCCGGAGCCGGTGTCCACCCTGGAGCGACTGCGTTTTTGCCCGCGTTGGCAATGGCGGAAGAGACAAGAGCCGATGGTAAAGCGCTGCTGACCGCTTTCGTAGCGGCGTGCGAGGTGGTGTCTCGGATCGGCGTTGCCGCGGGAAACTCATTGGAGAAAAGGGGTTTTCATGCGCCGGCATTAACCGGAACCTTCGGCGGTGCCGCAGGGGCAGGCAGGCTTCTCGGTCTGGACGAAAAACAGATGGTGAATGCCTTCGGTATCGCCGGTTCCTATTCCGGCGGGCTCATGGAGTTCTCCCGCTGCAAAGAAGGCGCGATGATCAAGCGCCTCCATATGGGCAAAGCCGCGGAGGGCGGGGTGAATGCCGCTCTGCTGGCGAGCAAGGGATTCGCCGGCCCGGAGAGCGTGCTGGAAGGAAAATTCGGATTCTGCCACGTCTTCTCGGACGCGCCGCAGCTTGCCGCTCTGACGCGCGGTTTAGGGCGCGATTTTGAGTCCATGAATATCGGCATCAAACGTTATGCTTGCCACATCAACGCCCATGCCCCGATTGAAGGCCTGACCAAGCTCAGAGCAGATCATCAATTTGGCCCCGCGGACATCAAAGAGATCACTGGTTGGCGGTATTGAAAAGCTCGTGACGCATCACGCCATTTATGCGCCGACTGATCTCATGGCGGCGCAATACAGCATCCCCTTCTGTGTTGCTTTAAGTCTATATGATGATCCGATGGATCCGGGTTCTTTTGACGAAAAGAGAGTTAGGGACAAAGAAATCCTCGCAACGACTCGACGGGTGCGGCTCAAGATCGACGATGAGATTGAGCAGAAACATTGGGACAGAGCGGCGCGAGTGACAGTCCAGCTCAAAGACGGCCGGCGCTTTGCCGCCCTGATCATTCACTTTCGCGGCGCGCCGAAGAATCCCCTCAGTCAGGTAGAGCTTGAGGACAAGGCAAAGCGGTTGACGAAGTCCCTGCTCGCGCCCAAAACATTCGACCGGCTGGTTGAATCGGTTTTCACGCTGGAGAAAGAAAAGAAAGTCTCGGCGTTGAGCTCGCTGCTCCGAGGTAATCGGTGAAAATCCTCAGGGTCGAGTGCTTTCCGTTAGTTTTGCCCGTCCGAGAGGTGTACGGCGGAGCGGCCGGATTCCTCGAAGACTGCCGCCCCTTGCTCGTGCGCGTCGAAGCACAAGGCGGCGTCGAAGGTTGGGGCGAGGCCACACAAGGCAGACCGGGCAACACCTACGAGACTCTGGAGACAATGACGGTGATGGTGCGGAACTACTTTGCGCCTCGGCTGATCGGCATGGATCTCGAGGATATCGGACCGGTGGTGCAACAGCTCCAGCAAGTCCGCTACGGCAATCCGCTCAGCAAAGCAGCAGTCGAGACCGCGCTTTTCGACGCGCTGGCGCGACACTACCATGTTCCGCTCTATGTTCTGCTCGGCGGTCCGTACCGAAAAAAGATTGCCCTAACCGGTGGCCTGGGGCTCGACTTGGGACCCAAGGAAATCGTCGAGCAAGCGCGCCGCCTCAGGGGAGAAGGTTTTACGGCGTTCAAGCTCAAGATCGGCCAGAAGGATCGGTCACAAGACGTAGCGCGGGTGCGTGCGGTGCGCGAGCAGGTGGGCGACGAGGCGACGATCCGAGTCGATGGCAATGGAAGTTACTCTTTCGTTGAGGCGCGCGAGGTTTTAAATGAGCTTGCGCGCTTTCACATCGCCGACGTCGAGCAGCCGCTGGCGCGCGGCGATCTGCAAAGCCTCGCGGAACTACGCAAAGTGGTTGGAATACCCATCGCCGCGCAAGAAAGCGTCAGCACGCCGGAGGATGTTTTGGCTGTGGTGCGGGAGAAGGCGGCCGATCTCTTGAAAATCAAGCTCACGCATATCGGCGGCTTCAAGCGGGCCTTGCAAGTCGCGGCCGTCGCCGACGCGGCCGGCATGCCGGTTGTCGTCGGACAGGGCAGCGCATGCACAACGATCCTCTCGGTCGCTGAACTACATCTTCACGCCGCGTTGAAGAACGGCCAGCCCGGCGGTGAGATGACCGGCTTTCTGCGCCTCGCCGACCAAGGCCCCTTCGGTCGAATCGGGTATAAGAACGCAAAAGTGTACCTAAACAATGACGCTGGTTTAGGACTCGATATTGACCGAGACTCGATCGAATCGCTCGCACTTCGGTCGGCGCCTAAGAATTGACCATTTGCCTACCAAACGGGCAAGTGGCTCGACCCAATCTAACGCCGAACTAAGAGAACGGCGTTGACATTTCAAGAGAATTTCTATTATAGGTCGTTGGCATACCGGTTGCTCACCACGGTCATTGCTTGCACGCTTTTGGATTGATAACGCCTAGTCTTTGAACAACTACTGGGAGGATTAATCGTGAATCGGCAAAAACGAAATTGTGCAATGATGCTTCTACTGGCTTGCATGTTGTCGGTCTCAATGGCCATGCCGAGCCGTGCTCAAGACGCCCCGAAATCACCGACAGAAGCTCCACAGGCAACTGTGCCTGCGGTCACTACTCCCGCTCCGCGCGGCCGGCAGCGCCGCCTAAAATCGACAAAGGCGACACCGCTTGGATGCTGACCTCGTCGGCGTTGGTGCTCATGATGACGATTCCGGGACTGTTTCTTTTCTATGGCGGTTTGGTGCGACGAAAGAACGTGCTCGGCACGATCATGCATAGCTTTATAATCGTCGCGGTAATTACCATTCAATGGGTCCTCTGGGGTTACACTCTTGCGTTCGGTCCCGATATCGGGGGCATTATCGGGAGCCTCGCATGGATGGGCTTGAACGGTGTCGGCCCTGAGCCAAACGCCGACTACGCCGCGACAATTCCTCATGCGGCCTTTATGATCTATCAGATGATGTTCGCGATCATCACGCCGGCCCTGATTACCGGCGCGTTCGCCGAACGGGTAAAGTTCAGTTCCTTTCTGGTTTTCATCCTGCTTTGGGCAACGTTCATCTATGATCCGCTCGCCCACTGGGTATGGGGTGTCAAGGGCTGGATGCGGGAAATGGGCGCGCTCGATTTTGCCGGCGGGACGGTGGTCCACATAAGCTCGGGCGCTTCGGCTCTGGTGGCGGCGATCATGTTTGGCAAGCGCATCGGTTACGGACAAGAAGCGATGCCGCCACATAATCTGCCTTTTAGCGTGATCGGCGCGGGTCTTTTGTGGGTCGGTTGGTTCGGTTTCAACGCCGGCAGCGCGCTGGCGGCGGACGGCCTGGCCACTTCTGCTTTCGTAGTGACCCATGTCGCCACGGCCGCAGCCGCTCTTTCCTGGCTCGCCATGGACTGGATTTTCAGAGGCAAACCGACGGTCTTGGGGGCCGCCAGCGGCGCCGTAGCCGGGCTGGTTGCGATTACACCGGCATCCGGATTCGTTGGGCCGATCTCGGCGATCTGGATTGGCATCGGCGGCGGCGTGCTTTGTTCGATCGCCTGTAGCCTAAAACCCGGGTTGGGATACGATGATTCCTTAGACGTCGTCGGCGTGCATGGCAGTGGGCGGAACTTGGGGAGCGCTCGCCACGGGCCTTTTTGCTTCCAAGGCGATCAACGCCGCCGGCAACGACGGCCTTTTCTTTGGCAACCCCGGGCAGCTGTGGACTCAAATTGTTGCCGTCGCTGCTACCTGGATTCTCGCGGTCGTCGGGACCTGTATTCTCCTCTCCATCGTGAAGGCGATAATGGGCCTGAGGCTCGTAGATGAAGAGGAGCGAATGGGTTTGGACTTGAGCCAACACAACGAGCGCGCTTATGAATGATTGAGAGGGAACCAGGGGTAGCTCTCAAGCGCAGAATGTGATACCAAAATTGTCGCCAACTTTAATCAATCACCGGAGGGGAGGAGTTCAATGTCAGTTAAAGACGCCCTAGACATGGCGAAGAAGAACAAAGCGGAGATCGTGGATTTAAAGTTCATCGATTTACCGGGCCTATGGCAGCATTTTTCGATACCGGCCACAGAATTGAGCGCGGAGTTGTTCGAAGACGGGCTGGGCTTCGACGGCTCGAGCATCCGGGGATTTCAGTCGATCAATGAATCCGACATGATCCTGTTGCCCGACGCCGACACCGCCATGATGGACCCGTTTACCGAGCACTCAACCATCAGTTTTATATGTAACGTGCTCGATGCCATCACCCGCGAGCCGTATACCAGAGACCCGAGATACGTCACGCAGAAAGCCGAGAAGTATTTAAAGTCCACGGGCCTGGCCGACACCAGTTACTGGGGTCCGGAGATCGAGTTCTTTATATTTGACAGCGTGCGTTTCGACCAGAACCATCATGAGGGCTACTATCATATCGACTCCATCGAAGGTTTTTGGAACGCGGGGAAGAACGACGGGCCGAATTTGGGCAACAAGATCAGATACAAAGAGGGTTACTTTCCCGTGCCGCCGATGGACCAGTACCAGGATTTGCGCTCCGAGATGGTGCTGAACCTGGAGAAATGCGGCGTCAAGATAGAAGTTCACCACCACGAAGTGGCCACCGCCGGGCAGACCGAGATCGACATGAGATTCGACACCATGACCAGGATGGCCGACAAGGTGTTGCTGTATAAGTACGTCATCAAAAACACCGCCCAGAAACGCGGTAAAGTGGTCACCTGTATGCCCAAGCCGCTGTTTCAGGACAATGGATCGGGAATGCACTGTCACCAGAGTCTTTGGAAAGCCGGCAAGAATATATTCTATGACAAGAAGGGCTATGGGCTGATCAGCGACACGGCGACGGTATTATATCGGCGGCTTGCTCAAGCATGCCCACGCGCTGTGCGCATTTATCGCGCCCACGACAAACTCCTACCGGCGCTTAGTTCCCGGTTATGAAGCGCCAATCAACCTGGTGTACTCGGCGAGAAACCGCAGCGCCTGCGTGCGTATTCCCATGTACTCCACCAGCGAGAAGGCCAAGCGGTTGGAATTCAGAACCCCCGATCCAAGCGCCAATCCGTACTATGCGTTTCCGGCGATGATGATGGCGGGGTTGGACGGTATCAGGAACAAGACCGAACCGCCGAAACCTATAGACAAGAACCTCTATGAGCTGGAGCCGGAAGAAGCGGCGAAGGTAAAGTCGATGCCGGGGTCCTTGGATCAATCCCTGGACGCCCTGGAGAAAGACCACGACTTTCTGCTGCGCGGGGACGTGTTCACTAAGGACGTGATCGAAACCTGGCTAGAGTACAAGCGCAAGGCCGAGGTCGATGCCATCCGGCTTCGTCCCCATCCCTGGGAGTTTGCGCTGTATTTCGATATCTAATTACGAGCAACCCTTAACGCGGTCGCCCATTGCAATCGGGCGACCGCACTTCATATAGTTAGTGATCCAAGGGGGGATGCCATGAAAAAGATTGAAGCGATTATTAAACCTTTCAAATTGGACGAAGTGAAGCAGCGACTGACTTCCGCCGGGATCACCGGAATGACTATCACCGAAGTGAAGGGCTTTGGCCGGCAAAAGGGCCATACGGAACTGTACCGCGGCGCTGAATACACCGTCGATTTTCTGCCGAAAGTGAAAATTGAAATCCTCGCGCCGGATGAAATGGCGCCGAAGATTGTCGAGGCGATTCTTGAATCAGCCCAGACCGGCAAAATCGGCGACGGCAAGATTTTCGTCTCAACCGTCGAAGACGTGATCCGTATCCGCACAAATGAGCGCGGCGAGGAGGCGATCAGTTAATTTTTGCGCCCACGGAGTTCAAGGTTTCCGGATTCAAGGATCCAGGTTGAAAGAGGTTATTTCATCCGCGTTGAACCTTGAACTTTGAACATTGAAGTATCCGTACCTCACCGGCTATTCCTTCTCCCCTTTATCTTCTCCTGGCTGTTTGCCGGGTTCAAAACCTCCCACTTCATGATAGACGACTTTCTTTTCTTCCTCGAAGGCGCGCACGGTGGGTATCTGTCCCGGTAAGCCGAGTTTTTTCCATTCGCCCGCTACTTTGTCGTAAATCTCCTTGCGCAAAGCGGTGCGTTTGGAGAACACCGGCAAGTAACGGTGTTCCTTGCAGGCGTTGATTAGCGCTTTCGAACCATAGGGCCGTTTCTCCGGCGGATTCTGTGTCGGGTCGAGCCAGGTGCTCCAGGTGTTGCGCAGAATATCGATATCGTCGATTGGATTGCAGCGGCTGCTCATGGCCCAGATTACCTGATCCATGTCAGTGGGATCGACATCCTCATCGACCGCAATAATCCATTTTGTGAAGTAAGCGCCACCCGGGACCTGGGCTGCAAGCGCCAACGCCTGCGCCGCATGACCCGCGTAGCGTTGTTCGAGGGCGATGACCGTCATGCCGAACCCGCCGGCGCCGGCGGGATGAGCATAAACTCCCTGAATCCCCGGCACGCCGAGTTTGTCCAAGTCATCCCAGATGCGCGCCGAGCGGATAATGGAGAAAAAACCGCTCTGCTCGTTTGACGGGTAATCCGCCATCAACGCATTGGTCAAAATCGGATTGCTGCGATAGTGGACCGCGGTCACTTCGACCAGCGGGCAACCGGCTTCAGGTCTGCCATAGTAGCCGGGAAATTCACCGAAGGGGCCTTCGCTCTTGATTGAGTTCGGCTTAATGATGCCTTCAATCATGAATTCAGCATTGGCGGGGAGTAAAAGACCAGTCGTCTTGCCCTTGACCACTGGAATCGGTTCGCCCTTGATGCCGCCCAGGAACTCATATTCGGAAACATTTTTGGGAAATGTCTGTGATCCGACGACCATGAATAACGGATCGATGCCCCAGGCGGCGGCGACTTCCACAGGCTTTCCCTGTTGCCATGAGCGAGTGATGTGCAGCCGCGCGTCTTTTCCCGGAGAGAGATATAGACCGGTTTCATTCTTTCCCTGCAGCATCATGCGGTAGGTGCCGACGTTGAGATAGCCGGAGTCAGGATCGCGGGTAATGACGCAATCGGCGGTGCCGGCATAACGCCCGCCGTCCAAAGGCCAGTGCTTGGGAATCGGCAACTGCGTAAAATCGATCTGATCGCCGGTGAGCGTGTTCTCGTAGAAGCCGGCCTGAGACTGCGGCACCTCGCGGGGAAGCGTGCGAAATTTGAGCTTTTCCTTAACCCGGCGAATCAGTTCCACAATTGGCGTGTCGGGCGGCTCTTCCATCGTTAGAGCGATGCGCGGGATGCTCGGCCCGAGGATGTTCCACAGGGAACGGGCTTTGTACGGGCTTTTTTCGTAGCCTTTGATATTGTCGAATAGTATCGCGGGGGAGGGCGTATGTTTTGCCACCAGGTAACCGATGGCGCTCATCTCCTCCTCGCAGCTAACCGCCTCGGATACGCGCACCAGATCGCCCATATCTTCAACGCGATCAAGCCACTCGCGCAGATCCTGAATCGGCCCCCTGCTCGCGGTTGCGGTTACTTTTTCTTCTCGCTTGGCCATCGTAAATCCTCCGAGCATTGCTCTCTAAGTTTGAATTTTACAGTCGACTGCCTTTGGGCAAGAGAGATCTGAAATATGCAAAGGCGTCATAGGAACGGTACATCATATTCTCTTTCATGAAATCAATATCATTTTGCGGCATCACCGCCGGTTTACCGACGCAGCTGGCGACGAACTGCATGTATGCAGTCCTTTCCAGGTAGATCGCGTGAACCGTAGCATATTCCAAGCTGTCGCCGACCACAACAATCCCATGGCCTTTAAGCAGCATCGCCATACGGTCGGCCAAAGTTTGGCAAATCTCCTTGCCGTCTTGAACCGTATATATCAACCGCGGACTGGGAAAAATCGGCGTCTCAGGGGCAAAGACCGCAGCCTGATTGTAAATCGGCAGGATCGGCGTGCCCGCCACGGAAAAAGCGGTGGCCAATGCTTGATGCGTGTGAACCACCGAGTTGACATCCCGGCGGGCGTTATAAATCGCCGCGTGGATCATCGTTTCCCGCGGCGGATTCTTGAGCTTGGTGACGGCCCGCGTGCCGCCCGCCCTGGCGTAGTTCTGTTCGCAATCCTCCATGTATTCGTCGATATCCACCAGGATGATATGTTTCGGAGCGATTTCGCCGAGGGGCGCGAGCACCGGTTTGATGAAAAACTTCCGTGTCCCCGGTATGCGCGCGCTCACGTGACCGTGGTAATCGGCCAGGCCCTGGTAAAACATAATGCGGTTACCCAGGGCGACTTTCTTTTTCAGTTCCTCCAGATCCTTCTTACTGCTTGCCACTTAAATTCCCCTTTCTTGCCAGAGGTCGGAGGTCAGAGGTCTGATCTCCGACTTCTGATCTCTGACTTTCGTTGTCTCCCGACCAGCGGATGTTCATCCAGTTCCACTGATCGGGATAGGCGCGCACGGTTTTTTCGAGCCACTGAGTCATGCGCAAAATGTTCTCGGCGATTTCCGCCTTGCCGTTGCTGGACCGAGCTAATTCCAGTTCCGGCTCGATTACGAGTCGCAAAGTATCATCGGGTTGCCGGACGAGGCAGGCGGGGACGACGGCGGCGCCGGTTCTTGACGCGAGCGTCGCTGGACCCCGACGCGCCAGGACGGTGCGACCGAAAAATGCTGTGGGTATGCCATTACCTCGGCGATATTCATCCGTGATCATGACCGCGATCTCGTTGCGTCTGAGCACCGCGTTAATCTCCTGCAGCGCTTGACGCCGAGGCCGGGCGTGGATCGTGCTTAATCTTATCTGCAAGCGGTAATCATCCAAGAGTTTGCCAACCTGGCCCTCGCCGCGGTGATTGATCAATACGTGAATGGGATGGCCCTCGACCGCTAATCTGGTCCCCACCAGAAAAAAATTCCCCAGGTGCGCGCTCAATACGATGACGCCTTTGCCTTTAGCCAGAGCCGTGTCCAGGTGCTCGCGCCCATCGACCGGAATCGCGGCGCGCCTCTCGTTATCGGAAGATTCCAGAGCGATAACCATCTCAACGCAGGCGCGAAAAAAATTCCGTAAAGATCGCCGCGCTATCGCGCGCGCACTGGCAGCTTCCCCGCGACCGGCAAAAGCAACATTTAAATTCCTTATTGATCTCGTCCGGTAACCCCGAAATAGCAAGAAGGCCAGGCTTGCCAATGCGTCACAGAACCCGAATAGCCCTCGCCGCGGGAAAATTCTAACGGCGAGACATCCTAATTTGAAACCAAAAAGGGTAGCTGCGTAGGAGGTCTTTTCAACAAACCACCGCGTCATCAAAGTTCATCAAAATAAGCCGATTGGTCTCTCCCAGAAACACCAAAGGAGCCCAATCTACGACACTTTTTCGCCAGCCGCAAGGGACTGTGGCGCCCCACGAGGCCTTCTGAGAAAGTCGCCGTACGGTAAAAAACACTTGTAAAAACAGTGAGTTACAAATCTAAGGCAATTGTATCTTGGAGCCGCAGTGGTTTTGTTCCGGAACTACTTGTGGTACAAACTGATAGCGAGCCGTCGGTAGGAAAATTGCCATGCGGATGATGTTGCCAACGATCAAAGAACGCCGGGTTGTGGACCGCCTGTTGTCGACCTTTTTCGCCGACTACAAGGCCCAGGATTTCAAAAGGGCGGTCTCCGCGCTCTGCCGCTTTTACCATTTGAAAAATCCCAAGGTCGAGTGGTTTGAATACATCGATTGGGGCAGGACCGCCGGTAAGACTTATGAAAACGGCCAGATCTATCTGGTTCACCCCGAAAACTGGAAAAAAGGGACGAAATACAATTCGGAGCGAAGCTGGGTCAACATGGTTTACCACGAAATGGGACATTATATTTTCTGGGCGGATGCGGAGACCAAGGCTGATATGTTCGCCTCCCGAATGGTGCGCGGCGTGAACGGGAACAAATAGTCATTCAATTTCACCCAGGACCGGCCTAATAAATCTTTTTTCGCCTCTCTGACTGGGGCCGTGGAATACAAAGATCCGCTGAAACTGCCCAACGCGAATTTTCCCATGCGGCTGAAGCCTCGTTATCTCGACGGCGTTAACCGGTCTAGATAATTGCATCACCTTGGAGTACTTATCTTAGGTCTGTAAAAAACTAGTGTGTCTTAGAGCATGAGCCTTGATGGTGATGTCGTTTACGTTCAATAAAGTCAACAGCGAAGTCGATTTTCCCGCCCTCGAACGTTCGATCCTGGATTTTTGGCGGCGAGCGGATGCTTTCGAGCGTCTGCGAAAAAAAAATCAGGGTAAACCGCCATGGTCGTTCCTCGACGGCCCAATCACTGCAAACAATCCCATGGGTGTTCATCACGCCTGGGGCCGCACGTACAAGGACTTGTATAACCGTTACTTCGCCATGACCGGTCATGAGTTGCGCTATCAAAACGGTTTTGACTGCCAAGGCCTTTGGGTGGAAGTAGAAGTAGAAAAGGAGTTGGATCTCAAATCGAAGCAGGACATTGAAAATCTTGTGACCGGCGATCGCTTTGCGAGCATCGATCGCTTTGTCGCTCTCTGCAAAGAGCGGGTCGATAAGTTCGCTCGTATCCAGACGGATCAATCGATCCGGCTTGGTTACTGGATGGATTGGGATCGTGACGATGATTGGCTCAAGCCACCCGACCTCAGAAGAAGCTACTTCACCATGTCCGAAGAGAACAACTACACGATCTGGAGCTTCCTAAAAAAATGCCACGATCGTGGCCTGGTTTATCGAGCCTACGATGCGATGCCCTGGTGCCCGCGATGCGCCGTGGGAATCAGCCAAATGGAGATGCACGAGGGCTACCAAAAAGTCCCGCATCAAGCGGTATTTGTGCGCTTTCCACTGCGCGGCCAGCCTGGGGAAAATCTACTTGTTTGGACGACTACGCCTTGGACATTAACCAGCAATGTCGCCGTGGCGGTCAATCCTGGTCTCACCTACTTAAAGGTCCGTCATCGGGGCGAAATTTACTTTCTGGCGAAAAATACTTTCTCCGCTCAACGGCTGGACGAGGAGTTCCGAAAAAAGGAGTGGATCGAAGGGGTTCCCAAGCTGAAGTCGATTGAACAGATTTTCAAAGAAAAGGGGGGCTACGAGGTACTTGGCGAGCTTGCCGGGAGCGAGATGCTCGGGTGGACTTATGATGGGCCCTTTGATGAGTTCGAAGCGCAAAATTATCCTGGGGGGTACCCTGCACAGATTGCGGATGTGGCGATCAAGCAACAGTGGGGACCGTCAAAGCCCGCTCGAGAAATTCATCGCGTGATTTCATGGGACGCGGTCAGCGAGGCCGAAGGCACCGGCATCGTGCACATCGCACCGGGATGCGGCAAGGAAGATTTTGCTCTCGGCAAAGAGGAAAGTCTCGTGCCGATTGCGCCACTGGATGAGGCCGGCATTTTCCTCGATGGTTTTGGCGAATTGAACGGTCGTTCGGCCGTAGATCCAGCCACCGTGGATTGGATCCTATCCAACCTCCAGCAAAAGGGACGGCTGGTCGCGGTGGAGCGTTATCCGCACAATTATCCGCACTGTTGGCGCTGCAAGACGGAGCTTCTTTTCAGACTCGTCGATGAGTGGTTTATCGATATGCGATGGCGTGACGCCATTATAAGGATTTGTCATGACGCCCGTTGGATACCAGAATTCGGTCTGCACCGAGAACTGGACTGGCTCAAGAACATGGGCGATTGGATGATCTCTAAAAAACGTTACTGGGGGCTTGCGCTCCCCATTTGGGTCTGTGAGAGTTGCGGCGCTTTCGATATCGTGGGCAGTCGGGATGAGCTCAAAAACCGGGCTATAGGCGGCTGGGAACGGTTCGAGGGACATACGCCGCACAGACCTTGGATTGACTTGGTAAAGATCCGTTGTGCCAAGTGTGGCGGTTCGTCGAGTCGGATTCCTGATGTCGGCAATCCTTGGCTTGACGCCGGTATCGTCCCCTATTCCACTCTGGGCTACAACCGGGACCGGACCTATTGGGAAAAGTGGTTCCCGGCCGATTTCATTACCGAGTGTTTTCCAGGTCAATTTCGAAACTGGTTCTATGCACTCCTGGCGATGAGTGCCCTGATGGAGAACCGAGCCCCTTTCAAGGTTCTTTTGGGGCATGCGCTGGTGCGCGACGAAAAAGGCGACGACATGCACAAGTCCAAGGGAAACGCCATTCCCTTCGAGGACGCGGCGGAAAAAATGGGGGCGGACGTGATGCGCTGGATGTTTTGCCGCAACAATCCCGCCAACAACATTAATTTTGGTTACCGCCCGGCAGACGACGTCAGAAACCGCTTCGTACTGAAGCTTTGGAATACCTACGCGTTCTTTTGCAACTACGCCCGATTGGATGGCTTTGACCCAAAGTCACCCGCCGTTCCCGTTCAGCAACGGCCGGACATCGACCGCTGGATCCTATCCGACTTGCAGCTGTTGATCCAAAGCGCCCGGCGCGAATACGAAGACTTCAACGTGATGGGATTTTGTCTCCTCGCCGAAGATTTCGTCGCCGAGAAGCTAAGCAACTGGTACGTGCGTCGGAACCGCCGGCGTTTTTGGAAAAGCGAGCAAAATGATGATAAATCTGCCGCTTATCAAACTCTTTACACCGTCCTCACGACGCTGATCAGGCTGTCTGCGCCGGTCATGCCGTTCCTGACCGAAGTCATGTACCAGAACCTGGAGGGGAGCGAGACAGAACCGGTGGACCGTCCGGTAAGCATTCATCTTTGTGACTTTCCACAGGCCGATCCCTCCCTCATCGACACGGAACTTTCCGCCGATATGGAGGCGTTGCTTAAACTGGTGTCCCTCGGTTCTGCTGTCAGGAACAGCGTTAAAATCAAGGTTCGCCAACCGCTGGCGGAAATAAGGATCCAACCAGCCACCGATGCGGAACGTCATGCCGTCTTGCGATTTAGCGAGCAGATCGCCGAAGAACTCAACGTAAAAAAAGTGAGCCTGCATGATGCCGCGCAGGGTCCGCTTTTGCGTTATGAGATTAAACCGAACCTCAAGTCGCTCGGTCCAAAGCTCGGCCAGCGAGTAAAAGAAGTCCAAAGCGCTTTAGCGGCTCTGGATCCCGTTGTCAGTGACAGAGAAAATCCAGACCGACGGCCGCCTGGAAGTGTCCTACTCCGGCGGGACTGTGGTCTTGGAAAGCAATGACATTTTGACAAGTACGAAAGCGCCCGACGGCTGGGCAGGACTGGCCGATCACGGCACGCAGATCATCGTCGACGTACGCGTCACTCAGCAACTCGCTTTCGAAGGGACTGCCCGGGAGATTGTCCGACACATCCAGGACTTGAGAAAACAAGCCGGCCTTGAAATGGAGGACCGCATCCGCTTACATTTAAAGACGGAATCTGCCACGGTGCGAGAAGCAATCGCGGCTCATGAACACTACATCCGCGGGGAGACTCTAGCCATAGAGATCGCCAGGCAGCCGGTCGATGGTGATGCTCACAAAGCGGAAATCAATCTCCAAGGTGACACGTTGACCATAGAACTCGCCAAAGCCGCCCGGGTCTAATCCTCGAAATTGACGACTCAGTGGTTCGTTAAATATGGACATGCTTCAAGCTGATCTACCTATGGACTTTTTCGAAAGTCAGATTACGGAAGTCGAAGAATGTCCCGGAAACGGCGTCTTAGCTGTTCAGCAGGCCGTTCACTTCAATGTCCGTTGCTGCTGCGCGGCGGTACTCGCTTCGGGAGCCGCAGCTTGAGCGCCAAGGCCAAACTGACTCTGACGTGGATTGCGTTCATCGTCGCCGCGGACCAGGTGACCAAGTTGTGCGTGGACCGATGGTTGCCGCTCCATCATTCCATCCCGGTGATCGATGGTCTATTTAGCCTGACTTATATCCGCAACACCGGCGCTGCGTTCGGCATCTTCGCCGGCAGCGCCGCCGCCTTTCGCCTGCCCTTCCTGATTATTTTTTCGCTGGTCGCCATCGGCTTCGTGGTGACGATGCTCAGGCGCTTGCCGGATAATCAAACCGGGCTGATCACCGCGCTGGCGTTTATCATCGGCGGCGCCGTCGGGAATTTGATAGACCGAATCGCCTACGGTGAAGTCATCGACTTTCTCGATTTTTACTGGCGAAGCTACCACTGGCCGGCGTTCAATCTCGCCGACAGTTTTATCACCGTCGGTGTCCTGATCACCGTCTTTTATCTGATCAAAGCCAAAGGCGAAGACCCCTTCGCCGCGCGTTAAGTCTTTTTTCCGAGCGTGACCACCGTTGCGCCCCAGCTGCCGGCTTCGGCTGGCGCGTCATGGAACGACGCCACCGCCGGGTGCTTTTCAAGGACGGAGCGAACGACGTTGCGCTGCACGCCCTTGCCTTTGCCGTGGATCAAGCGCACTTCAAGAATTCCCGCATCGATGCATTGTTGCAGGTATTCTTCGACCACGCTGGGAATGTCCTTGGGCTGGAACGGATGGAGATCGAGATGATCCTCGATGGGTAAAATGACCGGGTCGACGAATGGAGAGCCGGTTTCGTTGCCAGAGGGATCGAAGCCCTTGTCTTTGCCTCGCTTGCCCATAAAAAAGAGGGCAAGAAAGTTGTTCTTGCTCTCTGCGATCGTTAGTTCACGGGCTATTTCAATCCCAGCGTTTGTCGCCTTTAAGCCGGCCTCCCACCTTGGCGAGCGCCGCTTCGATGATCGACAGATCGACGAGTTTATCGTAGGTCGGTTTTTCTTGAGCTTTGATGGTTCCCAATTCTACTTGACGGTTGATGGTCCACTCGACCATGTCCTTCGGGAGACCGTCGTTGACCGGCCACGCGCCGGCATTCGCGAGAATATCGTAAGTTTGCCCCACCGCGTCGGCGTCCTGCTGAGTGTATTTGACGGCGATCTCCACCGTCTTGGCCTTATTGTTGTAAATAAAGCGATTCGCTTTAACCAGCGCTGTCATGATGTCGACGTAAAGTTGACGGTTTTCTTTGATCTCTTTTTCGGGAGCGATATACGCCGCGTAAAGCCATTTCGGCAGCGGTTCCCAGAGATTGACGAGAATATTGAGATCGGGTTTTTTCTTTTTGGCGACGATCGCTTGATCGACGTGAAGAATGGCGGTATCGATCTGTCCGCTGAGCAATCCGGCCACACGCCCTTTGGTGCTCACCGGCACATACTCCACGTCCTTCTGTGTTAGACCGCAACTCGCCATCACGGCACGGCTCATGACTTCATTGAATGCGCCAACTTCCTGAATGCCGATCTTGCGGCCTTTGAGTTCTTTGCAGCTTTTGATGTCGCCCTGCACCAGCATCGATTGAGAGAGCTTGTGCGAATAGGTGCCGAGCACCTTGGTGCCTGCGCCGCGCGCGGCGGCGATGATCGCCGGATCGGAACTTGTCCCGGTGATATCGAGCCCGCCGGCGACACTGCCTCTTAACGTCTGCGTGCCGCCCTCGAAGGTCACTAACTCGACGTCGATGTTAGACTCGCCGAAGAATCCCATCTCTTTGGCGATATAGGGCGGCAAGTGCACCACGTTGGGCGGCGTAACCGGCACACCGAAAACGATTTTACGCTTGGTCTGCGTCTCGCCCGCTTGCAAGCCCAGGGTCAAACTAATCGACGCCACGAGAAGGCAAACGATCTTTTTCATAGAATCCCCTTTTGTTCGGCTTAATCCTTTTCTGTCGAGCTTCGCCACGGAGCGATGCGTCCTTCAACCCACTTGGCCAACCACATAAGTCCTACTCCTAATATCATAACCACGACTATGGGAACAAAGAGTTTATCCGTCTCCAGCGCATTGGCGTAACGGACGATCATATAGCCCAAGCCGGTAACCGATGTATAAAATTCGGCGACGATCATGCCGACTAGGCCGCGGCCGATCGCGAGGCGCACGCCAGCCACGATGAAAGGAATGGCCGACGGGATGATCAAATGACGCCAGAGCTGCGACTCGCTTGAGCAGAAAGAACGTGCAACCTCTTGAAGATTGCGGTCGACATTTTTCACGCCTTCATAGGTGTTGAGCAGCACCGGAAATACCATGAACGAAAAGACGATCACTACCTTGGCTGGGATTTTAAAACCGAACCAGAGAACAATTAACGGTACGACGGCGACCATCGGTGTCGAATAGAGCGCGTTAATGTAGATATCGGTGGCCCATTCGACGACCGCAAAACGCCCCATGGCGACGCCGAGGAGCACCCCCACAACAATGGAAAGTACAGACGCATAGGTTAGCACGAGCAGACTTCCAGACATGTAACTCTGCAATTCGCCGCTCGCCACCAACTCGACAAAGGCCCGCGCGATGGCCAGGGGATAAGTAAACAGGATCGGGTTAATCCGCCGGCCGAAGTATTCCCAAAGCAAGATAACGACGACGAAGGAGAGCGCACGCACGGCAAACTTGCGGTTCATTGATCTTTCCTTCCAGATTCCTCGCCGCCGAGATCCTGCATGAGCATCTCCCAGAGAGAGTTTCTCAATTCGATATAGCGCGGATGAGCACGCACCGAGATTATTTTTCTCGGCCGTGGGATGTCGACGTGAACGATTTCGCGGATGCGGCCGGGGCGGCGCGACATCATCGCGATGCGGTCGCCGAGCAGGATCGCTTCGTCGATGCTGTGTGTGACAAAGATCAACGCTTTTTTCGCTGTTTCGAGAATTCGCAGTAGCTCCTCTTGCATCATCTCTCGGGTTTGGGCGTCCAACGCGCCAAAAGGCTCGTCCATGAGCAAAAGCGAAGGGTTGATTGCCAGCGCCCGCGCGAGGCCGGCGCGCTGCTGCATGCCGCCGGAGAGTTGATGCGGATAGGACTTGGCGAAGTCCTGGAGCCCCATAAGCTCGAGATATCGCGTGATCGTGTTAGAAATCTCTTGTTTTGAGCTTCCCCTCAGCTCCAAGCCATAAGCGATGTTTTCATCGAGCCGCTTCCACGGAAACAGCCCGAAATGTTGGAACACCATAGCGACGTCTGGCCGGGGTCGAGTTACTGCGGTGCCGTCGAAAAGAATTTCACCGCGGTCGCGGGGAATCAAACAATCGATGATTCGCAACAGCGTTGTCTTGCCGCAGCCGCTTGGTCCGAGGATACACAGGCTCTCGTCGGCTTCGACTTCTAGATTGATATCCTGCAGCGCTACCACATCGCCGCCGCTGAAGGTCTTGGTGAGATTTCGAATGACGATCTTGGCCATGCGGAGATTAAACTGCTGGGGTTTCCAACAATTGCTTGACCTCTTGCAGAAAGCGCGCAGCGATGGCGCCGTCAATGACCCGATGATCGGCGGACAGTGTAGCGGTCATCATGGGACGGATCATCATTCCGACTTCGTCAGCAACCACGCGCGGCGCTACCCTTCCCGTTGCCAGAATGGCGCACTGCGGCGGGTTGATGATCGCGATAAAGCTATCGACGCCGAGCATGCCGAGGTTCGACACCGTAAATGTTCCGCCTTCGTAATCCAGCGGGAAAAAGTTTTTTTGTTTGCGCCTTGTCGGCCAGCTCGCGGCTCTTTTGGGCTAACTGGGTTAACGTCAACCGGTCGGCGTTGCGAATGACGGGGACGACGAGTCCTTCTTCCAGCGCCACCGCCATGCCGATATTGATGTCGGCGTGAACCTTGATTCCCTGCTCCGTAAAAGTTGAATTCACCGACGGGAAATCTTTGAGCGCTCGGGCGCAGGCTAGCAGAATAAAATCATTGATCGACGGAATCGACTCGTCGCCGCGCTCCTTCAACTCGGTTCTGACCTTGACGACCGCGGTCATGTCGATATCCATGCTCAGATAAAAATGCGGCGCGCTCTGTTTGCTTTGCGTCATGCGTTGGCCGACGATCCGGCGCATGGGGCTCAGCGGCACCAAGTCCGGCGCCGTCGAGGTAGGGGCGACCGGCCGGTCGCCCCTACTTTGCGCTTGTGCGGCGCGAAGCACGTCTTCCGCCAAAACACTGCCTTCGGGCCCGCTGCCGCGCAGCGTTGCGAGCTCGATTCCCTTTTCTTTGGCGATCCGCTTTGCCGCTGGAGATGCAAGAATGCGCGTTCGACCAGGAGGTGAAGTTTCGGAGGCGAGAAAATCCCCCTTTGATCCCCCTTTATAAACGGGGAAACAGGGGGATGATTCCGCTGCGGGGTTGTCTTTTCCGGCGGGAGGGCCAGACGAGACTCGCTCCCCTCTCTCTCTGGGAGAGGTTAGGGTGAGGGCGAGAGCCTGCCCCGGACGACGATCCGAGGGTGAGGGTCCTGAAGCGTAGCCGGTGTCGCCACTTCGCCCGGCGCAAGGATGACTGCGATTTTATTTCCGACCGGCACTTCGTCGCCGGGCTTCGCCGTGACATGCGTCAAAATTCCAGAGGCCGCTGCTTCGATCTCCACCGTGGCCTTGTCGGTCTCGACTTCCATCAAAGGCTCGCCCTTTGAGACGGACTCGCCTTCGGCTTTTAGCCACTTGAGCAGAGTTCCAGTTTGCTGCGCCACACCGAGGGCGGGCATGATCACATTGGTTGCCATGATTTTTAGGCGAGAGGCGGAAGGCGACAGGCGTGAGGAAAATTATTTCCTCTTTGCGCGTTTTGTGATGCCTTCTGTTTCTCGGTTTTCGCTTCCTTAATCCAAAAATCCAAAATCTTTCCTAACGTAGCCCGGATGGAGCGTGAGCGAAATCCAGGGACCCTGGATTACGTTTCACTTCATCCCGGCTACGTCCCTGAGTTTCTTAGCTCCTCGACCGTATTTCCGTCCTTCCGTATTTTGCGGTCCTTTCGCTAAGATAAAACCAATCTTTCGTTTCTTCGGCTCGGATGGGGCCATAAGCTGGCGGATCGCGTCAAAGACCACCTTGAATTGCGCATCGTACCTTTTCTCCAGCGCCTCCAGTTTCCGCGCCAGTTCAGCATTAGTGGCAAGTAACTGGCGCAAGCGAACAAAGGTCCGCATGATTTCAATGTTGACCTCGACTGCGCGCTTGCTTCGCAGAACGCTCGAAAGCATGGCAACGCCTTGTTCCGTAAAGGCGTAAGGTGGGTGCCGTCGACCACCCCAATCGGAACTTGATATCGCAAATTGCGATTTCAAGTTGCCAACCTGCGCCTTCAAGCTTTGGAATTCCGCTTCACTCAGCTGAAACATAAAATCGTCGGGAAAACGATTACGATTACGTTTGACCGACTCGTTCAGTCTACCTACGCTAACTCCGTATAGCAGAGCTAAATCGGCATCAAGCAGGACTCTGTGGCCGCGAATGAGAAGAATCGCGTGCTCAATTCGCTCGGCTGAAACTTGCTTGGCCATCTAGTATCTGTTCCCTGTCTAGCTCTTCACTCTCTCCAGCGCTCCCGGGTTATTCAAATTCGATTGCGTTTCGCGCGTGGTCGATAGTTCGCCGCCGGTGGTGAAATAGTGGGTTCCGGCTACGAGCAATTTTTCCGACGGGAAGCGCGTGATCACTTCGCAGCCGTCTTTGGTCACGACAACTTCCTCTTCCAGCCGGGCGGCAGACCACCCGTCCGACGCGGGCCAGTAGGTTTCCAGAGCGAAGACCATGCCTTCTTCGATGACTTCAGGATTCTCCAACGAAACCAGCCGGCTGAAGATCGGTTTCTCCCAGATCGACAAGCCGACGCCGTGGCCGTATTGGAGAGCGAAGGCGGCTTCTTCGTTGGCGAAGCCGAATTCTTCGCGCCTTGGGCCAGAGCTTGACCACATCGGCCGTGGTGATGCCCGGCTTGACGATACTGATCGCCGCGTCCATGTAGTCGCGGCTGCGTTTGTAAGCATCGACCATCGCCGGCGAAGCGCTTCCCACCGCGAAGGTGCGGTAGTAGCAAGTGCGATAGCCGTTGTAGCTGTGCAGGATATCGAAGAACGCTGGGTCGCCCGGGCGGAGCACGCGGTCGGTATAAACATGGGGATGCGGGCTGCAGCGCTCGCCGGAAATCGCATTTACGCCTTCGACATGTTCCGAGCCGAGGTCGTAAAGCACTTTGCTGACGACGCCGACGCATTCGTTTTCCTTGACGCCCGGTTTCATGAAACGGTAAAGCTCGTCATAGGCGGCATCGACCATCATGGTCGCGGCATTGAGCAGCGTGATCTCGTCTTGGGTTTTGATTTTCCGCACCTCGTGCATTAGTTGCTGGCCGTCGACGACTTTGATGCCTTGCGCCTGTAGTGCGAAGAGCACCGGCATCTCGATCACGTCGACACCGACAGGCTCGTTGAGCAGCTTGCGTTTGTCGAGTTCGAGCCGGATTTTTTTCGCGACATCTTCAGCCAAACCGGATCCCGGATTGGTCGCGCCGCGCAGTGTGGAAATACCGGCGCGGGAACGCTCGCCGAGCCATGGGCAATAGATTTGATGATGGCGCGCCGCCGAGCCGAAGTCCCAGAGGATCGGCTCATCGTCTTGCGGTAACAGCGAGAAACGCACCAGCTTATCCATCGCCCAGGTGCCGATATGGGTGGCGGTGATGTAGCGGATGTTGTTCATGTCGAAGCAGAGCAGCGCGCCAAGCTCCGATTTCTTCAGCGCGGCTTTGATGCGGGCCAGCCGCTCCTGCCGAAGCCGCTCGATATTGACGCGCTCTTCCCAATCGACGGCCATCAGGCCAAATGTTTTAAGGCCCATATTTTACCCTCCCGTTTCGGGTTTCGAGTCTCGGGTTTCGAGTTGAACCTGAAGTGCGCTTTCCGGCAGTTTCCAATTCCGCCTGCTTCCTAAAATCGAATTTCCTCGCCCTCCTGAGGAGCTGATCGTTACCCATAATCCTTATGGCTGGCGACTGGGGGATTGGGGTCAGGGGGTTGCTGCATAGAATGATCATGTTGTTTAAAGATCAAGAAAGCAGTGGCGATGTCTTGCAAGCGTTGCAGACCGCGAGCAAGGGTTGTCGAGCCGGGCTCGCCGTCACCCTTTCGGCCAAGGAAACCTCCGAGCTCAGCGGTCAGGCGTGTGATCTCGCGCAGGTTGGGTGGAGTGGAAGGCAGCGGTTGATCGGGACGCTTGAAGGCCAACAGCGCCTGCCACTCGTGTTGTTCAAAAGCAATGCTACACGGCGCCTGTGGGCGGGTGCGCGAGAGTTTCTTGATATGCTCGATTCTCCAGGCCACCACCAAATCGATGGCCAGGCAATTTTCCCAAACTGTGCGATCAGCGAGTTGACGATTCTCAATGCGGCAACCACTCTTGAGCGTGCGATGATACTCCTCGATCCCCCAGCGCTTATTGTACCAATCGATCTTTTCGACAGCCTGCTCGAAGCTGTCGACCTCGAGCGTGGTCAACAACATCCACTCGATGGCTTCTTTGGGCGAAGGTGGATTGACTTCGGTGACGTAGACGGCCCAAAGGCTCAGCGCACCCAACGAAGGATTGCGCTTGGGAGCGTGCAACTCCACCTGCGCAAAGCGAATCTCCAGCACACAAGTGCGGGCCGCTCGCCCCTTGCGTCGGGGCAGATAAAGGACACGCTGACCCGCCACCGCTTGGCTTTCCATGTACGGCCAAAGACACGCGCTGCTATCTTTGACTCGTCGGTCCTGCTCAGCTCTAACCAAAAGCTTAGGGTGAGCCGGATCGCTTTTGGCCAACAAAAACAGCTCGTAGACATCGGCCTCGCGATCCCCGACACTGACCACCGTTGTGGCGGCTCCAAGCTGGCGTTGCAGGCGCGCCGCGCCCTGAAAACTCTTGAGCCATTTGTAGCTCTCTTTTTGTTCAATCGCTCGCTGGTAACGGGTGGCACGTTTACCGAACTGCTTAGGATCGCGCGCCCAGGCCTGGATGTCGACCAAACCCATCGCCGTGCCCGCAGGCGTGTAGGCCATCGTATCGTGCAAAAGAATGCCCTGTGCGCCGTCGACATGCGTATTAATCGGTCCCAGCCCTTCCATGTCGGCGTGGGTGTCATAGTTAAAGCTGGTGGTGTCCTGCACCGCCAGCACCACGGGAATTTTCTCGCGCGCAATGCGCTCCATGGTGCTGTGATAGTGCGAGGAAAGGATCGCCTCCATGTTTACGGCCTTGTGCTCAAACAATCGATAAGCCGCTTTGGTTTTGGCGCGGCTTTGGCAGGCCTGCGGAATATTGGCCCCGGGCTGCGCATAGAAATCACGCGCGACGGTAAACAGCCGCTTTCGATGGCGGCGATCACGCAGCCGGACATAACCGAACTCTTGTTCCGCCCAGTCCCGGGGTGGCTTGGGCAGCTTGCCGCACCGGGTAGGCGACAGACGCGCCGGGCCAGGCTCCTCGCACAAACGCTTTTGGAAGTCAGGGACCAACGGGTAGAGATAAATGTCTTTGATCGGTTTTTTCTCTCGATGGGCTCGATCTTGACGACCGCGCCCGCAGGTCTTGCCCACATAGATCCAATTGGCGGCACGATACGAGGTGGCTGCAAAACGTTTCGACTCAACGTAGGTCTCCAACAAAAGCGGTCTATAACCATACGCTTGAGCCCAATCCCCTGGCAAGCGTTTCTGTGCCATCGCCAAAATCTTGGAAGCCAGATTCTTTACCCCCACCCCGCGCACGATCACAAAGCGCGAGTTGGCCACTACCTTTTGCAGATGACTCTGACGCGCCGCGTGACTCCAGCCAATCCAACGCTCGCGCGCCTTCAAATGCAACGCCGCCGCACTGAAACCCAACGCTCCCAGCCATCCCTGCTCGCAGCCGATCAAGTAACGCAGCTGCGCGCCACACAACGGTCGATACCCCAAGTAGTGATGGGTCGCTACCAGCTTCTTCCACTGCAAGTCCAGCTCACGATCTTTGGAACTAACCAAAACCAACTTAAGCCCGCGCAACTCCTTGACCGAGCCCTCAAGTCGCCAAGGCACATCCAATCGAGTCCGAGCAAAGCTCGATCCGCTAAAGCGCACACGCCGGCGTGGCGCTGGCAAATCGATCAGTCCACGCTCAGCCAAGCGCCCCAGCGCTACTCGACAGCTCACTGCCTTGCGTTGGCCGTTCTCGGTGCGCCAGCCCAACCAGTCGCACACCCGCCGGGCCAACTCCGCTCGCGACCCCTGCGGTTGCTCGCGCGCTGCCGCGTTGATGCGATCCAACACTTCGGGCGCAAACAATTGTCCGCACACCACCACGCTCGCGTCCATCTGCGCACACTGTGCCACAAATCATTGTCAGTGTCCAGCGTATGGAGATATGGAACATGATCAGCCTGAGGAGGGAGAGGATAAAGGTGAGGGTGGCGTATGAACCGCTGCCCTCACCCTTCCCTCTCCCGGAAGCGGGAGAGGGTAATCTTTGGTTCATGACAGACCGATCGTCGAAAAATGACCATCATCATGACTTCCCACACAACGTTTTAGCCATGTCTGCCACCGACTCCGGGGTCGGCACGGTCTGATCTTCGAGCACCGGCGAAAAAGGCACAGGCACATCCATCGCGCCCATGCGTTTCACTGGCGCGTCGAGATAGTAAAAAGCGCCGTCGGCGATCACCGAGGCGATTTCCGCTGTGACACCGTAGCGCTCGTAGCCTTCGTCCACGACGATGGCGCGGCTAGTTTTTTTCACCGATTCGATCAACGTTTGCTTATCGAGCGGGACGGTAGTTCGGACGTCGATGACTTCGGCGCTGATGCCGGAAGGTTCAAGGGATTCAGCTGCTGCGAGGGCGACGTGCACCATACTGCTGGTTGCGACCAGCGTGATGTCGCTGCCAAGGCGCTTCACGTCGGCGACGCCGAGGGGAATCGTGTAGTCGCCTTGCGGCACCGGGCCTTTCAACTGGTACATCATCTTGTCTTCGAAAAAGACCACCGGGTTGTCGTCGCGAATGGCGCTCTTGAGCAGTCCCTTGGCGTCGTACGGCGTGGCGGGAATCACTACTTTCAGCCCAGGAACATGACTCACCCAGGCGTGCAGGCTCTGGCTATGCTGCGCGGCAGAGCGGCGCGTGGCGCCGAGCGTGGTTCGCAGTACCAGCGGCACTTTGAGCTTGCCGCCGGACATGTAGTGAATCTTCGCCGCCTGGTTCACCAGTTGGTCCATCGTCAAGGTTATGAAGTCACCGAACATGATGTCCACCACCGGGCGCATACCGGTCATGGCCGCGCCAACGCCGATGCCACTGATGCCGGCTTCGGAGATCGGCGAATCGATCACGCGTTCTTTGCCGAATTCTTTGACCAAGCCCGAGAGCACTTTAAAGGGCGTGCCAGCCTCCGCGACATCTTCGCCGATGATGAAAACCGTCGGATCGCGGCGCATCTCCTCGGCCAGGGCTTCGTTGATGGCTTGGGCGAAGGTGATCTCTCTGACCTTGGCCGTCGCAACGGGCGTGTCTTGAGACATTTTCGCCATGGATGTGAGCAATCAGCGGTAAGCTCTCTCATTTTGGATTTTAGATTTCCGATTTTCGATTCCAATCCAAAATCCAAAACCCAAAATCGAAAATAGATCAGGCGTAGACATGCTGATCCACTTCACTCGGCTCGGGATAAGGCGCATTGAGCGCGAAGTTCACGGCGTCTTTGATTTCCGTGGCGACTTCGTTTTCGATTCGCTGCAATAACTTGCCATCGGCCAATTTATTCTTCTCAAGCCAATCGGCGAACAGCTTCACCGGATCGCGCTGCTCCCAGCCTGCGAGGGAATGACACTGAGGGCTCTTAGGCGTACACATGCTGATCCACTTCGCCCGGGACCGGATACGGTGCATTCGAGTGCGAATGTTACTGCTGCTTTAATTTCCGCCGAGACTTCGTTTTCAATTTTATCAAGAGATGAGTCGGCGTCAACCAGTTTGTTTTTTTTCAATCCATTCCGCGAGCAGCTTCACCGGATCGCGCTGAGTCTTCCACTCTTCTTCTTCCTTTTTTGATCGGTAGTAAGCGCGGTCGATGTCGCCGACATGATGGCCGTGAAAGCGATAGGTGTTGCATTGGAGAAACGCGGGGCCGGCACCGCTGCGGGCGCTATTTACTAATTTTAGCGCTGTGGCATGCACGGCCCTTACATCCTGGCCATCGACCGATGCCGTGTGAATTCCGAAGGCGGCGGCCCGCGCGGTCACCTTACCCGCGGTGGTCTCACTGTAGTGCGTGTACTCGTTGTACTGGTTGTTCTCGCAGACGTAGATGACCGGCAGCTTCCAGAGCGAAGCCATGTTCATGGTTTCGTAAAGCAGTCCTTGTCCCAACGCGCCGTCGCCGAAAAAACAGACCGCAACTTGATGGCTGCCGCGCATTTTTGCCGACATCGCCGCGCCGGTGGCGATGCCGGCGCTGCCGCCGACGATGGCGTTGGCGCCGAGGTTGCCGGTGTCTTGATCGGCGATATGCATCGAGCCGCCTTTGCCGCGGCAGTAGCCGGCTTCTTTGCCGAGCAATTCAGCGAACATTTTGTCGACCGACGCGCCTTTCGCGAGACAATGGCCGTGGCCCCGGTGTGTGCTCGTGATGTAATCGTCTTGCCTCAATGCTTCACACACGCCGACGGCAACCGCTTCTTCGCCGATGTAGAGGTGGGCGAGTCCGGGCATCTTGGCGCCGAGGTAGAGTTGATTGACCTCTTCTTCGAACAAGCGGATCTTGAGCATCTGGCGGTAGAAGTGAAGCCAGCGCTCGTCGCGGATAAGAGCAGCCTTCGGTGTTTTTGGTTTGCTCTGTTTGGATCGAGCCATGGTCAAAGATCGCTTCGCCCAAAGATTGGTCGGAGTCCTGGATTCCTTCCCGCCTGCGCGGGAATGACGACAGACGACCACCCGCCCTTTAGTCGATTCTTTGATACAGATAATGCAGCATCCCGTCGCTCCAATGCTCCATTACTTCAACACTCCAGTCGTTACGCCCGCCAGCTTGGCGAGAACCTCGAATAAAACCGCAAAGTCCTGCTTTTCCAAACCCATCCCGCGGGCGGCAGTGAGCATTTGATTGGCGATCGCCGTGGTTGGCAGCGGCACATCGAGTTGGAGGCCCATTTCTAAAGCTAGCAGCAGGTCTTTCTGCATCATATTGACATCGAACCAGGCTTCGTCCGGCATGTTCAAAACGAACGGCCCCCGGTACTTGACCATGGGCGAGGCCATGACGCTGTTGAGCAGAACTTCGACGGCGGTTTCGCGCGCGATGCCGCTCTTTTCAGCGAGCAAAACGCCTTCGCTAAATGCGAGCATCTGCACGGCCAGGCTCAAATTCGTTGCGACCTTCATCGAAACAGCGAGCCCGTTGGCGCCGACGTACGTCGCCTTCGGCCCGATGGCTTGGAGAATCGGCAGTACTTTCTCAAAGGTATCCCGCTTACCGCCGACCATGAATGAGAGCTTGCCTTCTTCGAGGGTACTGACGCTGCCTGACACTGGGGAGTCGAGCATCTGGGCGCCCTTGGCTTCGACCTGTTTGGCCAAATCGCGAACTGCCGCGGGACTTACCGTGCTCATGTCGACGTAAATTTTTCCCGCGCTTAACCCGGCCAAAATTCCATCCGCCCCGCCGGTGACCGCCTCCAGTGCCTGCGTGTTGGCGATCATGGAGAAGGTGATCTCAGTTGCCGCTGCGACGGCACGCGGGCTGTCGGCCCATTTCATGCCGGAGTCCAAGAGCCACTGCGCCTTGGAGCGAGTGCGATTGTATCCCGTTACGCTATGTCCGGCGTCGAGCAGTCGTTTCGCCATGCGGCTGCCCATGACGCCGAGACCGACAAAACCGAGATTGATCATTGGTGTATCCTGAAAATAACCCTCAGGCGCGAACCGGAGAGTTCTCGCAATGCAGGCTGGAATCCGACTTTATCCCGTCATTCCCGCGCAGGCGGAATCCAGTGTTTCATTTTAGTGGCCCTCTCGCCGCCAGTACCCTGGATGCCCGCGTTCGCGGGCATGACGAATTTTCTTTCACCTAGCAACAGCGAACTTCAACCAGACCGCAGTGCGGCGGTAAAGACAGTTAACCCTACACGAGATTAGCTGGTAGCATGCCCTTCCTTAGCTCTCCGCTTTTATGTATTTGCCCATCTCCTTCAAGGTTTCGGGCGTCTGATTGAGGAGCGCGTCGAAGGCTTTCTGCACTTGCTCGTAACCGATGTACTGAAGGTCAATCTTAGCTTTTTTCGCCTCCGCTAAGAGCTCCGGATCCTTGATCGCCTTGGCCAAAGCTTCGCGCAACATCGCTACGCGATCCGCCGGCGTGCCCGGCGCGGCCGCGAACGCCCGGCCGATGGACAGCGGAATAGACTTGATCGCCATAAGCGACTTGCCGAGCGCGCTGGTGGCGAGATCTTCGTCCACCGGCAGATTCTCAAAGCCCGGCACCGCCACCCGGCCGCGAACCAGCGGGCGCACCGCGCCGCGGTCGGCGGCAAGCTTGATCGTCGTCGCCAGCGCGGACCAGGTGTCGACTTCCTTGCGCTCGATGGCCAATAGCACATCGCTGTTTGCCGGATAGCCGGAGACGAGCTTTAACTTCAGCCCGGCGAACTCCTTGAGCAGAAGGGGAAAGTCGTGGGCGTTGGAGCCAGGGCCGGTGGTGCCGGCGACCAGCTCGCGGTCGGCTTTTTTTAGCTCGTCGAATGACTTGTACGGCAGGTCCGGCCGAATCGAAAACATAACACCATCGGCGCCGGAAGAACCGAGCCACTGAAACTTGCGCACATCGAAGCGCACCTGCTCAACCTTTGAAAGTTGGGCAATGGCAACGTTGGGGTTGGCGGCGAGGATCGTCAAACCGTCAGGCTTGGCTAAATTGAATACGTTATTGGTCGCTAGCAGGTGGGCCGCGCCGGGCATGTGCTGGACTATCACCGCGGGTTTGCCGGGAAGATATTTGCCCAGGTGATGAGCGACGATCTGAGCGGCGATCTCCAGACTACCAGACTTCGCCCCAATGAGAATGGAGACGGTTTTTCCTTCGTAATAATTTGCTTGCCCCCAGACCGGCCCAACCGTGAACACCAGCCAAGTCAAACATAAAAAAACTTTCAGCGTCCGCAAATGGTTCATAAATATCTCCTTAATAGTAATCATCCTCAGATCAACGATTTCGGCACGGCGACCCAAGGTTATTTGATTAGAGTGACGCGAGTCAAGCACATTGATTACAGGCCGAGCCAAGTTTGAATGACTCCGGTCTCGAATTGTAACCGCACCAAGCGTTGGAAAAGCGCATAGAAACCGCCCCATGATACTATAGTAAGCGTCAGGGAGCGCGGCCAGCTTACTTGACTCTGAAGTTTTAAATAAAAAAAGAGAAACAGCGGAACGGTAAGCGGGAAGCCTAAAAGATAGACGGACAAAATGAAAGCGACGATCCAGGAAAAGATGGCGATGGCGCGCCGGCGCGCGACTTCAGGAGATACTTCGTCGGCAAATTCCGCTTCGACCGCGGGACCGCCGGCTTTCTCAGGCGCGCCGAAGAGTTCCAAGAACAGATGGATTAGCGCGAGAATGATGAGAGGTATGGCGATGGCAAGGGGGAAAAATCCTGTCTTGAACGACCATTGCGATGCGGAATAAATCGCATAGCCGGCTACGGCGATGAGAAAGACACTAACATAAATATGTCCCTTTTTTTTCATCAATCGCTGCCGCCGGCCCACGCCGGTTTTTCCCGCACAAACGGATAGCCGACGACAACGACCAACAGAACAATCAGTAGCATCACGATCGGATGGGTCAACCAGGCGAAACCATAGCGCGACACCGAAATGAAAAGATAGGTTTCCACCAGCTTGCCGAGAACGAAGCCCAAGACCAGCGGCGGCCGCGGCCAACCCCATAACACCATGAAATAGCCGAGTACGCCGAAGCCAAAGGTGACGATCAGATCGGCAAGCTGGCCGTTGGCGGTGTAACTACCGACGAATACCAGCAATAGAACAAACGGAATGATCAGACCGCCTCGGATGTGGGTCACTTTCGCCAGTTGATTGAGGACGGCGAGCGATAAGACAACGGTAATGATATTGGCGATGACCAAAGTCCAGACCATAGAGTAGGTGACGGCGAGATGTTTGCTGAGCATATCGGGGCCGGGCATAAGGCCCATGATCATGAAAGCGCCGAGGAGAATCGCCATCGCGCCACTTCCCGGCACGCCGAACGCGATCGTTGGAATGAGATCGCCGCCTTCTTTTGAATTATTCGCCGCGCCCGGACCGAGGACGCCGCGCACATCTCCTTTGCCGAAGCCTTCCCGGTCCTTGGTATCCTTGGCGCTCTGCACCGCGTGCGCGTAGGCCATCCATTGAGCGACGCCGCCGCCTGCGCCCGGCATGATGCCGATAAAAACTCCGACCATCGAACAACGGACGACCAGCCAAAAATGGCGAAAGGTGTCTTTGATGCCTTCAATGACCCCGCTGCGGAGATTTTCCGCAGCGCGGTCGCCCGCAATCGAAGTCCCGCGCACGGCCAGGTCAACCAGTTCAGGGATCGCAAAAATTCCCACCAAGACGGGAACCAGATCAAGACCTTCCCAGAGATACATCAGTCCCATGTCAAACCGCAGCGATCCCGACTGTCGTTCTTGTCCGATCGTTGACAGTAATAGACCTAACAAGCCCATCGCAAAGCCGCGAATCTGGCCTCTGAGGCTTAATCCACTGAGGGACGTGATGCAGGCAATGCCGATCATGGATAACAAGAAGAGCTCGGGCGAGCCGAAAGTGAGAACCAAGGGACGGACGATGGGAATTGCCAGCGCCAGCGTCGCGGCGCCGATCAGCGCCCCGATCAGCGAGCTCATCAACGCGGCACCGAGCGCGCGCCCTGCTTCGCCCCGTTTCGCCATGGGATAACCGTCCACGACGGTGGCGGCGGAGAGTCCTTCGCCCGGAACGCCGAAAAGTATCGAGGTTATATCGCCGGTGGTCGCGGCTACGGAATGCATGCCGAGCAAGAACGCAAATGCTTCGACCGGGCTCATCTTAAAGACAAACGGGATCATCAAAGCCAACGTCGCTGCACCGCCGATGCCGGGAAGCAAGCCAACGCAAAACCCGAGGCTCATGCCGACGAGCATCAGACTAAAGGCTTTCCATTGGAGAACTAGAAAGAGACCGTCGATAAAAGTGTCGAACATAGGGCGTTGCTATTTCGTATTGCCGCCCCTGATTCATCGATGAGGGGGGCTTGCTGTCACTTTGGGCTCGCATCCTACGCGTACCGCCGATGTACGCTCCGGTGCGAGCCCTCGCTCCGCCTCGCACCCCCGCCTTCTCGACGGCCAGGTTAGTCAAATTCGGCGGATGTTGAGTCTAGAGAACTTCCGCGGCGGGGCGATTCCCTGTGCGCGCGTCGCCGGATAAATCATTAAGCAGCTTGGCAATGGCCTGATAATTGACCGGCTTGGTCAAATGTACGTCGAAGCCCGCTTCTTTGGTACGGCGACGGTCTTGTTGTTGACCCCAGCCCGTCAAAGCGATCAAAATCACATTCTTGCCCCAGGGCTGTTGGCGGATCTTGCTCGCCGCTTCGTAGCCATTTAATTTCGGCATTGCAATATCGAGAAGCACAATATCAGGGTGAAATTGCGCCGCGGTATCGACGGCTTCAAGACCATCTAGGGCGACCCGCACATCGTTGCCGTCCTGTCGCAGCAGGCGGGCGAGCAGCTGCGCCGATTCTGGAAAGTCATCGGCGACCAATACCCGGCGCTGTCCCGTGGCCTGCGGCTTGGCGCTGTAGATTCGTTCGACATCAGGGGACGCCGGCGACGGCCTGCCGATCACCGGAAGTCGCACAATAAACTCGCTGCCTTGGTTAAGCCCAGCGCTTTCCACTGCAACGGAGCCGCCGTGTATCGCCACCAATCGGTTTACCAGCGTAAGCCCCAGCCCGAGCCCTCCCTCAGACCGGGCGAAAGATCGATCCGCCTGAAAAAACAGGTCAAAAACCCGGTTCAAATCTTCCGCGGCGATGCCAATGCCGGTGTCTGTGACCCTTATACAAATCTCATCGCCGTCACACTCGACTGAGAGACCGATGCGGCCTGACCTCGGGGTGTACTTGGCGGCATTGTTGAGCAGGTTCATGATCGCTTGGGTCAGCCGGATTTTATCACCGGACAGATACACCGGCTCCGTCGGCATGTTAAGCGTAAATATATGCCCGCGCTCGTTCATCAGAGGTCGGCACGATTCCACGGCCCCATTAATGATCTCGGAGAGGTGCAGGTCTTCCTTGCGCAGCTCGAGTTTATCACGGGTAATCCGGCTTACGTCGAAAAGATCATCCGTCAAGCGGGTCAGATAATTTACCTGCCTATCGATGATGTCCCGGCCCCACCCGATCTCGGCATCCGTCGCCGCCGGCGACTGTAGCAGACTCACAACGTTGCGGATCAGGCCCAAAGGATTTCTCAGTTCGTGGGCCAAAGTGGCCAGGAATTCGTCTTTGCGGCGGTCGGCTTCACGCAATGCCATCCCGCTCTGCCGCAGAGCATGATCGAGACGAAGCCGTTCCGCGGCCAGCCAGGTGCGTTCGGCCACGGCGCCGACCAATGCTACCTGCCGTTCGCTCCACTGGCGCGGTTCTGGCGCCGCGAGAAACAGACAGGACGCCAATCGTCCATCTCGGAGCAGCGGAGCGACGATTAAAGCCCGGATGCCCGCCTGGTCGAAGCCATTGCCGTCGAGCGCGGCGCGTTCATCGCCCGTGGCATCATTGACAACAATCGTTCTTCCCGCCTTTCCGTCGTCAACAATGGCCGCGCCAAATTGTTTGAGAGGGTAGGTGCCTGCCAGCGACCGCGCGTGGCGGCGGTAGTCGCGTTGTACCACGAGCCGGTCGTGTTCAATATCGATTTCCGCGAAGCCGCAGCGGCCCGCGCGGAGGTGCTCCCCAAGAGCTACGGCAATGGCCCACATCATCTCATCTGGATCGGTGGCGACCCTAATGCACTCGCCGACATCAAGCAAAAACATAGTATCGGCTTCGGCTTGTTTGCGGTCGGTGATATCCCGGACCGCGACATTGACGCCCATCACCGCGCCGTTTTCATCTCTGACCGGGTGATAGCTGGCCAACCAGTGGCGCTTTTCATTGGGGCGGGCAACCGTGGCGCCCTCAACTTCCACGTCAAGTACCGGCCTCCCTGTATTGATGACGCGCCGGTAATGTTCCTCACCCGCGTCGGCCATGTCCGGCGTGGCTTCACGCACCGTCTTGCCGAGATAAAAATCCGGCGGATGGCCGTGCATTTCCGCGAGGGTATTGTTCATTGCCAAATAACGGAGATCGCGATCGACAAAACAGAGACCCACAGGGGCCGACGCGTAAGTGGTTCTCAGCTGCGCCAGGCGCCCGTAAGCGACACGCTCGCTCGATCGCAACGCTTCCACGTCGCGCGTGTGGCGCAGTGCCACAACGGCAACCGTCCAAATCACGATCACGGACAAGCTGTGATTAAGGACGCGCAACCATTCGGGCGCTCCGGCAACCGCCGGCGCAAGAACGTAATCAGGAATCGCCAATAATGTGCAGGTTACCGCGACCAGGAATTTATCGCGGCGCCGGGGTAGAGCGACCACGAACAATAAGGCCGCGACATAGTACATCGGTATCGCCAGGTCGATTGGGACCCAGACATCGGCCAGGAAAAGCGCGACCACAAGCAGGGCTGGCAAGAAGCGAAAGGACGACGCAGCAAATCGAGACATTGCTTTCAGTGAGGGCATGCTCATTCGATTCGTTGTCGGCATGAAATTCATCAACACGTCCGCTATTTTGTAAGGTAACCGGGGCAGTTTCTTTGAGAGTGCACACTGTACCAAGCTTGTCCATGGCGCACAAGCAAAATTCGTCCGAGCGCGAACCTAAAATCAGAAAAAAATCGCGACTATTGCGGTATCAACTCCGGGATTTGACCCGAGTGGTCGCGCCGTGACAGGTCTTCACGAAGGCCCTGGTTCCGTCAAAGTCGTGTTGAGGAAATTAAAAATCCCTCTAAATCTCGCTTTACAAAGGGCGACTTTGTATACCTCCGTTTTGAAAAAGGGGGAAGGGGGGATTTCTGGAAAAACGCGAGTTGGATTTCAAGTAAGGTGCAATTGACTTTGACGTTGCCTTGTCACGGAGGTATCGCAGCTTGACAAGGCGGCAGGCGCGGATGATAGATGGCAAGATAATAATTGAAACGGAGAAAATTGGATGGCGAGCAACAAGTACTATCGCGATTTTCGCGAACATCTTAAGGCCGTCGAAGAGCGCGGTAAGTTAATCCGCATCCAGCGTGAGATTAATAAAGACACCGAGCTCATGCCATTGGTACGCTGGCAGTTTCGCGGCCTCGACGAGACTCAGCGCAAGGCGTTTATGTTTGAAAACGTCGTGGACGGCAAGGGCAAACGCTACGATATGCCGGTAACGGTCGGGACTTTGGCTGCGACCACGGAGATTTATGCCATCGGGATGATGTGCAATCCAGACGAGATCCACGAGCGCTGGACCCAGGCGCAGATGAATCCGGTGAATCCTGTCAAAGTAAGCGCCGGACCGGCACAGGAATTCGTGCGACAGGGTCGAGACTTATTGAGCGGTCATGGTCTCGACATGATCCCCGTGCCAATTTCCACGCCAGGGTTCGACAACGCGCCCTATTTGACATCGGCCAATTGGATTACCAAAGACCCGGAAACCGGCATCTACAATATTGGCAACTATCGCAGCCAGATAAAAGCGCCGGACCGCGCCGGCGGTTTCTTTATGGCACAACATATGGGGCTGCATTGGCGCAAGTGCAAGGCGATGGGGAAGCCGCTGGAAGCCGTTATCGCCATCGGGGTGAGTCCGAATATCGCCTACGCGGCGACGGCAAAGATTCCCTTCGATTTCGACGAGTACCGGCTCGCGGGCGGTTTGGCCGGCGCGCCGGTGGAGGTCACGCCAGCCAAGACCGTCGACTTGCTGGTTCCGGCCACGGCGGAGATCATTATTGAGGGGAGCATCCCAACGGATTCTATCGAACCGGAAGGCCCCTTCGGCGAGTATCCAGGCTACATGGGACACCGCAGCGTTTCACCCTATTTACAGGTGAGCTGTATCACGCACCGGAACGGCGCGATCTATACCGCGCTCATGAGTCAGTTTCCGCCCAGCGAGTCGAGCAAAATCAAACATACGGGCACGGAAAAAATCATCTACAAGTTTTTACGCCACGATAGCGGCAACTCGGCGGTCATTGACGTCGCGCTCCATGACGAAGTGAGCGGCAGCGGCCAGAACTATTGTGTTATCAAAATGCGCAATGCGACCAAGGCCGACGCCTGGCGAGCATTGAATGCCAGCGCCGGTTTTACTGGAAGCTACGCCAAGATCTGCGTGGCGGTGGATGAAGATATAGACATTCGCGATCCCGCGATGGTCAACTGGGCGATTTGTTTTAACGTGCGCCCTGACGAAGACGTATCAATTGCCAAAGGAAAATCGCCAGGTCTAGACCCGTCGTCGCACCCGCCGGGGATGGACAGCCTTCAGGCGCGCATGACGTCGGTCAGCGCGTTATTGATCAATGCCGTCCGCCCTTGGCCCTATACGCCGGTGTCGTTGCCGCGCAAAGAATTCATGGAGCGGTCCAAGAAGATTTGGGAAGAACTGGAACTGCCGCCGCTCCAGCCGCGCATGCCCTGGTACGGCTACAGCCTTGGCGCGTGGACAGAAGAAGACGAAGCAGAAGCCAGTCTCGCGGTCAAAAGCGAATATTTCGTAACCGGCAAGAAACAGACGGGACAGCGACAGAAGCCCTAATATAGTTCAAGGTTCAATGTTCAAGGTTCAAAGTCAGGGATTGTGCTTATGCGGTTCTTAAATCTCCTCCGAATACCTTGAACATTGAACGGGTTGGAAGGCAAAGCAGCCCAGTTATTCGCTCGTCGCCCGCAGGTTCAAGTTATTGCGCACACCGGAAAACACCTTTCTTTAACCATGTCTTTCGATCGCACCCAGCTACTCGTCGGCGCCGCGCTATTGTTCGCCGCATTCGTCAAAGGGGTGACGGGGTTGGGATTTCCACTGATCGCGACGCCCATGGTGGCGCTCCTGCTGGATATTCGCACAGCGGTCACGATTCTCATTCTGCCAAACCTTCTTATGGATTCGGCTCAAGTTATCCGCGGCGGGTTTCCTTATGACGTCTTCCGGCGCTTCGCAGGATTGATTGCGCCAACCATTATCGGTGTTTTTCTGGGCACCATGGTTCTCGTCAAGCTGCCGCTGTGGATGCTTAATTTTTGTCTCGGCGTACTGGTTGTGGTTTTCGTGTTCTCCAGCGCGCTGAGATTTGATTTCACGATTTCACCCCGCGCGGAGAAAATTCTTGGGCCGGTGTGCGGCTTCATTAGCGGCATTCTCAACGGCATGACCAACGCCGCCGGGCCCGCTCTAGCGATATATCTCTACAGCCTCAAGCTTGAGAAGCGGACTTTCGTGAAATCCATTTCGACCATCTTCGTTACGACGAAAATCACCCAATTGGTTGCCATCTCGACCTGGAACCTTTTAAACTGGCACACGATCACCCTATCGATTCAAGTATCATTGTTTACCTTGGCGGGGTTCTATGCGGGAATGAAGATCCAGGACCGCGTCAACCAGCAAACGTTCAATCGCGGATTGACGGTGCTGTTATTGCTAATCGGTGTGATCCTCATTTGGCGGGCGGTCACGCAGAACGGCTGACCCCCAACCGCTATCCCCAAAGCGCTTGCACCGTGCTAACCAGGAGTTGCAATTTTCGCCGTTGATCTTCGGTGGCGATTCGGTTGCCGATAATCGAAGATGCAAAGCCGCATTGGGGGCTGAGCCCCAACCTTTCTATGGGAACGTATTGTTTGGCTTCGATTACGCGCTGCTTTAAGAATTCCGACGATTCGAGTTGCGACCTTTTTGTCGTTATCAGTCCAAGCACAACGAACTTATCGTCTGGCAAGTCGCGGAGCGGTTCATAGGAGCCGGAGCGGGCGTCGTCATACTCCAGTAACAGCCTTTGCGCCTTTAGCTTTTGAAAGAGTTGGCGGCTGATCGCCTCATACCCTCCCGCCGACAGCCACCGGCTGCCTTGATTGCCGCGTCAGATGTGAAATCCAAATGTTACGCTCGGAAAACCGCTCATCACGGCATTATCCAGGTCAATTCCTAGTGACAACCATTGATCAATGCTCCAGCCTTGGTTTTCATAGAACCTTCGGGTCTGGGGAGCGAGCAGAAGGCCGTAGTGCGGCGCATCGATTTGAACGTAACTGGCTCCGAACCGGGCGAGTTCCGCCACTTCGTCGCGCAGGATTTGCACGATGTCGGCAAAAAGGCTCTCGAGTGTCGGATAAGCTCCTTTGGAATATTCCGCGGACCAAAAGTTGGCCCACAGACCGGGGCTGGGCAGCGTGAGCTTTGGGATGCGTTTGGTTTTGGACTTCAGGTAAACGAATTCATCAACGGACAAATATCGTTGGCGCTTGAGTTTACTGACAACGCCCAGTCGCGATGGCCGGGATGTGCGGTGAACTCCTTCATCATCATGCCAGTCGCCCCAAAGAAAGGCATCGAGATCGTGGTCGCCGAAGCCGTCCACCGCGGCGGTCATTTGGCTCTGAAAGGACTGTCGCCGCATCTCCCCGTCAGTCACGACTTCTAAACCGACGCTCTCTTGCAGCGCGATGGCGTCGTCGACGGCGCGATCTTCGATTGCTTTGAATCGGTCCTGACTGATGACTCCGGCGGCGAGTTGTTTTTGAGCTGCCAGCAGCTCCGGAGGCCGAAGCAGGCTGCCGATGATATCAGCGTGAACTGAGAGCATATTCTCTTACTCAGTGATCGCGTGACTACAACAGGAACCAAAGCCAAAGATCAGCTCGAAACTAGGCCAGTCCGATACTAAACTCAACCGATTTGCTTGGCAATTTGACTCCCCATTCCCGTATTCCCTTTTGACGTTTTGTTCGGCCCGACCACAATCCCGACCGCCGCGAATGCCTCCCCGGGATTCGATCGCCGTTCCCTCTTTTCCCCATTGACTGTACCCTCGCAGCTACGTTAACGTCAGCCGTTAATTAGGACCCGAAGGCTCGGCGCTATTGAAATGCGGCTATGAGGAAAAAAGTGATGAAACTTTTGGCGGCCATTGTTCTTTGCATCATGCTGGCGGACGTATCGTTTATATTTGCCGGGCAAGCAAGCCCGGCGCCGACAAAAAGTAAACAAGCCGATGCGAAAGCATACGTCTCTTTTGGCAATCATAGCGAGATAGTCGAGAAAGCAAAGAAAGAGGGAAAGTTGCGAATTCTGGTCAACATGGATCCGGCCACCTTGAAGGCGGCCGGTAAAGCGTTCAATCAGAAGTATCCGTTTATCAATCTGCACGCGCAGGAAATTACCGGTACCGATATGGCGCAGCGTAACGTACTGGAAATTAAGAGCGGGCAGGCCCGGGAGTGGGACATCATTTATCCGAGCCGAGACCTGTACAGTGAGTACCTACCCTATCTTTGGAAGGTTGATCTCCTCGGCATGGCCGAGCGCGGCGTCCTGCAAATTCCCGCGCCGATGATAGACCCGAAGAACCGCAACATCGTCGCGCCTTATACGCGTCTCATCGTGTCTGCTTACAATAAGACTCTGGTGAGTCCGGAGCAACTGCCAAAATCCTGGGAAGATTTTCTCAAGCCTGAATTTAAGGGCAGGAAGTTTGCGTTGGATATAGGACCGCGACCGATCGCATGCCTCGTGCCCGCGTGGGGATTGGAAAAGACTCTGGATTTCGCGCGCAAACTGGCGGCCCAGGATCCGATCTGGGTACGTGGCGTAAGCCGAACGTTACCCTTGATTATCGGCGGCGACGTGCCCATGATGACAGGCACCATGTTTCACAGCGTGAAGCGAGCAGAAATCAAGGACCGCACCGGCGTTCTGCAGCACCTTGTTCTCGAGCCGGTTCCGGTTTTCCTCACTTCGGAACAGGCGATTCTGGCTACCGCGCCAAACCCACATGCAGCCCTGTTGTGGCTGGAGTGGATGGCCGGCGCGGAGTCGCAAAAGATCGCCGACGATCAGGAGCCAATGGGATCGTCTCATCTCTTCCGCGGCGGCGGCGTCGAGCAGCAACTCCGCGGGAAGAAACTCTCCTGGGTCACCTGGGAGCAACACGCGAACATGGAGTCGTGGATGGTCAAAGTGTTTGAAGCCTACGGCTTTCCCAAAGCACAGCGGTGAGCCAAGGGTTAGCGTTCCTCTTTACTTCTCGTCCCTCGCTTATTCCCCGCCCAAATGGATCATGAGTTCCTTTACTGACTCAAGTTCCTCCAGGCGTCCGACTGTTTGGATGATGGCTGCTTGCTTCTCTTTGCCGAGCATTCGGCTTGTGAGCTTGGTAAACTTTTGCTGGATCAGCTCATCGGTAACGCGGTTTTTGTGGTGCCCGGGCGGATAGAGGGTTGTCGCCTCACAGCTCTGCCCGTTTTTTGTTCTAAGAACCACACGGCTCACGGCAGCTTCCGGCCAATGCTGGTCAAGAGACGCATCCGACTGAAGCGTGGTCCGATCAATAACAGAGAGAACATTAGGATCGCGCAGCTTCGCATCGGCATACTGCTCGGGTCCAAGTTCCCCATCCACCATGGCGACAGCCAAGCTGTAAACCAGGCTGTGATTTGCGGTGTCTCGATTCTGCGGCCTCAACCTGGAGGTACTGTTCCATATTCCGTCGTGTCCAATGTGTTCTTTTGTCGGTAGAAACAGAGTAATGGCCTCGACGTCGCGCCAGCTTAGGCGGTGCTTCTCGAGCAAGCTGAACATACTGGTTACGGCAGTCTGGGCGGTGCGAACAGTGTTGAACCACTTGGTATTAACCTCCATCACCTTATACTCAACCACAGGCGCCAGCAGACGCTCCATATCGATCCCCCCTGCCACAGCCTTTTCAAATACACCCGCGCTGTCGATAATGTCCGTCGGCCCGGTTAGCCCTGCGCCAGCCATGAGAGCCCCGAGAATTCCAGTCGATGCCACCATTCCATCGGCAACGCTCTTGCTGGCGGGAATACTGCCACTGTTGACGCTCAAGGCATTGGCGTGAGTCGCAGCGATAGCAAGCGCGTTCTTCAATCGATCGATGTCGAGACCCAGAAGCTTACCCACGGCCAGGGGTACGGAAAATTCCAGGTACGTGCCGCTGAACCAGCCGCGAGAGCCGATCTTGCACGCCTCTTGGAAACGAATCTGGATTTCATACCCGGCCACGATAGCGGCTATCAGATCTTTCCCGCTGGCGCTTGTGCGCTCCGCGACGGCTAGACAAGGTGGAATATTAAAACAGGGGTGGCAGGCATCAGGACCCGCGTGAGAGTCCATGTAATCCAGGTAGCGCAGCATCGTCGAATTCACCAGAGCAGCCTTCTCGCACGACGTTCGGTAGGTAGCGCCAAGGACGGTGGATTCGGGCTTCCCTCCTAAGTCTGCCGCCACGTTGCGCATGATGACGCTCGGCTCTCCATGAAAGCCGCCGAAGGCGCAGCCCAAGGTATCCAGGACCCGCCGCTTTGTTTCTTTCACAACCTCCTCCGGCAACTTACTGAATCGGATGTCTGACACTAGCTCTGCCAAACTGTTAGCTACTGTTTTCATCTAACCCCCTCCCAAGCGTCTAGACCCGATAAAACAAGGTAACCAAGGTTCTATTTGGATTAAGCACGCAGATAGGCTGCATGATCCGACGTTGCTTACAGCCTCATAGCTAACCATCCAGCTCAGGATAGTGGCGAAAGATGCCTTGTTGATTGAAAGGCAAGCGCCGGTCGGACGCGAGATATCTGGCGAGTCGGCGGCGAGCCGCTACGCGGTCATGCAGCCCCACCAGCCTAGAATATTTGGATTCCAGCTTCGCCATCGCGCGTGGAAAGGCGTAGCGCAAGCCTTCGATCATCTGAAACATCGACAGATCGACGTACGAAGCTGCTTTGCCGACGAGATAGTCGCTTTCATTGCGCTTCAGCGCCTGCCCGAAATAATCCAGGAACTTCGGCAAGCGCTCGGCCCTGAACTCCGCCGCGCGCCGCTTCGCTTCGCGCTTCTGGTCCTCGTAATAAAGGCCGCCGGAGATCGGATGATGGCTATCGTGGACCTCGGCGACCCAATCGGCGATGGTGAGCTGCAGTTGATGCGCCCAGAGCCGGGTCGCCTCGTCTTTCCGCACTAGGCCGAGGCGCGGGCCGAGAAACAGAAGGATGTTTGCGGTTTGCGCGATCACCAGCTTGCCGGCTTTTAAAAACGGCGGCGCAAACGGGAGGCGCCCGACCGAGCGGCTTTCCATCAAGCGCATCATCCCCGCCATGCCGTGCCTCGATTGGCGCGCAACGTCCACGTAATCCGCGCCGGCGTCCTCCAGCGCAAGGCGAACAAACTCCCCGCGGCCCTGTATCGAGGGCCAGTAGTACAGCTCGTAGCGCATGTGGATTTTCCTCCGCTAGAGTCGGGTCTTGGGAGATCGTCCAGACCGCACGCGGTTATAGCAATCATCAACGCCAATTCGCGTAATCCCTTAACCGGGTTTGGATGCTCCGGGAAACAGGCCGTGCTTGGTAAGAAACTCGATCATGAAGCGGTCAAATAGCCAGGGCTGTTCCATCTGACAGGCGTGGCCGGCTCCCGGCAAGACCTTCAATTCGCAATTGGGGATGCGCGCCTGGAGCGCGAAGGCGCTCTGGTGGCTGCCGTCTTCGCTGCCGGTCAGGATTATCGTCGGACAGGCGATGCGCTCGTGATGGCCGTCCGGATAGGGCTGCGCCAGCGCTTTGAACTGGTGGAGGATCGTCTCAACATCGGCGAATTGGTTGCGCTCGGTGAAAAGGTTGGCAAAAAAATGTGCCAGCGGCGTGGTGCGAAACGCCGCGCTCAGATCCTCGAACGTGTATCTCCAGCGGTAGTCAATGCCGTTGGCCGTGTAGTTCTCGATCCGCCGCTTGGTGAATTCCTTGGTAGGGTTGTAGCCTGTGCCCGACAATACCAGCGCCGCGGTTTTATCGGGGCGCTGGTGGTGCATATAAGGAGCGATCGACGATCCGACCGAACAGCCGACCAGGACCGCGCTTTCGCCGGGCGCCGCGTCGTCTATCGCTTCCCAACAGGCCTCGGCCATGTCGGTCATGGTCAGGCCGGCATCGGCCTTGGGCGAGCGGCCGTATCCCGGGATGTCGATGGCGATGCAGCGGTACCAAGTCGACAGATGCGCCAGCTGGAAAATCCAGCACGACTGGTCCATGGGGTTGGGATGAACAAAGGCGATCACCGGCCCTGTTCTGCCCATCCGTTCATAGTAAAGCGGTCCATGAATATGCGCGGCCATGATATTTTTCCTTAAAGCGCCGGAGCGTACAGGTTGTCAGGCAATCCGCGGATGTAATCGATGGTTTCCTTGAGCGAAATCACGTCGGCGTATTTCATGGCCATGTCGAAGAGATTGATTTTGTGCGACGCCTGGCCGCGATCGAAGACGCACTCCTCCACCACCGAGACTTTCATGTTGTAGGAAAAGGCGTCGATGACGCTGGCGCGCACACAGCCGCTGGTAGTAGTGCCGGCGACCAAAACGCTGTCGGCGTGGACTTCATTGAGCATGCTCATGAGCGGCGTGCCGAAGAACGCGCTGGGCTTTTGCTTGCGCACGACGATATCGCCCGGCTGGGGCGCGATGTCGGCGACGATTTCATTGCCTTTGTCCCATGTCTCGGTCATGTCCTCCGTTGAGCGGCTGTTTTTCGCCTGCCAGCGGCCAAAGGAGACGGTATTGGTTCGGTCATCGTGACCCGTAGTGTAAAAAGTCGGCAAATGTTTCCTGCGCGCTGCCGCGAGCAGCTCGACTATATGATGAACCCCTTCCCAGCCTTCCGCGCCGCAGCTGTTGCGAAATCGTTTGACGGATTCCAGGATGGGTTCCGGCTTGTCACCGACGAAGTTATAGTTGACATCGATGACGAGCACGGCCGGCCGTTGACCGAAGCCGGCGCGCTTGCCGTAGCCGGAGAGCGCGAATACCTGTTTGTCACGATCAGTTAGCGTATCGTCCCAAGTGGCCATGAATCCATCCTCCTGTTTTAATGATTTCTACAATTCCAATAGGGCGGATTGCGTTGATGTGTCAAGGGATGGAATGGGCGTTGTTCAATCGCTGCACTACGTTCAAGCCGTTCAAGTCGTTCAAGGCGTTCCTCCTTCATCCTCTTGAATGCTGTTCGCTCGTCTGGTTCATTTGACGGAATGCGTATTGGCCTATAACTTCGCGCAATGATGAGTACTATTATTAGTTGTCTGGCAGTTATGCTGGCGCTTCTGTTGAGCGGTTGCGGTTCATCGGTTGCACTCTGGACCGACGGCGAAGTGCCATTCGTGCGCTCGGCGCCCGAAGTCATCGACCGCATGCTCGAACTCGCGCAGGTGAAACCGGGAGACGTTGTCTACGACATCGGTAGCGGCGACGGCGCGATCATTATCCGGGCCGCAAAAAAATATGGCGTGAAAGGCGTGGGCATCGAGATCGATCAAGACTTGGTGCTGAAAGCGCGCAACAACGCGTTCCGGGAGAAGGTCGAACACCTGGTGGAATTTCGCGCTCAGGATGCGTTTACCGCTGATGTTTCGCCGGCCACCGTTGTCACGCTTTATATGCTGCCGGACTTCAACGCCAAGCTCCGGCCCATGCTCGACCGCCAGTTAAAGCCCGGCTCGCGGGTGGTATCGCATGATTTTCAGATCCAAGGCTGGGTGCCGGACAGAGTAGAACGAGTGAAAGGCGATTTTCTGCACGATCATACCGTGTTGCTGTTTGAAATTCGCTGAGCCTGTTGAAAAAATCCGTTCAAGGCGACCGGTACAGCGCGTCAATGAAGCCGCTCGATTGCATCTGGCGCACGAAGGAGTCGTCGAAGAATTTTCTCGGGTCGGCGTCTTTTGCTTTAGGAACTCTTCCACCGAGGTCGTCCAGTACCGACCGCATTGCCTCTGCTGTGGTCAACGGTACCTTGAGCAAATATTTCTGGATGTCGATCTCGTAAGAGTCGTCGAGCGCGGCGGGATTCGCCGTGCGCAGGTATTTGCTCATGACCTTCAGAGCAAAACTTTTATCTCGCTTGGCGCGGGCGATGGCTTCCGTTTGCGCCATCATGTAGCGACGCACTAGATCCGGGTCCTCCTTGATTAAGCGACCACGGGTCGTCATGCCCGTGAAAGCATAGGGAATACCAAGCGATGCTACGTCGAGCAGAGTGCGGTGGCCGAGTTTCAATGCTTGCGTAATCGCCGGGTATGAAAAGATGCCGGCCTGGATACGGTTCCCATGTATCGCCGGGACCATGGATTCCATGCCGCCGACCTGAACGATGGCGACGTCTTTATCCGGGACGAGACCAAAATGCCGCAGGGCAAAGCGCGCGCCAACATCGATGGACGTGCCGAATCGGGTAATGCCGATGGACTTGCCTTTCAATTGCTCGGCTTTGTCAATCTCCGGGCGTGCGATAAGTTGCTGAACCAAAGTGTCAAGCGTCGTTCCGACCACCATGACATCCGCCCCGCCCAAAGCCGCGCTTGCCGTCGTACCGCCTGAGATCTGCAAGAACTGCACTTCGCCGGCGATCAACGCGTTCATGCCCTCGACGCCTGTGGGAGTGGCGATCACCTCCACGTCTAAACCATGCTTGTGAAAAATTCCCGCCTCGCGCGCCACCCAGGGTGGTATCATCACCGCGGACAGCGACGTGAAGGCCATACGCACCTTGAGCAAGGGCCGAGCGTCGGCCCCGTACGACCAGGTCGCGGCAGTGACGCTCAGCGAGAGACCCAGCAAGGCAACGATGCAGCTCTGCATCTCACTGCCAGCCGTAAAAGCGTTTGGCGTTTTCTCCTAAGACTCTGGCTTTAGCCTGGTCTGATATGTCTTTGCGGCCGCGGATCGTGGAAACTACATGAGGAAATATACCGTCCCAGTGGGGGTAGTCGGAAGCGAAAACGATTTTGTCATCGCCAATGCGCTCGATCACATAAGGGAGTGTTTCTTCTTCGGGTTCCATCGCGATGAACCAGTTGCCATGTTTTACATACTCGCTGGGTTTCCGTTTGCACAGCGGGGCTTCGACTTTGCCGCGCTTCTCCCACTCCTCATCCATCCGTTCCATCCAGTAGGGAACCCAGCCGACGCCGCATTCGAGGAAGGCGAATGCGGAGATTTGGGAAGCGCTCGGCCACCCCGCCGTAGATCAAACCGGCGAATTGGATGAAAGTCTCCACTGGTCTTCCGATGGTGTGCATGTGTATGAAACTATCGAAGCGGATTTCCCCCGCCGGCCCTTCGCGCCGGTTATGGACGCATAGCGGCGTGTTTAATCGCTGCAATTCCTCATAGAGCGGCCAGAAGGTTTGAGATCCTAGATGTTCCTTCATGCCTTGACTGGCCACCGCGATGGCCACCAGTCCGAGTTTGGTTACGGCGCGGTTGGCTTCTTCGATTGCGGCTTTGGGATCTTGCAACGGCAACAACGCAACACCTTTGAGACGCGGGCTTTGACGGCAAACCTCGGCGATGAAGTCGTTGTAGGCTCGGGCGTAAGCCACGGCATAGTCGCGCTCCATCAGACCGTTGACTGCGAAGCTGCTGGTGGGAAACAATACCGAGACGTCGATTCCCTCAGTGTCCATGTCCTTGAGGCGCGTCGGTATGTCATTGTCCTCTATACCACCGACAAGTCCACCCATGGAGGTATCGAGACCATCGGAAGGCAAGAGAGCCCCGGCGCGTTTGGAGTATGGCTCTGGCAGGTACTTGCGGATATCTGAATTTTTCTCGACGATATGGCCATCTGCATCGATCGTGGTCATCGTAGCTTCTCCCTCTTAAATCGGCTTTGGTTTAAATGACTTGACGGGACGAAGCTTAGTCGGGGAACAGGCGGGTGTCAATGGGAACCGGGCGCGTGCTCGTGAATCGTGATCGTCTTTTGAACACGAACCACGGACACGAACAACCTAGTCGGGTGTCTCCGCTGTTCCTGACAAAATTGAAACGTCATTCCGGGCCAGCTGGCGAGAGCTAGCTCGACCCGGAATCCAGGAAAATCAGATGGTGCTGGATGCCCGCTTTCGCGGGGATGACTGTTGTGCGACCCCGATTTTTTTATCCCCTCTGGGACGCTACACAAGTGACGTTCAAAATTTCGGGATCAAAATCGTAGCTAAAAAAACCCGGCTCACTGTCGAGTGACAGTGAGCCGGGTTTAGCTTCAGTGTATGAACAGCAGGAAGCCGATTAATACTCTTTCTGCTGCGCCTTCAGCCGTTCGAGATCCTGGCGGTTTCGGTTGATCTGGTTCTGGTTGCTCTGAATCTGCTGCTGTTGGCGGTAGTTGGTGTTTTCCTGTCCCTGCAGCTGGTCGCCGACCAATGCGCCGGCGCCGAGTCCGAGGCCGCCGCCGATTGCCGCGCCCGCTCCTGGATGGCCCACCGCCGCGCCGATAAGTCCGCCGGCCGTCGCCCCGCCGAGGGCGCCGATGCCGGCGCCTTTTTCTCTTGTACTCAACGGACCGCCTGCGCAGCCCGCAATCAAGAGCGCCCCTGCCAATACCAATATCGGTGCTTTGTTATGTAGTTTCATAATATTTTCCTTTCTGAACTCTGTTTACAATTTTCTTTTTGAGCTATTGCCCTTGCGATTGACCTGATGCCGTTTAGAGTTTTCTTTTTTGTCGTTCCGGATTTGCTGGCGCTCTTCGGCGCGCACCCAACCCTTTTCGGGATCCGCTGACCATTGCCCATTGGTATTGGCACGGCCTTTATCACTAATATGCGCTTCGGCTTTGCCGCCCTTTGGTGGTGCAGCCTCCGCGTTGTGCGCCGCCACCAGTTTCATAGATGCCAGAGTTAGAGCTGCGAGTATGACAACGGTAGTGTTTCGCATTCTCATTTCCTTGCCCTTTCGTCGGGCAGTGATTTATATCGAACCGTAAGGGTGTTTGAGCAACGGGTGTGCCACGGCGAAAGGCACACAATTTCAACTACTTGCAATGAAGTTGCGGAATGCCCGGCGGGTAAAAAGGTATTGGGGGTCCGAAGAATTTACTTGGTTTGATAAAGCGCCAGTTTGGCGTTGAGCGTTTTGGGCGTGATGCCCAAAAGCCGGGCGGCTTGCGTCTTATTGCCGCCGCTGGCGCCAAGCGCGCGTTCGATGGCTTGGCGTTCAGCTTCCGCTAGAGATAAAGGCGCGCCGCTCGCCTCATCCTTTATTACCGCGGCGAGGCAGAACTGTCGAATATCGTCCTCGGCGAGGTTTGGACCCGGGGCCAAGACCGCGAGCCGTTCCATGGCATTGCGCAACTCACGGACGTTCCCCGGCCAGCCGTGGCCTTGCAGCGCCGGGGCGAAATCAGTGTTCCAGGGCAGCGCGGGACGATGGTATTTCTCGGCAAAAGATTCGAGAAAATGACGCGCCAGAAGCGCGATGTCTTCGCGGCGCTCGCGCAAAGCAGGCAGCTCTAAATGAAACACGCTCAATCGATAGAAAAGATCCTCGCGCAATTTGCCGTCTTTGACGGCGCTTGCCGGGTTGCGATTAGTCGCGGCCACGACCCGCACCGAGATCGGGATACTGGCGTTGCCGCCGACGCGGCGTATCTGGCCTTCTTCGAGCACGCGCAAAAACTTCGCCTGCACTTCCGGCGCCATCTCGGTGATCTCATCGAGAAAAAGCGTGCCGCCGTCGGCTTGCTCGAAGCAGCCCTGGCGGCGCTCGATGGCGTTGGTAAACGCGCCCTTTTCGTGTCCGAAGAGTTCGCTCTCCATGAGCGTTGCCGAAATGGCGGCGCAATTGAGCGCGAGAAATTCTCCATCGCGTCGCGGCGACAGATCGTGCAAGGTTCGCGCTACCAATTCTTTGCCGGTGCCACTCTCGCCGCTCACCAACACGGCGGCATCGGTCGGGGCGATCTGGCCGAGACGCTGGTAGAGCTGGCGCATGGGCGGTGATTTGCCGATAAGTTCGCCGTAGGAACCGAGCGGCGACTCAAGCTTCTGGCGTAGGGCATTGGCTTCGCGCGCAAGGGCGACCTGTTTGAGGCCCCGTTCGAGCACCTCGCGCAATTTTGGCGGTTCCAGCGGCTTGGTCAGGTAATCATAGGCGCCGAGCTTGATCGCCTGCACCGCGGTCTCGATGGTGCCCTGCCCCGTCACCATGATCACGGCCAGTTGCTGGGCGCGCGCGCCCAGCGCTTCAACGAATTCAAGACCTGTCATTCCCGGCATCATAAGATCTGTGACCACGGCGTGCGGCAGATTGGCATTGCAAATATCGAGCGCCGATTTGCCGTCCGGCGCAGCGGTTGCGGCGTAGCCCCAGGTTTCGAGTAAAGCTTTGAGGCCGTCGCGAGTTGCGGCGTCATCATCGACGACGAGCACGCTGAGGCGCGGACGGGCCATGATTAATTGACCTCCAGGGGTAGCGTGACGCGGAAAGCCGCCCCGCCGTCGCGCTCCTCAAACGCCAGGGAGCCACCGTGGGATTCGGCAACGAGCTGGCTCAACGGCAAGCCGATACCGCTGCCGCCAGCTTTCGTTGTCTTGCCGAACTCGAACAGTTCTTCTCTTCTTTCGCGCGGCACTCCGGGTCCATTATCGGTAAAGCGCAGGACCAACTGGGGGCCGTCTTTTTGCGCCGTGACATGAATAGCGCCGCCATGGGGCTGCGCTTCCAGGGCATTGCGCAATAGGTTGTCGAACGATTGCCGTAGCCGAGTGGCGTCGCCCTGAATGTTCCACGGGCCCGGCGCCAGTTCCTGGGTCAACAGGATTTTCTGTGCCGCGCATGGCGCGGCGATCGCTTCCAGGCTCTGCGCGAGAACGCCTGCTACATCCACCGGTTTGCGCTCCATCGTCACCGGCGCAGAGTAGTCGGTAAAGTCGCGGATCAATTGGCTCACCTGGCGGACGCTGGAATCCACCGCGGCGAACGACCGTTCGGTTTGACCGTTGCCGGTCTCGGTGTTTGCTTGCGCGCCGTTGCGCAGCAGTTCGAGATGGACAGCAAGCGCATTGAGTGGCGTGCGCACCTCGTGCGCCAAGGTGCGCGCCGCAATGGCGAGGCGCTGGAGCGGCGCTGGGGCGCCGGTGGCTTTTCGCTGCTTCATGACTAGGCGGTCGATCAAGTCCAAGCTAACGCCGACTTCGTCCCGTCTCGCATAGTCGGGTCGCGTCGCGTAAGTGCCGGCTTCAGCCTGACGCAGCGCATCGCTGATAAGACGAAAGCGGCGCGTGTATAGTGTCGTGGTGAGAAACGCGCTCAACAAGGCGACGGCCCCGCCCAGGACGAATAAGAGCGCCAGTTGCCGCCATAACCCGGCAAGCATTTCGGTCCAATCCGCGGGATTGATCCAAAGCCTCAGCCCGCCGGGTCCCGCCACTCCTTCCGGCATTTGCAGTGGCACTAACACGTCGTAGTAAGTCGATTTCCCCTGGGTTTTAGAATTGATGGTCGTGACCCCGCGCGACAGACTGCGAAGCAGTTGGGCATCGAGTAAAGTCTCGCCTTTGGCGTGCCCCCTGGAACTATAGAGGACCGCGCCATCGGCGTTGAGCACCCACATCGCATCTATGCCACCGCTGCGATCAACAAAGGCCTGGATCAGTCCTTTCACTTCTGTGTGGCGCGACGGAGCGCGGCCCGGCACAACTGTAGCCTTTGGCGCCGCGCCGGGGAAGATGTTGCCGAGAAAGCTCCAAAATCCCGAAGTCTGTGGCTGCACGACGCGAGCCTGCGGCGTCGGCCGCGCGCGCAAACTATCCGCCAGCGCGATCTCCACCTGGCGGGCCATCACCAGCGCGGTTTGCAAGGTCGCCTCGGTGGTAAGCCGCTGGGCGATCAACCAGACACCGGCGGCGAAGAGGCCGAAAATCACGGTCACCGTGGCGAGAAAAACCGCGACCTGTTGCTGGCGGAGAGTCATATTGCGGGTATTTTATCAGATCACCGCCCAGGGGCATAGTTTTGTTGAAGTCTGGTTGACTTGTGGCCACGATGTTGGTGCCGCCGCTCAACAAAGTGGCGCGCGAAAAAGGCTTCAACGAGCTGCTTTATTTTAACGAGATCATGCGTGTGTCGCTATCGGGGTTGTCGATCCACGTCGATCAAATAAAAGACAACCCTTTTCCCCGGCGGATATCACCGACTGGAGTTTTGCCCGAAAACCCAATGAGCAGTTGAAAGGCTAGATAAAAAAGAATTTAACTGCAAAGAACGTGGTTCGACGTCGTGGCGCAAGTGACTGTAATTAAATCAATATGCTTAGAATACGGCGGAACTTAGATTTCTAGGTAAGTCGCATTCTTGACTCGTCTTGAATTCTTCCTTGTTCTAGAATTATACTAAATCGACATTTACATAGGTCTGATGGAAACACAAACAGGTATGATAACCCTCAACTCAAAAGATTGAGCATTATGAAACAAAAAATAGGCACACTGATAGAGGAAGATATTATGCGGCTGGCCAAGCGGCGCGCCGCCGAAGAAAGGCGGCCCCTAAGCGATCTGATCCAAGATGCGCTAGTGCAGTATCTGCGAAAGGAGGCGGCGACACCGAAGGAACGGAACATCGCGTATCATCTGTTCTGCGAGCAACCGATGAAAATACCTTCGGAGCAACTGCGATTTTTGCTCGAAGAAGACATGTGGGATTCATGAATTTAGACGATATCTCCAGTGAGAGTTATTGTATCCTCGACACCAATATTTTGATCTATGCGGAGCAAGGGGTGTCGCAACAAGCTCAACGCTTACTGCGCCGTATTGAAGAGCAAGACGTGACGGGAGTATTGCCCCAGCCTGTGTGGCAGGAAACGATTCATCGGTTAATGATCATGGAGGCTATTATGCTTGGGCACATCCGGGGACCGAATCCGGCTAGGCAGCTCGCTGAAAAGCCGGAAACCGTAAAAAACCTGACGATGTACCGGGAAAAAGTCAAAGCGCTGGTAACTCTCGGTCTAGGTTTCGAGCCTTGTCACGAAAGTGATCTTCTAATAAGAGCAATTGAGCTTCAAAAACGATATGGTTTGCTGACGAATGATTCCCTGATCGCGGCCATGGCTCTGCGATTGGGCGCGGATGCGTTGGCCTCCTCAGACGAACGCTTTCTAGATATCAGCGAGATTCGGGTCTACGTGCCTTCGGATCTGAAACTGTCCGTGTAGCGAAAGAACTTCGACTTGACGCTGCGACCCGCCGATCAGTCGCGCATTCTCGAATAAGCGATTTCCCTGCTGGTGACGAATTCCAAAAGCGCGGCTTTGCCGTCGTCGGTAACTTTCCGGGCTCGTTGTAACGCTCCGACGATTTGACTTGGGTCCTCAACTCTTTCGGACCATCCGCCCAGGGAACGAGCAAGGTCGGCGTAGTTGCCAAGGATGTTCATCGTGCCGTAGCGCTCATGGGATGCTTCCATGGCATGGGTCTCGGCGGCCATGAAATTGTTGTTCAGCACGATCGTGAGAATGGGAATATTGTTGCGCACGGCGGTTTCAAAATCGAGTCCGGTCATGCCGAAGGCGGCATCGCCCATGAAGTTGACGCAGAATTTCTCCGGCGCCGCGAGTTTGGCGCCGATAATCAGGCCGAGACCGGCGCCGAGAGCGTGGGATTTGCCCCAGCCCAGATAACTGCGCGGTGCCGGCGCCTGGTAAAAAGGTACTAATTGATTGCGCGGGCTGCCGGAGTCGTGGGTGACGATAACGTCCTTGCGGTCGAACAAATTCATGAACTCCCACATCACCCGATAAGGCGTCAGCGGTTTTTCACTGGACGTGAGCTTGGGCAGCCACTCCTTCATCCACTCTTCTTTACCTTTCTTGACTTCCGCTGCGACAACGCGGTCACCATCCCGTTTTTTGCCGCCGAGTAAATCCTTCGCCGCCTCGATAAACTGGCGCAACACTAACTTGGCGTCGCCGAGAATGGGATAATCCGCCGAATATTGTTTATTGATGTCGCGCTCGTCGTTAGTGGCGTGGATGATCACTTTCCCAGCAGGAACGGCCGCAGCCGTGATGTTGTGTTTAGTCAAGCTGGTGCCGACGGCGAATACGACATCGGCCTTTTGTAAAAAGGTATGAACCGGCCGCGGCATCACACCGGACCCGGTCCCAAGGGAAAGCACGTGGTGTTCGGGAAACGCGCTTTTGCCTTCGAGTGTCGTTGTCACAGGAATTTGCAACAACTCGGCAAACTCAATCAATTCATCCGTCGCTTCAGCGTACAAAACACCCTGGCCGGCGTAAATTACCGGATTCTTGGCTTGCAATAAAACTTTAGCGGCCTCGGCCACATCGCGTGGGTTAGCTCCGCTGGTAGTGCGCTTGACCGGCGTATATTTCACATCCGCCACCGGGAAATTCCTCATCCGCGGTGTCATTCGGGATTTCGACCAGCACCGGACCCGGACGGCCCATCTTGAGGTAGCTAAAGGCGCGTCGCATAATCTCCGGAACCGCGCTGGCGACGGTGATTTCTTCTGTCCACTTGGTGACCGGCGCATAGGCCTGCACCGAGCGAAAAAAATGAAAGACCTGCGATGTATTGCGCGGGTGTCCCACCGGCAGACATAGAACCGGCACGGAATCGGAATAGGCCGTCGTGATGCCGGAAAAAGCATTTTCGGCGCCCGGTCCGGCCTGCATGGTGAAAACCCCGATCCGTCTCCCGTTGTTGACTCGTGTAAAGCCGTCGGCGATGCCGACGCCCACCCTTTCCTGGCGACATACGATGGGCCGGATGCCCGCTCTCGCCGCGGCTTCGATGAGCACATTGGTCGGATAACAGCTGAGAAATTCCACCCCCTCGCGCTTGAGAATTTCAGCGATGGCATCGACGACTTTCATACGGCCTCCTCGACAGCAATTTACTGGACGACAGTTGATAATTCTAAAGATAACCGATCTAACAAGCAGCATGCCTATCATTTCTGCCGCGTCCAGCCAACTGCTAAAATGGCTGCTAAAAATAGTTGCCTTCGGAGCACTCAGCAAAGCTTTACGAAAACAATCGGAGAAAGGATCATTACGACTATGATGACGGGCTTTAAATACGTCGCCGAGGCGATCAAGGCGCAGGGCATTACCCATCTTTTCTTTGTGCCGACGATCATGATACCGACGATGGCGGAGTTGGAAGATTCCGGCATCACGCGCGTCACCTGTCATGACGAAAAAGCCGCAGCTTACATGGCGGACGGCTACGCGCGGGCGACGCACCGGCCCGGCATTTGCCTGGCGCAAAATGTCGGCTCGATGAATCTTGCCGCAGGGCTGCGCGATGGCCGCATGGCCGGCTCGCCGATCATCGCCATCACGGGTGGAGCCGATACGGCGTCGCGCTACCGCCATGTCTATCAAGAGGTGGAAGACTTTGCGGTTTTCGAGCCGGTGACGAAGATGAGCGTTGAAGTCGATCATGTGCGCCTGTTGCCGAATTTGCTGCGCCAGGCGTTTAGATCCGCCACCACCGGTTCGCCTGGCCCCGTGCATCTGCGCATGCGCGGCCGGCACGGTAACGTGCTCGAAGAAGAAAGCGAGTTTGAACTCATTTTCGAAGAGCGCTTTTCCCGCTACCCGGCGTTCAGGCCGGAAGCTGATCTCGAAGATGTCAACGACGCTATCCAAAAATTGCTGCAGGCCGCGCGGCCGATCATCGTTGCCGGTGGCGGGATAATCAGATCGCAGGCTGAAGCCGAAGTCGTGGCGTTGGCCGAGAAGCTATCGTTGCCCGTGGTAACATCGCTCAACGGCAAAGCCGCGATCCCTGAAAATCATCCTCTCAGTGTGGGCGTGTGCGGCACCTACTCGCGTTGGTGCGCCAATCGCGCGGTGGCGCAGGCTGATCTGGTGTTCTTCATCGGCAGCCACACGGGAAGCCAAGTCACGCATAATTGGCGGATTCCCAAATCAGGGACGCCGGTCATACAGCTCGATATCGATCCTGAGGAGATCGGCAGAAGCTACCCGACCCTCGTCGGCCTGGTGGGCGACGCCAGGGCCACCTTGCGGCGCATGGTCGAGGCGATCAAAGAACCCATCACCCGGCCCCAGTGGATCGAAACCGTGCAACGCCTCAAGAGCGAGTGGCGCGTGGAGGCAAAAACCGCGTTGCATTCGGATGACGTTCCGATTCGGCCGGAGCGTATCTGTCAGGAAATCACCGACTTCTTGCCCGCCGACGCCGTCTTGGTGGGCGATACCGGTCAAGCGGCGTTCTGGACCGGAACTATGATAGAGCTCAATTATCCAACGCAAACTTACATTCGCTGTGCCGGCTCTTTAGGCTGGGCCTTCCCGGCGTCACTGGGCGTCAAATGCGCATTGCCGAATCGCCCGGTGCTCTGCTTCACTGGGGATGGTGGATTCTACTATCACATTTCCGAACTGGAAACCGCCGCGCGCTTTGGCATCAACACGGTAGTGATCGTCAACAACAACCACTCCCTCGGTCAAGAGCAGCGCTTGTTCAATGCCGCTTATGGTGGAGCACAAAGGGGCCAGGCGCACATGATGTGGATGTTCAAAGAGAGCAACTTTGCGAAAGTCGCGGAGGGTATGGGTTGCGTCGGCATTCGCGTCGAAAGGCCAAGTGAATTGCGCGGTGCTTTAGAGAAAGCGTTTTCTTGCGGGGGGCCCGCGGTAATCGACGTGGTAAGCGACCACAGGGTCTTGCATCCACGGGCGTGGTCCGAATAGACCGATTTGTCAGGGAATAGGACGAGCCGCATCGGCCCTGTCGGCTTGCAGGCACGTGCGCAATATTGCATAGTTAATTGTTATGCTCGCGGATTCCTACAAGCGCCCGGTTAAAGATCTGCGGATTTCCGTCACCGATAGGTGCAATTTCCGCTGCACCTACTGCATGCCTCAAGACGAATACGAGTGGATCAATAAGAAGGAAATTCTGACCTTTGAAGAGATTACCCGGCTAGCGAATCTATTTGTCGGATTGGGCGTGGAGAAAATTCGGCTCACTGGCGGCGAGCCGCTGGTGAGGAAAGATCTCGATCAACTTGTAGCCAAGCTTTCCGCGATCCCGCGGCTCGAGGATCTTTGCCTGACCACCAACGGTTCCCTGCTGGCGGAGCAGATAGAAGCGCTGAAAGCTGCCGGGCTCAAGCGGGTCAATGTGAGCATCGACACGCTCGATGATGAGAAATTCAAGCGTATGACCAAACGGGGCGATCTGGCAAAAGTTCTGGAAGGGATTTTCGCCGCCAAGAAGCATGACCTCAAACCGATCAAGCTCAATGCTGTGGTGGAGCGCGGCGTCAACGACGACGATATTATTTCGCTCGTGGAGTTTTGTCGTGAGCATGGATTTGCCATGCGTTTCATTGAGTACATGGACGTGGGCAATGCCAACAACTGGACGCACGATAAGCTTGTCTCCAAGAAGGAAATCTTAGAAACCATCGGCGCTCGTTATCCCCTGCGCGAAATCGGCCGCGATCAGGGAAGCGCGCCCTCCGTCGATTACGAGTTCGTGGACGGCAGCGGCGACATCGGCGTGATCGCCTCGGTGACCGAACCTTTTTGCGCCAGTTGTACCCGCGCGCGGCTTACCGCAGATGGGAAAATCGTAACCTGCTTATTTTCCCAGGGCGGCCACGATGTAAAAAAACTCCTGCGCGCCGGCGCCTCGGATGAAGAGCTTGTGAATTTGATCAGCTCAATTTGGAGCAAGCGCGCGGACCGCTATTCCGAGGAACGGCTGCAAGCCATGCGTTCGGCAAATTACGACCCCAAGAGCCACAAGAAAATCGAAATGATCTCGCTCGGCGGTTAGACTGCGGTTCTTCTCAAAGCTAGAGCTGCCGCAGCGCGCGGATACGCTCATCCGTCGCCGGGTGCGTCGATAGCAACCCCCCGCCACTGTTACCCTCCACCTGCATAATCCAGTTGAGTGAGCGGATCATCACGTTCTTGTCATATCCGGCGCGGCGCAAGATTGTCACCGCATGTCGGTCAGCTTCCAGCTCTTGAGGCCGGCTGTAGCTCGAAGCGATCAGATTGCCGGCGATGGGGGCAAAGTTGCCGCTGCCGGGAATGAGTTTTTCCAATAATACTGCTCCCAGATTCAATCCCACGCCCAAAACCTGCATCTTTGCCGGGTGACCTAGATCGTCGTGGGCGATCTCGTGCGCCAGGATTCCCCGCAGCTGATCGTCGTTGGCCCGGCGTAAGAGTCCTGTGGTGACCAGAAATTCGCCGCCCCCCGCGCTGCCCGCGTTGATGCTCGGCTCGTCGACGATGCGAACGCTGATTTCATTTGCCCGGCGCGATTGTTTCGACGCTCGAATGAGCGGAATCATGATACGCTGGAGCCTTTCATAGTCGCGCTTGCTGTCGTCGGGTGAATCTCGAGCCCGGTCCCTCAAGGCATGGGCCCCCGGTACAGCGCTTCCGCAGATCGATAGGAAACCGATAAGAACAACGAAAAACGCGCGGAATCCGCGCCGAGTCGCTTTCGTGATTTTGTTGGCTGGCATTTCAACCCCTCCGGCTGATGGTCATTAAGGCAAATCAAGTGCCATTTGAAATCCTTTCTAGTCACAAGCGGTTACAAATCGTAACCGGCGGGCATAGAGTAAAAAAGAATGAATAGCGGAAAAAATTACCCGCATAGGCGTCTCGCAATCTGAGGCTAGATTGCGCTCATTTGCTCGCCACGGGAGCGCCGTCGCTCTTGGGTAGCAAACCGCGGGATTCCAAATCGAGCCGCTGTTCCGGCGTCAATTTATTTAGTTGTGCGAATCCGCGACTCTCGCCCCGCCGGATACAATCATCGAGGTAACTTTGGACCCAGGCGCTGCCTAGGGCGAAACCGGAACCGCTGCACTCCATCGTAGCGCCGCTCTGAGGATGGACGAGTTTGACGCCGTGAGTTGTACACGCCGGTGCGGTGAGAAGAAAGAACAGGACAAGAGCGCGCCTGAAGAAAGGGTTGAATGCCGGCTTCCAAATTGGATTGATCACTAGGTCCCTTTGGAGTAGCAATAAAAGTCTAGCAAGAAAATTGCGGGGGTTTAAGATGCTGCTGAAAGATAAAATCGCGCTGGTGACAGGTTCGAC
>CAWJBB010000063.1:0-30818 GCA_963840855.1 uncultured delta proteobacterium
CCGCGCTAATTCCAGACACATGTCTCACGTTTCGTCGGTGGCCGATTTCGTGAGTTGAAGCCTATGGTTTTCCCCGAGCGGAGAACACCGGTAAAAAATAAAGCCCATACCATGACCATGCACTATGCCTCGCGAAGAGCCGGCTCTATACAATTAATTTCGTTCCCTTGCTGAAGCCTGCAACAGCATCATGCTGATATTCGGCTGATCGCCGGCAGAAACCTTGCTACCTCGCATACCTACCCTCGCATGGAAATGTCTCTGGTGCTATAGAGGATTCGAGTCCGGAGTCTCTTGTCTATGCGCCTTTCGCTTTAACGTAGACCCCCATGGCCGTGGCGGTTCGGTCGAGCACGATCAGCCGCCGATACCAAGGCCGATAGGAGGAGGCCGTGATGCTTAGAGCAATGTTTCTTCTCTTGCTCCTGCCGTCAGCTGCATACGCTCAAAAGGGATGGGAAAAGGAGTGGAACGAAACCCTTGCGGCGGCGAAAAAGGAGGGGCGCGTTAGCGTCGCAGGATCACCGGACCCGGTGATGCGCAACGATGTCATTCCAAAATTTACTTCCCGGTTCGGAATTCAAGTCGAATTCATTGCAGGGCGCGCGAGTCAATACATCGCAAAAGTGCAAACCGAGCGCTCCGCCGGCATCTATTCCGTGGACATTTTCATGACCGGCGTGGACAGCACAGTCAATACGCTGTATCCGGAAAAACTGATCGATCCTTTGCGGCCGCTGATGATTCTTCCGGAGGTGCTTGATCCATCCAAGTGGAAATCAGGAAAGCCGTGGTTTATTGATCCCGAGCAACGATTTGTGCTCAGGGTCTTTCGCTCCGTGACGGGGCTTTTCTTCTATAATGGCGATCAAGTAAAGGGCGAAGAAATACGCTCGTCCAAGGACCTACTCAATCCCAAATGGCGCGGCAAGATTTCGACCGACGATCCCATGGTAGCCGGAACTGGCGCGGCGAACGCGGCAATGCTCTACGTGGAACTCGGCGGAGAGTTTGTAAAACGACTATATATCGACCAAAAGCCGGTCTTTTCTCGTGAACGGCGTCAGTACGCGGATTGGCTGGCGCGGGGCACGTATCCGATCTGTTTGAGCTGTCGCGAAGACGACGTGAAATCGCTCCGCCAAGAAGGGTTCAAACTTGTGGAGGTTTTTGAGATGTCGGACATAAGCCCGCGGGTGAACGGTTCACCGTGGCTTCTTTCCCTCGCTAATAAGGCTCCGCATCCGAACGCGGCGCGCGTGTTTGCGAATTGGATTGCATCCAAGGAGGGGCTTGAAACCTACTCCCGAGGCTACGGGACGGCCACGCTGCGCACGGACGTAGACGATTCCTTTCTGGAGCGCGGAACGGTTCCACGCGTCGGCGTCAAATATTTCGACGACACGGAATGGAACTGGACTGTCACTGGTAGGAGAGAGGCACGCGAGAAGGTACAGCAATTGTTGAGAGAACATGGCAAAAAATAGAAGAGAAAAGGGGTCGGGAGTGGTCGGGAGTCTTTTCTTGAGAGGGTAGGCCTGGGTGCGATAGATGCCATGGCGAAAATGCCGCGACGACCTCGTCTTGCAACCGGTGGCATAGCGTACCATGTCCTGAACCGACGGGTCGGTCGGTTGTCCGTGGCCAATGGAGCGACCACGGGCGTGGATTGACTTCGTAAACGGATTTACGCTCCAGCGCGCAGCGCGGCCGCCCGTTTGGTAATGAAGAATGGATGATCGAAATTGCACAACAACTTGGCCTTGAATCCTCGCTGCATTCCCGCGGCCGTCCGAAACGTTCCTAAAAAAAGACTCCCACCCCTTTAATCTCAAGCAAGTCTGATACGGCAGACCACCCCTAAGTGCCCGAGAGGGGATAACGACCATCGCAGGGACATCCAGAAATCTGATCGTTCTTTCGGACGGAACCGGCAATAGGGGACTTCTTGTAATCGCGAGTTAACTATGGGATGTACCGTGAAAGCACGAAAATTTTTCGGGAGGTGATCTTATGGACGCCGCAAAAAAGGCTCACATTGGACTACTGACATCTCGCAGCGGCGACCGGCCCCACTTCGACGACTTGCGCGGCCTGGTTCCCGCGGAAGTCGGACTTACGATCGAGAGCGTCGGCGTTGGCCCGGAGGCGACTGTTGATGCCAGAACCGAAGCGGTCCTGCGCCGCGCCACGGAAATAGCGCGGGATCACCCGATCGAAGGCTTGATCATCACCGGCGCGCCGCTCACGGTTCTCAACCCTGATATCGAGAAGAAACTTGCCGAGGCCATCACGATTCCCGTGACGACCCCCGTTCGCGCCGCCACAGCGGCGTTGCATGCGATTAATGCGCAGAGATTGATTCTCATGACACCGTTCGACGACGAGATCAATTCCCGGATCCAAGATAGGCTAAAGCGATCAGGCTTGACCGTGCTTTCGTGCCCTTCCCTTGAATATCTCGGCGCCCGCACGGGAACGCACGTGGCAGCGGATAAGATCTTTGGCATCATGGAGAAAATCGTCCATGAAACGCCAGGCGCGGATGCCATCTATTTTCAAGGCGCGCCATTCAATCCCTTGCCCATCATCGACAGAATAGAAAGCGAGCTGAAGCTACCTGTCATCGCTAGCAACCCCGCGATGCTGTGGCACATCCTGTCACGCTTGGGTCATAAGTTCTCGATTCAAGGCTATGGCAGGCTGCTGGCGTCTTGGCCGCCGCTCAATTGACTCCAATAGTGAAGCATCAAGGAAAAGTGTGATTTGTCGGGAGCTAGGGGGCAGCGATAACAGGAGTACGCTGGAGGATCAAGTCTTGTACTTTGACGTTCTGGTTGGGGTATACCTTTTTCAAAACGATATTCAGCAACCACGCTGACCTAATTCCGGCGGCGCCGCTGTTGGGGTCATTCAAGAAACTCCACTCAATAAAGCAAAACGTTCCCAGATTGCTTCACCGGGCGAGGACCCCGAGAGGTCGAACTCCGACGGGCGAAGCCCGTGAAGATGGGTCTGTGAACAGAGCGGCCCTCGCGGAGCGTGCAATCTCCGCATACCGCGGGCAACCTGAGGCACGTATATCCGAGCCACAGCTGGCGAAGGCAAGAAAGTTTATCGGTAGATAGAGGTCGTCATAGGAACGCGCTACGAACGCGCTCACGAGGGTGGGAAGAAGGGACGCTGGCGGTGGCTTTGTGAAGCGACTCCGGACAACCGTATTGTCTGACGCCAACAAGTGAAAGAATGTGTGATACCCATCGGCACTGGTTCTAACACCGGAGAAATTCTTGAAGCCCTGCTCGGCGGCGGTCCCTCCTGCTACGGAATAGACACCCTCGGTGAAGGACCATGGTTGATGGTCACCATAGACCAGTAAGACGAAAGGCCTCCCCGTCAGTCTCTCGATTTGCTTTAACTCTTTCAGCACGAGCTCAAACGCATCAGACGTGGAGATAGCCCGTCTCAGATATTCATTCAGCTGGCAGTTTTCCTCGAAGGACGCCATCGCCGCGAACGTCGTCAGAAATTGCTGATCATTCTCAAAAGACCGGCAAGGGTGCGGGCCGTGATTCTCGGAGGTACTGATGAAGTAAAAGAATGGACCGGAGCTCTTGAAGGCACCATGCTCGATGACCGCCTTGATGATGTCGCGATCAATGAGACTTCCCCAGTCCGCCGGCAAGCGAAGCGCCCGGCCGTCAATAAATTCCTTGAAGCCATAGGAATTGAACGCCTTCTCCACATTGTAGAAACTACCTTCGACAGGATAAAACGCCGCCGTCTTATATCCCTTCCTTCCCAGATACTCTACGAAGGAGTTCTTCACCTTCGGTGCGATGTAGAAATGCGTGTAAAAACCCTGGTACCCGAAGATTCTGGAGTCGACTCCGGTGATCACCTCGAATTCCGTGACCCAGCTCCCGCCGCCAATGACGTTCACGCGCAGAGGGCCAAGTACCCTCGTCTCGCTTTGTTTGGACCATAACGGCAACTCGACACGTGCAGAAAGTCTGAAAGCGACAGCGGGATCGAAAGTCGATTCTGCATGAAAGAATACGATGTTGGGCAAGAGCGCTTTTGAGGGATGAACTGAGCTGTTGACGAACGCGGCAGTCGCTAGCCTCAATTCCTTGACGGTGGGAGCATGCCCATGTTCGAGACGGATGTCGGCGCCCACGTCGGCGGCGAAGGAGAATGCCACATATTCAAGAACGCCTAGCTCCCGGGATAGGGTAACCTGGCTCGACGGTAACCAAAGTTCCCGCCATAGTTTCGATTCCTTGGTGTTAAGGTTGGCATGGACAAATCTCCCATACCTTGCCAGGGAAGTCTGGGCAGCGATAAGGACGACCAGAAAAGCAATGGCATTCAAAACGAAGGAAGGTCGCGTCCGGGTTTCGCCGCGTGATCGCGAAAGCTTGAGATGGTCTAGAAAAGAGTAACCCTTAATCTTATAGAAAACGGACGCGACGAGCGTAAAGGCGAGGATACCGACAGTGATGGATACGATTCTGTAAAGATCATCGCGTATGCCGACGGCGTTCACAAGAACCGTAGGGTCGGCGATGACCGTTTTCACATCGAAGAATGTTATGGGCAAAAAAACTCCGGAAATCTTGAGTTCGTTCACGCGACTGAGTGCCTCTAATGCCCCAACTGCGAGCGGAATGCTCAGAAGAAGGAGTCTTGCGGGCAGCACCAGCGCGAATAGCATGACAAGAAAGCAGAATGAGTATATTGAGGCGAACTGATTCAGAAAGGTGAGTATGAGTTCGCTGTAGCTGGTCGCCACGAGCGTGCAGCACGCCACTAGAATGCTCAACGGCTTCGCCTGCGCACGGCACAGATCGGCGTATCCAGGACTGGCCGCCTCCTGGCGATGAGTGTTTGTCGAGGCTGGCCGGCCCTGCATCTGTCTAATCTGTCACTCCCGCGCGGATGAAATCCAGAAGCAGGTGATCAATAACTGCAATAACTTCATCTGTCAAGATGTCCTAGGCGTTCAAGTTTCATCGTGCCTGAATTTCTTGCGCTCCGAACTTGAAACTGATCCAGTTAAGCTTATATACAACCTCCTACATCCCGGTATAATCCCGCCAACTGGCAAGCTTGAAAACCCAAAAGCTGGAAATAAAGGAGGTACACGGTGCCTGAAAACCTGTCCAACATATTCGAGTCCACCGAGCCCACGTTACTTACTTCTGGCTGGGGTCGTGCCGAAGGGCCACTCTGGCATGCCGAGGGTTACGTTACCTTTGTGGATCTAGAGGGGAACCGGCTTCTGCGCTGGGAGCCGAACGGAACAGTTACGGTGCTGCGGGAGAATACCGGCGAGGGCAACGGCTGCACCCTCGACCGCCAGGGCCGTCTCATCATGTGCGAAGGCGCCGATCACCGGCGCATTACCCGGATGGAGGCAGATGGCACGGTCACAGCCGTTGCCGAGCGCTGGCAAGGCAAACGGTTCAATAAACCTAATGACGTGGTGTGCCGATCCGATGGCAGCATCTATTTCACCGACCCCGGGCTGCGCCTTCCCGCAGAGCTGCGGGAGATCGGATTCTCCGGCGTATTTCGCATCGACCCGACGGGGCAAGTGCACCTGGCCACCGACGAGTGTGAGTACCCCAATGGGCTGGCGTTCTCTCCCGATGAGTCGGTTCTGTACGTAGCGATCAGCCGGCTGGACGAGCGCTGCTTCCAGGAGGCTGAGCGTGGCGAGGTTTGTAGGCATCGGCGTATCCGAGCGTTCGACGTGGCCCCGGACGGGTCCCTGAGCAACAATCGCGTGTTCTGTGATATGTCCTCTGCGGATCCCGGCGTCCCCGATGGCATGAAAGTCGATACCGAGGGTCGAGTGTTTTGCGTGGGCTCCGGCGGCATCTGGGTTATTGCTCCTTCGGGTGAGGTCATCGGCATCGTCCGAATGCCAGACGTGGTTCGCAACCTTGCTTTCGGCGGACCGGATTTTCGCACCCTGTATCTCACCCCACGTGGTTCCCTCGCCAAACTCGAGGTCAAAACACCGGGGATAGGGGCATTCATCTAGATGGACACTGGGTAACAAATTACGCGGTCGTCTCGTGCTCCTCCGGCTCGGCTGCTAATTTGAATAGTTATCTATGCTTCCTGGTGCTCGACGGCGCTAGCCGCAGAGGATCTCTGCCGAGAGAGTTCAACTTTTTCTTGCGCTCAGGACGCCTAGTCGGGTATGTTCCCAAACTCAAGGGTGCGAGGGTTCTCCGTGTCTTGGGCGCGCCGCAGCGCTCGATGGTCGACTCTAGGTGCTGCAGCCAATACGAGAGAGGTGCCTTGGCGCCACGGTCCTGGTCGTGTCATGCATGAAAGCGCAACAACACAATGAGAAAGAAAGGAACAGATCATGAGAATTATGTTTTTGAATAAAGCGCCGAAGTCCGTTTACGACGTCACAGAGATAGAGAAGCTTTTGAACAGCTATGCTTCTCCCGGCACTCGGGTGGAGGTGAACTTTCCCGATAATTTCGAGGGTGCGCGGGTCGAGCAAGTGCTCGGCGACCAGATGATGCTCAACGGCCTCGATCATATCATGGAAGCCCCCGCCATCATCCGCAAGATCGTCTGGGCCGCGGAAAACGGCTACGATGCGGTGATTCAGAGCAACACCTTTGATCCCGGCGTCGACGGCGCCCGGCTGTGCGTTTCCATCCCCGTCCTCGGTCCATTTCGCACGACCATCCACGCGGTGGCCAACCTCGTCGATCGGATCGGCATCATCGTGCCGCTCGCGCCGCACATCCCTTACACGTGGCGGCTGCTGCGTACGATGGGCATGGACGGGTTTGTCACGGGTATCAAAACTCTCGGCGTCTACGGTCCGGACCTCAAGAAACGCCGCCCGGAGATCACCGAGAAAACCGCCGGTCTGGTTCGCGCGCTGGTCGATGAAACCGGAGCGCAGGCAGTGCTGCCCTTGGGCGGGGCGCTCATTCCCTATGTGGTAGACCCGGCGGAAGTTCAGAAGATGACCAACGTGCAGGTATTCAACACCAAGGCGATCTCGATCCGCGTTGCCGAGATGTGCGTAGCACTGGGGCTGAGCCACAGCCAGCTCACCTACCCGCGCGGCAAGCTCGCGTATCAGGATTTTCTCTCCAAGGTATAACGCGCAGCCGCATCAACCGATACGCAGGATTGTACTGTTGGTAGCCTCCGCATCAAACTAGTATCGCAGGAGGGACGACTATGACTGCTCTTTGTCAGCTTGAGGTTTTCAGGATACCTGCTGTTCTTTTGTCCATCGTCTTTCTTGCTTTCGGCTTGGCTGCGACTGCCGGCGCTCAAATCCTGCTTCCTGAAGAAGTCGTGCGCTTTGCCGACGTCGTCCTCTACAACGGAAAGGTACTAACCGTCGATAGGGACGATGCAAATTTTAGCGTGCAACAAGCAGTCGCAATCCGGGACGGGAAGTTTTTGGCCGTGGGCGATTCCGACCGCATTTTATCTATGGCCGGGCCGAGCACGCGGAAAATCGACCTGCAAGGGAAGACCGTCGTTCCCGGGTTTGTCAATTCGGGCTCCGGCGCTTTCGCTTCGGGAGATTGGTCCAAAACGACTCAGGTGGGGTCACAAATCATGCTGGAGTCGGATTCTGAGGAGGGTGCGCCGAGCCTGCAAAAGATTATCGCCAGTATACGATCACTAGCGGCGCGCGCGAAGCCGGGCGATCTGATTTATTTTGCGGCACCGGATGCGTACCCGGCGGAACTCCGCGCTTGGACGTTTCGCGATCTCGATAACGTTGTGAACAACAACCCTATGGCAATCGTCATGGGTGGAAGCAATGTGGTGGCGAACTCCGCGATGATGCAGCTGGCGTTCCGCAAGGGCCTCTCTGAGGAGATGTTCTGCGTCATCAAAGACAAGAGCGGAAAACCGACGGGACAGTTTTGCCAAAAGGCGGCCGGCTTTATTCTAAGTCAGCTCCGGCCGTGGCCGGATCGGCAGACCTTGGAATCCATGGCAGAACGCTTTCGCAAGCGGCTTTCCGTCAGAAGCGGCGTCGGGATTACCTCGCAGATCGGATGGTCCACGGCGCTCGATTTCCTGGTTGCTCAGTCCCTTTATCGCAAGAACGATCTCCCCATGCGCTTGTTTATGACGGTGGATCTGCGCACGGATCCTAACCTGGATTCTTTATTGAAGCGCGTCGGCAACATTGTGGATTTCTCATTAGGAGACCGGGTGCAGATTGTGGGAGCGAATATTCGAGGGATGGATACTTCTCCCGACTCGCCGGACAACATCCTGAGCGACGCGCCGCGCGGCAAAGTTGCGAGCGTTCCTGATTTACCTGGAGATCCAAAAAGGATGGGAGAAAACCAGATGGTGTCCACTACCTGGACCGGGAAGACATGGGAAGAGCTTACCCATGAAGAAAGGCGCCAAACGGAATGGGGTACGATTATGGATGCGGCGAAATTGGGTTGGAATTTTGTCGCCGTCCACAACCAGGGCGCTCGGGCGCGCGAGATTTTCCTGGAGATCTTCGAAGCTGCCGACGGCCAGGAGAATATCTTGCTACCGCGGTTTCATCCGCAAGCGCTTGACCGCAATGTCCAGTGGAACCCGAAAGTCATCGATCGTGCCGGTCAGCTGAAAGATCGTCTTCGCTTCGGATTGAACAATGTGCTGTTTGATCCCAGGCGGCGAAGAGAACTGCTCGTGGAGCAATGGGGGGAACGGCTGCCCTCTATGCAACCCGCTAAAGATCTTTTAGAAAAGGGGGTGCGGATTCATCTGGAACTGGGAGAAAGTCGCACGCGGATGCCGCTGGCGGTCATTCAACAGGTCGTGACACGAAAAGATCAAAACGGGAAGGTTTGGGGCGCTCAACAAGCAATCGACAGGAAGACCGCCTTGTTGCTCTGTACCCGCCGGGCGGCCGACTTCATCGACAGAACTCAAACCATAGGATCGATCGAGCCCGGAAAGTTGGCCGACCTGGTCGTATTAGGTGGAGATTTTTTGGCAGTGCCGGACGACCAGATTGCGTCGATTCCTGTCGACATGACCATGGTCGGCGGCACGGTCGTGCATGAGCGAGGAAGCCCTAAGCCAGCGCCGGTACGAAATCCAAAATAGCTTGCGCGCTCTTCTTGGGGGGAGAAGACTGATTACGGCAAGATGCTAAATGCTGGGCTAGAGTCTTGACTCAGGTGCTTACCCTCGCGAGATCCTGAAACCACTTGCGGATCTTCGGTGCAGTCTCGATCTTTTCCCGGATCGCTCTGCGATCGCGGCTCATCAACCCCCTCATCCAAACCTCCAAACCGCTCACCGATCGAGCGCTGCGTACAGGATCGTAGAATGGGCTGAGCCCCGCGCGGCGCCAACCGGCGCGCGCGGAGCGACAATATCGTTACGGCCAGCTTGGAGGACGGTGGTGCGTCATTTTGGCCTGAGGTATTTTTCTTTGACCTCTGCTAAAGGCAAGACCTCGCCTTTCAAAACGTTGCGGATAATTCGCAGCGCGCCTTCCTTGGCTCCCGGCGGCTCTTTCTCGCGATGTACAATCGTGCAGTCCTCGACCACGACGACTTTGTAGCGATACTGGTGGGCGTCGGCACAGGTCCAAAGCACGGTATTGTCGGTCGATGCTCCGGATACGATTACCGTCTCGCAACCCATCGTTCTGAGGGTGTAGTCCAGATCGTTGTGTGAGAAGCCGCTCAAGTAGCGCTTGTAGACGATGATGTCTTTGTCCACCGGCTGGAGCTCCGGGATCACTTCAAGCCCCTCGCTTCCCACCATCATGCGGGAGTTTTCATTGACGTGGTCCGTCGGACGGCGCATGCTATTGACATGAACCACTTGAACGCTGGCGGCGTACGCTGCGTCTTTGAGCTGACGCACCTGCGCCACCATCTCGTAGCCAAAACTTCCGGGCTTCCAGCCGTAACCTTTGGCCATATCGAGAATGATAACGGCGGTTTTTTGCGGTGTAATGTCTGCCATACCAGGATCTCCTTCCTAAATCTTTTAGAGAAAACAACTTAATCAAAATAGGCGACTGAAAAGCACGTCCATCATTGCGCATGCGTAATGAGGCAGTTGTACGAGATGGCTAATCAGGAACAGCGCGGCCATGGCCTAGATGGACCGAGGACCCAAGACCGAAAAGACTTACGGCATCGGACTGCCGCGGGATCACGCGTCACAGCTGTTTTCCGACACCGACTTTCCCGTATTCCCGCTGAAGCCCGGGCAAGAAGCATATAAGGACATCGACGGCGCCCGTATGAAAAAGGATGTCATTGCCCTGTCCCAGATCGCGCTGCGCTACCGGGACACTGTCAACAAGCAGTGGTGGGGTCGCTTTCCCGGCACCGACGCCGACAGGGCCGGCATGAAGTACATGACCGATGAATCAACCCCACCAACGTCGATGGGGACCGCCGGTTGTTAGACCGGACTTGGAACTGGAATGTCGTAAAGTCGAGCGACGTTTTCGCGCACCAGTTTAGCGCGCAGCCCGGCGGGTAGATCGCCTAGGTCCCGGGCTACGATCTGGCGAGAATGGGGCCAGGTCGAGTTGCCGTGCGGGAAGTCGTTGGACCACATGCAGTTGTCGGCTCCCCACCACGACAGGATATGGCCGCCGACAGCATCGTTAAAGAAAGTGGCGTAAACCTGGCCGTGGAAATATTCGCTCGGAAGTTTTCTTATTGCGAGCCCTTCACGCTTGGTGCCATGGCGCTTGAAGTAGTAGTCCCACTGTTCGAGTAGAAACGGAATCCAGCCGATCTCGTTTTCGACCAAGACGAGCTTCAGCCGCGGATAGCGCTCCAATACGCCGGAGAAGATGAGTTCGTAGAGGCTGTTGATAGACTGGAACAACTTCATGTTGACGCTGTTGCTCTCCTGTGTGAGGCCGCCTTCGGTAGAAGGGCTAACCCCGAAGGTGCGGGTGCGGCTGTAGCCGTGGCCGCTCAAGATGTGCAGGTTGACGGGCATATCGAGATCCTGAGCCGATGCCCAGAACTTGTCATAGTGCGCAGAGGCGAAGGGCAGTTCGGGCGGCGGGACCTGCCATATCACCGAGCCGCGCAGACCGGCCTTGCGGCAGCGCTCCTGCTCTTTCACGGCGCCGTCGATATCGTACATGGAGAGCATGGCGATGCCGATGAGACGGTCGGGCGCGGCCTCGCAGTAGTCGATGAGCCAGTCGTTGTAAACGCGGGCGCAGGCCGCCTCCAGCTCGGGATCGTCCAGGCTCAGCGCCTTTAACCCATGGGTAGGATAGAGAACTTCCGCGCTGACGCCGTCGGCGGCCATTTCAGCGACGCGCTTTGTCTTATCCATGGCGCCGGGCGAATCGTTGGGCCTTTGCCCGCCAAATCCGGGGGCGCGGTCCTGAAATGATTTAGGCAGTTGTTTTTTCCAAAGACCTTCCGGCTCAATGACGTGCGAGTCCGACGAGATCAAAACTTCATCGATGACGGCGTTGGTCTCTTTCCCATAGGTTCGTTCAATAATGGCCATCGTTTTGACTCCTTTGTATTGTGAAAACTGCCCGAGCTAGCGCTCGGATTCTCGCCTCAGAGATACTTGGTCGGACGCCGGATCGTGCGCCACATGTGCGAAACCGGGCTGTTGTCGAAGCCCAAGCCCTCGTCCGGCTGCCTGAAGTTACGTCCGACGATGTCAATGAAGGGTTCCCAGCTCACCACCGCGTTGGGGTCGAAGGAGTAGATGTCGTGGACGGTAATCATGCGCGCAGTCATGTACCACTTGTGATTCCGGGCGCGCTTGTACGCTTCCTTGATGTAGTCGTCGGGCTCGTAGTCCGGCCCGAAATTCTTGACGTACGCTTCCGGATACGAGTAACCGACCGACTCGTCAGGGAAGAAACGCAGCGCCTGGTGCGCGCGGACCGCCCAGCATACCTCCTCGTCGACGTAGGGCTCGATCAGCTGCGCGCCCCAGTAGCCGTGGTCGCTCTTGATGAAGATTGCATTGGCGATATCGTGCACAAGGCAGGCGAGAATCGTTTTCTCGGGCATGGACGCCTTCAGCGCATGGGTCGCGCTTTGCAGCAGATGGTTGATGCCCTTCGCGCGGTACTCGAAATAGTCGAGGAGCGTCGGCTTCGCCGGCATTTTCGGCAGCCGCGGATCGTCGTCCATCAGATAATACTGCCGTGTGTAGCCGTGCGGTCAGAACCCATGTTGGACGCGCCGAGCTTGCCGTCCGCCATATTGAACAGCGCCGATTTCGAAAGGAGCACATCGAGCTCGTCGCTCATCTTCCGCTCAAGGGCATCTGCGCGCTCGTTAAGCGATGTATTCTCAGCCATGGTTTGATCCTCCTAATTGAGTCGCCCGACTATCGAGCGTTCTGCAGACTCTACTCCCGCACGGATACCCGCGCAACACATAAACTCACCGGAAATTTAAGGACACCGGCTACTTTTCTCTTGATCTGCGCATCTCATTCGGTCGGCCCCCGAGAAAAAACCAGGGATCAGACCTTTACAAATTGATATCTTCGAAAATCGGTGGAGTTGCGAACTCTCGCGGAGGAATCGTGTAAGCGCGCGGCCGGCAACGACACAATCATTTTGAGGCCACAATGCTTTCTTGATCACCCCGCCCGCATCTTCAGCAGCGTCGGAACATCTATTTTTTCCTGATACGGTCGGAGTTCTTTTTCTTTACGCTGCACGCCGAGCATGGCCATGCGGTCGGCGAGTTCGTTGCCTTCGGTGCCGACGTGGGCGGCGACGTGGGTGAGCTTCAGTTCTTCTTTAATGCGTCGGTAGATCGCGTAACATTCCTGGATAATTTCCAGGTTCTTGATCTCGCCGCCAGGTTTTTTCCAGCCTTTCTTTTCCCAGTTCGGTGCCCAACTGCGAATGCAGTTGATGGAGTACGCCGAGTCGCTGCACACCTCGACGGTGTTGCCGGCCTTGAGTTCTGCTTCGGCCATGCGCAATGCGTGATAGAGCGCGTTCAGTTCGGCGCTGTTGTTGGTCCCCCTGGGGTTGTACAGGCCAAACCACAATTGCGCGAGTTTGCCGTCTCGATACACCACGATGCCGGAGCCGGCATTGCCGGGGTTGGGTTCACAGGCGCCATCGCAATAAATACTGACATCGAACTTGCGAGAGGGATGGGTGAAGTTGCTTTCGCTTCTGCCCGGCATGCCGGTTTTATGCCTGCTGGCCGTTTTAGGCGGAATGCTTGCGTAGCCGCCGCGACCAAATGCTTGCTCTGCTTCCGCACGGGTCGCGAAGGACTTGAAGCGCGCTCCGGCATACTTGTCCACGGCCCGCTGGGTGATCGCCCAATCCGTGAATATACCGGTCTGCCGTCCTGACCAAACCACGTAAAATTTTTGCGCCATGCTGAGTCGATGTGCCTCCTTTTTGAATTAAACGCGAGAGCATCTAATAGTGTCAAATCTTGGATTTGGCATTTTATAGCCGCTCTCCTCTTGAGACAATTGATTACGGCGATTGTCGCTAACAACTTTCCCGAATCTCTAAAAGTTGAGCAGCGCCATGGCTTTGAGCCTCATCCGTCCGTCCGGGTTGTCGTGCAGATAGTTGGTCGCAAACAGAAAGTGTTCTTGCTTGCGAAGTTGGTGGAAGTTTGGCGTCCCCTGACTCGTCACTCAGGTGCCGCAGAAGGTTTGGTAGCACCCTCGCCCTTCCGGCGCCGGTTCGGCAAAGGCGGCAAACTCCGGCTGATCGTCGAAAGGGCGCGATAGGATATTCAGCAAGGTCGCGAAAGGCGCGTAATCGCCGCGTTCCACTGCAGCACTCAAGGCTTCCTCGACTCGATGATTGCGCGGGATGAACGCGGGATTGGCACGCCGCATCGCCTGCGCGCGTGCCAACGGTGCCACCGCCTCGCGCGCAAGCCGCGCCCGCCAGTGTCCACTCCAGCGATCGTAGGCCGACGGATCGGCAAACAGCGCGCGCAGCGGTTCCTCCTGGCCCAAGGCCGCATCGGCGAGGTAACGGAAAGCCAGCGTGTAGTCGACGTTCTTGCCCTCCATCGCGGTGAGAAACCCGGTGGCGAGGTTGAGATCGGCCTCGTCCTCACTGACCAGTCCTAGCTTCGCGCGCATGCCTTTGAGCCAGTGGCGTTCGTATTGTTCCGGAAAGGCATTGACCACCTCAGTGGCGCGTGCGATAGCGCGGTTTCGATCGGCATCGATCAGCGACAGCAGCGTCTCCGCGAACCGCGCCAGGTTCCAATGCGCGATCCTTGACTGATTGGCGTAGGCGTAGCGGCCCTGAGTGTCGATGGAGCTGAAGACCGTGGCCGGATCATAATGATCCATGAAGGCGCACGGGCCGTAGTCGATAGTCTCACCGGAGATGGCCATATTGTCGGTGTTCATCACGCCATGGATGAATCCCACATGCATCCAGCGGGCAATGAGCGCCGCTTGTTTGTCGCGCACGCGCTCGAGCAATCCGAGGTAGGGGTTCGCGTGGCCCTTCAGCTCCGGGTAATGGCGATCGATGACGTAATCGGCCAGGCGACGCACCTCGGCCTGCTCACCGCGGGCGGCGAAAAATTGGAAGGTGCCCACACGGATGTGGCTGGCAGCAACGCGCGTCAAAACCGCGCCCGGCAGCGCGCCGTCCTCGCGAAAGACGGGCTCTCCTGTGACGACCGCGGCAAGCGCCCGGGTCGTCGGGATACCCAGCGCGTGCATCGCTTCGCCGATCAGATATTCACGCAACACGGGCCCGAGCGCTGCCCGGCCGTCGCCAGCGCGCGAAAAGGGAGTGGGACCCGAGCCTTTGAGCTGAATGTCGCGACGACGTCCGTTGCGGTCGATCACCTCGCCCAGGAGCAGCGCCCGCCCGTCGCCAAGTTGGGGGACGAAGCCCCCGAACTGGTGGCCGGCGTACGCTTGGGCCAGCGGCATCGCTCCCTCGGGTGTCTCATTGCCCGCAAAGATCCGCGCGCCTTCCTCGGAATCGAGAGCATCGGCATCCAGCCCCAATTCTTCAGCCAACTCACGGTTGAACTTAACCAAACTAGGCCGCGCGACTTGCGCCGCCTTCCAGGTCACGTAGAAGCCCTCAAGTTCGCGCGCATACGTATTGTCGAAGGCGAATCGGGCTGCGGCAGAGTTGTTAGGGACGTGCGTCATCGTGTGACTTCCTTGGTCAGGGGGAATTGGTGATCATCGGCTATCATTCTTCTCGATATCGTGCAAAACCTAAAACAGATCGTGGAATCAGCAGCGCTGAGCAGTGGAGAAGAACGTTCTGGCTCTTCAATCACTGAGCGTCTGCGTAATGTGCGTCTATCCTGAACCGGCAAGTTCGAGAAATTCTCCGGCCAGCTTCGGACCGATCCCTTCATCCTCGTGCTTGAAGAATATGTAGGCATGATCCCATTGCTGCGATAGGATTCGTTCTTTCCAATTCATCAGATCAGCGCGGCTGTATTCGGAGCGCCGGAGCCGAACGTAGCCCCATGTTGCGGTCGGGATCAGATTGGAACTTTCCGTCTCATCCATTTCGGCCATACAGAGCGCACAATTATGCTCCCGCAGGCAGCCGAAGATTTCGTCATCGAACCAGGACGCATGGCGGAACTCAAAAGCCACCGCTCGGTTCGCCGGCAAAATGGACAAGAAATTTTGGAGTGTCGGCAAATTTTTTCGGAGATAGGGCGGGAGCTGAAAAAGAACGGCACCCGTGTGCGAGCCCAACGCGGTTGCCACGCGAAATAGATACTCGACTTCGCTTGCGGCGTCTTTGAGCCGTTTCTGATGAGTAATTCTCTGCGGCGCTTTAAGGACAAAACGAAACTCCGCCGGCACCCGTTCCGCCCAGGACTGAAGCATGCTTTCTTTGGGCAGCCGATAAAAAGTGTTGTTGATCTCGACGGCAGGCAGCCGCGAGGCGTAAAACTGCAGCATCTCCTTTGCCGCGAGACGCTCGGGATAAAAATTTCCCAGCCAGGCTTTGTAACTATAACCGCTGGTTCCCACCCATAGCTTCACGGCAGTTTTCGCCTCGGACAACTTTTAACAACCCATGTGCAGACGCTGCGTTGAATTGTATTATTGTAGCCGGCACGGTTCATATCGGCAATCGCCGCACCGCCGATAATCCGCTTGCGCTTCTTTCGCTAACTAACCTTCTTTGGCCGATAAAACTCAATGGCGTTTTTGTAGAAAACATTAGCCGCCTTTTCCTCTCCCAATGTCTCCAGAACCAGCGTGTAATCGTCATCTCGATACGGCCTTGGCGCGCGGGTGGACGGCAGATCGGTGCCAAACATGAGCGCCCGGGGGTTGGCCGCATAGAGGTCAGTCAGGGCGGAGCGAACATCAAAGTCTACTCGTCCAAAGCCGGTGGCCTTTACCCGCACACCTTTTTCCGCGAGTTTGAGCAGCGTCGGAAAACCCGCTTTGGAGAGACCGAGATGGTCGATACTGACCGCCGGCAACGCCACCAGCGTATCGAAAAGATCGGCAAGCTCCGTGGAATCGACATACAACTCGGTATGCCAGCCGACCAGTCTATGAACGCGCTGCGCCATGCTTTCCAGGTGGAGGATTTCTTCCGACCCGCCGCGCTTGACGTTGAAACGAACGGCGCGAACCCCTGCGCCGTTGAGTTCCTGCAACTCCTGATCCGAAACGGTCTGCGCCACCTGGGTGACTCCGACAAAAGAAGGCCCAAGCACTTTCAAAGCATGGAAAAGATAAGATTGATCGAAAGCCTGGAACGAGCCGGACACGACCGCGCCGCCGCAGAGATCAACCGCTTTCAAGCGGTCTAAATAATCCTCGCTCGTAAACGCGTCGGGCATGAATCCTTGATTCGGCACGACGGGAAAGTTTTTGTCGATGATATGAAAATGGCAATCGAAATACTTTGCTTTAGAGTTCAACGCATCTCTCCTCTCAAATTTCGGCTAACCGCCATTGCTAAATCGAACGGCGCTGCCAATTCCCTATATGAATAAATTCAATGCTCTTGCAAACCTACTAATTCTGCCGGCGGTGCACAAGAATAATTTTTCAGGCAATGCTGCATTCTGGCCAGGATTGAGGGTACAATAATCGAAGCTCGCATTGTAACATTAGAGTTCGTGCTTTTACTTTTAGAGCCAGTTTGTGGAGACGTTGCTGACTAGATGGGCAAACTCCATCTTCCCATCGCGAGGCTCCCGAAGCATGAACGGATTTGTTTCACACACTCTCAGTGCGACAAACTGGACCATCAAAGGAGACAACTAAGCATGGCGCAAGACTTTGTTGGCACCAAGCGCTGGGTACGCCCGGCCACTCCTTATGAGATTTACATGGAGGAGCAAAGTCTCCCTATCCATCGTGGCACGGTGGGGTTCTGCGACATCCGCGACCTGACTTTGGGATCTTGGAAGCGCATGGGCGCTCAAGGCGCGTTCATCGAGCTTAACGGCTGCGGCGGGCTCCAGGGGATGTACGTTATCGAGGTGCCCGGTGCAGGTGCGATCACTCCGGAAAAGCACATGTATGAGGAGATCTTCTACGTGCTCGAGGGGCGCGGCACCACAGAGATCTGGAGCAGCGACGATGCTAACAAGAAGCAGACTTTCGAGTGGCAGCCGGGCAGCCTCTTCTCTCCACCGCTGAATACCTGGCACCGCATCGTCAACGCCACCTCCAGCCCTGCCTTACTACTTGGCGTGACCAACGCGCCGCCGATCTTCCACATCTACCGGAGTCAGGACGCGCTGTTCAACAACCCGTACCATTTCAAGGATCGGTACGACGGGAGTGCGGATTATTTCAAAGCGCATACCGAGCTCGGAAAAGATCCGCGCCACGGCCGTGCGCGCAACTACGGTAATATTATCCCGGACGCTGACCGCGTGGAGCTGCCGCTAGATGGCCAGCGCGGCGTGGGGCACCGAACTTTCTTTTGGAATCTGTCCGGTAATAGTTATCAGGGGTTCATTGCGCAATACGCGCCCGGCCGCTACTCCCGATGTCACGCCCATGAAGCCGGCCCGGTGCTGCTGTGTCTAGGCGGCAAGGGCTACACCATCACGTGGCCTGGCGAGGCGGGAACGACGCCGTGGGCTGACGGCAAGGGCGAATTGGTGCAGCGACAGGACTACAAGCCTGGCGGCATCGTGAGCGCTGCCCCGGGCGATGCCGGCTGGTTCCACGGCCACTTTGGCGCATCTAAGGAACCTTTGCGTGTGCTGGCCTTCCTGGGCGGCTATCCTAGGCGGGTCAAGGGTGTCCCTGGAGCAGATTGGTGGGGTTTGAATCTCGACATCAAACAGGGCGGCCACACCATCGAGTACCGTGACGAAGACCCGCATATCCGCAAGCTGTTTCAAGAGCAATTGGCAAAAGAAGGCGCAGCCTTCAATATGCCTGACGAAGTATATCTGTAAGCTGTTCGAGCACGCTATTCTAGGAGCGGTGTAACAGTTGATTCGCGCCTAAGTTCGAAGCACCCTTCGACAGCTCAGGGTGAACGGTCAAGGCACAGGCCGGTCGTGGTGAGGCTCTCACCGCCGCCTCTGTCCCTCAATTCGCGAAGCATTTTGTCGTTCAAATCGCCCCTTCTTTGTGCGCCTCTTCGATTTCATCGTCGTCGAATCCCAGAATAGATCTCAATATCTCGCCGGTGTGCTCCCCTAAGTACGGTGAACGTTTCACGTCCGTCGGCGAATCCGAGAGCTTGATCGGGTTGCCCACCGTCAAAAATTTTCCCCGCTTCGAATGATCCACTTCGACAATCGTACCAGTCGCGCGCAATGCCTGTTCCTCGGCTAGCTCGCGCATATCGAGGACTGGGCCGCAGGGAACATCGTGATCGTTGAGCTTGCGCATCACTTCGAGTTTATTGAGGGTCATGGTCCATTGCTCAATAATTTCAAAACACTTGTCGAGCTTGGGCAAACGCGCTTCCGGCGTCGCCCACTCCGGATCGGTGATTAGTTCGGGCCGCCCGCACAGTTTCATCAACGGCTCCCAGCCGACGGGCTGGATGATGACGTAGATGTAATCGTTGGGGCCACCGCCTTTGGTGCGAACCGCCCAGCCGGGCTGACCTCCGCCGGACGAATTGCCGGCGCGCGGCACGGCATCGCCAAAGACGCCGTTAGGATATTGGGGATATTCTTCAAGGGGACCAGCGGCGAGCCGCTGCTGATCCCGCAACTTGACGCGGCAGAGATTGAGTACGGCATCTTGCATGGCGCAGGTCACGCGCTGCCCTCTGCCGGTTTTCTCCCGCTGCAAGAGCGCCGCGAGAATTCCTGCGGCCAGATGGATGCCCGTGCCGGAATCACCGATCTGCGCGCCGCTCACGATCGGCGGGCCGTCCTCGAAGCCTGTGGTACTGGCCGATCCGCCGGTAAACTGGGCGACGTTTTCGTAAACTTTACAGTCTTCGTAAGGACCCGGGCCAAAGCCCTTTACCGAAGCGTAAATGATGCGCGGATTAAGTCCTTGAATCGCTTCCCAAGTAAAGCCCTGGCGGTCGAGGGCACCGGGGGAAAAGTTTTCGACTAGAACGTCGCAACACCTGATCAGCTCGCGAAATATTTCTTTGCCTTTCTTCGTCTTGGTATTGAGTGTAATGCTCCGCTTATTGCAGTTGAGCATCGTAAAATAGAGGCTGTCGGCATTGGGCTTGTCGCGCAGCTGGCCGCGCGTGATATCGCCGCGGCCTGGCAGCTCGACTTTGATCACGTCCGCGCCGAACCATGCCAGAAGCTGCGTGCAGGTCGGTCCCGATTGCACATGCGTCATGTCGAGGATTCGAATTCCGTCAAGCGCTTTTCCCATAGTTTTCCTATCGAAATTGTTCGTCGCTCACACAAATTTTCCGCTCACCCCTCACACGAGAAGGAGTTACTCGCGCCAAGGCGCGCCAAGTGACTGGCCTCCGCCCGTCATCCCGAGCGGATGCGAGGGATCTAAGAAAGATTTCTCCCTTCGGTCGAAATGACGCTCTCTGCGGCCTTGGCCTCTTTGCGCGAGATATTCCTAGTTCCGGTTCCGGATTCGCCGCTGCTCAACTTCATTTGTACATCGTCTGCGCCCTGGTGCCCGGCGCGTACTCATTGATATCGACCCAGATGTTGACGATGGCGCACTGGCCGCCGGCCACTCGTTCGCGGGCTTTTTCTAATGCCGGGCGAATCTGACTTGGCTCGCGCACTGCGATGCCCCAGCCGCCGAAGCATTCGGCAAATTTTTCGAAATCGACATCTCCTAGCTTGTTGCCGACCGAGCCGCGCTCCGGCCCGTATTTGCCGATCTGGCCGCAGCGGATCTGGTTCATCGCCGAGTTGTTGCCGATGACAGCGATATAGGGCAGTCCGAAGCGTTGGGCGGTTTCCATATCCCATGCGGTCATGCCGAATGAACCGTCGCCATAGTAACAGAGCACTTCTTTTTTCGGGTGAACGAACTTGGCCGCCATGGCGAACGCAGTGCCGACGCCTAAGGTGCCCAGCGGTCCGGGGTCCATCCAGTTGCCGGCTTTGCGCGGCTCCACTGCCGTTGCCGTGATCGTTACGACGTCGCCGCCGTCGCCGATGTACACCGTATTGTCCGTCAAAAATTCGTTGATCTCATATGCAACCCGGTAAGGATTGACCGGCACAGATTCCGATTTGAACGACGGCAGGAGTTTTTCATATGCCTTGACCTCGGCGGCGCGGAGATCCTTCATCCATTCAGCCCGCTTGTCGTTGCCCTTCGATGCTCGGCCCGTCGCGGCCTGCGCCACAGCTTTCAGAATCGCGCCGCAGTCGCCCACGAGGCCCAGCGAGATATCGCGGTTTTTGCCGACGTTGCGGTAGTCGAGATCGATCTGCACGACGATGGCGTCGGATCGCAGCCGGCGCCCATAGCCCAAGCGAAAATCGAACGGGCAACCGACGATCAAAATCACGTCGGCTTTGTCGAACGCGAGCCCGCGCGTGCGGTTGAAACCATGGGGATCGCCGGGCGCAAAGATGCCGCGGCCCGAACCATTCATATAGCCCGGAATATTTAACCCACGGCAGAATTCCACCGCCGCGTCATGCCCACGGCTCGTCCAGACCTGGGTGCCGAACAACGCGCAGGGCCGCTCGGCCTTGACCAGAATATCCGCGAGCCGTTCAACGTCCGCCGGGTCGCCAACGGACTTCGTCGAAGCGCGATAAGCACCGGGCTTTGGAACACGCGCCCGCTCCAGCGGAACTTTGGCATCGAGCACGTCACGGGGGATCTCGAGATAGACCGGACCCGGCGCACCGTTGACCGCCTCGCGAAACGCCATGGAGACCATATCGGCGACCCGCTCGGTGTGCGGTACGCTGGCGGCGAATTTCGTAATCGGCGCCATGATGTCCACGTGCGGCAAGTCTTGCAGCGATCCCATCTTGTGCTGGGACAGCGCGCCCTGCCCACCAATCATCAACAGCGGGCTTTCGGCGCGAAACGCATTGGCTATGCCGGTCATCGCATTGGTCGTGCCCGGTCCCGCCGTCGTCACCACGCAACCGATCTTGCCGCTTTGCCGCGAGTAGCCGTCGGCGGCGTGAGCCGCGACTTGTTCATGGCGCACATCGATAATCTTTATGCCTTCATCGAGACAGCCGTCATAAATGTCGATGATATGGCCGCCGCAGAGCGTCCAGATGACCTCGACGCCTTCGTTCTTGAGCGCCTTGGCCACCAGATGGCCGCCGGAAATCACTGGGCCGGAAGGCTCTTTGTTATCGCTTTTCGTTGGCGTTGCCATGCTTTCCTCCCTATGACACCGGTTACAATCCCACGGGCCTGGGCAACATCTTTTTGCGCGAGGTCACGGATCGACTCAGCGTTTCTTAACCTTGTAGAAAGCTGAAACCCAGATCGAGCGGCTTAGCCGTCAGACGCAAGTCAAAAATCGTCTTATCTGTCGGCCAAGGCAGAGGCCGTTTATGGCCTCGGCAGGTTTTTCCCAACATACAAAATAGTTGGCCCGTGCTCAAGACTTTGGTCTTCGCGGCGCTGTGAATTGACGTTCTCAACAGCGCATAGCAATATCTCCTGGGCTTTTGTGTAACCAACGCCCTTTAGGAGAGCGCCCAACGCGCCTTGACTAATTTTTCCGCTATGATATGGGGCATGTTCCTAGGAGCCGAATAGTATTCGGCGGAGATGTGACACCCCCGATGCCAACAACCAAGCCCAACTGATTGTAAAATCAGTCGGGCTTTTTGTTTTACGAACATGAAAACTATCAGTACCAAAGGAGGATCATATGCAGATAGTCGCACGCCCCTATCATTGGTTGCTTTGCGCACTTTTCCTAGTTGGGCTCTTGCCTGTCAAGGTTGAGGGTCAAACCTGGGAGCCCACCAAGCCCATCGAGTTCGTTATACCTGCCGGCACCGGCGGCGGCGCCGACCAGATGGCGCGTTTGATCGCCGGTATTACGGAAAAAAATAAGCTCTCTCCGCGCCCCTTGATCCCGGTCAATAAATCGGGTGGTGCCGGCGCTGAAGGATTTCTTCATGTCAAAGAGAAAAAAGGCGACCCGCATGTCATCATCATAACGCTTTCCAATCTCTTCACGACCCCTCTGCACACCGGGGTGCCGTTCAACTGGAAAGATTTGACGCCGCTGGCGCGCTTGGCGCTCGACCAATTTATCCTGTGGGTCAACGCCGAGACGCCATACAAGACCGCCAAAGATTATATCGATGCGGTGAAAGCTCAGTCGGGCGGAGCGTCGCGCATGAAGATGGGCGGCACGGGCTCGGCCCAGGAAGATCAAATCATCACCATCCAGCTGGAGCAAAACCTGGGGGTCAAATTCACCTATGTTCCGTTTAAAGGCGGGGGTGAAGTTTGCGTGAACCTGGTCGGCAAGCATGTCGATTCGACGGTCAATAATCCCGCCGAATGCGTCAGTCACTGGAGAGCCGACCGGGTCCGTCCGCTGGCGGTGTTCGATACGCGCTAGAATTCCTGAAGGAGACTGGAAAGCCATCCCAACCGTCAAAGAAGCCCTGGGAACCGATATTCACTATCTTATGCTCAGGGGAATCTTCGGCGCGCCCGGGATAGCCAAAGAAGCGGTTGCCTGGCACACAGATTTTTTGAAGAAGGTTTACGAGACGCCGGATTTCAAGAAATATCTTTCGGAGGGAGCCTTGAAACCGGCATTCTCCACCGGACCCGAATATGTCAAATGGGTTGACGAGAATGAAAAACTCCATAGAGAGCTGATGGCGAAGGAAGGCTTGCTCAAAAAGTAGCATGCGCGCGGCGGACCAGATCACGGCATCGATACTCATCGCGCTGGGCGCGCTGGTGCTTCTCGATGCCGTGCGCCTTGGCATCGGCTGGGGCACGGACGGGCCCAACAGCGGTTTTTTTCCATTTTGGCTCGCGCTCATCATGGTCGCGTCCTGCGCCGTGATCATCGTCCAGGAATCCAGCAGAAAGGCGCGCCGGAATTTCGTCACGCGGGAAAGGCTGGCGCCAGTCCACAAAGTCTTGTGGCCCGCCGTCACGGCGGTGGCGGCGATGCACTTTATCGGCCTGTACGTCGCTGCGGCGCTGTACCTGGCTTTCTACATGCGCTGGGTTGGACGCCATCGGTGGAGCACCGTTGTGATCCTCGCCCTGGGAATCCCAGTCGTCACTTTTTTGATTTTTGAGACATGGTTTCTCGTGCCGATGCCCAAAGGCCCTCTGGAAGCATGGTTGGGTTACTGATCCATGGGCGTCGAAAACATCCTGCTGGGATTTCAAGTCGCGATCACCCCATTCAATCTCGCCGTCGCCGTCATCGGCATTCTGCTGGGGACGATCATCGGTGTCCTGCCGGGGCTTGGCGGCGCTAACGGAGTGGCGATCCTTCTTCCCGTTACGTTTACGATGCCGCCGACTTCGGCGATCATTCTCTTGACCTCGATCTACTGGGGCGCTCTCTTCGGCGGCGCCATTACCTCGGTGCTCTTCAACATACCGGGCGAGCCTTGGTCGGTGGCAACAACTTTCGACGGCTACCCGATGGCGCGGGATGGTCGAGGCGGGCAGGCGCTTACCGCCGCCTTTACGTCTTCCTTCGTGGGCGCCTTGTTTTCCATCGTGCTCATCACGTTTTTTGCGCCGGTGCTGGCCGAGATCGCTCTTAAGTTCGGGCCGCCGGAATTTTTTGCCATTCAGCTCCTCACCTTTTCCAGTTTCATCGGCCTCGGCGGCGGCAATCCACTGAAGTCTCTCGTCGCGATTCTCTTGGGATTCATCTTGGCCACGGTCGGGCTGGACATCGTCACTGGACAATTGCGCCTGACCTTCGGCTTTACCGGCATGATGAAAGGATTTGATTTCATCATCGCCGTCATCGGACTTTTCGGCATCGGCGAGATGCTGCTGAGCGTCGAGGAAGGACTGAGTTTCAGGGGAACGAAGACCGGCATGAACCTGCGGGTGGTATTCGACACCTGGAAAGTTCTGCCCCGCTTTTGGCGCACCTTCGTGCGCAGCGCGTTCATTGGATTCTGGATGGGGTTCAAGCCGGGCGGGGCGACGCCGGCTTCATTTATGAGCTATGCCTTTGCCAAGCGTTTTTCGAAAAACAGCGACAAATTTGGCAAAGGTGAGATTGAAGGGGTAGTCGCTCCGGAGACGGCGGCACATGCCGCGGGCGTCGCCGCGATCCTCCCCATGATTACGCTGGGTATTCCCGGCTCGCCCACCGCGGCGGTGATGCTCGGCGGCCTCATCGTTTGGGGATTGCAGCCGGGCCCCCTGCTGTTCAAGGAAAAGCCCGATTTTGTTTGGGGACTGATCGCTAGCATGTACACTGGAAATATCATCGGTGTGCTCATGGTCTTGGCCTTCGTCCCCTTCTTCGCCGCCATTCTGCGCATCCCTTTCGCGATCCTTACGCCCTTGATCATCGTAGTATGCGCCATCGGATCGTACGCCGTGCATAACAGCATGCTCGACGTATGGTACATGCTGATCTTCGGCGTGATCGGTTATGTCTTCAAGAAGCTGGATTATCCCCTGGCGCCGCTCGTGTTGGCGTTGGTGCTGGGCGACATGGCCGAGAGCGCGCTGCGTCAAAGCTTGATTATATCGCAGGGATCGTTGGCGATATTTTTCAACCGGCCGATTTCCGGGGTGATTACGATTCTGGCGCTCTTCTTCTTCGCCATGCCAGTGGTGACCCCGTGGTGGCGCAAACTGCGCGGGTTGCCCAGCCATACACCGGCGGCGTTACGCGAATAGCTGGCTCGTGTGATGTCCAGCAAGCCGGCGGGGCCAATTTCTCTAGCAAGACTTGACAGCTAATGAGTAATTCGGTAGGTACTGGTCAGACCATTAGACAGCTAGACCAAAATGCTGAAAGCGATTAAAAAGACCCGCATTTACGAAGAAGTGGTCAGCCAGGTCCATCAGCTTATCAGGGAAGGAAGACTGAAAGCTGGCGATCAGCTGCCTTCCGAGCGAGAACTCTCGGAGACTTTTAAGGTGAGCCGGACGTCCGTGCGTGAAGCTCTGCGAACGCTGGAAACCAAGGGGCTGGTTATCAGCCGAACGGGGATGGGCAATTTCGTCGCCGATTTACCCATCGAATCGTTGGTCGCACCGTTGGCGAAACTTCTTCTTGAAGAAAAGACCGCCCTAGCTGACGTTTTTGAGCTGCGTAAGCTGATTGAACCCCATATCGCGGCGTTGGCGGCCGAGCGGGCAACAAACATAGATATTGCGCGGATGAAAAGGATTCTGGAAAAACAGAGCGTAGCGGTCAGTCGCGGGGAGACCGGAGTGGAAGCCGATGCGCAGCTCCATTTTGCCATTGGTCAGGCAACCCAAAATCAGGCGCTGGAGAAGCTGGTTTCCGGCTTGATGGAAATATTGAGCCACAGTCGCGAAGAATCCCTCCAAACACCCGATCGAAGGAAGGCTTCCATAGAGTCCCACCGAGTAATTCTTTCGGCAATTGAACGCCACGATAAGACAGCGGCGCAAGAGGCGATGTTCCACCACATCGAGCAGGTCGAAGAAAATGTGCTTTCATCGCGGAAAACAGCGGGCGATTATAACGAGACCCGATTAGAAGAGAGGAGTATTTCATGATCAAGCGCGTAGAGGTCAACTATCGAGGCATTTTTCAGAAGAACCTGGGCAAAAAGATCGGCAGCGACATCGTCATGATCGCCAGCCGCATGGGTCAGAAGGCTTTTTCCAACGGGCGGTACAGCGATTCGCCGGAGAGAAACGGCATCCCGTGCAAATATTTCGCCTTTGTTTCCCCGGACCTCGCCGAGGAGGAATTGGAAGCGGAATGCGGCGCCAAGCTGGAGATCGACGAGGCCAACATCTCCGTCGTGCTCGACGACACGATGTGCAAGGGCGTCGAGCCCTGGGGCTGGCACGGCATCCGTCCCATCAACGAAAGAGTAGTGAAAGACGGCTGCCTGTTCGTTTTTTCCAGAAAGAGTCCGGCCGAGCTTCTCAAGTTCATCGGAAAAAAACCTTATAACTACCGTCTGGCGATCCTTGACGGAGACGCAAGTCTCGCCGGACTTTGGGTGAACAAGGACGACTATGACCCACGAGCGGACGCTGGGCGGCATCGCCGCCATCGAACCCGAGTATGATCAGCATCGAGGCGGTCGAGGCCTATCTGCTGGAAAAGACCAAGGAGAAACGACGGGCGGAGGCGGCGCGCGCCGCGTATGAGTCGCTTAGACAGGAGTCCAAGCCCCCGAGGGTAAGAACGGTCACGCCCGAAGACGGCATCGAATGGACCCACGAGATACCCGTGCTGCCCAAATGGTTCGAGATGCAAGAGGGCGCCGTGGTTCCGGCCGTAAAGCGCGGCTTCGAGATGGGCCCCAGAGGACAAACGAGAAACCCGGGCTTCAAGCGCGGCACCACCAAGACGCAGCGGCCTGCCGTGCGATTCGATCTTTGTACCAAGTGTACTCTCTGCTGGGCCGAGTGTCCGGACGAGTGTTTCGATCCGACCACGGACGGACTCTACGACATCGACTATCAGTATTGCGTGGGTTGCGGGAAATGCGCCCAAGTCTGTCCGGTTAAAGAGTGCATCGTCATGGTCGACGAGCTCCGATTCCAGGACGACGCGAGCCCGTGGGAACACTGGAAGAAGGACTCCAACGACTACATTCAGTGGGTCGAGGACAAAAAAGGCAAAGACCGGGTTTCTTACCCCTTCGTCACCGGCAAGGGCATCACTGTCACTCAGGGAGAAGTGATGCCCGAGGGAAAGATCGTGCCGGTTAGAAAAACCGAGGAGGTCGAAGTATGAGTGTCGCAGTTGCAACAGCCAAATCAGATCAATCAGGCGTCTACGAGCGGGAAGACCTTTTGAACGGCTGCCAGGCCGTCGCGCAGGGCGTGCGTCTCGCCGACGTGGACGTGATCGCCGCCTATCCGATCCGTCCCTATACCGAGGTGATGGACGCCTTCTCGAAGCTGATCGCCGACGGGCAATTCGACGCCGAGTATATCATCGCCGACAGCGAACACTCGCAGTTTGAGATCGTCAAGCACGCCAGTTCCGTGAACGCCCGCGCCTTCGGCGGATCGAGCGGCACGGGTTGGATGTACGGCATGGAAGCGCTGGTGGTTACCGCCACCGACCGTCTCCCGCCTCTTTTCGTGGTGGGCAACCGCGCTCTGGACGATCCGGGCGCCTTCGGCGTCGAGCACAACGACGCAATGTCCGTCCGGGACATGGGCTGGCTTCTCTGCTGGGTCACGACGCCGCAGGAAGCGCTGGAGCACGTGCTGATCGGCTACCGCATCGCCGAGGACAAGAAAGTCAGGATGCCGATGGGATTGGCGATGGACGGCGCCTTTCTCACCCACTCGCAGCACATTGTGAAGATCCCGTCCGTAGAAGCCGCCAAGAGATTTCTCCCGCAGTATGACCTTGCCGAGCGCCGCCTCCATCCCGACAACCCCATCTCCGTCGCGCCGCAAGCCAATGAGGATTGGGTCATGGAGATCCGCCGGCAGAACTGGGAAGCCGCCAAGCGGGCGCGCGTAATCATCAAAGATGCCTATAAAGAATTCAATGACATCTTCGGCGAGCGCTACGCCGCGCCTTATTACTTCGACGAATTCATGACCGACGACGCGGAAGTGGTCCTGATCGGCATCGGCACGGTGGCGGCTCCGGCGCGCACCGCGGTCAGACGCTTGCGCGAGAAGGGTCAGAAGGTCGGCTACGTGAACCTGCGCTGGTTCCGCCCCTTCCCGACGGTGGAGCTGCGCGAGTGCTTGAGCCGCTTTAAAGCGGTCGGCGTCGTCGACAGGGACTTCGCCCACGGCTCGCCCGATAATTGCGGCATCTTGATGCACGAGATCCGCTCGTGTCTCTATCCGGCGAAGAACCGGCCGGCAATCGTCAATTTCATTGGCGGCCTGGGCGGGCGCGATCTGTCCATCGCCGATGCCCAGAAGATGTACGAAACCACTCAACAGGCGGCCAAGAATGATTCCATGGATGAATTCATAACCTGGATCGGCCTAAGAGAGTAAACAGGAGGAACAATCATGTCGACTGTACCGACCATCGATTACGAAAGAATCAAAGGGGTTCACAAAATCCCGCTGGAAGAACTCTATACCTCCGGCCACCGCACCTGCCAGGGCTGCGAGTCGGCAACGACGATGCGCGGCTTTATCAAGGCGGCGGGTTCGCGCACCGTTGTGACGGGATCCACAGGCTGTATGTATGTGGCCAACACCTCTTACATGACCACGCCCTGGATCGTGCCGTGGATGCACACCCAGCTCGGCGCCGGCGGCTCCTCAGCCGTGGGCATGGCCGCGGGCCTGCGGGCGCTCAAGCGCAAAGGCAAGATCAAAGACGAGAAGATCAACGTCATCAATTTCTCCGGCGATCTCGGCGCCGGCGACATGGGCATCGGTGGCATTTCCGCCGCGCTGCAGAGCGATTACGACTTGCTGATTATCATGTACGACAACGAATCGGCCGCCAATACCGATATCCAAGCAACAGGCTCGACGACTTTCGGCGCGCAGACGACGTTCACGCCGCCGGGGACGAAGCATTCCATCATGCAGCGGCGCTGGAAAAAGAACGTTGCCGGCATGCTGGCGGTCGGCCATCCGACCTGCCGCTATGTCGCCACCGCCTGCGCGACTTTTCCGCCGACGGATTATTTGAACAAGGTGCGCAAGGCGCTCGAGATCGGCGGTCCGACTTTCATCCATACCTACGATCCCTGTCCGAAGGGATGGGACTATCACCCCCGTTTTTCCAACGAGCTAGGCGAGTTGGGAATCAAGTGCGGCCTCTACCCGCTCTACGAGATCGTGGACGGCAACATCATTTACACCTGGGACGCGCGCAAGACGGGCAAGGGAAGAATCCCGGTAAAGGAGTTTCTCACCAAACAGGGCCGCTTCGACCATCTCAAAGAAGAGCACTTCACCTACATTCAGAAGATGGTGGACGAGATGTGGGACGAGTGGCAGATGCCGGGCGTCGCGCCGATCAAGGGTACCTTGAGGGCCAGAATTTGATGCTGGCAAGCTGACGATCAGGATAGCAACAAAAAAGGCCTCAACGAGTTGGGGCCTTTTTTTATGGCGCTGCGTGAGCTTTCGTAGTATGAAAACAATCGTCCAGAATTTCTCGAGGATAACGATTTGACATTGCGTCTGATGCATTAGACGTTCGTGGAAACAGTCGGAATGCCGAATTCGTCGTTCCCGCGGAAGCGGGAATCCAGGCATTCTTAATTTTCTTGATTGATGATAGTATCTGTTCTTGTTCGTACTCGTAAGCTTACGGTCATTTCGAATTCGGCAAATTGAGGAGTTTGTATGAATTCACATTGGTCACGTCGTGAGTTTTTGAAATCCACCACTGCTGCCTTAGTGTTCGGCGCCGCGGAACAAGCCTTGGGCGCCGCTTCAACCACTCTGCAAAAACGCCGCCTGGGAAAGACCGGCGAGATGGTGTCGTGCATCGGCTTCGGCGCTGGCAGCCGATACTGCTCCATCCCGGACGAGGACGCGGCACAAGCGCTCCTCGAGCGCGCGTTTGATCGCGGCGTTAACTACTTCGACACCGTCGGCCTCTTACACGCGGCGGCCGCTGGAGCGATTGAGCGAAAAACGCCTCGGGGAATTTTCCAAAAAGCGCCGCAAGGAAATCTTCCTGGCAACCAAGATCGATCCCAGAGACCGGGACGGCGCGCTTCGCTCGGTTGAAACGAGTCTCAAATTCCTGCAAACGGACTATATAGATTTGATTCAAATCCACAGTCTGAGCAACCTCGACGACCTTGCGCGCATCGGCAGCCCGGACGGCGTTCTCGCCGCCATCCAACAATTGAAACAGCAAAAAGTCGTCCGCTTCATCGGCATCACCGGCCATAACGACGGCGCGGCTATGGCCGAGGCGCTGCGCCGCCACGACTTCGATACCGTGTTAATGGCGCTCAACGCCGCCCAATCCGCCAATCCCGTCGCGCAGCGCAAGATGGAGCCGATCCCCGCCTTCGAGCAGTCTGCCTTGCCGGTGGCGCTACAGAAAAATCTCGGTGTCCTTTCCATGAAGGTCATGGGCCAGGGCATGATCGTCGGCAGCGGCCCCGGCCGCGCGTCTTATTCGGAGCTTTTACAGTTCAATCTCAGCCAGCCCGTCGCCTCTGTGGTCATTGGCTGCGAGCAAATGGCGCGCCTGGAAGAGAACGTGCAAGCTGCGCTCAACTTCACCCCGATCAGCGAAAACGGCAAGCAGCAGCTTCAAGAAAAAGTCGCCCCTTCCCGCTCCG
>CAWJBB010000064.1:0-33993 GCA_963840855.1 uncultured delta proteobacterium
CTAGAATTACTTCCCCGTGGGAAACCCCCACACCGCGGCGATTTTCTTAATCATTCCGGGTTCGTAGTCCTGGCGATCCCAGCCCTCGAAGACGGTCTTGGAACCCGCTTTCTGAATGAGCTTCCATTTCTCACTCTCTTTGATGAAGGGTGAGCCTCTGCCGACTTGGTCGTACGCTTTCTGTCCGTCAGGTCCAGCCAACCATCCGGCCAAGAGCAGTGCGGCATTCGGATTTGGCGAACCTTTAATGACACCCATGATCTCGCCCAGACTTACAGGCACCTCTTTCGGCAGAGCCATCGCGATCTTCGCCTTGGGATCGCTCCGCAACAGCGAAAAGACCGTCGCATAGTGCGCGCCGCAGATTATCGGATATTCGCCGGCGGCAACTTGGATCACCGCTTCGCTCTGGCCCTGCTTCCAGATCGGTTGATTGTTCTTGAATTGCGCCGCATATTCGAGAATTTTTGCCTCCCCCCAGGATTTGTAAAGTCCACTCAAGAAGCGCGGGTGCACGTCCACCGAGATTTTGCCCTTCCATTGCGGATCGAGGCAGTCCGACCAGTCTTTGGGTACCCGGTTCGGTGGAACCAATGTTGGGTTATAACCGATAAGACGCAAATTAAATCCAGACGCATTGAAATAGCCGTCGGGGCTGAAGTGAGTCTCCGGCACATTCGGAAAGAGCTTGCGCCATTCGATCGGACCGGTGACGGCTCCGCCCTTGATGAAGCGATTCTGCATCGCGGCCGGAACATCGTACAGATCAAACTCGACCACCCCCGCCAACGTTTCGCTGAACAATCGCTCGGCCCGCGCGGTACCGCTAACATAAGTGAAATCGACTTTGATCGTGGGATATTTCTGGTTGAATCCCTTGAGCACCATGGGCGCCTCTTTTTCGGTTAATCCCGTACCGACGCGCACCTTGCCCTCTTTGGCCGCTGACTTGACGATTTCGTCGAAGGTCTTGCCGATGGCGGCCTGCTGCGATTCGGCGGCCCCGTAAAAACTCAACATGCCAACGAGGAAGCCCGTCATGAAGACCGATAACTTAAACAACATTGCCGTCCTGGTCATGGAATCACCTCGCTAATCCGTTAGGTCTCGTACCGAATCTGCCATTGCCAGAAAACTGCGCCGGCGGGATCCGAACTTGGTCATCAACTACTTTAATATCGATGACTATCAAAGGAGACAACCCGCCGTCAACGGAAAAGTGAGACAAATCCATCGCCGCGGTTGCAACGCGCGGCGACCGGAGCAGGATTGTTCAACCGAGATCGTTTTCGCCCCGAGGAATTGCCTGCAAGCGCTGCTCTATGATATCGAACAGACTTGAATAATCCGCTTGATAGAAGGAGAGAATATGACCACACAGGATCGCAGACGGATCATCAAGTTAGTCTCATATGTTTTTGTAATTTTGTTTCTGCTCCAGCCCCAGTCTCGCGAGGCCGTGTCGGCAAATGCCCCGGCCCAGTTGGCCAACGATCCCATCGCCAAAGCGCTGGGTGCCGATGTCATGAACGCCGCCCTCAAAGAAGGCCGGGTGCATTGGTACGCCGGAGACAATACCGCAGAATTCTTCAAGGCCGGCGGGAAAGCCACCTTCGAAAAACGTTTTGGTATCAGGATAGAACCCTTGGCGGGCCGTCTGCGCGAACACACCGACAGGGTGCGGGCGGAGCAGGCGGCGGGAAGGGTCAATGTCGATATATTCGACGGGGTTGATCAGTATTTGATGGAGCTGCACCGTTACGGAGCCCTCGAGAAATTCAGACCTCCGATCACGACGCTGGATGCTTATGACAAGAGCGTTTTTACCAAAGAACCGGTCGGTTTCTGGACGCCGCTATTCATCAGCGCGCAAGCCCTGATCGTCAATACCAACATGGTCAAGAAAGAAGAATATCCGAAATCCTATTTGGACATTGCGCATGCCAAATGGAAGGGCCGGGTGGCCACGCGCGACCCAAGAAGCGCGGGCGGAGGCGGATGGCAGTTCCTGCAAATTTATAATCACCCCAAATTGGGCATTGAGTATATTCGCCGGATAAAGGAAGTAGTCGATCCTTTTATCGTTCCCGGCGGAAGCCGCGAGATGCGCGACGCGATCTTGCTCGGGCAATTTGCGCTCGGCTTCAGCGGCCGCCCTGAATTCCTCACCGATGTCCCGAAAGGTTCCCCGTTGGCTTACATCGTCCCCCAAGAAGGAGTAACCTGGTTGCCCCACTCTACGGCGTTGATAAAGAACGCGCCGCATCCGAACGCGGCCAAGGTTGCGCTGACCTGGTTTTACGAGCTCCCCAACCTGCAGCTCCTGGCTAAAGAAGGCGGGCGCATGATCCCACATCCAAAAATCAAGATGCCTATTCCTGAAATGGATTTGTCGAACAATATCATGATGGAAGGAATACCGTCGCAGCAGCTTGCCGACCCAGGCTTCTTCTTCAAGGAAATGGAAAAGATATTCGGGAGACGCTGATCCCACGCAAGAACCTGGAACAGCCGATTATCGGAGCAACGGAATTTTGGGTCGACGATCCCGCTTCTCCGAATCCATCGCTCTCAAATTTTTGCCGCCTGACGGTCGCATGAGTTTTTGACCATCGATGCTCTCCAAGTTAAAGTTTGCTACGCGCTCCTTCGAGGGGATCACGCTCCTATACTATCTTCTTTTCGCTGTCGTGATCGTCCTCGTACTGTATCCAACCCTGATGCTGCTGTCGGCGAGCTTCTTTACGGGACAACCGGGCGCATGGGGAAAATTTACCCTCGAGGGATATCAGGAGTTATTGAGCGGCGAAGGAATCGGCGAGATTATCGTCAATAGCATTATTTATGCGACGGCCCGGACGGGAATCAGCCTCATTCTGGCCCTGACCTTTGCCTGGGCCGTGGCGCGCGCCCACGTACCATGCCGGGGCCTGATGGAGTTGCTGATCCCGATTCCCTTCTTCATTCCGGACATCCTCACCGCCATTTCCTGGGTCATGCTCGGCAACCCACAAAACGGGCTCATCAACCAGTTCTTTATTCGGTTTTTCGGCGCGCGCGGTCCCGTCGTCGATATTTATGGCTGGGATGGCCTGCTCTTCCATTCCGTCTTGAGCACTACGTCTTTTCTGTACCTCCTTCTGATCGGCTTTTTCTACAACATGGACCCAGCTTTCGAGGAAGCATCCGCTGCGTCCGGCGCAACGCCGTCCCAAACGACATTCAGGATTACCCTGCCGATGATCCTGCCAGCGATTTTGGGCGTATCCATCTTGTCCTTTATTCGCGCTCTGGAATCCTTCGAAGACCCCTACCTGTTCGGTACTCCGGGCGGCGTCTACGTCTTTGCCAATGAAATCTATCGCGTGCTCAGACACCGCCATCCGCCGCAGTACAACGCCGCCACAGCGCTGGCCGTCATCCTTATGATCATCACTTTTGTCATGGTTTCCGTGCAGTGGAGGATATTGGGCAGGCGCGAATTCACCACGATCAGTGCCAAGGGTTACCAACCGCGCCGCGTCACGCCACATCGCTTCGTTCGCTGGGGCATCTTTGCGCTCTTCGTGATCTATTTCACTCTGGCCATCTTAATCCCCTTGACCCAGATCTGCGCCAGCTCATTCTTCAAAGTATTCGGCTTGTACAAGCCGGAGCACTTTACCTTCGATAACTGGCTCACGGTTTTCCGCGACCCGCGCACCATGGGAGGCCTGCGCAATACAATTCTCTTTTCCACCGCGGCGGCCGCGGGTGTAATTGCATTAGGCGGCCTTATCGGTTACATCCGCATCCGGACGCGCCACTGGTTGGGCCCGACTCTGGAGCTCACGGCCTGGCTGCCGTGGACGATGCCGGGAATCGTCCTGGGCCTGGCTTTGCTCTGGGCCTGGATATCTCTTCCCCAACCGATCAATCTCTACGGCACCTCAATGATCGTGATTCTGGGCTTCGTCGTGAATGGCTTGCCTCTCGGCACCCGCACCATGCAATCGGCCATCATGCAGGTGAGTAAGGACCTGGAGGAGTGTTCGATGGTCCACGGCGCGTCTTGGCTTCAGACCATGACCCATATCGTGTTGCCGCTCCTGCGCATCGGAATTGCCGCTGCGTTTGTGATCGTCTTTGCTCTGTCGGCGCGCAGCCTTACCATTCCTCTATTGCTCTATTCTTATGGAACGGAGACCCTGACGATCGCGCTTTTGTATTATTATGAGGAGGGATATCGCAACATCACGGCCGTGATCGCCATGATCCAGCTCGGGCTGGTGATGGGTTTGCTCGTGTTAGAGCGGCTGACGCGGCCGCGTCAACCGAGCTAATAGAGCGGCATTAAAAGTTAGCTCATGGATACGCGCAGCAGGTACCTTCTACCGATGAAAGTGACGATCCCCAGCAACGCCACCAGGATGACGGATATAGCTCCCACTTGGGCAATGGTGCCCGCCTGCCAGAGCTCCCAGATGACCACGGCGAACAAATTGCTCTTTGGCGAATAAAGCAGGATCGCCAGCGAGATGTCTCTGACGATGTGGGAGAAAATATACAGAAAACCGGAGATAAACGCCGGCACCAACAGCGGCGCCAGCACGCGCCCGAAAGTCTGCAACCAGGAAGCGCCGCTCACGCGGGAGGCTTCTTCCAGCTCTTGATGGATTTGCAAGAGCGCCGCGTTGGTGTTGCGCGTGGCCCAGGGCATGTATTTGGTGACAAAAGCAATGAGCAGAATCCATAGCGTGCCATAGATCGGCACGGGAAGGCTCAAATAAAGAAACACCAGAGCCATGCCCAGAACGATACTTGGAGTTGCCAGAGGAGCGAACGCGAGAAAATCCAAGAGCTTTCGGCCCCGCACGCGGGAACGCACGACTATCCAGGAGATCATGGCGGCAAGGAGCATGGTGAGGCCGCCGCCGATGATGGCCAGGAAGAGGCTGTTCTTTACGGCGTTGAGCACGCCGGGATACTGCCATGCCGCATGGTAACTAGCGAGAGAGACACTCTGAAAAGCTTTCAACGACGGCACCTGATAGAATGGCAGCAGCGAAGCCCAGATGAGTGCGAGCATGGGCAGAATGACATCGAGAAATAAGAAGCTAAAAAGAAAGGCCGTTCCCAGATATTTCCACTTGCCGAGGTCGATGGGCCGCGGCCGATACCCCTTGCCGGTGACGGTTACATATCTTTCGCTTTTGCGCAGGATGCGCAGATAGCACAAAGTCGCCACAGCGCTGATCGCCAACACAGTGGTGCCGAGCGCAGCCGAGACGCCGTAATTCGGCGGCGACTGGTGCATGGCCAGGTAGATCTTGGTGGCGAAGACGTAGATCTTCACCGGCATACCGATCAAAGCGGGAATCTCAAAGGCTTCCACTGCGTTAATAAAGCTATAAATCATCGCAGCGGCGGACGCGGGCAACATGAGCGGAAATGTAATGCGGCGCATAGTCGAGGAATGGCCCGAGCCGCAGGCCGCGGACGATTCCTCCAGCGAGGGATCCATGGAGCGCAGCGCCCCGGCCAACAATAAAAACATCACCGGCACTTGACGCAACCCGGCCACAAAAATCATCCCATACATCGAATGAATGTTGAGGGGCGCTTCACTAAAACCGAAGCTTTTAATCAAGGCTAGGTTTATCAGTCCAATGCGCGGATGGAGCAGCATGATCCACGCGATCGAGGCAATCATGCCGGGGATGATAGTGGCGACAATGGCAATGACGTAGGCGAGATCACGCAGCGGCGCATTGGTGCGCTCGACCAGCCAGGCCATCGCAAAGGCAAAAAAGAACGCAAAGGCCGTGCTCCCCGTTGCAAACACCAGGCTATTTAACAAAAGCGGATATAGGGTCGGATCCGAATAGGTGCTGGTGAAGTTTGCCAAGGTCAAAGTCCCGGGGACGCCCGGCGGGGTGGTTTTCAAACTGTTCCAGAGGAGCATACCGAGCGGGGCCAGGACGAGATAAACGACCAGGACCGTGACGCCGATCAGAATCAGCGTATCGGATTGCAGTTTTGGCCGAACCATTGAATTCGCCCAGGCCGGAACGATTGTTCAAATCGTTCGACAGGTTGCAATCGTTCAAGCGTTTTGAACTAGTTGAACGCTTTGAACGTGTTGAAACCCCATACTCCAGTACTCCAATAATCGGCTGGGTCGCGCCCAGAGCGGCAAGGAGATTTTATTTCAAGAACAAGTCGCGCCAAATGGCTTCGGCCTCGCCGCCATATTGAGCCATCTCGGGCGGAGGCACAGCGAGTTTTTGTCCCCTGACCGCGTCTGCCGTCGGGCCCTTGACTCTGCTATCAGGAACGAGCCGACCGGTGATATCGGTAAATGTTTGCTGTCCTTCCAAAGAAGTAAACCAGTTGGCAAATAGCAAGGCCGTATTGGGATGGGGAGCTCGCTCCGCAATCAACATCGGAGTGGCCTTGGCTAAAATCGGATCGGTTCTCACCCATTCAACCGGCGCGCCTTTTTTTTGATACTGAAGAACGCGATACAGATTCAACCGCAAGTCTATCTTGAATGCCCCTGCGCCCAGCATCTCCAAACGCGCGGTTTGGCCCGCGCCAAAGACTATGTTGTTTTTGGCGAGCGCCTTGAGATAGTTCAAGGCTTTTTCCTTTCCCCACGCATTCCAGAGCATGAGCACCCACTCGGCGGCGTCCCGGTCCATCGATATCGCGCCTTTCCATTTTGGGTTGAGCAAGTCATCCCATCTCTTGGGAGCCTCGGCGGCGGAGATCAAATTGGTGTTGTAAACCACCACAATGCCATTGACGTTGCTGGCAACCCAATAGCCTTCGGGATCTTTATGCAGCGGCGACCAAGCCGCGGCGTTGGGCCAATGGTATTTCTTTACCACTCCCGCTTTTTTCAGCTCGGCAATAAGGTTGATTTCGCTCGACGCGATATCGACGTTCTGGATGCCGGCTCGCGCTTCAGATAACATCTTTTGGTGCAGTTGCGTGTCTTCGGAGGCGCGCCAGTATTCAACCGTGACGAAAGGATATCTTTGGCGGAATTTACCGAAGAGTTGCTCCAGTTCGCCGGCGGTCCAACCATTGATCCAGAACGCGAACTTGCCCTCCTTTTTCGCGCCGTCGATCAGACGCTTCTCATTCTGCGCGTCGGATTCGTGTGTTGCCGCGAGCACAGGAGTTATTCCCAGCAGGTATTCACCGGGAAAAATCAGGCCGGATAGCACTAAGAGTGCGTGCGCGAGCTTTCCTATCCGTTGCATCTTAGAGTCTCCTTTCTGGCGTGAAAAATTTAACTGCGTTTTTTCAACTAACGCGGATCGATGCCAACTCATATGGGCGCAAAAACGGGGTTCGTCTTCGCCGTTTCAATAATCCGTTCAGCGTCTTCGGGCAACAGATATCTATCGTTGACGAGCGCGCGCGCCGCGCGGCTGACCTTTTGGACATAGTCCGCGTGATCTTTGTATCTCTCTTCGATTGAAGGGCGTGGATCAGCGGTTTTGGTTCTTTCTTCCTTTGTCCTGGCGATCGGAATATAGGAGCCGAACAATCCGCAAAGCTCGTCTTCCGCTAACCCTTCGATCCAAAGATTCCATCCCGTGTAAGTAGCCAGGGGGACGCGAATCGCAGGCAAGCGTATGCCTGCGAGGTCGTTTCCATCGGCGTCTACCTTCGTTACCAAGATTTTGTATTCCCCTTTTTTGATCTGTTTGGGGGGATGACTTTCAATCTTTCCGCGTTGCAGGTTCGGTCCGTAGTCTAAGAATAGCTGGCGGTTGAAGAGCGAAGTGTAGCGCAGCCCGGGAATATTTGGGAAGCCGGTGTGTCTTTGGTCGGACGGAACTAAGGTGCCGTCTTTTACACGGGGAATCTGACTTGGTGGCGGCGGCGTTCCATCGCACACCCACTGATCCATCGCCACCATGAGAGCGCGCAGGACCTCGCCATGGGGGAGGGGATTCGTCAGGTTCTGAGAATTGTATCTTTTGGGTATGAGACCGGGCGCAAAGCGGTGCGGCGCGCTCGATATCATATAGATTCGTACTTTTTCGGGAACAACGATGTCCTTGCCTTTCCCGTCGGTGTGCACAAGCCCGCCCCGCTTTTGCCGGTACTCTGTCGAGGTCTGAACATGCATGACGTAGGGGTCGGTTCTGGGACGTTTCATGATGCCGTCTTTTCGTCCTGTCTGGGGGTCTCTCAGCACATTGTAGGCGAAGGGAAACAGTTCTGGGTCCGGCTGGTCGTTGTGTTGCTGCGAGGATGTCACCGGTCGGGCGAACTCGTAGTTGAGAAACATTCTGCCGCCTCCGGCCACGTAAGGGCAGACCGCCTCGAAAATTTGGCGGTGAGATTCGTCTTCATTGGCCCCATGATAAATAAAATCTCGAATGAACCTGGCGCTCACGGAACGGCCCCAGGCATAGGCTCGGCAGATACCCGTCCCATTCTTACCGAAAGCCAACGGGTTTTGGTTCCCCGCTTTGTCTTTCCTTTCGTAGCGGAGAAAGGAAACCGTGTCCCGCACCGCCGCGAAACCCAGACCTAGGACCAGAGGATTCTTAGCCGGGTATATAAACTCGTAGATGTGATTGGGCTCAAACCCCGAACGGAGATAGAGATCCGTCGTGCTCGGACGGATTAGGTTTTTTCCCGTGTCATCTTTTTCGCAGGCCGCATATTCCCAATCTGAGGCCGGGATCGGCATTCGAGCTTCATAGGATTTCTCCCGAACCGTTAATGACGCCGCCGATTTATCGGTGCTCGCGGTCTCGTAGCTCGCGATTCGCGGATCGGCGCTGAGCGGCATGGAGAAAACTCCGGTTTCGTCGGCAACGATTTCAGTGCGCACCACGCCGACAATCTCTTTTCCTTTATTCGTCGCCGCGGGCACGTCCATGACGACAAAATTTTTCCCGCTCAAACCGCCATGCCATCCTCCCCAGACGACGGTGTAACCCTGCCGCATGAGAAAGCCATTCCCCGCGTCTTTGAGCGTGGTCGGGTCGTTATTTTGCGGCGCGTCGTTAAGCAACGCTAGAATGTGCTTGCCGCCGCGGTTGGGAGGATCAAAGAAGATTTTCTTGTTGCCGCGCTCCATATCCAGCGGCTTGAGAATGTAAAGGTCGGCGCTATATTCCACGCGCCGCCGAGAATTTGTCGGCGCCTTGTCCAGATTGACGATGACCTTATTGAGCGGATTTTTGGCATCCACTTCTCCATAGACTTTGCCCACGAGCTTTTCATAGGCCCCTGTGATCGGGAATTCATATCCTTCAGCAAAAATCTCCCTTTTCTCTATAGTGATTCTGGTGATCATAGGGTGAGTGTGATCCTCCTTGTGGCGCTTCGGTGATCTGCCTCGGCTCGCGGCGAACTGTACTAGGGGGCGTGGTTCTTTGTCAAACTAACGGGCGAAAAAGGGGCGTTTCACGATTCCATCAGACCTGTGCGGAAAGGCATTCGTAAGCACGCGAACGCTGGGCAAGAAGGACGCCAGGGGGGGCCCGCGCGGGCGCCGGCCTTGACACAAAGTGGAACGCGATGTTACAGCTCGGCGGAAAGGGTATCTATACGCGCGCAACTCTTTGCTCTGTCACTCGGGCGCGTAAGACCCAAAGGCTGCGGGAGGTAAAATGACTCATGCTATGTTGCGCGGAATCGTAACGGTGACGGTTCTGGCGGCCGTTTGGCTCCATCGCATTGACCAGGCAAGGGCCCAGCCAATTGATACGGCGAAGCTAATCGAAGGCGCGAAAAAGGAAGGCGAGCTGGTAATCTACGGGACCACCGACCTGCGACAGGCAACGCTGCTCAACGACAAATTCCGTCAGAAGTATCCCTTTATTGACGTCAAATTGAATCGTCTAACCAGCGACAATCTTTACCCCAGGGTGATCGCTGAAACTCGGTCTGGCAAATTTTTGAGCGACGTGTTGCAGAATAACGCTCTGGGCATGTACTTCCTGAAGAGAGGAAAATTCTTCGCCCACTACCTCTCGCCAGAGGATCGCTTTTACTCCAACGAGTTCAAAGACCAGGGCTATTGGACCACCAGCAGCACAAACGTCCACGTCATAGGCTACAACACCCGAGCAGTTGCCCGCGACAAGCTTCCCAAGAGGTGGGAGGATCTTTTAAACCCTGCTTGGAAAGGGAAAATGTCGGTCAGTCCGAGGGAGCAATGGTTCGCGTGGATCCTGCAAATCATGGGTAAAGAAAATGGCCTCAACTACATGCGCGCGCTTGCCAAACAAAACCCGGCGGTTCGCCGCGAATCCACCGCGATGAGGGCTCAACTCGTTATCGCCGGCGAATCCGACCTCGATATCGACTCGACTTTCAGCGTTCTTACTCCATTGATGAGAAACGGAGCCCCGGTCGCCTGGACGACCCTCGGCCCCACTCTCGTCGTTCCGGTCGGGCACGGCGTGGCGACTCGCGCCCCCCACCCCAATGCGGCAAAGCTATTTATCGATTTTGTTCTGTCGAGAGAAGGACAGCGATTGATTCTGACTTTTGATCGAAACTCCGCCCGCTCCGACCTCGCTCAGGAGCAGGGCGCCATGAAAGATGTCAAGTTGATTCCCCTTGATCCCTCGCTGGGTGATAATATGGAGTTCTACGCGCGCCAGGCTCAAGAGATCTTTGGCAAGTAAACTTGCCGTGCCGTCGCCTCTGAATGGACGGTGACTCTCTAGCGGTGGGCCCGCAATAGCCGCTCGCAACGCGCCGCCCATGGCTGCCGAATAGTCCACATCGCCGCTCATCAGTCCCTTGGCCGCGATGCTCGCGGACATGTCAATCATCTTCACGCCCAGGTTATGCCCCTTGAAATATCCTTTTTTTGAAGCTCATGCATACGGCGTCTCGGCAATGGTACGGCCCGATAGCCGATGGCGACATATCGCGCCTCGGACGAGCCCGCGCAGGTAAACAAGCAGGCAAGCGCACCAATGGCAGTTTTTTCAAAGTAGAACGCATGCGTTCATTTCCTAAAGCTGACGTAGACAAAGGGGACCGAGTAGAAGTTTTTCTCCACTTGGATATGGCAGTCGGGATGGACTTTAGCCTGGCGCCACTCGCTTAACTCGAAGGGAGAGGGTGGCAGGGCCTTTAATTGCTTTTTCTCTTGCTCGAAGCGCTGGTTGCGGCTCACCCCGTAGTCTTTCATCACCTCGCGGTTCAACCGATGAAGATATTCCCTGAGGGTTTGATTGAGATCTTGGAGAGAATAGAAGACCCGGTTACGGACCTCCTGGAAAAACCCTCTTTGGATCACTCCGATGTGGCATTCCCCAGAGCCCTTGTCCCGGGCCTTGTAGGGTCTGGCCGGCAGTACCGCAAAGCCCATGTGATTGGCAAAATCACAGTAGGTGGGATTTACATCGGGGTCGTACAGATCGGCCTTGTGGACACCGCTCTTGAGATTGTCCACCACTACGTAGGGGGTTATCCCACCAAAGTAGGCGAACATGCGCTGCTGGACCCCGATGAAGGTGGAAAGTTTGGCCAAGGTAGCATCGTTCGTCGGCTCGCTCAGAAACGAAGGGGACCACCTGAAATTGGGTGGGTCCCTTCCTTGAAATCAGGTGGGTCCCTTCGTTGAAATTGGGTGGGTACGTTCCGTGAAATCGGTCAGCATGCGTCCTCCTCGGCTTATTCCGGCATTATTTGGCGCGACAGGTTCGGGTTTGGGGGTGTACATCCGTAAAGCGCGAGGACAGTAAAGGGTAAAAAAAACCAGGCTGTCGACAGTGGGATGCAAAATCCCGTGGCAAAAGCCTTCCTTTGATGGGTGAAAATTTCGTAAAATTCCCTAGAATTTCCCTTGACAGAAAAGTAAGTAAATGCTAACTCACCGCACATGAACAATTCTTCCCGCCTAACCGCCGACGAAAGGCGTAACGCCATCGTAGCGGCCGCTACCGAGGTCTTCGCCGAGAAGGGCTTTCATGGGACGACTACGCGCGAGTTGGCAAAGGCAGCGAGAGTTTCGGAGGCATTGCTATACAAACATTTCCCGAGCAAAGAATCTCTGTTCAGTGCCATGCTCGCTAGCGGGGCCAACGGGGCTTTGTCCACGGCGTTCAAACGCATTATTACTCTCGAGCCATCCACCGCGACCCTGATCATCATGGTGCATTTCATGATCTCATACTATGTACTCAGGGATGCCGGTGCCTCTTCCACCTCCGCGTTGAACATTTTACAGGTGCGCAGCCTGCTCGCGGATGGAGAATTCGTACGGATAAGGCACAAGAGATTCGCGCCGACATGGATCGCGAAATTCGATGAATGTCTCAAGCATGCAGCCGAGGCGGGCGATCTCAGGGAAGCTCCCATGCGTCGAGACCTTCGTGTGTGGTTTGTCCAACATATAGCGTTCTCGCTAATGCTAAACCTTCATCCCAAGGTTCCCGCCATCGACTATGACGCCGACCGGGAGACTCTGATAGAACAGGCGACTTGGTTCGCGTTACTCGGCGTCGGCCTAGAGGAAAGGGCGATCCGGCGCTACTTTGATCCGAAGGCACTGGCGTTGTTAACAAGTTGATTTCGCGCCGTGATTAATGAGTGGTCATCTACTGAACCTTTTGCATCGAAACTGGAGGAAAAGAATGAATCTGCAAAATAGCCACGCGATTTCGCCGGTGGAGGAAACCGGCTCTGCATATGAGCGGGTGAGCTCGCTGTTCCAGGTGGATAGCCTGGCCGCGACGCAGTATCACGACACCTATCGCCGAAAAATCCCGCAGCAGTCGGAGATTCGCCTTATCCTTGCCGTCCTCGAGGATGCGGTTAACTGCTTCCAGGACAACATCTTCGCAGTGAACAAGAAGAGGATTCAACTCTTCAAGGAAGCGGAGGATTGGTTCATCAGCGATGACGTGACCTGGATCTTCTCGTTTGTGTCGATCTGCTCACTTCTCCAACTGGATCCGGGGTATTTTCGGCAGGGACTCAATCGCTGGGCTGCCAAGCAAAGGGCCGCTCGCAAGGGGAAACCTCGGCTGGTCGCCATTCAGGACCGGCTGGTAGCATGAAGCTCACACGAACCTTCCGATAAGGGACTCTCCTCAAATGGTTAGCCCTCCGAATGGAGGGCTAACCCACTGGCAATGCAACCGGCCGAACATGCCAACTAAAATTTACGTCCCTTGCTTCTGCACTACCTGCTTGAAGACATCCCAGCTCTTGAGAAGATCCAGGGCCCGTTTGAGCTGCTGATCTTTATCTATTGTATCATCCCCCGTCGGGCCGGTTGACGGTACCAAGCTGTCCTTGTTCCCTTGCTCCGGGTTCCCTTGCTCCGGTTCCTGGGTCGGTGTCTTTTGTTGGTTCTGTAGGTGGCCGGGCAAATTCTCTTCCCGAACGCCAGGCCGTTTCCTCTCTTCGGCCTTACTCTCCTGCGCCGGCGCGCTATCGACGACGATGTCCGGTACGATACCCATAGCTTGAATCGAGCGCCCCTTCGGCGTGAAATAACGGGCGGTGGTCAATCGCAAAGCAGAATTGTCATCCAACGGCAGGATAGTCTGGACCGAACCCTTCCCGAAGGTTTTTGTCCCAAGGACGACGGCCCGCTTATGGTCCTGCAGCGCACCCGCGACGATCTCCGATGCGCTGGCGCTACCGCCGTTGACCAAAACAACGACGGGAAAATCCAACCACGACCCATTCTTTTGCGAAAAATATTTCTGCTTCTGAGACTCGATTCGGCCCTCCGTGTAAACAATCATACCCGCCTCGAGGAACAAATCCGAAACTCTGACTGCCTGAGTCAAGAGTCCGCCGGGATTATTTCGAAGGTCAAGAACCAACCCCTTGAGCCCGCCTTTCTCCGCGGCCAGCTTCTCTAAAGCTCGTTGAACGTCTCGGTCGCTACGTTCCTGAAATTGCGCCAGCCGGATATAACCGTAACCCAGGTCAAGTACCCGGCTGCGCACGCTTTGAACGCGAATCGTATCGCGGACCAGCGTGAAATCGATCAGCTCGGGCACCCCCTCCCGCTTAATTGAAATATTGATTTTTGTTCCCTTGAGACCACGCATTTTTTTCACCGCGTCCACGAGGGTCATGTCCTTAGTGAATTCGTCTTCAATCTTAAAGATCATATCACCCGGCTGGATTCCTGCTTTGTATGCGGGAGTGTCTTCAATGGGGGAAACGACCGTGAGCACGCCGCCTTTTATGGTGATTTCGATACCCAGACCGCCGAATCGCCCCTGGGTATCCATCTGCAAATCTTTATAATGTTCCGGCGTCAAGTAAGCGCTATGGGGGTCGAGGGAATTGAGCATGCCGCTGACGGCGCCGTTGACTAAATTTTTGGTATCCACCTCTTCAACGTAATTCTTCTTGACGATGGAAAGAATGTTGGTAAACAACTCCAGGCTCTCATAATCCTGACGAGGCACCGCGGACACACTGGGCACCCACTGGCCCGCGAGAAAAAACCCGAGCGCCACGCCGACGATCAATACCACCAGAGTCGAACCATGCCTGCCGAACAAACGCATAGACACACTCCTGTTTAAACGGTCACGTAAATGAGCAACAGCGTACCTGAATATTAATAAAATAGCTATAAGCGCACTATGGTTAGATTCTTAAATGGCTTGACAGGTAAGATCGAGGGCCGCCCCAGCCAGCCCATGACCCGGAGAACCCGATGATGACAGCGTTGCCACGGTAGTCACATGCTGGTGAGGGACACCACCGGCTTTGCCTTTACCTCCCGCGGGTGCTTGCCCGGCTGGCCGGACGCCAAATCGTTCCATAAAATATCGACGATTCGCTCGGCAGCCCGACCATCCCAGCCCCAGGGCGGCACGGGGCGCGAAAACGTTTCTTGAATCGCTTTAGTAAACTCGTCCACAATGCGCTCTGGATCGATTTCGGCGACGACATTAGCTCCACCTTCTAGAGTCACCGGCCTGGAATTGTGATCTGATAAAGTGATACAGGGAATACCAAGGACTCCACTTTCCTCCCTTACACCACGGGAGTCCGCCAGCACGACCTTGGCCGCCGTCATCAGCCGGACAAAATCGAAATACCCTAGGGGCGGAATTAGACGTATGCGCACGCGCGCATCCCAGGGCTCCGGTCCATCGAAGAAATGGTCGATAAAGTAGTCGCCTAGGTCCGCCTCGTGGATACTCTTCATGACCGCTGGACTCGCCGGGAAAACCACCGGCATGTGCTGCGCAATTTGGGAGAACGCCCGTTGCAGCCGCGACAACTTGCCTCTACCGGCGGTGTCGGACAGATGCTGTAACGAAAGCAGCGCGAACGGCCTAATGCTCGATCCGTTGCTCAACTGCAGGTCACTGAGGATAGAAGAGTCCGTCACCCGGGGGCGATGGCGTAACAGCGTGTCGATCGCTATGCTACCGACGAAATGGATTTTGTCCCGCGAAACTCCCTCTTGGAGCAGATTTCGATTGGCGCTCTCTTCAGTGGTAAAAAGATAGTCGGACAACAAATCGACGATGGCGCAATTAACCTCTTGGGGCGACGTGCGGTGAAAACTTCTCTGTCCGGCTTCGATGTGAGCAAGCGCTGGAACTAAACTTTGCGCCTCGCCTTCGCAATGGAGCCTTGCCCGTTTGGCTACCAAGGCGCAATCGAGAGCCAAATCAACATCACCGATGACCATGACCACCGCAGGCTGCTCTTGCATTAGCACGTCCGCGAGTCGTTCGCTAATTTTGGCGCTTTTCTCGAATGGATTAGCCGCGCCTGCTACATCAAGAAACAACTGGGGTTGGGGCAGCTCTAAATCATTAAAGTAAAGATCAAAGCCACGGGTGTTACAGAATTGCCCCGTGTGCACAAGCACATGGTCGATTGGGCTATGGGGCGACCCGCGGTTGAATCGTTCGATAGCGTCGCAAATGGCCGCGGCTTTGATTAAACCCGACCTAGTATCGACTACTGATAATATCTTGAGGGACATGCCAAACTCCCGGTGTCGTCTATGTAACGCACTCGCGTTTAGGTTAACCAACGAGATAGCGTTAAGAATTTCCATCGACAGTGGTAACCATAAGGCCCCGACCACAGTTGAATTCGAGGAATGGGCTCTCCGTCTGAGCAGCTAACTTCAGTGCAATCTTCGTACCACTGATGAATTCTTGTTGCCCCAGAGATAATCTATCTAAGAGTTCTAATTTCCCTAAAGAAACTGCTCCAGAGAAAGGGTACGCCTCGGGGTCGAGAGTGACAACAGGATTGCCGAAGTTGCCCTAACCCCTCCCTCCCGCTCTGTCGATTGGCAATACTGCCCTAATTTTGGAGTAATAACGCACCCGCGCTCGGCCGAGCAAACCAGCGCCGGGAACAGGTACGAATGACGATCAATCGAACCAGGGCCGCGGCCGCCGCACGGGCGCCCTAAGGCCTGGCGCGTTTGGAGGCTTAGCCCTGGACCAATCGCGTTAAATATCTCGCTTGTTTTGGGAGCGGAGAGCGCGGGCAGCGCGCCGCCGACGTTCCGTCTTTCCCGAGTGGAAATCGAAGGGGGCTATTCAAAGTCCTTAAAGGACTCTTTATGCAGACCATGGCGCCGCATTTTTCGGTAAAGTGTCTTATTATCCACTTTTGCCTCCTTAGCGGTTGGCCCAATTCCACCCTTATATTTGATCAGCAAGCCGCGCAGATAGTCTTTTTCACTATTCAGCAAATATTGCTTCAATGACTTTTCGTCGCCGCCGTTTCCGTCCACGAAATACGTATCAACCACGCGCTGGGGCGGAGCCGGCAAATCGACTTCTTCGAGCACCGTGCCGGCGCATTTCACAATGGCACGTTCGAGAATATTCTCAAGCTCCCTGATATTTCCCGGCCAGTGGTAAGCGAGCATTTGGTCCAAGACCTTGGATGACACCTGTCGAATGTTGCGTTCACGGGCAAACGGATGGCGTCCGAGAATGTATTCGATCAATAGCGGCAGGTCTTCGAGCCGATCACGCAGCGGCGGCAACTGCACTGGGATAACGTTGATACGGTAGTAAAAATCCTCCCGCAGCATGCCGCGCGCCAAGCACAGCGACAGATCCACATTGGTAGCGGCGATAACCCGCATGTCTATCTTAACTTTGCGATTGCCTCCCAGACGTTCGACTTCGCGTTCCTGCAGGACGCGCAGCAACTTCACTTGCATCGGCGGCGCCATGGTTTCGATTTCGTCAAGAAACAGAGTGCCGCCGTCGGCGGTTTCTATTTTGCCGGCCCGGCTCTGTACGGCCCCAGTGAATGCACCTTTTTCGTAACCGAACAACTCGCTTTCCAACAGCGTATCGGGAAATGCGCCGCAGTTGATGGCGACGAATTGCTTCGTCCTTCTGCGGCTCAAATTGTGAACCGCCCGCGCCACCAGCTCCTTCCCGGTACCGGTCTCTCCGGTAATCATCACTCCGGAATCCGTTTCCGCCAGCGACCGTATAAGATCGAACACCTTTAGCATCTTGGGACTCTTGCTCAATATATTTTCGAACTTGTGTTCGTCGTGAACCCGTTCGCGCAGCTCCCTTACCTCCTGAAGCAACCGTCTTCTTTCAATCAGCTTTGCACTGACCAGTCGAATCGCTTCCGGCTGAAACGGTTTGGTGATGTAATCGCTGGCGCCGAGCTTCATCGCCTCCACCGCCTGTTTGATATTGCCAAAGGCCGTAATCAGGATGACATCGGTGTCGGAATATTTTTCCCGGATGTGACGCGTCAGTTGAAAGCCATCGATGCCGGGCATCTTCACGTCTGAGACGACGATGGCGAATCGTTGCTGGGCAAGCTTATCCAAAGCTTCTTCCCCGGAGGCCGCGGTCGTAACACGGTAGCCTTCTTCTTGGTAAAAGCGAGCCAGTTGTTCGCGCAACTGGTCATAATCTTCGACGATAATGACGTTGTCCATCGGCTTCTATCACCTACAATGCGTAATGCGCGTCCATCCTACCTATTGAGCTTGTATCAAATGCAATGAATATCCGGTCCCCGTTCGATCGGCAGCAGGATTTCCACTTCGGTACCCACCCCCTCGCCGCTCTTGATCCGCAGGGTCCCGCCGTGCAGCTCGATGAACCGCGATGCCACCGTCAATCCCATGCCGTCATGACCCTTCTTGGTGGAGAAGAACGGCAGCGCCACCTGCTGCATTTCGCGGGCGGGAATACCGCACCCCGTATCTCTAACATATATTCTCGCCGCGCCGCGCAGGCCGTCGGGTATCAAACAGCCGCCAACTTCTACATTACCAGTACCGCCAACTGCTTCCAAGGCATTTTGCAAGATGTGACCGAGCGTCGTTACTAACAAGAATTGGTCGCTGGCGATGGTCGCGTCGTCGGGAATTTCCTCGAAATTCATTTGCAGCCGCACGCCGTTAGCGGCAAACTGGGATACTCGGCTCTCTGCGGCGGCCTTCATTACCTCGAGCAACTGCACTTGTGACGCCAATGAAGGCGTCTGATTGCAATCCGAGAATATCCGCGTGAGATCGATCGCCTTGTCCAAAGTCTCTTGGAGAAGTTCATTGTCTCGAGAATCGGGAAGCGATTTCTTCAGTGAATTGACAACCAGATTCAGCAATTGAAAATGATTACCCAGCTTATGAATAAAGCGGGCGACTGTTTCTTGATCTAGGGCGAGTATCCGGGGTTCCCCATAGATAGGAATCAGACAGCCATGAACCGAAGTTTCGCCTTTCCGTTCCACTTTTTGCAGGGTATGGGTGAACCAGATGGGCAAGCCAAACACATCGGCAATTCGGTGAATAAATGATGCGGCGCCACGGCTCTCCAATTCCGAGAGTTTCTGTTGAAAGAGTGGCCAGTCTTGAGCGGCGACTCTCTCCTGCCAAAACTGCGGGCGCCCAATCACAGCCTCATTATTCAGGCCAAGCAAGTCGGTCACGTTTTTTGAGACGGAAATGATTTCCAGCGAAGGCTTGGCTTCAAAGATCACACGGGGGGGGAAATCTGAATTATCATTGGATCGCTCCCCCGTGCCCGCCTCTGATTCCATTACGGATAGAGAATCAGGCTTCGCTGCTTCCCATGATCCCGCTCTGACCTCAGCGGTATGCCCCCATTGCCGCCGCCCTCGGTAATTAGGCATCACCACCGTTTATCCTCGTGTATCGAACAATTAATTCTTGCGTCAAAAAGCGATCACACATTGCCATACGAAATCATTTGGAGTCAAGGAGTTGTTATCAAAGTGTACAACTTTTCCAATACGCGAACCACATATATAGTGGTGATATTATCAGATCCGCCAAATCTAGGAAACTACACTGGTTTTCAAGGTTGTTTAACTTTATTCCACTTACCCATTATCGGCCATTTGTATCATTCACTTACTTCGCTGCGCGAACACCCGCCCGATCCAAGCTTGAATCCTCTGCAACTATTGGCTTTTTTAGGAAATTCCCGTAAGTATAAGGTAACTACCCAACGGAGAACGTCGCCCCTGGGGGCGCAAACCGTGCTTTGCACTTAAACGATTTACAATCCGCGATGAATCGTATTGTGAATACGGCTTGCAAACATGCCGGATTGGATCATACCAAATTGCCTACAATTGTAATTGTTTTTGCTAGTTCAGGTGTAATGACCTGAAAACCGCCGGGGCTGATCGGTTAGAATGGGATTATTTGAGAGTTTTGCAGACAATTTGAATGGCACTCGAATTGCGGTACAACCGGCACTGATCTGATTTCGTAACATTAGGTTACATCGCGGAAGGGGATCTTGGCGGGAAAAAATTCAACGGCTGACTCCGGTCAAAAGGACCAAACGCGACGTGGAAACAAATCCAAAACACGTTGAGGGACGCCTGATTCAAGCCAACTTCTGCCAAATTTATAGTTTTTGTCGCCGTTAACCGTAATAGCGAGAGGTGCCTAACACGTGAAACCAAAAATTCTGCTTGTGGATGACGAAGACCAACTGCTCGCCCAAATGCGCTGGGTTCTGGATGGGGACTATGAAATTCTTACCGCAACCAACGAGCGTGACGCGCTAAACGCGTTCGCGGCGGAACGGCCTTCGGTGGCCGTAGTCGACTTGTCCCTGAACCGGGCGAGCCCACTAGACTTGGGCGGCTTACGCTTGATCGAGAAGTTTCTCGAGCAGGATCCCGCTACCCGAATTATCGTTGTCACCGGCATTGAGGATGACACCAACGCGCTGCAAGCCGTACGCCTGGGGGCCTATGACTACTATTCGAAGCCCATCCGACTCGCCGATCTCAAGGTCATGATCCAACGCGCCGTCGAGGTCCACCGCATTCATCAACGGCTGAATAGTATTCAAGCTGGAGCCAATAAGACTCTTGAGAACCAAATTCAGTCGGGACCGTTACCGCTGCTTAACGGTCCCGGCCGGGAAATCGAATCGATTGGCAACGAGGTCAATCTTAAGCTCGCCAAAAGGGCGATTGAGTTGGAGTTCGTGAAAAAAGCGCTCGCAAAAAACAACGGCATTGTAAGCCGCGCTGCCAGAGAACTGGGAATTAGCCGCGTCAACCTCTATGAGCTCATCGAAAAGCACAACATAGGAATCAATGAGTTTAAGGCGGTTAGACCGCGCACCATACGACACAACACCCCGGAGGCATGAGTCGATGGAACCACTGAAACAAAAACTCGAAGGGCGCAATGCGACGGCGGCCGTTATCGGCCTGGGCTATGTAGGGTTGCCGCTAGCGATGGAAATCGCGGCTGCGGGATTCAAAGTCGTCGGCATCGATCTCGACCGGAACAAAATTGCCGACCTTAGGGAAGGAAAGTCTTATATATTGGACGTGCCGTCGGCTACCGTCGCCGATGCGGTGAAAGCTGGCAGGTTCACTCCGACAACCGATTTCAGCGCGCTCCGCGATGTGGACGCCGTTAGCATCTGCGTGCCGACTCCTCTCAGTAAAAGCCGCGACCCCGATATTTCGTTTATTCTCGCCGCGACGGAGGAAATTCGAAAGTATCTGCACAAGGACCAGTTGATCGTGCTGGAGAGCACTACTTATCCGGGCACCACCGAGGAATTGATTCTGCCGGAACTGGAGGCTGGGGGCCTGCGCGCCGGCAGCGACTTTTTTCTCGCCTTTTCACCAGAACGTATAGACCCTGGAAACGTATCGTTCAATACCCACAACACTCCAAAAATCGTTGGCGGTATCACCCGGAACTGCGGCGAAATGGCGCATGTTTTCTACTCGCAATTTATCGAGCGGGTCATTCCCGTCAGCAGCAGCAAGTGCGCCGAAATGGTGAAGCTTTTGGAAAACACCTTCCGTAGCATCAATATCGGCATGATCAACGAAATGGCCTTGATGTGCGATCTGCTTGGCGTCGACGTGTACGAGGTGATTGACGCGGCGGCGACCAAGCCATTCGGGTTCAGCCCTTTTTATCCCGGCCCCGGCCTTGGCGGACACTGTATCCCTATCGATCCACATTACCTCGCCTGGAAGCTCAAGGCGCTCAATTTTCAGGCGCGATTCATCGGCCTGGCCGCCGAGATCAACGGCATGATGCCAACGGTAGTAAACAGCATGGTCGCCGATGGACTCAACCTACATTCGAAAAGTATCCGAGGGTCAAAAATCATGATCCTCGGCGTCGCTTACAAAAAAAACGTCAGTGACTGCCGGGAATCGCCCGCACTGGATGTCATGCGCCTCCTTAGCCAAAAAGGAGCTGTGCTTTCCTACAACGATCCGTTTGTGCCAAGTATGCGTTTGAACGGGGAAGTTCTCCGATCGCTGGAGTTGTCGCCCCAGTCAATCGCAAACCAGGACTGTCTCATCATTCTCACCGACCACAGCATCTACGACTTCAAAGCAATCATCGCGTCGGCAAAATTAGTGATCGATACCCGAAACGCCACCAAGGGATTCGATGAATTCAAGGACCGAATCATCAAACTCGGCGCCGGTAACAAAGCTGCGGTAGTCGGTCACCACGAAGACGAGCATGACATGGACGGGCCAGTCCAACTCAGGCATTAGCCCGTGTATAATTCCGTAAATTTCGCTTAACCTTCTGTCAAGAAACCATCGAGCGGAGGACGGCCTGAGCTACACCGGCCGCCCGCCGCGACATGAGTTTTTAATTTCTTGCCGCGCGATGGGATCGGGCCGCGGTCAACCGGCTTCTTCCCGAGCATCGGGTTCGGCGCGATCACGACGCGGATGAATTGGCGGCGCGCTACTTACCGTGGCAGCGCTTGTACTTTTTGCCGCTGCCGCAGGGGCAGGGATCGTTGCGGCCGATCTTTTCACCTTCGCGTTTTACAGGCGTGGCGCGGCCGGCATCTAGATTTTCACCGCCGTGACTGAGAACCATTCTTTGCGGGCGGGTTTGCCGTACTTCTAGTTCCTGAGCGGCGCTCTCGCGCGCGATTTCTACCGTGAAGAGCTTTTGCACGACGTCTTCCTGGATGCGGTGGGCCATTTCCTCAAACATGTCAAAGCCCTCTTTTTGGTATTCCTGGAGAGGGTTTTTCTGCCCATATCCGCGCAGGCCGATGCCCTCCTTCAGATGGTCCATATTGAGTAGATGGTCCTTCCAGAGGCCGTCGATGGTTTGGAGCATGATGATCTTTTCCAGCTGGCGGAGCATCGGCGCTGTAAAACGTTTCTCTTTGTCTTCGTAAGCCTGGTTGATTCTTTCCATCGCCAGTTCCGTCAGAGCATCCAGCTTTAACCCCTCCGCCGCTTCGGGTAATGGATCGAAACGTAAATTGAACTGGTGCAACAATCCTTCGCGCAGCCCGTTCCAATCCCAGTCCGAAGCGTGGTCGTCCGCTTCAGCGTAACGCGACACGACTTCGGTGGCGAGGCCTGCGGCCATGTCCAACACCTCCGCCTTCAGCGTCTCACCCTTGAGCACTTCGCGCCTTTGATTGTAAATGACCTCCCGCTGCTTATTGAGCACATCATCGTACTCCAGCAGGTGTTTGCGGATATCGAAGTTATGCGCCTCGACCTTCTTCTGGGCGTTTTCTATGGCCCGCGTCACTAAGCCGTGCTCGATGGGTTCTCCTTCTTCCATGCCCAACCGGCCCATGATCCCCTGAATCCGGTCGGCGCCGAAAATGCGCATCAGGTCATCTTCTAAGGACAGATAAAATCGCGATGAGCCAGGATCGCCTTGGCGTCCCGCCCGGCCGCGCAACTGGTTATCGATGCGCCGGCTCTCGTGGCGTTCCGTGCCGAGAATATGCAAACCGCCCGCGGCGATCACCCGGTCATGTTCCGCGGCACAAACCTCGTTGTAGCGCGCTAGAATCTCGTGGAAACGGTGGCGGTACTCATCCGGCGCCTTTTCCAACTGCTCCCGGATTTCTTCCACGACGCGTAGATACTCTTGCCGTTTGGTTTCGTAGGTTAGCTGCGCTTCCTGCACCGCCGCTTCATAGGGCTCGCGGACTTCATCGCAGCGCAGTTCGGCTTCTTCGAATGCGCGGTGAACGGTCTCATATTCCCGCGCCAACGGCGCATGTTCTCCTTCGGCGAACTGCTCCAAAGTCCTTTCAAACTCCAGATCGATCAAGCGCTGCTCGTAATTGCGCCGCTGGTCGTCGAGGGCTTCGACCAAGTCCTGGCGCTCGCCATTTTTCTTCTGCCAACGGTCAATCAACTCACCGAACTTTTGGCGCGCATCCTCGAAGTCATCGTCCTCATCGCCGCCGTTCGATTCCAACAGCGCTCCTTCGAACTCTTCCTTTGCTCTAAGATATCCACTGGGAATCTGCTGCATGCCGTGCAACGCTTCGATCAGTTCGGTGGACGAAAGGTCTTCGTAACGTTGCCGCGCCTCACGGAATGGCGAAACGCCGCGAATCTCTTTCTGGAGTTCCGTGGAGCGCTTGAGGGCGTCGCTGCGCTGCTGCTGATAGACCTCGCCCTCCGTCAGATAGCGCTTTTCCGCCTTCTGGATATCTTCCTCGTATTTTTCGCGCAATTCCCGGAGCGCGTCTTCGTAGCGCGCCGCGCCTTGCGCGGGCAATTTGGTCGCCCGGCTGATCCACTCATTCTCCATGTCCGAGCGGGCCAAAAATTCAGGGTTCCCGCCCAAAAGGATATCTGTTCCCCGGCCCGCCATGTTGGTGGCGATGGTTACAGCGCCGAAACGTCCCGCCTGCGCGATGATCGATGCCTCGGCCTCATGGTTGACGGCGTTGAGAACGTTGTGTTTGATCCCTTTCTTCTTGAGCAAGCGCGAGAGCTTCTCCGATTTCGCCACCGACGTGGTGCCCACCAGGATCGGCTGGCCCTTCGTATTGCGCTCCTCTATCTCGTTCACCACCGCGTCGAATTTTTCCCGCTCCGTGCGATAGACCACATCAGCGTTATCCACACGAATCATATCGCGATGGGTCGGCACCACGACGACGTCGAGCTTGTAAATTTTCTTGAACTCCGGAGCCTCGGTGTCCGCCGTGCCGGTCATGCCGCCGAGCTTTTTGTACATCCGAAAATAATTCTGGATCGTGATCGTCGCCAGCGTCTGGTTTTCTTCGCGGATGCGCACGCGCTCCTTGGCCTCCACCGCCTGGTGCAGGCCATCGGACCAGCGCCTTCCCGGCATCAAGCGCCCGGTAAATTCATCGACGATGAGCACTTCACCTTCCTTGATGACGTAGTCGACGTCGCGTTTAAAGATAGCGTGGGCCTTGAGAGCCTGCTGCACATGGTGCAATGTGTCGATCTGCCGCGGATCGTAGAGGTTGTGCACGCCGAGCAACCGTTCCACCTTCGCGACGCCCGTTTCCGTCAGGGTTACCGCGCGGCTCTTTTCATCAACGGTGTAATCACCCTGTTTCTCGATGGCGGCACGGTCTTCCTGGTTGGGATCGCCCTGGATCACCGCTCCGCGCTGCAATTTCGGGATAATGCGGTCGATGTTGTAATATTTGTCCGTGGATTCCTCCGCCGGTCCGGAGATGATCAGCGGCGTTCTCGCTTCGTCGATCAGAATATTGTCTACCTCGTCCACGACGGCAAAATTAAGCTCCCGCTGGACGTAATCCTCGATGGAGAACTTCATGTTGTCGCGCAGGTAGTCGAACCCGAACTCGTTATTGGTGCCGTAAGTAATATCGGCGCGGTAGGCCTCTTGCCGCGATATCGGACGTAGATTGAGATAGCGGTAATCCTTTGTGATATAAGTGGGGTCGAAAAGATAGCTCACGTCGTGCACGATGGAGGCCACCGACACTCCCAATTTGTGATATATCGGCCCCATCCACTGCACGTCGCGCCGGGCGAGATAATCGTTGACGGTAATCAAATGGACACCACGCCCGGTGAGGGTGTTGAGATATAACGGCAAGGTCGCTACTAGCGTCTTACCTTCCCCCGTGCGCATCTCGGCGATGGTGCCGCCGTGTAGGACAGCCCCGCCGATCAGCTGCACGTCGAAATGGCGCAACCCAATGGTGCGGCGCGACGCTTCGCGCACCGCCGCAAACGCTTCCGGCAACAGTTCGTCCAAAACATCCGCTTCAGCCTGACGCAGCTGCTTGTCCAACTCCGCCACACGCTCTTGGTGCTCCTCACGCTGCTCCGCCTCCAACGATTCGAACCCCGCCTCGGCCTCCCCAAGCTCCTTACGCACCGCGGCAGTGGACTCCTGAAGTCGGTTCTTGAACTGCTCGGTCTTGGCCCTGAGCTCGTCATCCGTGAGCTTTTGATATTCCGGTTCGAGCGCATTGACCAGCTCCACCAAAGGACGAAGCCGTTTAATTTCGCGCTCGTTCTTGGTCCCGACGACTTTCTTTATCCAGCTCAACATTTTTAAGCTTCAACTCCTCGCCGGCTGTCACGCCGCCGCTCCTTTTAAAATACACGATTTCGGCGACTTGTGACAGCATTATGAAGCAGACGAATCGATCATTCAACGCTCGATACGCACCGCTGATTCGACTTTTTCGCCGAGAAACCTCTGGCCAACCTTGACGAAGCGATCGGGCGCGTCGGTCACAAAGAACCCATGCGCGCCTTTGCCTTTTTTGCGCGCCAGGGATCGCCGCCTAAGTAGCGCGGCCACTTCGATGGCAATCTCTTCAGCCGAATCCACCAACCGCATCGCTTTGCCCATAAATCCGCGAATCGCCTTTTTTAGCAAGGGGTAGTGCGTACAGCCAAGGATCAGGGTATCGATACCGCTCTGCTTGAGGCTGCCCAGATAGTTCTTCACGGTCAGCTCCACCACGGCGTTGTCGGTCCAGCCTTCCTCTACCAACGGGACGAATAACGGGCACGCTCGGCTGTAGACCTCGATGGCGGAATCGGCGGCTTTCAACGCGCGCGTATAGGCGCCGCTCTGGATCGTGGCGTCCGTACCGATGACGCCGATCTTCTTATTCTTCGTGCTTTTGACAGCGCGCCTTACGCCGGGCTCGATGACGCCGATCACTGGGACCGCAAAACGCTCGCGCAAGCGACCCAGAGCGATAGCCGTTGACGTGTTGCATGCCACGACGAGGAGTTTGACGTCCTTTTCGACGAGGAATTCCCCGTTCTCGAAAGAGTATCGCAAAACGGTTTCAACGGACTTGGTGCCGTAGGGCGCGCGCGCGGTGTCGCCCAGATAGACCGTATTTTCCCTGGGCAGCGCCTCGATAATCTTGTGCAGGACCGTTAGTCCGCCGATGCCCGAGTCAAAGACGCCGATGGCGCTGTCGCGATTGGCCATGAAAGACCGCTAATGGGTCGGCGCCAACTGCAAGCCCAGCTCTTTTTCACAGCTGGGAGCATAACCGAACACCTGTTTCCAAACTTCCCGTGACTCCATGCAAAGGTACACTTTGACCGTCGGCGCGGCCCGGCGAATCCAGCCGAACATTGTCCGGTACATGGCGACGCGCAACGGCTGGAAGTAACGCAGCTTGCCATCGGGACAAAGCACCTGTTCACCTGTGATCAGTGACGAACGGGGAAAGCGCTCGCGCATGATTCGCTTCAAGTCCGGCGTGATGCGCACGACGCCCATGCTGAGCCACGCAATACGCCGCCAGTCGACGGTGGCGAACAACTGCTCCAGCATATCCTGGTAGTCTCTCTCCCAGCCGGGGTACTCGATCATGGGGTCGAAATGAAATCCCAGACGGTAGCCGGCCTCCTGGCAGCGGCCGGCGGCGCGCAAGCGCTCCTGGAGAGTGGCTGTCCCCTGTTCATGGAGGTCGATAACCCGCTCCGGGTTCATTGACCAGGCGACTACGACCCGGTCTTTGGGATCCAGCGCCAACAGCTCATCAACGCAGTCGCTCTTGGTTTTCAACTCCAGCAGCGTGTTGGGCTGCTCGGCGAAAAAAGGAACGATTTCCCGGCTGAAGCCGATGTAGGGGTCGAGGGCGAGACTATCGGTGATCTCGCCTGTGCCGATGCGAAAAAAGAAACGGCGATGCTTGGATAGCAACTCGTCGGCCTCACGCAGTAGATCCCCGGTGTTGCTGAACACTGTCAACGCCGGGTTGTCGCTCAGATACTCTTGCAGATAGCAGTAGCTGCAGTCCATCGTGCAGTTGCTGGCGAAATTGATGACGAAGTAGTTGCAACAAACCTGTCCGTCGCTGCCGGGGCACTTTTTTAGAAACTCGCCTTTATGCGCGGCGACGAAAAGTCTTTTTTTGGCCGCTCCGAAAGAAGCTTCGGCGAGCCGCACACGCCCGTTGGCCGCCACGCCGTCGTCAAGTATCTTGAACGGCACTGCGGGCAACCTTTGGCGCAGCCGCTGAAACACGGGGCTTGCCAGGGAAGCGTGCTCAACGATGATTTCTTCGGGATCGAAACAATGCATGGGTTCTCAACCGTCTGTCTTCGTATCCGCCGCGGTACCGGCCAATAACGCGAAAGCTTCTCTGATCGCTTCTTGATCGGCGGCATCGGCCAGCTTGGCGGCGAGTCTTTTTAGTTCTTGTTGGCTCGACGCGCTGAACTCAACTCGCAGTCGGCCGCCCTCGAGTCCGATCGGCGCTGAGAGTGTGATCTCAGGCTGCAATTTCAGCGCGGCGATGCGCGCCCTGAGCGCATCCTCGGTCTGGGCGAGCCGGGGGAATCTTTGCCGTCTCACCTCTTCCTTAATGCGCTTGAGCTTGTCGGCGCGGCCCAAGCGCGGGTCAGTTTGGATATCCGCGATGACTCTGTCCGCCAGGATCGCGTCGATGGCGCGGCCATCGCGCAGCGCGATCTCCTCGAGCCAGTCCATGAGATCGCGCAAATGATTTTCACCGATCTTAAGTGCCAGGGCGAGCCGGCACAGCGCGGCGCTAGCCGGCGGTTCCCAGCCCAACCAGCGCGTGAGAGTCCGCGGATGAAATCCCCGCGCCTTGGCGTACTCCCGAACTTGGTCCTGCATTATTTACCGGCTCCAAAATGGACTGGTCAAACTCATCCCGGATTGCTTCAAAGGCCAGCGCATCGCCTTCGCGGCCCCGTTTTCTCGCGCCCGCCGCGAGAACGGAAACTTTGCGCTCTAACTCGGCCAGAACCCACTGGCGGCGCTCGCCTGCGAGACCGGAACGCAATAGTTTTTGCAGCGACGCGACGCGAAAGCGGTCCATGCCCCACACGGAATGTGAAAGCTGGTCTATATGCCCTCCCCGTTTGACGACCAGCGCTTGCGCCAACAACGGCACCGTATGATCGACGGCGGTGCGCAGCCAGAGATCGTAGTCTTCACACACCGGCAGCGCTTCATCAAATCCGCCGACCTTGTGAAACAACGCGCGCGTGATCATGACCGCCGAAGGGCTCACCAGGCAGAGTTCGAGACTGCGCTTAAAAATATCGCCGGAGGGTTTGCGATGCCTGGCTTTGGGATTGACGCGCGCGCCGCCGCGAATCCAGATCTCTTCGGTTTGGCAAATGCCGACTTCGGGATGTTCTTCCATGAACCCCATTTGCGCCGCCAACTTCTCTGGCAGCCATAGATCGTCCGAATCCAAAAAAGCCAAATAACAACCTTTGGCGGCACTCACTCCCACATTGCGCGCCGCCGCGACACCACGGCGCGGCTGGCGGATGACCCGAATCGGGGCGCCCAGCCGGCGTAATTTCACTTCAGACTCATCCGTGGAACCATCATCGACGACGATCAGCTCAAAGTCAGTGAAAGTCTGCGCCAGCACGGATTCCACCGCTTCCCGGAGCATGGGCCAGCGATTATACGTCGGAATGATGACGCTTACGCAAGGTGACAAGAGCTGCTTTGTACCTTTCACTGATTTGGCGTCCGCGATGTAAACCAACCCTGAGGCAGGGAAGCCGGTCAAAGAAAACTTTCCATCTTTTTGAAAAACTGCTCCACCATCATCTTAGTTACGCCGTTTAGCATCCGCTGGCCAATGGCGGCGATCAGCCCACCCACCTGGGCATCGGTGCTGTACTTGAGCAGCGTTTTGCCGCCCAGTTCTTCAAGATCAATGGCCAAATCGCCGCGCATGAAGCCCGGCCCCCCCTGGCCTTCACCGCTGAGCACGTAATGCGACGGTGCCTTTTTATCTTTGATGCTGACTTTGCCTTTGTATGTTCCCTTTACCGAGGCAATGCCCACCTTCATGACGGCTTCGTATTGATCCGGCGCTATTTCGTTCATGCTTTCACAACCGGGCATACACTGCTTCATGGTCTTGGCGTCGAGCAAAACCTGCCAGACCCGCTCCCGCGGCGCATTCAGCGTATAGCTACCTTCGATCTTCAAGCTGCCCTTCCTCCTCGTTTAAGCGGCCCGCGGCTTCTATTCGCGCCGATAAACACATAATAAACGAAGCCGCTTCGCGGGCGAGATTTTGACCCCGCCCTTGAACAAAGGGGATGCTCGTCCCCTTCGGAAACCCCATAATGTTGGTCTCGTCACAAGAGGCGGAGTCTACATAGAATAATTGTGCAAAAACAATAACGTTCAGCGCGGGAAAACACAACCCTGGCGCGCCGCGCAGATTGTTATTGAATAGGCGCTTTAGGTTCGCTACACTTGACTGAAATCATGCGTTCTTTCGCCAGCTTACTCATCGCAATTTGCATGATTGCCGGATTACCGGCGGCACTCCATGCCGACGAAATGGAGCAACTCGCAATTTTCGCCAAGGCCCACGCGCTCTACACGCAGGGAAACAACACCGGCGCGCGGGATCTTTTTCGCCAGACTCTAAGTGAAAAATTCCCCCTGGCCGACTACAGCCTCTATTATCTGGCAACGATCGCATTTGCCGAAAAAGCCTGGGACGAGTGCCGGCGCATGGTCGCCCGCCTCAAGCGCGAATTCCCGCAGAGCCTGTGGGTCCATGCCGCGGAGCTGCAACAGGTAAAGGCCGACCTCGCCGAGAAAAAATTCTCTGAAGCGGCGGCGGTGCTTCGTTCTCTGCGCTCAAAAAGAGCGGTAAAGAACGATATTCTCGAAGAAGCATTGTTTCTCCAAGCCCAGACGTCAGGCGATACCAAGCAGGCCTACGATCTCTACCAGCAATTGCGCGAGCAATTCCCGAACTCGCAGTGGACGCCTGCGGCGCGCCGCGAACAGGCGCTCCTGAGAGAAAAACAGCCGGAGAATTTCCCTTTCCACACGGTCGCCTCATCGATCGCCGATGCCGATCAGTTGATCCGCGAGCACGCCTACGGCGAAGCTGAAATCATGTTGAAAAGACTCCTGAATAACGCCGAAGATCCCGATCTCAAGCTCCGCCTTTTGAACAAGCTCTCAGGACTCTACCTCACGGTGCGCCGGAGACCCGACGCGGTCCCGTTGCTGGAACAGATCGCGCGCGATTACCCTGAAACCACCGACGCCCCCAAGGCGCTCTATCAGATCGGCCAGATCCTCTGGAATCGCCACGACAACGCCGCGGCGTTGGAGGTTTTCAAGCAGCTCATGGCGCGCTATCCGACTAGCTCCGTCGTCGATCGAGCCTTCTATGCCGCCGGTGATATCCAAGAGTGGATGGGAAACAAAGACCAGGCTGTCGCGCACTACAATATCTTGAGGGTGGAATTCCCGGGTAGCCAGGTGCGCGACGACGCCACCTGGCGGCTCGCTTGGCTGTATTACCGCGCCGGTGAACTGTCTGAAGCCTATCGAACCTTCAAACTCCTGGCCTCGGAGGCGCGCGAGAGCGCGCTCAAAACCGCGGCGCATTATTGGCAAGGGCGTGCGGCCGAAAAGGCCGGCGACGGCGAACTCGCCAAGCGGATTTACAGCGAGGTTTACGAGGCCGGCGCGGAAAGTTATTACCAGGCGCTCGCCGCCAACGCCCTCGCCAAGCTTGGCGCCCCGGTGCGACAGCAAAATTTCGACCGGCCTCGGCGCGGCCGCGATCCCGACCCCCCCAACACGCCTCGTATCGCTTTTCACCTCGTGCGGGCGCGGGCGTTATCGGCGCTGGCACTGCGCTCGCTGGCCGCGGCGGAGATCGGTGCCATCGAAGATCTTGCGGGAACCGACAACGAGGCGCGGCTCTTTTTATCGCGCGAGTATTTCAAAAATCAGGCTTATCGCAGAAGCCTCGCCCTGGCCACACAGCTTCCCGTTTCCGAAACCGAACGCGACTATTACCGTTTTCCACTGGCCCACTGGGATTTGATCCAAAGCAAGGCCCATGAACTTGGAATGGACCCTTATTTGATTCTGGCGCTGATTCGCCAGGAAAGCCTGTTCGACGCCCGCGCGCGCTCGCCCGCGGTTGCTCTCGGTTTGATGCAGCTCCTGCCATCGACCGCCGCCCGCGTGGCTAGCCGCATCGGCATGCCTGCGCCTTCCAATGAAAAGTTGTTCGACCCCGAGGTCAATCTCACCCTTGGGACGCAATACTTGAAAGACCTAATGCAGCGCTATTCCAATAGTTGGTTCAAGGCCATCGCCGCCTATAATGCCGGCGAGGCCGCGGTGGACCGCTGGGAAAAAGAAATCATCACCGACGACATCGAAGAGTTTGTCGAGCGCATCCCCTATCTCGAAACCCGCGGCTATGTAAAGCTGGTGATGCGCAATCATCGCATTTACAAAAGACTCTACGAGCAAAAGAAATGAACCGCCGCGGGACTCCTGTCATCGGCATTACCGCCGATCTCGATCAGGCGAAACGCGATGAGAACGGCGCTCACCGCGAGGCGACCCATTTTCTCCCCCACCGCTACTGTCGCGCGGTTGAAAACGCCGGCGGGGTGGCGCTGATATTGCCGGCCATGAATTCCAGAGCCGCGCTGAAACGGCTCTTTGACCTGGTGGACGGCCTTTTGATCAGCGGCGGCGATTTCGACATTCATCCGAGTTTTTACGGCGAAAAACCGATTCCCGGTCTCGGCGTGATCAAACAGGCGCGCACCGAGTTCGAGCTCGATCTTACCGCTGCGGCGCTCAAACGCGACCTTCCGGTGCTCGGGTTATGCGGCGGCGAGCAGGCGATCAACGTCGTCTTGGGCGGCTCGCTTTACCAGGACATCCCGACACAACTGCCCCAGGCCGCCAATCATCAACAAGGTCATAAGAAAAATGCCGGAGGCCATCGAATCCTCGTCCATCAGCGCACGCGGCTCCGAGAAATCCTCCGGCGTCCGAGCGTCGGAGTGAATACCACGCATCATCAAGCGGTGAAAGATACCGGCAAGGGATTGATCGTCAACGCCACGGCGGAAGACGGATTGATCGAAGGGATAGAGAGCGAACGGCACTCATTCGTATTGGGACTTCAGTGGCATCCCGAGGTGCTGGCGGCCCGCTACGAGCATCAGCGCAGGATATTCAAATCCTTTATCCGCGCCTGCAGGCACCCTCAAAGCTAAAGCGCGCGGCGGGCGAAGGCGTAAGTGAAGTCGCTGACTTCTACGTAAAACAATCTTAAAATAGTCTAAGAATAAAAACCCGACCGAGTTTCCAACGCCAGATACCTCGAGCAATTCCACCGTCACTAAGAGCTTCCGATTTCAGAGTTCTCCTGTAGCAAACGCCGGAACCTTGCCTTATGTATCGCCGCTTCGAACTCATTGCGGAGCTTTCCGTTCGTAATTTCCCGGCTGATGAGTCCGATTAGATTTTCGAGTTTGGCCTGTGGAAATTTGTCGTGAGATTCGCCTAGGGCGCGAATTTGATCGCGTACGACGAAGGGAGCCATCGGGCCCATGACTTCGGTCAGGCGCCCCACCAGGACAGTTAGCAGCTCCGTAGAGACGATGTTTTCCGCCGTTGAGGCGACTACAGCCACGAGCCCTGCCTTGCATAGATCGGAAAATAATTTCAATGTCTCCGCGTATGGAGCTTTGAGAGCTGCGGCGATTTCCTCAACGGTGTGCCGGGCATCGACCTTGCACAACACCTGCCACGCGGCATGTGGGATCGTAATGGGACCAGCACCTTCCTCGGCTAAATCGGAAAGCTGAAACACGCATTGCGGTGATGGGATCACTTCGCGGGCGGATTCCAATTCCCGACGCATCGCTCTTACAGCCTCTAAGATCTGTTCGGAGCTTCTCTGAATTGTCCTGGCGGACGCGCTCCGATTAGCTTGTAACGCGAAGAAGCCCTCATCCCACGTGATCGGGTAATAAATAGCCTTTTCTCCGTCACCGATAGGCGAAGTCGCGTGCACTATGTCGCCGTCTTTAAAAAAACCCTCGACCGTTTCGTCGCCGCGGCGCAACATGAGACCGCCAGTTCTCATACCTGCCGTAGCGAGCAACAGGATTTCGAACAAGTCAAATTCCGAAAGCTTGCCTTGCATAGGCCATTCCTCATCAATTGAGTTTTGCTTTTCTGGGTCGTTGAAAAGACCTGGGGCTCTAAGACAAGACTTGACATAGCAGACTACCTCACATTGTGCCAGAGTCGCTCGGGCGCAATCACCAGATCGGCTATGGCTAGGCACCGGACACTGCAATTTGTACAAATCTCCATATCGACTTCGAGGTGTCCCCTGTACCGTTTCGGGCAACGTTTCCTGAACCGGTCGATCGATTCGATCAGGATACTGAATGGTCATTGGTCGGCGTACAAGATGGGGAAAA
>CAWJBB010000065.1:0-139855 GCA_963840855.1 uncultured delta proteobacterium
GGGTATAGATCAACGAACCAGTTCAATCTTGGAGGTAACAAAGCTCCGCCTGCAGCCGCTGAAGTTCTTTTTGATATTGCTTGAGCTTGAGCTTTGGCTTCTCATCGCTGTTTGATTTTTTTGCCATGGCATCGGCTCCGTCGTTAGGGTTCATTGTTGGCGCCTGCATCGCGCAGTGAGCAACCTGACATGTTCAATCAAAGGCTATCCAGTTGAAGAGCCTATTCATAAGTGTCTTAAATTGTATGCGTCAACACTTGATCTTACAGTCGTCGGATACGACAGAAGGCGAAAGGTATTCGTCGAGCGGAAAAACCAGATTTTTAGCCTGAGATTGAACTGATCGACGCAACGGACAAACCTCACAGGATTTGTTGGACGGAGAATACAATTCAATCCTGGCATCGCCGCTTGGTTACTTGATCACCCGATCCGCAGCGCCCCCTCTTTCATACGCCGCCCGAGCCGGCCGAAGCAACATCGGGATTTTCATCAAACAGAAAGACGATTGACATCCCACCGGTCCAGCGATATTGCTCAGGCCAGAAAAAAGGGTGGTTTAAAATTCCTATACAGCTATCGGGCGGGTGGGGGAGATGAAGCCCGGCCGGGCGGCGCGGTTCGACACGTGGGCCAAGAGCCTTGGTGACTCGCATCCGGAGGCTACGGAGCAGGTGCTGGATGCGTTCTACCGGAACCTGTACGGGCCTGGCTTCGTCTACAGCGTGGATCGGGCGTTCGTGTCGAGTGTTCGGACGCCGTGTCTGGTCGTGGCGGGGAATGATGAGGCGCATCCGTTTCCGATTTCCGAGGAGGTGGCGAAGCTGCTGCCGAACGCGGAGTTCGTCAAGGAGTGGAAGACGGGGGAGCCGCTGGTGGCGGCGAAGGTCCGGGTGAAGGAGTTCTTGGCGAAGCATACGCCGCGCAGTGGCTAGTCTTCGGTCGGCGATAATGTCGGTGGCGGCGACGGCGAGCCCGATGCCGAGCGGCTCGACCGCCGCCCTCGACAGCCGTCCTCGGCTAGGTGAGGGGACGGTCAAAAACGTCTGAGCAGAGGTGCCTCGCAAATCACGGTCTGTAAGCGCATATGGATTTCTCCCCTGGGGCTGGTCAAAAACCAATAAATTCCAGCAGCAAGTTACTTCCATACGAGCTCAGCTTCAGCGCCTCGACGGTCGACTCACGACGCACGCCGAGGACGAGGTCCGAGAAGTCGCCCATGAAGATCGTGCTCGACAAGTTGTCGTCCGAAGAGCGTCAACCGTCCCGATCGCCCAGGCTTATCACCGCTTCCTTACCGACTACTGGCCGGGCCTTTGTGTTGTCTATCGCCATCGCGTATCCTCTCCGCGCGATTCGGGGGGAGTCGGGACTGATGAGGCCGCGAGGGAAAGGAGAGGGCAATGGACCCCGAGAATCGTAGGCTGGACGAGGCTCGCAGCGGCACCGCGCCGTGGCGGAAGTGGGGGCCGTATCTCTCCGAGCGTCAGTGGGGCACGGTGCGCGAGGACTACAGCGAGTCGGGCGATGCGTGGAACTACTTCAGCCACGATCACGCCCGCTCGCGGGCCTACCGCTGGGGCGAGGACGGGCTGGCGGGGATCTCCGACGACCAGCAGCTCCTCTGCTTCGCGCTGGCCCTGTGGAACGGCAACGATCCCATCCTCAAGGAGCGCCTCTTCGGCCTGACGAACAGCGAGGGGAACCACGGCGAGGACGTCAAGGAGTACTACTTCTATCTCGACTCGACGCCGACCCACTCCTACATGAAGTACCTCTACAAGTACCCCCAGTCGGCGTATCCGTACGACAAACTGGTCGAGACCAACCGTCGCCGGAGCCGGCAGGAGTTTGAGTACGAGCTGATCGATACGGGTGTGTTCGATGGCGATCGCTACTTCGACGTGTTCGTCGAATACGCCAAGGCGGCCCCGGAAGACATCCTCGTGGAGATCACCGTGTGCAACCGCGGCCCGGAGCCGGCGACGCTGCACGTCTTGCCCGCGGTCTGGTTTCGCAACGTGTGGTCGTGGGCGGGGCGGACTCCCCACCCGCGGCTCCACCAGGTCACGGCGGGGGCGGCCGGCAGCGTGATCGCGGTGTCGCACCCGGATCTCGGTGAGCGGTTCCTCTACGCCGACGGCGCGGCCGAGCTACTCTTCACCGAGAACGAGACCAACACCCAGCGGATCGTCCAAGTCCCCAACCGGACGCCCTTCGTCAAGGACGGGATCAACGACTACATCGTCCACGGCCGACGGAACGCGGTGAACCCGGACCGGCAGGGGACGAAGGCGTCTGCCCACTCCTCGCTCACCGTCGGGGCCCGGGAGTCCCGGACCCTGCGCCTGCGGCTGAGCGATGTGTCGCCTACCACGTGGCCGACGAAAGGCGAGGCCAGCGGTGCCTTCGGGGGCTTCGACGAGCTGATGGAGGCGCGCCGGCGGGAGGCCGACGAGTTCTACGCCTCGGTCATCCCGGCATCGCTGGGTGCCGACGGGGCCAACGTGATGCGCCAGGCGATCGCCGGCATGCTGTGGTCCAAGCAGTTCTACTACTACGATGTCGACAAGTGGCTCACGGAGCACGGCGCCGACCCCTTCAACCCCAGGCGGCGCGCCCCCCGCAACGATCACTGGCACCACATGCACAACGCGGACATCATCTCCATGCCCGACAAGTGGGAATACCCCTGGTACGCGGCCTGGGACCTGGCCTTCCACGTCCTTGCGCTGAGCCTGGCCGACGTGGATTTCGCCAAGCACCAACTGGACCTGATGCTCAGGGATCAGTACCTCCACCCGAGCGGGCAGCTGCCCGCCTACGAGTGGAACTTCGGCGACGTGAATCCCCCGGTGCATGCCTGGGCCACGATCTTCACCTACCGCCTCGAAACGGCCCGCCGCGGCGAGGGCGACCTCGACTGGCTCGAGCGGTCCTTTCACAAGCTGGCGCTCAACTTCACCTGGTGGGTGAACCGCAAGGACCGAGTCGGCAACAACGCCTTCGAGGGTGGGTTCCTGGGGCTGGACAACATCGGCGTCTTCGATCGCAGCGCCCCGCTGCCGACCGGCGGGTACCTGGAACAGGCCGACGGCACCGCCTGGATGGCCCTCTTCTGCCAGAACATGATGGAGATCACCGTCGAGCTGGCGATGCACCGCCCGGGCTACGCGGAGATGGCTCTCAAGTTCGTCCAGCACTACCTGTGGATCGCCTCGGCGATGATGCGCGCCGGCGAGGGCACCGGGATGTGGGATGAGGCGGACGGTTTCTTTTACGACGTCCTCCGGCTGCCGGACGGCAGCGCCCAGCGGCTCAAGGTGCGCTCCATGGTCGGGCTGCTCCCGCTGTGCGCGGCGGACGAGTTCGATGGGCGACTCCTGGAAAAGTACCCGGAGATCCGACAGCGCTTTCGCACCTTCCTCGAGGCGCGGCCGGAGCTCAATGCCTTCATCCATGATCCGGGCAAGCTCGGGCATGGGGGCCGGCGGCTCGCCTCGATACTGGACGAGACCAGGCTCCGGCGCGTGCTGGCCGTCATGCTCGACGAGAAGGAGTTCCTGAGCCCGTATGGTATCCGCGCCCTCTCCCGCGTCCATGCTGAGCATCCGTATGTGTTCCACGTGGGGAACCAGGAGTACCGGGTGTCCTACCTGCCGGCGGAATCTGACAGCGGCATGTTCGGCGGGAACTCCAACTGGCGGGGGCCGATCTGGATGCCCGTCAACGGGCTGATCATTCGCGCGTTGCTGCAGTATTTCGCGTACTACGGCAAGGAGTTCACCGTGGAATGTCCCACGGGCTCAGGGCGGTACCTGACTCTGTACGAGGTCGCCGAGGAAATCACGCGCCGGCTGGCTAGCATCTTCCTGAGAGACCAGCGTGGCCGGCGGCCGGTCTACGGAGAAACCCGGAAGTTTCAGGAGGACCCGCACTGGCGGGACCTCCTCCTGTTCTACGAGTACTTCCACGGCGACAACGGGGCCGGCCTCGGCGCAAGCCATCAGACAGGCTGGACCGGCATCATCGCCCGGGCCATGCACCTGTTCGCGACCACCACGCCCCAGCAACTTCTCGATCTCGGCAAGATGGCCGGGGTCACGGAGGTCGCGTCGCCGCCCAGTAGCCAGCCCGGAGGCGCGGCTCGTCGCCGGGGAAACTGACATGCGTGCCCTGCCGCGCTATCCCTCGCTCTACCAGATCGGGGGCGAAGGTCGTGCTGGTGATGGGGCACACCGCGTGCGGCGCGATCAAGGGCGCGATCGACAAGGTGCAACTGGGAAACTGACCGGGCTGCTCGCCAAGATTCGCCCGGCTGTGGAGGCAGCCCGGTATCAGGGCGAACGCTCGGCGAAGAACGATGATTTCGTGGACACGCTGGCGCGCAACAATGTCGAGTTGACGATGGTCGACATCCGGCGGCGCAGCGCCGTCCTGGCCGACCTGGAAACGTCGGGTGCGATCAAGATTGTCGGAGCCATGTACAACCTGGAAACGGGGCTGGTCGAATTCTTCGGGTGACGCGGCACAACGGGGCGATGGTCGAGTGAGATCCGGATGACGTCGGCGGTGAGCCCGAACCCGCTGCGCATTCTGTTCGCCGCCCAGCCGCAGCTGCTCGCGCCGCTATTGCAGGTGATCCACCGGATCATTGCCAGCTTTCTAATCAAGCAGGTGGGACTGAAACGGACCGCCGCCAACACCGGAGCGGTCACACTGATCCAACGCTTCGGCTCAGCCGCCAATTTGAATATTCATCTGCACTGCCTGGTGCTCGACGGCGTCTATCAGAACAGCACCGCAGTCTTCCATGAGGTGGCGGCCCCCACCCTCGAGGAGCTGCAGGCCTTACTTGCAAAGATCATCACACGCATCATGCGGTGGTTGACCAAGCAAGGTTTTCTCATCGAAGAGCAAGACCGGACCTACCTCGCCGAAGCGGATAGGGAAAGCGCGCTTTTGCCCCTGCAAGCGGCCTCCTGCACCTACCGCATCGCGCTCGGGCCACGAGCGGGGCAGAAGGTGCTGAGCCTGCAAAGCTTGGCGAGCCCAGACAAATCATCCACGCCGGACCTATGCGCCAAACTCCACGGCTTTAGCCTCCATACGGCGGTGCGCTGGGGCGCCGATCAGCGCAAGGAACTGGAGCACCTGTGCCCGCTATATCACCCGCCCGGCGATCGCCAACGAACGGCTCAAGCGTAACCGCGCCAGGCGCGCCTGAGTTGGGCCAGGCTGCTCAAACGGGTCTTCGACATCGACATCGAACACTGCCCAAACTGCGGCGGCAGCTTGAACATAGCACGTTCGCATAACCGCAGGATTGATCTGAACGACGCAACGGACGAATTTTGAAAGATCGAGTCGTCGGAGACTCGGTCAACTGTGCCGCTTCTCAGGCTCAGGCCACGCGCGGGCGGCGACTTCACTTGGTGCGGAGGTGCGTACCGAAGAATTTAAGCACAGGCTCCCATGATTGAACCCTCTGGGTAGGCGTGAAAGCCATGTTCGGCTCCGGGAATAAGCAGGAGTTCAATCTCCTGGTTTGCCTTGCGCATCGCCTCCTGCATTCTTACGCTTTGCTCTGTCGGCACTCGTGTATCACGATCACCGTGGACGAGAACAACACGTGCGTTAATACTACTCGCAACCATCTATCGGCGACCGATAATGGACCGTGATATTTTCATTCATCAGAGTTGCAAGTTGACTTGTTGCGTGCCAATCGATTATGTAGGTTGCAGTGTGGCGGGGTTGCACCGTGTCTCTAATTCATCATGTGGAAAGGAGGTGAAATCAGAATGAATCTAAAAAAGAAAGTCGCGGCGATTCTCTTGGCGCTCGCCCTGGCTCCGGCCTATGTGGTGGCTCAGGATATGGAATTCAACGCCATTGTCGTCAGCAAAGAAAAGAATTCCATCAAGGTCAAGACCAAAGACGGCGAAAAGACGGTTCTCATCGGCAAGGTGACTAAGGGGGTTGACAACGCGAAAGAAGGCTCCAAGGTTACCATCAAGTACATGGAAAAGGCCGGTCAAATTAGAGCTAGTGAAATTAGAGCTAGTGAAATCAATCCGCGTTAATTATACGACTTTGGACGTAAAAAAGCGGGGTCTATTGAACCCCGCTTTTTTTCGCCGACAGTCACTTTCCTCTCATTTGTGGTTTATGGACGACTCAGCCCTGCCGCTCATAACAAACAAAATCGCGCAGCGCGAATCGCCAGGATGAATACGCATCTGCAACCATACCGCCGGGCTATTTGCTCAACCAGCGCTCGGCTGGCCCTCGCGGCCCTTGTGTGCACCTTGTATGTCGGCCCAGTTCATGCCGCAGACGCAGTCAAATCCTCAGAGAAGCCGCAGTCGGGAAAACTCACCATCGACGCGAAAGAGATACAAAAACCGTGGACTGGCGATCTCGACGGCATGCTGAAACGGCGGGTCATTCGGGTACTGACGGTATATGGCAAGGCCTTTTACTTTACATACAAATTCAAGAAGCACGGCATAATTTACGAAGCGTTTCACCTGTTCGAGCAGGATCTGAACAAGAAACTGGCGGCCGCAAAGACGAAGAAGGAGAAACATCTCAAGGTTCAAGTGGTTTTTGTCCCGGTCGGCAGGGACGAACTGCTGCCGGCGCTGGTTGCCGGCAAGGGCGATGTTGCGGCGTCTAACATTACTATTACTCCTGAACGACAAAAGCTGGTGGACTTTGCCTCGCCAACGTATCCCAATGTCAGCGAGGTCGTCCTGTCCGGCCCCGCCTCGCCTGATGTGTCCAGCATTGACGACTTAGCGGGGAAGGAGGTCTTCGTCCGCAAGTCCACCAGCTATTACGAGAGCCTCGTCGCGCTCAATCAGCGCTTTGCCGCGCAGAAGCGGCCCCCGGTGAACATCAAGTTAGCGCCGGAGGAGCTGGAGGACGACGATCTGGTCGAGATGCTGAACGCCGGACTGGTCCCGCTCATCGTCATGGACAAGCACAAAGCGGACTTCTGGAAGCAGGTCTTTTCCAAGGTAACGGTCCATGACGGGATCGCGTTACGCACGGGCAGCGATATTGCCTGGGCGATCCGGAAGGGGAGTCCACAGATCAAGGCCGCTGTTGACGATTTCGTCGCTCGTCACCGCAAAGGGACCACAGTGGGAAACATCCTGCTGGTGCGTTATCTGAAAAACGCAAAATATGTCAAGGACGCTGCATCCGAGTCCGAGCGCAAGAAATTTCTCGACCTGGTTCAGTATTTTAAGGAGTACGGCGACAAGTACCATGTTGACTGGTTGCTGATGGCCGCTCAGGGATATCAGGAATCTCGGCTTGATCAGAACGTTCGAAGCCCGGCAGGGGCCATCGGCGTGATGCAGATCATGCCCGCCACGGGTAAGAAACTCAACGTGGGCGACATCACCAAAACCCAGCCGAACATCGAAGCTGGCGTCAAGTACATGCGTTTGATGATAGACAAGTACTACGCCGGCGAACCGATGACCGGGCTGGACAAAGTCCTGTTCACGTTCGCGTCCTACAATGCCGGCCCGGGCCGAATTGCGCAGCTGCGCAAGAAAGCCGTCAACCGCGGACTGGATCCAAACATCTGGTTCGACCACGTCGAGTACATCGCCGCCGACGAAATCGGTGCGGAGACGGTGACTTATGTCAGCAACATCTACAAGTACTACATCGCCTACCAGCTGATCATGGAAGCCCAGACGGCGAGAGAAAAGGCCGCCGAGAAGATCAAGAGCCAGAGCAAATAAGACGGAGGCTGGCTCACATAGGACGAGCTGCGAATGCATCGCTGAGTGAATATCAGATGTCCCCATTCGCCCCTGCCCCTCGATATACGCTGGCGAGATGGCGAGACGAACACTTTATCGGCAGTTAAGTTCTCGAACGGAAAATGAATCCTGCTACGTGGAAAGAAACGAAATGGCGGGATTGAAAGACAAGAGCGCACCTCAAAGCGACAGGGCGAGGACGGACACTCGTAATCGAATGACAAGAGCAGAGGATTTCCAATCCGCCATGGTACTGGAACCATGTATTACCAACTGTCACCAACTGAATGAATTCAACCGTTTAATCTCTCTGCGCTCTCCCTCCATTTACCGTTCTAAACACATAGTGCCAAATGGTTCTGGCAAAGCAGTGGCAAAGCAGCTAGAGGCCCGCTTGCTTTTTCTTCGACAATCGAAGGTGTATGTTCTGCCCAGGTTCAGGCACAAAACAAGCACAGTCGTGCGGAAGGCGTGGGGGAGAAATGAATAAGCGGAATGCTCGTGGACGAATTTCGGTAAAAGAAGCGGCGATGAAAGGGGAAAAGCCATGTTAGCGAACAAAGGTTTTAGAGGATTTGTGCTGCCGGCGTGGATTTTCACGCTGACCCTTTTCGGCTGTATCGTCGCGGCGGTGCCCCTGATTATCTATGCCACCCGAGGATCAAGCACCAGTACCGCGACGGTCTTGATTAACCGGGACGCGACGACGGTTTATGCTGAGGCGATGAAGACCGTAAAGCAGCGGGGCTTTGCGCAGATTGCAAAGCAGGATGACGCAAAGTACTTTCTGGAAGGAACCAGAAAGGGGAAGAACGCGACTCTGCAAGTCATTCCCGTTGAGAGCGATCAAAGCCGCATCATCATTACCATCGAAAACGACAAGGACGCCACAGGTGTAAACGAAGCGGTAGAAGGACTCCAGCAAACCTGCCGTCAATTGGGTCTTCGGTGCGAAGAACAAAAGACCTGAGGGTCAATCTGATCGGCAGCCATTCACACGACGGAGGCTGGCTCACGTGTCTTAAATTGTATGCGTCAACACTTGATCTTACAGTCGTCGGATAAATCCTCTTTGACAGTCCTAATCTTGGTCTGGCTCAGTTGTCTTGATGCAGAAGGCTCGCATTAAAACGTTGGCCTTATCGCGTTCCCAGCTTCTGAAGGGCCTGAGTCGACTTTGTTGTTAGACTCACCCCTTATGGCTGCTGACCCTTTGCGCTGTGCGGTGGAGGCGCCATCACTTGACCGGGATCGTCAGGAGCGGTGCGCCCTGCGCCCCTCGTGTCGCCTCGGCGAGACGGGTCATGAAGAGCATCTGGATCTGCAGGAACGCCCGTTTACTTGCTAGATCCGTGTCGTCCACATAGTACCACCAGCCGCGATGCTGCACGGCCACGTTGGCCTGCCTCGGCGCGCTGCTGCTCGAATGGATGCGCACGATTGGGCCGAGGGTCCCCGAAGCTTCCGGAGGGACCGAGCGTACCTGCACGAGGCCCTCCTTGACATGCACGCCAGGCACCTCGATCGACGCCGCCACGCTCTGCAGGATCTCCGCGACCGAGCGAGTCTGCACGGCCAAACCGTCGAATTTTCCGTCCCGGACGCCCAGGACCAATGGGATTCGGATCGTGCTCTCCTGCGCCGGGTTGCCATGCAACTCCAGAAGACGCAGGAGCTCCTCCACCTCGGCGATATGGCCCGGCGCATAGTGCGAGAGGATCAGCTCGTAGCGTCCGGGCGCGCCGCTCTCCTGCACCCACAGCGCCATCCCGAGCTCGCGGAACTGCGCCAGGAGCGTTGCCACTCGATGAAAGGCGGTCCGCTCCTCTACCGTCGCGCCTACACCCAAGCGCAGTCCATTCATGCGTTCGACCAAAGTCAGGAGCACCATGAGCGCGCCCTCGCCAGCGGCTCCCTGCATCGCCAACGCCAGCGTCTCCAGCGTGACGGGCGCGAGCCATTCGCGCAGGAACGCCTGCGCGTCGACGGGCGCGTAGGAGATCAAGGGGCTGTCCTCGTAGCTGACCCCCGCCGAGAACGGAACCAGGGCCCCCGCGTAACTCGCGGGCGACCCGAAACCCGCCTCGCCTTTAGCTTGGGTGCTGAACTTAAGGCCCGCGGTGACGCTCGAGACAGCGAGCAGACCAATGGGATCCGAGTACCGGAGCCGCACGATGAGGCCAAGCGTCTGCTCAGAACTCGTCCGTGCGATGACGTCGTTATAGGCGCCGCGGCCCGCGCCCAAGGCCGCCGGGCCCAGGATCTGGCAGCCCGTAAGTGGGAGCCACGCGCATAGGACGACGATCGCTCGTAACTGAAGCACACGTGTAAGAACGGCCACAAAATCGTCCATGATCATCTCAACTCGTTTGCTGGTTGCGCTGCGAGTCAATTTACTGATTCGAACACATAATAACAAATAGTTCTGGCAAAGTTGTGGCAAAGTCACGGCACAAAAAGGTACAAATCACCATGGCCGGTGACAATTTGCATTTGGTTTAGAATTTTCCCTAGCTGCGACCAGCAGTTCAACTCTAAAGTCCTCCGCCCCACGGAATTGCCATACGACCCCCACCAAGTCGAAGTCGGTGCCGGTCTTCGTATAAACACCCGTGCTGCCGTAGAGTTTGACCGAGTTGTACCGGTTAATGGGCAGAATCAAGGTAAGGCCCACGCGGGCGTTCGCGCGGGTTTCGCCCTTTTTCCCGTCGATGGTGGGGCGCCCGCCGGTATAGTAGAGACCATCGAGCCCCAACCATAGCCCTGTCGTAAAGCTGTAAGAGTCAAGTCCAGAGGGGACCAAAACGGAACATTAACAAGAACGCCCAACCATTTCGAGGCCCGCTTGCTTTTTCTTCGACAATGGAAGGTGTATCTTCTGCCCATGTTCAGGCACAAAACAAGCACAGCCGAGAAATTCGGAGGCAGAACGGTGGATGCTACTATCGTCGGGATTATCGTGTTCACATGTACGTTCGCGGGCGCCCTGCTCGGAATGTGGTTGCGCGCCGCCTTACCAGAGCATTGGCTCGACGCTGAGTCGAGAGACACGGTGAAGGTTGGCGTCGGGCTCATCGCCACGATGACCGCCCTCGTTCTTGGCCTCGTCACCGCCTCCGCCAAGAGTTCCTTTGATGCGGTGGACACAGCCGTGAAGCAAACCGCCACTCAACTCCTCGCTCTCGACCGCGTACTTGCTCGCTACGGGTCCGAGACCGGCGAGATTCGCAAGGGCTTGCAGCGCGTGGTTGGGGCGCGAATCGACATGATTTGGGGGCAGGGTTCATCCAAGCCAGCCAATCTGGACCCGATGACCTCGGGCACAGGGTTGGCAGCTGAGCGACTCGCGGACGCACTCCGGGGTCTTAAGCCGCACGACGACTCCCAGCGGGCGCTCCAGGCGCGGGCGCTGGACCTCACGGAAGCGATCTTACAAGCCAGGTGGCTTGCGATGACTGGCACCGGGTCGTCAATTCCTATGCCGTTCCTTGTGATCCTCCTGTTCTGGCTCACGATCACATTCGCGAGCTTCGGGTTGTTCGCTCCGCGGAACGCCATGGTTGTAACCGTCCTCTTCGTTTGCTCGCTGTCTGTTGCCAGCGCCGTATTCCTCGTAGTGGAGATGGATGGGCCGTTCGAAGGCATGCTCAAGGTCTCCGCCGATGCGTTGCGCTACGCACATGCGCATCTGAATCAGTAGGTGCGTCACGGTCGCGTGCGTCCATTTAAGGCAGAGCGAGGACGAGAGCGCGCAATCGAATGTCAAGAGCAGATTACTGTAAGAGCAGTCCCCGCCCCAGCATTCCATTACTCCATTACTCCAACATGCCATTCTCTTGGAGGGGATTATGTTGCACTTGATGATTCGTGGTGTGCGCAATCGCGCGAAGTTCTCTCTGAGCACTGTGCCGATGCCGGTGCTGGCGCTTGTCGGGCTCGTCCTGCTTGCCGTGGGATGTGCTACGCCCGTGGGCGTGACACAGTTGGGCCTCCAGGCCGGCTATCGCCTCCAGACCGAAAGCGCCCTCTCGGCGGGCGAGCCCTCTGAACCGTCCAAGACGGTGCTCAGGCGACTCGGGCTTCTGGACCGGTTCGAGGAGCAACCGGAGACGGTTCTCGCCGAACTGCATCGCGGATTGAGCCCAGCCGGTGACGAGGATCGCCTGTTTGCGCTGGCCGAGCTGTCCTTTCTCCACGCGCAACGGACAGGTGACCGCGAGTATTTTCTGGCCTCGGCGGTGTATGCCTGGGCGTTGCTCTTCCCTGGCGAAGCGGCTGGTGCGCAGCTCCAACGGTCGGATCCCCGACTGCGGCTGGCGTACGATTTCTACAACCAAGGCGTGGCCCAGGGGCTGACTGGATCCCGAGAAAACACTCCCGGCGCTATAACTGATGAGACGGCCGAGGTACGACTGCAACCCGGAACCCGGACTCTCCCGTTCGGCACTATGGAATTGACCCTGGACGAGTCCGGGTTATCGTGGGGTGGTTACCGGCTCGAACGATTCATCCCAACGACGACCCTCGAGGTTCGAGGCCTGAGAAACCGCTATTTCCATCCTGGCCTTGGGGCATCCCTTGCGGCGAGCCTTGCGCCGGGCGCAGCGTCGGCGAAAGTGGTCGGATCGGAGCGCCTCGGGCCTCTGATCAAGGTGCCGGTGACAGCATTGCTGCGTCTTGAGGACGCCCGCGCGAGCCTGGCCAGCGGGCGGGTCCGTGGGCGCCTTGAGGTTTACGCCGCAGACCACGCTTCGACCGTGACGGTGGATGGACAGGCGCAGCCTCTGGAATACGACCCGACAGCAGCCTTAGCTATTACCAGCTCGATAAGAGCCCGCTCTACGCCATAGAGATTGCCGCCTTTCTCAGAGCCGGCGTGTTCGCACAACACATCCCGCGCGACCGGACTCAAGACGGTCTGTTTATGCTGCACCCATACAGCCCCGGTAAGATCCCGGTGGTGCTGGTGCACGGCACGCTGTCGAGCCCCGTGCGCTGGGCGGAGCTGGTGAACGAGCTCGAGGGGGATCCGCGCATCCGCCAACGATTCCAGATCTGGATGTTTCTCTACGACACCGGCAACCCGATTGCCTACTCGGCTGGCCGGCTGCGGGCGGCCCTGACGGCCACGTTGCAGGAACTCGATCCCGAGGGGAAAGACCCCGCGCTCCGGCGCATGGTCGTGATCGGGCACAGCCAGGGGGGGCTTCTGACGAAGTTAACCGCCATCGACAGCGGGACGCGATTCTGGGACAGCATCAGCAGCAAACCGTTCGATGCCATCGAGGTCAACCCCGAGACCCGCGCTCTTCTGCAACAGTCCGCCTTTTACACGCCTCTTCCTTTTGTCGCGAGGGTAGTGTTCGTGGCGACGCCTCACCACGGGGCGTTACTCGCCACCGGCCGGGTGGGCGCGACTGCTGCCTGGCTTGTAACCTTGCCGGTGGGGCTGCTCGGCCAGTTCGCCCAGGCCGCCCAGGCCGCCACGATGACCGGTGACGAGAAGCTGATCGCGGTCCTCCGGAGGCCTCCCACTGCCATCGACAACATGAATCCGAGCAACCCAGGCCTCCAGATCCTGCAGTCCATCCCGGTTTCGTCCCGAATTCCGGCGCACTCGATCATCGCGGTAGAGGGTGATGGGCCGAAGGAACAAGGGGATGACGGAGTCGTCGCCTACACCAGCGCGCACATCGACGAGGCGGTCTCCGAACTGGTGGTGCGTTCAAGTCACTCAGTGCAGGGAAATCCACAGGCCATCGAAGAGATCCGGCGCATCCTGCTTGAACACGCGGCGGTGCCGGGAGAAAGTCGCTAGAGTCGAATGTGCGCGCGCTCCAGCCACTCCACAGAGTCGTATGCCGAAATCATCGAAGCAGCGCGCCAAACTCTATCTGTACACCCTGGGGAGCGATGAAGCGGCTAGCCGCTCGGGCGGAGGTGAGAAATGAACTTCCATTCAATGCGGGTTCCGACGCTTGCGGAAGTCACATGAGGCCACTGGGCCAGTTTACTATTTGATTTCTTCTCCGATTCGCTATGATGTCACGTAGTAATTTTCTAGATCAGTGCCGCTGAACAATCCAGTTCAAACCTATCCGTTCAGTTCAATCTTGAGCGGAAGATAAATTCGGTACACGGTGTAGCAGCCAGGTCACGCTGTTCAGCTGGCAGGTATATTGGGGAATATGCTGACCAGGTATATTGAAGGAACGCTAACGAAAACTGATTGACAACTCTTTGATCAACAGGATAAATCTCGCGGAGCTGTGATTTTTCGGGTCGGTAATATACTGGTCAGTATACTACTGGTTATGCGTCCCGTGCAGAAACCGAGCGTTTTATACTCTGACCGAAAGGCAATTATGGACGTTGTTCAGAGACAATTATCGAAATCCTTTAAGGCATTCTTCGATTCGGAGAAATCGAGCGGCATTTTGCTGATTATTTGCACGGCTGTTTCGCTCTTGCTTGCCAACTCAATTATCGGTGCAAATTATCTGAGCATTTGGCAGATGTATGTCGCAGGTCTCAGCATAGAGCATTGGATTAACGATGCGCTGATGGCGGTTTTCTTTCTGCTTATCGGCTTGGAACTCGAACGCGAGCTTTACAACGGCGAACTCTCGACCTTCAAAAACGCGCTGCTGCCGATTTTCGCGGCAATCGGCGGTATCTGTTTGCCCGCTTTGATTCATTTTGTCTTGAATTCGGGAACGCCGACGCAAGCCGGGATCGGGATTCCGATGGCGACCGACATCGCTTTTGCCTTGGGCGTTCTCGCGCTTTTGGGAAGCCGCGTTCCCGCGTCCTTGAAAGTTTTTTTGACCGCGCTCGCCGTGATGGACGATTTAGGCGCGATTATCGTTATCGCCGTTTTCTACACGGCGCAACTTTCGATTGCATATTTAATTGGCGCGATGGCTGTTTGGGGTTTGCTCGTCGTGCTAAATCGTTTTTTTCGCATGATGTCGCTCGTTCCGTATTTGCTCGGCGGCGCGTTGCTGTGGTTTTTGATGTTGAAATCTGGCGTTCACGCGACAATTGCCGGAGTTTTGCTGGCTTTTGCAATTCCTTTTTCCGCCAAAGAAGACGACGAAGAATCGCCTTCACACAAACTTGAGCATTTTCTGCACAAACCCGTCGCTTTCGTAATTCTGCCGACTTTCGCGCTGGCGAATACTGGAATCGTTATCGGCGCGGATTGGGCGCAAAACTTAACGAGCGCAAACAGCTCAGGAATAATCGGCGGTTTGGTCTTGGGCAAACCTTTGGGCATCACGCTGTTGAGTTTCGTCGCCGTTGCAATCGGCATTTGCAAGTTGCCGCTCGATTTAAATTGGTGGCACGTTTTCGGCGCGGGACTGCTTGGCGGCATCGGTTTCACGATGTCAATTTTTATTACGAATCTGGCTTTTGTCGGAAACTTGGAAACTATAAATACCTCGAAAATGGCAATCTTGCTGGCTTCGTTAACGGCTGGGACAATTGGTTTTCTGTGGCTGAAACTGCTCGGCAAACCCTTATGAGGCGCTGGAGGCGACGGGCCACAGCGTACGCTTTTTGGCACGCGTGAGTCTGTACCGTGTGGCCCGCGCCTCAGCTTGAGCGTTCGGCCCAGCGTCAGCAGCAAGGTGACGAGAACGACGAGGAGGGCGGGGAGAGCTGTACACTTGCGGGTGAGGAACGGGAGGTCGGATGACCGCGGAAAGCCTGCTGATCACCTATGTTCAGATCGGTGTCGCGATCTCCGGCTTCTCCGGCATCGTCGTATCCCTCGGGAACCGCGGGCGGGGCGAGTGGTCCTACCACGAGCGCCAGCTCTTGTATGTCCTGCTCAGGATGAGCGGCGGGTGCACGCTACTCAGCGCCTTACCCCTGGTCTTGGCCTCCACCGGGCTCGCCGAGCCGACCGTGTGGTCCGCCAGCAGCGGCTGCTCGGTGGTCCTGCAACTCTGGCTCATGGTGGCTCGGGCGCGGCAGGTCGACGCGGAGACGCTCGCCCGAGAGCGGTGGGTGGTCGCCGGGGGATTCGCCGGCGGGGTGGTGTGCGTGGCGGCGCAGCTGGTGAACTGCGTCTGGCTGGGTGTCGCCTGGCCGCACCTGGCCGCGATCACGTGGCACCTCGTCGTGTCCTTCATCGTCTTCGTGCGACTCGTCCAACCTGAGGCCCAGCCCTGAGGCCTCGGCCTTGTGGCAATCCGGCCCAAGCAGCGCAAAAAGCAGAAGCTGTCATTTCGTAAGGAACTTAGAACAATTAAATAAGGGCATCCCCGATACCAGACTGCTGCTGCTTCGATAATCTGTTTTCGGACGTTCATTTTCTTTTGTCACTGATGGTGATGCATTCACCACAATTGATCGAGAGCGGTGGACAGTTATAGGCAAACTATATAATGATAAAGGGTCAGAATAATTGAATTGGAGAAGGTCAAATGTTTGACGCGAAAAAAATGGAAAAGCAGGACTCTCTACCGTTTCCACCAACGCCATCGGCCAGTGTTGCTGGGCGGACCATGCAAGAGTCGATCTATAAGCAACGGGTGAAGCAGCGTCGACTTCCAGCCGATGCTCCAAACATTCTCATCGTGCTGATTGACGACGCAGGCCCTGGCCTCCCGTCCACCTTCGGCGGCGAGGTCAACACCCCGACAATGGATCGCATCGTCAAAGAAGGTATCGCGTACAACCGATTCCACACGGCAGCGATGTGCTCGCCGACGCGGGCGGCACTATTGACCGGACGCAATCATCACAGGGTAGGGAACGGCCAAATCGCGGAGCTGGCGAATGAGTGGGATGGCTATTCTGGCCGTATTCCCAGGAGCAGTGCTCTCGTGGCAGAAGTGCTGAAGGCTTATGGCTATGCCACAGGCGCCTGGGGGAAGTGGCACAACACGCCCGCAGAGGAAACTACCCCTGCGGGTCCGTTCGAGAACTGGCCTACAGGCCTCGGCTTCGAATATTTCTACGGGTTCCTCGCCGGTGAGGCCTCGCACTATGAGCCGAACCTGGTCCGCAACACAACCTACGTGTCGCAGCCGAAAACCGTGGAGGAGGGCTACCACCTCAGCGAAGACCTCGCCGATGACGCCATTGGCTGGCTGCAAAGGCAGAAGGCCTTCCAGCCGGACAAGCCATTCTTCATGTACTGGGCGAGCGGCGCGATCCATGGACCGTTCCACATCATGAAGGAGTGGGCGGAAAAATATAAGGGCAAGTTTGACGACGGCTGGGACGCCTACCGCGAGCGCGCTTTCAAGCGCGCCAAGGAGAAAGGTTGGATTCCCCGCGATGCTCAACTCACCCCGCGGCACGAATCGATGCCGTCCTGGGACAGCATCCCCGAGGAAGAAAGACCCTTCCAGCGCCGCCTGATGGAGCTGGCGGCAGGTTTCACCGAGCACGTGGATGTTCAGGTCGGAAGGATTGTGGAGGAGATCGACAAGCTCGGCTATGGCCAGAACACGCTAATCTTTTACATCTGGGGCGACAACGGTTCTTCGGCGGAGGGCCAGGGCGGCACTATCAGCGAATTGATAGCGCAAAATGGCATTCCCAGCACGGTCAAGCAGCACATCGAGGCGCTTGAGAAACTTGGGGGCCTTGATGCGCTTGGCTCTCCGAAGACCGATCCTCAGTACCATGCAGGATGGGCGTGGGCTGGCAGCACCCCATATAAGGGCACAAAGCTGTTGGCTTCGCATTTCGGCGGCACTCGTAATCCGATGGCAATCCGATGGCCAGCGAAGATCAAACCCGATCCGACCCCGCGGACGCAATTTCATCACGTGAACGATGTCGTCCCGACCATCTACGAGGTCCTCGGTATCACCCCACCGCGCACGGTCAACGGCGTGGAGCAAGATCCTATCGACGGTGTGAGTTTCGCGTACTCTTTTGATGACTCGAAGGCCAAGGGCCAACTGCTCACCCAATACTTCGAAGTTATGGGTAGCCGCGCAATCTATCACGACGGCTGGATGGCCAGCGCCTTCGGCCCGCGGGTGCCGTGGGTTCCGGGGCTACCGCCTGGCATTCAGGAGTGGACGCCAGACAAGGATGTCTGGGAACTATACAACCTCGACGAGGACTGGAGCCAAGCCAACGACCTGGCGTCCAGGATGCCTGAGAAGCTGGCGCAGATGAAGGAAATCTTCCTCATCGAAGCCGCGAAGAATAAAGCGCTGCCGATTGGCGGAGGGCTTTGGATTCCGATACTTCACCCGGAGTTGCGCATCGCCCCTGAGTATACGGAGTGGAGCTTCCCTGGCAATACCGTCCGAATGCCGGAGTTCTGCGCCCCGGCGCTGGGTAACAAACCCAACGTGGTCACGATTGACGCCGTAATCCCCGACAATGCCAATGGTGTGCTTTACAAATTGGGCGCGAATTCAGGAGGTCTCACCTGCTTCGTGGAGAACGGCATCCTGTGTTACGAGTACAACCTTTTTATCATTCAGCGTACAAAGATCCGCGCCCGGGGAAAACTGCCGACTGGCAATGTGAAAATCGAAATCGAGACCAGCTACCTTGTGCCTCGTCCCGGCGGTGCGTTGAAGATAGCCATGAAGGTCGACGGCAGCCTCGTTGCCGAAGGCACGGTGCCCATCAGCGCGCCGCTAATCTTCACCGCCAATGACTGCCTCGACATTGGGATTTCGCTCGGATCGCCGGTCTCGCTCGACTATTGCGACAAGGCGCCATTCAAATTCAACGGAACAATCGAACAGCTTCATGTAAAGTATGCCACGGCAAACTAGTTGGCCCCGGACGGAAAATTATCCGGGCGCTTCGCGGATGCTAATACAGGTACTCCAACAATGAGCGCGGCGGAGGCCCAGGCGCGGTTGATGGCAGGCAACGACCGCTTCCAAAACGACAAGACCAGCCATCCGCTCCTTCACTCCACGCGGCGCGAGGAGCTGGTCGGCGGTCAGTCACCATTCGCGGTCATTCTTTCGTGCTCGGACTCGCGCGTTCCCCCGGAGCTGATCTTCGACGAGGGGTTGGGCGGTCTCTTCGTCGTGCGCATCGCGGGCAACACCGTCACTCGCGCCGGCCTGGAGAGTATCGAGTACGCAGTCACGACCTGGGCACAAACCTGATCATGGTTTTAGGGCACGACGAGTGCGGCGCGGTGAAAGGCGCGATAGGCGAGTGCTCAAGCAAACCGGATACCGGACTGCCGGAAATCTTCGCCAACATCTGCCCGGCGGTTGACCTCGCGCGCAAGAAAAGCGCCGACAATCTTGAATCCCGCGCGATCGATCTCAACGTGATCGAGCAGGTGAAGATCCTTACGCAGTCGCCGCTGTTCAAGAAGCGCGTCGCCGACGGTAGCCTTAAGGTCCTTGGCGCCCGCTACAATCTGCAGAGCGGTAAAGTCGAGATTCTCGATGCGCGGTGACTGAACCCGGGCAAGCGCATACGAATGCCGGCTGCAGGGCGACTGGTGCGCTGACATTGGAACCAACGTGCGGCTGAGGCAAGCAGGGATGCGCGCTACTCGTTAGGCTGGAGAAAGGGAAAGGAGGAGTGACAATTCCATATTGGACCAAAGTCCCACCGCAATTTTACGGCACCAAGCTGATGACGCCCAAGCTGATCGAATTGCTCAGCAGCATCGCGTTTGATGCCTCCTATACCCACATGTACGCGCCGGGGACCCGACGGCATATCAAAGCCGCCCTGAAACTGGGAGCAACTATGGAAGAAATTATGGAAGTGCTCAAACTGTGCGTGGTGCAAGGCGTTCAGGCCTGCAATCTAGGAGTGCCGATCCTCGCCGAGGAAATCGCGCAACTCTCGACCGAAGGTCGCTAACGCTAGAGCTAGCCGCAATAGGAGGTTCGCTATGATCACTCGCAATCGTACGATATCAATCTTTTTCGCTATAGCCGTGCTTGCCGGATGCGCCTCGACGAATCTCACTCAGCAAACACCCATGGCGAGCCCCGGGCTCGCCCGCCCCAATCAAATCTGGGTCTATGACTTCACCGCCGACCCGGCCAAGGTCCCCGCCGATTCCTATATTAGCGCCGATCTCAGTGCGCCGACCACGCCTCCGACCGCCGAGGAACTGGAAACCGGGCGAAAGCTTGGAGCCCTCATCGCAAAAGAACTTGTTGCGCATATTCAGGCCATGGGTCTTCCCGCAGTGCAAGCCGGTCCGGGAGCAGCGCCACAAGTTGGCGAGGGTGTAATGCGTGGCTATTTGGTCTCGGTCCAGGCCGGCAGTGGGACCAAGCGTTTTGTGATTGGATTCGGCGCCGGGAGCTCGGAAATGTATACGGTGGTGGAAGGCTACGAGGTGACGCCCGAGGGCTTAAAGAAAGTTGGATCAGGGACGCTTAGTTCGTCTGGAAACAAGACGCCCGGAATTATCGCGCCGGCCGCGGTCGCGATTGCGACCGGCAATCCGCTAGGACTGATCGTGGTTGGCGCGACGCAGATTTATGGCGAGGCGAGTGGCAGCAATACGCTTGAAGGGAGAGCCAAGGCGACCGCCGACGCAATTGCAGAGCAGCTAAAGATCAGGTTCCGGAACCGCGGCTGGATAAGTTGAGAATCGGACCGCGCGAATTGAGCGTCTCCGCTTGCGGAGACTCTCAAGCTTACAAACGCGCAGCTCTCCAGTCGCGACAGCGAAAACGGTTGCAAGCGAGTTTCAGCATATCGTCAAGGCCGGCGATAGCTTGGTCAGCATCGGCGCTCGCAATGGTATAGAGAACGGTCGTACAACGGGAGCCCGCAACAGAGCTTCATCCGCCTTTCGCAGGCAAGCCTGATCCAATTGCGTGACAGTCTGCAGGCTGAGGCCACCACGACAGCGCTCCCACAGCCTGCGCCAACTCTTCCTGGGCATGACAAATAGGTCGCCAGCCGAACATAACCCAGATTGGTCAAGGCGTCATCAACGGCGGCATGGGCGCTATAGGCCGGCTAGCCTCCGGCCGGCTGTTGCGGATCGGCCGTTTCGGCCGCTTCAACTTCGCCGTCGATCCATGCCGTGAGCAACTTATGGGCCACTGCGAGGACCACTGGACCGACGAAAATGCCGATGAGCCCGAAGGCCAACAGACCACCGATCACGCCGGCAAAAATAAGGAGCAACGGCAGATCCGCGCCGCGCTTGATAAGGATCGGGCGCAGAAAATTATCCATCGTCACCGCAACGACGCCACAGACTAGCAAGAATGTTCCCCAAATCGTGCTGCCGACCCAATAAAGCCAGAGCACTGCCGGCGCGAGCACGAGCAGCGGCCCGAGCTGGGCGATACAAAGAATAAACACCACCGCGGTAAGAACTGCAGCGAATGGAACGCCGGCGAGTAAAAGGCCGATGCCGGCTAAGAGCGACTGCGCGAGCGCCGTTCCAACGATCCCCAGGGCGACGCCGCGGATCGTCTGGCCGGCGAGAAGCACCGCGTTTTCTCCGCCGGCTCCCGCGAGGCGACGTCCGAACCGCACGATCCGCTCGCTGGCATATTCGCCGTTGGCATACATGGCGGCCGCCAGAACTACCGTCAGCAGGAACTGCACGAATAATACGCCGATGTTGCCTAACTGGGCCACGAACCACGTAATGACAATGCCTACGTAAGGCGCAGCCTTGGCGGCAATATCCTGGATGCCCGCGGCAGCAGCGTACCGCCACGCCTCCACCGCCGCTCCGCCGATGAGCGGCAGCCCGCTCAGCCACTCCGGCGTCGGCGCCATCGTGAAGTTCTGCAGAGACTTCGCCCATTCGGCGATCTCATCGACGTTAGCGACGATGGTGCCGATAGCCAAGCTTAGCGGCACCACCAGAACTGCGAGGAGGAGGAATGTCATCGCTGCAACCGCCAGCCATCGCTTGCCCCACAACCAGGCTTCGATCACCCTCATGAAAGGCCAGGTCGCTACCACGATCGTCGCCGCCCAGACGACCGCCCCGAGGAACGGGCGCAGAATCCAAATCGCGGATCCCATCAGAGCGACGATAAAGAACACCGCGAGTACGATCCGGGTAAGGTCACGCTGTATCTCGGCCATGGCCCACACCTCCGCTAATTTCTCTCGCTCACGGCTCCTTCGGTGCCTCTGTTTCGAAAGCCTGTACACCTCGACAGTGGCTTGCGGAAAATTTACCGAAGGTCTTTGCACTTAGGCTACGGGCGCTGAGGACCCTTGATAAGACTGCTGAGCTTCGAACAGCAGGAACGTCCGGCACGGCTGAGTCGTCCGGGAATCAGGCCGCGAGGAAACTTCTTCTTCCGGTTCCGTATTGTTATCGCTCGGCGCCGGTTATTCGCGTCATTTGATCCACCCCTGGCGCCTGTAATATTCAGCTATCCGATTCGCCATTTGTCCCGCCGTCTTTTTGGCATCACTGGCGATTGCGGCGTCGAGCGTGGCACCCGGTGTGGGCTTCAGATTGCTCGATGTAGTGATATCCGTTTCCGCCACAAGTCGCAGATTGTACCCGGTTCCTTGGAAGATCTGCATCCGAGCGCGCACCTGGCCGCCGCCGAGACCGAAACCAACCAGTGTGGATCCATCTTTTTGGCTCGTGCGCAGAAATCTTCCTTTGATCGACGCTGTGTTCAGTCCAGGCGATCCCGACTCGCTGGCGCGGTATGCATCAATGCCTCCCCTCCGGAGTTCTTCGACAAGACTGTCGGTAAGCGACTTCGCAAATGCTTTTCCTGTCCGGATGTCCTCTTGAGACTGCGCCTCCGCGCCGGTGCCACCCGCAGCCTGAGGATCCAGGCCTCCTATAACTTCCAACTCGGAAGGCGTGACTGCCAAATCATAGACCAGGATACGATCGGGCGGCGGCAGCCCTTCCGCCGCGCGAATCGTCGGCGCCACGGTCGTTTCCGCGCACCCGGCGAGGAGAAGCGCAGCCAACCCAATCGTCGTGATTGCTTGCAGATTTCGGCGGAAAGCGTACATGAAGATCCTCCTTCAGAGTCGGCTGCCGATTTCGGTCACTCAAATCGATATGCGTGTTTCCACCGATGGATTGCTGCCTCAGCGGGCAAGCGGTTGGATCATGCTTCGCCGCGTGCTGTCGAGCTGGCGCTGCATCTCCTCCTTCATCACGCGATCGGCGGCTTCCCTTTGTCGCACAATCTTGGCCATGTTTGCCTCCTCAATCCGGTCGATCTCCTCGAGAAGCTCCTGGACGCGCGCCCGCCGCTGCGCGCGGGTGATTTTGCCAGCGGCAATGCTCGCGGTCATTTCACGATCCTCAGCGATCGCCTTGCGGTACACCTCGGGGGTCTGGCTGTTCGGAATCAGGTACTTTCCCACGCCCTGATAGACGCATTCCCTCCACTCACGCTCGCCCGCGCCGAGGACATGGGGCCCAAGGCCGGAAGCGGCATCGGGATCGTAGCCATAGCGCGCCGTGCATTGCCCACGGTATGCATCGAGATCCTGGCGGGCGGCGGCGATGTCCTTGGGCGGGGTCGTGACGCACGCTGCGACCGACACCGCCAAGACAGCCGCTGTCAGGGTCTCCTTCAGGCTCATTGCCGGGCCTTTCGTTATCCGACTACCTGCTGCAAGCGGTTGAGTGGCTCGCGGAGCAGTCCATCCGCGGGCGCGACGTTACTTAACGGCCGGCGCGACTCCCTCAGACCCAACACTAATCGTGTCTTTATAGACGAGAATCTCGACCCGGCGGTTCTTCGCGCGGCCTGCTTCTGTGACATTATCTGCCACAGGCGCCGTCTCGCCGTAAGAAATAGTGGCAAGTCGGGAGGGATCGATTTTCTTCGAAGTGGTGAGATAATCCGCGGCATTCTCCGCCCTCAGTCTGGCCAGCGCGTAATTAAAGCGCTCGTCGCCGACGTTATCGGCATGGCCCGCCAAGACGAACACAAGACCGCTGGTGCCGTCGGGCTCACCTTTCAGATCACTGAGAAAACCATCGATTTCTTTTTTGGCCTGACTGGTGAGAACCGTCGAATTGGATGCGAAGAACGCGCCTTGCTTCAAATCGAGCACCAATTTTCTGTCAAGCTTCAGCCGCTGTATGCCGTCCAAAGCCCGGTCCGCCTTGGCTGTGGTCTGGCCAAGCTGCGCCTGGAGGTCGACTATCTGCTTTGCCATTTGTTCAACTCGACCCTCAACACCTGACACCCGTTGCCCCGTCTGGGTGATGTTGGCTTCGTTGTCAGCGACTCTCTTTTCAATCGGCAACAGTTGCTCTGGGACCCAGGTTTCGACCCAGTCTCGCGTCGCCACGCAACCGGAGACAAATAGCATCGAAGAAATAACTAACAGGGAAATTTCCTTCCCAAAAACGTATGAACCCCTCATAAGATTTTCTCCTCTGGATAGTAATTACCTGATCGGCGGAGTGACCCTACCAAATGGAGCACTCCTGCGTCTATTGGCCTTTGGTGCAATACGGCGCTAGTGAACCGTAACAGTTACATAGCGTTTGCCGCAAGAAATTGCCCGATTACTGTTAACTCTTTTTTATTCTCCTTCGCCGAATACCTCGCAGCTTGCTGCGAGGATGAAGGTGAGGAGAACCCTCCGTAGCCTTGGCGAAGGAGGGTTGAAGGGCTTCGAAGAATTTCGCAAAGATACCTCGGAGCTTTGCTCCGAGGAGCTTCATTCTCCTTCGCCGAATACCGCGCAGCTTGCTGCGAGGATGAAGGTGAGGAGAACCCTCCGTAGCCTTGGCGCCCGGCCTTCGCAGCCGAAGCGACTGCTTCGGCGGAGTAGGCAAGGAGGGTTGAAGGGCTTCGAAGAATTTCGCAAAGATACCTCGGAGCTTTGCTCCGAGGAGCTTCATTTTCTTTTCTCATATATCGCGCTGACGGCATTAGCAATCTCGCGACTCAGATCTCCGACAGCGTCACTCAGGGCGGCCACGGCACCATCGGTCGATTTTTCTTTTGCGTTGCGAGTAACGCGTGACTCTTTGACAACAGCCACTTTCCTGTCTGCGTCATCCAGGACAGACCAGCGCGCAAACAATTGACCATTGCGTTCACTGTTGGCCTCAAAGCGGAGCACTTCGATTTCGACCTGGTAGCGCGGCCGATTGGCGAGTGACCATGGATAGATTACGATCAGATCCGTGTTCAGGAGCAGCGCAAGATTTTGCGACAAAACTCGGGAAAAATTTTCTTCTAGCGGTTCCGCCCATCGGTCGTTCTCAGAGACATCAAATCTATTCTGAGCGCTTCGCACGACTATTTCCTGACGATCGAGATAGCCGGGAAACTTGATCGGGCCGATGCCGAGAAACATCTTTTCCGGCGTGGTTGAATTTTTCAGCGAGGCTTGTTCCACCTGCGGCAGCGAAGATAGGGTGAAAAACCTCGAGGGATCGGGCCTTGGCGAGAAAGTGCCACAGCCCGCCAGCGACAGACCTGCGACTGCAATCCCTAATATTGAGTTGATCGACCGATTCATTTCCCCTCCTGCAACTCCGGTTTACCGAAGATCAGAGCCCGAGGGTTTCGTTCAATGGAATTTGACAGCAGGCGCAGGGAGCGAGCTGCGGCGGAGACTTCTCGAAGACTCTTGCCAAGCTCGTAAAAGGTGGCAGACTCCGGATCGCTGAGACCGCGGATATTGATCATCGCCGCCTCGGCTTCCTTGAGAGCGGCGTCCGTCTGCTTCAGGGTCATGCCGGCTTGCTGCATCGCTCCGCGAGCCGCGTCTGAAGTCTGCTGAAGATTTGTTGATAGAGTTGTAATATTGGCGTCCAGACTGCTGGTCATTTTGCGAATCTCAACGATCGCATCATCAATCTTCGGCATGGTTCGATCGAGTCTTTGCAGAGCGGATTTTAACTCCGGTGAGTTGACCACCTGGTTAATCCCGCCGACTGTTCCTTCGAGAGATTTTATCAGCCCTTTTAAATCGATTTCTTCGAGTTTGTTAATAATGCGAGTAACCGCATCCTGGGCTTGTTCAAGGGTAGTGGGTGTGGTTGGGATTTCCGGATATTTGTGATCGCTGCCGGTTTGCTGAACGAGATTCACCGGAGTCCCGGGAAAAAAATCGAGGCCGACGTAGAGCAATCCCGTGACCAGGCTTTCCGTAAGGAGCTGCCCGCGGAGCCCCAGGTCAGTAATGGCCTTGCGGAACGCTTCTCGGTCCTCGGCAATCGTGCCGGCTGCTCCCCTTGCCGTGAGCTTCTCCAGGTCGATCTCGATGATCACCGGGATACTCGCGACCTGAGTATCTTTCTCGAGCTGGAGCACGATATTCTTGACCGAGCCAATCTCCACGCCTTTGAACTTTACCGGCGCACCGACACGCAGACCATTGACCGAAGTCTCAAAATACAGCACGAACTCTCTGGTCTGCTTAAACAGTCGTCCGGAGCCGAAGACGATGATCGCGATCACGAGCAGAGCGATGGCGCCGATGACAAAAGCGCCGATGAGCGTCGGGCTGATCTTTTTATTCATACTCTTTCCTCTTCGCCGCGGGTCAAAAAGCGGCGCACCGTAGGGTTCTGCGAATTGGCCCGGAGCTCCTTGGGGTCGCCGCCGGCGATCATAGTCCGCGTTTCCGCATCGAGAAAGACGCTGTTGTTGCCGATAGTGAAAATGCTCGCCAGCTCGTGGGTGACCGCGACGACGGTGGCGCCCAGACTGTCGCGCAGTTCCAGAATGAGATCGTCGAGCAAACGCGAGCTGATAGGATCGAGACCAGCGGAAGGCTCGTCGAAGAATAATATCTCCGGATCCAGCGCCATGGCGCGAGCCAGACCGGCGCGCTTCTGCATACCACCACTGATCTGGGACGGATAGTAGTCTTCGAAACCTTTCAGGCCGACGAGCGCAAGCTTCAGCGATGCGACGTCTCGGATCTCCTCAGCATTGAGATCGGTGTACTCCCCGAGCGCCAAACCGACGTTTTCCGCGAGTGTCATCGAGCTCCACAGCGCGCCGCTTTGAAACAACACGCCCATGCGTCGGACCATCTGCTGGCGTTGGGCCGGGTCGGCCTTTGTGAAATTTTCTTCGCCGTATAAGATTTCTCCCCGCGCCGGTTCATTAAGGCCAATCAGGTGCCTTAAAAGCGTGCTCTTACCGCAGCCGCTACCGCCCATGATGATGAAGACATCGCCATGATTGATAGTAAAGTTGAGATCGCGCATCAATACGAAGCTGCCGTACGCCATTGTGAGATTGCTCACCGTGATGTGCGCTTTACCATTCGGCGATTCCACTGCCATCGTCTGTAATCACTCCCACTTTGAACCTTGAACGTTGAACTTTGAACCGCATCAAGGTCTCTAGCTCAGATTCCCAGCACATAAAACACCACCGCAAAGACGCCGCAGGCGACGACAATGGCGACGATTCCCGTAACCACGGCGGACGTCGCTGCATCGCCCACCGCCGAAGAACTGTTACCGCATTGAATACCCCGCAAGCAACCCGCAAGGGCGATCAAAACGCCGTAAACCGTGCTCTTGAACACACCGCCAAAAACGTCCGTCAGGCTGATGGAATTTGCGGTCTGGCGAAAATAAGTGGTCCAGGAAAGATCGAGCATGCCAACGCCGATCGCGGCGCCGCCCAAGACGCCGACAAAATCCGAATAAAGACAAAGCAGGGGCATCATCAACACGAGGGCGATCACCCGCGGCAGCACGAGGAATTCCAGCGGCGAAAAACCCATGGTGGTAAAAGCGTCGATCTCCTGGGTCACTTTCATCGTCCCCAGCTGGGCGGCGAAGGCCGCGCCGGTGCGTCCCGCCATGATAATGCCCGTCATCATCGCGCCCATCTCACGGATCATGGCGATGCCGACGAGATCGGCGACGTAGATTTGCGCGCCGAACTGCTTTAACTGCACGGCACCGACGAAGGCGAGAATCACGCCCACTAAAAAGCTAATCAATGTCACGATCGGCAGCGCTTGCGCGCCGGACTGCTGGATCAAAAGAAAAAGGTCGACGGCTCGAAAGCGAACATTCATGCGGAAGAGCTTGATGAAGGTGAGGGTCATCTCGCCGAGAAATTTCAGCATCTCGCCGAGAGAAGAGCCTGCGCCGATAGCGCTATTGCCCACCCGTTCGAGAAATGGTATTTCGGCGGCTTCTTGACGCGCGCCTTTTTTTTCCGGCACAGCTTCGGCCAAATTCAAGAGTCTCTGCACCCCGGCTGGCAGGCCGGCGCGGTCTACGTTGATGCCATTCCGGCGGCAGTATTCGGAAAGCTCAACCAGAAAAGTCAGAACGCTGCTGTCCCAAGAAGTAAGCTCTCGGGCCTCGAAAGCGATCTGTCGCACCTGGGGCGCCGATTCAAGTTGGCGCTGGACCAGGTCTGCGGAGGGCAGCCCTCCGCGCAAGCGCCAGGCTCCCGCTATTTGAATCTCGAGCGTGCCATCACCGGTTTGCTTGAATGAGAGACCGCCTCGTGCCGCTGTGCTCATTTTCCGTTACGTTGGCATTTTAGCTTGATGATCATTCCGGCGGGGCCCAAGGTGAGCTGCGTTCCCGTTGCTCGGACGAAACCGTAATCACGACCCCTTTGTCGTTTATTAGCACCAGCTGACCACCAGCGCTACCTACGACGAAAGTGGCTGCTGATTCCACGTCGAATTGTTGTAGACAAATTTCAATCTTTCTGTTCCTGACCGGCACCGCGTTTTAGCGCTGCGTTCAACTTCTTGATCAAGAGCTCGTCGTTGAATGGCTTACGGACAAAGGCCAGGGCCCCGGCCGCCAGCGCTTGTTCGCGCACACCGACTTCGTCGTGAGCGGTAATAAAAATGACCGGAAACCGGTGACCGCGTCTCGTCAGTCGTTCTTGCACCTCAAGACCGTTCAGACCCGGCATCTGCACGTCAAGGACGACGCAGTCGACAGGTCGCGACGGTATCGATTCGATGAAATCAATGAACTGCTGGCCAGAGCTAAACGTATCCGCGTCCATCCCCAGCGAACGTACGAGACGCTTGATGGCGCGGCAAACGGATTCATCGTCATCCACGATGGCAATAAGTGGTTTCGACTGACTCAACATCCACGTTCTCCGTGCAATATTGGGATCGAGAGCGTGATGCTCCTGTCCAATTGCGCTCGGGAACGAATCTAACGAAAAGCTGAGAGGCTGTATATTGGACCTTGGTCCAATGGGGGCGGCGAAACAGGTGTCAGCTGTCGGGGTTCAGGTTTCAGGTTAAGAGACTTCCGATCCTGAAACCTGACACCTGAAACTCGATATCTGTTACGCTTTGCCGATTCCTACGCGTTCGGCAAGCCGCACCAGTTCGGCGAGCGACCCAGCCTGCATTTTTTCCATCACTCTCGCCCGGTGGACTTTGATGGTTTTTTCTACGGTGCCGAGCTCGAAAGCGATCAGTTTGTTTGCCATTCCGCCCGCGACCAGAGCCATCACTTCGCGCTCACGCGGGGTCAATTTTTTCACTCGACTTTGGACGCTTTCTAGTTCCTCCTGTTCGGCACGCTCACGGATAGCGCGAGCGAGAGCTTGTTTAATGGCTTGCAAGAGGTCTTCGGCCTGAACCGGCTTGGGCAGGAAATCCACAGCGCCGGCCTTCATCGCTTTTACGCTCATAGGGACGTCGCCGTAGCCGGTGACGAAAATGATGGGAAGGATAAGATCCCTAAACTGTAATTCACGCTGGAGGTCTATTCCGCTAAGACCCGGCATGCGAACGTCGAGGACGAGACAGGCCGCACCCGCCGCTTGAGGTTGCCGTTCAAGGAAGTCGCGAGCCGAGGCGAAGGTATCGATTTGGTAGCCTGCGGATTTTATCAGACGCGCCAACGCTCGTCGCACAGAGGGGTCGTCGTCGACGAGAAAAACGGTGGAGGAGGAATACATGAGGTTTCAAGTGTCAGGTGTCAGGTTTCAGGTCGCAGGCGAGCCGGGGTCATCGAGTTCAACGCTGTTGGTATGGATCTCTGAATGTTCTTTCACGACCCATCGACGCTCTCCCTCCGGAAGTTTCCGCTCAAGTGTGTTCTCCAAGCCATTCAGCATCCGACTGCATTCCTTATATCTCGTGCGGAAGGACTCATAAACATCGGACCCGATATAACCCTTCTCCTTTGCCATGAAGAGCGGGTGTATCGTTTCCGCTGCCTCGTCTCGACTGCGATTCACTCCCTCGATCTTGTTACGGACATGACGTAGTCGACGGGCAGTGCGATTTTACGACTAGCCTCGAACAAAAATCAAATGCGAGATCCTTCGTATTCCGGCGGTTCAGGATGCCAGGTGACGAGTGTCGGGTGTCAAGGTGGCCGGCTCAAGGGGCCCCTCCTCCCTCTTCCCTCTTCTCCGCCGGCACCGTGAAGTAAAACGTCGCGCCCCGATCGCTGTTGTTCATGCATCGTCGTTTTTCTTTTCGTCTCCGAAAACCGCCTCTCATGAAACCTGACACCTGAAACCCTATGTTCCCATCACTCCTCACCCCCTCCTCTACTCCCTTCCCTCCCCACCCCCTCCATCGGCACAGTGAAGCAGAACGTCGCGCCGCGATCGGGATTGTTGTTCTCTGCCCACAGACGGCCGCCGTGAGCCTCGATGATGGAGCGACAGATGGAAAGCCCCATGCCCAGTCCGTCGCGCTTGGTGGTGTAAAAGGGCTGAAAAATCTTTTCAAACTTATCACGGGTCAAGCCGGTCCCGTGGTCGCGAACGGCCACTTCCACTATACGACCGCCATTCTGGCCAGCCTCTATCACAACTTCTCGTTCGTTGGCGGGGCAATCTTTCATGGCATCAAACGCGTTGAGCAACAAGTTCAACAGGACCTGCTGCAACTGTACCTTGTCGCCCCGCACCATCGGCAGGCCCGGACGGAATTCGAGCAACACACAAATATTGCGCAGAACAACATCGCTATGAACAAGCGTCACGATGTCTCCAATGACACTGGCAAGGTCGAGCGATTCGAACTCGAGTTCCTCCTTCCTGACGAGTGCGCGCATCCGACGGATGACCTCGCTCGCGCGGCTGTTATCCCGTACGATGTCCTTGAGAATCTCATGCACCTCCTCCATGTCGGCCGGGTTAGTCGCCATGAATCGCTGCGCCGCCTGCGCGTTACTGAGTATGGCTGTGAGCGGCTGGTTCAACTCATGGGCAAGCGACGCGGCCAGTTCGCCCATCGCGGAAATACGCGTCACGTGCGCGAGATTCTCGCGCTGCCGCCGCAGTTCTGATTCTGTCTCTTTACGCCGCGTGATGTCAGTGGACGCACCGAGCACCTGATTCGCAGAGCCGTCCTTTTCGATAATGGGGCGCTTCACGGTCTGCAACCAGCGCATTTGTCCGCGAGCGTCCGTTAAAGGCTCTTCCGGTATGAAGCGTTCTTGCAACGTGTCCATGACCTCCAGGTCCATGCGGTGGAAGGACTCGACCTCCTCGCGGTTCGGATTGAAATCCGCATCGGTCTTGCCGATCAGGTTGTCAACCGTCGTGCCGTACGCTTCTGCCACCGCCCGATTCACCAAGGTGAACCGACCCTCACGGTCTTTGGCAAAAATAAAGTTCGGATTGCTGTCAATGACCTGCCGGAGGAATGCCCGTTGGCTCTCCAGCGCCTCCGCCGCGCGTTTCCGATCGGTAATGTCGATAACCGAACCGATGTAACCGAGAAACGTGTTATCCAACCCAAAGCGCGGCACTCCACTATCCAGGACCCAGCCATATTCACCGTCATATCTCTTTAACCGATATTCCATCGTAAACTCTTGCCGCCCGCTGAACGCATTAACGTACACATCAAGACAGCGATCCAAGTCTTCTCGGTGCACGCCTTCCGCCCACCCATTGCCAAGTTCTTGCGCCAATGAACGGCCAGTAAAGTCGAGCCAGCCTCTGTTAAAAAAGGTACGGAGCTTATCCGTGCCCGACATCCAGATCATCACGGGAGCTGTATCAGCCATGACGCGAAAGCGCTCTTCGCTCTCGCGCAGCGCTTCCTCGACCTGCTTGCGTTCGCTAATATCGAGCATGAAGCCGCGCAGCTGCACTGGCTTTCCATTTCGGTGCTCGCATTTGACGATGTCGTGCACCCAGACGCTTTTCCCTGATGCTGCAATCATCCGATATTCGAATTCAAAGTTGTCGGCCATCTGGCTATTGGTCAAGCAAGCGTGGATTGCAAATTCCTTATCGTCAGGATGAAGATGAGAAACCCAAAAATCCTCTTGATACCACTGTTCGATCGGATAGCCTAAAAGCCTTACGGCCTGGGGGCCAACATAAGTGAACACCCAAGTCTCGACATCGGCTTGCCATGGCACGGCTGTGGTAGTTTCAACCAGGCTACGCAAATTCTCCTCGCTCTCGCGGAGAGATTCCTCTGCAGCTTTGCGCGCCAAAGCGTTGGCGAAGATTTCGCCGAGCAAGCGCTGCCTCTGCAACAACTCCGAGGGCATCTCATGCTCTTCCCAAACGGTGTTGAGGCCTAGAACGCCGATCACCCTTCCGCCCGTCACCATCGGGACGCTGTAGGAGGATCGCACGTGGTATTTCTCATAGGTGGCGCGATCGGTGCGCGCCGCCAGCGGCAGCATCTCCAGACTGCGCAGACAGACGTCGCGACCAGCGAACAATTCCTCAGCCGACCAGGGAAAATCCTTATCGGTGAGACCTGAGGGAATTTCCGGCACTCCCTCCGGTCTCCAGATGTAGGCGACTCGTCCCTGCCCGTCCCGTCCGGTGAATATGGATAACGCGGCGATATCGAACCTCAACAACCTCGCAACCTGGCCCAGAGCTGAGACAATCTCGTCTTCCACATCCTCCGAAGGCAGGTTGATGAACGTGTTCGACAGCTCTGAAACCAGTTGTTCGAAGCGCAGACGTTCTTCCACTTTCTGTTGCACGAGGCGTCGTCGACGCCGCTCCCGGAGCAAGAAGCTAATTAAAACGGTCTGCAGAACGCACAGCCCCAAGACCAGAATAATCGGCCATTTATACCGCTCCCAGATCGTCGCTCGGCCAAACTCAACGATACTGCCGAGCAGCGGACGGTCCTGATAGATATCGACCGGCTCCCCCAACTCCCGGGCAAGCGTGGTGCGCAAAGCAGATGCGGCGCCATTGAAAGGGGCGACGTCGCGGCCAAAGGAATCGAGAATCAAGACTCTTTTGGGGGGAATATTGGCCGCGCCAAGCGCGTTCAGCATGAAAAGGGAAATCCCAACGATGGCTGACACCAGTACGAGCGATCCGGTTCGAGTCATTGGCGCGCGATAAATCCTCACGGTAGATCAGTTCTTATCATGAAGAGCAAAGAAGGGAAGCGATGAGTATAGAAGCAGCAAGCTTTGTAAACCGGCAGCTGTGTTTTTTCCATATACCACGTCGGAAAAATGAGATTAATAGCCCCGACGAGCGGGCCGAAAGGTTTCCCTCCTGTGCGCGGCAAGCCTGTGCGCGGCAAGCCTTGACGCATTAGTTGTTAGCCCATAAGGTTCGAACCGGGGTTTGGTTTACTTTATGTAAACACCGCCTCTTGAGGCGCTAACAACGTTATGGGGCGAAGCTGTGAAAAAATCCGTTCATGGTTCGACAGGCTCACCACGAACGGTGTGGCACAGACGGAAATCTAAATAGTTAGCCGTTCGTCCTGAGCTCGTCGAAGGGCGGACGGCGATTTTTTCACAGGTTCGGGTTCCAAAGGGGGGCGAGCGAAGGGCTTCGTTTATTTTGATGATGGCTGTGCAAGGTTTCGGGAATTTAGGCGTTGGAGTCGACGGCACAACCTCCACAGCCGAGACTCTGGAGCTTGCCAAGGAGGCCGATGCTTTAGGTTTTCATAGCTTCTGGCTCTCCGAGGGATACCATACTAGAAGCGCGGTTGTGCGGGCTACGGTTATCGCGACCTCAACCAGCACGATACGGATAGGCCTAGGAATCCTCAGTCCCCACACAAAGCATCCCGCGCTACTCGCGATGGAGGCAGCTTCCCTTGATGAACTGGCTCGTGGGCGGGTAATCCTAGGTGTGGGAAGGGTCTTAAACGCTCTGCGGAAGCAGGGGCTGGAGCAAGCGGGAACCACGCAGCTAGTCAAGGAATCGATCGACCTCATCAGAGGATTCTTGAGCGGTCAATGGGTTCAATATAACGGCACTCGATTTAGCATTCCTGCGCCGGGCAGCCGGCTCGGACTCGAACCGTCCAAAGATTTACCAATCTACGTGGGCGCAACTGGGCCGGCAATGCTCCGGCTGGCTGGCGAGTACGCAGACGGAGTCCTTTTCAACTATCCTTGCACCCCGGGCTTCATCGCATACGCAATGCCGTTCCTCGAGGAAGGACTCAGGCGCTCAGGCAGGACGATAGACAATTTTGATATCGCGGCATACCTGCTCGTCGGGGTGGACGCGGACGAGAAAAGAGCCCTGGGCGCCGCCAAGCAGTTCGTTGCGCAGAAGCTACCGTCCAGGCATTCTCAGATGCTTCGACATGCAGGGGTAAGCGAGCCGGAGATCAGTCTCGCTAGAGACCGCCTGGAAAAGCTTGGCCTGGCGGGAGCGGCCGCGGCGCTTGATGATGCGCTGGCTCGCAAGGTCACGATCGCAGGCACTCCCGACCAAGTTATAGAAGGGCTAAGGCAATATCGCGGTTCAGGTCTTAAGCTACCGATTATCTGGGAAATCATCGGCCCGAATCGGCGGCGTTCACTGAGCCTCATAGCTAAAGAGGTGATGCCGAGACTACTTTAGACCGAAGGTACAGAGAGACACAGCACGTCCCAACGCCGTTTTGCTGTTTCGAACTTTGCGTCTTGGCGACTTGGCGGGAGATATATCCGGATTCGGAGAAGAGTTATATCGCGCAAAGCATGTCCTGAGCCCTTCGGCTGTGCTCAGGATAAACTCCGTCGAAGGGATTAACTTTTCAAAAGTATGAATCTGAGGAGGAAAAGCAAATAATGGCTGAGTACAGGGTGATAGGCACTTCGGTAGAGCGAGTAGATGGTCCAGAGATGCTAACCGGTCAGGCTCTGTATGGACCTGATATGAAGCTGCCCAACATGTTGTGGGGAAAAATTTTACGGAGCCCGATACCGCACGGAAAAGTTCTGCGCGTCGACGTGGAAAAGGCAAAGAAACAGCCGGGGGTGAAGGCGGTGATTTGCGCGCGCGACGTACCGGCGCGCCGATATGGATATGCGATCGAAGATGAATACATTTTTGCCATCGATAAAGTCGTCTATGTCGGACAACCGGTAGCGGCGGTAGCGGCGCTTGATGAGGAAACCGCCGAAGAAGCGCTGTCCTTGATCGATGTCGATTACGAGGAGTTACCGGCGGTCTTTGAGGCCGAGGAAGCCATCCGTGATGGCGCGCCGTTAGTTCATGAAGTAGACAAATACAACGCGAGATCCGTCTATCTGGCTTCCTGGCATCCGGTGCCCGGCACCAACATCATTCATCAAGCCTCCAACCAACGCGGCGACGTAGAAGCGGCCCTGAAGAAGGCTGACTACGTTTTCGAAGACACTTTTCGCGCCAGCCAGATCCACCACAGCTACATGGAGCCCCATGCGACACTCGTCGCGGTCCTCGGCGGCACGATTACCGTGTGGACCTGCTCCCAAGAAGTTTTTGAGCTGCGCACCGTCATGGCCGGCCTTTTCGACGTACCGGAAAGCAAAATACGGGTGATCTGTACGAAGGTAGGCGGAGGATTCGGCGGAAAAATTGAACCGCGTCTTGAGCCGATCACCATCGCCCTGGCCATGAAGAGCGGCAAGCCGGTGAAAATCGTCATGACCAGGACGGACGAATTTACCGCAGCCGCCGGGTCGACGCCGGCATTGGTTAAACTCAAGACCGGCGTCATGAAAGACGGGACTCTAGTCGCCAGAGATATCAGTTTTCTCTGGAATACCGGCGCCCACGCCGAAGGATTGGCGCCGAGCAATCGGGCCATGAAGGACGGCATCGGCCCCTACCGGATCCCTGACATTCGTGTGACCTCCACTCTGGTATACACGAATAGGATTCGCGGCACGCAACTGCGGGGCTTGGGCGTGCCAGAGGGAGCGTGGGCCATAGAGTCGCAGATGGATATGATTGCCGAGCGGCTTGGCGTGGATTCGTTGGAGTTGCGGCTGAAAAATATACTTCACGAGGGTGATATCAATGCTATAGGCGACGCCGTGCAGAGTATCGGCTTACGGGAATGTCTGGAAAAAGTCGCGGCAGAGATTGGCTGGGGAAAACCCAAACCAAGCAAGGTCGGGCGAGGCCTGGCGGTGATCGCCAAGTCGCCAACGACGCACTCGAGCATTTCCGGCGCCCATGTTCAGTTCAACGAGGACGGCAGTGCGCAGGTGCTGGTGGGAGCGTCCGAAATAGGCCAGGGCATGTGTGTGGTCTTATGCCAAATCGCAGCCGAAGCGCTCGGGATTCCGGTTGGGTCTGTGGGAATTACCTGCGCCGACACCGGCGCAACGCCCTACGACCGCGGGACATTCTCGAGTCGCGTCACGTTTTATACCGGCATGGCGGTCAAAAAAGCTGCCGAGGACGCGAAAAAGCAGCTCCTCGAAATGGCTTCGAAGATGGCTGAGATTCCAGAAAGCGACCTGGCTGTCGAGAACCAATGCGTTGTGTCGATGAAGCAACCGCAGTTTTCACTCCCTTATAGAAAAGTTCTGGAGCAAGCTCACAATCGCGAGAAACCGATCCTGGGCAGGGGCTGGTACGGAGGAAAAGGCGATTACCCATCGCTCCCCCACAAAGCGCAGGGAAAAGAATACGTGCCTGGCTGGAAATACGCGGCCCAAGCGGTGGAGGTCGAGGTCGATGACGAAACCGGAATGATCAAAGCCAGAAGAATTGCCTCCGCTCACGATGTTGGCACGGCTCTCAATCCGCTGAGCGTCAGGGGTCAGATCACCGGTGGGGTCGTGATGGGACTTGGGTATGCGCTTCATGAAAGGCTGCAGTTTGAAGACGGGAGGGTCATCAATCCCTCGTTTATGGATTACAAGTTGCCGTCGGCTGAACAAATTCCAGAAATAGTTTCGATCCCTGTGGAGGTTCCACTGCCGGAAGGGCCCTATGGCGCCAAAGGCATTGGCGAGCTCGCAGTGGTTGGCATTGCTCCCGCCATCGGCAACGCGATCTACGATGCGTTAAAGGTAAGAATCAAGGAGCTGCCGCTTTTCCCGGAGCGCGTCCTCGCCGCTATTGAGAGTGGAGGCGCGAAAGATACGTGACTATCCGCCTCGACAAGTAAGAGATAATTGGCCGCGAACCGGCTTTTCGCCGCGGCAAGTCTCGACCCCGGCAAAAGGGACGGCTGTCAATGGAGGTTTGAGATGCCTTTCAAGGATCTGAGAGAATTTTTGAAGTTACTTGAAGAAAAAGGCGAACTGCTCAAAACCAAAAAACCGGTTGATGTAAAGTTCGAAATTTCGTCGTACATCCGCAAGACCAGCGATCAACATGGCCCGGCATTACTCTTCGAGAACGTCAAAAATTTCAATATGCCCGTAGTGGGCGGCGTCTTTGCCACGCGCGAGAGAGCTTTTCTCGCGCTGGAATCGTCGCCCCAAGACTATGTCAATCGATTTGAACACGCTCTGGACCATGTAGTGCCGCCAAAGTTGGTTTCGACCGCGCCGTGCAAGGAGGTTGTCCACACCGGCAAGGATGTCGACCTCACGCGGCTTCCCATACCGACTTTTTCGGAAAAGGATCCCGCGCCTTTCATTACGCTCGGCTTATGCATCAGTCGCGATCCGAAAGGGGGAGGGAAAAATACTTCCATATACAGGCTGCAGCTCAAAGGACGCAACCGGCTGGGAATCATGGCGCAGCAGCTGGTGCGCCAGCTCACCGAAGCTGAGTCCATCGGGAGGGGTCTACCCATCGCCATCGCCATCGGCACCGATCCGGTGCTTGCGCTCGCCACCCAGTGGATGGCGCCCTACGGCACTGATGAGTTGGCCCTGGCCGGGGCGTTGCGAGGCGAGCCGGTGGCAGTGGTCAAGGCGGAAACGGTGGATCTCGAGGTGCCGGCCACGGCTGAAATTATTATCGAGGGGATGGTTCTTCCCAACGTTCGGGAAGAAGAAGGGCCGTTCGGCGAAGTGTCGGGTTATTATACACCTGCGAATCCCAAGCCCATCATTGAAGTGAGCGCGATCACACACCGCAGAGATCCGATCTATCAGGCCGCGCTCACAGGCATGCCAACCACGGAGAATCATGTTCTCAAGCAGCTGCCTCTGGAAGCGAGTTTTTATTGGCAGCTCAAAAAGGAATTTCCCGGTGTGACCGCGGTTCATTTTCCCGCCGCCGGCACCGTAGGCATGACTTGCGTGATCGCCATGAATCAGGCGTACGAGTGCGAGGCGAGAAACGTCATCGCGGCGATGATCGGCACGCGCCGCAACAAGATCACTATTGTCGTCGATGACGATGTCGATATCTTCGACATGGAAAAAGTCTGGTGGGCGATCGCTACTCGGACACAGGCCGATGAAGACGTGATCATTTTCCCCCGCGTGGTGGCGACGGCGATGGACCCCTCCGTGCGAAAGCTGCGCGTCGGCTCTAGTCTAGTTTCTGTCGCGAAACTCGCAACTCACTGCTAAATCAAGAATTTTTTACTTCTTAGTTTCATTTTTTACTTGACAAGCATGTATGCCTTATGGCACACATAGAACATGTCGCGCAAAACTGAAACTGCCGCCGATGTCGAGCAATGGTTCCAAAAACAAGCCGCAGGGCTGTGGCCGGCTGCGCTGGGGTCGTTGAGCCTGCGGCGAAGTCCCTGCGTGCGCGAACACTGCGCAGCCTGCCGTTCGGGCGAACAGCACCCCAGTCATATCCTATACGTGCGCATTAAAGGACGCCGCTTTGCGATTTACATCCCAGAGCCATTGGTCCCAGAGATACGGCTTAGCCTCGACAACGGCCGTGTTCTTCAGGAGCTGCTGCATCAAACCGCTCTTCGATATACCAAAGCCCTCAAGCATCAAAGGACCACAAAGATTCAAAAGATCAAACCATGACAAGAGTCGTCGAGCCGCAAGTCAGCTTCGCTGATCTGGAATTTCTCACTCAGGGGATCGATCTCGACCCGATTCTCAAGAGGATGTCCGACTTCCTCGATTATCGGCCACAGATCATCGAGCCGGTGCGCCAAGATCTTCAGCGGGGTCTGAAAAAGCCTGCCACCGGCCGCACAGCCATGACCCCGGCGCAGGTGCTTCGGTCGCTGATCCTGATGCGAGTGAAGAACTGGGACTATCGGGAACTCAGCGAACGAATCGCTGACGGATACACGCTGCGCCGATTCACGGGTTTTTACAGCCGGCGCGTACCCAAGCATGACGCTTTCAATCGGGCCTTTAATAAACTTCACCCCAAAACCATACAAGCCATCAATGACTTGGTCCTTAAAGCTGCCGTCGATCTGGGACTGGAGGACGGCAAGAGACTGCGCGTCGATACGACGGTCACCGAAACCGATATCCATCATCCAACCGATAATACTTTGCTCTGGGATATAGTGCGCGTCCTGACGCGGCTCATCGATCGTCTCGGAAAACTTCTTCCCAATGGGATCGATAACTTTACTAACCGCACACGCTGTGCACGGCGTCGCATGCAAGAGATCCAACGCATGACAGCGAGGCAACGCCACACCCAGCAAAAGGGTAAATATCGCCAACTCATCGGGACCACCGAGCAGGTCGTCCAAAATGCCCGAGGGGTGCTCGAAAAGACCAAAGATCAATGCGCTGTTGACCTGATGGACGACATTATCATTAACGAGCTTCGAAGAAAGATCGATCACTACTGCCAACTCGGCACCCGCGTCATCGATCAGAGCAGCCGACGCGTGCTCAAGGGAGAGCAGGTTCCAACCGAGGAGAAAATCTACTCGATCTTTGAACCCCACAGTGATCTGATCAAGCGGGGGAAAGTACAAAAACCGATGGAGTTCGGCCACAAGATCTTTCTCGCTGAAAGTGCCCGCGGTTTGATCACCCAGTACCGCGTGCTTGAAGGTAATCCCTCCGATCACATCCACGTCACACCGTCGCTGAAGCGTCATCAGGAGACTTTCGGTTTGGCTCCCGATTGGTACAGTGGTGACCGCGGCTTTTTCAGCGCTGAGAACATCAAAGCATGCCAGGATAGCACTGTGAAGCTCGTCTGCATTCCGCAGTGCGGTGGCAAAAGAACCTCCCAACGCGAAGCGCTCGAAAAGAGCTCAGAGTTCAAGAAAGGACAACGCTTCCGCGCAGGCATTGAGGGCCGCATATCCGTGCTCTTTCGCGGCCGCGGCATGAAGCGCTGTCTGGCCGAGGGACCTGAGCGCTTTGAGGTGTTGGTCGGCGCCGCTGTGCTTACCAACAACCTCATGAACATCGCTCACCTGTTAAACCAAAAGAACAAACGGCTACGACGAGCGGCGTAGCCACTGTCGCTCTCAAACGTTCATTCGACGCTCCCTGGGCGTAGTCTTTTCTGCCATCACTGCGCGGTCCATCGAACACCCCACACGACTCTTTGCTGTCCACTTTCAGCTCAAAATGATACAACTATGTCAGAGAAAAAACTTGACCCATGTCGCACCCGTAAGATTTTTTGCGAGTTTCGCGACAGAAACTAGTCTAGGCATCGATGCCACCAAGCCCTTCGGCCAGCGCTTTCCGGAAATCGTCAAGGTGCCGGGCGTGGAGGGCGTTTCGCTGGATGATTTGAGGGACTGAGAAATAATGAAGTTAACAAATGCATTGTCACGCCAGTGTCTGTCATCGCGGTCCTCGGGCTGCGCCAGACTGTGTGAAAACTCCGTTCATGGTTCGACTGGGCTCACCACGAACGGATATCGGACATTACAAATGAAGCTCCTCGGAGCAAAGCTCCGAGGTATCTTTGCGAAATTCTCCGAAGCCCTTCCACCCTCCTTCGCCAAGGCTACGGAGGGTTCTCCTCACCTTCATCCTCGCAGCAAGCTGCGAGGTATTCGGCGAAGGAGAATCAAGCATATAACCGTTCGCCGCTCGTGATTCACGAGGAAGATTAGATGAAGTTTCACGGCGACTTGTTGATCGCGCGACCTGTAGAAGAGGTATGGGAATTTTTGTGGGACATCGAAAAGTTGTCCCGCTGCATCCCCGGATGCCAGGCTGTCAAGACCGTGAAAGAGCGCGAGAAATACCAATTGAGCGTAAAGGACAGCGTCGGCCCCATCACTGTGCAGTTTGAATTGTTGGCTGACGTGAAAAAGCTGGAGCCGTTGAAGCGAATCGAGATTGCCATGGAGGGGAAGGATTTCAAGGCGGGAGGCGTGCGCCAGACGATGATCCTCGCGCTCACCCCAAACGGTAATGATACTCAGGTGGATTTCGAGACCGACGTCAACGTGTTCGGAAGATTAGGCACTCTCGGTTATTCGTTTGTGAAGAGAAAAGCAGAGGCCGTCATCAAAGAGTTCGGAGACAATGTTAAGGGTGCTATCGAGGCAAATTCCTAAACGGGCGCAAGGGAGTTGTAATGATCGAGAGGAAATTAATCCGACCGGATACGTTGGCGGAAGCGTTGGCTCAACGTGAACAATATGAGAAAGACGGATTGCCCATTGCGGGGGGGCAATCACTCTTGGTGTTGTTGCGCAATAAGCTCATCGATCCCAAAGTTTTGATCGATCTGGAGCGGATTGGAGAGTTGCGCGGCCTGCAGCAGCGGACGGATGGGATGTCGATCGGAGCCATGACAACGATCCACAATCTGGCCTCAGCACCCGAGGTGCGAGGGGCGATCCCAATCTTGACTCAGGCGGCATCCAAGGTAGGTTCCACCGCGATTAGAAATCTCGGCACGATAGGCGGCAACCTCTGTCACAACGAGCCCGGCGCGGATTTGCCGCCGGCGCTGCTGGCTTTGAATGCCGTTGTCGAACTCCGCAGTCGAGAGCGAACAAGAAAAGTCCCATTGCCGGAGTTCTTTCGAGGTTATTTCGAGACCACCATCGCGCCCGATGAACTACTCTGCCGCATCGAGATTCCGGTTTTGCCCGGTAGAGGGTCGGCCGTTTACTTGAAGCATGCGATCAGCTCGGAGGATCTTGCAATTGCGGGAGTAGCTGTGGTTCTGATCCCGGATGAGCAGCAGCCGCCGAGAGCGCAGGAGATACGGATCGGGTTGGGCGGTGTCGCGCCAATTCCGTTCAGAGCGAGCAAAGCTGAAACCGCCCTGCGCGGTGTAGCGCTCGATGACTCGGCGATCCGCGCAGCGGGAGAAATTGCCTCATCCGAGGCCGATCCAATGACTGATCTTCACGGTTCGGCGGATTATCGGCGAAAAATGGTCAAGGTTCTCGTTCGCAGGGCAATATCCGCAGCGATCCGACAATCGGGAAGGAACGGTCATGGCAAAGCTTAAACTTCAAGTCAACGGCGAGGAAATCGATCTCGAGGCAAAAGAGGCGGCGCTGTTGTTGGATGTTCTCAGAGAAGGCTTGGGATTAACCGGTACGAAGCGCGGCTGCGAGACCAGTCACTGCGGCGCGTGCACCGTTTTGTTGGACGGAATGGCCGTGCATAGCTGCGTGGTTCTGGCCGCTCGATGTGAAGGGAAAGCGATCACGACCGTTGAAGGTCTGGGCGAGGGCGGAGAACTGAACGAGCTGCAGCGGCAGTTTCTCAAGCACGGCGCGTTACAGTGCGGTTATTGCACCCCCGGGATGTTGATGGCCGCAACGGCCTTGCTACGGCGCACGCCGCGACCGAGCTTGGAGGAAATTAAGCTCGGGCTTGACGGCAACTTATGCCGTTGCACGGGTTATACAGGGATCTTCGACGCGATTCAGGCGTGCGCGCTGGGGAGCAAATGAAGCTCCTCGGAGCAAAGCTCCGAGGTATCTTGCGAAATTCTCCGAAGCCCTTCCACCCTCCTTGCCTACTCAGCCGAAGCAGTCGCTTCGGCTGCGAAGGCCGGGCGCCAAGGCTACGGAGGGTTCTCCTCACCTTCATCCTCGCAGCAAGCTGCGAGGTATTCGGCGAAGGAGAATAAAGCCAGCGCGCGGTTCGAGATACAACGTCAAGTTCCGGAAGGACATTGAACCCAGATTCCGCAGTCGCGATCGCCGCAAAGAGCGAGGCGAACCCTTCCATAGCGAAGGTCAACGCAATGCAAACGGCAAGGAATAAAAAAGTCAAACCGCGGAGCTTTACTTCAATCGGCAAACCGGCGCCCAAAATCGAGGGGCTGCAAAAAGTTTCCGGCACAGCGCTCTATACGGCGGATAATCTGATTCCCGGAACAATTTGGGGCAAAGTTTTGCGCAGCCCCTATGCTCACGCCCGTATCGTCCGCGTGGACGCTTCACGGGTAAAATCACGGCCAGGGGTCATGGCCGTTATCACCGCGCTGGATATCCCCGACCTGTTGACCGGACGCCGGCTGCGCGACATGCCGATGCTGGCGCGCGATCGCGCCCGTTTCATCGGCGAGAAAGTGGCGGTGGTGGCAGCAGAGGACCGCAATATTGCGGAAGAGGCGGCCCAACTGATCGAGGTGGAGTATGAGCCGTTGCCGGCGGTGTTCGATCCGCTGGTCGCTGTCACCGCGGGGGCGCCGCAGCTTCATGAAAAGCTCAAGGACTATCAGGGGCTGCCGAAACTCGCCTCTTCAATCAATAATGTATACTCGCATGACGAGTGGCGTATTGGCGATGTCGAGCGGGGGTTTCGCGAGTCCGATCAAATTTTCGAGGATACGTTCACGACGCAGCATGTTCATCAATCGTATCTGGAGCCCCATTCGAGCGTGCTATCCATAGACAAACACACCGGCTCCGTCCTTGTCTGGGTGAGCAACAAGGCTCCGTACCAGACCAAGCAAAGTCTTGCGCACGCGATTGGCGTCCCCGCCGAAAAAATCGTCATCCACGTCTCTGCGATAGGCGGTGACTTTGGCGGTAAGGGTGCGCTCATGGACCTTCCCCTCTGTTATTTCCTCGCTGAGCGGACGGGCCGGCCGGTGCGGATGATCATGACTTATACCGAAGAGCTCATGGCGGGAAATCCTCGGCACGCGGCGGTTATCGTCGTGAAGACGGGTGTTAAAAAAGATGGAACGATTATGGCGAGACAGGTCAGGGCTTTTTGGAATGGCGGCGCCTATGGCGCGATGAAGCCGATTCCGTCGGTGAACTTGCCGGGCGCCGTCAAAGCCGCCGGCTCCTATCGTATTCCAAACGTGAAGATCGACTCCTACGCGGTTTACACCAACAGTGTCCCCTGCGGTCATTTCCGCTCTCCGGGAATGGTACAACTGGTTTTTGCCGGCGAATCCCAGATGGATATGATCGCCGAATCGCTGCAGATCGATCCTCTCGAGATTCGAATCCGCAACGCTCTTCAAGACGGCGATCCGACGCCGGGGGAGAACAAGCATGGCCTGATCGACGTTAAGTGCCGGGATGTGCTCGAGTCGGCCGGCGAGGTTTCCAGATGGAAGACGTTTAGAAAAGCACCTCATGTGGGCCGCGGGGTTGCGCTATCCTATCGCAACGTTGGCATCGGCGACGCCAATGCGCGATTGAGTTTAGGTACCGACGGCATCGTCTCGTTATTGATCACCTACGCCGACACCGGCACCGGCGCGCATACGATCCTTTGTCAGATGATTGCCGAGGTCTTGGACATTCCGTTAGATCGAGTGAGATTGGAAGTAGGAACAACGGACTCTTTCCGCTCCGAATCCGGCACTGGCGCCAGCCGTGTGACCTTTGTGTTAGGACAGGCTGTGTTGAAGGCCGTCGACCAGTTAAAGGCCCTGCTGCGCCAGCGTGCCGCGAAAATGCTCGGCGTATCGGCCGACGGGATCGCGATCAAAAATGGCAAGGCGGCCGTGGAAGGCCGTAGCGCGCCATCTTTGTCTCTAGCTCAAATGGCCGCCGCTGCCGCAGCCGAAGGCGAGCGTCTCGAGGTGGAAAGCTATTACGAAGCCACTGAGACGCCCCCGGAAGGAGTATTCACTGCCTGCGTCGCCGAGGTGTATGTCGACACGGAGACCGGGCAAGTCCACTTACGGAAACTCAATACGGTTCATGACGTTGCGACGATTCTCAATCCCGTCGGACACCAGGGACAGATCGACAGCGGTATCATGCAAGGGGTGGGTTATGCTCTCACCGAAGAAATGGTGATGGCGGATGGGCAAGTTACGACCCTGAGCCTTGGCGACTACAAGATACCGAACATCAAGGATATTTCCGCCTTGCAAACGACCCTCGTCCGAGGCGATGTCGGCGCGGCGCCGTTCCAAAGCAAGGAGATCGGCGAAAGCGCCATTTCCCAAGTCGCGCCGGCGATCGCCAACGCCGTTTATGACGCGGTGGGCGTGCGCATTAAGGATCTGCCCATTACGGCCGAGAAAGTTTTCCGCGCTTTACAGGAAAGTCGCGCTCGCGCGTCGTAGGGCGCGAGCCGCTTTGAGAATTGCGTTGGCAGTTCGCATTGCCGAGGAGGTAACGATGATCCCGATGATTGTCCTATCGCTCTGCTGGTTCTTGCTCTTTCCATATCTCGCGACAGCTCAGCCGCTGAAGGAACTTCGCATCGGTTCCAGCGACGTCACCGTCAGCAACTTGTGCACGTTTTACGCGCGGGATCGAAAATATTTCGAAGCCGAAGGCTTTGACGTCAAGATCATCATCATCAAAACAGAAGCGGCCCTGGCCGCGTTGGGGGTCGGAGATCTCGATTATTCGACCTTGAGCACTTCGTCTATTGAAGCCACGCTCAAAGGAATGCCGTTGCGTCTGATCGCCGTGACGAACCGGCAACCTTTGCTAGGTTTGTTGGTTCGCAAGGGAATCAATAACGTGTCGGAGCTGCGCGGCAAGAAATTATCGATCAGTTCTTTCGGCGGCGCGATTTACGGCGCCGCGGTGTATTTACTCAAGAACCACGGGCTTAGACCAAAGGAGGACGTTGTTATACTGGCGGGAGGTTCCAACTCGGCGCGCGCTGCCGCGCTTAAACAGGGCGCGGTGGATGCCGCGCTCTTGAGTTCTCCGGATGACATAAGAGCCGCCGGAGAAGGGTTCCGTATCTTGCTTGACGTTGGCAACGATTATCGGCTGCCGTGGGGCGGCGTCAGCACGACCCTGGGGAAAATTCGCGGCAATGGCTCTGAAGTCGAAAAGGTTCTGCGTGCTGTTCTGCGCGCCACCAGGGCGATTACCGATCCGCACCATAAGGATGATGTGACGGGGTGGATAGGGAAATTTTTCAAGCTCGATCGGGCCATGTCCGAAGAGTTCTATCGCAGGCTTGTTCCCTCTCTAAGCCCTACCGGGTTCGTGGAGCGTGACAAAATCAAGCTGGTGATCGACAACGCTGTCGAGCGCGGCTTGACCGACAAGCCTCTCGATCCGGATGCGGTGACGGACTTTTCCATCGCAAGGCAACTGCGTTTCTAAATCAAGGGAGCGAATCTTATGAAGGCTGAGGCGAGTGAAGCCATCGTTAGAGGTCTCAAATCGGCGGGCGTGGACTTGGTCGCTATTCTGCCGGATCATGGGTTCGATCGAGTGCAAAGGAAAATCGCTGAAGATGACAGCTTTACCTTCGTGCCGGTGAGCAACGAAAGCATCGGCGTGGGCATATGCGCTGGAGCGTTCTTCGGCGGCAAGTCCCCTGCGCTGATGATTCCTACGTCCGGTTTTTTAGTTGCAGCATGGCCTCTGGCGAGCCTGCACAATCTATGGAACATTCCGCTCCTGTTACTGATCCCGTACCGCGGCGAAATCGGCGACGCGCAGCCCGTAATGAGGACGTATCAGTTTACCACCGAGCCGATTCTACGGGACTTGCAGATACCCTTTGTCAACGTGAGCGAGATTCCGAAAATTGAAGGCGCCATCAAGGACGCGGTAAGTTCGGCTTTTGCATGGCAGAATCCGATTTGTATTTTATTCTCGGGGGAGACACTACGATGAAGCGATTCGATTGTCTGAAAGCTCTGGCCACCGTCGTGCGCGAGGACGATCTGGTCGTCACCAACCTGGGAAACACAATGCACGAGTGGCTTACCGTCCGGCCGTCGCGCGCGAATCTGTACAATATGAACCTTGGTCAGTGCACCCCGGTCGCTTTCGGACTCGCATTGGCTCTACCCCATCGAAGGATCCTGGCGCTGGATGGAGATGGCAACCTCCTTTTGAATCTGGCTTCATTGGCCGACGTCGCGCATAGCAAACCGGCTAACCTGCGAATCTTCGTATTCGACAACGAGGCCTACGAATCGCCGGGAGGAATGCCGAGCGCCACGGCCCATGGGGTGGATCTCGTCCAGATCGCCAAGGGCTGCGGCATCAACAAGAGTTTTGTGGTCTCGACGATTGAAGAATTCAAACAAAGGCTCCAGTTAGTCGACGAGAGCGGACTATTGTTTATTACCGCGAAAATCGAGCTCGGCACGATTGAAAGACCGCCCTACGCGGCCATGGATCACAAGTATAATAAGTACATTTTTGCGTCCTATATTGAGGAAACAGAAAAAAAACCGGTGCTGCGCTTGCGCTCCAGATCGCCGTTCACCGAAAAGTAAAACCCGAGCGCAACGACACGGGACGGAAGGCAAAGTTATCGCTGCTGACATAGTCAAGGGAGAAAAATTATGTCCTGGATGCCATCGCTTTTTTTGGTTCTGTTGTTGATATATCCGTCGTGGGCTCCGGCCCAGTCAACAAAACTGGAATCAGTGAAAATCGGCTACAGCGGCGTAGGTATTGCGCATGACCTGCTTAAAATCATGGGCAACAAGTTCGTCTTCGAAAAACACGGACTGAACGCGCAAAGCATCTACATCGGCAGCGGTTCGCTGATGAATCAGGCGGTGGTGGGCGGGAGTATTCAGTTCACCACCTCTGATCTTCCCTCGCAAATCCAATCGGCGCTCGCGGGCATAGATTTCAAGATCATCAGCGTTACCATCGACAGACTTGACGGCGCGATCATGGCTCGGAAAGGGATCCGAACCCCGCAGGAACTCAAAGGGAAAAAAATAGCCATCAGCCGGTTTGGCTCGGTGTCCGATATCGTGACGCGCATGGTCCTCAGGCATTGGGGCTTGGACGTCAAGGACGTTACTTTGATGCAAGTAGGCAATACACCGACTCGCATCGCGGCAATCTTGAGCGGCCAGGTGGACGGTGGGCTAATCAATCCGACCGACGTTGACAGACTGGCCGCCAGCGGTTGCTGTGTTTTGCTGGCAGACTTAAGCGCTCTGGATATTCCCTATGCGAGATTTGGCGTGGCCGGCTTGGGAAGTTATTTCAAAGCGAATCCTGACACCGCAGCCCGAGTATTGGCTGCCTTTACGGATGGAATTCATTATTACAAGACTCACCCGGACGACGGTATTGCTGCCCTGCGAAGCAGAGGCGGCGATGCGCAGATGTCCAAGGAGATATACCAAAAGGTGGCGGATTCTTATCGCGCCCGGCCCGACCCGGATCTGGTCAGCATCAAAGGCGTTTTGGACTCTCTGGCTGATGAACGAACCAAAAAAATCCGCCCGGAAACACTGGTCGACCCCACGCCCTGGGAGAGAGTGGCAAAAAGCGGCCTGGTGGAAAGGCTCTATGGCAAGAAAGATCCTTCAACAAAATAACCGTGTCGGCAAAATCCGACTGATCCAGAGGCGCCGGCATCCGAAGTCTTGAGGGATCTCATGTTTAGCGGGACGCAAATTTCTCGGGTAAGAGGTTAACCTATGAAAGAGACCATAGCTAAAGAAGTCGTTGACGGACTCAAAGACGCAGGGGTGAAGTTTGCTTCCTATTTGCCCGACAGTTGGCTGAAACCGATTTACCGCCGTCTATCAGAGGATCCGCATTTCATCACAATGCCCGTTTCCAACGAGGGGGTCGGCGTTGGATTGTGCTGCGGCGCCTGGCTGGGCGGAATGAAGGCGGTGATGTTGATGGAGAATACCGGTGTGCGCATGGCCTGTGATCAACTGGCTCGCCTGGGGATCAGCATCGGACTGCCCTGTTTCATGATCATTCCATACCGCGGAGATTTCGGCGATAAGCTGACCTATGCCGTAGCGCATGGCCAGACCATGCTTCCGGTTCTCGACGCGCTGCGCATACCCTACCATATAGTTCGCGAGGAAGACCGCATTCGTCAATCGATCCGCCGCTGTCTGACGACGATGAGCGTCACCAACTATCACGTGGCCATGATCATGGGCGCCGAAGTATGCGTCGAGAATCTTTGATGCGGCGAAGGAGAAATTAATCGTGGAAAGAATCGATTGTCTGAAGGCCCTGGTTCCCTATATCAAAGATCAGTTGGTCGTGGTCTCTTTAGGCCGAACGCCGCAGGAATGGGCCGAGGTCTGCCCGCGCGACGGCAACATGTTCAACTCGGGAATGGGCAATCATATCCCGGTAGCTTTGGGTTTGGCGAAGGCGCTGCCGCATCGCCAGATTATTCTCCTGGATACCGATGGCAGCGTGCTCATGCTGCTTTCGGCCCTGACCACTTTGGGATCTTACCCGGCGCCCAACTTGAAGGTTTTTGTCTTCGACAACGAAGCTTACGAGGGCACCGGCGGCCAGCCGACGGATACGTCACGGATGGCAGACATCGCCGCCATCGCGCAAGGCGCCGGCGTGGGCGGAGCCATAACGATCAAAGATTTGGATTCCTTTAAGGCCGCGGCGCGGAGCGCTTTGACCCAAGAGGGAATGACTTTCATCGTAGTCAAAGTCGAACTGGCAAAGGGACCGGCGCCGCGCAAGGCGGTTGGCCATAAGGAAGACCTGGTGCGGTTTGTGAGATACGTCGAGAAAACCGAGAACGTAACGATTCTTCACGCCGAGCATTCTTGAAATTCGCGCGGAAACATCGGTAGTGCTTCAGTCTGATTTCAACGCCGGAAAATGTAGGGGCACGCCCCTGTGCGTGCCCTCGTTGGGCGACCACGGGGGGTCGCCCCTACAAACAAATTATTCTGAAACTGAACCGCGACGGAAACACTATCGCAAGAACGCGGGTTCTTATTTGAAAACCCGGTCGAGAAAGCCGCTCTGATCCAGTTCCTTCAGATAGCGCAGCGCGAAAAAATCTTCGGGTTTGAATTTTTTGGCGAGGGGCTCACGAATGGCGATGGCGTCCAATACCGCCTGCATTCCCTTCTCGCTGCCGTAAGGTTTTCGGGGCAGGATCTTTAGCAGGTAATCGTAAGTCTCGTCGAGGGCTTCCCGGTCCTCGAGACGCATCCAACGGCTCAACGTGACGAGGCTTTCTTCTTTGTTCTTGTGAATATAAGCGATGGCTTCAACGAAGCCGCTCAGAAAACCAAGTACCGTCTGGTGATTCTTCTGAGCAAAATCAGAAGTCACATCGATGGAATTATACGCCCAGGTAAGGCCGGCTTCTTGAAAACTGGTGATCTGCGTGAAGCCCATCTTTCTGGCGGTTACGGTGAGCGGGGGAGAAATCACCGTGGCGTCGACAGAGCCGGACCGTAGCGCGGAGAAGCGCGCGGTCTGGTCTCCGATACCCAATATCACCGCCTCCTTTTCCGGGTTGACTCCCAGGTTTCTCAAAGCGATTCGCAGCGACAGATCGGACACGGATCCCAACCGGCTGATCGCGAATCGTTTTCCTTTGAGTTGACCGGCGGACTTGATCGTCTGGGCGGAGACCAGAGTGTAGGGCAGAGTGTCGATGAACACAGCGATGGTCGCCATATCGGCGCCGCGCATTTTAGCCTCGACGATCGAGCTGGTTCCACCGGCGTGAAACTGGACGGAGCCCGAGAGCAACGCCTGGACCGCGAGAGGCCCGCCCTGGATCGTAATGACTTCAGTATCGAGTCCGTGCTTCTTGAACAGGCGCCGGTCTTGGGCGATCCAGAGCGGCAACAACTCGCCGCTCAACCCGGCGCTAGCGATGCGTATAGGCACGGCGTAAGCATGGGACAATACCGAAGAGACAGATAGCCCCAGCACAAGGCCTAGCAAGATCCGTCGCATTTTACCCTCCTGGAACAACATCATTTGATGCGCGTCGCTTCGGCGAGTGAGCCCTCACCCTTTTCCCCCTCTCCAGAGACGGGCGAGGGGGAACCGTTTAGGCGTAGTCTCTTACACTCCGAGGTCTGAGAATTTGTCTCTAACATTTCATGCTCTTCAATGAACTGACAAGAATGTTGTCGCGCCAAGACGCTAAGCTCGCAAAGAAAGATTTTTACCTATTGCTCCGAACCTTGGCGCCTTTGCGCCTTTGCGCGAGACACAGTTTTTCCGATCTTCTCTTCATCCGAATTCAAATATATCTGGCTAGTTTTCGGACCTTCTCGGGCTCAGTCGTAGAGAAATTGACTGCCGGGCTTTCGCGGAACATAACGACCCACCGGGTCGCCGACCATTTCCATGCTATTGCTTCGGTCCGACCACTCGGCGACGACGTTGCCGCGGACGATCGTCATCACTGGCCAGCCGGTGAACTCCCACCCTTCATAGATGGACCACCCGGAAGAGGTGTAGAGCATGTCCGGCTTCATGGTCGCTTTCTTGTTTAAGTCCACAACCACGATATCGCCATCGGAGCCTGTCCGAATGGTACCTTTTTTTGGGAACAGGCCGAACACTTTGGCGTTGTTTTCACAGCAGCACTCCACCATTCGCTCCAAAGAAATCCGCCCCTGGTTGACTCCCAAGCTAAGCATCACTTGCAGGTACGCTTCCACGCGGGACGAGAAGCCGCTGACGCTCTTCCAGACATCGCCTTTGACTTCCATCTCACCGCGTGGAACTCCATGATTGACGTGGTCCGTGCCGACACAGTGAATTCGTCCCTCTCTCAGTCCCGTCCAGATTCTCTCGATGGTCTCTCTGCTGCGCAGCGGAACATTGAGCTTCCAGGCGTCCTTGGCGAGAGAGAGGTAGCAGGGAGCGGTTTGGGCGAAAATCGTTATCCCTTCTTTGCGCGCCTTTTCCACTTCGTCCATGGTTTCATCGCAAGTGCAGTGCTGGATGTAAAGCGGGCACTTCAGCAATCCGGCGAAATAGGCGAACTGCCGGACATGAGCCGCCTCCGCGAAATGTGGCGACCGGTCGTCCCAGGCGCCGATATCCATGCGCCCCTGTTTTCTGAGTCGCTCCTCGAGGACTCGAACAATGCCCCAATTCTCGCAGTGCAGGCTGACGATGCACGGCGGCCCGAGCCTGGCCACGTGTTCCATGCCCCGGTACACGGTGCCGTCATCGAAGCCAAAAAATCCCATGCGCTTCTGCGACAGCCAGCCGGAATTTTCCGGGCGCATCATGTGGAGATAGTATTTGAACGAAGTGATGCCGAATTTCTCCGCGTATTCCGGAATCTCCTCGGCCTGGCTGTCGTTGGCGAGGATCGGGGTTAAAAAGAAATCTACCCGCGAGTGGGTCTCGCCGGCCTGTTTGAAGTTTGGGAACACGTCCTTGAAAGAGACGATGTCGTTGGGATTGTTCTCCAACTTGTGCTTCATCTGCATGTTGGGGCTGGTAAGCTGCATACCCCAGGTGGTAACTCCGGTGGAAGCGGCGGCCTTAGTTTCGCTGATGAGATCGTCGGTGATCGGCCGGTGGATTCCCAGATGGACCTCCGGATCGATCAAACCCGGAAGAATATGTTTTCCGCCGACGTCGATCACTCGTTGCCCGTCGGGCAACGCGGAGTCTTTGCCGACGGCGACAAACTTGCCGTCTTTTATCGCCACCCCGCCTTCGATGATACCCTGTGAAGAAACTATCTTTCCGTTCTTGACGACCAAATCAGCGCGGTCCGCCATCTTACTTCCTCCGTCTCGTTGCGCCCGATCGTTTAAGCCCCTATCGGATACGTTGCGTATCCAAGCTTCCGGGCCTGGTACTTTCCTCTGGGCTTACCGACGATGCTGTGCTTCTGTTCTCTCTCATTCCACTCCGACGCAACCTCGCCCCGCAGTATTACCTGATACGGCCAACCCGTGACCTGCCAACCTTCGAAGATCGACCAGCCGGCGGAGGTTAACAGCATATCTTTATGGATCGTTTGCTTCTTTTTCAGGTCGACCAATACGATGTCAGCATCGGCGCCCACTCTGAGCACCCCCTTCTTGGGAAACAGCCCGAAGGCTTTCGCCGGATTCTCGCAGCAAAATTCCACGCACCGGGGCAGTGTGATTCGCCCCTTGTTGACGCCTTCGCTCAGCATGACCGGGAGCATCGCCTCGACGCGAGAGGAGAATCCGCTCACGGTCTTCCACACGTCACCCTTGACCTCCATCTCTTCCCTGGGAACGCCGTGGTTCACATGATCGGATCCCACGCAATCGACATCTCCATTGGCCACAGCCTTCCATAGCTGTTCCATCGTCTGCCGATCTCGCAGCGGGACGTTTATTTTATAGGCGTCATGGTCAAGCGACAGATAGACAAAGCCGGTCTCGCCGATGACTTTGACCCCTTCGTTGCGGGCGTGTTTGATCTCATCGATGCTTTCCTGGGTGGTGGTGTGCACGATGTAGAGAGGGGAGTTGGTGACTTTAGCGAGATAGGCGTACTGGCGCACGTGGGTGGCTTCGACAAAGTGCGGGCACCGCTCATCCCAGGCAGCGTTATCCTTGCGCCCTTGCTTGATCAAACGCGCCTGAAAAACCCGAATGAGCTCCCAGTTTTCCGGATGAATACAGGTGATGCAGGGAGGACCCAACCGTCCGACATGCTCCATGCCGATGTAGACGGTCCCATCGTCGAAGCCGTAGATGCCGATCTTCTTCTGCGGCTCCCAATGTCCCAAGGTATCCTGCCCGCGCTTGAGATGAAGATAGTACTTGTAAGAAGTGGCGCCATATTTTTCCGCCAACAGTGGAATTTCTTCGACCTGGGCGTCGTTGGCGACGAGCGGGGTTAAAAAATAATCCACCCTGGAGTGCGCGTTGCCCATGTCTTCGTATGCCGACATGACCTGACTGAAAGGGACGCTGTCCTCAACGTCTTTGACCGGTTTGAAGCTGCGGCTAATGGTTGGGCTGGTCAGCATCATTCCCCAGGTCGTGACTCCCCCGGCAATGGCGGCCTTCGTTTCAGAAATAAAATCGTCTTCCAAAGAACGGTGCACGCCCAGGTGCGTTTCCGGATCCACGACACCCGGAAGAACATAGTTTCCCTTGGCGTCGATGGTTTTTTTCGCTGGGAAGCCGCTCAAATCGGTTGCGATCGCCGCGATCTTCTCCCCTTTGATCCCGATACTCGAGGATATAATGTCCGGCGGGATAACCAGCTTGCCATTTGTGATTACTAAATCAAACTCCATAGGTGCATTGGCCATAGATCTTCCTTTCTACAAAATCATAGTTGTAAACCAATGATGAAGCTCCTCGGAGCAAAGCTCCGAGGTATCTTGCGAAATTCTCCGAAGCCCTTCCACCCTCCTTCGCCAAGGCTACGGAGGGTTCTCCTCACCTTCATCCTCGCAGCAAGCTGCGAGGTATTCGGCGAAGGAGAATAAATTTCCGCTTTGTCTTACGGGAGGTATAACATGAAACTGTCATTGTCAATTTGAAAACGACTTTAACGTTTTGAACCCCGTTTGCTGTACCGTGGGCCATGTTGGCAGAAAAAGCGCGCTGTGATAGAGCAACAAAACAATGAAAAGTGCGGCGATGATTGGACGCTGTGGAGGGGAGAGAGATGAAAGGCTGGCCGGTGATGACCATGCGCCGCGGCAAGACAATCGCGGAGTGGCCCGACGGGGGAAAGAGACCGGAAATCGTCTCCAAGCCGCTCGGACGCTACCAACCCCGTTCGCTGGGCTGAGGCTGATTTTTAGCATCTATGCGCGGCGCGCGCAGGTCTAAGCTATTGAACTGTAACAGCTACATAGTGTTTGCCGTTCATGGTTCGAGAGCCTCACCACGAACGGCTTGTGCCTTGACCGTTCACCCTGAGCGTGTCGAAGGGTTCTTCGAACTTAGACGCGAATCAATTGTTACAGCTCACTCGACGCGGTCAAGCGACCTTGTCAGGGCGGAGTAAAAATATTTCAAAAACCTGGGTTCGCACGCTCCGATCGTCTCATGACTACTCTCCTTGAACACGCCACCATCGTCACGATGAACGCGAAGAAAGAGGTTCTCCAAGACGGCCATGTGCTGATTCAGGATGGTCGGATTGCGAGTGTGGGGCTTGCGGAGTCTAGCAAAGCCAATCAAGTCATCGATTGCCAGGGTAAGATTATTATTCCTGGCCTCATAAGCGCCCACTCCCATCTTACAGGACTGCTTCAACGCGGGTTGTGGGATGAGAACAGTTTCGAATCCTGGTCGGAAAAATCTACGGCAACGGAAAAGTCATTCGATGCTTCTCCAGAAGATATCTATAACCTCCATTGTGGCGCTTGTGTCGAGTTCATCAGGCACGGCGCAACGACGGTTCTCAACATGTTTACCGTTCCCTCGCACGTCCCGCTGGAACTGATCGATGCTTCGTGTCGCGCGCTCCGGGATAGCGGCATCAGGGGCATTCTAGCGCTTTCGGTCAAAGATCAATCGCCGGACAATCCTGCCATTGGTCTTGATTCTATTCATGCCGACTCCTGGGGTGCGCGAGCCAAGGAAGCCGCCGCGTGCGTCAGCACCTTTGGCCCGAGAGTATCCTTCATGGTGGCACCTTCAGCGCCGCAACGCTGCAGCGACAACCTCCTGATACGATGTAAAGAGCTGGCGGAAGAGCTCGGCGTGGGTGTTCATACACACCTTGCCGAAACCAAATCTCACGCGCAGGTGGCAAGAAGTCTCTACGGACAGCCGATGGTAAAGCATCTGGAGAAAATCGGCTTTCTTGGGCCTCATCTTTCCGTGGCGCACTCGATCTGGTTGGATGAAGAAGAGATTGACACCTTGAGCCGCTATCGGGTTAACGTCGTTCATAATCCATCGAGCAATATGAAGCTCGGCAGTGGAGCCGCCAGAATCAAAAAGATGCTCGACCGAGGTATCACCGTTGGCCTAGGAGCCGACAGCGTGAATGCGGGCACCGTTTACTCAATCTTCGAGCAAATGAAACTGTCCGTGTTGCTGCCAAGGGCCGTTTGGCAACCCGAGGATTGGATTTCGCCCGACGAGGCGTTTGAAATGGGATGCCTCGGCGGAGCGAGGGCAATGCTTCTAGGCGATGAAATCGGGTCCATTGAACAGGGAAAGAAAGCCGATCTCGTGGTGCTGAAACTTTCGACCAGCCTTTTGCCGGCAAATAATCTGACAGCGCAGCTTGCACTGTGTGAGGGCGGTGAGTCTATTGAGACCGTCTTTGTCGACGGAGAGCCTATCTTGCTTAACGGTCGTTGCACGAAGATCGATGAAGGTGCCGTTCTTGAAGCGCTTTCATCTTTCACACCCAGAATCGCCGCAATTGTTCCTCAGACGTAATCTCGTGAATAATCCGGGCTACGGCAGGAAACGTAAGGGTAATCCTTTTGCAGCAAAGGACTTTTTATATAGCTCACGAATCGTTCGGTGGGAACGGTCCGGCTTGTTTTTGATGCGGCCATAGAGGCGGTGCATTTTCTTGCTGATCGGTTCGACTCTTCGGATCAATGCCTCCTCGTCAACGCCGATGAGACGGCCGCCCTCCACTACCACCTTGCCGTCGACCAAAACGGTGTCAACCGACTGACCTCCTTCACAAAAGACCAGTTGGTGTACGATATCCCTTAGCGGACGGAGTCGGAGACTGGGTTTTAATAGAACAAGGTCGGCACGGTAACCCGTCTTGATCCGCCCGATCTTACCACGCCAGGCGGGAACAGCCTGGGCGCCGTTAACGGTTCCCATTCTCAGGGCATCAAAGGCGGTGATCCAATTGTCCGGATCCCGCGCGACGATTCGGGATAGAAAAGCAGCCAATCTCATCTGCTCGAAGATGGAGTAACTGTCGCTCGTATCTCCGCCGTCGGTACCAAGAGCCACATTGACACCATGGGTTTTCAATTTGGCAACCGGGGCGATGCCGCTGCCCAGCTTGAGATTGCTGGCGGGGTTGTGAACGACGCTGGCGCCGGATGAAGCCAAAAGATCCATTTCTCTCTCGTCCAGCCAAACGCTATGCGCCCCTGAAACCCGAGAAGAAAGAAAGCCGATATCCGCGAGATGAGCGCACAAAGGCTTCTTATAAAACTTACGGGCCGCCCAGCATTGCAGTCGTGTCTCCAGAAGATGCGTGTGGATGCCCAAGTCAAATTGCTCGGCAACCCCGACGACTTCGCGGAGCAACCCGTCGCTGCAGTTCATTGGCGAGGAAGGTCCCAGCATGATACCCGAAATAGTGCGGGCGTGGCGCAGGCGCGCGAGAATGGTCAGCACTTCCTCTTTCCAGGGTTCACGCGGCGTTTTGTCAGCCGCGTTTCTGCGCTTCGGCGCTCGTGTCATCAAGCGAATAAGATCCTGATCGCGCAGCGAGGGAACAAGCATGCCTCGGAGACCGGTTTTTTCGAACGCGCCAAGAATAGCTGCCATTTTGTCTACGCTGAGTCCTGGCCGCGTCGAGAAATGATCCACCACCGCCGTCACTCCGTTCTTGAGCATTTCGGAACACGCTAGCTCGGCTGCCGTGCCAATCTCCTCGGGCGTCAAATGGGCTAGATCCTCTGTCATAGCTCTGTAACCGCGCCAGATTTCCATCCGCGCGTTATCGCGAAAGCTCTTTTGGAGAATCTCCGTCAGATGACAGTGAGCATTGATCAGGCCCGGCATTACGATCATTTCCGAGCAGTCGATTCGCTTTGTGATCGGCAGCCCATTTGTGTGAATCCTCGTTCCCAGGCGAGCGATGGTTCCCTCATGAATGAGCAGCTGCTGCGCTTCGAGAACCGGCTTGGCGGCGTTCAGTGTGACGACGGACGCGTTTTCCAACAGGATTGTCATAAGGGAGGATTCACCACAGCGACTCAGCGCGGCAGGATCGCAACCGAAATTCGGAATATTTCCCGCAAAGACGCCAAGGCCGCAAAGGTCGGACGACAACGGTGAAACTTTTCTGATAGACTATTCATCATTCCCCTCCGAACTTGGCGTACTTTGCGCCTTGGCGCGAGTAAATCTCCGTCTTCGAATTCAGGTCAGCGGAAAATTTGCTCCAACGGCGCAATCGTTCAACAGAGTTCGCAACGGTTCTGAGTCACCGAGCTAGCGCGCGTAAAGGGCGTCGATGAATCCGCTCTGATCCAGCTCTCGGATAAAGCGCAGATCGACAAGATCTTCCGGTTTAACACCCCGCGCCTTGGGATCCTTCTCTCCCAAGGTCGTTAAGACGGTCTTGATCCCCTCCAGTGTTGGATACTGTTTGCGGGGAAGCTTATCTTCACTGATATAGCGCGTGTAACTCTTCTCCATACTCTCTTGGTCTCTCGTCCGCCCGAAATACTTGGCGGCGACCTTTAGTCCCATGTCGCGATCTGACTTGATCCGGTGGACGGCTTCGACATGAGATTTTATATACCTGCGCACAACGTCAGGATGTTGAAGGATGAACCTGCGGGACGTGGCGACGCCGGCATGCTGAAAGGCCAGGCCGAGAGCAGAGACATCGGCGATAAGATTGAGGCCGCTTTTCTGGGCAATAAACATGGTGGGCGGATTCAATACGGTTGCTTCCACCCGTCTTGCGGCGAGCGCGGCCAAGCGGTCGGTTGTCGTGCCGAGCTGGACGATGCCGACGTCCTTGTCGGGGACGAGACCGGTCCGTTGCAGCGCGAACCTGGCGATGAAATCGGAGACCGATCCAAAACGGCTGATGGCCACAGACCCTCCCCGTAGCTGCTCAGGGCCTTTGATGTCGGCGCGGCTCATCAACCAATAATCGAGCGTGACCGTTCCTCCGGCAATCAGCACAGGATCTGATCCGCCTATGTATGCATTCGCCACCTCCGGGCCGGCATTTTGCGACATGGCGATATCTCCCGAGACCAGGGCCATGACCGCCGTCGTCCCGCCTGTAAAATAAACCAGCTGGACGTCAAGGCCATTTTTTGTAAAGAGGCCGGTTTCCTTTCCAACCCAGGCCGGCAGCTGATCAAAGCTGATTGCGCTGTAACCGACGATCAGCTTGGTCGGCTTTTCCGCGCATTGTACCGCTGGACTCCAAACGGTGCTGAAGAGAATCCCGGCGAGGATTATGGTTTTCAAAGCGCGGCGAGTCATCTGGAGTTTTTCCCTTATTTCTGTAGTGCTTGGTTTTTCGTAACCGGCTTGCCTCGTTGTAGATCAGGCTTCCACTCCAAAGAATTTTATTCTCCTTCGCCGAATACCTCGCAGCTTGCTGCGGGGATGAAGGCGAGGAGAACCCTCCGTAGCCTTGGCGAAGGAGGGTAGCGGCTTCGGGGAATTTTGCAGGATACCCCGCAGCTTGCTGCGGGGAGCTTCATTCTCGCGCCAAGCATGTCCTGAGCAACGTCGAAGGGACGCCAAGAACGCAAAGAAAATCCTCCTTATCCCACTCTGAACTTGGCGCCCTTTGCGCCTTTGCGCGAATCATAATCGGCGTTCGTGATATTTGTGACGGCTAATTTGGACAAGAGTGAAAACAGTTGAAACCAGGCCTCATCAGGAAAGTACGTGCCGCCATTTTTCGGCGACTTTCGCGCGCTCTTGCGGAGTCAACGCGTGGTCCTTCGAGAAGTCTTTGATCCAGCGAAATGGTCGGCAGGCGTCGATGACGGCGCGCGAGTTGGTGAAATCGCCCTGGCTTCTTCGCTCCGGAGGAATTCTCGGATCGATGGGGCTGCTCCAGCAGCCACGCATAATCTCGATGGACGTTTCCGGGTCGCACCTCGTAGCGATCGCCCACAAAACGTCGGCCATGTTGGACGGGTCGATGTCGTCGTCAACGACGATCACGAAGCGGCCCAGGTATCCGCCCTCACGGGCGCCAAGAGCGACATGAGCCGCTTGCCGCGCGTGGCCGCCGTAACGTTGCCTGAGGGAGATGACTTGTAGAAATCTCATTCCGGATTCGAGCTGCCAGACACCCTTGACGTCGGTGACGCCGCACTTTTCCAGTTCGTTCCAGATTTCGGCGGAGCGAAAAAGCAGCGACAGATAGCTATCGAGAGGATAGATCTTCAGATCTCCAACCACGGTGATGATCGGATCGGTTCGATAATACACGCGCTTGACATGAATCACTGGCGCCGGGCGCGTTCCCGAAGCGTAGTAACCCGTCCATTCGCCAAACGGGCCTTCGGGCCGCGATTCTACGTCAGGTGGCGGCATCTCGCCTTCCAGAACGATTTCCGCGTTCGCCGGAATCGGCAGCCCGGTGTGCTCGCCGGTGACGACTTCGAAGGGCTTTCCTGCGACATGACCGGCAAAATCATATTCCGAAACGCCCCAGGGTAGCCCCAGAGTTGCGGCCGCAAACAATACGGGCTCGATGCCGCAGACAACCGCTACGGGGCAGGCTTGCTTTTTCATCCAGTACTGCTCGGCGATCAACCGTGTTTGTTTGCCGGGAGATATATATATGCTCACAAGTCCAGGCTCTTGGACCTGCACTCTTGCAGTGCCGAGGTTCACCCAACCTCCTTCCGGGTCTTTCGTGATGACGGCATCCTGCGTGCCGATGTATCTTCCTCCATCATCCTTGTGGAGCTTGGGAGCGGGGAACATGCAGACGTCGATGTCTTTACCCTTTTGGATGTGTTCCGTGATCGGTCCCGAAGCGACCAGCTTGGGTGGAACAGGCTTGTGATCCTCCGTCCGTTTTCGGATCGCGTCAACCAAAGCGGGGCCTCTGAGGGTATCGGTAACTCCCAATGCCTGCGCTGTGCGGTGTTGAGTTTGAAACATGTTGATCAACACCCGATAGCCGGGGGGATAGCCTTTAATCTTGTCGAACAGTAAAGCGGGAGGGGCGCTTCCTAAACCCGACACTTCAGCCAGGGCGCCAATGTCAACATCCGCGTCCGCGCCTTCGACCACTTTCAGCTGGCCACTGGCTTGCCAATCGTCGATCAATCCTCGTAAGTCGCGCATGCGTTTGCTCCTTTTGGTTCTGACGCAGAAAAAATCACCTTAGGCGTTGGAACGCTCGTCATCAATGGCACTCAGAAAAAGTTTTCCGTCTTCTTCGGTGACAGCGTACCGCTCGATGCTGTAGCCCGGGCAGTTCAATCCTTCTCCGGTTTCGAGATCAAAAGTAAAGGCGTGCTGGCCGCAGCGGATCATCTTGTCCCAAACATTGCCTTTTTCCAACGGCGCGCCCTCGTGCGGGCACCTTCTTTGAATCGCGTAGAGAATCCCCGAGCAGCGCAGAACCAGCACATCTTTCCCGTCGGGCAGCCTGGCAGTAAAATAACCTTCCTCTTCCAGGGCGGAAAGCTCTCCGGCAAAAAAACTTTTCATGGCTCTGCTCATCGGTAGTCTTGGCTCATTGGACGGTTCCTGATCTCCTAATGGATGCCAGTCCGACTGTCAAGTTCGCGTTTATCGGTATAGTTTCTGAACCAGGCCGCTTGTTTCCAGCTCTTTCAGGAAGCGCGTGTCCATGAAGGTTTCCGGCTTGACGCCTTTGGCTTTGGGATCTTTCTTGGCGATTTCGTTCAGCACATTCTGGATTCCCTGCACATCGGGATAGGGAACTCTGGGATAGATTTCCTTGTAATGGCGGTAGGTTTCTTCGGCCATGTCGACCTCTCCGAGGCGCGCGAAAGCGTCCATGGACTTGAGGCTGGCTTCTCTCTGGGTCTTGAAGAAATGAATTCCCTCGACGATGGACTTCATGACTCGCCGGGTGAGGTCTTGGTTATTTGACGCACTGGAGGCGGTGCTGACGATGGAGGTATTCGGGTAAGCAAGGTTGAGTTGCTCGGGCGTTGCGACTTCATTGAAGCCGGCCTTACGGGCAACGATATTGGCGGGCGGTCCAACAATGGTTCCGTGAACGATGCCGCTCTTGAGAGCCGTGAATCGTGCAGGTTGGCTACCGATCTGCAAAATCGCAACATTCCGATCCGGAACAAGCCCCCATTTCTCGAGCGCGTAGCGAACGACAAAATCGGTGGATGAGCCGAAGCGGCTGACCGCCAGTTTTTTCCCTTTAAGTTCCTGGGGTTTCTTTACCTCCGGCGCGGTAATAATGCTGAAGTCTACGATATTGATCAAACCACCCAGGATAACCGTATCGGCGCCCTGCAGGCGCGCCAATATCGAAGGCTCACCGCTAACAACCGCGATCGGCAAATCGCCGGCAACAAGGGCTTGAACAATGCCGCTTCCTCCGGCGATAAGGACCAGACTGACATCGAGTCCATTTCGCTGGAAGATTCCCGCATCCTTAATCACCCGAAGAATTGCCTGAGAACCGGATATGGACGAATATCCAAGATTGAGACGGATTGGTTTGTCTTGGGCTCGGCCGGGAAGAGGAGACAGACAAGCCATCCATAGGGCGATCAGTGCGGCACTGAGATATCTCATACGGCCTCCGTCCGTTGTGGCAGTGGAGCCCCACGGCCTTACGGCCGTGGTACCTCTCCAGACACTTCGTAGGGCGGAACCCTCCGAAGCGTACCCCCCTTCGCCAAGGCTACGGAGGGTACCCACCTCGCATTCATCCACGGGTTTACTCCCGTGGCCTTCTGCGAAGGAGGGTAAAAGGCAGCGTTTCTTGACTTGATTCTCCAGATGTATATCACTGCTTCCTCTACTCGTGTCAATTTTTTAAGAAAGTCCAAAGAGTCACTGCCGTGTTGTCTCCAAAAGTCCGTTAGATAAATCAATCGTCATTCCGGGCAGCTGGCGATAGCTAGCGCGACCCGGAATCCAGGAATCTGATTGAATCTGGATTCCCCGCTTGCGCGGGAATGACGACCGAAGGCCTTGCAGTAACGTGACGAAAATTTTGAGGCACTACGCGAAATCCAGGTAAAGTGACGCAACAGAGTGCCTTGACATCGGCGTTACCTTTTTTTATACGCAGTTCATTGGTGCAACGGTGGAAGCGGAGCTTGCAACCAGAATTGTCGGCGCGTTAAAAGAGTCGGGGATCAGTTTTGTTTCGTATCTGCCAGAAACAAGGCTGAGTCAAATCATGCCGCTGCTGCGCGAAGATCCGTCTTTCATGCTGGTTCCTGTTGCCAATGAGTCGGAGGGGGTTTCGATAGCCGCAGGCGCCTCATTAGGTGGCAGGCCGGCTGCGGTATACATGGAGGGCAGCGGCGTTTACGTCTCGTCATACAACCTCCTGGTGCTTGGCAAGCGGCTCGGCGTTCCCCTGCTGCTGCTTGTCGCATATTACGGGAGCATCCTGGATGCGCGAAACAGTTTTCTTTACGCGTTTCCCGGCATACACCTAATTCCCATACTCCAATCGCTCGATATCCAGTATGAAGTTTTTCACAACGGTGACTCTTTAGAGGACAAGATTAAAGGCGCCGTGAAGATGATGCACGCCATCAAGCAGCCCGTGGCTCTGCTCTTTACAGGAGCATTCACGGCATGAATCGTTACGACTGTTTTGAGTTTTTGGCGCCGCTGATCAAGGACCAGCTCGTGATCGGCTCGCTAAGCGGGCAACGGGTCGAGTGGGGGCATCTGTGCCGCCACGAAGGTAACCTATTAGTAGCCTCCATGGGGGCCGCTTTGGGGATAGGCGTAGGCCTAGCGTTGGTCCTGCCCCATCGGAAGGTCATCGTGTTGGAATCTGATGGGAGCTTACTGCTGTCCCTGTACAATCTTCCTACTTTAGGTAATTTGAGCCTTCCCAACCTTGTAGTTTTCGTATTCGACAATGAAGTGTACAGCGGCACGCGGATCAGCGAGCCGAGCGCAACCGCCGGAAAAACCGATCTCGCTGGAGTGGCCCGGAGCTGCGGTATCGAAGGAGCGACGACGGTGCGCGAGGTCGATTCTTTTAAGCGTGAATCGAAAAAAGCTCTAGAAGAAAATGTGCTCCGTTTTGTTGTCTGTAAAGTAGATGCGACAACAGGGCATCGCCAAATCGAGCGACCTAACGAAGATCTATGGGAGCATAAATATCGGTTTGTTAGATATCTCGAAAGAACCGAAGGCAAGAAGATTTTTTTAGGTCGCGGGTAAGTGACTTCTGCTCTTTCGTATCACGATCACCAGTGTACTGTAACAGCTACATAGCGTTTGCCGTTCATGGTTCGAGACCCTCACCACGAACGGCTTGCCCCTTGACCGTTCAAGTTCGTTTACAAAGTTAGGAGTCCGAGTCTGTCATTCTCGCCCCGTGGAAGATCAGCCATTCTTCCACGGGGAATCCAGAACCCCCACTTGTAAGGGACGGTCGCGACCGTCCCTTACAAAGTTTGCTCAGGGGGAGAAGAAGAGGATCTAACGCCCGAGTGTCGTCAGGCTTGATTTCTGGATTCCGTCGCTCTCCGGGCCTCTGCCTGATGCCGGTCGCACCAGTCCTCGGTCCAGCGCTCGATTTCCTCCTTCCGATCGCCGTACCTTTTCTGCATGAGGCCGACAAATTTGTCGTAGTTTCCTTCGACCTCGAGCAAGTCGTTGTCAGTAAACTCCCCCCATTTTTTCTTGAGATCGCCCTTAAATTGGCGCCAGCTCCCTTTGAATTGGTCTTTGTTCATAACGTACCTCCTTGTGTTGGCAGTCTATATTTCTTCCTCTTACGCATCTCTCCTAGCACCATCAATAATTGTCCCGGCGGTAACTAAATCGGCGGCCTTCGACCCAGAACCAAGCCCACGACGAACAAAATTATGAAAACTACGAACAAGATCCATGCGATCTCAGTCGCGGCGCCGGCAACCCCGGTCGCGCCCAAGACACCGGCAATAAGCGCAATCACCAAAAAAGTTACTGCCCAACTTAGCATATTGGCTCCTCCATTCGGCGATGCCGATTATCGCACCGTGGAACGGCGCGCCGCGCGTCACATTTTCATCAGTCCCAATATTCCCGTGACGATTAAGTAAATAGCCACGATGTAGTTCAATAACCTTGGGATCATCAGAATCAGTATTCCCGCTATCAACGCCACCACCGGTTGCAACGCAACATAGATTTGCATTGGCTTAGCCTCCAAACCGATCAACGAATCACTGAGGGCGAGAGTTGTATCTTTTGAAAGCTGGTGCAAGCAACATGCCACGAAACGATGCCCGGACGATTCTCCATAATTAAGAAGAAGTTTATTCGATTTTGGCACTTTCAAGTTGGCGAACGGAGTCAGTATATTTCCTCCAATCGTCAGGATTGAGCAGTCGAGTGTAAGCTTATTATTAACGAACCGGAACTAGCAAAAGGCGAGCGATAGCCGTGGTGATCCGAACCTAAGAGGATTTTTTCCTATCCAGCTGTCGACAATCCTCCTACACTGAATTTTCGGGCCGGCCTGATGTGGCGACCATGCCTCGAAAAACAAACAATTTTATTTTTGCCTCTCTCTAGTGGCATGGCTTTTGTACTTGTTACTAAATTAGAGCCGTAAGTTAACGGCGTTCCTCGTCAGGAGTCTCAACTTAAGAAATCAGGGAGGAAGAATTTATGGATTCCAGAACTTTTAGACCTATCGTTTTATCGATGGCGCTGGCGTTTGTTGTATCGATTGCCGGCTGTACGTCCATGACCGGCCAAACCGCCGGACAATATGTCGATGATTCGACGATTACCGCCTCGGTGAAATCTAAGCTGGTTGCCGATAAAATCGCCAACCTTACCCGCGTGGATGTCGATACCACCAACAAAGTGGTTTCTCTGAACGGCGTGGTAGAATCACCCGATCAAAAGACACGCGCCGAGGAACTGGCGACGCAGGTCGCCGGCGTGAGCCGAGTAGAAAACCAGCTGCAGATCCAGAAAAAAGCCAACTAAAGCGGGTTTCGCTCCGGATACGCTCTGGGCGGCAGCCAGCCAGACAGGGATCCTACGACTCAGGCTGCCGCCTTTTCTCGTGTCCAGCAACCTATTTCCGCCACGGTGCAACTCTTCCCGCTTTTTGTAGAGCAATTTGCCCATCGGAAACCCTTTTTGCAGCATTGCCTTTTGGCGCTGAACAATCGCCTCATCCTCCTTCTCAGAAACTTTGAGCAGCACAACCGCCTCCGCGCCTTCCGCTCCCTCCGGTGTCTCCTCCAAGATTACCGTATTCCCTTTTACAATCCCTCGGTATGGCTTCATTCTCCCTCCTGTATTTCTTTCGGTCCGATCCCGATCGATATCTATCTTGTCGTTTTTCACTTCGACCTTTAACTCAATGGCGCCGCCGCGGCCACGCTGACGAACACAAGCACGGTCCTGCCCGCTCCGCCGAGGGAAACGCGCTGCCAAGTCCGCCCCGGATCCTTTGGGTCGAACTGGTATTTCAAAGCACAACCACCAGGTCTTCAGGAATTTTGCCTACATAGATTATCGCCGTGTGAGCGTCCTTCCGTCTATGTGCCTTTTTGTAGACTTCGTCCCGGTCCTTGCTGTGGAACACCAGTTCCCCCCCGAATAGGCTCCATCAGCTTGTCATGAACTGGATTTACCAAAAGCACCCACTCGCCCGAATATCGAAATTCAAGCTCCTTCATCGTGAAAACTTTGTTCATAGCTGGCTCGCTCCCTTTTTGTGCCATGAGGCGACCCAAATAGCCCGCACAAACTGTACAACGCGAGTCATTCCAGGAGCTTCGCCTTTTGAAACCTTTCAATCAGAGTACTCTTGCCTGAGTTCTGGCGCTGCAGCGCGCCCATACGAAATTTGAAATCGGAGCCCTTGCCTTTTAGCGCGGCGAGATCATGCAAATCTTGAAGGAGCGATACCGCCTGGTCGTATCGCTTCGGTTGCTTGGTGGCAATGAGCTTATCGACCGTCGACCAGAGATCGTTCTCCTTGCCGGCGAGTGATTCGAGCCGCTGCTTTCGCGCTTCAGCTTCGGCTCGCTCGCGCCTGGCCTTTTCTCTCGCGCACTGCTCAGCCTCCTTCCTTTTCCGCTCCGCCGCTATGGTCTCCGCACGTGTGCGGATCTCACCAGCCGTCCTCCCCGGCCGCTCGTCCGGCCGCACTGCGCCGCGTATCTCGAAGATCGCACGCTGCCGGACCTCGGCCGACAAGTGCGCGGCGTCGCCGTCGATCAGCCTCGTGACAATCGCGTCTTTCTCAGCGCTCGAAAGTGCTCGAACCCACTCACCGATTTCGTCCCCGGAAAGGACTGGAGATTCCTGGTGAGCACTACGCTCCGCTGCTGCTGAAATGAGATCGGGATCGATGCCCAAGAATTCGGCGAGACAATCAAGAGAATCACTCAGGTCACCGAGTCCCGGCGGCACAGGAGGCTCAAGAACGTCGTCGGTGACTTCTTCGAATTGCACGGCAAGCAGCCAGCCAAGGTACAGAGCGCGGTGGTCGCCGCGCATCAAGTCGGAGCGTATTGGCACAAGCGACGCCAGCCGGCTCTTTTCGCCCTCCCATTGGTAACCCTCGAGCTCAGCCTCGAAGGACAGCACGATATAGTCATCCTTCTGGCGATAGGAAAAATTTCCGTCCTGGGAGTAGGCTGCTACGGTCTTCGGATCAAGCAGTTTCTGTGGTAATCGCAGCATGAACCGGCGGGACCCCCAGTTAGCAAAATAGAGGAAGGCATCGAAATACCGCTCCATCCACTGGCTCGGATTCCCTTTGAAGTCGCCCCAGTTATATTCGTTAACGAAGCTGTAGGGAGTGATCTGGGCGCGAGAAGAGAAGGCTCTCAGCTGCGACGTCTGTTCTTGTGTCAGCGGCCGGTCCAACGCCTGGAATTCGTAGTACTGGTATTCGCTCATTGAATCCTCAACTCCGTCATCTCTTTTTTCCGGCGATGCGGCTTCGCCCTTTACTTGCCGCACTCCTGTGTCGGCTCTTGGGGTGTGCTGGAACCCTAGGAAGATAAGGTTTGACGCCGAGCCATTTTCGGTAGGCAGCTACATATCGAGCGGCTCTCGATTTTTCCGGAAAGACCACGTCGGCTGCTCCGACAAGATGCACCAAACCATCCGCACGGCGGCACTTCGCTGTTAGCCCGCGCCGTTCGTTGCCATCGTAATCGATCTCGACGACTGCGACAGGCTCCCCGATGACGAACCCATTGGCCGGTAAGGAGATCTCGTCCTCAAGGACCTGCCGAAAGGCCCACAGTTGCTCGTCCTCGCCATACGCATCGACGGTGATCTCTTCAATCAGCTCATCCAGACCCGCAAGGTCGTTGTCTCGTCGGCCTTTGCGGCTCATCGCCCCGCCTCGGCGCAAGGATTGCGCTTTTTTCTCGATAACGCGGACAAGACTTCCACGGGAGTGATCGCCGAGGACAACAGGTCGTGCCGAGCTAGCAAGGACACAATTTCAGCCGAGCCCCGCGCTCTGACATAGCGCTTCACCAATAGGTCCCCGTTTCAGAGCCGGTCGCAGCAAGCCCTCCTCGACACACGTTTCAGCTTTTTTGGGTGTTCCACTCCGGCTGGAAAATCAGCCTCTCCCATTTTTACTCGGCTCCGATTTTTTGCTCACGAGCACGATTACGTCCACGCTCCGAGTCAGAAGAAATCCCCTTGTCTGCCTCACGCCTCACGCCTCGCGCCTCTTGTCATCGCCTGTTGCTCCTCTTTTGCCAGCAAAAAAATATACTGTGCTCAACGCCTTTCGGCATCTCAGATTCTTTCACACGTTTCTGTGGATTCGGACTCAGGAGAACATCCAGTGCTCAACGCCTTTCGGCATCTCAGATTCTTTCACGCTAATATCAGCGCGGCCACCGGACTGAAGTATCAGTGCTCAACGCCTTTCGGCATCTCAGATTCTTTCACCGTTCGTCCATAACTGCGCGTCCTTCCGATAGATTTTTACGGTCGCTTCAAGGACCGGCCCGAACTGATTGACCAATCCGATGGTCGGGGCCGGAAAAATCAGATCCATGAGGGAATTCCAAGGTTTTCTTGCTTCAGGCATCTTTCTTTTTCGATAGATCTTTTTTTGCTTATGTCGACGCGACTTGAAGCAACTCGGTCAATTGGTATAGCGAACACGGAGAGATACTTGAGTCGATTCTTCTTTCACGCTGCACCAACGATTCGAAATTTCGGTTCTTCCTGCAGGTACTCATTTCTGGTGTTTCTCGCAATAACCTTCGCGTGGCAGCCCGCGCATAATCCCGCAATCATCAAGCTATCTTCGTCTGAGAGTTCTTTTTCGAGCTCCCAGCGCATTCGTTCTAACTCCCGCCTGGTCAGCCGGCATTCAAAAATCGAATACTGCAAGCTTTTACCGTAGCCCCTTAAAGGTTTGTACGATCGTCGCCATCTCTTCGGGTCACGGATGTCGTAACAAATCAGATACAAGAATTTTTCCTCGGCCATAGCGTCACCTCAATCGCATCCTGGCAAATAACCCCGACTCGCCCGTCCATTCCTTTTCGAGCAACCGGCACTCAAGTTCGATCAACCGTGCATAGGACAGTGAATAACCCGTGACGGGATGCTTCCACTGATCGTCTTTTCGTCGCTCATAAACCTCGATTGCTTTCTGGCGTCCCTTGTCGCTCAACCAAACCTGAATTCCCGCATACGTAAAGTCATCGTCAGGGTTCCACTGCTGGCGATTCACTGAAGCCACCAGCGGCATATCCCAAAGCGGAACGCGAAAGAGTTCCATCAGATCGAGCGCGAGCGGGTGAGCAGCCGAACGCGGCGTATGAAAAAACCCAAAAGAGGGTTCCAAAGCGACCGCAATAATGGCCTGCATGACATCGCGATAGAGTAGAGCGTACCCGAAACTGAGTAAGGCATTAAAACAGTCCCGCGGCGGCCTACGGTTACGTCCGTGGAACTGCAAACGTTCATCCAGATCGTCTCTCAACAGCATTGGAAGAGCGGAAAAGTAAAGCCTTCCTGCTTCTCCCTCAAATCCTCGAAGGCTATCGATTCCTTCCGCTTGATTCATTGACCTCAACGCCGTCCGAATTCCTCCAAGGGCATCGTCGACCTCAGCACCACGACCTTTTTCTCGGGAGGCACGCAGCAGGAAACCCAACTGGCTAGCCGAGCGCGCGGAAGCAAGCTTCTTAGCCAACTTGAAAGAAAAGCCCGGCTCACGAAGTGCTTCATATTGACGAATGCGCCGCTGCACCGGGCTGGCGCCCGCCATAATGCTTCCGACGTAACGTCCGCCTCCCGTCATCCAATGGACTCCGACCTCTTGATGAGCACATAGGTGAATGGCTTGAGTCGTATCTGCGCACTCCCGTGTAATACCAATTCGCCGACCTCGCGGATGGGCAAGGTCTCCTTGGTCTTGTCGGTTCGAACTATCGCGAGAGTATCCCCGGCCCGCGTCACCCGGGCTCCGTGATCAATCACATGAATCGTTTGGCGCTCTTTGTCTTTCGGAAACAAACGGACCGGAGCCCAGTCGCGGTCCCGAGCTAGACGTTCTTCCTCAGGCAGGCATACCCGAGCGAGGGAACAGCGGAGACAAAGGCGCTCATTGTCCGTTACCGGCGGCCGTTGCACGGATTGCCTCAACTCACGCACTCGCTGGACTGCCCAGTGAACTTTCTCCCGAGCCGGTTGATCCACCGCAAGCCGCACGGTCGCATTATCGCCATGGTACCGGATTCTCGCTTCTTCGATAGCCGTGCCGGTGTGCTCTTCCAGGAGCATCGTGTATGCATAGACCTGAAGCCGATCACTCGGCCAAGCCTCCGCGCCGTCGTCCCCCTTACGCGACCGCCCGCGCTTGTGCTCGTAAGGAATAAGCTGCCCGTTCCTTCTGCGGAGACAGTCAACCTTCCCTTTCAATCCCAATTTTTCGCTCTCCAAAACCAGGCTCACCATCTCGCCCTCTTCAGCCGACAATTCTTCATGGAGGCGACGTCCCGCATAGACCGATGCGTCGGCAACGCGGATTTCCTCGACTTCTTCCAGATAGAAAAGCCGCTCGCAGTACAGCAGCGCGTGCAGCGCCATGACGCGGATAAGAGGCTCAGATTCACTCACTTCTTTTTTCTGCCTTTTGTAACCGATAGTGTCTCTGAGGGCGGAGCAATAAGTGTCCAGGCTTCTTCAGGGACGGCGGCTACAATGTCTTTTGTGGGCGCGTATAGGTACGCCACAGTGCGGCTCATATCGGCACGATCAATCCATGCCGTTAGTCGACAGCGTCCCGTTATGGGGCCTAGTTCCCCCGTCAACCGTCTGTACCAAAACGCTGGTCCAAGGACGGGCTCCTCTCGAAGCACATCAATCATAAAGTTGTTGTCACCCAAGAACGGAATGCCATAACGTGGCCGACCCTCGCACAAGGACCGCCCGCCCTGACGTAAACCCTCCCTAACTTGCTCCTCCAAACGTTCGTTTCCTCGAAGACACAAATACGCATCTAGCCCGGAAAGGAACTCGCGTTGAACAGGTTGAATGTTGTACTTAGCTCCTTTGGTTTCGGGCGCGCGATCCTTACTCATAGCTCCAACCGGGTAGTTGTGAAGTTGCTGATATATGCTTTGAGTCTCTGGAAAGGTAATGGCCCCAAGCGCTACTTCCACCCGCGGTAAGCCGAATTTCATTAATGTCATGGTAGCCTGACCGTCGTCGTACCGAGACTCAATTCCTGCAACGTTCAGAATCAGTCCGTAAGCGGCACTTGGTGTAATAAATGGGGCAGTAGGGCGATACGATCCGGCAGTAAACGTGCGAAAGGCGCCGAAGGGGGCCTTAAGACGGAGGTGCAGCATTAGCGGTCTCCTCCCATTCTCTTTCTTTTTCAAGAAAGCCGGTCCCGCAGACTTTCCTTGCAACGGCGCTGAGGGCCTCATTAGCCATCCTGAAAAGGTTCAGACCCTTTGTTTTCAGGTTCTTATTTCTGTCCTGATTAAGTGTATTCTTTACGATCAGGCCTCCAATATAGAATTCACTACCTGGATAGTCGCCATGAAGTATGCCGTCCACTACTTCAGGAAACCCCCCGTCCGGTTTAAAACCGTAGGTCTCATAGCCTGCTACCAAAGAGTCCGTAAGTCGTATAACGATACTTGCGGGAGCCATCTCAAAGTAGCTGCGCGCGTGGTTGCCTGCCACGTCGTTCAGTTCAGAGACGGCCCGCAGCAAATGACGAAGCCAATCTTTATGTTGTTCCCCGCAGCTTGAATATGCTTTGCCATCTGGGGCTTTCGCACCATCCGCCGGCTTCCCTTTATCGTCCAGGCCGCAGTCGATAACATTCAGTGCAAAAGGGTACTGGAACGCAGTAACAACAGTTTCACGGTGAAGAAGTGCAGAAGTCGTTGCATTTTGCCACGGGCTCTTCTCGTTCTTTATTGTCAGCGGAGATTGAGTAAAAAGCGCATCATGCCTATACGGCTCGACCGATCTTGCGAGATTCATGCGTAGCACAGAGTCACGTTTGAATTGAAAGTGGCGATCTTTGACCACTTTATCTGGAATCTGTCCACGAGCGGCAACGAAGTAGCCAAAGAAGAAATCGTCGGCAAATTTTTCGGGGAATGGATAGTCTTCGAATCGAACAGCGAGCTGCTCTTCGTTATGAAGTCGCTCCCGGTTACGGGGCAAACCATATCTAGAAAGAGTTTCTCGAAGCGCGTTGCGCATCGCCTCTGGCGAGATTATGGGATACTCGAACCGTCCGTAGGTTACCTTTTGAATGACACTTCGATTTTCCTCGGACTCCCCACGATAGTTCGCTGACGGGGCCGGATATGTCAAAACGGTTGCGAAAATGTTCATCTTAACCTCCGCTTTGAACGCATTAGATTCTTGAGAAACTCGACAGCGCCAGCATTGCAAGCGCTTTGACTTCTTCCCACCGCACATCGCTCAGGATCGCCTCGGCCACGGCTTGATATTCAGCATCCGGCAAGTAGTGCGGGACCGAGCAAATAGTCCCAGTGAAGTAGGACACAAAATCCTCCTTTGCGTGGCAAGCGCGAAACCTCAAAAAGGCATCCGTGCAAACCCTTTCACGTGCTTCGCGGTACCTCTGCGGCACGTCTATCCTTTCCCGATTAGTGCGGGAATCTGTCACTTTCTTATCTTTGAAGTCGTCCCACTTTATACCTGATTTAGTCTCTGTTTTTCGAAACACGTAAGCTTGTACGAGCTTATAAACTCGCTCTGTAATGTCACTCTCGACAGATGAAACGCTTGTCATCTAAGCCTCCTTTCACCTCATTCGGCTTCAAAGCCTCTCCTACTATCTGTTGAAAACCAATCTGCCTTTGAACCAATAAACCGCTGGGAGTTATTGCGAGAGAAAAGTTGGTCGAATCTGTGATACCAAGGTTCTCCGCGCAGCAAATTAAAAATTCTTTGGCGCTTGAATAATGGATCACGGTAGAATTCCCGAAGACTCTCATATTTTTCTAACTGGCTGGGTGTCACGGACAGTCGGTCCGCACCGAGCATGCGAATATTATTCCCTTGCTTTTGCAGGTGGTAAATATCGACACCAGCAATGCTATACGCCAGGGCGCCTCTTCCAGCCCTAGCTTTTGCAAGACGAGTAAGATGGTGAAGATATTCCAGGCCTCCCTCCTGAGGAAGAGAAATGACCGCCTCCCTTGGACGATAACCGGCTAACTCCGATTTCAATTGAGCGGTGATATCCGGAAAATCTTGGACGAATCCATCAAGGTCGGACACATCAGGTACAACAAGCACATAACTACTCGTAAATTTGCGCCCACCCTCACGGTCGATTACTTGGGGAGCATAGACACCCATCACCGCAGGCCAAAAGTGAAGCAGAAAAACCTCGTCTGCCTTACCACGGAAAGGAACCCGTTCGGCACTGGCGGCCTGAGCCCCAATGAAGATAGAACTCGCGATATTTACGGTATAAATCTCGTTTTGTGCCCGGCGCTGCTGGAACTTTTGCAACTCCCTCCATGTGGCTTCCGCTTCGCTGACCGTTCCCCTCGCCGCACGTTGTTCGTACGGAATACGAGTCCTATGGACGCCTCGCAGTGTTTCCCAAATTGCCTCTCGCCAAAGTTTGAGCCAAACCTGAGGCATACCGAAAGCGGCAAGAAACGCCGCCTTGGGGACGATTTGAGGGTATATAAAAACCGTCATCTCTTTGCCTGTCTTCGGATCAGCTCGTTTTTCCTCGCGCAATGGTTTGATTTCCCTTTTCTTCTTATCCTTCCTTTTACGCGGGTATGCTCTTTCCTCTGTGGCCGCGTCATAAAGGTCGTTAAAAGTAGTTGCAAGAGACTTCCTTGTCAAAGAAACTGTAACCGTGGCATCTGCGCGAACGGATATTTCAGGCACTACCTTAATCTTTCGCCGCCGCATCGACTCGACGAGGACCAAGAACCCAGCAAGGCCCGCGCGGTGTTGTGCAGTGGGAAGCACAAACGGGTCGTAAGTAAGCTCAATCACTTCTTCAGCCATGTTGACTTCTCCTCATCCAAAAAACCAAAATCAGGATGGTATTGGTCGACCGGTGCTTCGCGAAGGTATCGGCCAAGTTTTGCATTTTCTCGGGCGAAACGCCTTGGTACCGGAACAACATAGCCATCCGCCTCTGATTCCCTAGCGTTACGTTTGAGCAAATACTCGTCAATGTCAGAATCAAGCACGCAGTCGACGGTGAAATCGTCCCCTTCGCGAAACGACTCATCTTGAGCCATTGCGTAGGGTCCGGCATCCAAAAATCCTATGTAACCGCCTTCGATGAAGGGATCTGTCACCTGCATAGCCGCCAAGTAGTTTGCGAGATCGGCGTGGCTAAACTGCTTTTTACCCGCTGACAACGTTTCAACGAAGATCTTTCCTGCCTCTATTTCTTCTTTATCGTATGGTTTTACGCCGCTGGGCAAGTAAACATAGACCTTTCCAATACGCCCATTTTTCGGAACGGGTTCCCTGCAACAACGACCCATACGCTGAATAATAGAGGCGACAGGAGCAATCTCCGTGATAAGAACGTCTGCGTCCAAATCTAAGCTCATTTCACAGACCTGCGTGGCAACGACAACGGTGCCCTTATCGAACTCTTGGACCACGTCGCCTGTCACAAAGTTTGAAACGACTGTGGTAGCAAAATACTCTGCCGGAATCAGCGAGATGTGCTTTAAGATCCCGCGCTCTTTTCTGACAGCGTGAGACCGTATTAACCACCCAAAGCACTTTCTTACCGCTGGCAATCGCATCTTTAACGATGTCCAATAGCCTGTTTTTCTCAACAACGGAAAGGTTGTAACGCTCGCATTCCGACTGCCGTCGTAGATCTTCAAACGCCTCCTTGGAATCTGGAAATACCTGCAAACCACAGCCATCACGAAGTGCCTCTAGCCGGTCGGATGGAAGACTGGCGGTCATGCAAAGAACTGGGATATTAAAAAACTTTAGGAACCATTCAAGCGCCGTAAACATGCTGCGGTCAAAGCTGTGGACCTCGTCGACTACCACAACACTGTCAGCAAGAACTGGCAAAAGACAAAGAGATGCGTACTGATTCCGCACGAAAGCCAAGAAACTATCCACAGTTGCGCTGAAAACCCGTTTCGGCCAATAGCCAAGAGCGAAAAGTCGTTCCTGGACATGATAGTCACCGCCGTGGCGAGGATCGCCAGGATTTGGAAACATGCCAGCGAGATCGTACGCGGCAGTGCCATGTAACAGCGTTGCGTCTTCTCCTCCAGCCCATGAGACATAATCACGAAAACCTTCGGTCGCCGTAGAACGAGTCGGGTAGAGAAAAATCACCCGCGATGCTGGTCGCTGACGCAATTGGTTTTTGATCCAATTCCATGCTGCAAGTGTTTTTCCCGTTCCGCATCCCGAAAGAAGCAGAGCACGCGTGCCTAGTTCTCCAGCAGCGATCTGAAAGTCGTGCCATTCGAATGCACAATCTGATTTTCTTTCAATTTCACTAATTCTCTGCCGAATGATTTTCTTTTCGACCCAATCTGCTGTCAGTGGGTCATATTCAAAACAGTTGTTTATCCACTTTTCGAGTGAATGTCCTTCGCGGATCAGCGCCGAGCCTGCCGAGTCAGCGGCGATAAGGCCTGCTTTCACAGCAACCAGAAGACGGTGTCGCTCTGAACCTTTTCGGAGTTTGCGTTTGAAATTATGCATTGCACGACCCAAATCCCCAGAAGGTCCTTTCCGTGGATCGACGTCGTGCTCGAATGACCACAACCGATCATAAGCAGACAAATCAGGGGGCGGGGCGCCAACGATCGGCTCTGCGAGTCGGAGGCATTTGACGAAATCTGCGTCTTGGGTAAACACATTAAAAGTGTCAACTCCAGGAAGAAGTCTCTTGGCAAATTCTTGGTCGTTCACCTTTAAGTGGTGAGAAACAACAGCCGATAGGACAGTTTCAAAGTCGATCCCAGCGGAACCGTCTCGACACAACCAATCGCGGATTGGCTCAAGGTAAAGCACTAACGCTGAAAGATGTTCGTGACGGATAGCTTGCTGACCTCGGTGGCGGAGGGTAGCTTGAAATCCGTCGTTAGCTTTGCCCAGATCATGAAATAATGCGGCCAACTGCAGGTTCGTTAAGAATTTGGGTAATTGACCTGTGGTTAGGCCGAAAAATCGGAGCCATTCTGCTCCCAGTCGGGTTGGTTGGCTAGGTGAGCCAAAGAGGTATTGAACGGCATAGCTGACTGTCGTCACGTGCTCGGAGAGACTAATTTGTTGCCCTTTGATAGGGCTCTTTGCAAGAATGACTTCAGTCACCATTACCTCCGCCACGGTACAAACATCCCACAGCCCATATGTCTGCGACCGCCGAGCCCATTTTCTTGCAACCGTAAAGATTCTTCGGCATCGAGTTCTAACGCTGCTAATTCAAATCCCACGACCTGTTTCTCCTTGACTCGTAGGGTCCGCCGTTCGCCCACCTTGATTTCTGCCTCTATTCCAAGTTTTTCAAGCTGTCGCTTGGCTGCATCCAAGAAAGCTGGAGGCTCCATAAATCCCTTGATCGTGACAAGGCGCGAGTAAAGTGAGGCACGCGAACGCAGAAGGCGAACCTCTGGGACGCCGACCTGGAGAATGTGACTGTCTATGTCTAATCTTTCGCCGGCCAATTTCAAAAATTCTCCGATGCGCTCGCTTTCCAGTCTTATGACTAATCGCGATGAATCTCTCAGAATTAATTCGCCATTGCCGGAATACGTGCCCCGGATAGGTTGCACGCCAATGTTCTTCGCTCCATGAATCGCCGGCAAAAGTCGGCTGATCGCCGAATAGAGCGCGTATCCGTGGTCCACAAGCACCTTGCTGCCGGTCAATCTAAACGCCAAATCCACGTAGGGCATCGCACTTCCTTATTCCAAATCCGAGCTTACAATACGTCGTTGACACATAAGGTCACGGTCTTTAAATTTGTTTTGACATTTGAGGTCACAACCTTTGGTCGGTTCAAAGTTCAATGTTCAAGGTTCAACGTGATCGACCGTTCAAGACGTTCCAGTCGTTCAAATCGTTCCAACCGTTCAACCGTTCAACGGTTTTGCTCCGTCGAAGTGGTTCAATGACTCCTAAAACAAGGTCTTCAGCGGGACGATGGCCGAGAGCACCTCCCGGTTCCAGTCGTTCCAGGGTTCCAGGCGTTCCATTCCTTTCGATTCGTTCGTCAGTACCACTCAGGTTGGACCGCCGGTCAGCGTTTTCCGTAACGCGCCGCTCTTTCCTTAGCCAAAAAGCCGATCTTCCGCTTGTTGGGCTGCGGTGGGGTCATCATCTGGCGTATCGCGTCGAAGACCACCTTGAACTGAGCATCGTATTTCCGTTCCAGCGTTTCGAGCTTGATTGCCAGATCTTTGTGAGTAGCCAATATTTCCCTTAACCGCACAAAGGCTCTCATGATTTTCAATGTTAACAGCAACGGCTCGTTTACTCCGTAGAACGCTGGAAAGCATGGCAACCCCTTGTTCGGTAAATGCGTAAGGAAGGTATTTCCGATGTCGTCCCCGGCCCGTTTCTAAGGTCACAATTTGTGACCTTAGAGCAACGAACTCCTCGTTTGTTAGCTGAAACATGAAGTCGGCGGGGAACCGGTCTTTATTGCGTTTAACGGCTTGGTTGAAAACTTTGGTCGGCACTTCGTAAAGCTCTGCCAGGTTGGCATCCAGCATTACTTTCTGACTGCGGATGAGAAAGATGGACTTCTCGATCCGCTCGGAAGGAATGATTTGATCTTTATCGGGCATATTTGCTGGGGATATTATGCAATCTGGCGGCGCGAGGGCAAGTCGGTTTTCTGCGGCCTACTTCGGCCCGATGCTATACGTGCATCGACCAACCCCTTCCGTTTCTTGCCACTGTTTTGATCCATCAACAGGTTTGCTTCGTCACCTTACTCCATAAGGAAACTACCGTTCCAATGGTTCCACTTGCTCTCACCCCCAGATCCACCGTCCCCGTTCCAATTGTTCAAGGGCTTTTGCCGGTTTGATACGATGAACGAGCCAATTCAAACCGCAATTACGGACTGGAACCGAGCACTTTCCTGGCCTCTTCTCTCACTTTTTGTCTCACCGCCTCAGGTCCCACGACCGTCACCTCACCCCCAAAGCTCAATATCCATCCGACCAGCTCGTCGTTGTCCGCGACTTTCAAGATCATTTTGAGCCGGCCGTCCTTCAAGAGTTTGGTTTCCTGGCTCGGGTGCCAGCTTTTGTCTTTGACCCAGGCGGAGGCTTTTTGGAAAACAGCAGCTCGACTTCGATGCGGCGGCCGCGCATGACGTTCAGCGCGTCCTGGACGTATTCCTGAACGTTGAACCCGAGCGGCAATTGGTAGGGATGGTCGGTGTGCGCGATCGTGCGGATTCGTTCGACGGCGAACAGCCGCACGTCTTTGCGCAAGTGACAGTAGGCGATCAAATAGAGCCCGCCGGCGGCGAACCAGAGATGATACGGATCGACTTCGCGCCGTCCGGTGTTGTCGCGCGAGGCTGAGTAGTAGCGCATTTGCGCCGTGCGCCGTTTGTCGATGGCTTGGGAAATGAGATCGACGGTTTGCCGGTGCTCGCGGTAGCTCTTGTGCGGGCCGAGGCCGACTGTAAACATCTGTTCCATGGACCGCACGTACTCGTGGCCCTGGGGTGGCAGGGCCGCGGATGCTTTAGACAGGGCGGAGTTGAGAGACTCGGAAATCTCTGTGCCTTCGAGCGGTTTTAGAAGATTGCGGCTAAGGAGCAATGCCATCAGCTCGGTGGCGGAAAAGCCCAGCGCGGGAATAGCGCGAAAACCTTCCATCAATCGCCAGCGGGTCTGGCCGTTGTGACGTTCGGTGATGACGGGAAACCCGACCGCTTCCAGGGCCTCTAAATCGCGCCGCACTGTGCGGGCGTTTTTCGGGAAATCTTCAGGTACGGATTCGACAAGTGCCTGCAGAGTCAGGCCGTTCGCGCCTTCGAGACGGCGCAATAGATGCCACTGCCGGGTGATCTGGTCGTTTCGCGGCATAAGTCCGCCCGTACACTACGGGATACGCGCGGCAAACGTCAACTGCGCGGGGATCGACAGTGATTCCGAAAGGCAAATATTCGATGCACCGCCATAGGGTACTGGCAAGACTGGCCCTGCCCGCTATTTGCCGACCAAACATCAGGTGGTCGTTGGTCCTTCCACTTGGCGGAGGGTAAGTTGATACTGGTGGTAGCCAATCTGTCAGGCAAAATCTCTAGGCAGGGTATCGGACAGGGGATCGCTCCGCATCAGCATGTCCGTGAGCTGCGCCCGATGATTGGCTTCTTCGGCGAGGATGCGACGCAAGGTTGTCGCGGTCTCGGCATCGAATGGCTCGACCATCGGCAGCCGGTCGGTCAGGTCCCATAAGTGGCGCTTCTTTGCCGTAAGATCGAGGCGCAAATCCTCCCAAGTGTTCGAGCCGTCTTCTATTGCGGACGAAATTTCCGGGATCTCACCTCCCAGGGCGAGAATCCTTTCCTTAAGCCACTGGGCGTGCTTTTCTTCGTCTTCGGCGATTCGCAAGAGCTTCTCACGAAAATGCTTATAGCGCATTTGCTCCGCATGGCGCCTGTACTGGAATGCGTCTTTCATTTTATCGACATACTCTTGGGAAAGCAGCGCGAGAATCTCTTTCCGCGGATCGTGGGTCAGGACGCGCTGGACTCGACCCCAGATGCTTTTCAACGCGCTAGAGAGAGACACAGGGCCTCCATTATCGTCTTGGTGAAAGTTACCGGTCTTCATGTAAAGTGCGAAAATACGTTGTGGCTTCTTTCCCCGGGCCTTCCCCCTTTTTGTAGCGCGGTCCGGGCAGATAAAAGACTGAGGACTGTCCGTCACGCGGTTGCCGGTACAAGCCTGGTCAGTTGAAAGACTTCCTCCGGCATCTCCGTGCTGAGACAATCACCTCTCTTTCTTGGGCTAGTCTGATCACGAAGCTTCGTAACCTGTGCGCAATCCTACTGGAGTGATGCATTTCGAACCCAATACTCCGTCTACGCCGCCGCGGCGCCGCGGTCGGCCTCCGCGCGGCTCTCGACGCTGAATTTCAGCTCGCCGCTGGCACGGTCGTGGTCGACGATCACCGTCTGGCCGTCCTTGACTTCGCCTTTGAGTAAGAGCCGGCCCAAAGGCGTCTCGATCTCCTTCTGGATCGCCCGTTTCAACGGCCGGGCGCCGTAGCTGGGATCGTAACCGCTGACAGCCAAATGCTCGCGCGCCCGCTCGGTGAGATCGAGGGTAATGTGGCGCTCGGCCAGCCGGGCCCGCAGCCGCTCGAGCTGGATCTCGACGATCTGCTTCAGATGCTCCCGCGCCAGGCTGTGGAAGACCACGATCTCATCGACCCGGTTGAGAAACTCCGGCCGGAATTGCTGCCGCAGCGCGTCCAGCACTTCCTTCTTCATCATTTCGTAGGAATCGGTATCGCCGCCGCCCCGATAGGCGAGAATCAGCTGGCTGCCGACGTTGGAGGTCATGATCACCACCGTGTTCTTGAAATCCACCGTGCGCCCGTGGCCGTCGGTGAGCCGGCCGTCATCGAGAATTTGCAATAACACATTGAACACGTCGGTATGCGCCTTCTCGATCTCGTCGAATAGCACCACGGTGTAGGGCCGCCGCCGCACCGCCTCGGTTAACTGGCCGCCTTCGTCGTAACCGACGTAGCCCGGCGGCGCGCCTATCAAGCGGGCCACGGTATGTCTTTCCTGGAACTCGGACATGTCGAGGCGCACCATATTTTTCTCGTCGTCGAATAGAAACTCCGCCAGGGCGCGTGCCAACTCCGTCTTACCTACTCCCGTGGGGCCGAGAAAAATAAATGAACCGATGGGACGATTGGGATCTTTCAGTCCCGAGCGAGCGCGCACCACCGCGTCGGCGACGGCTTCAACCGCTTCGTCCTGGCCAACGACGCGCTTGTGCAGATGTTCGCCCAGCTGGAGCAGTTTTTCTTTCTCGCCTTCGAGTAGTTTCGAAACCGGAATGCCCGTCCAGCGCGCCACCACCGCCGCAATGTCGTCCTCGTCGACCTCTTCCTTGATCAGCTGCATGCTGCCCTGTTCGTGCAGCCGTTTCTCTTCGGCGGCCAAGTCGCGTTCGAGCTGAGCCAGCTTGCCGTATTTGAGCTCGGCGGCGCGATTGAGATCGTACTGCCGCTCCGCCTGCTCGATGGCCAATTTGGCTTTCTCTATTTCTTCCTTGAGGCTGCGCAGACGGGTTAGGGCTTGCTTTTCCACCTCCCAGCGCGCTTTCAGTTCTTGTTGCTGGGCTTTCAAGTCCGCCAGCTCCTTTTCCAATTTGACCAGCCGTTCGCGCGACGCCGCGTCGCTTTCCTTGCGCAGCGCCTCGCGTTCGATTTCCAGTTGCATGACCCGGCGTGAAACGTTGTCGAGCTCCGTCGGCATCGACTCGATCTCGGTGCGCAGCTTGGCGGCCGCCTCATCGACCAGATCAATGGCCTTGTCGGGCAAGAACCGGTCGGTGATATAGCGATGCGAGAGCACCGCGGCGGTGACCAGCGCGGCGTCTTTAATGCGCACGCCGTGGTGAACTTCGTAGCGCTCGCGCAGGCCGCGCAGGATCGAGATGGTATCCTCGACGCTGGGCTGATCGACAAACACCGGCTGGAAGCGCCGCTCCAGCGCCCGGTCTTTTTCGACGTGCTTTCGGTACTCATCCAGGGTGGTGGCGCCAATGCAGTGCAGCTCGCCGCGCGCCAGCAGCGGCTTGAGCAGGTTGGAAGCGTCCATGGAGCCCTCCGCGGCCCCCGCCCCCACCACGGTGTGCAGTTCGTCGATGAACAGGATGACTTCCCCCTGGGATTCCTGGACCTCTTTGAGCACCGCCTTGAGCCGCTCTTCAAATTCGCCGCGGTACTTCGCCCCGGCGATCAGCGCGCCCATATCCAACGAAATAAGCCGTTTGTTCTTGAGGCTTTCGGGTACATCACCGCGCAAAATGCGCTGGGCCAAGCCTTCGACGATGGCGGTCTTGCCGACACCGGGGTCGCCGATCAGCACGGGATTATTTTTGCTGCGCCGGGAGAGCACTTGGACCACGCGGCGAATTTCTTCGTCGCGGCCAATCACCGGGTCGAGCTTGCCTTGAGCGGCGAGCTTGGTGAAGTCGCGGCCGTATTTTTCCAGAGCCTGATATGTCGCCTCAGGATTCTGCGATGTCACCCGCTGGTTGCCCCGTATATCTTTCAACGCCCCGGCCAATTTTTCGCGGCTCACGCCGAATTCCTTGAGAACCCGTCCGGCGGCGCCGCCATCTTCCGTCATGGCGAGCAGCAGATGTTCTATGGAGATGAATTCATCCTTGAGGTTTTTCGCCTCGTCTTCGGCCTGCGCCAGCAGGCGATTCAAACGGCCGGTGATGTAAATTTGCTCGGGCGCGCCCCCGGCTTGTGACACCCTGGGCATGCGCTCGAGCTCTTGCTCGACGCGCCGCTTGAAGCCATCAGCGTTGACGCCGGCCTTGCCCAAAATCGACGCCGCCAGACCGTTCTCCTGTTCGAGCAGCACCGCCAGCAAATGCTCTACGTCAACCTGCTGATGGCTGTAACGGGCAGCTTTGGTTTGTGCCGCGCTGATGGCTTCTTGAGCTTTTTGCGTAAAGCGGTTGATGTCCATGGCAACTCTCCTTTGCTGAGTTGGAGTTCAAGGTTCAACGTCCGAATCGAATTACAACTTTGAACATTGAACCATAGCTTTCAAAGCCGGTCTTGACGTACTATCGCCAACCCTGTCTCCCCTTACGAAGGCGAGATTCAGTGGGGAGTCACCACGACGTGAACGGCGCGCAACCGAAAGCTGCTCACTGCGCGACTCGGACGCGCGCGGGCCTGAGCACTTCGTCGCCCCAGCGATAACCGCGCTGCAACTCCTCTGTGACTGTGCCCGGTTCGACCTCCGCGCTTCGCACCGAGCCGATGGCGTCGTGGAGTTCGGGGTCAAAAGTCTCGCCCAAACTTTTGAGCGGACTGACGCCGTGGGCTTCGAGCAGACCGAGGAGTTGGCGGTGCAGCAACCGCAAACCCTCCGACACCGATGAGGGTCTTTCGCCTATGTGAGTGAGCGCGCGGTCGAAGCCGTCCATCACTTCAAGCAGCGACAGTATGACGTCGCGCTTGCCGCTATGGGCCGCGCTGGAACGCTCCCGCTCCACCCGCCGGCGATAATTGTCAAAGTCGGCCAGCGCGCGCAGATACATATCATGCTCGCGGCGCAACTCTTCTTTGAGCCTCTCGGTTTCGGCGGCAGCGTCCGTCGTTGGACGATTTTTGTTTTGCTCGGTGGCTTCCATTATTTCCTTAAAGAGTTTCGGAGCGCTGGAGCAATGGAGTAGTGGAATTAAAACCCAATCCTCCAGTACTCCAATACTCCATGACTCCGTTCTTCTAAGTTTCTTTGAACTCCGCGTCGATCACGTCGTCATCGCCGCCAGGCCGGCCGCCGCCTTGCGCGCCGCCCGAAGTCCTCTGGCCGCCACCCGCCGCCGACGCCAAACCGTAAGCCACCTGCTGCAGGTCGCCGGTGAGCTGGCGCAGCCGCGCGATGTCCGACGAGTTGTTCTTCACCAGTTCGCGTATCTCGGCGATCAGCTGCTCGGCGCGCGCTTTGTCGTTGAGCGCCACGCGGTCGCCGAGATCGCGTATCTGCCGTTCGACTTGGTACGCTATCGAGTCGGCGCTGTTGCGCGCTTCAACCTCTTCGCGCCGCCTGCGGTCTTCGTCGGCGTGGGACTGCGCGTCGGCGACCATGCGGTCGATCTCTTCCTTAGCCAGTTGAGTCGAGCCGCTGATGGTGATTTTCTGCTCCTTGCCGCTTTGTTTGTCTTTTGCGGTCACCGTCAAGATGCCGTTGGCATCGATGTCGAATGTCACTTCGATTTGCGCCGCTCCCCGCGGCGCCGGTTGGATACCTTCAAGGCGGAAATTGCCGAGAGTACGGTTGTCGCGCGCCAGCTCACGCTCGCCTTGGAGCACGTGGATGTCGACCGCGGCTTGGTTATCCTCGGCGGTGGAGAAGGTTTCCGACTTGCGCGCGGGTATAGTGGTGTTGCGCTCGATGAGCTTGGTCATGACTCCGCCGAGGGTCTCGACGCCGAGAGAGAGCGGCGTCACGTCGAGCAGCAGTACGTTTTTAACTTCGCCGGCCAGCACACCCGCCTGGATCGCTGCGCCAACGGCGACGACTTCGTCCGGATTGACCGATTGGTTAGCCTCTTTGCCGCCGGTCAGACGACGGACGAGGGTCTGAACCGCCGGAATACGCGTCGAGCCGCCCACCAGGATGACTTCATCGATGTCCTTCTCGGTGATCTTGGCATCCTCAAGTGCCCGCTTCACCGGTCCGACGCAGCGCTCTACCAGATCCGCCGTGAGTTGATCGAACTTGGCGCGCGTAAGCTTCATCTCCAGGTGTTTCGGCCCCGTCGCGTCAGCGGTAACGAATGGCAAACTGATGGTCGTCTCAATGGCGCTCGAAAGCTCTATCTTCGCCTTCTCCGCCGCTTCGGTTAATCGCTGCAGTGCCTGGCGGTCTTTGCGCAGATCGATCCCCTGATCGCGGCGAAACTCTTCCGCCATCCAATCCACCAGCCGCTTGTCAAAATCGTCGCCGCCCAGGTGCGTATCGCCGGAGGTTGAGTGAACTTCGAACAGCCCGTCGCCGACGTCGAGTATCGAGACGTCAAAGGTGCCGCCGCCGAGATCGAACACCAGGATGGTTTCATTTTTCTTTTTGTCGAGTCCGTAGGCCAGCGACGCCGCCGTCGGCTCGTTGATAATGCGCAGCACATTGAGTCCGGCGATTTTGCCGGCATCTTTGGTCGCCTGGCGCTGCGCGTCATTAAAATAAGCCGGCACGGTGATCACCGCGTCGCCGACTTTCTCGCCGAGATATTTTGCCGCATCGTCGGCGAGCTTGCGCAGCACCAGCGCGGAAATCTCTTCGGGGGCGTATTGTTTGCCCGTGATATCGAAGCGCACGGCGTCATTGGGGCCGGCGACCACTTTGTAGGGAACGTTCTTAAGTTCCGACTGGACCTCGGAGTAACGCCGTCCGATGAAACGCTTGGCGGAGTAGATGGTATTTTCCGGGTTGAGTACGGCCTGGCGCTTGGCGATCTGCCCGACCAGCCGTTCGCCCGTCTTGGTGAAGGCGACAACCGAGGGAGTGAGGCGGCTACCCTCGCTGTTGATGATCACGGTGGGCTTTCCGCCCTCCATGACTGCTACCACGGAATTCGTGGTACCGAGGTCTATGCCAATTGCCTTTGCCATAACAACTCCTCCTTTAAATTAAATCATGCTGCATCTATTTGACCCGCACGTTTTATTCTCCGTTTAGAGCGCGTCCTGGCCGCGCGCCATAGAGCAAAAGATTGACGGCGGATTTTTTTCCATCGTCGTCATCGGAAATCTTGCCCGTAACCCGCTCCATAAGCCACGCGGATATGCACGCGCAGATAGAAATCGTGCACGCCGAGGCCGCGCAGAGGAACCTCCATGAGCGTGCCGTCACCAACCATGGGCGGAATACAGATGCGCACGGTCTCCTGTTCTTCAATGAGTCCTTCCCCGTCACAGCCACTGCAGGGAAACATGCTTTCTCGTCCCGATCCGCCGCAGCGCTCGCAAGGAAAACAGGTTGGCAGGCCAAGGAACACAATCCCGCCGCGCGCGGCCTCATCGCTTGATAGAATAATGCGCGCGGTGAGCGGCTCCGGGATTTCCTTCGCGGGCAGTTCGGCGGCAGTAAGACTGCCGCTCACTCGAGCCAACGCTGCTTCGAACACCGCATCTTTTATCGAAAGGGCGCGCAAAACGGCGGCTGCCTGTGGCAAGCTCCTATCCACTTCGACCCCCAGGGAAATAGCTGCGGGCGAAATTTCCGCTCCGGCGCCCGCCTGTTCGAGCCCGCGGTCGTACTGGCTGCGCCGCGCGGGGTCTGCAAGAACATGATACGCTTCCAGAATTCTCTGGAAAAAATGCAAACGTTCAGGGCCCAAGCGATCAGGGCGGTAGCGTTTCGCCAAGTCCAGGAAGGCCTCGCGGATCCCCTGGGTAGTCTCGTTGCGCGAAACTCCCAATATCAAGTAGTAACTCTTTCGCACCATTCCTTCTTCGCTCTTCAATAATTCGATTCGCAGCAACCCTTATGCCAAACTGAAATATCCGTGGATCCTTTCCAAAATCCACTTCTCACTCAATCGTTTAGATAAACTGCGACTGTTTTTTGATAATGAGTTGTATCGGAATTGGGTCAAAGGCCGCATCGATATATCGAGCGAGTCGATCCGCCCGGACCTGGTCTAAGGTGCCCTTAGAGCCGCGCTGGTGCCGATAATTTCGGCAAATTTGTGCTGTGGAATGCCCAGCCGCTGTTGCCGCGCTCTGCGCGCAATCCCCTGATGGATCGCGTCAAGAAATACCTGATTGTCGAAGGGTTTTGTGAAGAACTCCAGAGCCCCTGCCTTGATGGCCCGCACCGACATCGGGATGTCGCCGTGAGCGGTGATGAAAAAGATCGGAATCGCGACCTTGGCCTTGGCCAACTGCTGCTGCAGGTCAAGACCGCTCAGCCCGGGCAGGTGCACGTCGAGCACCAGGCAGCTGGGCACGTCGGGGCGATGATATATCAGGAAGTCTTGCGCCGAGGCGAATGTTCGCGCGCTGAGCCCGTCCGAGGCCAAGAGACTTACCAGGGCCTCGCGCATCGAGGGGTCATCATCAACGATAAAAACTATCGGGGATTGCTCTCCCATGCTCCAATCCTTCCCCCCAGCGCTGGCGGAAGATTTCCAGTCGCTGGTTCGACTTGCTGCTACGATCTCGGCGGCCTAAACAACGAAACTCAGGGCACAGTTGGGCGCAGCTTCCGACGTTGCGCTTGACGCCCCGGGTGGTGGTCACCACCAACAGAAGCGACGGTTACGATCTAACTTTTAGGGAAAATGGAAAGGGAAAACAAGGACAATATCGTTAATTTTTAAACAACAGGGATGAGAATGATCGCGAGATGGTGATAACGTTCTCCAGCATTAGACCGGCCCGATGCCAGAACCGCCTCGGGCCGAAAGATCGTAGCGTAATCCCCGAGCCCTGGTTTGAGGAGCCCCAGTTTACTTCTCGCTGGCTCTCTTTGCCCTCCAGTAAGCCTTCAACTTGGCCGATAACTTCGCTTTGGTTGCCCTACTCATCGCCTTCTTCTTTGCGGTCGCAGCAGGTTTAACTGAAAGCGTCGCTGGATTAGCTCGGCGAAGGCTCGACCATCTTGCTCTTTGAGCAGTGGCAATCTTCTTTTTCACCGCAGCGCTCATGCCCCGCTTTTTCTTTGACACAGCGCCAGATTTGGCTGACGCACCGAGAATCCTGCCGAGCTCTTTGTTCAGAGCCTCGACTTGTTGCTTAATCGCGGCAGCCCGTTTGAGTTGGTTAATTGTCAGGTCTAGTGGATTCATGCGGTCATTCATTAGCATTCAACGCCAGTGAAAATCAAGCGCCCTGATGGAAATTACGTCCCGGCAGGATGGGACCTTCGGTTCTTGCTGGCATCTCGGGACTCATGACCTGTTTTTTCCTAATAAGACGGAATTGCGGTAAGGAACTCTTTTGATTCTCCTTCGCCGAATACCTCGCAGCTTGCTGCGAGGATGAAGGTGAGGAGAACCCTCCGTAGCCTTGGCGAAGGAGGGTTGAAGGGCTTCGAAGAATTTCGCAAAGATACCTCGGAGCTTTGCTCCGAGGAGCTTCATTCTGCTGAAAACGGCCTATTCAAAAAACACGAGGAAAAATATTTCGCTCACAGACGCGATTTAACGCACGATCGGGGCTTGGTTAATGATCTACTCCAGACCGAATTTTCATGAATACGAAGCTTTTTCAGCCAAATCCATGCCATTGGCCGGATTCCGCTTTAGCTGCAGGCGAAGGTGGGCTCTTTGTCGGGTAAACGTGTCTACTGCTGACCATTGATGACGCGATGTTACGCGACCAGAATAATCCGCAGATCCATCACGTTGGTGAAAGTCGGGCCGGTGATTAACAAGTTCCCGAGGCGCTGAAAGAAATGGTACGAGTCGTTATTGTCGAGAAACACATTGGCGTCGAGTCCCAGCTCTTTCGCCCGCGCCAGCGTCGTGCCATCCGCCAACGCGCCGGCGGCATCCGTCGGGCCGTCGCTTCCGTCCGTGCCGCCGCTGAGAATCACGACGCTATCGAGGCCGGCAATCGCGCCGGCCGCCGCAAGCGCGAATTCTTGATTGCGGCCGCCCAACCCAGAGCCGCGAACGGTCACGGTGGTTTCGCCGCCGGAAATCACACAGGCAGGTCGAGGAATGGGATTGCCCGTTGCGACGATCTCCTTGGCGATGGCGCCGTGAAGCGCCGCCACGATCCTGGTTTCCCCTTCGATACAACTTGACAGCTGCAAACATTTGTAACCCAACTCTTCAGCCCTTCGTTGCGCGGCTGCCAAGGCCAGACGGTTGCTGCCGACAATTACATTCTGGACATTTTGAAAGACAAGGTCACCGGGTTTCGGAGTGTCCTCGACAAGACCGTTAGTGCCCCGCCGCAAGAATTGCAAAACCGCCGGCGGAATTCTTTCTTCAATTCCGTATCGGCGAATGAGGCCCAAGCAATCCGCAAAAGTCGTCGAATCCGGGGCGGTAGGACCGGACGCGATGCTGTCGAGAGAGTCGCCGATCACGTCGGAAAGAATCAGCGCAATCACCGTTGCCGGGAAAGCCAACCTGGCCAGCCGACCGCCCTTTACTTTTGAAATATGTTTCCTGATCGCGTTGATCTCCTGAATCGTGGCGCCGCAATCGAGCAGGACTTGCGTGGTTTGTTGTTTATCGCCCAGCATGATCCCGTCGGCTGGACAGGGAAGTAACGCCGAGCCGCCGCCGGAAATCACACAAAAAATAACGTCGCGCTCCCCCGCCTGCTGCGCCAACTCAATAATCTCGCGTGCCCCGCGGTGGCCCGCGTCGTCTGGCAAGGGATGGCCCGCCTCGTTTACTTTCACCGCGCGCAAGGGCACGGCGTGGCCGTACTTGACGTTTACGACTCCCGCCGCAACTCTATTTCCCAATAGGTCTTCCAACGCCTGAGCCATACGCGCCGATGCTTTGCCGGCGCCGACGATCAGCACGCGCTGATAATTGTTGAGATCGTAGACCATCTGCGCCCCTATCTTTGTCCTCTCCCCTGTTGCGGCGGAGAGGTAGGAGGACGGCGAGAGGAATAGGACGCCATTATCGATGCTCGTGTGGCGCTCGATTGCGCGATAAGGATCGGCGGCCGCGAGTCCAGCGTCGAAGATCGCTCTGGCATCCTGCCTCATCTGTGCGAGCGGACGCATGTCGTTAGCCTAACCCCGAGTGACCCTTAAGTTCAACGTTCAATGTTCAAAGTTCAAGGTGGAGACGGGTCGTTAAACCTTGAACCTGAAACTTGAACCGCGCCGAAGGCGCCACGTTGGACTTTGAACCTGCGGTCTAGAAAACTACCGACTCCAGATCGGAAGCAGTGACGGAAAGTAAATGCCGATGAAGAGGAAACTTTAGAAAAGCTTAAAGCCGCCGAAGCCATACTCACCGATAAGCTTGCCAGAGGAGGAGTCAAAAATATCGATGAGCATGTTCTTGTCTGGATGGCCGGCGAGAAAACGCGAGAAAACTTCTATGAAGTTTTCTTTTTCTTGATAATCCGCGCTCCGAAATCCTTCACCGATGTAGAGCCGGTGCGGCCGCTTTGTGCTATCGAGCCGCACCCATAGGCGGGTACCGTTTGACCCGGCCCGGTCGAGCCAATTGCGGTACTCCAGCAGCCGCGCGTCAATTTCTTTGAAGCTAAGATTTTGCGCGAAGGATAGGGTGGAAAAAAGTAATGCGGACGCCAATAGAATGGTTTTCATTCCAATTGACGTCCGCATTTTCATGGTGGCGCTTATAGCTTAGTCGACCTTGATTTCAACCCGGCGGTTCTTCGCCCGGCCTTCTTTAGTCTTGTTGTCGGCAATGGGCTTAGATTCGCCGAATCCCTGACCGGAGATGCTGCCACTAGCTACGCCCTTCTTAACCACATAGTCTCTGACCGAATTCACGCGCCGCTCCGACAGCTTCTGGTTGTAAGCATCCGAGCCGACATTATCGGTGTGCCCGGAAAGTGCCGCCTTCTTGTCTTTGTTCTCATTCAGGAAGGCAACCAAGCGATCTAAAATTGCCGCGGCTTCCGGCTTCACGTTGCTCCTGTCGAAATCAAAGAGCACGTCATCGAGGATTATCGTCCGCTCGACCTTCGGAGCCGGTTTCGGCGCCGGTGGTGGAGGAGGCGGTGGTGGCGGTGGCGGTGGCGGTGCCGGCGGTGGTGGTGGCGGCGGTGGAGGTGGAGGAGGTGGTGGTGGTGGCGGTGGCGGTTTTGGGTCTTCCGTCAATAGCCACGCAAGCCCGCCGCAGACCAAAGCGCCGGTAACTGCGCCGATCGCGGCTGAGGCCGCAATCGTCTTCCCGCCCTGATCCTGATTGTAACGCGTGGCGGCGCCACCCAGTCCCCCTATCGTTGCGCAAGTTGCGGCGCCGACCAGTGCCGCCTCGTTTTTCCTCATTACGCCCGTGCAGCTCGATAAGAATAACCCCGCCGCACTAAGAACAAGCAATTTGTTTTTTAGCATCTCGGCCCCCCCTTTGTCCTGGCTCGAAATTTTGCCTAAAGTAATTTAAGTAAGAATTGTTGTCAAGTGAAAAATTGTTATTTTCATAATTTCTTTAGATAGCCAAATTGCGTCCAAAAGTGCCCAAAAGCGGTCAAAAGTCATATCTTCGTGCAACTATCGTCTAGGGTGTACGCCAGAGGCTCCACGCCGGTTATGCCGAGCAGACTGGCCGCGCCGCGCACCGCATCAGGTGTTACCGCACGAATCCCAACTGCTGGCCGATGCCGATTGGCGAACTCACCCAGCCCTAGAGGGGGCAGGGCGTTGCTTTGAGCGCAATATTTGAAAAACAGTGCGGGCAGTCTTTGGTCGCGGCGCCGGCCTCGCCGTGGGCTTCTGCATTCGGTTGATTTGCTTGATCAACAAAAAATCGCAAACGCAATGAGGGTGGCCGCGCCGGCCGCTTTTGCCGCGGCCACCTGGGGTAGTCCTCCATCTTTGAGCATAAATGGCCGTCTCCTTGATCGTGAATTTCCGTCTGATTTCACGTGCTTGCGACTGCCGGTTCGCCGAACCCAGGGGTGATTTATATGGCCGCCGAGAACGAAAAGTCTAAACCAATTGCCACGCTACGGATGCCGATAACCCAAACTCGTGGCGCGCAACTATGCCGCTGATTGCTCGTCCAAGCTTCAGCAGGTATCGTTGAACTATGACGGCTTTGAAGCCTGCGGCGTTCAGAGCGACGGTTTGCATTCTCGCCATCTTGCTTTTCACTTACATTGCGCTTCTGGCAACCGTTAATTCTGCGCGCTTCCAGGAATGGCTTAAGATCGAGCTGGCGGAACGGACCGGTTATGAGGTCGCCGCCGGGCAGTTATGGCTAGATCCGCTGCTACGGCTGACCTTAACCGCGGTGACGGCTTCAAAAGCCTCTAGACCGGTTCTGCAGGCCCACCGAATTAGCGTGACGCTTAGCCCTATGACCCTGTTTTCGAAAAGCATCCATCGTCTGCGCCTCGAAAAGCCGACTCTAATCCTGGATCTCGATGAACTGACGCAGGCGACCAAAGAACCGCCCTTGGACATCAGCATTCGGCATCTGAATATCGAAGACGGCGTGCTCGTCTTTAGACTAGACAGCGGTAATTCCGTCGATTTCCGATCTTTGGCCATGAATGCGGAGAATGTAAATCTCGGCCAGGCAAGCGGCTTAAATTTGCGCGCGGATGTCCCGTGGCTCCAGGGCGTTGCCGAGGTCGTGATCACAGGCGATGGAATGGAGAAACTAGCTACGGTCCGCGTCGAGCAGCCGCCGAGCAAAGCCTTAAGGAATTACGTACAGCCCAAGCAGCGCGCGCCCGACGCGCTCGAGGCCGAGATCAAGTTCAGCAAAAAAGACGACGAATCTCTGCGCATCGGCGCCACCGGCAAGTCAAACGGGATGATGATGGAAGGCGAAAAATTCAGCGGCCATTTCGACCTGCGCGCCGACCTTGGCGCAGATCGCAAGGAGGCCGATGTCGATGCCAAAATCGTCGCAACGGAACTGCCTCCACAAATGCGTTTTTTACCCATCGCCCTGCCCAAAGGAATAACCACGCTCGTTCTCGAAGGGAATTTCGTGACGGCTGATAAGAAGTTGGAACTGCGATCCTTTAGCTTGCAGTCCCCCCTTGGCGATGTCAGCGGAACGGGGCAAGTTGAATTCATCCCGGAGGTCACTTTCTCCAAGACCAAAGTAAGTCTCCGCAAGGTTCCGCTCGAGGCGTTAAAGTCTTTGCTTCCCAGCCCGGCAAACGTGCTCGCTTCCGATGGGCTTCTCGACGCTGACCTGGAGCTTCGCGGCGCTTGGCGCTCCGTGGCGATCCTGGGCACTGTCCAAGGTTCGGGCATGCAACTTCGAAGCGAGCAGTTCTCTCTGGCGACGCTCAGTTTCAAAGCGCCGGTGCAATGGGTTAACTCTTCATTTCGTGCCGCCGATGTGCAGATTTCAGGGCAAAAACTGCGGGTCCGGCAAAAAAGTCAGACGCCTATTGCGGCTGAAGAGCTGCGCATCAATGGAACATGGGAAGCCAATGTCCGCGAATCCATGAAGGCCGCCGGCCAGATCCGGATCAATCAAGGTCGATTCGCGTCGCTAGATGGCACCCGTGTGGGCGAAAACCTGACCCTCGCCGGTCGCTTCGAAATATCAAGCCACCAGGACACAAAAGAAACTTCCATAACCGGCAAACTGGATATCGAACAGGGAGAAATGCTCTGGGGAAAATTCTATGGCGATTTGAAATCGCAGCGCCCCTCGTTGCAAATCGATGGCGACTACGTTCCCGGCGCGGACGTTCTCAGAATGCGTCAGTTGAATCTTGCCTTGGCAACTGTCGGCAGGGTCGTCGCTCGGGGTGACATTGAACAAGCCTCGCAGATCCCGGTCCTGCGCCTCGAAATTAAAAGCGCCGACATTCAGCCTGCGGGATTTTTCGAGTTCTTCATTCGGCACACACTGAACAGGAGCTTTCCGGTACTGGATCAGCTAGCGGTTGGAGGTCGGCTGGGTTTCGCGGTGAAAACGCAGGGCACCCTTGATAATCTATCCGTCGAAGGCGCTATTCAATTGCGCGGCGGTGAGGTTCAAAACAAGTCTAAAAATTGGCAGGTCGGACCGTTACAGCTCGAACTGCCGTTCCGCATTCAGTACCCGGCAGCGGGCTTGTCTCCAACGCCGTCGAATATACCCACGGGCACTCTGACCATCGAGTCGGCCCGTTTTGGGGCCGAGGCGATGCCGGCCACAAAGACGGCGGTATCTTTGTGGAACAATGCTCTGCGGTTTCGCCAGCCGATTCGTTTGCCGATCTATGGCGGCATCTTGGAAATTTCCGACCTGGCATTCAGGGATCTTATAGAAGATCCCCAGGCGGTCTCGCTTTCGCTGGAGACGAAGAATCTGCAATTGCAGAGACTCACGGAAGCGTTGGGCTGGTATCGGTTCGGCGGCACGCTGTCCGGCTCTATACCCAAGATCGAATGGGCCGGCGGTTCTTTGCGCAGCCAAGGTCAGATTCAAGTGGACGTATTTGGTGGACGCGTGCAGATCAGCAAGCTGGAGGTGGAGAGCCCATTTTCTTCTGTTCCGTCGGTCAAGTTGGATGCGCTGTTCCGCGATATCGATCTGGAGCAAGCTTCTGAGACTTTTGCATTCGGACGGATCTCGGGCACTCTGGAGGGGACACTCAATGAACTTGTGATGACAGCTGGACAACCGTCGCAATTTCGCGCAGACGTTCGCAGCACAGAAAAGCCCGGCGTCAGTCAACGCATCAGCGTCGACTCGTTGAACAAGATCACCGTGCTGAGCTCAGGCAACGATGCCGGAGCTCTCTATGGCGGGATCGCCGGTTTTTTCGATAGCTTTCGCTATAGCAAACTCGGCTTCAAGGCGACCCTGAAGAACGACAATCTCTCGCTGCGGGGCGTGGAGAGTCGTGGGGACAGCGAATATCTCGTCGTCGGCAGCCTGCTTCCGCCATCGGTCAACGTCGTCAGCCACACGCAAGCAATCGCCTTCACCGAGCTGCTGCTCCGACTGGAGCGCATACAAGAATCCAAACCGCTGGAGAAGTCAGCCAACTAGATGGGAGAAACCATGTTAAAGAGGAGCTGTTTTGTTGTCGTATTTCTGCTGAGTGCGTGCGTTACGGTAAACATTTACTTCCCCGCGGCGGCCGTTGAAAGAGCCGCGGATCAGATCGTCAAGGAGACGTGGGGCAGCGGCCCCACAGAACCGGATAAAAAAGGGCAACCCCAAAGCAGGATTTTCAAGCCCGATGCGGCCACCGTGCTGTTTCACTTTGTCAACGAAGCGCACGCGCAAGAAGCCGATATCAATGTTTCAAACCCGGCGATTCGCGCGTTAAAGGATTCGATCAAAAATCGCAGCGAATTGCTCAAACCGTACATGGATCGCGGCAATGTCGGGATTACGCGCGATGGACCGCTCGCGGTGCGCGCGACAGACGGTCTGAGTCTAAAGGAACGCGCCGAAGTCCAGCAGCTTGCAGATGCGGAAAATCGTGATCGCGAAGCGCTCTATCTCGAAATCGCCAAGGCCAATAACATTGCCAAGGAATCCGTGCCCAAGATCAAGGCGATTTTCGCCAAAAGCTGGGTCGAACAGGCAAGACCGGGCTGGTGGATCCAAGACGCGCAGGGAAACTGGAGAAGAAAATAGTCGTATAATAGCGCGGACCCTGCAGGTTGCGCGTTGTCATTTCGAACGAAGAAAGAAAACTTTCTCTAGCGAATTGCCAACCTCTCAAGACAAGGGCGGGTTTGAAACCCGGATTCCGCAGTTAAAGCTAACGGCACGTGAGCGAGGCGCAAGCCTGGAGTAGCGAAGGCACTCAACTCCGAAATTTCAAAGTCCTTTTCGATGTTTCACACCGTTGTGACTCTTGAATTTCTCATCAAAGCACCGCTGATCGATATCCTCTCAGAGGCATAGACCCATTGACTTCGCTACGGAGGGGTTGCGTCTCGCTCTTTGCGTCGATCGCGAACTCTACCCTTTCCCTAGTTCCCGCGATCGCTCGGTGGCGTTGACCACGGCTTTCATCACCGTGCCCCGAAAGCCGCCTTGTTCGAGGGCATAGATGCCCGCGATGGTGGTGCCGCCCGGCGACGCTACTTCGTCTTTCAACTCACCGAGGTGCTTCGAGCTTTCGAGCGCCATGCGCGCAGCGCCGTAAACCGTTTGCATCGCCAGCTTGAGCGCTACGTCGCGCGCCAACCCCGCCTGCACGCCACCGTCGGCCAAGGCTTCCATAAAAAGAAAAACATAAGCCGGCCCACTGCCGCTCAGGCCGGTCACGGCATCCAAGTATCTCTCCTCCACCAGCATGGCGACGCCGAAACTGTTGAGAATCGAACCGACATGCTCAAGGTCTTGAGCCGTGGCGTGCGCCCCGCCGGCGTAACCGGCCGCTCCGGCACCTACGACGCAAGGGATATTAGGCATGACGCGCACGACCCGGGCCTCCGGCGCGAGATTCGCTTCGAGCCGGGATAGCGGAACGCCCGCCGCCACCGAGACCAGGAGTTTCGACGAGCCAAGTTTTTTGGCGATCTCTCTGGCCACGCCGTCAACGATTTGCGGCTTGACCGCGAGGATCGCGATATCGGCGAAGTCACAAAGCGCGCCGTTGTCGGGCGTCACTTCGACGCCAAGCTCATTGGCGATGGCCTGACGCAGCTCGGCGCTTACGTCACTCGCCATCACCTGCTCTTTGCGCGCCAGCCCTGCGCGAATAACCCCGCGGGCGATTGCGGCGCCGATTTTCCCGGCGCCGATGACGCCGATTTTCGCGGTTAACATCTCGGACCTCCCCTTTCTATGGGTTCAATGGCTTCGCCTGTTCAACGTTCAATGTGGCGACTTGGGCGCGGTTCAAGGTTCCGGGTTCAAGGTTCAACGACCCATCCCAACCTTGAACTTTGAACATTGAACGTTGAACAGGCGAAGCCATTGAACTTTGAACCGCGCATCGCCAGATCAAAAACGCTTGCCGATGGATTCCAGTGCCTTCGCCGCATCGGCCTCATCCGGGCTCAGCGCCAGAACCTCGCGGAATTTGAGCTCCGCATCCCGGATTCTGCCGAGCTGCGCATAGGCCTTGCCGAGCGCGAGCCGCCAATCATTTCTGCGCCGCCGCATGCGCAGCGCTTCCTCATAGGAACCGGCGGCCTTGTCCCATATCCCCAATTTCGAATAGACTTCGGCCAGCTCGGAATAGAGGTGATGGGATTCTTCGCCTTTGGCCTTGGAACGTTCAAGCGATTGCTTCGCCTGCTCGAATATTTTTTTCATCTGCTCGGGATTTTTTTCTTCCTTCGCCTGCGCCGCGGTCAAACGCCCCCAGGCCAGCAGCACCGCGGGATGATCCGGCTGCATCTCCCGCGCCGGCGTGAACCATTTTCCCGCTTCCTTGATATCGCCACCATGGAGCGCGATATTGCCCAACCCAAGGTATGGCAGCACCTCCTTGCTCCCCAGGCCGATGACCTTGCCGTAAACCTCCTTGGCGTCAGGTAAGTACAATTCATCGCTCATCGCCAGAACCTGAGTCGTGCTATCGCGGTCGAGCTCCAGCGCTTTGAAAATCGCCTTGGCGCCTTCAGAGCTTTTGTCCTGATCGAGCAATACCTTCGCTTGCAGAAGATAAAATTTGGCATTCTTCGGATCCAGGCGAATCGCCTGCTCCAACTCTTTCAAGGCCCGGTCACTGGCGACGCTCGCGACGTAGGATTCGGCAAGGTAGTAGTGATGCATTGCCTCGGATACTCCCGGCGGCGTGCCGGTCTTGAGCCACGGCGGCGTATCGACGAGGTGCGGCGCCATCAAACGCTGGTTCAATGTCGTCGTCGGCCGCCGCAAATTCTTTGGCGCCGAGAACTCCAGCTCTGCGCCGTCATCGGTGTTGATATCGGCACGCTTGGAGAACTCCAGCATCGCCTCGCGGCCCATGCGGTAAAAGCCCTGCACCGCGTAAACATCCGAGAGCCCGAGATAGTCAAGATCCGATCTCAACATTGGGTTACTGTCATAGATTGCCTTCACCGCCGCGTAATTGAAGACCTGGGGCCGCTTGCTGCCGATGAGCAGAAAGTCGCTTTCTTTCATGCCCCAGAGCGAGACATGCGGGAAGGCCTCGGAGAAAGTGCGAAAAACCATACGGAAATCGTCCGGCGACATCGAGTAGTTGTGAAACCACTGGGCAAAGATGCCGTCGTCCTTGATTTTCGAATTGATGACCCGATAAAACTCCCGGGTGTAGAGATTGGCGATGCCGGCGATCCACGGATTGGACGGCTCGGCGGTGATGACGTCGTAATATTTCGGCGTGGCCAGGATATAATTGCGCCCATCGGTGGGGATCACCCGCACCCGCGGGTCTTCCAGAACGCTCGAATGGCGCGAGTGGCGCGCGTTGCGGAACAGTTTATCGAGGGCGCCGCGATAGTCCTTGTCTTCTGAAAGCTTCATCAAGCGCGCCCGTTCCGGTTCTTCCATCACGCCTTTGTAATAAAGGCGTTTTTCCCCGCTGTCGTACCAGATCCTGTCTTTCGAGCTGTCCGCCGGAAAGCTCACATTGGCTGGTAGTTTTTCCATCGACACCCAGGCGTGGTTGAAAAATTTGCTCGCCTCGATCATTGCCGGCTCGATCTCTATGACCTCGATCCCCTTGAGCGATTGAAACGTCGCCAGCGCCTTCGCCGACATGCCGCTGCCGAGCCCGATGGTGAGCGCCTGCTCGGCTTTGGGATGAAGCATCATGGGGATGTAGCTGGTCATGAGCTGGCTCAGAGCGTCGCCGTAGGAGCCGTCGATCTTGCCATTGGACTTGAAGTAAATATATTCGCTGCCGGTGATCCGGTGCACACTCACCGTACTGGTCAAACCCTCCTTGTAAAAAAGCACTTCGTCGCGCTTCATTTCCTCGATGCGCAGCGAGTCGCTGGGCACACTTTCGTAGCGGTCATTGTATATCGTCACGCCGCTGGTCAAGATATGGCGGTCCCAACGGGGCATGCGAATAGGCACGGCGATGGCCAGCACCAACACAGCCGCGCCCAGGGCGTAACGGGGCAACGCCGAAAGCCGGGTATCGCTCAACACCAGCCAGCAGCCGATGGCCAGATTCACGACCACGGCAAAAATGATGGAGTTTTGTACGCCAATGTTGGGGATGAGAATAAAGCCGCCGGCAAAGGCGCCAACCACGGCGCCAACGGTGTTGGCGGAATAAGAGCTGCCCACACCGCTACCCACGCGGTATAAGCTTTGAGTGAAAAGCCGCGCCACCAGAGGAAAGGTCATTCCCAGGAGCACGGTGGGAATGAACATCACCAGCGCAGAGAGAAAGACCTGAAGGTATAGAAAAACCGTGAAGGTGTCGCCGAAACCGTGCAGCAGGCGCACAAAAATCAACGGCAGCCGTTCGAACAGCGGTATCGTCGCCAACGCGGCGAGGCCCACCCACAGCTCGATCAAGCCGAAGGTGCTCAGGCGCGCCTCCCGCTCGCCCATGAAACGGGCGTAAATAAATCCGCCGAGGGCCAGGCCGATCAAAAAAGTCACCAGCATGGTGGTGAACGAGTAGATCGAGCTGCCGATCACCAGAGTCAACGCCCGCGTCCAGGCGTTTTCGTATACCAGCGAGGCGAATCCGGAGAACGCAAAGGATAACAGGACAATCCACCGCAAAGACGAAGACGACGCCTCCGCCGCTGGGACCGCCGCTTCGGCGACCGCGGCCTGGGCGGCGAGATGCTGGGGGTCTTTGTCGCGCAGGCGGTCAACTAATAAAATGAGCAGCGCGATGACCATGTTCGTCGCGGCGGCGACATAGACCGTCGCCCGCATGCCTATCACCGGAATAAAAACGAAGCCGGCCGCCGCGCAGCCGATCACAGCGCCTAGTGTATTGGTGGCGTAGAGGTCGCCGACCCGCCGGCCAAATTGGGCGAAGCTGCGCACGAAAAAGCGGCTCAAAACCGGCAGGGTCGCCCCCATGAGCAATGTCGGAAAGACCAGCAGGACGAACGATAAGGCGAAGAGAACCAGGTTAAACAAGAAAGGATGACTTTCGTTGAGGCCAAAGATCGGCCCATAGACTTTTTGCGCCAGGGTGAATAGCCAGGGCACGGCAAAGCCGTAAACGCCGACGCCGGCTTCAAGGATACCGTAAAGCAAGAAATCGTTCTTGCCCCGGTCCGCGATCTTACCGAACAGATAACTTCCGATCGCCAGCCCCGCCATGAACGCCGACAATACCGTGGCGATCGCGTAGGTGGTGTTACCGAAAATCTGCGTCAACATGCGCGTCCAGACTACCTGGTAAATAAGCCCGGCGGCGCCGGAAAAGAAAAAACAAAAAAGACCGACTAAAAGCAGCCAGTCTTGTCGGGAACGCTGTTCAGCCATATCGGTTTCCGTGAGGACCTCCATCAAACGAATTCAAGAAGTGATAGCAAGGCGCTATACAAGTGTAAAGGCTTGCCGGTTCTTTAGACGAATGAATCGGCGCTGGCATCCGCCAACACGCCGGGCCCAGGGCAATGTCAAAGCCACTTTCACTTTACTAAACTGAATTCACATTGCGTTTGTCCAAAAATCCCGCCTTCCCGCCCTTTTTCAAAGGGGGGGATAAAAAGTCTCCCTTTGTAAAGGGAGATTTAGAGGGATTTTTAATCCGCTCAGACGACTTCGACGAGACCCCCGCGCCGGGCCGCGTTGACTTTCGAAAAATTGTCGTATATTCCTTCATTCCGTTCCGACATGCCGCGTCGAACGAGATCTCGCCAAATCCGAAAACCATTTGGGCTAAAGGAATTTCCAGATATATTATCGGGTAGGGCTATCTCAATCGGATTTGATGGCGGCATGCCGATGAAGGTCGCAAAACGCATGCAAAACTAAGTTTGGAGGAGACTCATGGCAAAAGCTGCGAGGAAAGAGGGAGCGGCGCCTCAAGAGGTCAAAGACCTGCGCGCCACGATCGAATGGCTGAAAAAAGAGGGCGACCTGATCGTCACCGACAAAGAGGTCGATCCCGATCTCGAGATCACCGGGATCCAGAAACAATTGGATGGCGGCTGCCCGATACTGTTCAATAATATCAAGGGTAAGCCCCAGCACCGCTGTGTCACTAATCTCTTCGGCGACATGAACGTCATCAACAAGATGTTCGGTTGGAAAGACCACACCGATCGCACGAGGAAATTGGCCTACGCTCTCACCCATCCGATTGCGCCGATCATCGTTGATCAAAAGGACGCGCCGGTCCAAGAAGAAGTGATCGAGAAGCCCGCCGAGGCGAACGACTATGTGGTTCCCATTCGTCACACCGACATCGAGCCCGAACTGACCGTCGGCTCCGGAAACGGCTTGATCTCCGGTGAATACTTCGATGGCGGCACGCATATCGGCTATAACCGGATGAATTTCCGTTGGGGCAATGTCGGAACGTTCCAAATCTCCCCCGGCTCTCACAGTTGGCAGGTTGTCAGCAAGTATTACAAAGAGAACAAGCTGGTCCCGATGACCATGAATTTTGGTTTGCCGCCATCTTGTACGCTGATGGCGGGAGCCGGGTTCGACTATGTCATTCTGCCCCAAGGTTGCGATGAGATCGGGATGGCAGGGGCGGTTCAAGGCGCTCCGGTGAAGTTGGTGAAGGCGCGCACAGTTGATGCGTTGGCCGTGGCTGACGCCGAAGTTGTCCTGGAAGGATACCTAAACCCGCGCGACCGCCGCTTTGAAACGGCGGAGTCGGAAAAAGCCGGCGTTCAGGGACGTTTTCACTTCCATCCGGAATGGGCCGGCTACATGGGCAAAGCCTATAAGGCGCCGACGTTCCACGTCACGGCGGTCACGACCCGTAAGCGCGATGCCAAGCCGATCATCTTCCCGCTCGGCGTCCACACCCTCGACGATCACAACATCGACACGACAGTGCGCGAAGCGGCGATGTTCGAGCTGTGCGAGAGAATGCAGCCGGGAATAATCATGGACGTGAACATCCCCTACTGCATGACCGACTGGGGCGGCGCGATCATTCAAGTCAAAAAGCGCAACAGAATCGAAGAGGGCTGGCAGCGCAATTTTATGGCGGCGATTCTCGCGACTTCGCAAGGCTCGCGGCTGGTCGTCGCCGTCAGCGAAGACTGCGACCCCTACGACATGGACGATATCATGTGGTGTCTGACTACCCGCGTGAATCCCAAAACGGACATCATCAATCCGCTTCCCGGCGGGCGCGGCCAGACCTTCATGCCCGCGGAACGCATGACCGCCGGCGAGCGCGAATGGACGGCGTCCAATACCATGTTTGAGGGCGGCATGGGCATCGACGCCACGGTCCCCTTCGGTTACGAAAACGATTTCATGCGCCCGGTTTATCCCGTCGACAGAATCGATCTCAAGAAATGGTTCAGCGACAAGGATATCGCAAACGCCAAATCCCGCATGCAAGGCTGGGTGCACTCCCTGGCTCGCACCGGAAGATAGTCGCTACTAGTAGTCGCTTCGCTCCCGTTCAAGCCGTTCCAGTCGTTCAATTCGTTCAAAACGCTCCCATCAACGTTTTGAACGGCTTGAACGATTTGAACGTTTTGAACCATTTACCGATTTTGCGTTGACAAACCCCTACCCTGTTTGATAGCAGTTGTGGCGCATCACGGCACAACCCGCTTTTTAATCCTTTAAAACAACGAGGCCGAAAGTATGGAGAAACGTCATAAAAAAACGCTCGCTCGTACTTTGGACTGGGGTAGTACCTGCGCCAAAATCGGGCTTACCGCCGTCCTCTTTATTCCGCCGATATTGACCGTCAGATACGTGGTTCCCCGGCCTGACCGGGGCGGCCCGGTTCAGGTGGCGAAATGGGTGGAACACGACGCAGCCTAAGGAGCTCGTAAAAATATACTCCATCGTGAAATCCCACCGCCCCGGCATCGCCGACAACGGAGGCCTGGAAAGTTTCCACGCGCGATTCTCGATGAGAGCGCCAGGCGCGATCTCGATCCGATGCTGGTGTTGGCCGTCATCAAGGTGGAAAGCGGCTTTCGTCGACCAAGCCCTGTCCCCGATGGGGGCGCGCGGCATAATGCAGATCATGCCCGAGACGGGAAAATATCTCAGCGAGGAACTGCTCCGGGTCGATGGCTTCAAGACTCGGACTTTCATGCCCGATCATCTGGATGATCCCGTGCTGAATATCAAACTGGGCGTCTATTATCTCGACGGCCTCAAGAAGCAATTTCGTAATTTGAATCTCGCTCTCCTCGCCTACAATCTCGGTCCCGGCGAAATACAAAATCGACTGGACAAATAATATTCACTTCTCGGACGAGTACGCCGCCGTGGTCCTCGACGCGTATCGCGAATATAAGAAGGCGCAAACGCGAGTCTTCTGAGCGAATCCACCCACCAAGTTGTGCCCGTTTCGATCTCACCGGCCGTGGCAATCGCCGCGATTTCCGTGTTAAATGAAGACTGGTACAGCACTGAGAAACTCTGCGATGAAGGAATGTGAAACCAGCGATGAGCCAGCCGAACCCCTTGCACTTGTCCGCGCAGACGATTGAAGACATCTCGGACCACGCCCGGCAGACGTTTCCTGAGGAGTGCTGCGGCGTCATTTTTTCCAACGGCGCCACGGATCGAGTACAGCGCCTGAGCAATATTCAAAACCGGCTTCACGCCCTCGACCCGCTAACCTATCCGCGCACGGCGGTCATCGCCTACGCGATGGACCCCAAAGAATTGGAGAAAGCGATGGGCGAAGCCGCCGGCGCCAAGCTCAAAGCCTTCTATCATTCCCATCCCAATCATGACGCCTACTTTTCCGATGAAGACAAGGCTTTCGCTTGCCCCTTCGGCGAGCCAAATTTTCCCGGCGCCGCCCAAATCGTCGTGTCGATCTACGGCGGCGCGGTAAGGCGGATCTGCGCCTACGCGTGGTCCGACAGCGCCAACGACTTCGTCGAAGTCGCGGTGAATAAAGTCTAGATCCCATGTCCTCGCCGCGGCACAGAGTCGTCGATGCGCGGGGGCTGCCCATTCACTGCCTGGAATGGGGCGAGGCGGCGGGCGAACCGATCGTCCTCGTGCATGGGTTCTTGGACATGGCGTATAGCTGGTGTTCCTTCGCCGACGCGCTACAGAATAAATTCCAAGAGCCGCTCAGGATCGTTGCGCCGGACTGCCGCGGCCATGGCGACAGCGGGTGGGTCGGCGCGGGCGGGTATTATCATTTTCCCGACTACGTCTTCGATCTCGATTGCGTCATCCAGGCGCTCGGCGCGCCGCGCTTTAAACTCATCGGCCACTCCATGGGCGGCACCATTTCGATGCTTTACGCCGGCGCCTTTCCAGAACACGTCTCCAAGCTCGTGCTCATCGAAGGCGTCGGGCCCGCTGGTATGAAATTTTCCGACGCACCGGAGCGCATGGCAACGTGGATCACCGAAGTTCATCAGCGCGGCCGCAATCATTTTCGCCAGTACACGAGCGTTGAGGCCGGCGCGCGCCAGTTGCGGCAAACCAATCCCAGGCTCGCGGAGGCCGCTGCTTTGGACTTGGCCCGCGCGGGAATGAAACTAACCGCAGCTGGAAAGTGGCTGTGGAAATTCGATCCGCTCAACCGGACCGCGGCGCCGCAGCCTTTTTACACGGCGCAAGCCCTGGAGTTTCTGCGCCGCATCCAGTGTTCAGTTCTGATCGTCGACGGCGAACAAAGCCATCAGCGCCAACGCCTGGACAAACAGCAACGCTACGACGCGATTGCCAAACACGAGCAGGCCGTCATCGAAAACGCCGGCCACATGGTCCACCAGGATAATCCGGAAAAGCTGGCTCAAGTGGTGGCTGATTTTCTAGCCCGCGGAAAAGGTTGACTGCGCCGGTAAAATTAAGCGATAGTATGCAACAGATTCGGTTGACAGGGTGCAGAAGGCGGAGGCGGGAGTAATTCCGTTTGAATACGAATCGCCATAGGGATGAAGGTTCTTTCGTGAAGCGCGGCAAGCCAAACCGCAAGAAACCGGCGCGGGCAGAAACCGGCGCCGTTGGTCGAAAAAGGTTGAAATTAAAATCGATGACAAGGTCGATATCCCGACCGACGGCCAAGCCATGGCTCGGCAGCAAGCGCCCGCGCGCCCCATGCCGCGCGCGACAGCGCCCAATATCGAGTTGGTGGTCAAACACTTCGAGCGCCGCCGCAAGCTGAGCGAGCAGAAACGGCTTTACTTGCGCGTCGGCGATGGAGTTTCGCACTTGCGCTATGAGGAGTGGGGCGAGGGCGTCGTGATCGAAGTCATGACGTCGTCCGTGCCGGGCGGCACTTGCTTGGCGCGCATCCGCTTTCAGGATGGCCAGATACGTTGCTTCAACAACGATCTCGACAACGAAGGCTGCTGTTACTTTTTTGGCCTCCGGCGCTGCTGGAATCCGGCCCAAGCCAGAAACGGCGTCCGTGCGGCATTTTTCGAGATGAAAGGGTGATTGACATGACGCAGCGAATCCAAGTCCACATCGCGACAATAGCCGTAGCATGGTTTCTCTGGAGCATCTTTCCAGCCGCACCGCTCCGCGCCGAGGATACTATTGAAAAGGCCGGCGTGGTCACGGGCGTGACGGCGGGCAACATGTGGTTTATTCCTTTGAAAGCGATTTCAGTCTCGATGGGCGCTATCAGCGGCGCGCTGTCGTTCGTCCTGACCGGGGGCGACGACGAAGTGACGAGGCAAGTCTGGCGCGACACCGTTCAAGGGCCCTATGTCATCACGCCGGCGGTGGCAAAGAAGGCCATCGGCGAGCGGCCCGAATTGAACATTAAATGAAGCTCCTCGGAGCAAAGCTTCGAGGTATCTTTGCGAAATTCTCCGAAGCCCTTCCACCCTCCTTCGCCAAGGCTATGGAGGGTTCTCCTCGCCTTCATCCTCGCAGCAATCTGCGAGGTATTCGGCGAAGGAGAATAAAAAGCGGCATGCCGCTCACCCATTTCGGTGAGGCGGCATGCCGCCACACTACTTCATCAGAGTTCCAGCCGTTCAAATAGTTCAAGTCGTTCAAAACGTTTTGAACGGCTTGAACAGCTTGAACGTTTTGAACTGACTTCCACCCGATACTACGCCAAATACTCCTTGAAGAAACTCGCCGTGCGTCCCCAGGCGTCCTTCGCCGCCTCCGGGTTATAACGATCGGCGTTGGTATTATTGTTAAACGCGTGCTTCGCGCCGGGATACACTTTGCAATCGAAGTTCTTGCCAGCCTTCGCCAACGCGGCCTTGAGCGGCTCGACGCCGGGCATGATGTTCGGGTCATCTGCGGCGTAGTTGCCCATCACCGCGCAGGGAATGTTGGCGACGGAATCCAGTGGATCGGGATTGCGGCCGTAGTATACGACGGCGGCATTGAGATCCTTGCACTTGGTCGCGAAGTTGAGCGACTGGCCGCCGCCCCAGCAGTAACCCACGACGCCGAATTTGCCGTTGACGTAATTCTGCTTTTTCATGTACGCCACGGCTGAGGTCAGATCCTCCGCCACCATGCCACCGTTCACCTTTTGGATCTCTTTGGTGGCCTCGTCGCTACCATTCCACTTATCACTGCCACCGATCCGGCTCATGCAATCAACGGCGATTGCCGCAAAGCCTTCTTTGGCGAAATGGCGCGCGACATCCTTGATATGGCCGACGAGTCCTCGGTTCTCGTGAATGACCAGCACCGTTCCCAGGTTCTTGCCGTCCTTGGGCCGCGAAACATAGGCGTTGACGTTTCCCGCGGCGCCCGGAAACTGCACCATCTCCGATGACAGGGCCGCGTCATTGGGATCGACGATATTATCTATAGTCTGAGCCATTGAAACTCCCTCCTTTAAAAATTCTTGGATACCCCAGCTATAGCGAAAAATGCTTTTCAAAGCTAGAGTCCTGAAACTAAAATTGGTTGACAAAGTTGGGAAGTCCAGGCGGTTTCGCTAGTGCGGTGAAACTAAAGTGCGCAAATTAATGATTCGTTCGCCCTGCTCCAACGGTATGTAGGGGACGGGTTTCAAACCCGCCCCTACCGATCCGCCATCCGCTTTCGCGGTGGTTGCCCGGAATGACGTGTAAAGAGGTCCCCGATCTAAAAGACACTACACTAGGTCGAGGTAGAGTTTGATGCCGAGGAAGAGGTTTTAGCGCTGCTGCTCGAAGAACTTTCGCTCTTCTTGCTCTCGCTTTTCGATTCCGATTTGGCTTCAGCGGGTTTCTCGCCGTTGCCGCTTTTGGCTTCGCCGTTCTGGCCCTTGCGCGCGTAGTCGGTGACGTACCAGCCGGTGCCTTTGAGTTGAAAGGAAGTATTGGAAATCAGCTTTTTGACCTTGGCTTTGCAGGTGGGACATTTGCTTAACGCCTTATCGGTGATCCGCTGGGTGGCCTCGAAAGTGCCACATTTTCGGCATTGATACTCGTAAATAGGCATGCAAAATCCTCAACTTACCGAACGCTGGTCAATAGCTTAATCACTCCAAATTCGCTTGTCAATTGATCCCCTCGATGGGCGGCCCGCAGCCGGCTGCCCGGTCAGGGGTTGGCTTCCGGCTTTTTGCGGTCGCGCCCATCGGCGAGAATATGCGGCCCACCGAAGGCCTCGGACCGGTTGCCCAACAGCACCAGCGGCTCGGTGCCGGTATTGGTTAACTGATAATAGTCTTTGGCTGCGAGAAACACGATTTCGTTCTTTTTGATCGCCCGCTCCTCGCCTTTCAATCCTTTGACCACCCCATTGCCGGAAACAACGAAAAAGGATTCCGGGTTGGCGTGATAGTGCATGTCCGTCCCATCCCCCGGCACGAAATTAAGCATCCAGCAGCGGAAGTTATCGGTGCCGAAGAGATCGATCTTGCGTTCATTTTTTGCCATCATCTCGTCGAGATTCGCAAAGTTCATAGCGCCTCCTTTTTTGCGTACTCGATAGTAACCTAGTCGAGCGCCCGTGGGCAAGCCCCGCTCATTCTCTCCTTGACAGCCAGCGGGTCGTGCAATATGTGGTGAAAGTGCCGCACTGAAACGTTTGCGATTGCCAGCGGGAGGTCAACGCGATGCTCAAGTTGCACGAGAGCCAGGCCAAAGAGTTTGTCGCCGAGCTTGCGGCCAAGTGCGACCAGCGCTGGCAAGAGACCGTCGATAAAACCCGCTTCATGGACGAGCTGCGCGAAGGCAAGCTCAAGAAGGAAACCATCCAACTTTTCTACAAAAACTGGGGCTCCTTCGTGCCGGTGATAAATGCGGTCTATACCTCGGCTTTTTACAAGCACCTCTGGTTTTTCGTGAAAAACGTCGACTTGATGGAAGTTTACACGGAAAAAGTTTTGGACGAGTTCGGCCATCCCAGCCCGCCGGGGCATATTCAGATCTTGATCAGCACCGGCGAGGCATTGGGATTGACCAAAGAAGAAGTGCTGCTCTCGCCGATGCTACCTGAATGCCGCGCGCTGCCCGATTTTCATCGAACGCTGATCAACGACGGCCAGATCCAGGAATATTGGTTCTCGGTTTTGTGGGAGCATCCTTTCGGCAATTCTTGTTTGGATTTTTTCAATGCGTTGACGATGCATTATGGGCTGACCAGCGCACAAGCGAGCTATTTTTCCAAGCACCACGAAGCGGATACGATGGATCATTTGGACCGCAAGGCCCATGGAGCGGTCACTCAGACGGTACTAGTCAGGTTGCTTCAAGAAGGAATTAACGAACGGCCGGGCTACTCGCCGGAGTATTGCGCCGTGACACCGGCGGATTTGAATAAGATGTTCATGGATGGATGCTATCGCGCTACGCATTAGCAGATCTAGGGTCTAGAGTCTCGCGTCTAGAGTCCGGAGTTCCGGAAAAACTCTAGACCCGAGACTCTAGACCCTAGACGAGCGTTAACGTCTACGAGGAGTCCATGCCCTTTCCCGATCTACGATCCTTCATCGATGGCGCGCAGCGCATCGGCGAACTGAAAGTCATCGACGGCGCCGATTGGAATCTCGAAATCGGCTGCCTCACCGAGCTGATGGCGGAACAAGAGGGGCCGCTGCTGCTATTCGATAACATTCCAGGCTATCCGAAAGGTTTTCGCGTCGCCGCCAATGTGCTCGCCACGGCGCGCCGCTTTGCGTTGGCCCTCGATTTGCCGAATGACGCGCCGAAGTTGGAGATTCTCAAAACCTGGCGCGATAAGATTCGCGATCTCAAGCCATTCGTTCCAGTAGAAGTCTCGTCCGGACCGATCGCGGAAAATATACTCGAAGGCGACCGCGTCGATCTCAACATCTTTCCGACGCCCAAATGGCACGAGCACGACGGCGGCCGTTACATCGGCACGGGCGACATGGTGGTCGTCAAAGATCCGGACACCGGCTGGGTCAACGTCGGCACCTATCGCTCCTGCGTCGTCGCCAAAGACCGTGTGACACTGTGGATCATCGAACACAAACACGGCAAACAAATCGCGCGGAAATATTGGCAAGCCGGAAAATCTTGCCCTGTGGCCATTGTTCTCGGCTGCGAGCCGGCCACCTGGATGGCTGCGCCGTCCGCAGCCAAGGCCGGCGTCAGTGAGTACGAATACGCCGGCGCGCTGCGTGGCGCGCCGCTGGAAGTCATACGCGCGCCGGTTACCGGTCTCCCCGTCCCGGCAACTTCGGAAATCGTTGTCGAAGGCGAGATGCCGCCGCCCGCAGAAGAGTCGCACATGGAAGGACCGTTCGGCGAGTGGCCCGGCTACTATACCCACACGGGAGAGGAATGCGTCGTGCGCGTGAAACGAATCCTTCATCGCAACGATCCCATTCTGCTCGGCAATCCGCCGCTTTTGCCGATCACCGAACGCTACGGCATTCCCTTATATGCGGCGCGTATCTGGGATCATTTGGAACAATCCGGTATCGCCGACATTAGCGGCGTGTGGTGCCACTGTCACACATTGATGGTCGTGATTTGCTTGAAACAGCGCTACTCCGGCCATGCGATGCAGGCCCTCACGGCGGTGGCGGGGATGGTAACCGGCGCGAGCATGTATCGTTACTACGTCGCCGTAGATGACGACATCGATCCCGTGGACCTAAAGCAAGTCATCTGGGCCATGTGTACCCGCGTGGACCCCGCAGAGTCGGTGCAAATACTCAAATCGTGGACCTCGGATCTGGATCCGCGTCTGCCGCCGGAGCGGCGCGAGAAAGGCGATTTCACCATGAGCCGAATGCTCGTAGACGCGTGCAAACCATTTCATTGGCGCGATCAATTCGCGCTGGCGAACAAATTCAGCGCGGCAATGAGAGACAAGATATGGGAGAAGTGGGCGCCCAAGCTGCAACTAAAATATTAAAGGGCAATGAAATCCGGTTGAATCCATCGAGCTTTCCTTATACTAATCGACCCACCCAATCGGAGCAAAATACCAAGGAGGACACTTTCATGGACAAAGTAAATTTTCCCTATCGCTCGGACAGCCACCTGCCCTTTCTGCATGTGGTCCACGATTCGGGCTCCTGGGCGAAACATGGGTTAGACGTAAATTATGATTATGAAATCACTTCCGAAGATGCGCACAACAATGTCGCCAATGGCACCGTCGAGTTTGTCGGCGGCAATCATCTATCACCCTACATTCGCCGGCCGGCGGGCGACAAATGGGTTTACCTCGGACAAACGGTGAGCCTTTTGAATCATCGCATGGTGGTGCGCGCCGACTCGGGCATCAATAAGGTCTCCGATCTGAAAGGCAAAAAGGTTGTGACCAAAGGCAAGCATCCGGGATTGAATACATGGCTGTTCATCAAGCAGGCCGGTTTGCTCAATGACTGCCATATGGAAAAAGCCAAAGGCAGCAAGTTTCATTGGGAAGCCGTGCGCGACGGCGAAGCCGATGCGGCTTTCGTCACGCCGCCGGCGGATCTGTTATCCAAGAAAGCCGGGCTGAAAGTCATCGATGTGCCGTTTCTACCGATGGTTTGGTTCACGACGGTTTCCAGCGGACTGCCCTTTGTCGAAAAACACCCGGACATCATCGATCGATTCCTGCGCGGCATGTGCGAAGGCATCGCCTACTTCAAGACGCATCGAGCCGAATCCATCAAGATCATCAAGGAAAAATACGACGCTGAAGGCGATCTCGACGAAGTGACCGCGGCCCATCTATATGATGATCTGGCGAAGATCTTGCAAGCAAAGCCCTACGCGACGATTCCCGCCATCAGCAACGTCTATGAAATCTCCATCGAGCAGGATAGAGCCGCGGAGAAAACCGACCCCATGGCGCTTTGGGATTTTCACTATCTGCGGCGTATCGACGACAGCGGCTTTATCGACAATCTTTATCGAACATAGCTACGTTCGTAGCTTATCGACGGGTCTCGGGTGTCAGGTGTCAGGTCGGAGCAAGGAGCATGAACTCAACACCTGAACATCTGAAACCCAAGACACGATGATAGAAGATCAGGCAATGAGCACCGCGGCACCCAAGCTCGGCGTGAAAATGAGCCCCGCGGACGCCAAAGCCTACATCGACGAGACCAACGAGAAAGTCATTCAGCGCTGGAAAGAACGGGTAACGCAGGGGCCGTTCATGAGCAAGTTTCTCGAGGGAACCTTGCCGATGCCGGCGATCAAGTTATTCTTTAAGAACTGGGGCAACTTCACCGTCGAGATCAACACTCTGGCTTCCGTCTCCTACCACAAGCATATCGGTTTCTTTAAACGCCATTCCGATCTTATGGGTCCGCTGGGCGCAAAAATTGCGGACGAATTTATTCATCCAAAACCGCCGGGCCATGTCTTGGTCATGCTGCAAACGGCTGAAGCCTTGGGTTTGACGCAGGACGAAATACTGCGTGAGCCTATGCTCCCTGAGTGTCGCGCTATCCTTGATTTCAAGCGCCAGCTCATGTGGGAAGGCACGGTGGCCGAATGGTGGTTTTCCATGCTGACCGAGGAGCCCATCGGCCACTGGTCGGCGATGTGGTTCAAGACGCTGACCGAGAAATACGGCTTCACCCGACAGCAGGCGGTCTATTTCTCAACCCACGTAGAAGCCGACTTGAAAGAACACGAGGACGGCGTCATGGGCCACGCCAGCTTTAACAAGATGGTCATGCAAAGAATTCTGGAAGACGGCTACGCCGATTGCCGCGAAGGCTACAATTTAGAGTACTGCGCCATCGCCGCCGTCGATCTCTACGGCGTCATGCACCGCGCCGCGGCGGAACTGGCCGGAGTAGTTGCTAGTTCCTAGTTTCTAGTTGGGGAGGGGGACCTGGAACTAGAAACTAGAGACTAGGAACCCAAGACCCAAGACGGCGAACGCTGGCAGCAAAAGGAGTGGCGCGCTCATGCCAATCCAGTTTAATCATTCACGATTCTCACCTGCGGCGCGGGTTTTGACTTTCGTTGGTCTCACGCTTGTTTTCGCCTGTGATTTTTCGTCGGCGCAAACCAGTTTTTACCAGGGCAAAACCATTCAAATCATCGTCGCCTTCGGCCCCGGCGGTGTAACGGATATCTCCGCGCGATTGGTGGCAAGGTATCTGGGCAAGCATATTCCAGGGAATCCCAACATCATCGTGCAAAACATGTCCGGCGCGGCGGGCATCTCTGCCGCGAATCATCTTTACAATCTCGCCAAGCGCGATGGCCTCACCGTAATGGCGATGGGCCGCGCCAACTATCTGGAGCAAATGACTGGCAAGCCGGAAGTGCGTTTCGATTTTCGGAAGTTCAGCTGGGTCGGAAGTTTTAACAATGCGCCAATGATGCTGGCGTGCCGCGCTGACAGGGGACTCACAACGCCCGAAAAAATTCGCGCCTCAAAGACGCCGCCGCGATTCGGACAGGGAGGCAGCGCCAGCGTGAGCACAATCTTCAGTAGCCTGGTCGAGGAAGCGCTCAATCTCAAGTTCCAAAACGTGATGGGGTATCAGTCGGGCCGGGAAATCGACCTCGCGTTAGAGCGCGGTGAGATCGACTGCCGCGCCAGCTCGGATATCACCATCTTGCGCTCTCCCTGGCCCGAGTGGCTTGAAAAGCGCTTTGTCACGTTCCTCGTACAACAGGGGCCGAAGAAAAGCCGGGTTTTGCCGCCGGAGGTGCCCACAGTTTATGAACTGGCGGCCACCGACGCCAAGCCCGTGCTCAACTTGATGAGCGTCATGCTCGCCTTCACGGAATTCGACCGTCCGTTCGCGGCGCCTCCCGAATTTGCCAGCCGCGGCTGTTGCAAACTCTGCGCGACGGCTTTGAAAAAATGCTCGGCCGATCCGGGATTCTCAGCCGACGCGAAAAAGCTCGTCGATTGGGACGGCAGCTATCTAAATGGCGAACAGCTTCAGAAAAGGATCGAATCAACGGTCAACCAGCCGCCCGATGTCATCAAACGGATCAAGCAGATTTTGCAGTGAGGCGGCGTGGGGCCGTGGAACTGGCCCAAGAATAGTCTCGGGTCTAGGATTTTGGGTCTCGAGTTCCCGTGCCCAACCCTAGACCAGAGACACGAGACCCTAGACTGCGAAGAGGTATCCGATGATCCATGGATGCGTTACCAGAGTTTTCGCTACCATAACGACATGCTCCCTCGTTGTCATTCTTGCAGCCCGGTTGCCGGCGCAAGAGAAGTCTGAGAACGTACGGGTCGCCATCGCGACCAACTCCTTGGCCTTTTTGGTCCCCTTTGTCGCTAAAGACCGCGGTCTATACGCCAAGCATGGCAGCGATGTCGAGCTGATTCAAATGCGCCCCAACATTGCCATGGCGGCGTTACTGGGCGGCGACATCCATTACGCCGAGCTCATCGGCTCGGTTATCCGCTCCGCCGCCAGGGGGCTGCCCGTGCGCGCCATATCGACGGGCATCAAAGCTCCGTTCTTTAGCATCATCGCGCAAAACAAATACAAAAACATAAAAGAGCTTAAAGGCGCGACCATCGGTCTGACGTCGATCGGCGGAACCAATCACATCAGCATGCGCATGACTCTGCGGCATTACGGTTTTGACCCCGACAAGGAGGTGAAATTCCTGGCTATCGGCGATGAAAAGCTGGTCTACGACGCATTCAAGTTCGGGCGCATCGACGCCGTCGTTCTCGCGCCGCCGTTTTCCTTGCAACTGAAACGTGAAGGTTATTCGATGCTAGCGAATACGGCGGACTACGTCGTCATACCGTTTTCCGGTCTTGGCACGACTATCGAGAGGATCAAGAGCAACCGCGGGCAAGTCAAAAGACTCTTGAAGGCCGAGATCGAAGCGCTGACATTTATTCATGCCAACGCGGCAGGCACGACGGAAGTCATCCGCAAACGTTTTAATATGGACGAAAGACTCGCCCGCGAGTCCTATGACGCCGTCGTCAACGCCTTCAGCCGCGACGGCCGAGTGCCGCTGGACGGCGTCGACATCTTGCTGCAAATCGAAAAGGACGCCAAGCAAATTCCCGCAACCGTCACGCCGCAAATGGTCGTGGAGCCGTCGCTGGTGGAAGAGGCTCTGAAAGAGTTGGGGAAATAGTTTCAGCTTCGCGGCGCCATTCTCACGGGCCGGCGATCCTCGGCAATAAATCGCCGATTGTCGACCAGTGATCGCAACGCGCGATTTTCGGGTGCTCCAGGGCTCCCTGATTCCACGGGCGGTCCAACAACGCGACGAGGAGCTTCATTTCCGTCGCCAGGAATTTTGCCATCGGCAAAGAGTCTTCCACCGCCCAGCAAAATTGTTGTGTCGCAAGCTCAGTCAGAGACAGGCCGACGGTGTTTTCAGTCTGGAACCGGCCGTATTTATCAACCACTGTGAAGCTGTGGTAGGGAACCTTGAAGCGCGCCAGCCACTCGATTGACGCAGCAATCGTGTCGGGCGGACGTCCGGTGACGATGGCGATTTCAAAGCCCGCGCCAACCCATCCATTGAGCACATCGATGGCCTCCGGAATCGGCTCGATGCTGAGGATTTCGTCATCAAAATGGACGATCTCGTAAAGCTTGGTCCGCTCGCCCGGCGTCAAATTGCAACTACGTTCAAAATCGAAATCCGTCAGCGCGTCATAAGCGATTTTCTTGCCGAATTCCCGTTCAATAACCACCAGAAACCGCCGGGCCGTCTCGCACAGCACGTCGTCCATATCTACGTAGATGGTTTTCACGACTTGATTTTTACCGCAACCCGTTGCCCGGCGCGCTTCTCGCCGGTTTGGTAGTGATCCCCTCTCAATGCCGCCTGGGCATCTTCTTCGTCCTCGTCCGACCAGAGGCCCAGATTATAACCATGCCACGGTTCCTGCGGATTGAGCTTCGGCAGTTCGAGCCGCTCCCAAAGCTGCTTGGCGCGCTCCATGTATTCCTTCTTCGGCAAAGACACCGGCGGGTAATCCCATTTGCGGGTCGCGTCGATCAGCATCGCCGAAGCGCCGGCGCTCTCGTCTAAAGAATGACCAGTCTCCTGCCCCGGCGGAAACACCGACGGGTCCATCTGCGGCGTGCGGTTGCGAATGATTAACACGTCCCGATGCGGCTGCATGCGGAATGCCATGGCCCAGAAAAGCGAGTCCAGGTTGCGCGGATTGATGTCATCGTCGACTGCGATAACCATTTTCCCCGTCGCCGGATTATAGCCGACCATGCTGTGCAGCGCCTGCCAGACATGCGCCTGGTTGATTTTTTTCATCTTGATGACGCATATCTGCCGCACCGCGATGCTGTGAAAAGCGACTTCGACGATGCCGGGAATGTTGCATTGGTCGCGCAAGAAGCGCAGATAATTGCCCTCCGCGGCCACCTGGCGCATGACGCTCGACTCGCTCGGCGGCATCTGGCTGATGATCGTGGCAAGGATCGGATTTTTGCGGTGCGTGATGCACTTCACTTCGAAATAAGGATTCAGCAATTTCTCGGCGATATATCCGGTGGACTCGCCGAAGGGCGCTTCCGGTTCTAAAAACTCCGTCGAGATTTCACCTTCGATCACGATCTCCGCATTGGCCGGCACCAAGACGTCGTTGGTCTTGCACCGCACCACTTCGATGGGCGCGCCCGCGAGGCCGCCGGCAACGTCGAGCTCACTCACGCTGAAAGGAATTCGCGATGGCGCGGTATAGGCCACACAGGGCGGCGCGCCCATCACCAGCGCCGCCTGCAATGGAATGCCCCGCTCTTTGCACTTGCGCCAATGATAGCCGCCGTGATTGCTCGAACTTAGAAACACGCCTGTTCGGGTCGGGCTTTTGATATGGCCGCGATAGTTGCCGACGTTGATGATGCCGGTCTCCGGATCTCGGGTGAACCAGTGCGACGCCGTGGTAAACGGGCCGCAGTCGTAACCCGGCGTGGAGATCGGGACGGGAAACTCGCCCAGGCCGCCTTTTTCCAGCAGCGACGCGCCCGTATAGACGACTTCGTGCACCGGCGCGTTCTCGACGATCTTCGGCGGGATCGGATTGCTCTGCGCCTTGTTCCAGCGCTCGACGATTTCTTCCGGTTGGCACTGCAAGCCGAAACCGTAAATTCGCCGCGACGCCGCAAGCGTGCCGACGACAACCGGAATATCGTATTTGCGCCCCTTGGCATCGACGACATTGGTAAACATGAACGCGCGCCGTTGTTCTTCCGACAAACCGCGAAACTGCCAACGCACCAGCGGCATCAGCTCCGTGTCCTTGTTGATCTGCTCATCGATTTTGATCAGCAGCCCGGCCTTGTCCAGTGCGGCGATATGTTCTCGAAGATCTTTGAAATAACCCATTGGCAAAACTCCTTGATCGTATCTTCGATCCCGGTCCCGGATTACGTTTTCACTCCATCCGGGCTACATGAAAAATCCAAACCTGTAAGCATTCGCAGCCCGGATGCAGCGCAGCGGAATCCAGGGTCCATCCTTGGCATCCGTAACCGGATTCAACGAAGTGCAATCCGGGACTCCGGCATCACTCACCGGTCGACCCATCGAGTAAATTCGGATCGCCTGCCCAATCCGCAGTCAACCACCCCAATCTCACAAACCGATGGAATGATGAATACGGCCAGTCGCATACTCGTGTAACGAAACCGTGCTTGACTGGGTTGTAGTGAATGTAATCCATATGTGCCTGAAAATCTTGTTCATCGCGCACGGTATGTTCCCAAAACCGTCGCTGCCACACGTTGTACTCCCCCTTAGCATTACGCTTGACGGATCTATTTTCATCAGCCAGCGCTCTGGAGAAAGTTCCTTTGATCAAACGCCAGCGGTGTGAGTAATCCACGTCGCCGGGCGGCAGAGTCCAAATGCAATGCATGTGGTCTGGCAGGACGACGACGGCATCGATCTTAAACGGCCGCTTGCGCCGCGCCAGCCGAAAGGCTTGGCGAAGTAAATTTACGTAACAGACGAGCCAGTCGCTCCTACGGTCCGCGAGCGTAACCGTGAAAAAATAGGTTCCTCCAGGCACCAGGTTGCGGCGATAGAGGACCATGAGGGAATGTTACGCCGAAGCGTGCCGGGTTGTCCAATATCGAGGTCCCGGATTGCGTTTCACTTCATCCGGGCTACATGGAAATTCACGGATGGAACATGAGTGGAACGGAAACCTCCCCGTAGCCCGGATGCAGCGTAGCGGAATCCGGGTTCATGTTTTCGCAAATTCCGCGACCGTTTTGGCATTCGGACTCTCCGGATCACGTTAGAGTCCATCCGGGCTTCAAATCCGAAACCCCCTCCAATCTCACCCCCCCCCCCCCCTCCCCCCTACGAGCTGGATCGGACGTCGATAGAAACCCTATCCGAGGGACTTTCTTCGGCTGCTGCGCCTGAGCCGTCGTGCAACATTAAGCAATCCGCTGCAATCAAGATTAAAGCACCAACAGCAAACCGCAAATATATTTTCGTCTTTCTTCATTTTCGCCGCCTTCAAGCCTCGCTCCTTACTCTTCACCCCTTACCGAATGATCCTTTAGTTGGGCACCCAGGCCAAGGCGCCTCTAATCTCAGTGAACTCCCGCGGGAGTTTGACCCACCACTCGCCGCCGTCCGAGCTGGCGAACAGTTGGCCGTAGTGGCTGCATGCGAGGATAAGGTTGGGATCTGCGGGATGGGTCGCGAAGCACTCCATATGTGTATTTGGCGTGATCGGCAGGAGCGGCGTGTCCCAGCTATGGCCGCCGTCAGTGGAGCGCTGTAGGGCGCCGAGGCCGCCCAGCGCGTCATCGCCGATGGCCGCCAGGATCACGTTCGGCTCGTCTAGTTTGAAGACTACGTTGCGGCAATACGGCAAGGGAAAGCGTCCGCGCACCCCGATAGCCTGCCAGTTGGCACCGCCATCGGTGCTGACGCAGATCTCGTCGGGGATAGTGACAACCGCTGCGCCCGGTTTGCCCGGTAGTATCTTGATATCGTGGATGTCAGGCTCGTCGATGAGACCGCCGGATGGACGGGTCCATGTGTCGCCGCCATCCCGGCTCACGCGCACGCCGTCGACCTCGACCCCCGCCCAGACGAAATTATGGTCCAACGGGTCGACCACCAAGGCCGTAACGCGCGGCTTCGTTACATTCATGCACTCCGTGGCAAATTCCGCTGGCAGTTTTTCCCAGTGAAGACCGCCGTCGCGCGAGCGAAATAGCGCCGGCAGAGCCGTGCCGGCGAACATTGTATCGGGGTCCACCGGGTCGATGGCAATGCGCCAGACGTTATACGCGTCCAGCGGCGAGTCAATGTGCTCGAAGGTCGCGCCGCGGTCTTCGCTTCGATAGATGCCATCGTCTGCGCCCGCGTAGATGATCCGGGGATCCTGAGGATGCACCGCGAGACCAAAGACAGATCTCCCACCCTGGTATCCCTTCCATAATTTGCTTCTAGCCCAGCTCTTACCGCCGTCGGCGCTACGCCACAGGCCCATGCCCAACGTGCCGACACAGATCGTAAAGTTCTTTGCCATAGCTGTCTTAACTCCTCCTATGAAGGATTTTTGTTCTCGCGCCAAGGCCACTGAAACGAAACCCGAAATTCGAATATCGAAAGCGGCCCCGCGGACCGAAACAAACTAACAGTCAAACAAATCCAAAATGCTGAAAAATTCCTAAACACCCGAATCCAACCTCCCAGTCCTGTAGCCCGGATGCAGCGCAGTGGAATCCGGGATCCTGACTTCCCGGATTACGTTTCACTCCATCCGGGCTACGGCTTCCTCTATTTTTTGATCATTTAAATTCGCTTAGAGTTTCGGATTTCGATTTTCGAATTTGTAATTTGTTTATACTTAGTGTTCTTCGGCTTTCCGTATCGCCGCCCAGAGTTTGGGCGCGGTGTAAGGCATGTCGACGTGGTCGATACCGAGGGGAGCCAGCGCGTCCATGACGGCGTTGGCCACCGCCGGCGGCGCCCCGTTGCATCCGGCCTCGCCCACGCCCTTGACCCCCAACGGATTAAATGGATTCGGCGTCACCGTCTCGCCCAGTGTGAGCTGAGGCATGTCGCCGGCGCGCGGCACCGCGTAATTAATCAACGAGCCGGTGAGAACCTCGCCGTCGTCACCAAAGAGCATCTGTTCGCGCAGCGCTTCACCGAGGCCCTGAGCCACGCCGCCGTGAATCTGCCCATTGAGAATCATCGGGTTGATGACAACGCCGCAGTCATCGACCAGGACGAGTTTTTCCAGCGTCGGCGTCCCGGTTTCCCGATCGATTCTGACCACCGCCAAATGCGCGCCGAAGCCCCAGGCTTCGCGCTTCGGATCAAAAAAGGCGGTGTCTTGAAGGCCGGGTTCCACACCGCGCGGAACGTTTCCTCCGTACGCAGCGGCGGCAATCTGGCGCCAGGAAACTTTTTTGTCGGGCACTCCAGCCACCGCGAAGCCGCCATCCGTCTGAACGATGTCCTCGGCTGCCGCCTCCATCAAATGCGCGGCGATACGGCGCGCCTTTTCCATGACGCGATCAATAGCAACTGCCAAGGCCCCGCCGCCCATGATGGCGCTGCGGCTGCCAAAGGTGCCGCCGCCCTGCTGGACCACCAGCGTATCGCCGTGTCGAATCGCCACGTGATCCATGGAAACGCCCATCTTCTCTGCCGTAACCTGGGCAAACACGGTCTCATGCCCTTGCCCATGGGGGCTGGAACCGGTGAGCACCGTAATGTCTCCGCTGCGCTCCACCCGAACCGTGGCGCTCTCAAAGCCGGCGCCGCCACTCGGCTCGGCAAAAGTCGAGAGGCCCACGCCGACCAACTCGCCGCGTTTGCGCGCGTCGTCTCGGTAGCGAATAAGTTTTTCGTAGTCGGACAACCGCAGCGCCTCGGCGAGCGACTTTTCATAGTCACCCGAGTCGTATTCGACGTTTACGCCCGTGCGGTACGGGAACTGCTCGGGGCGAATAAAATTCTTGCGCCGGATTTCCAGACAGTCCATGCCCAACTCGCGCGCCGCTTTGTCGATCAACCGCTCGATATTCAGCACCGACTCCGGCCTCCCCGCGCCGCGATATGGACCGGTGGGGACGGTATTGGTAAAGACCGCCAACACCTCGACGGAGCAGTTTTGGATCTGGTAGCAGCCCGGGGCCATCGCCATCATGCGCAGCGGCGGTATCGCGGAAAGGGAGTTCAGGTAAGCGCCCAGATTCCCGATCACGCGCACTTTCAAGCCGAGCATGGTGCCATCCCGCTTGACGGCCAGCTCGGACGTCATCACCTGGTCGCGCCCTTGATTCGTGGTGACGAAATCCTCGCTGCGCGTGGAGATCCACTTGACGGGCCGGCCGAGCTTAAGCGCCAGATGACTGGCCAGCGCGTCTTCCTGGTAGAGGAGTCCTTTGCTGCCGAACCCGCCGCCGACATCGGGCGCGATGACGCGAATCCTGTGCTCAGGAAGTCCGATCGCGGTGGCAAGATCCGTGCGCACGCGGTGCGGGCTCTGAGTTGAGAGCCAAACAGTCAGATCTCCCGTCGGTTCCGGCTTCGCCACGATGCCTCGCGGCTCCATCGCCAGCGCCACCAATCTCGGGCTGGCGATACGCATCCGAACGATATGCTCGGCCTCGGCGAATGCCTTGTCGACATCGCCGCCTGATTTCCGTGTGATGTAGCACAGGTTGCTTCCAGCTCCTCGCGGGCGAGCGGCGCGCCGGGCTCCAGCGCCTTTTCGGCATTAACGACCGCTGGCAGCGCTTCGTATTCCACAACGATGGCGCTCGCGGCATCCTGGGCGAGGGCGCGGCTTTCGGCAACCACCGCCGCCACGGGAGTGCCGGCCGCGTGGACGGCCCCGCGCGCCAGCAGCGGATGGGGCGGTATCTTCATGCCGGACACCATCGGGATAGCCGGGACATGCAACTGTTCGCTGAGGTCATCGCCGATCACCACGGCGATCACTCCGGACATCGCCTTCGCTGCGCTCGTATCGATGGAAATTATTTTCGCATGCGGGTAGGGGCTACGCTGAAGCGCCATGTGGAGCATTCCTGGTAGCTGGATGTCCTCGGTATAAGCATCCTATGCCGGTAATCAGGGGCCCGTCTTCGACGCGGCGTATCGACGCGCCGATAAGTCCAGTCGTGGTGTGCTCTGTTGTCATGATGAAGCCTCGTGTTCAAAAAAATGCTTGTGGCTCGTGTTCGCATTCGTGACCAATGTTCGTAAACTAGCACGATCACGAATCACGAGCACGACTGTTCCCTTTCGCCTTACGCCGGGAGCCTTATATTAGGTCTGTTGCAGATTATCATATTGGAGATCATGTTTATGTGACACCGATTTCAAGAGCTTGCTGGAATGAGGACCATCGGCGCCTAATCCCTCTCACGAGGATCAAGGACAGACTGTCCCGTCCAGTAAGAGAACGGATCTGAGGTTCAATAGAAAGTTGTCCCTTTGTTGAGGACTTATATAAGGCGAACTTTCCGTTCAAAGCTATTGGAATTGGAAGAACACAACCAAGGAGGAAGAGAGAGTGAAGCGATACTATGTGGGAGTGGATTGGGCTGATGAATTTCACCAGGTATGGGTCAGCGATGCCGAGGGCAAGAAAGTAGCTGAGATGAAGGTTGAGCAGAGTCCCAAGGGCATGGGCGAGTTTGGCCGTTGGCTCCATGAACGTCAGGCAGAACAGATAGAGCTTTGGGCGGCCATCGAGAAGCCCCAGGGGCGGATTGTGGATTTTCTGTTGGACCACGGGGTAGTGGTCTATCCGGTTAATCCCAAGGCCCTGGACCGGGTCAGGGACCGGTTTCGCATGAGCCAATCCAAGAGCGACTCCTTTGATGCTTATGTATTGGCGGACTTTGTCAGGACCGATCACGCTCATTTGCGAGCTCTTGAGCCTAACTCTGCTCAGGCCCAAGAGTTTAAGATGCTCACCCGGGATCACCACCGATTGGGGCGCCATAAGACTCGGCTCATCAATCAGATCGTGGTAACGCTCAAAGAGTATTACCCTCGCCCCCTGGAGGTTTTCTCTGATCTGGAATCGAAGATCGCGTTGGATTTTCTCACCCAGTATCCGACTCCGCGGGCACTGTCTGATCTTACCCGTAGAAAATGGAACCGCTTTGCCAAGCGCGAGCACCATCTCGGTGAGGCGCGCTGTAAAGAGCTGTGGGAGAAGCTGAACCAGCCGCAGTTGGGAATTCCAGAACACGTGGTCAGAGCCAAGGCGCAATTGCTTTTGGTGCTCGTCGCTCAGCTTAAGGCCTTGGCTCAGGCGGTCGAGAGCTATAGCGAGGAGATCCAACGTTTTTTCGCCTCTATGCCGGCGGCTAAGCTTGCGCAGACACTGCCGGGAGGAAAAAGTGGGACCATCGTACCGATGCTTTGGGCCGAGCTGGGCGATGTCAAGAGCCGATGGAAATCCTTTAGGCACCTTCAAGCCGAAGCGGGAGGGGTCCCGGTAACCCAATCCAGCGGCAAGAGCCATGTCGTACTGTTTCGTTATGCCTGTAACAAGCTGATGCGATACGCCTCGTACTGGTTGTCGTTTAACTCGCTCAATCGCTGTGAGTGGGCGAACAAATACTATCGCGACCAACGGGCGAAAGGACATCATCATCCCCAAGCGCTTAGGGCTTTGGCAGCGAAGTGGTTGAAAATTATTTTCATCATGTGGAGAGACGATAAGCCGTACGATGAGAACTATCACTTGGCGAACATCGCCCGTCAGACGATACGCCAGGCGGCATGAAAAAAAATAAACAGGGGACTTGACAAGTCTCATAGAATGTCTGTCCTGAGCAAAGTCGAAGGAGCTCACGCCTATTTGATCACCTTGTCCGCCCGGTACAGCACAGACTGTGGAATCGTCACGCCGATTTGCTTCGCGGTTTTCAGATTGATGACGAACTCAAACTTGGTTGGCTGTTCCACGGGTAAATCTGCGGGCTTAGTGCCTTTGAGAATCTTGTCCACGAAAACAGCCGCCCGCCGCCACCGCTCTCCATCGTCAACGCCGTATGAAATCAGTCCGCCTTCCTCGGCCCAGAGGGCCAGCCCGCACATCGTGGGCAAACGATTCTTGCTGGCAATCTCCAGAAGCGTTTTTCGGTGTCGCAAGGTAACGCTGCCATGAAAAATGATCAGCCCATCGGCGCGCTCCTTGGTCATTGCGGCGTAGGCGTTCGCAAATTGGCTCGGCTCCTTTACCTGCAAGGATTGAATCTTTATTCCTAAAGAGCGCCCCGCTCGGTCTGTTTCTTTCACTTCATCCAGATCGGATCTTGCACCGCCGTGGAGAACGGCTGCTCGCGAGATCTTAGGAAATGTTTCCTTTAAGAGTTCGAGCCGCTTTGCAGTCATACCCATATCGATGTTCGTGGTTCCGGTCACATTGCCACCGGGACGGGCAAGACTAGCCACCAAACCCGAAGCCACCAGATCGGTGCCGCTGCCAGCGACAATGGGGATCTTGTTAGTGACTTTCGTGGCTGCCGAAATTGCCGGTCCTCCTGCGACAATAATTTCAACTCCAAGTCCGACCAATTCTGTAGCCAAACCTTGCAACCGTTCCCGTTTGCCCTCGGCGTAGCGAGTTTCGACGATAAGGTTCTGACCCTCGACATAACCCAACTCCCGCAAACGCTGGCGAAAGGCCTCTTGGTAAGGCGTGCCGGTATTCATTAAGAATCCAATCCGGCGGACCTTAGTCGCCTGCTGGGCCTGGGCTAGTTGGCGGTCGGTCAAAGTAAAGAAAGCAAGTGCGACTAGAAGAAATTTGAAAGTTCCGAATGTGGACCTGTGAGTCGGCATTTGTCCTCCTCTCAAGAAGAGATAAGCGCGATAGAAGGCCCGACCGAAAACCGCCACGTTAAGCGATTAAACTGTCATTCGGCTTCGTTGCCGAACCAAAATGGGTTAGCAAACGGGAAAGCGTTCTGCTTATCTCACCGCCCGCCTTTCTCTGTCAAGCCTTACTTAAGAACCGTAGGGCAATCGTTATGCCAAGACCAGCAAAGACGGGGATTTGAGAAAGTACTTGTAATAACGGAAGAATTTTGCGGACCAGAGTCGACGTTACTGATGAAAGATCCGGCGGGGTGTAGTTAATTTGATATACCCCTGTAGCAAATTTGATCCACCGGACTTCGCAGTTTGAGTGCATCGCCCGGACGCAACGCAGCGAAATCCCGGACACCGTTGCGAAACCCCCGCAGCATGAACCAAGATATTGGTATCGAGCAGGATCACTTCAAGATGTCTCGATAGATGTTCTCACGCCTCAAGCTACCACGGACTTTCCCGGTATAAACCCCGAAGCGCCCGCCTCTGCTTCGTTGCGCTCTCTCGTGATCCCCTCTGAGGTAGGCTCGAATGGCTGTCTCTACGATCTCTTTGAGGGTCATGTCCTGGTCCAACGCCAGCCTTTTAATCTGCCGATACAACTCCTTTTCCAATACAATGGTAGTTCTCAAACTTTCCATGCCGCCAAACCTCCAGGCGTTAAGGCTTACATAAATATGCTTTTATGTCAGCACATATTCACTTTCCTTTGCCTCTCAACTTTGCGCAGGGTGGTGAGCATAGTCGAACCACAAGTCGCCAAGTCGGATTCGTTTTTCCTTCGCGCCTTTACGTCTTTTCTCGAGATATTTTTGGTTGCGGCTTCGCCGCGCTAGACTCTTTGTGGTTAATTCAGAATCCCAGCGCGCAGCCGCCTTTGCGCGGGTCGGACCCGCCGACGAAAGCTCCGGAGTCGGGATGAATCAGGATCATATGGGCGCCGCCGAAACTTTCGGGATTGCCGCCGACGACTTGATGGCCTCTGCGAGATAATTCCTGCTTAACGTCAGATGAGAACTCCGGCTCCAATCCAACCTTTGTTGCCTCGATGTGATTGAACCGCGCCGCCGAGATCGCTTGTTGCGGGGTCATGCCGTGATCTATCAAATTGGCGATGATCTGCGCCTGCACTTGCGGCTGAACATGCCCGCCTTTGAGACCTAACGCGGCGTACGGCTTGCCGTCTTTGAAAATCATGCCGGGCATGAGCGTATGCACGCAGCGTTTGTGCGGCCCAATGCAGTTAGGATGCGCTTGATCCAGCGAGAAAAGATGCCCGCGATTATGCAAGATGATTCCAGTCTCAGGCTCGACAACTCCCGAACCGAAGCCCATAAAGTTGCTCTGGATGAAAGACACCAGATTGCCGTCACTGTCGGCTGCGGCGACGTACTCGGTATCCGTCCCCGCGCTGATCGATTGGTAGTCATTAGCGGCCCGATCTTGTTGGATCTGGCCGCGCAGCTTCTCCACTCGCGCTTGTGCCAACAGACCGTGCACCGAAACTTTCATGTGATCGCGATCCGCTAGCTGTCGATCGCGATCCATAAACGCAAGCTTCTTCGCTTCGATCATTAAATGCAGCGCCGCCGCGCTCCCCGGACCCAAAGCTTTGAGTTCGAAGCCCTCGAGAATCTTGAGCATCTCCAACGCAACGAATCCCTGCGTGGCCGGCGGCATCTCATAGATGTCATAGCCGCGATAATTGGCGGTGATGGGCTCCACCCAATCCGAACCATGATCGGCAAAGTCTTTCAGCGTAAAAAGTCCGCCCAGTCTTTCCGAACACCGAACAATCTTTTCGGCAACGTCGCCCCGGTAGAAATAATCCGACCCTTCATCGGCGATCCGCCGTAGCGTCTTCGCCATGCGCGGGTTCTTAAAAATTTCGCCTGCCTTGGGTGTGCGGCCATTGATCAGATAATTCGCGCGCGCGCCTTCATCAGCCTTCAAGCTCGATTCCGACTCATGCCACGACTGCGCGGTCAGCTCGGCGACCGGAAACCCTTCCTCGGCATGGCGAATCGCCGATCGCAAGACATCGCGGAGACTTTTCGTACCGTAGGAATTGAGCAGCGTTGTCCAACCATGCACTGCGCCGGGAACGGTCACGGCGTGAATCCCGCGCTGCGGCATCGCCGTGAATCCGTTCTTGCGGCAAAACTCTAAATCCGCGCCGTAGGGCGATCTCCCGCTCGCGTCCAATGCCTTGATCGATTTTTCCCGCGCCGAATAGAACAAACAGAAGGCATCGCCGCCGATACCGATCGACATCGGTTCGACGACGCCCAACACCGCCGCCGTCGCGACGGCAGCGTCGATGGCATTGCCGCCGTCCAGCAAAACTTGCACGCCGGCCAAGGTTGCCAGGGGCTGGCTGGACGCTACCATGCCGTTTTTAGCTACGACCGAAAATGTTCCAGGCATGATTCTTCCTCGTGATCATGAAAATCTTGTTAGAATTGCTGGCACATTACCTGCTCCCAAGGTGCTGAAAAACCTCCGTTCACCCTTCGACCAGCTCAGGGCGAACGGAGTTTGCTTTGATTCACTAATAAATTTCCGTTCATGCTGAGTACGTCGAAGCATAGAATTCCTTATTTCAGGAGCTTGCTAGCGCGTTTTTAAGATCTGCGCATAAAGTTTTACCACTTCATCGTGGCCCTTGTATTCCTCGGGGTGCACGACGTAGCGCTTGTAGCCGCGAAAAAGCCGCGCCGGCTTGGGCTCGACATCGCTGCGCGACGGAATGCGTTGAAAATCCCAGAGCTTTTCCTGGCCTTCCTTGGATAGGGTAAAATCGATGAGCAGTTTGCCCGCGTTGGGATGAGCAGCTTTCGCGCCAAGCATTACCGTGTTCACCGAAATAATGGCGGGCTCCAGCGGTAACCAATCAATGGGCGCGCCCTTCTCGGCTAAGTTTTGAATGATATTGGCATAGGCGATGACCAGGGGAAACTCGCCGGCGGCGGCGAGCTGAGCGCGAACCGTGCTACCCCGCATCGTCACCGGCTCCTGCTCCGCGAGTCTTTTGAGGTAAGCCAAAGCCTTCTCCTTACCCCACACCGAGATCAGTCCCTGTAAAAATGTCGTATAACTATCGTCGAGCGAAATTTTCCGTCCCTTCCAGCGCGGTTGCAACAGCTCCTCATAGGTCCGCGGCACGGCTTCACGCTTCAACTGTCTGGTGTTGTAACCCAGAACAATGGCGTTAACGTAAACGGAGGTCCAGTGATGTTTGGCGTCCTTTAGGTCGGCAGGGATCATCTTTCTTTCCGGGGAATCATACGGCGCCACTAGACCCATGTTCCATCAACGGCAAAAAGATCTCCCCCGTGCCATGGACCACGTCGAAGAGGTATTTTCCGGCTTTCGCCTCGGTCGTTATTCGGTTGAGCAAAGCGCCCCCGCCGGAACGGAACACATTGGGTCTCAGGAAGGGATATTTTTTCAGGAAGCGGTCCATGAATTCTTTGCTCTGGTCCAAACTCATGGTGGTGTACCAGACGATTTCCCCTTCGCGCCGCGCGGCATCGACCACCTTGGGGTCCGGACTGTCTTGAGAATGAGCAGCGCCGGCAAAAGGTATAATCATGCACCCCAGGAGAAGAAACTTCCGCGAAAAACCTTTCATCAGCTTCCTCCTTAATCCTCCGCGGCACTTACCTAAATTACCAGTCTGGAGTCTGGTAAACCTTTTGTGTTATTCCGGCCAAGCTGGCGATAGCTATCGGCGACCCGGAATCAGGGTAGGGGCGGGTTTAAAACCCGCCCTACAAGCCCGCCTGCGCGGGAATGACGACTGATGGAGCGCTGACTTCTCCACCGGATTTCTGAGGCCGCATATTGGGATGAATCTTATTTCGGCCAGCGCAGATGAACCGCCATATCCACCCAGTGGCCATCGGGGTCCTGCACTCGGTGGTCGGAGTCTTTATCGGACTTGGAGTCGATGTTCACGGGGAAACCATTGGCTTCGAGTCTGCGTTTAATCTCCTCAAGATCGTCGACTTCGAAGCCGAAATGATTGATGCCTTCCCGCTGATCTTCCCGCTTGACCTCGATGAGCGCGATATTGACGTCGCCATCCGACATGTAGATTGCGCCGCCGAATCCGCGCTTGGGTTCCAGTCCGAAAACTTTCTGGTAAAACTCGACCATCCTCTCGCGGTTTTTCGTCATGACCGCCACATGTCTCACCTTGGGTCGCATAGTTATTCCTCCTCTACAATTGGGGTTTTTACAGAGAATAGAGCTTCGCGGCGTTGTCGAATAAAATTTCCCGCCTCTCATCGTCAGGCAACCCGCCGAAACACGCATCGATGTGCCGGCGAGAACTGGGCCAGGTCGAGTTGGCCAGCGGAAAGTTGGTCGACCATAGAATGTTCGAGGTGCCGAGATATTTTCGAACCCGCAGACTCGCGCGATCGTACCAGCAGGTAAAATAACACTGGCGCCGGAAAAGCTCCGAGGGTTTCAATGAATATCCTTCCGACTCCAAGCCGTCGGCCGCCGATTGATAGTCGGCGTACTCGATCTCGTAAGCGCCCCAGCCCAACGAGCTTTCGGCAAACACGACTTTTAGATTCGGAAAACGGTAGAGCACGCGCGAGAAAAGAAAATTTGCCAGCACGGCAATCGAACTGACCGAACGCACTACCCCGCTGAAAGCCGCCGCCACCGCCGGCGAAAATCCTGCGCCGGGGCGCATTTGAATTCTGGGCGAAGCTCCCGCGTGAAAACAGAGCGGCACATTCGAGCTCCTCACAGATGGCCCAAAGCGGATCATAAGCCGGCTCGTTAACGTGGGGCACGGCGCGCAGCTCCATCGGCGAGGCCGGATAAATCACTCCTTTGTGGCCTTTGGCCACGGCGCGCTTGATCTCCGCGACGGTTCGCTCCATCGGCCAGATGGGCACGATACATTGGGGCACGAAACGCGGACTGATGCTCGCCCATTCCTCGATGAGCCAGTCGTTGTAGGCTTGCACGCATGCCAACTCTAAATCGGGATCTTCAAGCTTGCCAAAGCTCTCCGCCGCCAGGCCGCCGACGATCGGGTAGAGCACGGAGTAATCGACGTGGTCCAGGTCCATGGCCTTGAGCCGTTCCGCTGGGTCGTAAGCCATAGGCGGCACCTCTTCCCAGCGGCGCGGCTCGCGCTGAGGGTCGCCCATGAGCGCGCCGGCGATGGCGACTCCGGGCAGTGAAACGCGCTGTCCTCCGACTACCCAGCACTCGCTGCCGTCCGATTCGGTTATGACATGCGGTATGCCGTCGCCCCACTTCTGTTTGGACATGCGCGATGTCCAGACCTCGGGGTGTTCCTGCACATGGTCGTCGGCGCTGATCAGGCCGTACTTCAGTTCCATGGAATTTTGTCCATTCATCGGCGTGCCGAATTCAAATCAGCCGATAAAGCCGCGCGGCGTTGCCAAACAGAATTTTTTCTCGATCCGCCGTTGGCACTCCCGCGAGGGAATGCTCCACGGCATCCCAAGAAGTTGGATAGGTCGAAGTGATATGGGGGAAATCGGATTCCCACAGAATGTTATCGACGCCGATATAGTCGCGTAGCTGCACGCCCACCGTCTCGAACCAGAAATCCACGAAGATTTGGCGCCGGAACAACTCGCTGGGTCTCGTGATCAATCCCTCGCTCCAAAGGTGGCGCTTTTGCCATTCGTGATCGCAGGCCTCGAGGACGGAACTCACCCAGCCCAAGCCGGTCTCGGCGAAGACCCAATTGAGGCGCGGGAATCGTTCCAGCATGCCGGAGAAAATCAGGAAGGGAATAATTTGCGTCGCCGTACAAAAATTGCGCAGGGTGGAGACACAGTGCGACTGTCTGCGGGTGAAACCTTCCCAACGCGGCAAGGACAATTGACCTGCGAGCCCCGCGGAGGCATGGAGATGAACACCGACGCCGAGTTGCTGGCAAGCATCCCATAACGGATGCCAAAATGGATCGCCAAGGCTTTTTAGCCCCTTGGCCGCAACGCTCGGATCCGCCAGCATGTTGATTCCCATATGGCCGGCTTCGACCGCGCGCTCGGCTTCGGCGACGATGGTTTCAATCGGGCTCATAAAAGGCAATACCGCGAGTGGAATGAAGCGTTCGCTCACCCGGCGGAATTCGGCCAGCGCGTCGTTGTAAGCGCGCACGCAGGCCAGCTCGAAATCCGCATCGTCGTAGAAAAACGTTCCTCCCGGGCCATTGGGGAATAGCACTTCGGCATCGACGCGGTCGCGGTCCAGCGCCTTGAGCCGGTGCGCGGGGTCATAGACTTCAAGCGGCACTTCCTCCCAGCGCTGCGGGTAGTATTTTCGGTCTGCCATCGCCGTCGGACAGTTGCAGACATTTCCTCCCTGGATCTCGCCATGCACCACCCAGCGCTCGACGGCGTGAGCGAATTTTTCTTCGCGCACTTCGACCACATGAGGTATGCGGTCGCCCCACTTGGATCCCGACATGCGGCTGGTATAGGCGTCCTTGCCGAGCTGGCCGTGGGAATCCGAGCTGATTAAGCCATATTTGATTTCCATGTTCTATTCCTATTGCGGAACGACTACAGTCAATTGCCTTATTTTGCTTTTTGCTCCTTGGTTTCCACAACTTTCTTGACGAAATCAAAAACCGGAGTCAGATCCTGCCATTCCGGGCGACTGACATCAAAGTACCGCCTTCCCTCGATGAGCCGATTTGCCGGGTCGACATCGTCCTTGGGAATATCAATCCTGCGGGAATTAACCGCATCATCAGAAGTCCCTTCCTTTTGCACGGCAATTTGTCCCTTGCGAGACAGGTACCAGTTGATGAAAATTTTGGCGGCATTGGCATGGGGAGCTTTATTGGCTAGACTTAGCGATCCGCTAAGGGATATACGTCCCCCTTCCTTCCAGGCGCTGGTGTCGAGGGTGCCCACCGGCAATCCCTGCTTCTTCGCTCGAGCGATTTCATTGTTCCGGCAACCCAGACAAATGGAATAATTGCCCTGGGCGAGCCAGTCGAGCATCTGTCGCGGGTCCGCGCTGAAAGTTACCTCCATACTGCCGAAGAATTTCTTCAAATATTCCTGACCCAGTTCCGGATGATAGTAAAGGAACTGCAACGTCGAACCCATAGTCGTCGATGTCGGGGTTAAAGAAACTATCTTGCCCTTCCATTTAGGATTGAGAACGTCCCAGTAAGATTTGAACTCGCTAGGATTTATCAATTTGCTGTTGTAATCGAATACCGAGCTTGGATTAGAGAGGTACACGAAAACATATTGACGTTCGGGATCGACGAATGGATACTCTCCTCCTAACCATTTCGAAGGATCCAGGACCTCGGGCAGGATAAAAGTCGGTTTGAGCGGATCCAAAGCCTTCGCGCGGTAAAGAACGTTGAAGGCGGTGTTCGAGCCAACAGCAACCACGTCGGCCAGATATTTCCCGGCCCTTCTTTCCGCAATGATCCTCGCCGCTACGTCTGATGATCTCCCTCCGATCGAGGTTACCTTAATCTCAGGATATTCCGTCTTGAATGCTTCCAAAACTCGCTCATAAGTCGAAGCATAGACGGTAATTTGGCCTTCTGACTTCGCGGCCGCGAGCGTTTTCTCCCATTCTTTTTTCCAGTCTGTCTGACCATGGGCTGCTACCACTACCAACTGGGAGACCAGTCCGCACGAAGTAATTAAAGCAGCAAAAAATTTTGCTTTTGCGCACCGCATGATCGCTTGCCTCTTTATGAGTGCCTCCAATGAATCAAGTCCGATTCCGGGGCGATCGTTTAGCCCCGGTTTCTAAACACATATGGCGGCATTCGCTACTCGGAGACGGCAGCGTTGTCTTAAAACATTGAACTTTGAACCTTGAACCCGGAACCTGTTCAAGCCGCCGCCGACTCCGCGATCAGCGCCATGGCCGTCGCCAGCGCGCAACGATAAGCGCGGTCGATGGTTAGACTGTCCTGGGCCGCGCGGATCACCGCCTGCGCGGTTCTCTCGTCGACGACATAGTGATCGTAGATCGGCTCGAACATATCCGAATGATCTTCATCCGCCACCATATGCACTCGCGTGTTGATATCGAGCGATTCGATCGTTCCGCCTTGATCGGCGATGCGCTTGTGCGCGAAGCGTGCGGTAAAACCGCCGCCCTTCACGATGGCCGGATTGTTCTTGCGCTCGGTGATGTGGTTGACCGTGAGCGACTCGATCCACGGCCTCGTGGACGCCAGATACATCCAAGCCATGATCGCCGCTCTGGCGCCGGGGTGGAGGTTAGTCTCCGCGGTGGCCTCGGCCATCTGCTGGTCGGTCAAATGCGCCGACCCCATGCGCTTGTCAAAAATCAACTCGTCTTTCTCGTGTTCCCAAATCGCCCGTTTGACGTCGAGCGGCGCATTCACCGCCGCCGCCCCCCAGCAATCGCGCCGGCTCTTGATATAATGCGGATAATGCAGATCCCAAATTTTCTGTCGCGCCGGCGTGAGTTTCACGGCAAACAATTGCCGGTACTCCGGAGTTTCGAAGTGGCGATTAACCATTTCATCGAGCTGCTCTCTGGTTTTCGGCCATAGACTCATGAAAGCCTCCCTGTCCTGCTTCCTAAGAACGCTGCTGAATTACCGAACCAAAAGGCACGATTCCTTGTTTCGCCAGACTGCGCGAAAACTCCGTTCATGGTTCGACTGGGCTCACCACGAACGGATATGAGACCTTACAAATCAAACATTTAGCCGTTCGCCCTGAGCTTCGTCGAAGGGCTCCTAAAGAGTTTTCACACAGTCTGTCGCTCGGCATGACAGTCGATGCGTAATCGTCAGGAGTGCGTCATCCTGAGCGTCAGCGAAGGATCTCGGCCTCGATATACCCATTACTGCACCACTCCAATACTCCATCTCCCCGTTCTTTCACAACGGAATCTTCGCTTGCGCCTGCGCGATCCCTTTGCGGTACATGGCGTTGAAAGCGAGGGAGTCTCGGGCGGCTTGGATCGCCGGCGCTTCTTTCTTGCCGGTGGCGTGTTCGGCGAGGAACGGCAAAAACATATCGCTATGCTTCTCGTCTGCTTGGCTGTGCGCCTGGAGGTTTGGGATCTCCTTCCACGAAAAGCCCATCTCGTCCATCCATTTTTTCGCCATGCGCGTGGACTGTCCACCGCCCAGGTCGCCCAACAAGCGGTCATCGTTGCACCATTCCGTGATGGTCATACCGGCCAGCGATCGGTCCACGGCATTTCACTGGTCATCCACGACCAGGCATAAAGCACCATGCGGGTTTCGGGCAAGGGTTCGGCGTTGATAATCTCTTCGGGTTCCAGGCCCACCGATTTCCCCTGGCGAATAATCAGGTGAAGGTGACCATAGTCGGAAAAATCATCACGGATAATTTCTTCGTACTCATGCTCGAGGATGCGCTGCTTGACCGCCATTATCGGGCAGTTCGCCGAGACATGCGCCCAACAGTCGCGCCGGTGTCGGACGAACAAACTTTGCTGCTGCACCATGACAGCCGCTCGCGGCTTGTTCATCTTGATGGAAAAATAATATTCCAGTTCCGGCGAACGGATGTAGTCTCGCACCATCTTGCCCAGGCGATCTCGCCACTGCTTCTCGGTCATTACTTGCCTCCCCTGTAAAGCTTGTCGATGAAGCCTTCCTGAACCAAGCGGTCCACGATACGGTTGTCAAAGAGTTTCTCTTTGGCCGCCCCCTGGCTGCTAACCATCTCCAAGATGGTATCCACCGCCGCGGGATCGACCCGTGGAGTGGAGTCGAGATACTTGGTGACAAATTCATGGTGCGTTTCTGCCGCGCCTCCCCTTTGTCCCATGTACTTCGTGAGCATCTTCAGCGCCTGCGGCTTCCTGATTTTTAACGCAGCGATACCTTCGATGTAAGCCGCAACAATTCCTTCCACCGATTTCGGCGATTTTCGATAGTATTCGTTGCTGACGGCCAGCAGATTCATAGAAAAGGGAATTCCCAGTTCCGCGGCATCCACAAGCAGCTTCGCCTGGGGTCCAGGCGCCTGGGAAGCCACGCGGCCTTCCGCTTGTCTGGCGCGAAAACCAACATCGGCCTCGACTACTCCGCCGAATTGCCGAATCTCCACTTTCCCATCCAAGCCGAGCTTGCGTAGCACTAGCCGCGTAACAAAATCGCTGGTGGAGCCATAGCGCGTGATGGCGAGCGTTTTGCCCTGAAGTTGCTCAGCGCGTTGAATTTCCGGCTGCACCCATAGGGCCATGCCCGGCCGGCTCGTGTTACTGGCGACCGCAACGATGGGAGCGCCCTTGAGGGCGGCGGCGATCACTGCGTTGCTCGCGCCCAGCGCCGCGTGCACGCTGCCGCCGACCAGCGCCTGGATTGCCGTGGCTCCGGAGCTGATATGAACGAGATCGACATTCAAGCCGTTTCGTTCGAAAGCGCCGATCTCCTTTGCCATCCAGACCCCGGCCACACTCGGACTGATGGCGGCGTAGGCGATGGCGATTCTTTCTTTAGGAGCCTCGCCGGCGTCGGCATAGAATGGAGCGACTAACACTGCGCTTAGAGCGAGGCTACCCACCGAGAATATTTGTCGGATGCAAACTTTGATGCCGTTCATTGGATTGAGCTCGCCAAAAGACTATGACCTTCGATCCCACGGACTGCGCAAAACAAAAAGTTAGTCATGCCCGCGAAAGCGGGCATCCAGGCCTATCCCAGTGCGATCACGGGTAAAAAGACTAGATTCCCCCCGTGGAAGATCGGGTCATTCTTCCACGGGGCGGGAATGACCAACAAGACCCCGTTTCTTAAACCGAACCAAATCAGGCGTTCACGGCAGCTTCTCCATCGCGTCGGCCAGTCCGGCCTGATACATGCGGTAGAGTTCTTCCGACTCCTTCGCCGCCTGGAGAATGAGCGCTTGGTTTTCTTCCTTGCCGTATTCCTCCCAGACCGGCAGAAACATATCCACATGTCCCTTGTCGGCTTCGCGATGGGCTCGCCAATTGGGCAAGTCGTCCCAAGTGATGCCCAACTGATCGACCCAGCGCTGCCCCATGCGAAAGGCGTGGCCGCCGCCGATATCGGCGAGGAGCCGGTCGTCCTGGTTCCATTCGGTCATGCTCATGGCCGAGAGTCCGGCGAGCCAGTTTTGCTTCTTGCAGATCCAACCCCATGCATACAGCGTGGCCGTGGTACTCGGGAGCAGCTTGGCATCCAAGATATCGTCGGCGCGCAAACCTATGGCTTTACCCTGGCGAATAATCAAATCGAGATGTCCATGTTCGGAGTGCTGGTCGCGGATCACCTCCTCGTACTCATGGGCGAGAATTATTTGCTTCACTGCCAGCAGCGGGCAATTCCCCGAGACATAGGCCCAGCAGTCTCTGCGGTGCCGGACGTAGAGCGAAAGCTGAGAGAGAATCAGTTGCGCTCTCGTCCGGGTGATAGGAATGGAAAAATAGCGCTCCAGCTCCGGCGACAGCATAGTTTGCCGGGCGAGTTCGCCGAAAGCCGCGGACCAACCCTAGCATCCATTATGAATTCCTTCAGTTTCAGCAGTTATGCCGGGTAAAATCGGGTTTCGAGTTTACCGGTTTAAACGCTCAGACTCGATAACCCACGACTCTAAACTGATTTGCACGCCAACTTTTCCATTTCGTTGGCGATTCCAAAACGGAACATTTTGAGCAGCTCCATGGATTCCCTGGCGGCTTGGTAAGCCAGCGCTTCTTTGTCGCCGGTGGCGAATCGCTCGAGGTCTTCCAGAAACATGTCGCTATGTTCTTCATCCGCCTGGCTATGAACTTTGAAATTGGGCATTTGCTCCCAGCCAAAGCCAAGATCGTCCATCCAACGCTTGGCCATGCGGCTCGACAGCCCACCGCCGACATCGTGCAGCAACCGGTCGTCGTTGGCCCATTCGGTGACCGTCAGAGAGGTCATCCCTTCCAGCCAGCTTTTTTCTCGCGTCATCCAACCCCACGCATAGAGAGTGGCCATAGTCGAGGGCAAGGGTTCGACATTCAGAACCTGATCGGGCGTCAATCCCAACGCCTTTCCCTGGCGCACGATCAATTCCAAATGCCCATGCTCTGCGTAATTGTCTTTGATGACCTCGCCGTATTCATGCTGCAGGATCTTTTGTTTTACCGACATATGCGGACAGTTCCCTGAAACATAAGCCCAACAATCGCGCCGGTGGCGAATAAAGAGACCCAACTGGGTGATCAAGACCTGAGCGCCGGGCTTGGTGATCTTGACCCGAAAATAATGATCCAATTCCGGCGAGCGCATCGCCTGGCGGACAACTTCGCCGAGCTCGCGCCGCCACTCAGCTTGCTTCATAATAAATTTCCTCGATTGCTTGGTTAAAGTGTTTGTCTATTTGAGATCCCTCACTTGGTTCGGGATGACGCCGCGAATGAGAATGAACACCGATGCCAGAACAAAGCAGCGGCGTCACTTATATAACTTTTCTACGAACCCCTCTTTAATGATCCGGTCGATGACCATGTTGTCGAAAAAATCGTTGACCGGGAGCTCGCCCTTCCCTTCCCAATTGAGCACCGTTTGAATGACCGCGGGCTCCACCCGCGCGTGACGGTCGAGGTACTTGACTGCATATTCGTAGGCTTCGTCCAGCGAATCGCCGGCCCCGAGCAAGTATTTCGCCAGAACCTTATAGGCCAGATCCTTCCTGGTTCTGAGCGCCGCAACGCCTTCGACATACGCTTTGAGCATCCCTTCGACGGTTTTCGGTGAGGTTTTGTAAAAATCCCGCTTTACCGCGATGAGATCCATGGAAAAAGGAATTCCCAAGTCCGGCAGGTCCACCAGCATGCGAGTTTTTGGACCGGGTTTCATGCTTCTCACCGCGCCGGCGACCATGCCGGTGCGGACGGCCACATCCACTTCGCGGGTGCCGCCCATCGGCTGAATTTTGACTTTGTCCTGGAGGCCGAATTTTTCCAGCACGAATTGCGTCAAAAAATGAGTCGAGGAACCGTGGCGGGTAATCGCAAGCACTTTCCCCTGAAGCTGTTCAGGCCGGGTGATTTCTGGCTGAACGAACAAACTCATGGCCGGCCGGTTGGTGATGCTGCCAACGGCAACCAATGGAGCGCCCCGGAGAATCGAGCTGACGACGGCATTGCTCGCGGCAACGGACATATCCAGATTGCCGCCCACCATCGCCTGGACCGTGATGCTTCCGGAGCTGATGTAAATCAGATCGGCTTTCAAGCCTTGCTTCTCGAAGGCTCCCGTCTCCTTCGCCATCCAGACTCCGGCAAAGATCGGGCTCACCGCGGAATAGGCGACGGCAACCTTCGCCGGCGTCTGCGCCGGCGAAGCCTTGGGTAGTGCGAGCAGGAGGATTGAGAGGAGAACGCAGCCCAGCACCTGAGCTAATCGCCCGCAAGAAGCGGCGCGCCGAGCAGAGCACAAATCTCTCCGTCTCCTCTTTTGCAAAGAGGGGTTATGAATCACCCGAGGATCTTGAACTCTGCAATTAACCTCTTGGTACATGACTCTACCAGAATTTTTAAAGAAGCAGGCTGGCAGGCTGCTCAAAACGATCTCAGAGGCGAGGCGCGCGAAGATCGATGAGCGGAGGCGTACTCCTGTACGTTGACGCGAAATCGATCAAGCGCAACGAAGCATATGAGTCGTTTTCAGCAGCCTGCCTAGATCGGCCAACCGTGCTCGGACACATCCACGCGGTTGCCTTCGTTGTCCTTGATCCAACTTTCGGCAACGGCGCCGAAAGTGTTGGCTTCAGCTTTAGTGTCGGCGATCTTCTCGATCTCGCTCACGCTGTCGACCTTGAAACCAAAGTGGTTGATGCCCCAGGGATACTTATCGGTGCTGATCAGCGCGAGATCGAAATGGCCGTCGGAAAGATAGATCGTGCCGCTCGGCCCGCGATACTTTTCTTCCATGCCGAAAATTTTCTTGTAATACTCCGCGCTCTTCTCTCGGTCGGCGACGTTAAGCGCGATATGCCTGATTCTTGGCTTTTCCATATAATCCTCCATTTAGATTCCTCTCACGGTCTTCAACTCCATCTTCCATTCTCGATCTTCCATCCTCGACTAGTGAACTGTAACGCCCTGCGTTGCCGTTCATGGTTCGAGAGCTCACCACGAACGGTTTGCCTTGACTCGTCCTCACCCTGAGCTTGTCGACGGGACTTCTTCGAACTTAAACGTGAAACCAAGCTGTCACGCCTAGTACGCTAGTTCAACGGCACCTTCTCCATCGCCCGCGCCACTCCCTCGCGATAGAGCGCGAAAAGATCGAGAGACTCCTTTCACGGCGTCGAGCGCCGTCTTTTCTTTTTCTCCCGTCGCGTATTCTTCGAGAAACGGTAGAAACATGTCGCTATGCTCTTCATCCGCCTGGCGGTGCACGTCGAAGTTCGGCATGTCGCGCCACTGCATCCCCATATCCTCCATCCAGCGCTTGCCCATGCGCGTGGAATGGCCGCCGCCGAGATCGTTCAACAGACGGTCGTCGTTGGTCCACTCGGTCACCGTCAACGCTGCAAGCCCTTCGAGCCAGCTTTTCTCCCTTGTGATCCATCCCCAGGCATAGAGCGTCGCCGTGGTCGTTGGAATGGGTTTTACGCTCAAGCATTCCTCCGGCGTCATGCCGACCTTTTGCGCCTGCTTTACGATGAGTTGGAGATGGCCGTACTCGGAATACTGGTCTTTGATGACTTCGCCAAATTCATGTTCGAGAATTTTTTGCTTGATCGCCATGATCGGACAGTTTCCCGACACATGGGACCAGCAATCCCGGCGGTGGCGAATATAAAGCCCGAGCTGGGAAATCATGAGCTGCGCCCGCGGCTGGTTCATCTTGACGGAAAAATAATGCTCCAGTTCAGGCGAGCGCATATGGTCGCGCACCATCTCGCCGATAACCTTGCGCCATTCCGGGACCTGCATTAGGACTCTCCTTCAATCTTATCCTGTTAACGTAGGCATCTCCTGTATATAAAAATTCGCCCCGGCTGCCAAACGGACTCCCGTCTGCAAAAACCTCATGGCCTCACCCGAGGTAAAAAAGGCTCGAGAACCATTCGACGTCTCACTCCATTTTAGGTTTTCGTCTGCGGGGCCGCTTTTAGATAGAACTGAGAGTGCTCTGATTGTTTTTCGAAACAACGCTGTTTCCCGCGCTACAGGGCGGGACCGATCAGCTCGCGGCGCAAGAATTCCGTCACCAGCGGCCAGGCTAGGTCGGCCAGATAAGGCTGGTACCCATCCGATTCGGTGGATGCGAAACCGTGATTGCCGAAGTGAAAGTAATGCCACTCCAACGGCCGGCCGTTGGCGTGGAAGTTCTCCATCAGTTTCACTTGGATGGGAAAAGTGCTGGTGCGATCCTGACCGCCAAAGAGCACCATCGACGGACATTTGATTTCACGCGCGGCGTCGTAAGGATGGCGCGGGCGAATTTTTGTCGGCTCCTCTTCCCGCACCGAGGGATAGTAGGCGACGAACGCGCGCGCCGCCGGTGTTGCCGCGCAGAAGTGGATGCCGATTCTGCCGCCCATGCAGTAGCCGATGACGCCGACCCGCGAACCGTCGACATCGTTGCGCGAAAGGCAATAGCGCCAGCCTCGGTCGATCACGCGCACGAAATCGGGGTCCGGCGTTTTGTTTTGAATCTCGGTGCCCGTGTCGATGTGCTGCTCCGCCGGGTAGCCGAGCATGTGATACAGATTCGGAATCACAGTCGTGTAACCAAGCTGGGCGAATTTGTAAGCCGCGTTCTTTAGATATCCGGTCAATCCAGAGTGCTGGTGGATGAGTAGCAAGCCGGGACCCCGCTCGCTGCGCTCGGGATGAGCGATATACCCCTCGATGGCGTCCTTTTCCTCTTTCAACCCACGGGTAACGATTCTCGTCATGGATGGGTCCTCCATAGGATCTATACTTCACCGCAGAGACGCAGAGTTCACAGAGATCGGAGTATTTCTTGATTAAGAACTTTTTACTCTGCGCCCTCAGCGCCTCCGCGGTGAGTTCTCTTCTCGATCGATCCAACCAGATTAGCCACTGGAAAATTTGCGCAAGCTGCGAAAACTTTTCAGCACAGTAGTGCGAAGGCCACGAAGCCGGACGGGTTTTGCCGCTTCGCCGCGCTG
>CAWJBB010000066.1:0-89745 GCA_963840855.1 uncultured delta proteobacterium
TCAACTTCCCGAACAATGAATCGTAATCTCGTGCAGCGTGCCGATCTCGAAGCGGTCGCCGGGCCAGACGAGCGTCGTCGAGCCGTACTCTTCAATCACCGCGGGCCCCGTGGCGCTGAATCCCGGCTCGAGGGCATCGCGATGAAAAATTTGCCCGTCCAACCAGCCGCCGGCATTGCCGATATATATCTTGCGCAACTGCGCGGGCTGTGAGTTCGCGGCCGCGCGCGGCAGGCGCGCAATCTCGGGTTGCTTCAGCCGCGCGAAAGCGGACAGATGCAGCGCTTGAAATTCCGCCGGGGCCTTGGCATCGGCATGCCCGTAGCGGCGCTTGTAATCGCGCTCGAACGCAGCGCGGATTTGCGCCGCCTCCTTCAGCCCCGAGACCGGAACTTTGATATTGTGCCGCTGGCCGCGATAGCGCATCTCCGCATGGCGCTCGAAGAACACGTCACTAGTCGCGAACTCCGCGGCGAGCGCGCCGGCGGATGATTCCTCCATGGCCGCGAATATCTCCGCCGTCGCGGGGACGGTTTTTTCACTGAGAACCCCGACGAATGTTTTCGAGGTATCGATGCGCGCGTCGGCCAAAAGCATGCCGATGGCTGAAAAATTGCCGGGCTCCGGCGGGATGACAATGGTTGGAATCGACAGTTCATGCGCCAGGGCGCAGGAGTGCAGCGGTCCGCCGCCGCCGTAGCTGAAAAGAATAAAGTCGCGCGGATCAAGTCCATGTTCGACGGAAATCTTCCGGATCGCGCCGGCCATGATCACCGTCGCGATGGAAATAATCCCGTCGGCCATCTGAATCATGCCATCTTCTCCACGGTAGCCCAGAGGATCAGCGATGCGCTGCTTGACGGAACGCTGAGCGGCGCTCACATCGAGCTTCATTTCGCCGCCGAGAAAATTTCCGGCATTGAGACGGCCCAGAACCAGGTTGGCGTCGGTCACCGTCGGCTCCGTCCCGCCGCGGCCATAGGCGACGGGACCCGGGGTCGACCCGGCGCTTTGTGGACCGACGTGAAGGCGCTTTTGCGGATCGAGCCAGGCGATTGACCCGCCACCGGAGCCCACTTCGACGACGTCGATAACCGCCGACTTGATAGGAAAGCCTTTGATATAGCCGTTGGCGTAATAAACGGAATTCACCGAGAACCGGCCGTTTTCAACCAAGGAGCATTTTGCCGTCGTACCGCCCATGTCGAAGGCGACGACGTTTTTAAAACCAAGCTTGTCGGCATAGGCGCCGGCGCCGATGCAGCCACCGATGGGACCGGACTCGACCAGACCAATGGGCTGGCGGCAAGTCCGCTCGGCGGACAACAAGCCGCCGTTGGAACCCATCATGAACAGCGATCCGCCGAAGCCTCGCGCGGTGAGATCGCTGTCGAGCTGCCGAATATACGTGCTCACCTGCGGCCCAACGTAGGCGTTGGCCGCAACCGTGGAACAGCGCTCGTACTCGTACCACTCGCGCGTGAGATCGGTGCTGAACGTTACGTACACGTCGGGCAGCAATTCGGTCAGAATCTTTGCCGCGGCTTCTTCATGGTCCGGGTTGATATAAGAATTCATGAAAAATACCGCCACGGACTCGATGCCGATTTTTCTGATCTCCCCGGCAAGCTTTTCTAGCGACGGTAAATCCAACGGCACAACCACTTCGCCCTTGCTGCCCATGCGCTCCGGCACTTCGAAGCGCAGCTCGCGCGGGATCAATGGCTCGTCACGCTGGTAGTACAGGTCAAACGGATCGGGGCGATTGCCGCGGGCTATTTCCAAAATATCGCGGAATCCTTTGCTTGTAACCAGGGCGGTCTTGGCGCCCTTGCGCTGAATCAGGGAATTGATGACCAAGGTCGTGCCGTGATTGACCAGGGACGCCTCGGCTGGTTTGATCTTGGCTTTTTTAAAACAGTCGAGGATTCCGTCCACCAGGTTCTCGTAAGTCGTGGGACTCTTGGCATAAATGACATTCTGCGTTTCGTGATCGAAGGCGACGAGATCGGTAAACGTGCCGCCGATATCGACGGCGATGGCGTAACTCATGTAGAATTCCAGTTCAAAGTTCAAGGTTCAACGTTCAAAGTTCAAATTCCGAAGTTTCGACAGCTATTCCGAAACCTTGAACTTTGAACATTGAGCGCTTGAACAATTAAAGGCGCCGGGCCTTGCCATCGGCATCGATCACGACTCCGTAATCGTCGCGGGCGCTTTCGCGCGAGACGAAGCCACGGACGACATCGCGCGCGACCAGTTCGACCGGGCGCTGTTTCGGATCGCCGTAGCCGCCCCCGCCGCCGGTCGACATGCGCACGCGGTCGCCGGCTTGCAATGGACAATTTTCAGTCTTGTAAATCAGCTCGGGTGCCGACGTCCCGTTCTTGAAGACCAGCACCTGGCCCGACTTCCCGGCCTTGGCGCCCTGAACTCCCCAGGGCGGGCAACCGATGCGATCGAAGTTCACCCACAACTCGCAGGGCGCGAGCAGGGTATACTGTTTGTCGAATCCCAATCCGCCGCGCCACTTTCCCGGCCCGCCGGAATCTTGCCGCAAGCGGAATTCTTCCACGCGGTATGGATACATCGACTCTTGCAGCTCGATGGGAATGAGCCGCGTGTCGCCATGCGCCATGGTGCGAAACGGGCCGGCGCCATCATGCGTCGCGCAGGCGCCCCAACCGCCGTGGCCGCTATCGTTGGCTTTAAACACCGCGCCGGTGTCCATGCGTTTGCCTGCGAAACTTAAGGACGAAAAGGTTCCGAAGTGGGCGCCGGTGACGCGCTGCGGCAACGCCGGCTCAAGCGCTTTAATGATGCAATCGATGACCGTGGGAAACGGAATGCTGTAAAGCCCCATGGCCGCGGTGGGCTCGGCGCTGAGCAGTTTGCCTTCCGGCAGAATCATCGTGAGCGGCCGGAAAGTTCCTTCGTTGGCCGGCTCCTCCGTGGCGATCAAATATTTAAAAGCCACCCGCGCCGTGGTGCGGCCGCCGCCATAGAAGCCGGAGTTAATGCAGCCGCGCACCTGCGGCGACATCTCGGAGTAATCGATGGTCATTTCATCGCCGGCAACAATAACCTTTACTTTGATCGGAATCTTTTCATCGCGCACGCCGTCGTTGTCCAGAAACGCTTCATGCTGATAGACGCCATCGGGAATCGCGCGAATCTTCTCGCGCGTCGCTGCTTCGCATTGATCCAGAATGGCCGCCAGAGCGCCGAAAAACACTTTCGCGCCGTATTTATCCGCCATGATTTGCGTCAGGTCGCGTCCCAAGAGGCAGCCGCCCAGCTGGGCTTCGATGTCGCCGAGAAGTTCCAGCGGAAAACGCGTGTTGTTTTCGATGATGCGATAAACTTCCCCGATGGGCTCGCCCTTGGACCACAGCTTGATCGAGCGCAGCTGCAGGCCTTCCATGAAGATATCCGTGGAAGAGTAAGACACCGAACCGATGGCCGAGCCGCCGATGTCGATCCAGTGACAGTTGACGGCGAAAAAGCCGATCAGATCAGCACCCTTGGAGCCCGCGAACACCGGCGTGTACATGACCGTGTTATTGAGATGTTGGCCCTGGACCGCAGCGTGATTGCACAGGACCACATCTCCCTTGTGAAGATTCTCGCGGCCATAGACTTCCAGGCCGTCCCTGACCGCCATACCGACGGAGTCGGCGACGAACACCGGCATGCCGCCCGTGGATTGCGCCAGCAATTCACCCTCGGCGCTGACGAATCCGACGGCATAGTCTTTGTATTCGTAGATGTACGGGCTGAACGCCGTGCGCGTCATATTGGCATCGATCTGGTCGCAGATGGAAATGATGCCGTGGCGGATCACTTCCAAAGTGATCGGGTCAATGGTGCCCTGTGAAGGTACCGACTGGCCTGCTGTTGTGCTCATTTTTGAATCCTGTCCCGACTTTGAAGAAAAATCATACTCATCGGGATATTTCAAACGCCAGTTCGAAAGCGCCGGCAAACGATAGCTTGACACCCATTAAAGGTCCGGTATAGACCACAAAAGACTTCTTTGCAGTTAGTGCCCGCAACAACGGTATTCGCGAATAGAAAGCGAACCCAGTCAGGAGTCACTATGAAATTATCATTTATATTCATTTTCGTCGCGTTCGTCCTGCACTATCCTTTTGCCGGGGTGCTGCCCGCCGCGCAGCAGCAGTGGTCACCCGCCCTTTCCACCGTGATTCAGGACGCCAACAAAGAAGGTAAACTCAGGTTAAGTTGGGGTGAGGGCACCATGGGCGGCACTAAACGCATGGGACTGTACGAACAAATGATGAACAAAATGTTCGGCACCAACATTAAAATTGGCTTCACACCAGGACCCTCAATGCCGAGTATGGGAAGTCAAATCGCCACCGAGCTAGCGGCCGGCCAACCGGCGGCCAGCGACGTTTACATCGCCGCCGAAAGCTACCTCGTGCCTTTGGTCAGACGGAAAATATTTCACGAAGTCGACTGGCCGAAGCTATTGCCGGGCCGCATCACCAAAGAAATGGTCGAAGGCGACGGCCAGAGCTTGCGGGTTTATTCGGGACTGCCGGGAGCCCCCTATAACACCAAACGGGTGCCGAAAGACGAGGCGCCCAAGAGTCTTAAAGATTTCTTGAAGCCCTTTTGGAAAGGCAAAATCGCTTCCACGCCCTACGTGACAGGCCTGAACCTTCTCGCTGCAAAGGAACTGTGGGGGCGTGAAGCGGCGCTGGATTACATCAGGCAGTTTTCCAAACAGGTATCTGGCCTGATTCGCTGCAACGAGATGGAGCGGGTCGTCACAGGCGAGTTTTTGTCGCTGGTGATGGATTGCAACGGCGCCAGTACCTTCGAGCTGCAAGCTCAAGGCGCGCCGCTGGAGCACCTGATTCCGTCCGACGCCGCGATGATCCGGCATTTTTTTGTGAATATCCCCAAAAACGCGGAGAATCCCAACGCCGCCAAGCTCTACACTACGTTCCTGCTCACCAAGGAGGCGCAGAAACTGCTCTGGGAAAGCGACTTCTCGGACCTCTATTTTTTCCCGGAGTCGCAGATCGGGCAGAAGGTCAGAGCGCTCCAGAAAAGCGGAGTGAAGTTTTTCGTGCCGACGCTTGAGTGGGTGGCCAACAACCCTGAAATTGAAAAAGCTGCGCAAGAGATGGTGAAAATCATGACCCAGAAGCAGTAGCGATTGTCGCGACGCCTGCGGGCAGACGATTCGGTGCGGACGAGGGGAGACTATGGTGTGAGGCAGAGGATTTAGAGTGTTTTTCTGATGTCAAAGACAGCAATCCCTTCATCCAGTTTCGCTAAAGTACGCCTCTATCTGCACCGAACATCAATCATCGACTGGGGTTCGGTGGATCCTTGGTCGGCGCTCATGGTCGGCATCGCGAGCATTTTTAGTCTTCTCATTCTCGCGCCGCTCCTGGTTATTTTCTGGCTGAGCTTTTTCGAGGGCTCGCTGCTCGATCCCGTTGCCGGTTACTCGCTTAAAAATTACACGGCGGTGTTCGCCGACTCGTTTACCTATCGAATCTTGTGGAACACCGCGGAATTTTCTCTCATCTCCCTTGCGGTCGCATTCTTGTTCGGCCTTCCTACCGCGTGGTTAGTGGAGCGAACGGATTTTCCCGGCAAAACCATTCTTCTGACGCTCATGACCATCGGCTTGCTGATTCCGGGGTTTGCCGTCGCCATGGGCTGGCTGTTCCTGCTCCATCCGAGGATCGGGCTCGTCAATCAATTCTTGCAGGATATGTTCGCGCTTCAGGATGCGCCGTTGAGCATAACGACGGTCGCCGGTATGGGTTGGGTTCAGGGCCTTAACCTGACGCCGGTGGCCTTCATCATGACCGCGAGCGCGTTTCGGGCCATGGACCCCAAGCTCGAGGAGGCGGCGGAAACCAGCGGCGCGAGCACGGCTCGGATGCTTTTCACCGTGACGATTCCATTGATTTGGCCGGGGGTGCTGGCGGCGGGGATTTATATTTTTACCGTCGGGCTTTCTGCCTTCGACGTGCCGGCGATCATCGGCTGGTCGAACCGGATTTTTACCTTCAGCACCTACATGTACCTGTTGGTGAGCCCGCAGGAAGGGCTGCCGCGCTACGGCGCCGGCGCGACGTTCAGCATCGTCGGCATCATCTTGGCGGCGGCGCTGGCCTGGTGGTACGCGCGTGTGCAGAAACGCAGCCACCAGTATGAAGTGATCACCGGCAAAGCGTACCAACCGAAGACCGTCAAGCTCGGCCGCCGGGCGATTATCGCCTGGCTCTTCGTCGGTGCCTATCTGGTTTTGAGCAAACTGATCCCGTTGGCGATGCTGATTTGGGCGTCACTGTTGAAATATTTCGAAATGCCGTCCCTCGAGGCGTTCGGGCGCGTTTCGTTGCAGAACTACTCTTCGCTGCCTTGGGAACTGATTCTTCGGGGCGCGAGCAATACATCGATCCTGATGTTGCTCACTCCGACCCTCACGATTCTCGCCAGTCTCGTATTCGCCTGGGTGGTGCTGCGTTCGAAGATCCGCTTGAGATTTCTCTTCGACTTCTTCGCTTTCTTGCCCCACGCCGTGCCCAATACGGTCTTCGCCATCGGCGCGGTATTGCTGGCGTTGTTCGTGCTGCGCGGATTCATTCCGCTCTACGGCACGCTCTCGCTGCTGCTCTTGCTATACATCGTCGTGCGCCTGAGCTATGGAACGCGCATGATGAACAGCTCGCTGATTCAGATTCATCGTGAGTTGGAAGAAGCGGCCTACGTGGCCGGCGCCAGCACGCGCAACGTCGTGCAACGCATCCTCGTGCCGATTCTCATGCCGCCTATTTTGTACGGCTGGTTGTGGATCGCGCTGATGACCTATCGTGAATTGACCCTTGCCGTGCTGCTGTCGCGGGCCGAAAACATGACGCTGCCGGTGGTGGTCTGGAGTATTTGGCTAAACGGCGGTTTTAGCCAGGCCGCGGCGCTGACGGTCATCATGCTGGGCGCCTTGACCCCCATCATCGCCCTCTACTGGATCGTCGCCCGCCGTTCAGGCATCACCACCCGCGCGATGTAGTGTATGTTTACGACTTGGGAGCAACCATGATCAGTTGGACACTGAAACAAAGTGAAGAATGCTTCGACCGTTCGAGAAGCCTCACGGCAGGCTTCCTCGACGGCCTTCAGTTCCGAGCCCGTCGAGGAATCAGCATGAACGGAATTGGTTCAATCATTTCAATCTCTGCTCCGTTCGTCCTGAGCCTGTCGAAGGACTCCGGGAGAGTAGTACAGGAATCTACTCGGCGGCGTCAGTACCTACAATTGACGATCATGTTGTCTATGCTCTTGTTCTTGGCGGTTAGCGGATTCGCCCAGGAGCGGCGCGGCAAGCTAAGAATTTCCAACGCTGGTTTCACAATCACGGCGTTGCCGCTATTGGCCGCCAAAGAGTGGGGCACGTTTACCGCCAATGGCCTGGACATGGAGGTCATCCTCATGCAGTCCGCGTTGGTGCCAGCGGCCCTGACCCAAGGGGATATCGACTATCAGGCGGGCGTTGGCCCTGCTTCGGTCAACGCGACCTTGAGCGGATTTTCCACCAGAGCCATCTGGTTTTCGTCCGATAAAATCTCTTACTGGCTGATGGCGAAGCCACAATTTAAGACCCTCGACAGCCTGAAATCCAGGAAAGTCGCTATCACCGGACTTGGCGGCACCGTTCATGTCGCTTTCAATTTGGCGCTCGAGAAACTCGGCGTGAATCCCAAGGATTTTGTTCTCGTGTCGATCGGCGGGCAACAAATACAACAACTCATCTCGTTAGAATCGGGATATGTCGATGCGGCGCTTCTTTCCCCGCCGGTGACCTTCGGTGCCCAGAAAAAGGGATTCAACAAGCTCCTTGACGTTGGCGCGATGGTTGACATGCCTGGCGGCGGCTTGACTGCGCTGGCGAAAACGATTCAGGATCGGCCCGGCGATACTAAACGGGTAATTCGCTCATTGCAGCTTGCCAAAGACGAGATTAAGAAATCCAAACCAAAGACCCTTGACCTGGTCGTCAAGCTACTCAAGATGGACAGAGAGGCGGCGAGCGAAACCTACGATCAGTTTCTCACCACACTTAGCCCGACCGGCATTCCCAGCCGCATCGGTATGGAGATATTGGTCAAGTCCGTGCAATCGCAAGGCCGCCACGTCGACCGCAAAGTGGCCTTCACTGACATTGCCGACGACCGGCTCGCTACGGAAGTCGCGAAAGAGTTGGGTTATAAATTGCCGTAGGAGCAACTCTGTGTTTGGCTTGTTCAAGACGTTCAAACTGTTCAAAACGTTCAAGCCGTCAAAAAATCCGGAATCGATTTGAACGACTTGAACGGCTTGAACTTTTTGAACAGTAAGCTATTACGCGCATAGCTATGGATACAATAAATTCGGACGTTGTAGTTATTGGCGCCGGACTGGCGGGCTTCACCGCGGCTGTGTGCGCCGCCGAGGCTGGCGCCAGTGTCCTTTTAATTGACAAGAGCGCAGGCGAATTCGGCGACGGCAATGTTCTGATGGCGTCGGGCAGCCTGCGCGCCGGCGGCAAGAGCCCGAAGACGAACCCCGATGAGCTTTATGATTTCGTCATGTCCGAAGGCGTAGGACTATCCGGACTTGGTCAGAGCTTGGGCGAATACTTGCGGAAGAGCGGTCGATTGGTTGACCAGTGCCGGCGTAAAGCTCGTCGAGACCGGCCCCGGAAGAATCTGGTTGGATCAAAAGAGCGAAATCTCCCTCGCTCCCGTTTATAAGAAAGACGTCGGCACCCGCGCGGTGGCGACGCTAAAAGCGCGCTTTGAGCGGCTCGGCGGGCGTTACATGAATAGCATCGAAGGCGTGTCCCTGATTCGTGAAAACGGCGCCGTTCACGGAATCATCGGCAAGCAAAATGGCGAAACGCTAGAATTGCGCGCGCGGGCGACGATCTTATCCACCGGCGGCTTCAGCGCGAACGAGGAAATGGTCCGGCGCTATATCGGACCCAAAGCCGACCGGTGTAAACTGCGCGGTTCACGACAAGACACCGGCGATGGGCTGCGCATGGCTCTGGAAGCCGGCGCCAAAGCGGTCAATCTGCAATACTTTTATGGCCATCTGATTGCGCGCAAAGCTTTGGTGGATGATCGCTTTTGGCCCTATCCAAGATTGGATTCATTTGTCGATGAGGGCATTTTGATCGATCGCCACGGCCGTCGCTTCGTCGACGAGGGCCGCGGCGACGTGGCCGTTGCCAATGAATTGGCGTGCTCGGATGATCCTACGGGCGCGACTTTGATCTTCGATTATGAATCCTGGGAAGCTTCGAAGCACAGCCCTTCTTCCACTTCACCGATGATACCCGCGCCCAATCCATGGCTCAGCGACAACGGCGGCGAAATTTTCCTTCACGAAACAATCGCCGGGCTCGCCGCGGCGCTCGGCGTGGACGCGCAAAACTTGACCGTCACATTGGAACAATACAATCGCGCCGTTGAATCGAATCAGCCCGGTTTACTAGCCGTGCCGCGCACCGGAAAACCCAAGCCGCTCCGCGCGCCATTCTATGGGTTAAAAGTCGTATCCGGTATCACCTTTACGATGGGCGGTGTTTTAATCGATGGCCGCGGCGAGGTATTGGACGCGGCTGAAAATCCGATCCTCGGTCTCTACGCCGCCGGCGACGCCATCGGCGGGCTCATGGGTGGTTATCGCGGCGGCTACACCGGTGGCTTGATGCAAGCAGTGGTTACGGGGATTCTAGCGGGTGAAAACGCCGCCAGCCACGTAAGAATTAATTAACCACAAAGCACACAAAGAAAAGGGGATTGACCACGAAGGCACGAAGTTCACGAAGTTTAAGAGAATAAATATCCGAAACCTTCGTGTCCTTCGTGGCTTCGTGGTGAGACCGTTTCTCTTGTGACTTGACCGATTCTTCTATTCCGCTTCTTCCCGGTACAGCCCCAATGCTTCCGTCGATGGCCGGTCGGTGATCGAAAACAAGATCGCATCTTCGCCATTCAGGTTCTCGTGGGAATGCCACTGCCATGACGGCACCACGAAGATATCGCCCTGTTCCCAGTTGAATTCGTTGGCCGAGATTTTGGTCGTACCCCGGCCGCGAAAGGCATAGTAAACGCCAGTGCTTGTGTGGCGGTGCGACTTGGTTTTTTCTTTGGGCCGAAGCAACTGGATCATGCAAGAACAGGTCGGCAGCGTGTGTCCGCCGTCCACCGGGTTGGCATATTCCAATAACACACCGTCGTAAGGATCGCCGGCGTTTTCTTTGAGCGCCTGCAAGCTCGCGTTGGTTTCCTCCCACGGATAACGGTACGGCGGCGCCTGGAAAGCATTCTTGATCCAGCTCGGACGCGTGTGGGAAAAAATCTTCGACGAAAAGTTGTCAGGTCTTTCAACTGGCTGCTGCTCTTTCTTGAAATTCTCCTGGATCATCGCGCCGAAGTGGGTCACGAGCCGAACATCCAAACCGTCAAGCCACATGACCGGCTCGTTGGAGCCGTTGAAATGATCGTGCCAGGTCCAATTGGGCGTGGTGATGAAATCGCCTTCGAACATCGGAAAGCGCTCCCCCTCGACGATCGTATAGGCGTTTGGCGTGCCTTTGACGATAAAGCGGACCGCCGCCGCGGTGTGCCGGTGCGCCGCGGCTATCTCACCTGGCTTTACCAGTTGCACGGAGATATGCACGGTGTTGGTCATGCCGGCGGCGAGACCGGGATTGCGCATCTGAATCGTCCGGCGGCCTGCTTCGCCGGTAGTGATCAATTCCCCAGACCAATTGAGCGCCTGCATGATGTCGTTGCCTTTCCACAGATAAGGCTTAACGCTTTGCGACCATTCCTGGTGCTCCCAGTGGCCTTTTAAGTTTCTTTCCTTCATCCACTGACTGAGTTCTTGCAGATCCATTAGGTCCTCCCGCGTGATAAGCCGTTGTTTATTGCTGGTGCATACAAAGGGTCGGTCGCGCTGTCAAACGGTCTAACTTCGAGTCTCGGGTTTCAGGTTTCAGAGTCTCCCGCCACCGCTGTTACCCGCCCATTACATTCTTCATCGACGCGATCACGTCCGCCGGCTGCGACATGACTTCTCTGGCCAGGGCTTCGATTTCCTCTCCTGGGATCAACTCCGGCTCGAGACCCTGCTTCTTGGCCTCGGTGAGGAGGTCGGGATGTGTCAACGCTTTGGCGTAGGCTGCGCGCAAGACTTTGAGCTGTTCCGTTGGAATTCCCGGCGGTCCGAACATCGGCGCGGCGCCAAATTCACCCGAACCGAGCATGACCGACACCAATCGGCGCTGCGCTTCCGGAGTCCTATATTGATCCATCAGTTCACTGAACAGCGGCGTCTCGGGCAGCCGTGGGTCGCGTGTTTTGCCGCCCTGGACCAGGACACGGACGAGTTTTTTGCTGTGCCAGGTTTGAAGCGGCTCGCGGCCGAAAAAGACCTGGATGGTAAAAGCACGGCACTGAACTTCGCCGCGCTCGACGGCCAATTCGATCTCCGCGCCGCCCTGATAGCCCAAGACGAGTTGGAACTTCGCGCCAATGGTTTGTTCCAACAACTTGGGCAAATAGTATCCGGTATTGCCCGTGCCGGTAACGCCGCACTTAGGCGGCACCGCAGCCGTGCGCACGTCGTGGATAGTCTTATAAGGCGTAGCGGCCCACATGTAGAGCAAGGGCGAAGTGCGCGTGGTGCTGCCGATCCAGGTTAGTTTGGGCCAATCGAACTGGACTTCCTTCTTCCTTAGCAGCTGCTCGAAGTAAAGCGCTGCGTTGTTTACGCCGAGGGTTAGACCATCAGGTTTGGCGACCGTGTAAACATAGTTGGTCGCCGTCATCGAGCCGGCGCCGGACATATTCTGAACAATCGTGGCGGGGTTGCCGGGAATATGCCTGGTCAGCTGCGGCGCGATCATCCGCGCCCACAGGTCATGGGCGCTGGCCGCCGGGTAACCAACGACGACTCTGATGGTCTTCCCTTGAAAATAAGGGGTCTGCGCGGCGACGCTCGATGATAACAGTGCCAGACCCAACAGCCAAAAAGCAGTCATTTTCATGGCCACCCTCCTGTATTGTGCGCGATACGCGGCGGGGAAAGCGAGGCGAGAATAGGGCGAAACACGCTCCCCGTCAAGAAAGAAAAAGTAGCGCTGACACGCCCTAGCCGTATTTGATTCACATCTCTAAGGATTTCGCGGTTTGCGCCGATATCTCACACTGTGGCGTTTGGCACCCGCGGACCGTCAGAGACCATGGCGATGTAGCCAATTAAAATGGCCGGCGTCAGGAAAAGCGCAAAACCTGACCTCCTCCCATAGGCCAACGCTCGATAATCATTTGATCGAGTCGAAGACCTGCCGATACATTAGACAGAAAAAAGGATACATCGAATGCAAACAATGCTCGCGGCCAAACTGAAAATCGGCGCCCTCCTCACCAAAGATGGGCTGCTGAGCGGTGAACAGCTCGCCAAAAGTCTGGAGATTCAAAAGAAGCAATATCCGGCATTGCCTTTGGGCAAGGTGTGCGTTGCCCTTGGGTACTTGACTTCGGAAGACTTGAACGAGGTTCTCGCCAAACATCACCGCCGCATTCCCCTGGGGGAAATGTTGGTCCATCTCGATTTAATCAGCATGGAACAACTAAAAGAGGCGCTTGAGCTGCAGCAAAGAGAGCGCCCCAAAAGAAAAATAGGCACGGTGATGATCGAGAAGGGTCTCATCGATGAGCCCACGCTGATTCACGCCCTCTATGAGCAATCGCAGCGAAACCACGCCGGCGCGCAACGCAGCCTGGGAAAGTTCGAGGCCCTGGTCGTCGCCGGGCGCTTGGAGCGCCACGAACTCGAAGCGGCTCTCATACAAGCCCAGGCGCAGCACGTTGCCGTCGAAAGCATTCTCATGCAACGGTACCGGATCAACAAGAAAGTACTGGGCGCTGCCTTGAGCGCTTTTTATCGCTGCCCGTTTATAGAGTACGACGAAACGCGCATACCCCTGCGGGAGCACGTGCAGGAGATCAGTCCCTCCTATCTCAAGGCCAATTTCTGGATCCCGCTTCAGGTCAGCGACGACTCCGTAACCGTGATGATCGACGACCCGCTGGCAACGAGCAAGATTCAGGACATCCGGCGCCTGTTTCCAGGTAAAGTCATAGAGCGCGTGGTCGGATTTCAGGACGATATCTTGAAGTACGTCAACCGGATGTACGAATCGCCGCAGCGGCAGGATCAATGAGTCCGTCAGCGCCATATTGGGCCAGCTCAACGAAGATCGGGCCGACTTACCGGAAACCAAGGAAGAGCACCTGGTAAAAGAGGACGACAGCGCCGTCGTTCGCCTCGTCAATCAAATCATCGTGGAGGCTTGGAAGCAGGGCGCGTCGGACATTCACATCGAGCCGGGAGGGAGCGATCGCGAAACGAGAATCCGCTTTCGCGTCGACGGTCGTTGCTTTGAATACCTCCGGGTGCCGCCGGCCTACCGGCGGGCCCTCGTCTCTCGTGTCAAAATCATAGCCGGTTTGGACATCGCCGAGCGGCGCAAGCCGCAGGACGGCAAAATCAAGTTTCAACAGTCGGACCGCGCTTTCGAACTGCGGGTCGCGACTATACCGACTGCCGGTCCAAGTAACGAAGACGTCGTGTTGCGTTTGCTGATGGTGGAAAAGCCGAAATCTCTCGAACAGCTGAATATGACGCCGCGCAATCATCGCGAGTTCTGCGCTATGTTAGGAAAGCCCTACGGACTGATCCTCTCCGTCGGACCCACCGGGGCAGGAAAAACTACGACACTGCACTCGGCGCTGAGCCTGATCAACACACCCGAACGAAAAATTTGGACCGCGGAAGATCCGGTGGAAATCACTCAGCCGGGACTACGCCAGGTCCAGGTACAGCCCAAAATCGGCTTTAATTTTGCCGCGGCCCTGCGCGCTTTTCTGCGCGCCGATCCTGACGTCATCATGGTGGGTGAGATTCGTGACGACGAAACCGCCCAGGTCGCCATGGAAGCATCCCTGACGGGACACCTGGTGCTGAGCACGTTGCATACGAATAGCGCCGTCGAGACCGTTACTCGATTGCTGGAAATGGGCATCGATCCCTTTAACTTCGCGGACTCTTTGCTCGGCGTCATGGCCCAACGCCTGGCCCGGACTATCTGTGGCGACTGCAAGGAGGCTTATCATGCGTCCAAGGAAGAGTTCGAAGTCATCGCCCACGCTTTTGGTGAAGCCGAGTTTGCCCAGCTGGGAGTTCAATACGACGACCAGTTTCGCCTCTACCGTGGTCGCGGCTGCGCGTCATGCCGCAATAGCGGCTATAGGGGACGCATCGGGCTGCATGAACTATTGGTCGTCACCGACAGGATCAAACAGCTCATCCATGTGCGGGCAAGCGCCACGGAACTCCGCGAGGCGGCGCTCTGCGAAGGGATGGCCACCCTGGTGCAAGACGGCGTGCTCAAGGTTCTGGAAGGCTGGACCGACTACAATCAAGTGAAAGCCGTCGCTAGGAAATTCACCGGTCCTCACCCGGCCACCTCGATTGAGATTCATCGACTTCAATCCGGCTACAAATGCAAATTTCTTCATAGGTCGGCGTCGGCATACCGGCTTTCCAACTCGCATCGCGCAGTTCGATGCGGTTGCCGCTGGGATCGAGCACGAACAGTTGCCGGTAAACCGCTGGCCGCTAAATCCAGCTCACGGCTCTAATGCCAAGTCGCTGACATTTGCACGCCCGGTTAAACATCTCCGGGCTTACGTCGAAGCGTGATGCAACCGGCCATCCTGCTCGATGGTGCGCGTAAGCGGTTCTTTGCGCCGGCATAGAATAATGTTGTGGTTGCCGATCCTAAAACAAGACTGCGGCGAGCTCGCCAAGCGCCCTACATATTCCAGCCCGAGTATCTCGCCGTAGAAGTTTTCGGCCTCTTCCAAGTTATTCACCGGTATCGACCAATGCACCACCGCGTCGAGTTTGAGCATGCCCATGATGGTCTCCATTTACGACTGAAAATGATAGATCGAGCGGTTATCTGCTATTTGACCTCATGCACTAGATAATGCGCCCCGTCGCTCTTGGCCGTCTGGTAGCCTGAATTGATCTCCCGCATGCGGTTGTGGGTCGGGGTACCGCGGTGTTGCGTGTGCGCTTCGACGCTGTCCCATTCGAGTATCAGCACGACCCGGCTTGGATCTTCGATACTGGTGAAGAATTTTATTCCGTGGGAGCCGGCGTAGTTGGCGTCCTTCAGCGTCTGGCTGAAAACCTTGATATACTCGTCGCGCCGCGCCGGATCGACGGTTTGAATGGCGATTTCGTAAATCACGAATTCCTCCTTTTGCGGGCTGCTAAAAGGTGACGGTGCCGGGCGAGACGTCAAGGTCAAACGTCCTGGCAACCATACTGATAAAATTGTAATGGCCCACCAGTCCCACAGCCTCCACCAGGGGACCAACGCCAAGCTCTGCCTGAGCGCGGCCGAACAGCTCGTCGGAAAGCTTGCGCTCGCGAAGTAGACTGCGCGCCGTTTCTATAACGATTTTTTCGTGGGGTGTCAGCCCATCCACTGGTCCGTTGGCGCGCAGCGTTTCGAGGGCTTCGCCGCGAACGCCGACCTCCCGCGCGCGGATCTCATGGCGGCTCCAGGGATAGCGCGCGCCCAGCTCGCGGGCCACCGCGAGGATGATCATTTCTTTGTCGGCTTTGGCCAGGGTCCCGTGGTCCCGAAAATAACCCTCGGTCGCCGAAAAACATCCCGCCATCTCGGGCACATGCATCAGCGTCCCGTACGGCCCACCACCAGTACGCCCGCGCATCGCTTGGTCCCATATCGTTTGTTGTTCGCTGGTCAACTTGTCGCGGCTCGCGGCCGGTATTTTGCTCATGACGATTCCTCCTCCCAAGTCTCGCGCAATAACCCATCCCGGCAACAGCTGTCAAGCACTACTCCCGGCGCCCGAATTCTGATAACAGAGGTAACAACCTAAGCGAGACACTGCCGACTCAGGAGGAAGATATGGCAAACATCGCGTTGACTCTGGCCTGCCAGGACTACGATCACACCCGCGCGCTCGCCAACGGCACGGTGAGCGCGGCGGGCGTAGATCTCGAGGTCGTCAACATTTCGCCGCCGTCGGAGATTTTTTTGCGCATGCTCAACAACGAAGAGTTCGATGTTTCGGAAATGTCGCTGTCGAATTATATGATCGCCCTCGGTAGCGACGACCGGCGTTTTATTGCGCTCCCGGTGTTTCCATCCCGGGTATTTCGTCACTCCTATGTTTGGATCAACACCAACGTCGGCATCGAAAAACCCCAGGATCTCAAAGGCAAGCGGGTCGGCATCGCCGACTACTCGATGACCGCGCTCTTGTTTACCCGCGGCTTCCTGACGCATCAGTACGGCGTTCGTCCCGAAGAGATCCACTGGCTGCGCCGGCGCCGGGAGCATGTCTCCATCGCCGTGCCTGAGGGTATTCACATCGACAACATCGGCAAAGACGAAACTCTGGACGACCTGCTGGAACAAGGGAAGCTCGATGCCGTGGCGCTGACACAACCGCCGCGCGGCTTCGTTCGCGGTTCGCCGAACATTCGCCGGCTTTTTTCCGACCCCCGGGCGGCTGAGGCGGAGTACTACCGGCAGACCAAGATTTTTCCAATCATGCACACCGTGGTCATGCGACGCGCGGTTTATGAAAAACAGCCGTCCCTCGCCTTGGAACTCGCCAAGGCGTTTCAAGCCGCTAAAGAACAATCCTACGAGCGTCTGGAAGAAAAATCATTCGCGCTCCCCTGGCTGAATCTCGATCTCGAATTTGCTCAACAGGTAATGGGTCGTGACATTTACGCCTATGGTGTCGAAGCGAGCCTGCCGACGCTCGAAGCGGCCACGCTCTATTCCCATGAGCAGGGGCTGACAAAACGCCGGCTGGAAGTCAGCGAACTGTTCGCGCCGGAGACGCTGGATTTGTTCGGCGCAGCCGGTTAAACGACCAGATTGCGCAGGCGCGAGCTAAGATAATCCACGAACATGACGAGCGCGATCAGAACCAAAACGATGGCGGCCGCTTCCTGGTATTGAAAGGTGCGAAAGCTCGTATTCATAAGATAACCGATGCCGCCCGCTCCAATGAGGCCAAGCACCGACGCGGCGCGGATGTTGGTTTCCAGGCGATAGAGCGTAAAAGAAATCAAGTCCGGCAGTATCTGCGGCAAGACAGCGAAGGAAAGTATTTGCGTGTAACCCGCGCCGGTGGCGCGGATCGCCTCGACGACTCCTTCATCGATGTTCTCGACGGATTCCGACAGCAGCTTGCCAAGCACCGTCGCCGTGTGGATCGCCAGCGCCAGCGTGCCGGCAAACGCCCCCAGTCCCACCGCCGCGACAAAAAGCAGCCCTAACGCCAGGTCGGGAATAGTGCGGAGAAAATTGAGCACCAGGCGGACGCCGTTATAAACCGATGGGTGCGGTGTGGTATTGCGCGCGGCCAGAAAACCCAGCGGGAAGGCTACCAGCAGCGCCAGAAAAGTTCCCGCCAGCGCCATCTGCACGGTCTCCAGGGTCGCGCCGACGATGGTCTGCGGAAACGTATTGTCCCACCAGCGCTGCTTGGCGCGCGCCTGGTTTTCCGCCAGCGGCAGCGGCAGAATCAGTTCCGCGAACGAAAGCGTATTGGGGAAAAAATAACCCTTGGCGTCGGTGATTTTCGAGAAGTCCGGCGGCAACATCCGCCCAACGGTGATGAAAATCTGCGGGATGCCCTGAAACAATTCGGCGGGCCTGATTTTCGCGCCCTGAAAGGACCAGATGAGAATTAGAAAAGTCACCGCTACGAGCAGGTAAAAGCGCGCGCCTCGCTTCGGCGCCAGCGGCGCTTCGGCAAGAATTTTCTCATCGCTTTCGCGCGCCATTTTTTCAGCCAAGTGATCCTCCTCTCCGACAGTTCAAGGTTCAAAGTTCAACGTTCAAGGTCCGCTCCACCGCCCCACCGCAAAGATTCCATCGAAAACTTTGAACGTTGAACCTTGAACATTGAACCGAACCGACCGGTTCAATCCTTGCGTTGATAAACAGAATCGCTGACGGCGTCGGTCAGGTCGCGAGCCGGGCCGTCGAAGAAAATTTTTCCCTGTTTGAGTCCGATGACGCGGTCGGCATACTCTCGCGTCAGCTCCAGCGTGTGCAGGCTAACCAGCGCCGTGATTCCGTCCTCGCGGCAAACGCGCTTGAGAATATCGAGCACCACGCGGGAGAGCTTGGGGTCGAGGCTAGAGACTGGCTCGTCGGCAAGAATCAGCGCCGGCTCTTGCATCAAGGTGCGCGCGATGGCCACTCGCTGCTGTTCGCCGCCGCTAAGTTGATCGGCGCGTTTGTAGGCGTGATCCAGGAGGCCGACGCGCTTTAGATTGACCAACGCCCGGCGTTTCATCTCACCAGAAAAAATCCTCAGGGAACCCCTCAACACCGGCTGGTAGCCGAGGGAGCCGGAAAGCACGTTATCGATCACCGACATTCGCTTGACTATGTTGAACTGCTGAAAGATCATGCCGATCTTGCGCCTGAGGAGCCTGAGCTCGCGCCTGTCAAGCGCGCGGACATCGGCGCTGGCGCCGTTGGCAGTTTCGCCCAATAGCGCGCGGGGTACCAGAATCTCGCCCGCGCTGGCGTCGATCAACCGGTTAATGCAGCGCAGCAAGGTCGATTTACCCGAGCCGCTGAGTCCAATAACGCCGACGAACTCCCCCTGCTCGATTGCAAGATCCACGCCCTTTAGCACCGGCGCGCCGCCGTAGGATTTCTCCAGGCCCCTGACTTCGAGGATGGTCACGGCTACTTTTTTTTGAGCGCATCCTTGAGCTGGATGCCGGCGATGCTGAACGCCCGGCGCACGGAATCGTAATCTTTATCCGTGGCCGGGACGAAGCCGTCGATTTGATAAAGGTCTCTGAGCATTATCTTGCCCTGGGGATCACGGCTCAATTCGATGAATATTTCTTCGATCTGCTTGCCGACCCGCTCGTCGAGATTACTGCTAAAGACCAAATTGTCGGCGGGTATCGGCTCGGAGTAGGCGATGGCGCGAATTTTTTTCACATCCTCGGGATTTTTTAAATAACGCGCCCAGGCGGTATCGCCGCCGTCGGTGGAGTTGGCGTAGGTCGCGCCGGCATCCACCTTGCGGTTGAGCACCGCGAGCACCGTGGCATCGTGACCGCCTGCGTAGAGAATGTGCTTGAAATCACGCACCGGGTCGATGCCCTTATCATGAAACAGCTTGCGCGGAAAAACGTTGGCGGAGGTCGACAACGGGTCACCGAACGCGAAAACCTTGCCGCGCAGGTCTTCCAGCGAATTAATGCCGCTATCGGCGCGGGTAATGATCGCTGCGTAATAAAAGGGCGAGCCCTTGCGTTCGGACTTGAGCGCCACCCGCACGTTGGCTTCGTTTTTCGCGAGCACGTAGGAAGCCGGCGTTAAGAAGGCTATGTCGAGCTTGCCTACCCGGAGCGCTTCGACCACCCCGGTATAGTCGGTGGCCACGAAGGGCTGGACCTCCATACCGAGTTTTTTTTGCAGAATCTCCACCAGCGGCTGGGCGTTTCGGATCACCTGCTGGGCATCTTCCGACGGCACAAAGCCCACGCGCAAAACTTTAGATGACGAGGAAGACTTGCCGCAAGCGCCGATCACCAATAGCGCCAGCGCCAATGCAAACACGCGGGCGCATAAGTTAGTCATGGTATTTATCATTACTGAAACCCGGGAATGGTGCAAATAGATCTGTGGAGGCGCACACTGCGTGTGCCGTTCAAAGTTCAAGGTTCAACGTTCAAAGTTAGGTATAACGCCTATGCGGTGCATAAAAGATCGGAATACGTTGAACATTGAACTTTGAACCGGTAGGCCGGTTAGCGGTCTTTGATCTCTTCCAGAAGTTCGTGGGCTTTTTGTTTGTGTCTGCCGTCGTCCGAGAATTTTGCCGGCAGCTCGGCGACGGAATTGAGCTGCGCCCGCGCCGCGGCCCACTCATGCCTAGCGACGTGGGTGCGCGCCAATTCGAGCCGGCTTACGATCACGTTGGGATTGAGGGAAACCGCTTTCTTTAGAAACTCCGTGGATTTTTCCAAATCGCCGGTGGGCACAGAGCGGCCGTACCACAGCGACGCGAACATGCGTCTGGTTTTGCCAAGCTCCGCCATCCGGCGGTGCCAAACCCCATAGATATGGTAGGCAAAACCGTTCTGCGGGTCGAGGGCGATGGCTTTTTCCGCGGCGACGCGGATCTCATCCGCCATCTCTATTTGCCGGGCAACCGGCGAGACACCCGCCATGCTGCCCAGCGAAGCCGCGAGATAGAAATGGCCCCAAGTGGAAGTGGAATCGACCTTGATCGCCTGGCGAGCGTAATTTTCCGCTGTGCGGTACTCCTGGAGCCGCCGTTCTTTCCAATTGGAATGCGATTCAGGAATCGAGTCCCCCATATCGATATGAGCGCGGGATAGCTTGGCGAGGGCCTCGAGATTGCGCGGCTCCAGTTGCAAGGCTTTCCGCAGCACGGCCGCCCCCTCTCTGGGTTTGAACTCGGCGTAGAAACGGTCCGCCTGTTCGATGAGCTCGGCGGTGTCCCTGTTTTGCGCCTTGCAGTGGGGGCAACCGTCCATCTGGGCGGCGCTGAATTCCGGCGTGGCCGCAACAACCAGCAAAATCAGGACGATGAAAAATCGCGCATCCATGGTCTTTCATACAGCTGAGACCGGCCGCCCGCTATCATCCACGGCGACATAGACCACCTCGGCGGCGGTGACTTTGACGTTCTTTCCCGCCTCTTTGAATCTTTCCGCTTCGACTTCGACTTTGACCGTCACCGATGTCTTTCCTTGCTTTATCACCGAGGCGTATAGACTAACCACGTCGCCGACGTAAACCGGCGCGATGAAATCCACTTCGTATATCGCGCGGGTCACGAAATTGCGCGGCCCCAATCGCGCCGCGGCAATCGCTCCCGCCAAGTCAATATGGCTCAAGATAACGCCGCCGAAGATCGTTCCTCGCGCATTGGTATCACGCGGCAACATGGTAACGCGCAGCGTTGGATCGCGACTCTCAATCATGGGCAGATATACGAATCGCTGCAAACCACGCGAGGACAATCCATCGCGCCCCGCGCCGCCTTCGTTGGGCTTTTACACGTAGGCCAACCACTTTTGGTACTTGGCGTCCTTACCTTTGATTACGTCGAAGAAAGCCTGCTGAATATCCGCGGTAACCGGGCCGCGGCTGCCGGCGCCGATCTCGCGGTCATCCACCTCGCGGATCGGCGTCAATTCCGCTGCCGTGCCGGTGAGAAAAGCTTCGTCCGCAGTGTAGAGCTCGTCGCGCGTAAAGCGCTCTTCAATGACTTTATAGCCCTTATCGCCGGCGATGGTGACGATTGAGTCGCGCGTAATACCGGGAAGAATCGACGTCAACGGTGTGGTTTTCACCTTGCCGCCGCGCACCATGAAAATATTCTCGCCGCTGGCTTCTGAGACATAACCATCGGCGTCGAGCATGATCGCCTCGTCGTACCCCGCCCTCTTCGCTTCAGCTTTGGCGAGCACTGAGTTGACGTAATTTCCGGTTGCTTTGCTCTTGGTCATCATGACGTTGACGTGGTGGCGCGTAAATGATGAGATCTTGGCGCGGATGCCGTTGCGCAGGCCTTCGTCGCCCAGATAAGCGCCCCACGGCCACACCGCGATACAAACGTTCACTGGGTTACGGGGCGCATATACCCCCATTTCACCGAAACCGAGAAAAGCCAACGGCCGGATGTAGCATTCCTTGAGCTTGTTGGCACGGATAACCTCCAGCGTCGCCCGCTCGAGTTCCGTGACGGAATAAGGCAGCGGAAAGCCGAGAATCTTGCCGGAGTCGGCGAGCCGCCGGATATGCTCCTGGAGACGAAAAACCGCGGAGCGGCCATCCGCCAAGGCGTAGCACCGCATACCTTCGAAATACCCGGTGCCATAATGTAGCGCGTGCGCCAGCACATGGACCCTAGCGTCCTCCCAATCGACTAATTTTCCGTCGAACCAAATCTTCTCGGTCTTGAGTGACATGATGGCTTCCTGATTAAACTCCGCCTTTCAGGCTCGAATTGATTTTACGTGCATCGCTGGCGCTCATCAAGCTCGCCGACAAAAAAGGCCACCCGGTCGCCCGCGGTGGCCTCCCATGGTCACCCAAATATTTAAAGTCCCTTTTTGAGCGTGGGCGCCGGCTTGAATCCGACGGTTTTGCTCGCCTTTATGCTGATCGTAGAACCGGTTTGCGGATCTCTTCCCTGATGCGCTTTCCGTGAGCGCACCGTAAAAGTTCCAAAACTGGGCACCTGAAATCGCTTTTCTTTTCTAATCGCGCGCGCGATATTCTCGAACGCCGCATCCAGGGCGCTGTTGGCAGCATTCTTGCTGATATCGGCGGCCTTGGCGACCGCCTCGACCAATTCATTCTTCGTCATCCCTCTTACCCTCCGTTTCCGGTTTTTGTGGTTGCTGCTAGCTTGCATAAGCAGATTTCTTGTTGTGCGGAAACAGTCCGTGATAATTCCGAATTCAGCCGTTAATGTCAATAGATTTTTCACGCGCTCTCGTAGCAGCGTAATTATGTGATGGAATTTGCCCGCGCGAGCCGTTGATATAGCAAACCGTAGCGAACGCCCTGATCGCTAACGACGACTTGGCTCGCGGCGAAAAGCGCCATGATCTTTTCGATCAGATACGCGCCGGCGAGAATCACATCGGCGCGCATTGGATGCAAGCCCGGGATGGCCTTGCGTTGCTGAACGGTTAAGCCCTGATAAATTGTTATTTGACGCCGAACTTCGCCGCGTGAAAGCAGGCTGCCATGCACTTCGCCGTGGGCGTATTGCGCGAGTTTTTTTTCCACCGCCGCCAGCGTCGTAAACGTACCGGCGATTCCCACCAGCGTCAATTGTGACAAAGCGTGCATCCAGCGGGCGCCAACGGGTGCCAGCGCGGCGTCAATGACCGCGACCATGGCGTCGCACTGCCCTTGCGTAACCGGGTCGGAACGAAGATACCGCTCCGTCAGGCGCACCGAGCCGACATCGACGCTCATCGCTTCGGACATGCCCGCGCCATCGCCGTAAATAAACTCCGTGCTGCCGCCGCCGATGTCGATGACCAGCAATTCTCGTCCGGCAAGCAAAAGTCCCCGGCGCGCCGCCAAGTAAGAGTATGCGGCCTCTTCCTCTCCGGAGATCACCCGCACGTTTAGCCCCAACCGCCGGCGCCAGCGGGTGAGCACCGCGCTACTATTGTCAGCGTCGCGGAGCGCGCTGGTTCCCACTGCCAGAATTTCCCGGACGGCCAGGCTCGCGCATCTCTCCAAGTAGTGCCGCAATACTGCCGAGCTTCGGTCCTCGCCCTCCGCGCTGATCCGGCGCGTTTTATCGACGCCCTGCCCGAGCCGGGTGATCTCCGCGATATCGTCCAACACGCGAAACTCCCCGGCGTCACCGCACTCTGCGATCAAGCAAAGAATCGTGTTGGTGCCGATGTCGATAAAGGCACAACGCCTGCCGCTCATGGCGCTGTAACCTTGTACTGGGTACGGTCCGAATCGGCAAAATCAAGATTGCCCGCGGCTTGCGCAGTTTCTTTGAGCCAAGCATCCATATCCGCCAGCGCGCGAAGCGACATCATTTCTTTCTTGGCTTTGCCGCGCAGCCGCTCCGCCAGCGGCGGCAATAGTCCGAAGTTGACGTTCATGGGCTGAAACTTCTTGCGCTCGGAATCAGTGACGTAGCGGAGCAAGGCTCCCAACGCGCTGGTCGGCGGCGGCACAACGGGTACCTGGCCGGCGAGCAGGCGCGCGGCATTGATGCCCGCCAATAGACCGGTGGCGGCGGACTCGATATAACCTTCGACTCCGGTCATCTGGCCGGCGAAAAATAGCGTTGAGCGCCGGCGCCACTGAAGCGTCGGTTCGAGATGTGCCGGTGCATTGATGAACGTGTTACGATGCAGACTTCCCAGGCGGACGAATTCGGCGTTCTCAAGTCCGGGGATCAGCGCGAAAACCCGGCGTTGTTCCGAATAGGTCATCTTGGTCTGAAAGCCGACAAGATTATGGAGCGTGCCCTCGCGGTTCTCCTGGCGCAATTGCACCACGGCGTAGGAACGCGCTCCAGTGCGCGGGTCAACCAACCCCACGGCGCGCATGGGGCCGAAGGCCAGCGTCTCATCGCCCCGGTCCGCCATTTCTTCGATGGGCATGCAGCCCGTGAAGGTCACGAAGCGCTCAAAGCTATGGGTCGGCACCCGGGCGGCGGTCCGCAGCGCTGCGACGAAACGATAGTACTCCGCTTTACTCAGAGGCAGATTTAGATAGTCCTCATCGCCCTGGCCATAACGCGCGGCGCGGTAGGCCAACGCCATGTCGATGGACTCCGCGGTGACGATGGGAGAGATGGCGTCGTAGAAATAAAGATGTTCTTCGCCGAGCATCGCGCTAAGCACTGATGACAATGCCGGCGAAGTGAGCGGCCCCGTGGCGAGAATCGCGACGCCGGAAGGAATCTCGGTCACTTCCCGGCGAATGACGTCGACCATCGGCAGCGCCTCCACCGCCGTACTTAGCGCGCGCGAGAAGCCGCCACGGTCCACTGCCAACGCGGACCCGGCGGGCACCCGGTTCGCTTCGGCGATGCGAATCACCAGAGAACCGAGCCGGCGCATCTCTTCCTTTAGCAAACCGGCGGGAGCTGTGAGCAGATTAGAGCGCAGCGAATTACTGCAAACCAGTTCACCGAAGTCGCCCGTGGCATGAGCTTCGGTCGCTCTGACCGGGCGCATCTCGAAAAGTTCCACGGCCACGCCGCGGCGCGCCAGCTGGTAGGCCGCTTCCGCGCCCGCCAGCCCGCCGCCGATCACGCGCACGATATTTCGCATTCGCCGACTTTACTATTTATGGTGGAAAATAATGAAATGCTGTCCACCGAGACACGGGTCAGTATCAAGGTTCGAAGACCGAAGTCCGAAACATTGAACCTTGAACTTTGAACCAGCTTTCGCCGCGGCGGCGGCGCTTCAATTTGTCGGCGCCGCCGGTTGGGCGTTGTCCGGCACCATTTCCACGACCTGAACAGAATAACCGCACTCTTTGTGGCGGCAACGCCGGATGTGTCCGGCGCGCTTGGTAATTTTGTCGATCAGAATCGGATCGCGGCAGTCGGGACAGGGGCCCGCCACTGGCTTATCCCAAGAGGCAAATTTGCACTCGGGATAGCGGTCGCAGCCGTAGAAGAGCTTACCCCAGCGCGATTTTCTTTCCTTGATATCGCCTTCTTTGCAGTCGGGGCACTTGATTCCGAGGTCCACGGGTTTTTGCAATGGGCGAATGGTCTTACATTCGGGGTAGCCGCTGCAGCCGAGAAACTTGCCATACTTACCCCAGCGGAGCAGCATGGGTCGGCCGCACTGGTCGCAGTTTTCGTTGACGGCCTCTTCCACGGTGACTTTGATTTCGCCCTTGTCATCACGGTTGAAATTTTTCGTGCTCTTGCAGTCCGGATAGGCCTTGCACGCTAGGAACTCGCCGTTGCGCCCCCATTTGACCACCATCATCGAGCCGCACTTCTCACAAGCGATGTCCGTCGGCACCTCCTGTCGCTTGACATCGCGCATCTCCTTCTCGGCCTTCTTGAGATCGCGCTCAAAAGGGGTGTAAAAGCGTTTCATCGCCTTCGTCCAGGCCTCTTTGCCCTCTTCGATCTTGTCCAGCTCGTCTTCCATGCCGGCCGTAAACTCGACGTTGAGAATGTCGGGAAAACTTTCTACCAGGAGATCGGTCACGAGAAAGCCCAGATCCGTGGCCACCAGCGCGCGCCGATCATCCTGCGCGACATATTCGCGGTCGAGAATGTTCGAGATGATAGCGGCATAGGTCGAAGGCCGGCCGATGCCTTTCTCGTCCAGCTCCTTGATCAGCGACGCCTGGGTGTAACGCGGTGGCGGCTGGGTGAAATGTTGGCGCGGGTCGAGCGCCAACAGCTTGAGCGCATCGCCCTTTTGCAAATCCGGCAGCACGCCTTCCGTCTCCTGGCTATCGTCCTCACTTTCCTCGTCCGAGCCGTTGGCTTGGGCGGCGCGCTCATCGCGCCCCTCGATGTAAACTTTCATGAAGCCGTCGAATTTGACCTGCTGCCCGGTGGCGCGAAACAGCGCTTCGCGCACGGGAATCTCAAAGACCGTCTGGTCGAACACCGCCGGCAGCATCTGGCTAGCGACGAAGCGGTCCCAGATAAGCGAATAGAGCTGAAACGCATCACGCCTGAGATAGCGACGCACCCGCTCCGGCGTATATTCCAGCGATGTCGGCCGGATCGCCTCATGGGCGTCCTGGGCTCCCTTCTTAGAACGGTAAATATTCGGTTTCTCGGGCAAATAGTTCTTGCCGTATTGTCGTTCAATATGCCGGCGCACGTCGGCCAGTGCGTCCGCTGACACCCGCGTGGAATCGGTGCGCATATAGGTAATCAAGCCGGCGGAACCTTCGTCGCCCAGCTCCACGCCTTCGTACAAGTGCTGGGCGAGCTGCATCGTGCGCTTGGGTTGAAACCCTAGCTTGCGCGCGGCCTCTTGTTGCAGCTTGCTGGTCACGAAGGGCGGGGTCGGATAACGGCGCCGTTCCTTTTTTTCTACCTCTCCGATATCCCAGGAGGCGCCGTTTAGCGATTCAATGATCTCTTGAACAGCCGGGTCGGATTCGATGCGAAACTTTTTGTTGTCGACCTTCTGGCCGCGCCACTGGACCAGGCGCGCTCTAAAGGGCGGTGGCAAACGCCCCTCCAGTTGCGCGGTCAAAGACCAGTACTCCTGCGCCTGAAAGGCGCGGATATCTCGTTCGCGCTCGCAAACCAGACGCACCGTCACCGACTGCACGCGCCCTGCGCTCAGTCCGCGGCGCACCTTGTTCCACAGCAAGGGGCTGATCTTGTAACCCACCAGCCGGTCGAGGACGCGGCGCGCGATCTGGGCGTCGAATTTGTTTCGGTCTAGTTCCTGGGGATTGGCTATCGCTACTTGTACCGCTTTTTTGGTGATCTCGTTGATCAGCACGCGATGGACGCGCCGGTGGTTCGTGGTGATCTGATCGGCTATATGCCAGGCGATGGCTTCGCCTTCGCGATCGGGGTCGGAGGCAAGATAAATATTTTCCTTACCCTTGGCTGCTTTCTTCAGCTCATCGATGACTTTTTTCTTCGTTTGGATGACGTGAAAGTCCGGCGTGAAGTTTTTCTTGACGTCCACGCCGAGCTTGCTCTTGGGCAGATCGACCACATGTCCCACCGACGCTTTGACTTGATAGTCCCGGCCCAAATATTTTCCCAAGGTCTTGGCCTTGGCGGGCGACTCCACAATTACTAGATTTTTGGCTGCCATAACTCGCGATTCTTTCCTTCGATCGATAACTACGTTTACCGTTCAGCCTTCGGCTGCGTAACGCTTTCCCGGCAATTGCCTCAGAAAGCCCTGCAGCTCCAACTCCAAGAGAATTTGCGAAACCTGCGCCGAACTCAGACCGCTGGTCTCGATCACTTCATCGATTTGCAAGATCCGTTCCTGCAGCAGGCCGAAAATCTTGCGCGTGTCGTCACTGCAATTTTCCGGCAACACCGGTTGCCGCCGGCTCGCGCTCTCCGGGCGCGCTAATTGGGGTGCGATTTCTTCGATAATATCCTCGGCGTTTTCAACCAATTTGGCGCCCTGGCGGATCAAACGGTGCGCGCCGCGGCTCCGGCTCGAGCCGACCTCGCCCGGTACGGCAAATATTTCCCGGTTCTGTTCCAGCGCATGGGCGGCAGTGATCAGGGAACCGCTCTTTTCCGTGGCTTCCACCACAACCACCCCCAGGGATAGACCGCTGATGAGTCGGTTGCGCGCCGGGAAGTTAAACGCCACCGGGCGCGCGCCCAAGGGCAATTCGGAAATCACCGCGCCCCGCCGGGCGATGCGCTCGGCCAGCCCCTCATGCTCGGGGGGATAGATTCGATCCACTCCGCTGCCCAACACCGCTATCGTGCGCCCGCCGCCATCCAGCGCAGATTCATGGGCCGTGCCGTCGATGCCCCGCGCCATACCGCTCACCACGGTAAAACCCAATGAGGCCAGTCCGCGGCAAATATTCCGCGCCACTTTGCGGCCGTAATCACTGGCGCTGCGCGAGCCGACGATAGCCACCGCCTTTTCGTCCGCGGCGCTAATCTCACCCTTGATGTAAAGCAACGGCGGCGGGTCGGCAATCGCGCGCAAGCGCGCCGGGTAACAGGGATCGATAAATGGCACGATCCGAACACCGGCTTCCCGTGAGCGGCGTATTTCAGCCTCCGCCTCAGCCCACTCGGAAAAACCCAGCAAACCCTCGATGGCATCCTTGTCTAGCCCCGGAACGTTTTTTAATTCGGCCGGCCGCGCTGATAACGCCGCCGTGGGATCGACAAAATGGGCGGCAAGTTTTTTGAAACCCACGCAACCGAGCCCTTTAACGCGGCTAAGCGCGACCCACGGCGTATGATCTATGTAAGCCGGCGTGGGCAAAAACGATTCCTCCGAAAACCTTACAGTCACCCCATCCATAATTTAGTTACGCCGTATCAATTACGGGACGCAATATTCAGAATGCTGGCTGCACAGACGCAGGATGGCAATGATAAGATAAATTCGCGCTCAAGGCTAGATCAGACGGTGAGAAAGGCTAAAAGTAAAACCGCCTATCTGCGGCGAAGCTTCTGTTTTTACAAATCTTTTACCCAAATCGAGCAGGCGTTTTTTCGATCCGGCGCCGACCGTAAAAGCATCGATAACAGCATCGCCGCGCACCACCACGTCCCGACTCAAGGCTTTGATCGTCCATTGCGAGGGCATCACCGTTTCTCCCTTCGTTCCTCCCGGCGCGCGCGCAGAATCAGTTTTATCGGCGTGTGGTTCAATCCCAGATGCTCGCGCAAATGGTGCGTCAGGTAGCGCCGGTAACTTTCCGGCACGCCCCGCGGAATATTGACGAATAAAGCAAACGCCGGCGGCCGCGAACCGGTCTGAGTGCCATAATAAAATTTCACCGCGCGGCCTTGCCAGAGCGGCACCGTATGGGCCCTGACGATCCGCTGTAAGGCCTGATTGAACTGCGACGTCGCGATCCTGCGCCGGTAGGCCTGAAGCACCAATGCCGCAGTCTCCTGCATTTTGCGCACGCCATGGCCGGTGATCGCGGAAATGAAACAGACCGGCGCGTAATCCAAAAATGTCAGATGATAGTACACCTCATCGCGATACGCCTTGGTGTCAGCATCCTCCTTTGACACCATGTCCCACTTATTGACCGCCAACAGCACCGCCTTACTGCGCTGGCAGGCGTAACTGAGAATCTGCGCGTCCTGGTCCGTAACCCCTTCGACGCCGTCTATTACATGGATGATAAGATCGCCGCTGTCCACGGTGCGCAGCGAGCGGTTGACGCTGAAGCGTTCGACACGGTCATCGATGCGCGCCTTGCGCCGGATACCAGCGGTGTCCACCAAGATGCAAGGCTCGCCCTGCAAATTAAACGGCGTGTCAACGGCGTCCCGCGTCGTGCCCGGGGTGGCATCCACCACCGAGCGCTCAAAGCCGAGTAGGCGGTTGATCAGCGTCGACTTGCCGACGTTGGGGCGGCCCACCACGGCGACGCGCAAAGGTGGTTCGTCGGGTTTTTCCTCTACGTCTTCAGGCTGCTCTTGCCCGTTGTCGACGATTGGCGACACTTGCTCGACTTGAGAAAAATGCCGCGCCACGTCCTCCAGGAGTTCCGGGATACCAAGGCCATGTTCAGCCGAGATCGAATAGAGCGAGTCCAATCCGAGGGCGTAAAACTCAAAAAGGTTCTCGGCGCGCCGCTGTGAGTCAAGTTTGTTAACGGCGAAGAACACCGGCTTATTCGCCTTGCGCAGTGAATTCACCACCTCGCGGTCCAACGGATTCAAGCCCGCTTTACCGTCCAGGAGAAAAATGACGGCATCGGCTTCGACCAGCGCCAGTTGGCTTTGTGCCTGAACGCTTTCTTCGAGTTTGCCGCCGGCCGCTGATTCGATGCCGCCGGTATCGACGACGAGATATTTTCGTCCCGCCCACTCCGCCTGGGCATAGTTTCGATCGCGGGTCACCCCCGGCCAGTCGTCGACAATCGCCTTGCGCGCGCCGACGAGGCGGTTGAACAACGTCGATTTGCCCACATTGGGTCGCCCGACGATGGCCACAACCGGTAGTCCGCGCTGCGTTAGCGACGGCTTTCGGCGCCGGATGGTTCATTTCACAGCCCCATCTCCGTCAACATGTGGGGCCGTTGAGTCCAGCCTTTGTCGACGCGGATAAAAAGCTCAAGAAAGATTTTACAGCCCAGCAAGGCTTCCAGCTCCACGCGCGTCTGCACGCCGATTTCCTTGAGCATGGAGCCTTGTTTGCCGATGAGAATCGGTTTATGAGAAGCGCGCTCCGTATGAATGGTCGCCTGAATGACGATCAGATTCTTCTCTGCTTTTTCGGTAAATTCATCGATGGTCACGGCGACGCCATAGGGGATTTCCTCGCGCGTCAGGAGGAACACCTTTTCCCGGACAATCTCAGCCGCGAGAAAACGCTCGCTCTGGTCAGTCACCTCGTCGCCCGGAAAATAGCGCGGCCCTTCGGGCAGGTTTTTTTCGATCAGCTCCAGCAGCAGCGGCAGGTTGTCGCCTTTAAGGCCGCTCACCGGCAGGATTTCTTTCTCCGGCAAGAGTTCGGCGCAACGCTGCATCAGGGGCAGCAGCTTCCCTTTGGCCACCAGGTCAATTTTGTTGAGCAGAACAAAGACCGGTGTCCTCACGCCGCGAAGCAGCTCCGCGATGCGTTCATTCTGCGCTCCGATGCGCTCGCGAGCATCGAGGAGCCAGAGCACGCCGTCCACTTCATGGAGGGTTTGCAAAGCGACCTCGACCATGCGGCGATTCATCAGCGATTGGGCTTGATGAATGCCCGGCGTATCGAGGAAGACGACCTGCGCGCGGGCCGTGGTCTTGATGCCGGTAATCCGATTGCGCGTCGTTTGTGGTCTGGGCGAGACGATGGCCACCTTCTCGCCCAGCAAGCTATTTAGCAAAGTCGACTTGCCGACATTGGGCCGTCCAATAATGGCGATATAGCCCGAGCGAAAGGGAATTTCGTCCACGCTTTTAATGTTTCCATTTTGGTTTGTCATAACCTACAATCTGAGACCCGGGTTATTATGTCACGGTCGCGTCCTGGTTCAAGTTTGCGCCGGCTCAACATCCCAGCCCTGCTGGGCGGCGCGCAGATTCGTTTCACGCCGCTAATGCAAAATCGGCTTACCCACCGGGCCGAAGCAATGATTGGGCGTTCTTTAAGCTATTTCCCCGAGTTACAAGGCAAAGCCATCACGGTGGGATTCAGCCGGGTTCATTTGGGTAGCGCGGTCATGAGCCGCAAACGTGACAGCGCGCCTCAGTTGGTGATTCGTTTGCGAGTTCGTAACCTCACCTATCAAACCATCGGCCACGAGCTCACCCACCTCGTTCAGGGTTTGTCGCTAGGCCACCAGCCCGCGTCCGCCGGCGAACGCATTCCCTCCGGCGAGACGCAGTGCGACATCTGGACCCTGGCGCGCCATGAGCTGTTTTGCGACGACCCTCCCACATATATCAAATTACCGCCGCTAATGCGGGAACTTTGGCCCAATTATGCCATAGCCGTGCGACGGCTGTGCGTCGCCGCCATCGACAAGCGCAGCGTCCTTCGGCCCTATATTCGCTGGTTGGAGTCCGAGATCGCCACCTTGGTGCGACCGTCACGGCAGGAAAAAAAGCCCCCGGCGCAGCTGACACTGCCATTTAGCGATTGACCGTTGCTCGTGCGTTCTTCGCGGTCAAATTCCGTTCTCGTCGTCATTTCGCTGGTATTTCAGTATCAGGTCAATCTCTTTAAGCTGATCGCTCGTCAGGTTCCAATCGGCGGCCTTGACGTTGCTCGCCAATTGATCACGCGACTTGGCGCCGGTGATCACCGAGCATACCTGGGGCTGCGCCAGCAGCCACGCCTGGGCCAGTTCATTCACGCCACGGCCATGATCCTTCGCCCAAGCGGACAGTTCGACGACTTTCTGGTAGTTGGCATCAACCATGAGTTCCTGCACGACCCGCACCGATTCACCCCGCGATCCAGCCGGCGGCGGTCTTCCCGCCTCATATTTGCCGGTGAGGAATCCGCCGGCTAAAGGATAGTACGGCACGAAGCCGACCTTGTGCGCGCGGCAATAGGGCAACACCTCGCGCTCGACGCCACGCTTCAGCATGTTGTATTCGGATTGCAGCACCACGAACGCCGTCCAGCCCCTCAGAACTGCAAGCGCATTCGCGTGCGCGAGCTGCCATGAAGCATAGAGGGAGGCACCGAGGTAACGGATCTTGCCCATGCGAATTAGATCGTCCAGCCCGCGTAGCGTTTCCTCAATCGGAGTCGTATCGTCCCAGCGGTGGCAATAATATAAATCGATGTGATCGGTTTGCAGCCGGCTTAAGCTCTGCTCCACCGCTTGCATCATGTGATAGCGTGACGCGCCCCAGGAGTTGGCACTGGTCTTTCGCGGGAAGGAAAATTTGGTCGCCATGACCACTTTATCCATCTTGCCTTTGAACGCGTTGCCCAAAGTTTCTTCCGACCGGCCATTATTGTAAACATTGGCGGTGTCGACGAAATTAACGCCGGCATCGAGGGCCGCGTCGATGATCTTGTTAACTTCCGCCTGCGGCGCCTCCGGCGAGCCGAAGCGATTCGCGCCCAGGCCGATGACTGACACTCGGACACCGGAATTGCCCAGTTGGCGGTATTCCATGGAGCACTCCTTCTGTGAAATTACCAGGGGGTTCAAACGTAAGTAGTCATCTGACAACTAGGGAAAAGTGATGGGGAGCACACTGCATGTGCGGTTCGATGTTCAGCGTTCTAAGTTACGGATTGTACTTATGCGGTTCACAAAAGATCGGAATACGTTGAACCTTGAACCAGTAGGTCCGTTGCCCGCGTTTGTGTTTCTTAGTGTTCGATCGCCAGGCCGGACTATTCATCTTTGGCGGCCAGCGCCGGCAACCGGCGCGGCTTGGCTCACGCGCGTAAACCGATCAGCGCGCTCCCGACCGCATTGCCAACATTCGGAAAACTGTCCTTCGATCTCCTCGCCGCAGCCGGCACAGATCCACGGCTTTTTCACCGGTTCCAACGGCGCCAGGGTTTTTTTGAGAATCGCTTTAGCTTCGGCCAACCGCCTATCGTCGATAATCCAAAGCTCCGGCCAGCATTCGACGGGCGGCAACTCTCCCGCCCCTGCAACCAGATCGAGCTTGCGGGTCACGCAGTCAATCTCGTGCAACCCCAAGACGTTGCGCAGATGGGCTATCATCAGTGGATCTTTGGCGCAATGAATTTTTCGCATGTTCCGCTTAGGCGCCGCGCCGCAGCGTGCTGTCGTTCAACTTCAGCCTTTCGCCCAACCACAACGAGCGCACCAGATGATCGCCGTAGCCGTCACCTGTAGAAGGATGCACGAGCACCGACAGCCCTTCTCGGTTGAGCATCAGCCACGGCACGACCGTTCCAAACTCCTCGGGCGCAAAAACCGCCTGGTACATGGCATCAAGATGCGGACCTACCGGTTCATCGTGCCAACTGCCGAGCTGCACGTTGAAATTGGCTAGCCCGGCGCGCACTCGCGCCGCCGCCTCCCGGGTGTTTTTCGGATCGTAGTAGATATGGGCGTGAAAGCCTTTGATCGTTCTCTCGCTCATGGCGCACCCGTCCTCTCTAAGACTATATTTTGTCTTATCAAATAACGGACGCCTAAGCCAAATCGAAAATATGAAAACTTGGCGGCAACCGGCGATTGTAATTAAGCCGGTTGCGCTCGGACAGGACCGGGAGGCGAGGTCGGGTGGAGAAGGTACCGAAAGTACCGCCCTTAGGACAACGCCTGGTCGGTTAGAATTTCATCAGGGAAGAGATACTCTTCCCCCGCCGTTCCGAAATTTACCAGGATCAATTGACGGCCCATGTTTTCCACGGCGCGCACGAAGGTGCCTTCGCGCGGCAGCATGACACCGGTCTTCTGCGACCGGATGGGTTTAGTCGTTTTCAAAGAATCACCCGATTTCATATTGACCTCCTTGTCGAACGTTATCGGCGGTTTGTCGGCTTTACGATGTCGTCTTCTATGTTTAACTATCGGCATTGAACGCTATCTCCACAGTCTTTCATTTTCTTAGACGCTCAATGTTGATATTTTTATGCAAATGAAAGACCAAGTTATTCTCTTTGGTGCCCCCACAAACCCTGCATGGCGTGCATCATCGAATTGAGCAAGACCGCGAAAATTAAGAGTTTCTTTCTTTGATGGGACTTCCAAAAGACTGTTCGTTTTAGCGATCGAACATACCGGCTGGTTACAATACTAATTGCCGTTGACAAAAAATTGCCGCTGCCCAAAAAACAGGCGGCAGACTATTGCCTTGCCGCCAATTGTGATCGATTCGCGTATCACGTTGAATTCTCTGAAGATAACAGCTGGTGTCATGGCGAAAAAATTGGCAGGCCAGCACACCTGGCAGGTGCTGAATTTCGTTGTCGGATGCGGCAAAATTGTCACCGCCCGAAACTTTCACGCCGCCATCAAGACCGCCGGAGAAGCGAAATGGGTCGTTATTCGAGAGTTGGGCAATCGAGCCCTGAAACCATAATCGTCGTATCAGGTGAGGTTCCTCACGCCGCTACTCCTGCCAATGGCGCCGGAGAGCTTCGTAACATCAACTTGTATGTCCCAATAATGGTGTGTTTGACAGGCTCGTCGCCGTTCTTTCCTGCCGTGGAGCCCATGAAATCGCTAATGCCAAGAGGCGCCGGCCAGGGGAGGACCCAAGCCGCAAGCAGCGTTGAAGACAAACCAAAGGTGGTTGGTAATAAAGAGGCTGGAATCAGGCATCCGCGCGGGCTCAACTGCCGTATCCGTCAGTCGCGTGAAACTTTTTTGGCAAGAATCGTTCGACCGCTTTCGATAAGAACTATGTAACACCGTAAAGCCAATTTTGCAATGAAATTATTTAGACCGGCGCCGCCAACATCCACCCGGGCGCCGATCACTTTCCCCCATACACCTTCTCGAAAAAACCTTCGGTGTCGAGTTTTTTTAGCCAGCTCGTGTCAACAATTTCCTCGACCTTGATCCCGGCGGCTTTGGGGTTTTGTTCGGCGACGTATTTGATGACGATGCGCATGCCATCGAGTGAGGGATAAGGTTTGCGGTCCAGTTCTTCGAGCGCTTCTAGATAGAAATCTTCCGCCGCTTCGACTTTGGGCAGTCGGAGATTGCGCGCGATGATTTCTTTCACGGCCTGCTTGTTGTCTTTGAGAAAAATAAACCCGTACGCTTCGATCATCGCACGGTTCAGACCGTCGATGGATTTAGGATTGGCGGCGCCATAGTCCCGCTTCATCGCCAAGCCGGTATTCTGATAATTGGTTTTTGCTTGCAGCATATTTAACAGCGGAAAATACCCTTTAGATGTCATTATTTTCGTCGCCACTCGCTGCAGCATGCCCGCGTCGATGGCTTTGTTTTCCAACGCCGCCATCCGGTCCGGATCGACGCCCGTCTGGATCAGCGTGATCTTGTCGCGCTTCAAATCCAGACCCAAGTGTTCGAGGGCGATTAACGCTGAGATATGCGACGAGCCGCCAAAGCGCGCCGTACCGATTTTTTTACCTTTGAGGTCCTCGGCCCTGCGAATGTTGGGTTGCGTCACAACGCTAAAGGGAGAGGTGTTACTGAGGCCGAGAAAGAACGAAATTTTTTCGCCGGTGGCAACCAAGTTCACCAGCGAAGCCGGGGCGTTGGCGGTGATTTGCAGCTCTCCGGCCGCGAACATTTGCGCGACCAGGGAACCGCTGTTGACCAAAATGAGCTGAACATCGAGACCGTGCTTTTCGAAAAATCTCTTGTCCTTCGCCACCCACAGCGGAGCCATATGCGGCGTCGGCGTCGAGAGCGCAACGCGCACCTGCTGAAGTTTTTGCGCGCGGGAAGTTTGCGCCGGGATAAGCGACGAGAAAAGTGAAGCCGCGATCGCGATTCTGAACATGGTCTTCAAGCTGGATACCTCCGTTATGAACTAAGATTAAAACGACCGCCGTGTGGGACGACGTATTCTAGCCTAGATTTAATGCTGAGCAAGAGTCATTCGCGCTTGCCGCGGCCAGCTTCTCATCACTAGATCAGCAAGAAACAAAATCAGTCCGGCGCCTGCCAACGGCCACCAGGTTTCGTGGCCGCGGGAGGCTCTTCCCGGCGACGGCGTGTAGAGCCGTCTAAGCCCCGCCGAAAAATTTTCCGGATCGAGCATCTCGCCGCCGGTCTCCTCGGCGAGACGGCTGAGCAACGCGAGATTGGGCCGCAACTCGCGGTATTCTTTCGGATAGGGCGCGACGTATGGGATAGTCACCACGGATGACGGCGCTTCCCCCGCGTTACCTTCGGCAAAAAGTGTCACAAAATGAATCCCTCGCTCGGCTGGTGTGAACTTTCCTTCGTAACGACCCGGCGCGCTTTGCAGCAAGGTGTTTTTTTGCGTGCTTCGGTTCGGCGCCGTGACGTTGCCGTAAAGCTTTAGATGGTTCATGAATTGGCCGTCTTTGGAGATAAAATCCGCGACGACTCTTACCGCGTCGCCATCAGCATGAAACTCCGCGCGCATGCGCGTTTCAACAATTTTCCGCATGGTGTCGCGCGCCAGTTGGCCGGCCCATTGGGGCAAACCCTGCCACGCCACCCATTCCTTGCCCCAGCGCCCGCTCAAGTCCGAAGTAAAAGCCATGACCCGCCCTAGTCCGTGCCGCCAAGAAACCAGCAACGGATCTTCGCCCGCTTTCATGAGCAGTTCAGAGCGTTGTTTGGGATAGGTCAGGACATAGCCGCGCAGGCGCGGCAACGACCCTTGAGCGATTCCACGAAGCGGCCCCGCCGGCGCTGTCACGCGCGGCGCAAAGGTTTTTTCGATCAATAGATCACGTGAGATCAACAGCGTCTCGGTGGTGAAAATCTGCGGGATCGTTTGCGGATCAAGGGCAACATAGCCGCGACCTTTGCCCTCGCGCGCGATCTCCGCCATCAATTTCACATCGGCGTCGTTGCCCACCGAAACCGTCGACACCGTGACGCCGGCGCGCCCCAACTGTTGGACCAATGATTGAAAATCCGCTTTGTCGGTGAGACCGTCGGATAGCACGATGACATGTTTGATCGCCGCCTCCTTGCCGATGATGGCCCGTCGCGCTTCAACCATTGCCTTGTACATATCCGTGCCGCCGTCAGATTGCAGTGCCGCGAGCTTGTCGTTGATCCACTCGCCTTTACCGACGGGGCGAAAGGGCAGCGTCCAGTCCCACGCCGCGTCAAAAGCAAGGATGCCGATCTGGTCGGTGGGATTCATGATATCCGCCGCCGCGATAGCCGCGGCTTTCGCCAAGTCCAGCTTCGTGCCTCCCTCCGGGCCGGCGCCCATGCTGCCCGACTTGTCGAGCACGAAAAGCAACGCCACGTGGGGCAAATCGAGGCGCGCCGGCGGGCGCATCTCCACCGGTAGGATGCGTTCCAACGGCGTCCGGAAATAACCTCCGGCGCCGTAACTCTGAGAGCCGCCGACGACCAGTAGGCCGCCGCCCAAATCCCGGACGTAGGTCTCGATGTTTTCCATTTTTGCGTGGGTCAAGTGAAAGGCGGGCACGTTGTCGAGAATCACAAGATCGTAGGATGACAGCTCGGGAAGCGCCAGCGCGCTCGCCTCCGGCGCGGATTCCGTCACGGTGAAACCCTGCACGCGCAGTACGCGCGCGAGAAAACGCTGGCTGTCCGGTTGAGACGAAAGCAACAGAACTCTCGGCGGCCCCTTCACTTCGACCACGCCTTGCAACAGATTATTCTCCGCGAGGGTATCATCCTTCGCCTCGACCAGCAGCTCGTAGCTATGGCTGCCGCGCTCGCCTAGACTATCGCGGAAACCGATCTCGTTGACTCCGGCTTTAAGTTGCAACTCGCGCTCGCCGGCCAGAACTCCGTCGCGCAATAGTTTGACGCGGGCGGGCGCATCGCGCAGGCTTTCGATTTTACCAGACACTTCGAACGCCTCGGCGCTGTCTACTTGGCGGGGCAGAACCAGGTCGCTGAGAAAAACTTCGTTGCGCCCGCGGGCCAGGCTCACGGGCAGAGTCCAAACTTGCGTCCCCTGCGAACGCAAGAGCGGAATGATGCGGGAGCTGTCGCCGCGATTTTCATTGCCGTCGGACAGCAAAAGCAACTTTCCCTGGCGCCCTTCGCCGATCTGGGCCAGGCCCGCTTGGAGGGCCGCCTGCACATCGGTTGCTTCGCGGTCCAGGCGCGCGGCAAAATCCGCCGCGGGAAAGTCGCGGCGCGGTGGAAATTCCCACTCCGGCGCGCGCCCGAATGTAAGCAGTCCGGTGCGCGTGTCGGCATCCGTTAAACGAGCCGCTACCTCCTCCAAAAGCTCGCGGGCTTTTTCCCTCCCTTCTTGTCCCACGCTGCGAGATACATCTACGCTCAATATGACGTCGAGGGCTTCAGCGGCTTGGAAAATTTTCGGATTCACGCAGGCCAGAATAAGGGCGGCAACCGCGCCGACGCGGAGCACCAGCGGCGAGAGCGAAAGCCTCATCCGGAAAGCCAAGATCAATTCCACGGCCAACAACAGGAGCACGGCGGCGAGCAGGAAAGGCCAAAGTGAGAAACCCGCTTCCGTAACGCCGCCGTCTCGCCCGGCGGGCGGCGCGGCCGGCGCCGTAGCGCCCACCCGGGCGCCAATGTTGGATTCCTCTTCGTCAAAAAGATTGACCGCAAAGCGACCTTCGCGGCTAGCGCTTTTGTATGTGTAAACGCCCACTTCCAGGGTATCGCCGAATACTACGGGATTCCTAATCACTGCCAATCGCTCTTTCCGTCCCGACGGCGCGGTGATCTCAAGCTCCCCGTCACCCGGCGGAACAAAGATCGGGACCGGACCGCCGGCGCGCACGCCGTCGGCGGGAAACTCACGGCGCCCCGGCTGAAACCATTCGAAGACGTTGTGGAACAGGACCGGAAAAGCCACGCGGAATGGCAGGTCGGAAGCCATCAGATCAAAACCGATGAACAGCGCCCGCAGTTTGGCGCGCTCGAAGGCAACCAGCAGCGGGCCACCCGCCGCCCGCGCCAATACGATACTGTCGCCGTCGGCGGCCACACGCAAAGACTCCTGCACATGCATGTCGCCCAGACTCAAGCCCGCGGTAACCGGGTGTTTCGCCAACGGCGCGCTGATACGCGGCGTTCGCACTTCGCCCTGGAGGCTCAGGGGGAGGTTTGGCGCCACCGTGTTGATGAGAATCACATTGCCTTCGGTAAGTTCGGGAGCCGCCACGCGGTCGAAAATAATCACGTCATAAACGTCCCCTCGGCCGCCCTCGCGCCCCGACGCGTCAGGCCTCCAGCTTGTCACAGCGGTCAGTTGCACGTTGGGGAAAAATCTTAACAAGTTGCTCAAGGCGGGGTTGCCAGGACCGACATAGAGCAGCCGCACCGGCGCCGCAGCGCTCACCGTGAGTGTGGCGCGATTGTCCGTGGCAAAATCATCGTCGATCTCCAGCTGCGCGGTGAGTGTGCCGACGGGAACGCCGTCATAGGGATAAACGAAGACGCGCCGGCCACCGGCCTCGATCATGATTTCCTGGCGCGCCAGGATCGTTTGTCCCAGCGCCAGCGTGAGTGGTGCCCGCGCGGCTCTAACGCCAAAGTTGCGCACCTGCGCCATCACTTCGTAGCGCTCCGAGCCGTCTGAATGGCGTCTGAGATCCAACCCGACGATGCCCAGGTTTTCCGCGCCGCCGGGGGTCTTGATCAAGCGCAGGTGCGCTGACTCACGGCTAAATTCCTCGGCGCCGGTAAAGGCACCGTCGGTAATGACGACGACACGGTCGGGACTGCCCTTTTTCAAAAAGGCATGGGCAAAGAGAATCGCGTCTTTTACACCCCCGGAAGCATCGACGGGCACAAGGTTCCGTCCGGCTTCCCTTAGCCGCCTTTTATCCGCGGTCAAGGGCACGATCAGACGGGTTTCAGAACCAACCCCGATGAGCATCATTTTTCGGTCGGCGGGCAAGGCATCGATCAAGGAGAGAAACTCCCGCCGCGCGGCGTCGAAGCGCGTGCCCGCTGGCCCTTTGGCCTTCATACTGGCGGTCAGATCCATGACCACGACGGTGTCCCCGGCGGGCGCACCGAAATAGAGCAGCGATGGATCGGCCAGAGCCGCGATCAGCAGAATCGCGGCGAGCAACTGCAAAATCAAAAGCAGATTCTTGCGCAGGAGCCAGCCCAGCCGCGTCGCCAGGGGACGCTCCTTCAACACCCGCTCCCAGATAAAGAGCGTCGTCGTGCTGACCTTCAATCCCCTTGGCCTGAGACTGTGGAGAAACAGTATCAGGGGCACGGCCCCGAAAATAACCAACAGCGCGGATGGCACGCTCCAAAGCATGGTTCAAGTTACGCTGCTGACCTGGCGCAGCGATTTCAGCACGAACTCGTCGAAAGGAACCTGAGTCGTGGTGCGCAGATAATCGATCCCGAGGCTCGCGCAAGCCGATTCGATGTCGCGAAAATAGTTCGCCAGTTCCTCTTGAAAGCGGCGCGCGAGCTCCGCGTCCACGAACAACCGGCGCTCGCGGCGGCCCTCCGCGTCCACCAGCGCCACGTCGCCCCAAAAGCCGGGCTGCGTCTCTTCCTCGTCGAGAATATGGATGATCAAGATCTGGTATTTTTTTCGCGCCAGTTCCTCCACCGCGGCACGCCAACCCGCCGGATCGAACAAGTCACTCACGACCACCGCGAGACCGGGATGAGGAAACAAGGTGGTAAACTTGTGTATGGCCGCCCGGAGATCAGTTGGGCCGGCGCAGGAAAGCCGGTTGAGGAAGCCAAAGAGACGGAGAATTTGCGTTCGTCCCCGGCCTAATTTAAGCGGCGCCTGTAAGGTGGAAGAAAACGCCGCGCCGCCGACGCGGTCGAGATTTTTAAGCCCGATATAACCAAGGGCCGCCGCGACTTTTTTTGCGTAGCCGATCTTCGCCGACTCGACTTCGGCCGTAGCGGCCGAACAAGCCATAGACCCGCTCGTGTCAACCAGGAGATAAATGTTCATCTCTTCCTCGGCGGTGAACACTTTGAGCAGCAGCCGGTCGAGGCGGCGGTAAATATTCCAATCGACGTAGCGCAGATCATCGCCGCGTTGGTATCGGCGGTAATCCGAGAACTCCAGACTGTAACCCTTGCGCGAAGCCGCGTGTTCGCCCTTGGCCCCCGCCCAGTCGAGGCGCTTGGCAATCAAGTGCAGCCGTTCGAGTTTTTTCAGAAAGTCGGCATCAAAGAACGTTTCGGGTCTTGAGTCCAGGGTCTCGTGTTGCGGGCCTGTCGGTTTTTGCGGCTGTGTGTCGCTAAAATTGTCACTCCATCCTCTGCGCAGAATCTTCGCGCCGGAACCACGCAGAAACTTCAAGAAAAACGCCGCGACCCGCGCGGGCGCAGACCCTAGACCTGAGACTCGAGACTCTAGACTCATGGTTTTTCTTATAGAACTTCCGGCACCTGCCGAACGACTTCGGCAAGAATTTTTTCCGCGTTGATCCCTTCGGCATCCGCCTCCAGGTTGAGAATCAAGCGATGACGCAGGCTGGGCGCGATCATCGACCGAATATCCTCGAAAGAAACATTGGGCCGGCCCGACAACAGCGCCCGCGCCTTGCCCGCGAGAATCAAGCTTTGCAGCCCCCTGGGGCTGGAGCCGTAGTGCACGAAGCGGCGCGCTAGCTCAACGCCACTGTCGTCGGCTTCCCGCCCCGGGTGGGTGGCGAGGATCAAGCGCACGGCGTAGTCCTTCACCGTCGCCGCCAGCGGCACTTCACGCACCCACTGACGGATCTCCAGGATCGCCGCGCCGTCCAAGACCTCCCTGAGCACTCCCGGCGGAGCCGCTGTGGTAAGGTCGGCTATCCGGCTCAGCTCTTCGCGGCTGGGATATTCCAGCAGCAGCTTGAAGAAAAAACGGTCCACCTGCGCCTCCGGCAGAGGGTACGTGCCTTCCATCTCCAGCGGGTTTTGGGTCGCGAGCACCATGAATGGACTTTCCAGACGGTGCCCCTTGCCGCCTACAGTAACGCTCTGCTCTTGCATCGCTTCCAAAAGCGCTGACTGCGTCTTAGGCGTGGCGCGGTTGATTTCGTCGGCGAGAACGATATTGGCGAAGATCGGACCGCTCTGGAACTCGAAGATCTTCCGCCCCGACGGATCGTCGGCGAGCAGGTTGGTGCCCGTGATGTCCGCCGGCATCAAATCCGGCGTGAATTGGACACGCGAGAAGCTCAGGCTGAGGATCTCGCCGAGACTGCGCACCATCAGCGTCTTACCCAATCCGGGGACGCCTTCGAGCAAACAGTGGCCGCCGCAGACCAGGGCGATAAAAACCTGCTCGATCAACGCTTCGTGGCCGACAATCATTCGCGCCATTTCGCTTTTCAGTTCCGCAAACGAACGGCGCGCGCGCCCGATGCGTTGCTCAATGTCTTCAACGGATTCCATGATCAGGCTCCCGATCAAATCCAAGCAATGGCGTGCTGGACGCACTGGAATGATGGGTGAGTCATCCTCCAACATTCCATCCCTCCATCAGTTGGATCCCTCATTCCACCAATATTCCAGTCTTCCATCGTTCCATATTCCAATCTTCGTCATTTCGCCTTTTCCAGCGAGAGAAAATAATTCTTTATCGTGTCCTTCAGCTCCGCGGGAATTTTTTCTGTGTTGAGCTCCGCTTCCGCCTGGCGCCGGTAGCTGGCGATCACTTCGTCTTGGGAAAGTTTGCTCTTGCCGGGAGCTGGTTTGGCCTTGAAAAAGATGCCGCTTCGCTCGCCTTCGCCGATCATGCCCTTCACTTGAGCGCGCGCTCCGCCTTGAAACTCCGGCAGCGATGGCGCTTGTGCCAAATTCTTTCCGGGCTCCTCTCCCGGCGCGGTGCCGGCATTTCTTTCACGCTGGCCGTCACCCGGGGTGTCCTGCTCTTTATTCCCGTCGGCTCGCGCCTGGGCGTCGCCTTGCTGGCCTTGGCCACGCTGCGCCAGCTGCTGCAGAAACTGTTCCGCTTCCAGGAGAGTGCGCCGATCGAGTTCACCGGCAACCTGTTGTTCCAATTTGTCGAGGAAAGATTTCATCTCGCCGCGGCTCAGCCCCTGGGCGCCGCGATTTTGCTGGTCCAATTGTTTATTGAATTGGCTTAAACCGGCGAAACGGTCTTGCCAGGATTGCCCTTCGCCGTCCGCCGAGTTGAACCATTCGCGCGCGGCTTCCAGCTCAGCTCTGAGATCTTCGAGCTGCTGGCGGCTTTCAGCCACGCCGAATGGCGCTTGCCCGGCAGTGTTCCTTTCCGCTGCCATTTTTTTCGCCATGCCGGCCAGTTCGCTTTTGAATTGTTCATCGGCGGCCTTGGCATCGATGCCCCGCTGCGCGATCTTTTCCAGCTCGCGGCCGGCTTTGAGCGTCTGTGGCAAACTTTCGCTTTGCGCTTTCTCTTGGAGCTGGCGCGCGAACTCCCGCAGTTTTTGTGACAGCGAAGGCGGATGGCCCGGCCCGACGCGGTGAGCCTGAAACCCGGTATCGAAAAAGAGCATTGCCAGCCACAGCGCCAGCAGCGGCGCGATGAAATAGCCGTGCCAGCCCCATGAGCGTGGAAACAGCGCACGCGCGTCGAAGCTTTTTAGCTTGTCGCTCGCCTGGCGCAGCACCAAAAGCGCCACGGCTTTCGTTTCATTGCGCCGTAAAAGCTCCCAGGCCGTGGTGGCGCGCTCATCGAGACGGAGCGTCTTATCGAGAGCCGCCAGCGCCCGCGCCGTATCCTGGTCGCGCCAGCGCCGCGTGAAAAGTAAATAGGGCGTCAGCAGGGCGAAAACCGCCACCGGCGCCGCCCAGGCCCAGCCGCGCGAAATAGAAACAAATAGTGGCGCGCACATCGCCCCCAGGAGCGCATAAAACAGCGCCACGATGAGAGTCGCTTCGTGCCGTTTACGCTTCTCCCAGCCGAGCAGCCGGGAGAATTGAGTTTGCAGCGTTTCTCTATCGGTGCCCAAGCTTACAGACCTCGTTTTAGCGCCCAGCGGTGGGCGGCCAGCCCGGCGCCGCCGAGCGCCAGGTGAAAACCAAAATGGACACTGTTGGCCGACCACTTCACTCCGGCGATGCTCAGCGGCGCCAACTCTTGCCGTCCAAGAACCGCGAGCAGATAGGCCACCGGGTTGAGCGGCAGGTAAACCAGCAGTGAAGCCACCGTCACAAAGAAAAAGAAACAACGAATAACCACCTGGCGGCTCTCCGGCCGGCGCTCCCATAAAACCAACGCTACGAGCCCCCAGACGCCGTAGCAAAGGGCATAAAAAGGTATCAGCGCCAGCGTCGCGGCCAAGCCGACCAGCGGCGCGCGCGCGATCGCCGCTGCCCAGATTAACAAGGGCGCGCTTAAGAGCAGCGAACAAACGATATGCACGACGAGAAACTCCGCTTGGCCTTTCGCCACGACGCCGGCCGGTTGGCCGCTGTCGCGCAGCCAGTGTTTAAGCGGCTTAAAGCGCCATGGCGCAAATTCCTGGTTCGCCACCCGCAACGCGAAATAAACGATCAGCAGTACAGCGGTAGACGAGCAGACTTTGAAGAGATTGCCCGAGCCGCTCCACATCTGCGCGTCCAGTGACGGCAGATAAAGCGCTAGAAACTCGACCGGCGCGAGAATGATCAGCAGGTAGAAATAAACCGGCAGACCATGTCCTTCAGCAAAAAAAACCTCGAGGCTTTCGCGCAGTACGGGATTCATTCTTCCTCCGCTCCTGCCAACGGAACGATCACGCGGTAGAGCGCGTAGTTGTGCACCCGGATACGCGGATCGTCGATCTCGACCCGCGGTTCGGGGTCTCTCACCCAGCCGAAAAAGAGCGCCGCGCCGCTGCGCCAGGGGGCTTCCGCGCCGTCTCGGGGAAAAAACGAAGCGTGAAATAAGATATCGCGGGTCTTGTCGTTGAACGTCATCTCGCGCAGACTCACCTCGTCGGCGCTCCGCCCGCGGTTTTGCTCGCCGTTATTGCCGCCAGCGGCGCCGGCCAGCGGAAATGCTTTCGTCCAGCTCTCGCCCTTGGGCAAATCACCCAGCGCGATGCGCGTCCCCGGCGCCACCAACCAGCAGTCGGTCAAGTCCTTGCCGCTCTGGTTTTGGACCTTAAGCAATAATTGCTCTCCCTGTCGCTCGATGGCGGCGCTGAGCGCTAAACGTTCCAGGTAACGGGCGCGCAAAAGCTTAAAGCCCCACTCTTTGAGGGGCAGTTGCACGCGCGTGGCGCCGCCGCCATGCCGATACACAAGCGATTGCCCTGGTTGCGCGTAAGCCGGCGCCGCAAGCGGCATCAAATCCATCCAGCCTCGCCCGAAGGCAAGACTATACTCGCGGAGCTGCGTCGAAAACAATGCCAGGTTGGTCTGCGCCTCGACGTAACCGTCGCCGGCATTTTCCATCACGGTCGCCGCCAACAGGACGCCATCTGGCACCTGTCCGCCGCGGCTGAAGAAAAGATAGCCGGCGGCGGCGGCGCATAAAATCCAGCCGCAGCAACACAGCGCCAGCGTGCGCCGCGTAATGCGCCGGCCCTGCCAAAGCCACGACAGCACGAAGACACCGGCGAGGTAGCCAACAATGGCAAAAAATAGCGAGCCGGTCGGAATGTAAGAGGAAATGAACGACGGACTGAGCAAGAGCTGGGAGAAAATCGCCTCGCTCCACTGCGGGCGCAAAGACAGGTTTTTATCCACAGCCGGCGTCAAAAGATTTTGCAAAAACTTCGGGAGGCCGTTCCAGGTTGACATTGGTGGCCGGCCGGCGTCCAGCGCCAGATAAATGACCTTGCCCTTGCCCCAGTCGTTTTCGACAATCACCGGCAGGCCTTGGGACTCGGTCACTGTTTTACCTCTGAGGACGGTGGCTGTCTGAGCCCACACGTCGGCGATAGCCGGGCCTTTGCCGGCTTCCCCGTGCGCAACGAATGCGGTTCGTTTGACTCCGGTGACTCGCACCGGCAGATAACGCCCTAGCTGTGGCTCCTGGTACAACGTAAAATTCAAGCTGCCGATGATCACCATCCTGCCGCCCGCCGCCAGCCAATCATCGAGAGCGAGCAACTGCGCCCGGGAAAGATCGCGTAGGGACTGATCGTAAAGAACAAGGTGGGAAACTCCGAGCAAAGCCCGCGGTTCCAGCGGCAATTCCGCCAGGGTCAGCGCCACGACCCGGTTGGTCAACGACGCGCCTAGGGAAGTTAAGGGAACTGCGCTACCCTCGCTAACTGACAATACCACTGGCGCGGGTGAAAAGTGGCGACGCAAATCCAGCTCCCGTGACGCGGTCGCTGCCGGACTGGTGAATTGGATTTTCAGCGGCCGGCTGAGGAAATCCGGATCGATGGTGAACTGCACGCTCCGGCGCGAGCGCGCCGGCAAGAAAACTTCCCGGCGATGAAAGGTCGGGTACGGAACGCCACCCTGGGTTGCGCCACCTTTCCAGACCTGAATTTCCAGGATGCCGTCGGCAGGCCGGCCGATATTGGCGAGGTTCACTTCCAGCGGAAAAGGACGGCCCAACTGAAACACGCCGTGGAAACCGACTTTGGGCTCGATCAGGATCTCCGCTGCCGCTGCGGCGGGCAAAAGAATGCTCAGTAGTAAAAAAACGGGGAGGACACGGAAGGTTGATCGGGGCCGGCGAATAGAGAAGATCACTCCCGCGCGACGGCCGGCTCGCGCCTGGGATAAAACCGCAGGGACAGCCTTTTCGGTTGAAAAGGGCATGGGGCCTTTCCAAATCGGCCCGCCCCACCGCCAGCCGAGAGCTACTCGAGATACTCGACGCTCAGGATCTCGAGCGTACGAACGCCCGTCGGGGTGCGGACCTGAACTTCGTCTCCCTCGCTCTTACCGATCAACGCACGCGCAACGGGAGAGCTGATGGAAATTTTGCCGTTCTTCGGCTCCGCTTCATGGTCGCCGACGATTTGGTATATCACCTTGTCGCCGGTATCACCATCGGCCAGCGACACCGTCGCGCCAAAGACGACTTTGTCTCCCGACAATTTCGACACATCGATGACCTGCGCGCGCGCCAGCTTGTCCTCGATCTCGCGAATCTGGACATCGAGCAACGATTGGCGTTCCTTCGCGGCGTGAAATTCGGCGTTTTCCGAAAGATCGCCGTGATCACGCGCCTCTTCGATATCGCGCACGTTCTTGGGGCGTTCCACCGTTTTCAGACGCTTTAAATCGTCCATCAAACGTTGATGCCCCTTGGTGGTCATCGGTACGCTGGCATCTGCCATAACCCCACTCCTGGAATAAAATAAAAACCCCTCGGAATTACTCCCGAGAGGCCTTTAGAATTTGGCTGATTGCACCGGTTGCTTGTCGCTTCGTCAAGACTACCCATCCGGCGGCGATAAATCAACCGTTGCGGGGCTCGCTCGCGCGGTTCAAGGTTCAATATTCAAGGCGGAACCCGAAAACCGTAAAACCCCGAACCTCCTACGTTGAAATTGAACCTTGAACTTAAATTCACCTCAAGCCGAAGGTTGCCAACTCAAAGACCACTTTCTTGAATCCAAACCCGGGTTCGGCGACGATTTTTTTAAGCCCGCTTGCCCGGGCCGAAGACGTGGCAGGAAACGCCATGGCCATCGCTCGTGAATTCCAAAGGCGGCTCGGTCTGGCTGCACACCGCTTCGCGGTAGGAGCAGCGGGGATGGAAGGTGCAGCCCGATGGCGGATTGACCGGACTCGGCACATCGCCTTCCAGCACCACCCGTTCTTTTTTTCGCGCGAAGTCGGGCGTGGGTACGGCGGAGAGCAATGCCTTGGTATAGGGATGCTTTGCCTCGCGGTAGATCGTGTCGCCCTTGGCGATCTCGACCACTTTGCCGAGATACATGATGGCCACGCGGTGGCTGATATGTTCGACGACGCGAAGGTCGTGGGAAATGAAAAGATAAGTCAGGTGCATCTTCTCTTGCAGCTCCTGCAACAGATTGATGATCTGCGCCTGAATCGAAACGTCGAGGGACGAGACCGGCTCATCGCAGACTATAAAACTGGGACTGACCGCCAGGGCGCGGGCGATGCCGATTCGCTGGCGCTGTCCGCCGCTGAATTCATGCGGGTAACGGGGATAGTGGTCTTCGCGCAAGCCGACCTGGTGCAAGAGTTCCATGACCCGGTCGCGTTTGGCGTTTCCTTTGGCGAGCTTGTGAATCTCTAAACCTTCGCCGATGATATCACCCACGCGCATGCGCGGATTGAGCGACGCGTAAGGGTCCTGAAAGATGATCTGCATCTGGCGCCGCATGTCGCGCAGCTCGCGTTGCGACATGGCGAGGAGATTTTTTCCCTGAAAAACAACTTCGCCGCTGGTGGGCTCGATGAGACGGAGAATTGCCCGACCTAAAGTAGACTTGCCGCAGCCCGACTCGCCCACCAACCCCAATGTCTCCCCTTCATTGACCGCCAAGCTGACGCCATCGACAGCTTTGACGACGCCCTTACCGCGCGAGAATAGACCTTCGCCGACGGGGAAATGCTTTTTCAGGTTCCTGATCTCAAGCAGGCTCATGTCTTCAGACCAAATTCCGAGGATGGCGGATTGAGGATCGAGAATCGCGATCTTCCATCCTTGATCTTCGATCCTCGATTTATCATTTTATCCTGCGGCTCCCTGCCGCACTTCCGTATGGGGAAAATGACACGCAACGGTATGCCCTGATTCTTTTGCCACCAGCTCTGGCTCGAATTGAGCGCAAATCTCCGCCGCTTTTGGGCAACGGTCGCGGAAGCGGCAGCCGCTGGGCAGATTGAGCGGGCTCGGCACCATGCCGGGAATCGCGTCGAGACGCCGCTTTTTCTCACTCCCCACGCCGGGCAGCGAGTTGAGCAATCCCACCGTGTAGGGATGGAGCGGATGGTTGAAGATCGCCCGCGTGCTGGCGCTTTCGACGATTTTTCCCGCGTACATAATCGCAACATCATCCGCCTGCTCGGCAACAACGCCGAGATCGTGGGTAATCAGGAGCAGTGCCATGCCGCCGATTTTCTGCTGCAGTTCTTTCATGAGCTCGAGAATCTGCGCCTGAATGGTCACGTCCAAAGCCGTGGTCGGCTCGTCGGCGATGAGCAAGCTCGGATTGCAGGAAAGCGCCATGGCAATCATAACGCGTTGGCGCATGCCGCCGCTCAACTGATGGGGATAGGAATCGACACGCGATCCCGGATCGGCGATCTTGACGAGCCGGAGCATTTCGATGGTCTTATCCCGAGTCTCGCGTTTTCCTAAACCCTGATGCAACTTGATCGCCTCGCCGATCTGGTTGCCGACGGTGAAAACCGGATTGAGCGAGGTCATCGGCTCTTGAAAGATCATAGAGATCTCGTTGCCGCGGATTTTACGCATCTCTTCGTTGCCGAGTTTCAAAAGATCGCGGCCACGGTAGAATATTTCGCCGCCGACGATCTTTCCCGGCGGCGATGGGATCAATCGCATGATAGAGAGCGATGTCACGCTCTTGCCGCACCCCGACTCGCCCACCAAACCGAGAGTTTTCCCTTCGCCGATCTCAAAGCTCACGCCGTCGATGGCGCGCACCTCGCCCTCGGGGGTGAAGAAAGAAGTCCGGAGATTTTTGACTTGAATCAGGTCCGCCATGGCGGCAACGTCGTCGATGTTAGATTTTAACTTGTACGACCTCCACGCACTCGATTCAACACGCGCGGGTCTGAAATATCGCGAATTGCATCTCCCATAGCATTAAATCCCAGTACTGCCAACATGATCACCGGCACCGGATAGATAACCACATGGGGATAAAGGCGCAAGTACGGCCCGCCGGCGCGCAACATCCCGCCCCAGCGGATTCCGTATTCAGTGCCGTGCCATGAAACACCGAGCGGCTTGAACGTGTTTATTTTTGGAACTGCTCTTTCGGAAAATTCGCTGTCGCCATGACTCCGCCGTCCACCACAAGGGGGTGGCCGATGATGAATTCGGAATCGTCGCTCACCAGAAACAACGCCGCCTTCGCTTGATCATCGGCGGTTCCTAAACGGCCCGCCAGGTTCTCAAAAGTCCGGCTGCCGGTCACATCGTCATCGTAACCGACCGGAGAACCGGAACGGTTCGGCACCACGCAATTGACGCGAATTTTGTACGGCGCGAGTTGCACGGCCATTGCTCGCGTCATATTGATCACACCCGCCTTGGCGGCGGCGTAAGCGATGCCGTCCGGGCGGCCGACCAACCCGGATGTCGAGCCAAAATTGACGATCTTGCCGCCCCGTCCCTGCTGCTTCATCTGCGCGGCGACATATTTCGTCACCAGATAGGGCCCTTTCAAACTTACCGCGATAACCTTATCGAACTCATCTTCCGTGCTATCGAAAATATTGGCGTGGTCCGTCAACGCGGCGTTGTTCACCAGAATATCGATGCCGCCGAATCTTCGCCACGACTCTATGGATCATCTCTGCGACGTCGCCGGATTTCGAGACGTCGCACAGCACCACCATGGCCTCTCCGCCAGCCTTGGTGATTTCATCGACCACTGCTTGCCCGCGCCCTTCGTGCATCTCAACGACCGCAATCTTCGCTCCTTCGGAGGCGAAAAGTTTCGCCATCGCCTTGCCGATATTTCTCCCCGCGCCGGTGATGACCGCTACCTGATCTTTGAGTTTCATCGCACTTATCCCCCTCGACTTTTCTCGGAGACCGGAGCCTATCCGTAGCCTTGCCGCTGTGTCAATCGGCTAACCGCGACGACGCGCATGGCGATCCGTTGGTTTAAATCTTAAGATCCTCCGGCGCTATCGCCGTATAGACGTCGAAGGTATTCATCGTGCACGCAAGCATGGCGTAATAACCAATGGTCGCCGCCAGCTCGACGAAGCCTTTCTCGCCAAGCCGCCCGTAGAGCGCCTGAAACGTCGCCTCGCTCACCTGGTGGAAATTTAAGATCTCGCGCACGAAGCTGACGATCTGAGCGTCCTCGGAAGTGAAATCCTCGGCGCCCTTTTTTTCATAGACGGCGCGAACGGTTGCCATCGGAATGCCGGCGTTCTGGGCGTGGTGGACATGCGCCGCCCATTCATGCTTGCATTCGAGTTCCCGCGCCGACACCAGCGCCGCCAGTTCGACAAGCTTACGATCCAGGGTCGATTCGAAGCGCACGTAGCTGCCCAAATGCATCGTCCGATGGGCAATCTCCGGACTATGCAAAAGCGCCAGCCACGGTCCGCCGACGACCCCACGGCTCTGCGCGATGGCGTCGTAGACTTTTTGATCATCCGGCGCCAGCTCTTCTTTCTTTGTGATAGTCGCGATACGTGCCACGCTATTCTCCATTTCAACTACGAAAGTTTCTCTTGCAGCCACTTCGTCACGATGTTCACCACTTCGTCATTCGACTGACCTTTTATCCGTCCCATATGGCCCGCTCCCGCAATGATGCGCAGGTCCTTCGGGCTGCCATGTTCGGCGAGTAGATAGAGATCGCTGATCGGATGTTGGTCGTCTTCTTTGCCGTTGATGCATAGCAACGGCGCGCAAGGTTGGTCGATCAACCCTTGCGTCACCAACGACAAAGTGGGCGCGATTTTTAACGTTTCTTCGAGCGAATTCGCGCGAAAGATATAGGATCGGGCATCCAATAAACTGGCAGGCCCCATCAGGTACTGGGAAGCAGTCACGGTCAGCGCGGGCCGCAGCCACTCTTCTTGAAACGTCCTGTGCACTCCGGCACCCCAGTTGACCGCGCCGCTGAGCCGCTTTGCTTCCACGTGCGCGAGCTTCGCCGCCCAGTAACCGCCGAAGCTTCCGCCCATGCAGGCGATCCGTTTGCCGTCGATACCAGCGCGGGTTTCGAGATAATCCATTGCCGCGGAGAAAGTCCGCTCGGCGCGCGGGTCGCTACCCAGACAGGGATTCTCGCCCGTGCCCGGCATATCGATGGTAAAACAAGCCAGTCCGATCTTGAGTAATACGTCGTTGTTGGTCCGGCGGTCTTCCTTCCAGCCATCGACGCCACCCCAATGCATCACCACCGGCGGGCGGTTGACGCCCCTCGGTACTTGTAAGTAGCCAACGACCTTTTTCCCTTCGAAAGGAATTTCAATTCTTTCCAGAGGCGGGTCCATCGTTGGGGCGGCTTTGAGAAACGTCCGGAGCGCGCCTTCATAACATTTCATTTTATCCGGGCTGCTCGGCACCGGGTAACGGCCGATGCGGTAATATTCGTATGCCAAATAGTAGGTCTCGCCAGCCTCTTTTTTCTTTCCGTGCGATTCCTGCTCGCCGGCAAGCGCTTCGTACTTTGTGCCGAATTTGCCCCACTCACGGCCCCAGAGATCCGGGTCAAGGCTGGTAATATTTTTTACCACCTGCTCGACATCTTCCTTCTTCACCCGCTCGAAGGGATTGATCCTGCCGGCCCGGTGCAAGATATCCGCTTTGATTTCTTCCAGAGTCTTCTCCGCCATGATTTTTGCTCCTGTTATGATTTTGCGCCAGGTTCCCGGGCCAAGCTTTTTATTGCATTTTTGTAGAATCGGTCATCGACAAACTGCTCGGGCTTAAAGTTGGGCCGTTCCTTTGAGGTCCTCCAAGCGTTTCACGTTCGGTCCGGTAATCAGCCCAAAGGGAATCTGGTTGAAGATTTGCAATAAAACGCGGATCCGCTCGCCGCGAAACATCGCCTGCATGGACGGCCCAAGCTTTACAGACGGTGTGCTGCGTTGGGCTTAGCAGAAAGGCGCGAACTAGCGCAAGCCCCGAAGCCGCGGGTCGAGTGCATCGCGCAAGCCTTCGCCGACGAGATAGTAGGCAAGCACGGTAATAAAAATCGCAAAGCCGGGAAAAACCGCCAACCACCAGGCAAAAGTATTACTGCGCGCTTCGTTAAGAATTGATCCCCAGGTCACGGTGTCGGCAGGAACACCGATGCCGAGGAAACTGAGGCTCGATTCGATTAGAATCGCGCCCGCAACGCCCAGGACAACGGAGACCATCACGGGAGCCATAGCGTTTGGCAGAATATGACGAAACATGATTTTACGACTAGAAACTCCCAGCGCCAGCGCCGCCGTAACATAATCAAGACTCCGGAGCTTCAGAAATTCATTGCGCGCAAATCGAGCGATGCCCACCCAGCCCGTCAGTCCGATAATCACCATCGTCAAAAAAATGCTCGGCGGAAAAACCGCCGCAATGGTGATCAATAGAAAGAAAGTCGGGATGGCAAGCATCAATTCAAACAACCGCGATGTAACCAAATCGATCCAGCCGCCAAAGAAGCCCGCCAGTGCCCCGAGAATCACGCCGATCACGAGGGAAATTCCCACCGCGACAAAACCGATCGAGAGTGAGATGCGCGAACCGTGAATGATCCCCGCCATGACATCACGGCCTAGTTTATCCGTGCCGAGCCAGTGCTTCGCCGACGGCGGCGCAAACGAGGCGGTCAGATTGACGTTACTGGGGCGGTAAGGAATGGGCGGAAAAACGGCCGCCTGATTGTCCAAAGTTTTATATTCGACGTTGAGCAGCTCGGGCGGCAGGCGCGCCAGCCCCAGCTGCACCATGTAACCGCGGAGAATCGGAAAATAAGACTTGCCCTGATAACGAAGATAGTAGGGCTTATCGTTGGCGAGAAAATCCGCGAACAGGGCGATACCGAGTAAAAAGCAGACTACGTAAAGGCCGGCGATAGCGACTCGATTGCGCTTGAACTCGCGCCACACCAGTGCGCTTAGCTTTGCACCCTTTTCCCTGTTTGAAAAGGACATGATTTTCTGCCACCAGACGGACTTGGAATTACCGCCGCGCCGGCTCACTGCCTGCGGCCGAAAGCGATGCGCGGGTCGACGACGGCAAGCAAGAGATCGGAAAGCAGAATGCCAACCAGCGTCAAAAGCGCGCTGACTGTAAACAGCGCCATGACGACGGGAAAATCCCGCGCCAGCACCGCTTCGTATCCGAGCTGGCCCAAGCCCGGGATGGAGAAGATCGTCTCGACGATAACGCTGCCGCCGACTAAACCCGGCAATATGCCGGCCAAAATGGTGACCATCGGAATCAACGAATTGCGCAAGACATGTTTGTAGATCACCACGCCTTCAGGCAGACCCTTTGCGCGCGCGGTCTGAACGAAATCCTGCCGCAACTGCTCCAACATTCCCGATCGCATATAGCGCGATAAACCCGCGAAGCCGGCGTAGGAAAGCATCAGCACCGGCAAAAAAAGGTGCCATATCTGGTCTTTCAACTTTTGCCAGAGCGGCCACTCCGGCGCGTAATCGATCGAGGTCAAGCCGCCAGGAGGAAAAACGAAATAATAATCGCCGCCGCAGAGAAAGACGATTGCCATCGTGCCGAGCCAGACCACGGGCAATGCAAATAGCACGAATGCGAACAGCGTGGTGGTCTGGTCGCCGAGCGAATAGGAATGGGTCGCGGAGTAGATCCCCAGCGGAACGGCGACGATGTACACGAGAAAAAGGGATAAAACGTTCAGCTTAATGGTGACCGGGAGCCGCTCGCGAATCTTGTCAAACACCGGTTGGTTGTCTTTGTAAGACTCGCCGAATTTGAGCGTGAAGAGATTCTTGATCCAGACGGCGTATTGCACGGGAAGCGGTTTGTCCAGTCCGTACTGCGCGCGCCATTGGGCCACGGCCTCATCGACGGCGCCGCGCTTTTCCGTCGAAATCCCCGCCTCTCCGGCGCCGCGCAGTCCGCCGCCGGCGCGCAGTTCCGCCGGATCTCCCGGCGCCAGGCGCATAATGAGGAAACTGATTATGGTAACCCCGATGAACGTGGGAATCAGCAGCAGAAAACGCCGTAAAAGATAGGACCCCATCCGCGCGGTCTATTCTATGTAAACCCCGCCCGCGAAGTGGCTTCGTTTAATGACTCGTGGCTTTGCTCGCATATTTTTGCGATGCCGCGGGAGTCCACCAGTCCAAAGGTCTCAGGCCACCGATGGGAAGCACCTCGACGCCGCGAAAGCGGCGGCTCACGGCCGATATGGATTTTGGCGTAAAAAGAAATGTGTAAGGCTGCTCGTCGTGAAGAATCCGCTGGAACTCGCGGTAGAGCTCGATACGCTTCTTCGGATCGAACTCGCGGCGATATTCTTCGAGGATTTTGTCCACCCGCGGGTTCTTGTATGCAATATGGTTGGAGCCTTTGTTTGCCGCTTGGGAGGAATGCCACACTTGAAAAGCATCCGGCTCGGTGACGCTCATCGCCCAGCCGAGAATCATCGCGTCAAACTTGCGGTTTCTGACGTCGTCGAGAAAAACCGTCCAGTCGAGCTCCCGCACCGTGGCCGTGATGCCGTGCTTCTTCAGTTCGTCTTGCAGCGTCAACGCAACGCTCTTGCGCGTGGCGTTGCCTGAGTTGAATTTGATTTCGAAACGGAACGGCACCTTCTTTCCATCGATGATCTTATCGAGAATCCCGTCGCCGTCGGTGTCCTTCCACCCCGCCTCGCCTAGGAGTGCCATCGCTTTCTTCGGATCGTAGGGATGGCCGGCGAGGCTCTTGTCGTACTCGGGGCGATAAAAATAAATCGGCCCGTCGACCACCTGCCCGAGATTAAACAGAATAGTTTTTACCATCTGCTTGCGGTCGGCGAGGTGTGTCATGGCCTTGCGCACCCGCTTATCCTGAAAGATCGGGTGATCGTTGTTCCAGCCGACGATAGGTGTAGTTTGGCGCGAAATATTCGTACTTTTCGAAATCTTTCTTGAAGCGCTCGGCGCTCGTCTGTTGCATATGTTGCAGCGGTTGCAGGCTCATGACATCCAAGCCACCGCTTTTGAGGGTCGTCAACGCGGCGTCGATATTGTTGATTACCCGATACCTATGCCGGTCGAGATAAGCCTGATCGATCCCGGGTTTACCGTTGCCCCAGTATTTGGGGTCGCGCGCCAACTCGACCTCTTGTCCGGTCTTCCATCCCTGAAACTTATACGGGCCGCTGCCCATCGGATTACGGCTAAAGTTTTTGTTGAACTGGTCGGCAAAGCGTTTAACATTCTCCGACAACTTGGACGGATCGCCGGTGAGATCTTTCACGGTCGTGTCATTCAAGAGATTCTGCGGGTCGTAGTAATGGCGCGGCAAAACGTCGATGCCGCCGAGCATAGTTTCGTTCAGAAAATACGGTTCTTTGATGTGAAAACGGATCGTATACTCGTCGACAAGTTGCGCGTCGATCACCGACTCATAGTAAACCCTTGCGAAGGGCGCGTTAACCAAAGGGCATTTAACCGCCTTGACGCTGAAGAGGACATCTTCGCCGCTAAGCTTGCGTCCGTCCTGGAAGTGGGCGTCGCGGCGAATTTTAAACGTGTAAGACAGTTTGTCAGCCGAAATAGCCGGCCGTGCCTCGGCCAGCAAGGGTTTGAGCTCCAGCGTGCGCGGGTCGCGCGTCAGCAGACTCTGAACGATATATCCTAAAATCGCGCTGGCGCCGGCGTCGTTGCTGGTGAGGGGATTCAGTTGTTCGGGATCGCTCAAAATATGCGCCAACAACCAATCGCCGGTTACCGGAGTCGGGGGCGCTTGCCCATGGAGCGGCTGGGAGGGGAGTACGAAAACAGCAAGCACCAAGATAACCGCTATGGACTTTGGCACAAAACTCATTAGCACTCTCCTAAGCTCTCACCGCACCGCCGCCATTACCCGCCCAGCGACTCGATGGGCAGTTCCTGCGCGTGAGGCGGTTTTTGCTGGAAAAACAGCTCGGCGGGGAGGGCGGCGTTGAGCTCCGGTTCCTCGAAGCGGATGTCAAGTTTTCTCCCCTGCGGCGGCGCTTCGATAAATACCCGCGACGGAAACAATCCATGCGGCGTCGTTTTGTAATCGCTGAATCGCGCGCTCAACGCTACCCCTCCGGCGTCGTCAAAACGTTCCCACCGGGTCGGGACGGCCTGCTCGGACTCGAAGGCCACCAGGTCCTTTTTTCGTCCGTTGGCCGAGAAAACAAGCCCGCTTCCTTCCTGGCGCCAGGCCAATTTTTCGTCCACCGGCGGCAACCCCACCAACAACATGGTGATCTCCTCTAGTTCCAAAGGAATCTGCGTATAACGAAACAAGTTTCGCTTGGTGCGCTCGCCGCGCAGAAACAGTCCTTCGCGCGGATGATAACCGACGATTTCCTTATCGTTGACGGTGACAATCAGAATAGCGCCCAGCATCGATAGTGTTTCGAGACGCAACCGATTCGGCCGCTGGACGTGAACCGCTTCCTGAAAAGTTCGTTTTCCGTCCGGTCCCGAATAGTCGACCCGCGCCAAGGCGCGCATCGAGCGAAACTGGCCGTGGCGCTGGCTGAGGGCATCGATGATTTGCGCCGCTTCCCAGCTTTTGACGGGAGCCGCAGGCACAGATGGCGCAGGCGAGATGGTGGAGCATCCCGCCTGCGCGAACAACGCCGCCGCGAGCAGCACGGCGGGGCCTCGCACCCTGGCGGGCCGCCCACGCTTCCGGCGCGGGCTCAAATCTTTTTCTCCAGGCGCTGGATCTTTTCTTTGATACGCTTGATCTGATCGTTCTCTTTGGATTTCTTCAGGGCATCGCGGTAACGCGGCAGCGCGCGGTCCGGTTTGCCGACTTTTAGATAGGCGTCGCCTAGATGCTCGATGATCGTCGGATCGTCCACGGTGATCTCCACCGCGCGCTCCAACTGCTCAACCGCCTTCGGGTAATCGCCCTTCTGGTAGTAGACCCAGCCCAAACTGTCGATAAAGAAGCCATCGTCGGGCGCTATCTTGAGGGCCCGCGCGATCAGGTCCTCCGCTTCATCAAGACGCTCGCCCATTTCAGCCCAGGTATAGCCCAGATAGTTGAGCGCGGCGGCATTTTTGGGATTTAGCTCGATCGCCTTTCTCATGCTCGCGATGGTTTTTTCTTTGTTCTTGTTCTCGTCGTAGAGCGCCCCCAGTTGGAAATGGGCCTGATCGCTCTTGGGGTCCAGCGTGATGACTTGCTCCATGGCCTGAATCGCCTTGGGATACTCCTTGATTTTACGGTAAAGCGCAGAAAGAAATGCGTGGACCTCTTTGCGGTCGTTCTTCTTTTGCAACACCGCCAGCAAGGTATCGATGGCCTTTCGGTTCTCGTCGCGACGGTCATAAATAGAGGCCTGCTGCACCCGCGCGTCGAAATTCAAGTCGCTTTGCTCGGAAACGCGGCCGAAATGCTCCAGCGCCTTTTCATCCGCCTTTAACTCCACGTAGGTAGCGGCCAAATAGTAGTGCACCCGGTCATTGTTCGGATCGGAGCCGAGAACCAGGTTGAATTCAGTCGCCGCGCGCTCGTAATCGCCCTTCTCAAAGTAAATGAGCCCGATCTTGATCCGGGTCTCCCGGGGATCCGCCTCCGCGCTTTGGAGTTTCTGGAACTGCCCGAGGGCGTCGTCGAGCTTGTTCTGGCCGACGTAAAGCTCTCCCAGACGCTTTCTCGCCCATGTGTTCTGCGCGTTGACTTGCAGCAACCGCTGATAAGTTTGTAATAGCCTCCTCGACCTTGCTTTCAAGTTCGAAAACCAGGGCTAAATCCAGCAGTACTGCTTCAGACTTTGGATTGAGTTCCAGCGCCTTGCGGTAGCTTTGCTCGGCGGCGAGATAGAGCTTGGTCTTGGCGCGCACTCGGCCGAGATAATAGTGGCCAAGGGCGGAGTTTTCATCGAGTTTGAGCAACTCGTCGAGGTGCCCCGTCGCCCTCGGATAATCTTCCAATTGGAGGTACAACGCGCCCAGATAAAGCAGCGCTTCTTGATTCTTGGGATCGATTTTGAGGACCTCGTCGTACTGGCGGATCGCGTTTTTGGTGTCACCATGAGACGAATGCAGGCCAGCGAGCAACAGTCTGGTCTCGACGTTGTTCGGCTCTTCGACGGCGGCGGCTTCGGCTTCCGTTAGGGCCTTTTTGAGATCGCCCCTGCGCAAATAGAGGGTCGCCAGACGAAAATGCAGGAAGGCGTCGCTTGGGCTGGCTTGAGCGGCGGCTTCGAATTCCTTTATGGCGTCATCGAAGGCACCTTCCTGAATCAACAATTGCCCTTTGATAAAGTGGGAAAGCGCCCTGGCCTCGGCGGACATTTTGGTCTTGCCGGCCTGCACCAGCGGGGCTTCGATTCCCCAGTTGATTATACCATCCGAGGATGACGGTTTTTCAGTGGTCGTTGCAGCGCAGCCGTAGAGGATCGCGAGCAAAGCGGCTGCTCCAAATAAACGGCGGTTCATCGAAAGAACGGTTAACATACCCATCATGGACGGTCAACGTAGCGGCGGTCCGGCTTCATTCACCAATAGGATTATGTTACTTCTCTTCGCATAAACTCACAACTGCAAGCGATTTTTTTTCGACTCACTTAAGAAACCATGACAACGCCACCAGCCGAATCAGCAAAAGAGCTAGCCGAACTGCGCCGGGAAATCGAACGGCACAATTACCAATATCACGTACTTGGACAACCCGCTGGTCAGCGACGCGGAATATGACCGGCTTTTCCGCCGCTTGTTGCAACTGGAAAAGGAGCATCCCGAACTGGCGGCGCCGGACTCACCGACCCAGAAGGTCGGTGCCCCGCCCATGGAGAAATTTACGACCCTGCGCCATACACTGCCCATGCTGTCGCTGAATAACGCCAGTGACGAAGAGGAATTGGCGGAGTTCGAAGAGCGCATCCGGCGCTTTCTCAAACATACCGGGGCCATCGAATACGCGGTGGAAGCGAAAATCGACGGCGTCGCGGTGGAGCTGGTGTATATGGGCGGCAAGTTCGCCGTCGGCTCGACCCGCGGCGATGGCATAAACGGCGAGGACATCACGCTCAATTTAAAGACCATCCGTTCCATCCCGCTCAACTTGCGCGGTGATAGGCGGAAATGGCCGGACCGGCTCGAAGTGCGCGGCGAAGTGTTTCTTTCCCGCGCTGCCTTTCAGAAAATGAACCGCGAGCGCGAGGAAGAAGGGCAACCGGTTTTTGCCAACCCGCGCAACGCCGCCGCCGGTTCTTTAAAGCAGCTCGATTCGGCCATCACGGCCAAGCGTCCACTGGATATTTTTTGCCATGGTCTCGGCGCCGTGGCAGGCGCTGAGTTCGCAACCCATGCCGAATTGCGTGACGCGCTCATTGCCTGGGGCCTAAAACCGGTACCGTTGGCGCGCATTTGCCGTGGTGTCAGTGAAATCCTCGCCTACCGCGATGAGATGGAAGCAAACCGCGACGACCTCCCCTACGAAATCGATGGCCTGGTCGTGAAAGTGAACAACGTCGAGTTGCAGCGGCGCTTGGGCGAAATCGCGCGCTCGCCGCGCTGGGCCATCGCCTACAAGTTCAAGCCGCGCCAGGCAACCACGCGGATCATTGACATCCAGCCGCAAGTGGGACGTACGGGCACCCTCACACCGGTAGCGAGTCTCGAACCCGTGGCCATCGGCGGCGTGACGGTGAAGAGCGCATCACTGCATAATATGGACGAAATCGAACGCAAAGACATCCGCATCGGCGACACCGTCGTCGTCGAGCGCGCCGGCGACGTGATCCCCTACGTCGTTGAGGTCGTCGAAGCCCGGCGCACAGGGGGAGAGAAAAAGTTCGCCATGCCCGAGCACTGCCCGGTTTGCGGCTCAGCCGTCTACCGGGAAGAAGGGGAGGCGGCGTATCGCTGTATCGGTATTTCCTGTCCGGCGAAACTTAAAGAGAGCCTCAAGTTCTTCGGCTCCCGCGGCGCCCTGGACATCGAAGGCCTGGGAGAAAAGCTCATCGACCAGCTGGTGGAGCGCGGTCTGGTTAAAGACATTGCGGACCTTTACAGTTTAACCAAGCCGGAGCTGGCGGGCTTGGAGCGAATGGGGGAGAAATCGGCCCAGAATCTGCTCGATGCTCTGGAACGGAGCAAAGCCGCAACCTTACCGCGTTGCTTGACGGCGCTGGGCATTCGTCATGTGGGCGAGGCAACCGCCAAACTGCTCGCCGATCACTTCGGCGACTTGAATTCGATCATGGCAGCTTCAGAGGAAAAACTGACGGAAGTCAGGGAAATCGGACCACAGGTGGCAAAAAGTATCGCGCGGTTTTTCGCCCAAGAGGAAAACCGCAAAGTGATCGAGAAATTGCGCGCGGCAGGGGTCAGCTTCAAGAGCGAACCGAAAAAAGCCGGAAAGTTAACTGGAAATGTCTTCGTTCTTACCGGTGGGTTAGAAAGCATGTCGAGGGTGGAAGCGCAAAAACGCATCGAAGCGCTGGGCGGGAGGGTTTCGTCCAGTGTGAGCCGCAACACCAACTATATCGTCGCCGGCTCGGCGGCGGGATCCAAACTCAAAAAGGCCCAGGAACTGGGCGTTCGCATTATTGACGAGATCGAGCTGTTGAAGCTCCTCGAATCCTAGATCGATTAAATGCGCATCGGGCTTTAACGGAGGTGAAGGTTCCCGGCGGCTGCGAGCGCAGCGCTATCGGGCTCGTTTTTCCCGAATCCGGGAGCCCGAAAAAAGTATTTGGCAGGATGCGATTTAAAACCGGTCGCGGCGCGGCGGTCTTCCGCCGCCGCCCCCCATGGGGCGTGGCGCCTGCGGACGAGCTTCGCTCACGACGATATTGCGGCCTTCGAAATCGGTGCCGTTCAAGGCAGTGGTCGCTTTCTGGGCTTCTGCGTCGGAACCCATTTCAACGAAGCCAAAGCCTTTTGACCGGCCGCTGAACTTGTCAGTGATGATGCGCGCGCTCACCACCGCGCCATGCTGCGCGAAATGTTGCTGGAGCCTTTCTTCCGTGGCGGAATACGGAAGGTTCCCGACGTATAACTTTGCTCCCATGGTGCCCTCCTCGCTGTCTCGGCGAACGCTAAAATAGATCGGGATCGACTTATCCAAAGGGCAAAGCCTCAAACCGTCTCACTTACGGTAATCCATCTCTCGGCGCGCTCTTCGGTAACCAGACCCTGTGAAAACGGCGACAGCCTACCTAAGTCGTCGGTGCCTTGTCAAATTAAAACTCAGCGCAAACTTGCCGTCACAAACTTGTTGCGGGGTCATGGCGCGTGGGATAAAAAATGGCCCTATGGAAGCGGATCGAAACCACGCTCGCGCCCATCTAACGATTCACGGCCGGGTTCAAGGCGTTTATTTCCGCGCTTCGGCGGTGTATGAAGCGCAAAATCTCGGCCTAACCGGTTGGGTCAGAAATTGTCCCGACGGTTCAGTTGAAGCAGTAGCGGAAGGCCCGAGAGATAAACTTGATGATCTCGTCGCTTGGTGCCGCAAAGGACCCACCGGCGCCCGGGTAACCCAAGTAGACGTTAGCTGGGCGCCTGCCCAAAATGATTTTCAGGGTTTCGGTATCCGGCGCTAGACATCCATGCCGCTCAAAATGCTGATCACAGCCGGCTCAGCAAGCCCGGAGAGGAGCGGAGTAAATTTCGGGTCCCGCGTCTAGAGTTTAGAGTTTAGTGTTAACCCAGGACCCTAGACGCGAGACTTTAGACTAATATCGTGTTTAGATATCTTGCTCCGAACTCTTGCTAGCCAGGGCCAGTCTATACACCTCGCGTTTGGGCAACGCGTGTCGTTCGCCCAGCAACTCCGAGATCTGCTTCACTCCCATCCCTTCCCGTTGCAATCTCTTGATTTCGGCTAACAACAGTTCCTGGGAAACACGGGACTCAGCAGCCGCCGAGCCGCGGACTATGATCGTGACCTCGCCTTTAATATCGCGCTCGCTGACTTGGCGAATCAAATCGCTCACCGGTGCTCGGAGAAACTCTTCGTGAAGCTTCGTGATTTCGCGCGCGATAACTAGTTGGCGATCGCCGAGGGAATGGTGTATATCGTCGAGCGTATCTTTGAGCCGGTGCGGCGCTTCGTAGAAGACCAGCGTTCGCTTTTCATCGCCCAGCGCGAGCAATCTCTCCCGTCTTTCCTTCTTTTTCTCCGGCAAAAATCCTTCGAAAACGAAGCGATCGGTGGGTAGCGCCGCGGCACTCAGCGCCGCAGTTAGCGCCGCGGGTCCCGGTATCGGCGTGACCTGAACTGCCGCCGCGACCGCGGCAACCACCAGCCGGTAACCGGGATCGGATATGGCCGGCGTTCCGGCATCCGACACCAGCGCGACACGCTCGCCGCGAAACAGGCGTTCGACCAGCGCCGGCGCTTTGGTTCTCTCGTTGTGCTCATGATAGCTCGTGAGCGGCGTGTGAATATCGTAATGGCTCAAAAGCTTTTGCGTGTGGCGGGTGTCCTCGGCGGCAATCAGATCAGCTTCCTTGAGAACCCGCAATGCCCTGAGCGTGATGTCCTCAAGATTGCCGATGGGCGTGGCGACGATGTATAAAACCCCGGCCATGGTCGAAACCCTCTGTGCCGATCGAGGATGGAATACAGGGGATCGTGCTATTCTCAATCCTCTATTTGCTATTCTCGACCATCTTCACTTGCCCCAGTCCCTCGAATATCTAAAATCGCGGTCAATCGTCCGCTGGGAGACTTTGGCGATAACGGGGAGGCGTCGTTTGAACTGCGAGGTCATGATCCGCGCGGAAATGTCGTCGATGAAATGCTCTGGAAAATCCGCGGCGATCAGTTCCGCGCGGGTATAGCGCTGATCGACCATGAGATAGAACAGGCGATCGACGTCCTCATAACTGAATCCCAATTCTCCTTCGTCGGTCTGCCCATGCCAGAGGTCCGCCGACGGGGGCTTGCGCACGATGGCAATGGGCACGCCGATCGCTTCCGCCAGGGCCCAGACTTGCGTTTTATAGAGATCGCCAAGCGGGTTGATGGCCGACGCCATGTCGCCGTAGAGCGTCCCGTAGCCCAGCAGCAATTCGGTCTTGTTGCTGGTGCCGAGAACCAGCGCGTTCCAGCGCGCCGAATGATCGTAAAGGATCGTCATCCGTTCCCGAGCCATTTTGTTGCCGCGCCGTCTGGCGTCAGCGTCGGGAAATCGCTCAAAATAGGCATCGATCTGCGGCGTGATATCCACCAGCAAAGATTCGATGCCGCTCTTTTGCACCACCATTTCTGCGTGCTCGCGGCTCTCGGGATTGGAGTTCTTGTAGGGCATTAAGATCGCCAGGACATTCTTCGGCCCGAGAGCCTCGGCGGCGAGCATCGCGCTCAGACCTGAATCGACACCGCCGGACAAGCCCACGACTACTTTGTTCAGGCCGGTCTTGTGGACTTCGTTGCGGATGAAAACGATGAGAATCTCGCGCAGGAGAGAAGTGTTGGTGGGAATTTGGATCATCAATCGAGCCTATCGCCCGCGCCTGCTTTTTTTCGACTTCCTCGGACCTTGAACTTTTGACCCCTTGAACTCTCGAACGACCGCCGCCGCCGCCGGCCGCCCGCGAATCCGCATCAACTCATTGATCGTGAGATCGATGTCTTCATCGCGCAAGAGCGGCGACATGGTCCGCTTGCGCCGCACGGCTTCCAGCGCAACTTCGCTGACGATGAAATCTTCGTCATAGTATTTCGCCTTGGCGAGCCGCTGGCCGAAGGGATCGACGACCTCCGAGCCGCCCCAGAAACCAACTCCGTCCTCGAATCCCGAGCGGTTGCCGTAAAGCATGAATAAGCTGAACGTCTCGGCATAGGTACGGTTGATCATCTCCCAATAGCGCGCGTTGTCGTCCTGGGCCTGGCCGTTCACGATGCCGCGCAGCGGGCTCGACGACGGGCAAAGCACCGCCCGCGCGCCGTCCAAAGCCGCCAGATAGATCGTCGAGGTATGCCAGAGATCCTCGCATATCAATATCGCCAGTCGGCCGAACTTCGAATCAAAGGCGCGCACGCGGTCACCGCGCGCGAAGTAGCGCTGCTCGTCAAACATGCCGTAGGTGGGTAGATACACTTTTCGGTGGACGTGGCGAATCTCGCCGTCCTCGAAATAGACCGCCGCGTTAAAAAAGCGATGGTCAGCGCTTTCTTCCACCAGACCGGCGACGAAGGGGAGTCCGCGGCTCAACTCCTTGAGCTTTTTCATTTCCGGCGAGCGCGTCGTCAGCGCCACATCCGGAACCGTGTCGCGCAAGAAGTAGCCCGTGAGGCTCAGTTCGGGAAAGAGCAGAAGATCGGCCCCCGCTTCCCTTCCCTGGTGGATCTTTGTCTCGTAGAGCGCCATGTTGGCCTGGAGGTCTCCGAGCTTCGGGTTGATTTGGGCAATGGCAACGCGCGTCGGCACTGATCAGTCTCCATGCAAAAAATAAACGAAATTCTCGCGAAGGTAACATAGGCCATGAGTCAGTTGCAATTTAGCCGACCCGCGCCTTATGATGAGAGGCGCCAGCATACTTATACCCCTAAAGGCACTATTGCATGTCAGAAGAAAAAGTACAGATTTTTGGCCAGGACCTCTGCCCCTACACCTCGGAAGCCCGTAAGGATTTCTCCCGCCGCAAGATTCCCTTCGAGTATGTCAACGTGCTCGAGGACCCTGCCGGCCTGGAGCGCATGCTAGAGATTACTAAAGGACGGCGAAAAATTCCGGTCATCGTGGACGCGGGCAAAGTAACTATTGGTTTTGGCGGCAGCTGAGAAGTCTAGCGGACCGGCGGCGCCGGTCTTCATAGGCTTGAACTGTCTGCCGACAGTTCAAGTAGTTGCAATTGTTCGAGACGTCGAACCCTTCCACCTTATGCCTTTCGCCTCATGCCTCACGCCTTTTTGAGCGTTAGGTGAGCGATTTGCGGGGCGCAGTTGATGCGGACCGGGAGCCCGGAAATACCCACGCCGCGCCCGACAAAGAGGGTTGAATTGCGTTTGTCCGTTTCGTGCGGCGATGCCGCCCGTGGCAGCTGAAAAAACCCTTCAGCGTAGGGCGTGAGGAAACGCGCGATGGAAAGACTTTCCGGATGGCGCGCCAGCTTTATTTGCCCGCCATGGTAGTGTCCTGAGAGAACCAGATCGACTCCGGCCCGTACCGCCTGGGGAAAAATTTCCGGCCGGTGCGACAGCAGGATCTGCACTTCGCCGCCTTCGTGCTCAATCTCGGCGCGGGCTCGATATAAATCAGGTCGTCCCGCGCGCAAATCATCGATGCCGAGAACGGCGAGCCGGGTGTTTTCGACCGGCAGTGAAACACCGTGATTGCGCAGCACGCGGATGCCATTTCCTTCAAGCCCGCGAGTGAGGAGATCGTCGGCTTTGGCGTAAATTTCGTGGTTGCCGATGCACGCGAAGATGCCGTAACGCGCTTTGAGACCGGCCAAGGTCTGGACGCAGGGCGCAACCTCGTTTGGACTGCCGGCGATGAAATCGCCGGTCAAGGCGATCAGGTCGGGTTTCAGCCGGTTGGCGGATTCGACGAATGCGGCCAACTCCTCCGCCGTCATAAAGGGTCCGAAGTGGATGTCGGTGAGCTGCACGACGGAAAAACCGGATAGAGCGGACGAAAGACCGTGGATGGGCACGGTAAAATGGTCGATATCGAACTGCCGCCGTTCCACCGCCACGCCATAGCCTGAGAGCACGAACGGCGCTGCCGCCGCCAAGCCGGCGCTCTGCTGCAAGAACTGCCGTCGCCCTAAATCGGGCTGAGGCGGTCGCAGTTGCCGGGCGCAAAATGGATTAGCGCCACGGAACAGGCTATAAATAAATAGAACTGCCGCGCAGCCCATAGAGCCGAAACCCCAGATGTGCGCCGCGTCGTACAGCGCCTGAAGGGGGATCCAACCCGCCCAACCGCCGGAGCGGCCAAGAAACGCGGGGTACGCCAGAGGCGCCAGCATCAGGGCTAAGAAGGTCGCGGCGCCGAACAGAATGGTCCCGCGTAGCAGTGGGCGTTTGATTTTGTCACGAACATACCCACGCAGGCGCAAAAATAGGTATAATTGGAGCGCTAAAGAGACGCTCAAGAACAGCGTCAAAAAAGACATTGGCAGTCGCATGTTAAAAAATCATTATAAGCCGTGGCGTCGCGGTCGATGAAAAGGAATCGCTCAGTGACGGCGCCACTGCAACGGATTGTCGGAGAGAAAGTCCGCGCTATTTTTGGCACGGCTGCGGAAATCTCATTGTTAGCGCCGCTGGCCGGAGATGCGTCGAGCCGCCGCTACTTTCGCGCCACCCTGGCTAACGCCAAGGCGCCGTCGTCGATCATCGTGATGGCGCTGCCCGCCGAAAGCTCATTGCCGCTTTCTTCCGAAGAACTGGCGGTATTCAAAGAACCGCTGAAAGAACTTCCGTTTCTCAACCTGCACCGGTTTTTGAGTAGTATCGGTGCGCGGGTGCCGAAACTTTACGGCCATTGGGAAAAGGAAGGCATTTTAATCCTCGAAGACCTGGGAGATACCGCCCTGTGGGATAAGGTGCAAGGACTACCGGAACGGGACGTCTTTGCATGGTACGAACGCGCCATCGACGAGCTGCTGCTGCTGCAGATCAAGGGCACTCGGGCCCGCGATGACGCCTGCATCGCGTTTCAGCAACGCTTCGATTACCGGCTTTACATGTGGGAGTTCGAGCATTTTTTAGAATACGGCCTGGAAAAACGGCCGGGCACGGCGGCGCGCAAAAATACGCTGGACGAACTCCGCGCCGTCTTCGCCGCCATCGCCCGCCGATTGGACAGCCAAACACCCTGCTTGAATCACCGCGACTATCACAGCTGGAACTTAATGGTGCATGACGGCGCGGTGGCCATGATCGATTTTCAGGACGCGCTGTTGGCGCCGCCGCAGTATGACCTGGCGTCACTGTTGAATGACCGTATCACCGGCACCGTTATCTCGCCAGGCCGCGAAGAGCGGTTGGTGCGATATTACACGGACCAAAGAGCCGCGCAGACGAAAACAGCTTTGAACGCCGATGAATTTCTCGAAATCTATCTGCTCTCGGTGATACAGAGGGATCTGAAGGTCGTCGGGCGGTTCTATTATCTCGACATCGTCAAAGGAAAACCCGGCTATATGAAGTTCATCCCGCCCACCCTGCGCCGTCTGAAACGCAATCTCGCGCGCCTGCCGCAAACGGAGCAAATCATTCCGATCCTTGCCGAGCATTACGAGGAAATGCGATGAAGGCAATGGTCTTTGCCGCCGGCGAGGGCCAAAGGTTGCGTCCCATAACCGAGAAAACCCCCAAGCCTCTGGTGCCCGTGGCCGGGCGCCCCATGATCGAATACCCGCTGCTTTTGCTTCGGCACTATGGCATCGAAGAAATTATCATTAACCTGCATCACCTCGGCGGCCAGGTGGAGTCCTACCTGGGAGACGGCGCTGATCTCGGTTTGAAAATCTGCTACTCCCAGGAAGCCGAACTACTTGACACCGGCGGCGGGCTGTTGAAGGCTAAGTCTTTTCTCGAAGACGCGACGTTTATCGTCATCAATACGGATGTACTGGTCGACCTGCCATTGGCTGAGGTCCTCGCTTTTCACCGGCGCAACGCAGCCGCTGCGACGCTCGTCCTGCGGCCCGACCCTCACGCCGATCGATACGGCTCCATGGACATCACCGCCGACGGACGCATCTGCCGGTTTCTTAACACCAAGATGCCGGAGGCCCCGAGCACTCCGGTGCGCAAGCTGATGTTCACTGGGGTGCAGGTCCTCGAACCGAGGGTCTTCGACTACATGCCCTCTCCGGCCGAGACCGAGAAATTCAGCACCACAAGAGACGTCTATCCTAAGATGCTCCTGCAAAGAGATCGGCTATTTGGCTTTAGCTTCGACGGTTTCTGGCACGACCTGGGAACCTTCGAACGCATTAAGGAAGCCGAAGAGCGTTTGTCAGTGGGTCGAGTGAAGCTGCACTACGTTTGATGTCTTGACTTCTTTGCCTACTCAGCGTCTGGTTCCAATCTCTACCCCTCCTCACCCCTGATTTGCCACCCCCTTGCCTCTATGTTAGCTTCAACCGTCGCAAAAATTTCTATGGCTTCTCTGGCGCTCTATCTTCCAACCCTTATTTTCATATCCCTGTTGGGCGGGTTTTTGCCGCTGATGAAAGTGCTGTCGCAAAAGACCCTTGCATTGCTTCTCAGCTTCAGCGCGGGAGTTCTCCTCGGGGCGGTTTTTTTTCACATGATTCCCGAAGCCGGAAAATTTCTTTCAGACGGCCTTGGATGGGCCGTATTGGGAGGGTTCTTGCTGATTTTCACTCTGGAGCGCTTCGTATTCGTGCACGCTTGCGAAGAGCGTGATTGCGACATTCACCAGATGGGCATTCCCGCTTTTTTGGGCATCTCGCTGCACAGTCTCCTGGACGGTGTCGCTCTTGGCGCGGGGCTCATTATTCCACAGTTGGGCCCGGTCGTTCTCCTGGCCGTGATCATTCACAAGATGCCGGACGGCATTTCAATTTCGTCAATCCTGTTGTCGGCGGGATGGAACCGGCGCACCGTGGGGCTTTTAAACCTGCTCTTTTCTCTGACGACTCCGGTTGGAGCGCTCATCGCATATTTTTCGCTCAGCGCTGTCGCCGCCGAATCCGTAGCGGTCGCCATCGGAATTTCGGCTGGGACGTTTCTCGCCATAGCCACCGCGGATATTCTGCCCCAAGTGCACCGCATTGAGGAACGCAATCCCATGACGCTGATTTTCCTGCTTGGCGGTCTGGCCGTCAGTTGGGCGGGGAAACTAGTCGCGCAATGAGCGGTCATGGAAAATCAACTCATTCAGCTGCCGGCGTAACATCAATCATGCATACATTCCTTGCCGCTTGCCGGCGCGAGAAGACTAGCTACACACCCGTGTGGCTCATGCGCCAGGCCGGCCGTTACATGGAGGAATACCGCAAGCTGCGCGCCCAGTATGGATTTTTAGAGCTCTGCAAAACGCCTGACCTGGCGGCCGAAATTACGGTCACTCCGGTCGAACACCTTGGCGTCGACGCGGCGATTCTTTTCGCGGATATCTTGCTCATTTTGGAGCCCATGGGCGTCGATCTGGAGTATACGAAAGGGGACGGTCCCGTCATCCACAATCAGGTTAGCAGCAGGACCCACGTCGAACAGCTTGTCGAATTCGACCCGCAAGAAGCTCTTCCGTTTGTTTACGAAGCCGTGCGCAAAAGTTGCGCGGCACTGAATGGGAAAGTGCCGCTTATCGGCTTTGCCGGAGCCCCCTTTACCCTCGCCTCGTATCTCATCGAGGGCGGCGGCTCCCGCAACTATCTTAAAACCAAGAAGCTGATTTATTCGAACCCCGGCGCCTGGCGTCCCTTAATGGAGCGCCTGTCGTCGGTCATCGCCAAATATCTCAACGCGCAAATCGCCGCGGGGGCGGAGGCCGTACAGCTCTTCGACAGTTGGGCCGGCTGTTTGTCCCCCGAAGACTACGAGCGATTTGTCCTTCCGCATACGCGCGCAACTATTGCAGGCGTGACTCCAGGCGTTCCCGTCATCCACTTCAGCACCGGGACGGGCGGATTTCTCACATCCCTCCGTGCTGCCGGAGGCGATGTCATCGGCGTGGACTGGAGAGTCAATCTCGATGCGGCCTGGGAATGCCTGGGGCATGATATTGCGATCCAAGGGAATCTCGATCCCGCCGTGCTCCTTTCTTCGCCAAGGGACATCCGCCGGCGAGTTGAAGAGATCCTGCGCCGCGCGAACGGCAGGCCGGGTCATATTTTCAACCTGGGCCACGGCGTTTTGCCGGAAACGCCTGTGGAGAATGTGAAAGCCATGGTCGAAGCCGTGCACGAGCTAAGCGCGCGATGATCGAGCTTGAAATTTAAGCTCCCTGATCTTGAACCCTCGCCCGCCTTGCGGGAAAGGCAGGGTAAGGGGTTAAATCTGTCCCGCAGTGACTATGTCATACAATGCTATATTGCTAATGGCCTTCGGGGGGCCCGCTAGTCCGGAAGAGATACTCCCGTTTCTCGCGCGAGTCACCGACGGCATCTCGATCCCCGCCCCGCGATTGGACGAAGTCGCTCGTCACTATGAAGCGGTCGGCGGCAAATCGCCGCTCAATGAGATCACCTTCCGTCAGGCTGATGCCTTGCGCAAAATTCTGAGCGCGCGACTCCCCGTCTACGTCGGCATGCGCAACAGCCGGCCTTTCTTCGCCGAGACGCTGCAGCAGATGCATGATGACGGGGTCAGACGGGCGCTCGGATTCATTCTGTCGTCGCACCAAACCGAGGCGAGCTGGGAGCGCTATCAGAAAAATATCGCGGACGCCCGAGCTGAAATCGGAAACCACGCCCCGTCAATCGATTACTGCGACGGCTGGCACGACCATCCGCTTTTCATTCGAAGCTGGCAGGAGCTGATTCAAACCGCCGGCGCCGCGTTTCCCGCGGCAAATCGTGCGGCGATGCCGTTGGTATTCACCGCGCACAGTGTGCCTACGCCGATGGCTGCGCGTTCGCCCTATGTCGAACAATTGCAAACCACCGCTCGCCTGATCGCGGCGAAACTCGATCATCCGCGCTGGTCCATCGCTTACCAAAGCCGCAGCGGTAAACCCACCGATCCGTGGCTCGAGCCAGACATCGGCGAGGTGATTAAAGATTTCGCCGCGGCTGGCATCAAACAGATGATCCTGGCCCCTATTGGCTTTGTCTGCGATCACGTGGAGATTCTTTACGACCTCGACATCGAGGCGAAGAAATTCGCCGAAGATTTGGGCGTGCGGCTGACCCGTGCAAACTGCCCTAACGACCACCCTATGTTCATCCGGATGATCGCCGATGTCGTCTTGAAGAGGTTGGCGCAATCCTGATCTGTTTTGCATCGACTAAGAATTTTATCTTCGCCCTGTACTCAGGAAACGGGAAGGGTGAGGGCGAATGACCCGCCACATCGTCGTCATCGGCGGCGGCATCGCCGGACTCGCCGCCGCTCATCGAATAGTTGAGCTGAAAAATGACAATCGGCTCGACCATGAAGTCATCCTTCTCGAAGCTTCGAACCACCTTGGCGGCGCCATCGCCACGGAGCGCATCGGTGAATTTCTCGTGGAGGCCGGACCCGACTCTTTCATTACGGAAAAACCCTGGGCGCTGAAGCTGTGCGAGCGCCTGGGACTTGCGTCGCATCTGGTCTCCACCCAGAGCGCCTATCAAAAGATCTTCGTAGTCCATAACGGCAAGCTCGAACCCTTGCCGGAAGGATTCTTCTTGCTGGCGCCTACTTCTTTGTGGCCGTTTGTTGAATCGCCGCTCTTTTCTTGGGCCGGCAAGCTGCGCATGGCCGCCGAACTTCTGCTGCCACGCAAAAATTCTAGCGCCGACGAAAGCCTTGGATCGTTTGTCCGGCGACGCTTCGGCAGCGAAGCACTGGAGCGCGTCGCACAGCCATTGGTGGGGGGTATCTACGCCGCTGACCCGGACAAGCTCAGCCTCGCGGCAACCATGCCGCGCTTTTTAGAAATGGAGCGCGACCGGCGCAGCGTGATCTATGCCATGTGGTCGGCGCAGCGCGAGCGGACGCGCCGGCGCGAGGCGGGCAGCGGCGCGCGCTGGAGTTTGTTCGTCACCTTGGGCGGCGGTATGCAGGAGTTTGTCGGCGCCATCGCACGGCGGCTGCCCGAAGGTTGCGTTCGTCTCAATAGCCGGGTAAATAACTTGCAGTTCGACGAAAACCAGAAGGCCTGGCGGGTCACGATGGCCGGAAACGAAACTCTCGAAGCCAGCGCCGTCATCCTCGCCACCCCCGCCTATCGCAGCGCGGACATGATTGCGCCTGTCATTTCAAGCGCCTCCCGGGAATTGGAACAAATTTCCTACGCATCGACGGCTACGGTGAGCCTCGCCTACGAGCTTGAGGATTTACCTCAACCGCCAAACAGTTTTGGGTTTGTCGTACCTGCTATCGAGGGGCGCAAAATGATGGCTTGCACGTTCAGCAGCCTGAAGTATCCCGGCAGAGCGCCGCAGGGCAAAATTTTGCTGCGCGCCTTCGTCGGCGGCAGCCTGCAGCCTGATCTTTTCAACGATGATGACGCCACGATGGAGAAAAACGTGCGCGCGGAACTCGCGGCGTTACTCGGCGTCAGGACCGCACCGCTTTTCACCCGCGTCTGGCGCCATCCCAACTCCATGCCGCAGTATCACGTCGGTCACCAAGAACGAATTCGGCGCATCGAAACGGCGCTGGCGCGATTCCCAACCCTCGCCCTCGCCGGCAGCGCTTACCACGGCGTTGGCATCTCTGACTGCGTAAGAGCCGGCGAAGCAGCCGCGGAGACAATGGTCGAACACCTGAGACGTAGGCCCGGCTGATTTCTAAAGACGAAACTGATATAGAATCGAATTATCGGCCTCGAATCTTTTACAGATGCCTCTGTCTTTTACCCGTCATTCCCGTGAAAACGGAATCCAGATTTCGGCCGTACCTGGACTCCCGCTGCCGCGGGAGTGACGACTTGTTTTTTTCTTACGTGAATGGGTTCTTAAGGAAGGGAACCGTTTAACATCGCGGCAGGGGATTTTTAGATCAATAACGAAAGGCATAAGTACTCCCATGATGATCATCGACTCCCAAGTGCACATCTGGGCACCGGAAACCCCGACAAAACCCTACGCCAGGGTAGACGCATCGCCGCCGCATCGTCCGGTGCCGCTGGGTCACGAGGAATTACTGGGAGAAATGGACGGCGCAGGCGTTGAGCGATGCGTGCTCGTGCCGCCGACCTGGGAAGACGATCGCAACGATACCTCTCTTGAAGCGGCGCGTTTGCACCCAGATCGTTTTGCGGTCATGGGGAAGATCAAAATTCACCGGCCCGAAAGCCGCGCGTTGATGGCCACCTGGAAGAATCAGCCGCACATGCTGGGCATTCGCATGACCTTCAATGCGGGTCGATCTAGTCGATGGCTGGTAGACGGCACCGCGGACTGGTTTTGGGACGCCGCCGAGCGCTACGATGTTCCCGTGATGACCTTTGCGCCCAACGACGTGCCGAAACTGCTTGAAGTTGCCGAGCGCCATCCGGGATTGCGCATGATTGTCGACCACATGGGGCTCAGCTCAGCGCTGCGCGGTAAATCTCTGGAGCCGGCAGTCGCCAATGTGATCAAGTTTGCCCGGCTAAAAAACGTCGCGGTGAAAGTTTCGGCATTGCCTTGCTATGTCGACGAGCCATATCCGTTTCCGACGCTGCACCCGCTGGTGCGCCGCGTGGTCGACGCTTTTGGACCGCAGCGCTGTTTTTGGGGAACCGATCTTTCGCATCTTCCCTGCCCCTACAAGCAAGTGGTAACTCTCTTCACCGAAGAAATGAAAGCACTTTCATCATCCGAATTGGAATGGATCATGGGCCGCGGCATTGCCGAATGGTTGAACTGGCCGTTGCCGAAAAGTACGGCCTAATTGAGAGAAACTTTCGCTGTTGTGATGTCCTTTCATCCCGGCCAAACTGGCGGTTTAGCTTCAGCCTCCGAACTGTTTACGCCTCAAGCCTCATGGCTCACGCCTACCCTATATTCAGCGCCAGTCGTGCTTTGGATACCTGCGCTTAAGTTCCTGTTTGAGTTTCGGGTATGTTTCACGCCAGAAAACTGACAGGTTCTCAGTAATCTGCACCGGGCGGTTATTCGGCGCGAGCACGTGAATGCGGACAAGAACGCGGCGGTTGGCGATCCAGACCGCTTCTTTGGTGCCGTACAAATCCTGGATGCGCGCCGCAATCGTCGGCGCCCCGTCCACTGAGTAGACGACCTTCACGGCGCGTCCGTGAGGCAATGCAATCCGCTCGGGCGCATAGTCTTCTAACCACGCTTGTTGCTGCCGGGACAGCCACGACTTGACGACGGGCCAAACAGGTCGATCCTTGATTTCGTTCTGGCTGAACGCGCCATGGCAAATTAGCTGGAGCATGGCGTCCCGCTCCTCTTCTCCGATGGCGGGCAATGCCAGCTCCGGCATCCATTCGCGCAATCGATTGACGCGCAGGATCCATTGTTCCACCGCCACGTTCCAGTTCTTGAGGGCGCAGCGGCCGGCCGCAACTTCGCGCGCGAGAATCCCGGCTGCTTCCTCAGCCGGCGGATTGTCGGATAATTTCTCTTCTAGAACCAGATCTCGGAATCGCGTCTCGTCCCGGGCAACGACGCGCCGCAGCGCCGGGTCATAGACAACGGCACGGACTTGCTTGAAACCCTCCGGGAAAAGCTCGCGCAGCCATGTCTCATCGACCGCCGTGGCCAGATTCAGCACGACATTCAAGGCTCGGTCCCTGCCGCCGCCGCTTTCCACCTCGCGCACCTCGGAGACGACGAAGAGCGGCGCTTTAACGACGCTCTCGCGGGCCAACACCCCGCGCCGGCCATGGACCAGCTCGCATCGTAGCGTCCCGGCGTCCGACCGCTTGGCGAGCTGGTCGGAGAACCCGACCAGCACGCAACGCTGCACGGCGTCTTTGACATCTTGCGCAGCCGGCGCTTCAGTGACGTTCAAACCCTCGGCCGCGGCGATCCTCAAGAACTGCTCGAACAACGGCCCCACCTGGCGCGCCGCCTGCGCGTGAATACCGAGCCGTCGACAGCGCTCGATTTGATATCCGGCGCCCTCGGCAGCGCGCCAGGCGCGCATCAGCAGAAAAAAATCCGACTCTTTCTCATCACCGATCAGATCGTCGCGTAGGTCGTCAGTTTGTTTTGCTTGGCGGCGCGCGAGCAAATCCCGCCCTTGCGTCAGGGCGGCGATCAACGCGACGGACCGCACACAACCATAGTCATGGGCGGCCAGCAGCATCCGCGCGTAGCGCGGATGCGCCGGAAATGCGAGCATGCGCCGTCCGAGCGCGGTGATGGCGCCCGCCGTGCCGTCAATGGCTCCCAAATCGCTGAGCAGCGTCTCGGCGCGTTCCAGCGCGCGCGCATCGGGAGCCTCCAGCCAGCGGAATGTCCTCACGTCGTTCACGCCGCTCGCCTTGAGCGTGAGGATCGCCTCCGAGAGATCCAGCCGCTTCACTTCGGCGAATTCCTGGATAGGACGCGCGTTCTGTTCATGCGCCGTCCATAGACGCACGCAGCGTCCAGGCGCGGTGCGTCCGGCACGGCCGGCGCGCTGGTCGGCTGCGGCGCGGCTGATTTTTTCGACGAGCAACGTGTTGATGCCGCGATGCGGGTCATAGCGGGGAATACGCGCCAAACCGCTGTCGATCACTAGCCGAACACCATCGATGGTAAGCGAGGTTTCCGCGACGTTAGTGGCAACGACGATTTTGCGCCGATCATATCGGGCCACCGCCGCATCTTGATCGCTCGGCGGCAATTCGCCGTGCAATGGCAACACGACGAACTCTGGGCCAAGCGCATCGCGCGCCGCCTGCACGGCGCGCGTGATCTCGTACGTCCCGGGCATGAAAACGAGCGCGTCGCCTTGAGGTTCGTGGCGCACCAGGCGCTGGAGTTCCTTGACGGCAAGCTCCCAGACCGGCGGGTCACCGGCCGGTTTGGCCAGATATTCGATGGCGACAGGGTAGGCGCGGCCTTGGGACGACAGCACCGCGCAGGGATCGAGATACTTCTGGACCATTGCGACATCCAACGTGGCCGACATGACGAGGATGATGAGATCGGGCCGCGTCGATTCCTGGATTTGCAGAGCGCGCGCCAGCGTGATGTCCCCGTATAGATGCCGTTCGTGAAATTCGTCGAACACAATCGCGCTGACGCCCTTCAAGCCGGGATCAGCCAGCATCTGGCGCAGCAGCACGCCTTCGGTCACGTAACAGATCCGCGTCGCCGGTGAGGTGACGTTGTCCAGCCGCATCTGATAGCCCACCTCGCCGCCGAGTTTAACGTCCCGAGCTCGCGCGACCCACGCCGCGAGCATTCGCGTGGGCAACCGGCGCGGCTGCAAGACCGTCACTCGGCCACCCTGCAAGAGTCCGCCGTCGAGCAGCAGCTGCGGCACTTGAGTTGATTTTCCCGAGCCGGTGGGCGCGGACAAAACCAACCGCTTCTGCGTCGTCAGGGTTTCGAGCAACGGCTGTTCGATCTCGAAGATAGGTAAATCCGGCTTTCGCATCAGGTGAGGTTAACTTAACATTATTGGAAGAGCCACATGATCAAAGCCTCTATCCTTTCCCTTGCTTCACGGGTCACGAGCACGATCATGGATCTTTTCCTCGATCACGCATTCCCTTACGATTCCGTTCTGGTAGACTGGTGGCGGCTCCATCGGAAACGGCACGGATTCGGCTTACTGTGAATGCCAACGTCATATTCAGAGCGTTATCGCTTCTCCTCAGCGCCCTGCTCTTTTACAGCTGCGTAACCGATATCGTTCCCGCTACCGGAGAACAGCGCTATCTCGGCTTCACCTGGCAACAGGAAGCCGAGATCGGCAAGCAAGCTAGTAAAGAAGTCGCCGCTCTGTTCGGCGTTTACCGCGATCCTAAAGTGGCGCGTTACGTCATGGAGGTCGGCAACCGCGTTCTTGCAACCAGCCACCTCCGGCGCCCTGGGATCGACGAGCAAATTCGCAAAACTCCGGTTACTTTCGGCGTGCTTGACAGTCCGGTCATCAACGCCATGGCCCTTCCCGGCGGATACATCTATGTCACCCGCGGGATGCTCGCCCATTTAAATAACGAAGACCAACTCGCCACCGTCCTGGCGCACGAGATCGGCCACGTCGCCGCCCGCCACGCGGCGCGCCAGGCCTGGCAGCAACAAATCGGTCAAGGGCTTCTTCTCGGCGGCGCCCTTCTCGGCCAGGGGCTCGGACTGCCTGCCCAGGATCTGCTCAATCTCGGCGGCATGGCCGCGCAACTGATCTTTCTGCGCTACAGCCGTGAGGACGAATTGGAAGCCGATAAATTGGGCGCCGAGTACAGCTCAGCCGCCGGCTACGACCCGCGCGAGGCGATCGGTCTATTTCAGACCCTCAATCGCATTCAGGAAAAAGAAGGACAGGGGATGCCGAGCTTTCTCGCTACCCATCCCAATCCGGGTGATCGCATTCAGCGCATTAGAGAATTGACAGGACCCTCTCGGGACAAGCGACCCCTGGCTGATTCGCGCTACCTGAATGCGATTGAAAGCCTGGTCCTCGGCGAAGATCCGCGCCATGGGTTCGTCGAGGGCAACGTCTTCTATCACCCGGATTTGCGCTTTCGCTTTCCCGTGCCGCGTGGATTCAAAGTCATCAACCAACCAACGCAGGTCATGATGGTCGAAAGCCAGAACCGCGCGGTTTTAGGCTTCACTTCGAGCGCCGATAAATCGGCGGAGTCTGCCGCTGCCAGATTCCTCAATCAGCCGGGACTGAGAGTCCTTGAACGCGGCCCCATGCGGTCCGACGGTTTCCCGGCATTCGTCGTCCTCGCGGATGCGCAGAAGCAGAACGGCCAAGTCGTTAGGGTCATGGCTTACTTTATCGACTACCGGGGCAGCGTCTATCATTTTGTCGGATACACCGCGCCGCAGATGTTCGGAGGTTTTCGCAGCCTGTTTCTGCAATCCATGCAGGGGTTCGGCGAAGTCCGAGATCCCCGCATCTTGAACAGAGAGCCGGTTCGCCTGGACCTGCAACCCGTCTCCCGACCGGCGCCATTTCGCGATTTGATTCCCAGGAGCTTGCCCGCGCCGTTCACGCCTGAAGACGCAGCGATTCTTAATCAGGTGGCGCTCAACCAGGAAATCGGCCCGGGAAGAATTCTCAAAATACCCGCCGCGCATTAAAAATGCGTGGATCGAAGCGCAGTAAACCGCCGCCGAGCAGCATCTGTGGCCCCTTATTGATATTTTTGGAGTCGCATTGTTGACACGGCACTATTGTCTCCAATGCGGCGGGTACGTGCGCTGGTAATTCGGCAGCGCTTCGATGCGCTGCACCCACCCGGCGACTTTGGGAAAGGTTTGCGCAAGCGGGAGCAAGCCTAAATTGAACGGCTGGGCGGCTTCCTTGGACGCTGCGCGCAAGATCAGTTGGACCAATGGAAATACGCCGATGTCCGCGGCGGAGATCTTATCGCCAACCAGCCAATGCGAACCGGCCAAGCGCTCGTCGATCATCTTAAGCTCGTGGCGAAGCGTCTGCGCGGCCTGTTGGATCTCTTCGACGTTGTCCAATCCTTTGCCAAAGAAAATCGGCCGAACGACTTTGTCGCCGGCGCTCACTATATAAGATTCACATTCGGCGAGCGCGCGCCAAATTAAACCGGTTTCCTCGGGCGTTTTGCCGAAGAGCGGCGGATCGGGGTATTTGCGATCGAGGTAACTCATGATTGCGAGCGACTCGTAGATGACGAAATCTCCATCTTTGAGAGTGGGTACTTTGCCGCGCGGGTTGAACTGAAGATAGGCCGGCGCTTTGTTTTCGCCTTTGGAAAATTCCAAGAGTTTGGATTCATACGCCAGCCCTTTCACTTCCAATGTCAACATAACCCGCCAAGCGAAGGGACTGCCGCTACCCCAGTAAAGCTCCATCGCCATGGTTCTCCCTCCTGCCTAATTTGACCGATTATTAATCCATCGGATGGTGTCAGTCCGGCTGCTTCGAGTTTTTCACGAGCGAAGCAGAAAGCCAAACGTGAGTCTCTAATTATTCGACCCGTTGGAGCGAGAATCGGTGCTCAGACGAGACCGAGTATGCCCGCCAGCGCGCCGGCCGCGAGCAGCCACAGCGGGTTCCATGGCTTGTACAGGGCCAGCGCTACGGTGACTAGTGTGATCAGGTACCCGCGCCAGTCGTGGTTCACCGCGCGCATCAGTATCGTCGCGCTCGCGAACATCAGTCCAATCGTAATCGGCGTCAGGCCGCGGCGAATGGCGACACCGATCGGGGCATTGGGATAGCGTTCGTTGAAGTGCCCAACAATCAACGTAAGCGTGGTCGCCGGCACCAGCAGCGGGATCGTGGTCGCGGCTGCGCCCGCCCACCCCGCCAGGTGCCAGCCGATAAGTGTTACGTACATCACGTTCGGGCCGGGCGCCACCTGCGCCAACGTGTAGATCTCGGCAAACTGCGCGCTCGTCAACAGGTGGTGCACCTCCACCACATAGCGGTGGATGTCCGGCAGGATCGTCGACGGACCGCCGATGGCCACGAACCAGAGGGCCAAAAAATGTAGAAACAGCGCGCCGAGGTCGAGGCGGTCCATCACTCCGTTTCTTTCCAGGCCGCGAAGACGGCCCACGGCGCGAGGACGCTCATGACCCACAGGAGCGGCCAGCGCATGACGCCCACGCCCACAAAGGCCAGCATGCCGAAGATCCACGGCCGCCACCGCCGCGGCAACACCATCGCCAACTTGATGACGGTGGCGAGCAGCAGCCCCGCCGCCACGATGGACATGCCGGCGAGCGCCCGCTGCACCTGCGGCAGGGCGCCGTAATGCTGGTAGAGTACGCCCATGCCGATGACCACCAGGCACGGCCATCCTAAGAACCCGGCAACGGCCGCCGCGGCACCCGTCCAACCGGCGAAACGATAGCCGACCATCACCGTCAGGTTGAGTACGTTCGGCCCGGGCAGGAGTTGTCCGAGCGTTAACAAGTCGACAAACTCCCGCTCCGTGAGCCAGCGCTGCTGCTCGACCAGCCCGCGCCGCGCCCAGAACATCACGCCGCCGAAACCGGACAGGCTAACCCGGGAAAAGGTGAGGAATAGCGCCAACCGGCTTATACGCGGCCTTTGTGATTGCTTCATGGTTTCTTGTCTCAAAACATCATGACGAGCACCTTCGCCGCTCGATGATCTCCCTCGCTTTCCTCCGCAAATACGCATGATGACCGGAGTATTGATCGCTCGGGAGCTCTCACCATGCCCTTCCGCACCGGATTGAAATGAATGTAGCGGATCAGTTCAAACAATACGAATATTTCTGGCAGACCGACCCCAAGCACTGGTGCAATTTGGCTAGAACAATGGGCGGTTATCGGAGATGAGATCGAAATTGCTCATCAGGGGAGGCGTGAGGATGAATCTAAGTGGTTTACTTGCGTTCGTCTTCTTGATTCTCCCCTGACGGAGTACGCTCCGCCTCGTCCGGCAACGTTCACGACGAAGACTCTCAATCCACGCCGGGACCTCTCATGAAAAATGGAGATAAAGCCAATGCGCTGGCTTTATCGCTGGATCGGTTGTATGGGAACACTTGGGTGGTAAAGAATGGAGCTATCGCTCAAATCCATGATCATTGCCGGCGCTCTTTTCAAAACCATCGGCTTTCTTTTGATCTCACTGATGAATCTCATCTTGCGTCCCTACGGTGGCGCCTACCTCGCATTGCTAAGTTCCCTCTATCCCGGCTATGACCCGGTGAGCGTGCCGATAGGCATAGTCGTCGGCACTCTTTATTCGCTCCTTGCCGGCGCGCTGGCCGGCCTCCTTTTCGGCTGGCTTTATAATTTGTTCGCAAAATGAAGCTAGGCACAGCAATTCAATTCGCCCGTTCCGTTCGGTCAAACGGTAACCATTTTTTTCACCCCAATCAGTATTGAATGTGAATAGAGATGAACAGGAGGAACGGATGACGGAGTCAAATATCATACGTGGCGAAGCTTGGCCCAGTCTGCCTCTCGACGCATGGAGCGACACCTATGCAACGCTCCATATGTGGACACAGATCGTCGGCAAAGTTCGTCTAGCTCAGACTCCATGGACGAATCATTCCTGGCATGTAACGCTGTACGTGACGCCAAGGGGCCTCACCACCGGTTCGATTCCTTACGGCACGAGAGCGTTTCAAATCGACTTCGACTTTATCGCGCACGATCTCAAGATCCAGTGCGATGACGGCCGCGCCGCGGGTTTTCCACTCCAACCGCAGTCCGTCGCGGTTTTCTACCGGCGGCTCGGAGAAGAAATGAAAAAGCTCGATCTCGAGGTGAAGATTTACCCCAAACCCAACGAGGTCCCGAACGCCATTCCTTTCGATCAGGACGAAGCTCACGCTTCATACGACGCGGAATACGCCAATCGCTTCTGGCGCGTGCTTTTGCAAAGCGATCGCATTTTTAGAAAATTCCGCGCGCGCTTCGTCGGCAAGTGCAGCCCGGTGCATTACTTCTGGGGCGCCCCCGACTTGGCCGTCACGCGATTCTCCGGGCGGCTCGCCCCGCCGCATCCCGGCGGCGTTCCCAATCTTCCGGATCGAGTTGCGCGAGAGGCCTACTCGCACGAGGTCAGTAGCTGCGGTTTTTGGCCGGGCGGCGGCGCCGTCGCCTACCCCGCGTACTATTCCTACGCCTACCCGGAACCGGAAGGTTTTGCCCAAGCGCCAATCAAACCGGCGTCCGCGTTCTACAGCACGGATCTCCGGGAATTCATTCTGCGGTACGACGAAGTCCGCAATGCGCAATCGCCAGAAGATACTCTTCTCGATTTTCTGCAGACAACGTACGAAGCGGCGGCAGACCTGGCTAAATGGGACCGCGCATCACTCGAAGGGCTCAAGTATCTCTAGTAGGTCTGTTCAGGACTAACGTGGCAGACGGCGACCGCAAGTTAGTCGACCTAGGCAAGTCTGACACGCGGCTCCGGTGGCGGGGTCCAAGCGACAAAATTTTGAGCCAAAAGTCAAATATCGATTCTGCTGAAAAACTTAAGGAATGCTTCGACTAGGCTGAGCATGAATGGACAATCTCCCGTCATTTCAACTACTCCGCCGTTCGTCCAGGTTCTCGAAGGATGAAGCTGAGAGTCTTTCAGCAGAATCAAATATCTACAGCTGACCTGCGCAGTGCATATGTTTTTAGTTGGAAGATCTGCTCACTTACTCGTAGCGTCCTTGGTTGCTTCCTTCACCGTTTTGGCCGCATCGCTAGCAACTGTTCCGGCCTTATCTGCGGCTTCCTTTGCAGTTTCCTTTACGCTGTCAACGGCTTTATCGACTTGCTTTCCGGCCCTTTCAGCCGTGCCCTCGCCACCCTTTTTCTCACAAGCAGCCAAGTTAAAACTCAGCAAGATTGCGGTCATCATCAGACCGCCTTTCCGGTAAATAGACATCGTGTTTCCTCCTCTTTTTATTTTTTGACGCCCTATGGGACTCCAAGAATGGGCTGCTCTTTCGAATCGTGGCACTTCAGTCAGCCGATGACGCACTAGTGAGCTGTAACAATTGATTCGCGTCTAAGTTCGAAGAACCCTTCGGCAAGCTCATGGTGAACGGTTAAGGCACAAGCCGTTCGTGGTGAGGCTCTCGAACCATGAACGGCAAACGCAATGTAGCTGTTACAGGTCACTAGCGACGGGAAAGGGGGGCGGTCCGTTCGCGAAAGCTAAACAGCGTCCGACTGACGACGCAGAACAAACGCCATGCGTCCCTCAATATCACTTTTATGGCACTGATGCTATTCTAAATTCCCTGAGGTGGCCATTTTTCCAGCATTACGATTTCCCTGATTTTAGCGTAACTTCCTTGCTTCGATTGGCGCAAGCTATAGCGGCTTGATTTGCACCTTGCGAAATTTCACGACGCCCGCGCTATACTGAAGCGCGATCCGTCCACTAGCATACTTACTGTCCTGACCTTCGGCTGTGCGGGTTCCGTTCAGCGTGGCGCTAAGTTGCGGGCCTTTAGCTGTGATCTCTAAGGTGTTCCATTGACCACCGGCTTTGAGCATAGGCGATGCCTTTGCCACATTGACTATGGCTCCCGTGCCGAAAGTTGGGTCGGGACGCTTGTCGTAAATATTCACCTCATACGCAGCTGCGGAGCCGATTTTCTGGGGATCGCCGCAGCCGATGCGGCCCACCCGGCATTTTCCAACCTGTTCGTGCAGACGGAATTTGCTGCCGAACTCGGTGCCCTCCTAGCTTAGCTAAGCTAGACCAGGGAGGGACGGAGACGGCGCCACGGCGTTGCTTGCTCATAGGCATGCGCGATGCGCAGGATCGTTGCTTCGTCAAAGACTTTGCCGGCGATTTGCATGGCGAGTGGCAGGCCCATCCGATCAAATCCGGTGCGGATGGAAATCGCCGGGTTGCCGGTTACGTTGAAGACCGCGGTCAGGTTTGGCCGCTGAAAAAAATGGGTGGGTTCGTCCGTGCTCGATTTTCGGCGCCGGACCGTAGGTGCAAAGCGTTACCATGGCGTCATAGCCCGCGAATAGCGTCTGCATCTCAGCGACCAATTTGGCGCGCTGACGTTGAGCCTGGATGTAGTCGACCGCCCGGATGAGCCCGCCGGGGACGGCGCGAAAGCGCAGGTTGGCACCATAATCTTGAAATCTTTCGAGCAGGTCCTTTTCGTGGACGGCAAAAAATTCCGCCTCGGAAATAATCACCTTACAGTCGTCGTAATCTTCCAGTTCCCGGAGTTTCACTTCCTCGAGCAGCGCGCCAAGTTTCGTAAGTTCTTGTAACGCGGCTTCGAATGCGCGCCGCGTTTCGTCTTCGGGAGGCAAGCGCGATTCATAAAAATGGCGGATAACACCGATCCGCATTCCGTGAATTCCCATGTTCAGAGCGGTGGTATAATCGGGTACAGGAAGATTGGCACTGCCAGGATCGTCCCGGTCATAGCCGGCAATCGCCTGAAGCATAATCGCGCAGTCCTCAGCAGTCCAAGCCATCGGCCCGCAGTGATCGAGGGAGAAAGAGTAAGGGATCACACCTTTTCGGCTGACCCTTCCATAGGTCGGCATGAGCCCGGCGATGCCGCAGAAAGAAGCCGGGTTGCGAATAGATCCGCCGGTGTCCGTCCCCAGTGCTCCCATCACCAGTCCAGCGGCCACAGCGGCCGCCGAGCCCGTGCTCGAACCGCCGGTAAATCCATGGTCCGGGTTCCACGGGTTCCGTACCGGCGGCCAAGCCTGGTCCGGAGAAGGGCTGCCATGAGCAAACTCTAAACAACCGAGCTTACCCAAAAAGACTGCGCCGGAATCTTTAAGGCGGCTCACGGCTGTCGCGTCCTCGGCGGGAATATAATCAATGAGAACCTTCGAATGGGCTGTAGTTCGTATGCCAGCAGTTTCGATTAGATCTTTCAAACCGATCGGTATGCCATGCATCGGGCCGCGATACCGGTTCGAGGCAATTTCTCTCTCGGCTGCCTTGGCTTGGCGCAGCGCTTCTTCGCGAGTCACTAAGATGAAACTATGAATCCGAGAGTCGATTGCTTCGATGCGCTCAAGGAAAGCGTTGGTTAATTCCACCGGCGACAATTGTTGCGATTTCAAGAGCGGCCCGGTTTCAGCGATGGATAGGTAGCAGAGTTCGCCAGTCATGGATTCTATCTCCGAACAGGAAAGACACTGGCCGGCTCGTCGGCGCGTTTAAGATCCCTTCGCAGCCGGCGCGCCGCTGCCTCAAGTCGTGCGACCACGGCGCAACACCTCTCCAACTGCTCGGGCGGGAGCGTGAGACCCGCACGCTTTAGCATCAGGGTGACTTCCTCCTCGGATGGTTGATGGGTGTCATCTGCCATGGTTCATCTCCTTAGGGGATTTATTGCTTGTGACTCATTTTGGCGACTGTTGAGGGCATAAAGAAAGATTTGGACCTGCCGCTTAACCGGCAAAACCGGAGTCGAAGCCCTCGGGCATCTCCAGATCAGGATGGTCCTTGAAGTAACCGAGCCAGATTTCCCGGCTCACGCGATCCGCCTCACGAATGACCTCTTCCTCGTCCATCGCCAGCACTTTGCCATCTCGCAGCAGCCAGTGTCCGTCGACCATGACCGATTCCACGTCGTGAGCCTGCCCTTGGTACACGAAAACGGCAACGGGGCGTAACGTCGGGACCAGATGAGCCTGTCGTGTGCTTACGACGATCAAGTCCGCCTTGCTGCCAACCTGCAAGAATCCGCAGCCTTTTAAGTTCAAGGCACGGTAGCCGTTAACCGTCCCCCAAAGCATCGCGTCCTCGGGTCTCGGGCGATCACCCTCTTTCAGACGCAACCGCTCGATCAGCACCGCGCTGCGCAACACCTGCACTATGTCCTCGGTAAATTCGTCGGTGCCCAGTGCGATCCTGCAGCCAGAGGTCTCCAAGTCCGTAATGCGCGGACTGTTCCCCGAACGCGCCGCGACCACCGGATTGAAGCTGACTGAAGCTCCCGAAGCCCCGAGAATTTTTTCTTCTTCCGGCGTCATGCACCGGCAGTGAGCAGCAACGAGCCGTTCATTGAGAAATCCATGGCGAGCCAAGTATTCCGTGGGAAGCGTTCCGTAGCTGGTCTTGATCACCTCTACTTCGCCCCAATACTGATTCAGGTGGATGGTGGCGATGGTGTCGAGTTTTTCCCGCAAATCGCGCAACCTTTGCAAGAGCGCCGGGGAAACCATGTCCGGAGCGTGGGCCGCGACCGCGACGGTGATGCGGCCGTCTGCCGCGCCGTGCCACTTGGCGTGAAGATCAAAAATCCGCTGTAAGCCCTTGTCGGCGAGTTCCGGATCGGCTTCGAAGACGCCCGGCTCGCCGACACGAACTCCCTTGGCTCGGTCCGATACTTGTTCGGCCAAGACAAGACGGAGTCCGGTTGCGACGATGGCTTCAGCGTAGTCCTCGATGTTGTTCGTGATATCCATGGCAGCGGTGGTGCCGCTGCGCAGAGCCTCGAGCGCGCCAAGGCGCGCCATGGCCGCGCGTTGTTCCGGGTTCAGTGGTGGAAATGGAACCCGCCCTTTCCGGGTGAAAGGAGGCCGGTTAGGAGCGTTTTGATCTTCGAAGATCCCACGCGCAAGGATTCTAACAAAGTGCGTGTGACAGTTGGCGAAACCAGGCATGACCAGCTTGCCTCGCCCATCGACGCCCTCTGCGTTCGGAAAACGCAACATGACCTGGTCGCTCGGACCAATGGCCGTGATCAGGTCGTTCTCGATGGCAATAGCAGCATTGAGGTGAATGGACGGGTCCCGATCTCCAGTCACGATGGTGGTGTGATGAATGACGGTGGTCATAGACGTCTCATCTCGACGATTTGAGGCGGGAGCAATCAACGCACGTTGAAAATCTCTTGATAAAGTCTTATGACCTCGGAGAAATTTTCATACTCTCCCGGGTTTTCCACGATCCGCTTGTATCCCCCGAATAGTCGGGCTGGCTGGGGTTTCACATCTTCACGGACCGGTATCCGGCTGAGGCCAACCAGCTGTTTTTGTCCCTCTTCTGAAAGCACGAAGTCTATGAAAAGTTTGGCCGCGTTGGGGTGAGCAGACTTGGCTCCAAGCAACAAAGGATTGATCTGCACCGAAACCGGCTCCAGAGGAACCCAATCAATGGGCGCACCCTCGGAAGTCGCCCGCTGAATAATCGGCGCGAAGGAAATAATTAGCGGGAATTCTCCGGCCGCGGTGAGCTGGACTCTGTTGGTGTCACCGCGCATGACGGATGGCTCCTGGGCGGCAAGTTTCTTGAAGTAAGCAATGGCCTTGTCTTTACCCCAGGCGGTGATGAGACCCGCAAGCAGGTTATAGGATGTATTATCAACGGATATCTTTTGCCCTTTCCATTTGGGGCTGAGCAGCTCCTCATAGGTTTTGGGCACCTCTTCATTCTTGACCCATTTGGTGTTGTACCCCAAGGTGTAAGGGTTGACGTAGTACCCAGTCCAATAGCCGTTCTTATCGAAAAGATCCGCGGGAATTTTCTTGGTCTCGGGCGAGCGATAAGAGGCCAGGAGCTTTCTCTTCATCAAGGGAAGAAACATGTCCCCTCTCGTAAGGATCACATCCCATAGGTGCTTGCCGGCGCGATCCTCAGTGAAAATTTTGTTGAGCATCGCGTCACCGCCGGTGCGAAAAAGATCCATCTCAATGAAAGGATATTTCTTTTGAAAAGCATCCACGACCTGCTTGCTCTGGCTTAGAGTCATCGTCGTCCAATGAACTAAACGTTTTTCCTTTTTTGCGCCATCAATCAGCGTTGAATCCAAGCCTCCCTGCGGCCAGCCGGCAACGGGGAACAAGCCTGAAAAGAAAATGACCAGAAAGCATCGTGCCAACGTCTTCATCAAGTTTCTCCCGACCTTATTCGGGTTTTTTTGCTAGCTCGCCGACCGCCGCCGAAATTCCCGTGGATAGCGAAGGAAAAAAATTGATATTGCCGTTGATGAGCGCCCCCGGTTGGATGCCCGTGTGCATTTGTAAATCTTAGCGAAGAGCGGTGTTGGCGGTCAAGTATTTTAGAGATCGAGGCGACACTCAGCTCTTTATAGTCAGTCAGGGACGTGCAGCTTTGCTGGTGGCGGCGCATTTCAGGCTTGACAGACGCGACGATCACGTTCGAGAACTCGCGACGATTCGCGTGCCGACGTTGTTGATGCTCGGTTGTCAGTGTTTTTTGCGCGCTCTCGCTTCGATTTGACAGGTAGCAACATAAGTGTAATGAGTTCAGCCAAGAGCGAAGTTATCATCACAGGAGGGCCGATTGATGGAAAAAGAAACAGCGTCGACGACGAAGGGCGATCCGATTATCATCGAGCAGGCGGGAATGCGCATGACCGTCGCTCACCGACAAGGCCTCGGCGGCACCGATGAAGGGCTGACGTTCGACATCACGACCGCCGGCCCGGAGGAGGAGGGAAAGAGAATTCTGCGCTTCGATTGTTTTTACAAAAACCCTCATTATCACGTGGGCGCCTCCGGCGGCGAACATGCAGCTCACAAAATGAAAGAGGAGGGCGTGGAAGACCCCGTCCGCTGGACTTTGGAGCAGCTCAAGACTCGGCTTCCCTCAATGGTCAAACAAGCGGGATACGAGGAAATCGCCGAGAGGATCGACCAGCAAGCGATTGCCGATCATCTCACCCGGTTAGAGCCGGAAATACTCGCTAAATACTGATCGGCGTGGGCTGCAGCCGTGAGTCGGCACAGATTCGTCAGGCGTTGTCCATGGTACTGCTTCGTTGAGAAATTTCGTCTGACAAGAATCAGCAGATGCTCGAAGTTCGTAGAACAAACAGATTGTCGGGTCCCAAAACGCCGGCTGGGGTCTGTTGACTGAAGCATCCTCCGTTAGAGGTCTATATGCCGTTCACCATCTTTAAACGGAAGAGTCTCAGCACACGGTACCTCGACGCTGGGACCAAAATGGGCCAAAGGGCGGCGCGACTGACCGCCTTCAGTTCTATCGATGTCAGCGCGGCGGCGCAAAGGATTGGAAACGCATGTGGAATATTGCGGAAGCCCCAGCAGTACGCAGCGTATGCGGACGTCGCAGCCATGCTTCTTGCCGAGTTCGAGCCCGTTATCGCGTATTTCGTGATGGTTGAGATAAATGAACAGTTCGCTCGGCCGCTTGGCTATGCACCATTCGGGCAGATCCTCCTCGCCATAGAGCACATCGATGACTCGCCGGGTGGAACGAATGTCGACGCTGAATGGGTACGCGAAAATCCTAGCGCAATGGCGGGCCTGAACAGATCACCCGAGCGCACGGTGAAGGCGGCAGAGATGCTCGCTTGTGCGCTCTGGAATTTTCCTGACATCGACACAGCGCGGAAAGCTTTTTCCGTCTACAGCGTGACCCCCGTGAAAGAGCAAGTGAGAGAACGGCTTCGCTCACATGATAAGGATGTAGCCAACTACATTACAACCTGAAT
>CAWJBB010000067.1:0-72109 GCA_963840855.1 uncultured delta proteobacterium
GACGGCGCTTCCTGGGTTTGCAAGCTGGCCCCGGAGTTTCGCGAAGTGAGCATGGGGTACATGGCGACCAATCCCGAGGGTTTGAAACGTTGGCTAGAAATTCACCACAACTCGAAACAGAAGGGCGCGCCGGCGCAGCCCCAGCGCACTACGATCACGTCCGAGAAGCTCGCGACGATTCGGGTGCCGACGTTGTTGATGCCCGGAGATCAGGACCTGCAGACGCCTCCCTGGGTCATGCGGCGACAGCACGCCCATATCCCCGGCGCCCAGTTCATCGTGCTGCCCGAGGCCGCTCACTCGATCAACTGGGAGGAGCCCGAGGCCTTCAACCGCAACGTCCTGGAGTTCATACGCGCGCATTAGTCAACAGCGGCATAACAAGCCGTTTCACCTGCCGGAGTGCAACGTCATCACTTATGAATGCTTCGGTTTGACAGGTAGAAACAAAAGTGTAATGAGTTCCGCCAAGATCGAAGTTATCACCACAGGAGGGCCGATTGATGGAAAAGGAAACATCGTCAACGACGAAGAGCGATCCGATTATCATCGAGCAGGCGGGAATGCGCATGACCGTCGCTCACCGACAAGGCCTCGGCGGCAGCGATGAAGGGCTGACGTTCGACATCACGACCGCCGGCCCGGAGGAGGAGGGGAAAAGAATTCTGCGCTTCGATTGCTTTTACAAAAACCCTCATTATCACGTGGGCGCCTCCGGCGGCGAACATGCAGCTCACAAAATGAAAGAGGAGGGCGTGGAAGACCCCGTCCGCTGGACTTTGGAACAGCTCAAGACTCGGTTTTCGTCAATGGTCAAACAAGCCGGATACGAGGAAATCGCCGAGAGGATCGACCAGCAAACGATTGCCGATCATCTCACCCGATTAGAGCCGGAAATACTAGCCAAATACTAATCGGCGTTGGGCTCTAGCGGCGCAAGCGGCAAACGATCGATCATTGTTTCAAAGGCTTATCGGCTAAGCCCAACGGAGTGCTGTGAAAAAAATTGTAAGGCGGGGTCAGCACGGAGCCGGCAACCTGTACCCACCCTGAGATGTTGTCAATCGGATTGCACTCCCCTGCGTCGGGGTGTCCATGGCGAGCGATGGCCGTGGCTCGATTCATCGAATAGCGAAAGGCTTTCCCAAGGTTTGGTTCGCGGCCGGGATGAGATTGCCCGCTGGTGGCTCGAGCGATGCCCGCCGAGGTGAAAAAAAACTCACAAAGCTCACGAGGCGAATCAAAGAAAGGGGAATGAAGGATGCGAATCATGTTCCTCAGCCATCTGCCGGAGAACCCCAAGGCCAAAGAAAGATATACCAAGATCCAAGCCCAACTCGACGGTTACGCCTCCGCAGGTACTCAAGTCGAGTTATGCTTTCCGGACGATTACCCCGGAGCCAAGCTTTCTTCAAATCTCGGCGCGCGAAACGAAGTCCCCGGAATCTATCATGTGCTGCAAACGCCGGCGATTATTCGAAAGATCGTTTGGGCCGAGAACAACGGTTACGATGCCGTGGTTCAGAGCAATACATTTGACCCCGGCGTGGAAGCGGCTCGTCAGACGGTGCGCATCCCCGTCATTGGCGTATTGCGCACGGCACTTCACACGGCCTCGGTTCTCTCCAACTCTATCGCGATCATTGTGCCTCTCGAAGAGCACATCGCATACGCATGGCAGATTGTTTACTCCTACAGCATGCAGGGGTTTGTTAAAGATATTGCTGCAATCGGCCTGTATGATGAAACCGCAGAGAAGCGAATAGACGCCATATTTGCCCGTGCCACCGAGGTCATGCGCGCCACCATCAAAACGAGCGGCGCGGGGTGCATCATTCCGCTCGGCGGCGCGGTTATTCCAACCCTTGTTTCTCCCATGGACCTAGAACGAGAAGTGGGCGTGCCAGTCCTGAACACGAAAGCCATCGGTATTCAATTTGCCGAGATGTGCGTCCGGCTGGGAATGACCCAAAGCGCTTTGAATTATCCCCTCGCGAAACTTCGTTACGAAGATTTCACCGCCTTCGCCAAATGAGAGAAAATCTCATCGTGCGGAACCGTTCCCAGTAAAGCCCGCCTCTAGCTTAGCTAGTCCAGTCTCCGGCGATTTGTCAAACCGTATCATAGGGATGGAGTCAAATTTTTCTTCGTGACATTTGGGTTTTTGCTAATAAGAAAATTGTTCGCGACCATTCTCCTGCATAAAAGACCATTTACATACTCAACAACGTACCCAAGGCTATCTCCAACTTACCAAAATTCCTATCCACTCGGCCGACTGACTGCGAAAAGGCTTGGCAGAGGGGGTACTCTCCGGTCGACCGAGGCGGAGATCGTCGGTTGTAGGGCTTATATGGAAACCGTTATTTAGAGGACCGGACGGATAATTGGCTCACACTAACCCTTAAGTACAAAAGTCAAGATTTGACGCTAATGACAGCCTCGCCCTCGCAGCAGGACCCGCAAAAATCTTTACAAACTCCCGCTGTTAAATCCTATAGCAGTCAAACAATCCATTATACACGTGACGTGAAGGACAAGGACAATGCAGAAGTCGACACAAAGATCGTTACCGACAAGCCTGAAAAAGTGTCTATCAATCAATTACAAACTGCACCTCGTCAACGAAGAATGGAAATCTACGGACATCGCATTATGAAAGAAAAAACAGTCGCAGGAACTAAATAGTCTCGTCCGACGTTTTGGTCGACGCTCTCGACGCTTTTGACGAGCCTCATTTCTTCGCCATCCTTGAAAGCCTAAAAAAATCTAATGGAAATCCAGTGTTTTTCGTATCAAAGGCTGGCACACAACCTGCTCTTAGACACTACAACAATGAAAAGAGGGGATTCACTTAAGACTACTAAAACTTACCCGGTCGCAGAAAACAGGATAAGACAACAAGCGAGGCCTCTCGCCTGCCCTTTCTCTGAGTAATGTTATGGGCATCTGGCTCAACGGTAAATCCGATCACGCGAAAGAAAGGAGAAACTGACATGAACAATATTTTCTACATAGTTGGTGTTATTGTGGTAGTGGTTTTCGTTGCCGGCTATTTCGGACTGAGGTAGCCCCGGAGCCTCGCGAGGGACTTCGCCGATATTTTTTTAAACCGTCTACTGGCGCAATATTCAGGAGGTTTTCGTTGACGAGCCGCGTTGGTCGTAGTGGCCGTGCGGCTAACCGGTATCGGCAAAGTCGAGACCTCCGAGCAGAAGTCGCGTATTGAATCTATTGCGTCGCAGGTGAGCGGCGTCAAACAGGTCGTCAACAACCTGCAAGTTATCAAGCGTTAGAGGGTGACGGTCTAAACGTGAGAGTATGCAAAAAGAGGAGAAACTTGTGACGACGAATGGCGAATCCAAATTCTCATATTTACTTATCGGTCTACGGGCTGGGAGTCATCGGTGGGCTGATCGCCGCGGTGCTCGTCCGCAAGGAGACCCGTGAATTGCTCCGTGAGCGTGGCAGAAACAGCTTTGATTATCTGAATGAACAGGTGGGAAAGTCGCTCGAGAGCGCTGACGAGATCGTGAAAAAAGGTAAGGAATTCATTGGCTCTCATGGCAATTCCGTCCAGACCGATACGGAAGCCGAAAAGCAAGCCTACCAGGAAGGCAAACGAGAGCACTTGGGGGGATAAGATCCTTATGTGTGCCAATCCGACAATGAGTATCGGGTCGCTCTAATCGTCCTCGGAGTAAGTGGCTCTTGCCTACTAGGCATCACCTGTACAACCGAGAGAAGGTTATCGACATCCGTTGAGGTTGTGTGCGCGGTCAAGGACGAACTCTCGGCTGCGACAGCTAAGGGCTAACTGTGCGCTGCTGGGTACGTCCACATGATGCGCTGGACAATGCAGGAGGGCTCCACAGGACATAGACCAACAGTCGATCGGAGGAAACCATGAGGGTGAGGTGTCGCGCGCAGAGTCCGGTGAGGAGAAGGCTAAAGGAAATTAATCATATTGGCTGCATTTAACGACGAAAGCGATTGAAGAAAAAGGAGGGAAGAAAATGCAAAAAAGTGTAAAAGATCTAAAAGGCTATGCCATCGGCGCAACGGACGGTGACATTGGAAAGCTGGATGATTTCTATTTTGACGACGAAGCCTGGACCATCCGGTATCTGGTGGCCGACACTGGTAATTGGCTTCTAGGCCGAAAGGTACTTATCTCGCCTATCGCTCTCGGCAAGGCGGATTTATCAGGGGAGCGGCTCACTGTCACCCTGACAAAGAAGCAAGTCGAGGAGAGCCCCAGCATTGATACCGACAAGCCGGTTTCTCGCCAGCACGAGGCGCATTACCACGACTACTACGGTTACCCATATTATTGGAGTGGTCCTTACTTGTGGGGCCCCGTGTACTTTCCTCAGCTCCCAGACGCCGATCAAAAAATAGTTGAAGAACGGCGCGCGGAGCGAGAAGAAGCGGGCGATTTGCATCTGCGCAGCGCTACTGAAGTGACGGGCTATCACATTGAGGCTACGGATGACGGCATCGGTCATGTCGAAGACTTTATCATTGACGATGAAACCTGGGAGATTCGGTATATGGTTGTGGATACGCGTAATTGGTTGCCGGGAAAAAAGGTGCTGGTTGCGCCGCGGTGGATCGATCGGGTGAGCTGGGACGCTTCCAAGGTATACGTAAACTTATCCCGGGAGGCGATCAAGAATGCACCCGAGTATCATCCGGACGCTCTCAACCGGGAATATGAGGGGAAGCTTTACGATCACTACGATCGGCCGAAGTATTGGGATCTTTGATCGGGGTTGCTGGTACGACAAGCGCACTCTCTCGTCGTCAAAGAAAAGAAGCTCACTGATTACCTGGCTCTGAGAGCGGCAGGACATGTCTGCGCACTGCGCGATGATTCTTTTCAAAATCGTCCAATATTGAACCGTAATCGATCTCAAGCCGGCATACCGTCTAGGCCAAACGGAGGTGACTTACTATGGGACTGATATTGTTAATCGTCTTAATTCTGCTCCTGTTTGGGGGTCTGCCCCGCTGGGGTTATCACTCGTATGGTTACGGTCCCTCGGGCATCGTCGGGACGATACTAATTATCGTCCTGATTCTGTTCCTGTTGGGCCGAATCTAAGGGTGCTCAGCGTCGTATGGCCATCCGGTTGCGACACCTACAATCATGTCGCAAAAATCCTTACCAAAGGTCAGGCATGCCTGATCCAACGGACGGAGTCTCGATCCGAATCAATTCCGCGGCAAATCATTTGCATGGCGAGACTGCCAAAGAGGTACTGACCGAGATGGAGGACTCCAAAGCGATAGGAAAGAGATCATGAACGGAACATATTGGGTAAAGAACAGCGTGCTCGCTGTGGTCGTGAGTGTTGCATTGGCCGCGCCGGCTCGGGCGGCCACGCCGGACGCTTGGATCACCACCAAGACCAAGCTGAGCCTTCTGACCACGGAGGGTGTCAGCGGGACGGCCATCCATGTGGACACCATCCTCGGCAAGGTTACCTTGCACGGCAAGGTGCGTACCGCTGAGGAGAAGGCGAAAGCGGAGAGCATCGCTAAAAAGATCGACGGCGTGCTGGAGGTGCGCAACCTTTTGCAGGTCGTTACTCCACAGCGCGAGAAGGCAGTGCAGCTGTCCGATGATGCCCTAAAGCTAGCGGGTTGAGAAGGCATTGCAGGGCGATTCTTCACTTAAGGAGAGCAGCATTTCGGTAAAGTCCGTCAACAAGGGTGTGGTGCTGCTGGCCGGCACGGCGAAGACCTTGAGCGCTCACCTGCGCGCCGTCGAGACTGTGGCCTGGGTGCCGGGCGTCGGGCGCGTTGCCAGTGAGATCAAGAGCCCCGACGCGCTGGCCGATGCGGAGATCTGGCGTGAGCCCACAGCGAAACGGTCCAGCAAGGAGTCCGGAATTTGGGAAGCTGCCAGCGATACATGGATCACCTCGGCAACCAAGATGCGCTTGCTGACCGACAGCCGGACGCCGGCGCTCGACATCAATGTGGAGACGCGGGCGGGGGTCGTGACGCTCTTCGGTACCGTGCACTCTCAGGAGGCGAAGGCTGCGGCCGCCGAGGATGCCCGCAAGGTGAGCGGCGTAAAACGCGTCGTGAACGACTTGCAGGTGATGACAAGAGCGAAAGAGGCGGCGGTGAAGGTGCGCGACGAGGATATCGAGAGCGATGTGAAGAAGGCCTTTGATAAGGCTGACTTCAAGGACGTCAGTGTAGAGGTGAAGAACGGCGTTGTGCGGCTAACGGGGACGGTCCCCAGCGGGACGCGGCGCCTCGACGCAGCAGTACTTGCGCGCTCGATCCAGGGTGTGCGCGCGGTCAAGGACGATCTGCGACTCGCGACAGCCAAGGGCTAATCGTGGTGCCGCAACACCCTTTCCAACCAAACTAAGTGAGAAACGTGGGCTACTTATCACAGAAGGAGAAACAACAAATGACCACATACAGTCGATTTCAACAAGGAATGATCAGAGTTCTGGGCAGCGCGTTGCTGGTGATGGGGGGCGCGTTAGTAGGCGTAGGGTGTGAGCGCCAAGGACCCGTCGAGAAGGCTGGCAAGAAGGTCGACCAGGCGGTCGAGGGGGTGAAGGACAAGCTCAATCCCGAGGGACCCGTCGAAAAAGCTGGCAAGAAGGTCGACCAGGCGGTCGAGGAGGCGAAGGGCAAGTAAACTCGCTTCGCTCGTCTTCGAGGGCGGGGCATTTACCCCCGCTCCTTGACCATTGTGGATGCACTAAGACAGCGGCCACAAGCCTGGGTTAACTTTATGATGCGATTTGAGCTGGGTCTTGAGAAGCCCGATCCCAAGCGGGCGGTCGTCAGTGCAGGAACGATTGCAGGAGCTTACATTGCACGAGGCTTCATCCCGCTCGGTCCGTACCTTCTTCTCCCTGCGGCCAGCACGGCGCTTACCCTATCGGTGGTCACGACCCTCATCGCGCTGGCTATTTTTGGTTATATCAAAGTTTACCGGCGCGCCACCGCTTCGTAGTGCGAGCCAAACGGTGTTCATTTGCGGGCTAGCGGCAGCCGAAGCTCGTTGCCGCTAAGACCGATTCGACTAACAACTCGCCGACCGCGATGCAAGGGGTTGGGGCGTCGTGGAGCTCGATGTCCAACTTCGACTCCGTCAAGAAGGCGATGGACTGACTGGAGTTCGTCGAGACGATCAGCGTTATTGAGCAGACCCTGCGTAAGGATCCCGCATGATTTTTCCGCTCACGGGCGTGTTGGGCGAGACTGAGACGTAGGTGTGCTTTTCATGTTCCGGAACCGCGCTTGCCTTTCAGTATTGCTCGTGCAGCATTACCTGGTTCTGAGTGTTCCCCCTGACTGGGGAACTTGATAATCTGGGTATGCGCCCCGGATGGCCGTGAGGTATGTGGATTGGAATCGTTACTTTCTCGTAACCTGCTAGGCAAAAACTATTCAGAGGCCAGTGCTTTTTCGGCGCTCGAAGAACCGATTCGGGCTGAACTGTTCAGCGCGGAGCGTCTTGAGCAGCACGGTGAAACCCTTGCCGCCGCCCAACGCGTCACGACCACGCCGCGGAAAGCTCGTCCGCTGTTGCCGCGCGTGCTGGACAACGGGCGGGTGCTGCTCGAATCGTATCGTGCAATCGCCCAGGCAATCCGCGAGGAACGCGCGATCGAACCTGCGGCAGAATGGCTGGTCGACAATTACCACATTGTGGACGAACAGGTGCGCGAGATCCGTGATGACCTACCCCCCGGCTTTTACCGAGAGCTGCCGAAGCTGGCTGAGGGTCACCTGGGGGGCTATCCGCGCGTCTATGGGCTGGCCTGGGCGTTCGTCGCCCATACCGACAGCCGGTTTGACCCGGAGATGCTCCGTCGGTTCGTGCGCGCCTACCAGCGTGTGCAGCCGTTGACCATCGGCGAGCTCTGGGCGGTCGCGATCACCTTGCGGGTGGTACTCGTGGAGAATCTCCGGCGCCTCGCAGAGCGCATCGTGCATGGACGGGCGGCGCGTCAACAGGCCGACGCGGTGGCCGACCGCCTGCTCGGACTTGGCGGCCGTTCAACTGAGCCTGCGGCGACGATCCTCGGGCAGTTCGAGGGCGCCCCGTTAGCGACGGCCTTCGCGGTGCAGCTCGTCCAGCGGCTGCGCGATCAGGACCCGGTGATCACGCCGGCTCTTCACTGGCTCGAGGAACACCTAGCGGCTCAGGGCACAACGGTCGATGAGATGGTCCGGCTCGAGCACCAGCAACTGGCAGCGATGAACGTGACCGTGCGCAATGTGATCACCAGTATGCGCCTGATCTCCGCCTTCGACTGGGCGGAATTCTTCGAGAGCGTCAGTCTTGTCGACGCAATACTCTGGACCGACAATGGCTTTGCCGCTCCGGACTTCGAGACACGCGATCGTTACCGGCGCGCGATCGAAGAACTGTCGCGGGGTTCACAGCAAGATGAGCTTGAAGTTGCGCGACGGGCGGTATTTCAAGCGAAAGGTGTCCGCAGCAAAGCGCAAGAAGCCAGTGACCCCGCTGGGGACCGGCGCGGTGATCCCGGCTATTACCTCATCGCGAACGGACGCGTAGCCTTCGAGCGGGAACTTGGCTTTCGCATGCCGATCAAGACTTGGCTTCTCCGCGCCTATGTTACGCAAGCGACGTCTCGGTACCTTAGTACCATCGCGATCGTCAGCGGCCTCATCCTCGCTTTGTTCCTCGTCAATTCCGGGGCAGCGGAAGTGGGTTTCGTGGGACTGCTCCTCCTCGGGCTTCTCGCTCTCGTCCCGGCCTCGGATCTGGCGATCGCACTAGTCAATCGTGAGGTCACGGAGCTGCTCGGGCCGCGGGCCCTGCCCAGGTTGGAGCTCCGTGACGGAGTGCCAGCGGATCTTCGGACATTGGTCGTCGTACCGACTCTCCTGACAAGTCACGCCCAGATTGCGGAGCAGATCGATCGGCTGGAAGTGCACTATCTGGCAAATCCAGCTGGCGATCTTCGTTTCGCGCTTCTTTCCGACTGGACAGACGCGCCTCAAGAAACCATGCCGGGAGACGACGAGCTGCTGGCTGCGACGATTGAGGGCATCGCGCGGCTGAACCAACGCAATGGGGCCGCCCCGGATGGGGGCGAGCGATTTCTCCTTTTCCACCGCCGGCGGGGCTGGAACGAGAGCGAGCGGAAGTGGATCGGGTGGGAGCGCAAACGTGGGAAGCTCCATGAACTGAATCGCTTGCTGCGCGGTGCCACGGATACCAGCTTCGTGCCAACAGGTGGTCGGGCGCCTCTTGCAGCTTCCGGCGTCCGCTATGTCATCACACTGGATGCCGACACGCGCCTGCCGCGGGGGTCCGCCGCTCGATTGGTCGGCACACTGGCCCATCCTCTCAATCGGCCGAGGTTTGACGCTCGTGTCGGTCGAGTCGTTGAGGGCTACGCCCTGCTTCAGCCGCGCGTCACGCCGACCTTACCGACCGATCGCGAGGGCTCTCTTTTTCAGCGCATCTTCTCGGGCCCGGGCGGCACTGACCCGTACGCATCTGCCGTCTCCGACGTTTACCAGGACCTTTTCGGTGAGGGGTCTTACATCGGCAAAGGGATCTACGACGTAGATGCATTCGAGGCGGCCCTCGCCGGGCGGGTGCCGGAGAATGCCCTCTTGAGTCACGACCTCTTTGAAGGGATCTTCGCGCGGGCAGGACTCGTCACCGATATCGAGTTCTTCGATGAGTTTCCGCCGTACTATGCGACCGCCACGGCTCGCCAACACCGCTGGGCTCGCGGCGACTGGCAGTTGCTGCCGTGGATCCTCGGCCACGCACGAGACGCGAACGGCGATCGGATTCGCGCCCCGATTCCCCCGATCAGCCGTTGGAAGATGCTCGATAACCTCCGGCGCACGCTGTCAGCCCCGGCCGCATTTATGACCTTGATCGCCGGGTGGACGCTACCGTTCGCTTCGCCAGTGATCTGGACGACGTTCGTGCTCGCAACCATCGCCATCCCTCCGCTTTTGCCTGTCCTGACCGGGCTGATCCCACATCGCCGCGGGATTTCAAAACGCAGCCATGCACGGGCGGTGGGCACGGATCTGGTGCTTGCCGCGTCGCACGTCGGACTTACGGTCACATTACTTGCCGACCAGGCATGGTTGATGACCGACGCGATCGTCCGGACGCTCTTTCGCGTCTATGTGACGCGCCGAAAGCTACTCGAGTGGGTGACCGCCGCGCAGGCGGAATCCGCTTTCGAAATCACCCTCGGCAGCGTCTATCACCGGATGGGCGGGGCAGTAGTGCTCGCCGCGGTAGCAGCCATCCTCGTTCCGTTTGGGCCGCCGGGAGCATGGCTGGTGGCGACGCCATTTTCTCTTTTGTGGGCGCTGTCACCCGTGGTGGCACACTGGATCAGCCTGCCACCCCGCGCAACCGGGGCTCGGCCTCTTTCGGAAGATGACGCTCGCAGCTTGCGATTAACCGCACGCCGGACCTGGCGATTCTTCGAGACCTTCGTTGGCCCGGAAGACCACGCCCTTCCTCCCGACAATTTCCAGGAAGAGCCAACACCGGTCGTGGCCCACCGCACGTCGCCGACCAACCTCGGGCTGTATCTCCTTTCCACCATCGCGGCGCATGATTTCGGCTGGCTCGGCACCGTGGCTGCAATCGAACGGCTCGAAGCCACACTCGGAACGATGAACGGCCTCGAGCGTTTCCGTGGTCACTTTTATAACTGGTATGCCACGCGCGACCTTCGCCCGCTCGATCCTAAATACGTATCCTCGGTCGACAGTGGAAACCTCGCCGGTCACCTCGTCGCGCTCGGACAGGCGTGCCAGGACCTCATCGACCGCCCACTGCTTGGCCCGCAGGTGCTCGCCGGGATTGCGGACACCATTCTCCTCCTCCGCCAATCGGCACGCGCGATGGCCGATGACCGGCGCACGCAAACGGTCAGCCGCAAACAACTCGATGAGGCACTCGACGCCCTGACCACGGCACTCAGCCCGGTCCCCGTAACTCCCGGTGATTGGGTCGTGCGCCTCGCAGAACTCGAGACCCGCGCTTATACCATGGCGGACATTGCGCGCACGCTGACTGCGGAACGGGGCGACCGCGCCGATGCAGAGGTGCTCGCCTGGGCGGAGGCCGTGCGCGCGAGCATCGAGAGTCACCTGCGCGATCTCGACATGGTGCTTCCCTGGGCGCGGCTTGTCTTTGGGAAGACCCTCTCTCATGGCGCCCCGACCCCGGAGCAAGCGTTGGGTTCAACGGCGATCGCGCGTTTTTTTCTCTCGTTCCCGACCCTGGCCGACACGCCGGACCGCTACGAGAGCGCCATACACGAACTCACCACTCTCCGCGCGCGCTCGGCTACCGACAGCGCCGCACCGCAGAATGCCCTTACACGAATCGACGCGATCATTGATAGTCTCGCGCGTTCTGCCGTAGCCTCCCGAGCGCTGGTCCGCCGCCTTTCGACCCTCGTCCAGCTCACGAAGACAATGTTCGACGCGATGGAGTTTGGCTTTCTCTTCGATCCGACGCGGAAGCTCTTCTCGATCGGGTACCGCGTTTCCGATAGCAGCCTCGATCCGAGTTGTTACGATCTACTGGCTTCCGAGGCGCGGCTCACAAGCTTCATCGCCATTGCGAAAGGTGACGTCCCGTCGACCCATTGGTTCCACCTCGGTCGCGCTTTGACTCCCGTAGACCGGGGATCTGCGCTGGTCTCCTGGTCCGGGTCGATGTTCGAGTACCTCATGCCTGCGCTCGTCATGCGCTCTCCGGCGGGGAGTCTGTTAGCTCAGACATGCGATCTCATCGTGCGCCGTCAGAAGAAATATGGAACCGAGCGTGGCGTGCCGTGGGGGGTCTCAGAATCGGCCTATAACGCGCGCGATCTCGAGCTGACCTACCAGTACTCGAATTTTGGCGTGCCCGGCCTGGGGCTCAAACGGGGGCTGAGCGAAGATGTGGTCGTAGCCCCTTACGCGACGGCGCTGGCCGCGATGATTGATCCAGAGGCGGCCGCGGAGAACTTCGTACGTCTCACCGAGGCCGGCGCGAGTGGCCCGTATGGCTTTTACGAGGCGCTCGATTACACGGCCACGCGGGTTCCCGAAGACCAACGCGTGGCCGTCGTGCGCGCCTACATGGCGCATCATCAGGGGATGTCGCTCGTGGCTCTCACGAACGTCCTCCGCGAGGGCGTCATGCGCGAGCGCTTTCATGCCGAGCCGCGCATGCAAGCCACCGAGTTGCTGTTGCAGGAACGCACTCCGCGAGACGTCCTGGTCGCCCGGCCCAGGGTCGAGGAGGTCCGAGCGGTGGCCAACGTCCGCGATCTTGTTCCACCAGTCGTTCGTCGCTTCACTTCCGCGCACGACCCGACGCCCGGCATTCACCTTCTCTCTAACGGGCGATACGCGGTGATGGTCACGACGGCGGGCTCCGGATACAGCCGTTGGCGCGACCTTACGGTTACACGATGGCGCGAGGACCGCACGCGCGATGCCTGGGGGACGTACCTTTTCCTTCGCGACGTACACAGCGGCGCGGTCTGGTCGGCCGCATACCAACCGAGCGGGGTCGAACCGGATAGCTATGAAGCGGTCTTTTCCGAGGATCACGTAGAGATCCGGCGGCGCGATGGCGCGATTGTGACGACGCTTGAAGTCGTCGTTTCGCCGGAGCACGATGCCGAGGTGCGCCGGGTGTCGATCACGAACCTGGGAACTCGAACCCGAGAGATCGAGCTGACCTCGTACGCCGAAATCGTGCTGGCGCCGCCCGCAGCGGACGCAGCCCACCCGGCGTTTTCCAATCTGTTCGTGCAGACGGAATTTGCTCCCGAACTCGGCGCCCTGCTCGCTACGCGCCGGCCACGGTCACACGATGAGCCGCAGGTCTGGGCGGCGCACGTAATCGTCGCCGAAGGAGAAACCGTCGGCGAGCTGCAATACGAGACCGACCGCGCGCGGTTTCTCGGCCGCGGACGCGGCATCCGAACGCCGATGTCGGTCATCGACGGCAACCCACTCTCCAACACGGTCGGCGCAGTACTCGATCCAATCGTCAGCCTCCGGCGCCGCGTTCGGCTTGCGCCGGGAGCCAGCGCGCGAGTGACGTTCTCGACGCTCATCGCGCCATCGCGCGACGAGGCGCTCGCCCTGGCCGACGAGTACAACAATCCAACGACGTTTGAGCGCGCCGCCACTCTGGCGTGGACGCGGGCCCAAGTCCAGTTACACCATCTCAGCATCGATCTTGACGAGGCCTACCTCTTTCAAGAACTCGCCGGCCGGATCCTATACTCGGACCCCACGCTGCGGCCGTCATCCGCGGTGCTCACAGGCAATACCCGGGGACCTTCGGAACTCTGGCGGCATGGAATTTCCGGCGACATACCGATTGTTCTGGTCCGAATCGACGAAGCCGAGGATCAGGGAATCGTCCGGCAACTCCTCCGCGCCCACGAATACTGGCGGATGAAACAGTTGGCGGTCGACCTCGTGATCCTGAACGAACACGCCCCGTCCTACGCTCAAGATCTCCAGGCAGCTCTGGAGGCGCAGGTCCGGACCAGCCAGTCGCGCTTGCGGCGCGAGGGGGATGAACCGTCCGGAAGCGTGTTTATTCTGCGGGGAGATCTCATTTCAGCCGAGGATCGCATCCTGCTCCAGACCGCCGCGCGGGCTGTGCTCTTGAGCCGCCGCGGCACCCTGTCCGAGCAGGTTGTACGTCCGCGATCCGAGGCCGCCTTGGTTCCACTCGCGCAGCGTCTGCCCGAGACAAAATCATCGGATATTTTGCCGCCGCGGCCCGACCTCGAGTTCTTCAACGGCCTCGGTGGCTTCGCTGCGGATGGCCGTGAGTATGTGACCATTCTAGGCGAGGGCCAGTGGACGCCGGCGCCTTGGATCAACGTGATTGCGAACCCTTCCTTTGGCTTCCAGGTTTCTGAGTCGGGCTCGGGTTATACGTGGTCGCTCAACAGCCGTGAGAACCAGCTCACGCCGTGGTCGAATGACCCGGTCAGCGACTCGCCGGGCGAGACGATATACGTGCGGGATGAAGACAGCGGCGAACTGTGGGGCCCAACGGTGCTGCCGATCCGGGAGGAGGCCTGGCCCTATACCGCCCGCCACGGCCAGGGTTACAGCCGTTTCGAGCACACATCGCATGGAATCTCGCTCGACCTCCTGCAGTTCGTACCGCTCGCGGACCCAATTAAGATCTCCCGCCTCACTATCGAGAACCACTCAGGCCGATCCAGACGCCTCTCCGTGACCGCATATGTCGAGTGGGTGCTCGGCGCTTCGCGGAACGTCTCCGCGCCCTTCATCGTCACTGAGATCGACCCGCCAACAGGAATGATGCTCGCGCGTAATAGCCTGGAACAGCGAGTTCGGTGGCCGCGTAGCTTTTGCCGACCTGGGCGGGCGCCAGACCGCATGGACGGGTGATCGGACGGAGTTTCTTGGCCGCAACGGCACCCTCGACCATCCCGCGGCGCTCGAACGGAGAGACCGACTCTCTGGGAAGGTCGGCGCCGGCCTCGACCCATGCGGCGCCCTGCAGGCGATGATGGAGCTACAGGCGGGCGGCCGTGCTGAGATCGTCTTTTTCCTCGGCGAGGCCGCGACCACGGAAGAGGCGCGGGCGTTGATCACGCGCTACCGCGCGGCTGACCTCGATGAAATCTTGCGCAAGGTCAGGGAGCATTGGGATGACGTTGTTGGCGCGATTCAGGTGACAACACCTGATCGGGCTATGAACGTGTTGCTCAACCGCTGGCTGCTTTACCAGACGCTGGCATGTCGGGTCTGGGCGCGAGCGGCCTTTTATCAAGCGGGCGGCGCCTATGGTTTTCGCGATCAGCTTCAAGACGTGATGGCACTCATGGTTGCCAAACGAGACGTCGCGCGTGCGCAGTTACTGCGAGCCGCCGCGCGGCAGTTCGTGGAGGGTGATGTCCAGCACTGGTGGCATCCGCCGTCCGGCCGGGGCGTTCGGACCCGTATTTCCGATGATCTTCTATGGCTGCCGTACGCGGTCATCCACTACCTCGCAGTCACGGGCGACGACGCTCTTCTCGACGAGGTCGTTCCCTTCCTCGACGGGCCGCCTCTCGCGGCCGGGCAAGACGAGTCGTACTTCGAGCCACAGGTGTCCGCGCAAAGCGGTACCCTGTTCGAGCATTGCGCGCGCGCGCTCGACCGCAGTCTGGCGGTTGGCAACCACGGCCTTCCGTTCATCGGCACGGGAGACTGGAACGATGGGCTGAACCGGGTCGGATCTGCGGGAAAAGGCGAGAGCGTGTGGCTCGGCTGGTTTCTTCACACCATACTATGGGAGTTTGCCCGGGTCGCCGACTTGCGCGGCGAGTACCACCGCGCCGAAACGTGGCGACTGCATGTCAGCGCGCTCAAGGCATCGCTCGAACTAAAGGCGTGGGACGGCGAGTGGTATCGGCGCGGCTACTTTGACGATGGTACCCCGCTCGGCTCCGCCATGAACACGGAATGCCGCATCGATTCCATCGCCCAATCTTGGGGGGTCATATCCGGTGCGGCCGAGCGAGCTCGTGGAGCGCGCGCAATGGCGGCGGTCGAGAAACACCTCGTTCGTCGCAACGACGGGCTCGTCCTACTCTTCACGCCTCCTTTCGACCGCGCGAGTCCGGACCCTGGATACATCAAAGGATACCTGCCCGGCGTCCGCGAAAACGGCGGCCAATATACCCATGCAGCGATCTGGTCCGTCCTCGCTTTCGCCGCACTCGGCGACGGCGACAAAGCCGGCGAACTTTTCTCGCTCTTGAACCCCATCAATCACGCGAGTAGCCGCGCTGGCGTTTACCGGTACAAGGTCGAACCCTATGTCATCGCCGCTGATATTTATGCCGAACCGCCCCACGTCGGCCGCGGCGGTTGGACGTGGTACACCGGGTCGGCAGGATGGATGTATCGGGCTGGCATCGAGTGGATACTGGGTCTCCGTCTACGGGGCACGATGATGTATCTCGATCCCTGCATCCCGCGCGCGTGGCCGGGCTTTAAGATCACATTCCGCTATCACTCGTCGCGCTACGAAATCGTCGTCGAGAACCCGCACGGGGTTGCACGAGGGGTGTCGTCTGTTGAACTCGATGGCGCACCACTCGCAGACGGCATCCCGCTGGCCGATGACGGCGTAACGCACCATGTGCGCGTTGTCCTTAGGTGAGAGACCCCCGGCAAATTACGGAGACCCTTGGCTTTCCTCTCGCGGAAATGTAGTAGTAGAATGTGCTCGGGCGCAAAATCAACGTCGATAGATAAGGGAGGGGAATATGGAGAATACGGAACAATTGAAAGGCTTCGAGGTCTTCGAAATCAAGCCGCAACTCGTGGCAAAAGGCAAGAAGACCACAGAACTCGTGCGCTCTGATCTGATACGTGCCAATGTTCAAGTGGTCACCGACGGCGGAGAAACCAATCTCCACGCTCATACGGGAATGGACGCAATCTGGGTTGTCTTGCAGGGAGAGGCAACCTTTTATGGTAAAGGCAATGAGGTCGTCGGTAAACTCGAAAAACATCAGGGCATCTTGATACCTCGGCCCAATCCCTACTGGTTTGAAAGCTCGAGCGATGAGCCCTTGGTGATACTCCACGTCATGGCGTATCAACCGGGCGCGGTGGCCAAGCGGATCGATTACACGGCGCGGAAAGAGCTCCCTAGAGATATGGTGGACGGCAAATTCTTCGGCCAGCAGGAAAGCGAAGCTTAGAAGTTTGTTGCTACAGGCGGCTATCCGAAGCACCTAGAGTGTTTAAATGCTCACGCGCGGCTTGAGAAGAGGCCGGCCGCGCGTGAGCATCGTAAGGGTCTTTAGTTTTGTCGCCTAATGACACGTATAAAACGGCGCGGGCGACGCGCTTGCCTAGCGAAGCCGAGCATCCTTCTCTGATCACCGCTGAGCATCCGCCTTGGGAAAACCATAAGCCTCAAATATCTTCGCCGCCCACGGCTGGAGATTCTGATAGCTTTCCCACGGCACCGCCGATAATTTCTTCCCCTTGAGCTCCTGTTCCACCGCGCTACCGCGCACGTAAACTGCCGACGCCATCGGCTCGTGCTCATCGGCTATCTTCTGCGCTTCAACAGTCGCAAGCCAGTCAAACCACAGGAGCGCCGCATGGGGATGCTGAGCTGTAGCCAGGATTGATTGTGCCAGCGCTAATCTGAAGGGAACGGGCTCAAGAATAATATATTGGAGAACGCCGAGCGGATCCTTTTTCTGTGCGCGCTTCAGGTCATGAAAATTGGCCGCAACCATCATGGGAATTTCTCCGGCTAACATTCCTGTGATCGCTCTGGGATCACCCCGGACCCAGATGGGATCCTGACTCGCCAACCTTCGAGCAAAGTCTACAGTCTTATCCAGACCCCAGGCAGGGATAAGAGTCGTTATGCCTCCCGGACGAATGTCCAGGGAAATTTTTCTTCCCTTAAACTCGGGCTTCAAAAGATCCTCCCAAACCTTCGGAACCCGGGCGGCAGGAACGAGATTCTTATTATAAGCGACGACTTGGAAACGACTGTGAAAAGCCACGATATTCCGCTGCGTGGAATCTACCATTTGATGAGGAATTTGCAGGACACCTTGCTCGGCCATTCCCTGCAGGTCCACCTTCCAGAGATGAGGCACATAGTCATTGACATGGTCGGAGCTAGTTGAGACGACGTCCCATTCCTTAGCCGCCACGCCGCTCTTGATTTGCAGCACAAGCTGCTGCGCCGACTCGGAGCCGGTTCTTACCTGGATATTCAGATCGACAAACGGGTATCTCTTTTTGAAAGCCGCCACGGAAGCCTTGGCGGTTTCGGACTCCATGCTTGATATGACACGTAGTCTTCCCTCCTTTTGGGCTTTTGCCACAATCTCAGCGCGATCAGCGACAAATAAGAACCCTTTCGCCTCCGCGTCCTGCTTGGCTTTGAGGAGCGTCGCGCTCGGTGTGGCGGCGTGAACCGCTGGAGCAAACGCAAGAATGCCAAAAAAAACCAGCAGAGGCTCTCTGCTAAAATGTAGCTTCACAGCAAACCTCCGTTCGAAACCGTCACCTTCAGCTCAACTATGGAACGCCCATTGGTTGCAATCATCGTCTCGCTCTAAAACCGCACGCCGCCGAGTCGAGCGCACAAAAATTTCTTTCCTGAGCGTCCTCGGTCTAACCCGTGGCTCTCATAAGCGCGTGGATGGAACGGCCTTTGGACGGCCTAAACTCGTTGGTTATGAAGCGTTTCAGTGACTCATCGTTGGCGAATATCTTTTGTGCCCGCGTGGTGTCTACGCCAATGGCGATAATGTTCGGGTCGTCGGTCCGTGCTTCGCGGAAAACGCCGTTCTGGATCATGCGACTAACCGACAACCGGTTATCGTCGGTTGGTGTCACGTAATGCACCAGATCGGTTTTATAACGATGAAGCAGAAAGAAATGCATTAACGTCATGAGACGGCGGGCGCGATATTTCTTCACGGTATTCTGATCCTTGACCGCGAGAAACTTTCGACCGGCTCTATCCTTATCCACGCGATAAATAATCTCGGCGATCTTGTCGCGGGCCTCATCGAAAACGTTGAGCATCATTTCCTCGGAACCAGCCCAACGCTCTTTAACTTCGACGCTGAGTTCGCCGCCTTTATACAGTCCCTGCTTGCTCCAATGTTCGGTCCACATGCGGAGCCATCTCTCCAGGACGCTCGTGGGCACCTCGACGGATTTTCTGTGCTGAGCCTCGGTAGACTTGCCCCCCATGGATGAAGTAGTCAGCGCCGGCCCGCGTGCCGCACGCCGGAATCGATCCGCCCACGGCCCGCCGACGAAGGTCTGCGGGAATTGCGCTGGATCATTGGCGAGGCGAAGCGAGCGCTGGATTAGCCGGACGAAACCGAGCACTCCCTCTTCTTTCAGCGCCCGCGCCAGGCGCCCATTCATCAAGGCTTCGGTTTGATGACCCGCATAGGTTATGAAGTTAAAAACGTAACCCATTTTGCCCAGCTCGGCGGCAAAAATCCGGATCTGGTCGTCCGTAAATCCCCACGCATCCCAGTTCCATGACGGCGACAAATTGTAGGCCAACAGCTTGTTAGGGAAGACCTCATGCATGGCCGCGGCCCAAATCTTGTCATCTTCCAAATCCGGCTTGGCCGTTTCACGCCAAACCAGATCGCAGAATGGCGCCATGGCCAATCCTCTGGCGGTTGCCATGTCACGCCCGCCCGTAACCTGATAAAAACCTTCCGGGGTCCTGGGCAAGTCCCAATCCCAGAAGACTTCGATACCCATGGACTTGGCCCGCTCACGGGCTTCGCCATAGGACACCTTGGCGGCAAATTTCCTCCAGCGTTCGACGGACATGGGAAGCTTGCCCTGACCGCGAAGCCGCGCTTCCATGGCCTCAGCGACGGCTCCACAGTAGGTCTTCAAAACTGCCTTCTCCGCCCACGCCTCGCGGATCACGGCCAATACATGGTCGAGGGTTTCTTCAACGACCTTCTTGGCTGTTACTTCGAGCGCCGCGAGCTGCTCACGCGCATCTCTCCGGCCCTTCCCCGCGCGACGGGCTTGTTGCCGAAGTTTATTTAGCGACGAGATCTCTTTATCCATGCGCGCCGTCGCTTCATCGACTCGAGAAGCGAGATGTTCTTTTCTCAGCCATTCCTGCGCGTCCCGGTAGGCTTTGTCGGAGATCCTGTACATTAAATGGCCGTTGATTTCTTTAAAACCCCGATCGTAGAACTTCTTGATGACCGCCAGATTGACGTTCTTAAACGGAACGATATCTGCGTTTGTCGCGCCAAATACAAAAGGATGATCACGCTCGTCTTCCAAGCTGTCTATCGCCGTCGCGTCATTAGAGTCTGTCCGCGCAACGATCACGCCGGGGACGCCCAAGACGTCGAACTGCAGCCTTGCTGTATTAAGCCGCGCAATCATTTCAGTCGTGGAGACGAGGACCTTCTGCCCCTGATGGCCACAAACCTTGCAACCCGGTCGTTGGTCTTCAATGTGAATGGCACCAATCTTGTTTTCGACAAACTTTTTAACCAAGTTGCGAATATGATGCTCGCCTCCATGCCCGGTGTCGCCGTCGGGAATGATCATCGGCGGACTGAACTCGATAGCCGTGGTTTTTTTTCGCTGCGCCGAGGTCATTCTCATCCGATTGGACCTTTGCACTTCGTCCTGGTGCATCAAGGCGCGCACCCACGACGCTCCTTCCTTGGGAACGCGATCCAGCGCGTAGTTCGCCAAGTCGGCTCCAGGATCTTCCGAGTCGGAACCGCGGGCCGAAGTGGACCACCCGCCGAGATAGAGAATCTTGATGCCTTCCATCACCGCGCGCACCGCTCCGGTGGATGAGAAAGGTCCATAGGTAATTTCCTGCTTTTTCGTTTTGAACAGCCGTTGCAGATAATCGTACATCTTATCGGCCGCCTGCCTGGCGATCGTGTAGTCTTCGCGGGCGCTTCCGCGCAGCGCGACTACCTCGTAGGCCGTGTGAAGCCGGGTGATTTGTCGGAATCGTGGGCTTTGAAACCAAACCTCGGTGTCGCGCAATTCCCTAACCCATTCGATCGCTTCGGTATCTCGCCGAGTATCCAGCCGGGTAATCTTGTTCATTGTGCCAACCTCCCGAATATTCTATTGACTAACGGCGAACCGGTTTTAATGCCGTCTGCAGGCTCTGCTTCCCTCACCATCCTGCGCTCGAAGATGACGCTGCGAAGAAACGGCGCAGCACGAAGTGGGTTGGCAGGTAAAGCACAATAACATTAACAGCCATCAAGCACAGCAACCAAAGCCAAGGCGCCCGGCAGGTAAAGCACAATAACATTAACAACCATCAAGCACAGCAACCAAAGCGAAGACGCCATCAGGGTCTGGGGATGTTTGTCATCGAGTCCGTACACGTAATTGATGTTGACCGCCCAGTTAGGGTGACTGGTAGACGGTGGCGGGGCCGGAGCGAAAAGGTAGGAAATGAGCAAGACGACGATCGCGGCCACGGACTGTAAACCAAACGCTCGCCGGTCGTAGCCCAATCGCGAGAGCAACCATAACAGAACGAAGGGTAGCCAGCCATGAAATAACGAGAGCGCCCTTAGAAACAGAGGGATGCTTGAATCGAGCATGTAGGCGGTCACGCCGGTTATATGAACGCCGGCAATCAGCCGGCATAGAAAATCGACCACCCACAGCGTCTGCGGCAGTGTGATAGCAATTGCTTGCGTGCTGACAAGAAGCGGGCTTTCGATCCAGATCGCCACGGCGGTGACGAGCAACGCGATGTCGCAGAAGTAGAGAAAGTTCCACGGGCTGTAAGTCACCCAGTAGCATGGCACAAGGACAGCTACAAAGGCCGAGTATGCCACTTTCACCCAGATCGGAATGAGTCCGCTCGTTTCCGTTGTCATGATGTCTGTTACTACCGGCCGTGAAAGCCAGACGCTGCAGGACGCGCTTGCCTGAAAGGCGACGATGTAGTCAGCGTAGCGCTGACGCTCGCGCGGCGCCGGGGCAAAGTCTATTGTGGAGCCTTTCCCTGCGCAGTAGTATAAATAATTCAATGTCGATGCGCGATACGCAAGAGCGACCGTCGGCCGCCGGTGGAAAACCGCGGCCTGACATCTAAGCTGAGCATGGATTCCCGGGTGTGGGCAACTGGCGTACGCGTTCTAACAAGCGACAAAGGCGCGGCGATCGCCGCACTATTCCGTTACGACCTCGTAGCAACGCTTTTCGAGGAAGACTGGCGGAAAGAGATGCAAGAAACCCGCAGGAGTTCTTCACGATGCGCTTTTTTTTCAGTGTATTTATCACATTATGCCTTTCATGGAGTTCTGTCGAAGCCGCGGAATACAAATATCCGTATCACGACCCATATTTAGCGACGGCCACCACCGCCATTTTTAGTGACGATGGCCCCACTCCCCGGCTCGAATCGCAAATCGTCCGTGTGCCGGGGCTACCCGGCAGAAATCAGCTGCCTACTCTCGAAGGTCGCGGCGATGTGGGTATCGCCCTCTATCGCCAAAGCCATCCAGCGCCATTGATTTTCATTCTCGCTGGCATTGGATCCACCCCGTACTTCGGGGTTGGCCCGTATTTAGCCAGTCTCTTCTATCGAGAGGGCTCTCATGTCGTCATTTTGCCCTCACCGATGAGCTGGAATTTCGCGTTGGCGGCCAGCCGAAGCGGCGCGCCAGGTTACGTTCCGGCAGACGCCCGTGATCTGTATGAAGTCATGCAAAAATGCCTTTCGACCTTAAGAGATCGGCATGAGGTCAAGATAACGGCAATCAACTTCGTGGGGGTAAGCCTCGGCGCCCTTGAAGGCGCTTATTTAAGCGTTATCGATGCTGAGCAGCGGAAGATCGACATAGGAAAGTATCTTCTGGTGAACCCGCCCATCGATCTCTCTTATGCCCACAAAAAACTCGATGAATGGAGTGCATTACAGGAAACATTTGGCAGGAACAAATCCGAGGACATCGTGGCGAAAGCCATTGCCATCGTCGAGTCCTTTTCCAAAGAAACGCGAGACGACCCAGCGGTTTTTGACAGATTGGCAAAGAAGTTTGCTAGTTTCACGACAGAAGAGCTCCAATTTCTCATCGCCGGATATTTGCAAACTCAACTCCCCGAACTCGTCTATGTCACGCAAGTCATTCACGATCAAGGTGTTCTTACCGCGCCGAAAAACGAAGTCAGAAAACGCCTTGAGGAAGCTAAGAAATTCACTTTTTCAGATTACAACGAAAAGATCGCTGTGCCATTGTGGAAACGTCAGGCGACAGAAACCCCAGTCGATTTAGAAAGCCTCCTCAAACGAGGATCCCTGGCGCGAATTCTTGATCGGCTGCGTAGCAATTCAAAAGTTCATATTATGCATAACGCCGATGATTTCCTGGCCGAAAGGAAATCCATCGAAGAACTCAAAGAGGCATTGGGCGATCAGGTGAAGCTCTATCCCTATGGTGGACACATTGGCAATATCTGGTTCCCGGAAAACAAAGAATACGCTCTGGGGCTATTCAGAAAGGTCCGCTGAATGGGACAAAGGTTTTAAAACTCGCTGGGTCTGCTAGACCTTGCAGAGCGACGCTTTCGGCTGTAGATTGCCGCCATGATCACCAACGACGAATTTGAAGTAGACGTCCGGGATATCGAGTATCAGCAACAGGCAGGCAAAGCCTGGCTGGCTCGCATCTATCAACCCAAAGGAACAGGGCCATTTCCGGCCATCGTTGACGTGCACGGCGGTGCTTGGCACAACGGCGATCGGACTAACAATGCCGGTATCGACCAAGCGCTGGCGGCCAAGGGCATCTTGGTGGCCGCGCTCGATTTCCGGCAGCCGCCGGAGGCGGGCTATCCTGCTTCTATCTGTGACGTGAACCTGGCTGTTCGCTGGCTCAAAGCGCATGCGGCTGAGTTCAACGGAACAGCCGTTGTAGGAGCCTTTGGGAATTCCAGCGGCGGCCACCAGGTCGTGCTCAACGCGCTTCGGCCGCGGCACGCAAGTTATACGGCGCTGCCGCTGCCGAACCATCCTGAGATCAATGCCAGCCTCGCCTATGTGATTGCGGGCTGGCCGGTGATAGACCCGCTGTATCGCTTCCACTTCGCCAAAGAGTTCAACCATCAAGAACACATCAAGGCCCATATTGACTACTGGCGCACAGAAGAAGCCATGGCCGAAGGCAGTCCGCAGAAGATTGTCGAGCGCGACGAGCAGGTCGATTTACCGCCGATATTGATGTTGCTGAAGGCCAACGACCGCAACCACCCGCTGGAAATGCAGGAGCGCTTCATTGCGTCCTATCGCAAACGCGGCGCGGCGATCGAGGTGCATACCTTCGATGGCCTGCCGGAGCACCGAATGGTGCCGTCGCCGGCCCAGCCGGAAACAATGCGTGTGATTGACACCATCACCGCATTCATTCGGCGCCAAACTGCTTAGCGCTTTTGCCGTTTGCGGTACATTTTGTCCCGGGCCGTTTAATATCATTTAAAGAACTCCTCGTCGTCTATAAAGAAAATTATTTAAAACAATATCGGAGGTGTTTATGCCCGCCAAGCGTATTGATGTTAACGAGCATCCGGCGTTAAAAGGAGCAGGAGCCGGCAAGCATGAAAGACTGCTTTTCAATTCCGACAACTATCATGTCTGGATTCACCATAGTGTACCAGGCGACAAGGGCCCGATGCACAGGCATACGGCAGATCAGGCCTTCTATGGTCTCCAAGGGGAATGCTTGATAAATTTCCCGGATGGGACGCGGCAATCGATTACTCCAGGCGTGTTGGTGGTAATCCCCAAGGGTCAATATTACCAACAAGAAGCGCCAAGCCACACTGGCTATGTTTTCTTAGGCAGCAGGGCGGAAACCTATGAGAATTCTCGCTTCGGCCCCCAAGGCCAAGAAATCAAGTCAGGCGGTATAGCACCAAAGGATTAGTTGCAGATATCGGCAATCGGGTCATTGAAACGGTTGTCCGAACCGCTCGAGATGGGCTACCTCAGAGAGTGTCTTGCGATTTTTCTTTCCTTTGCCGGTGGGCCGAGCCGGATAGCCAAACGGGATGATCGCCAGCACATCCGATTCATCCGGAATACCAGGAGGGTTTATGAAATCATTGATTGCGGGTCTGGCCGTTGCCACCCTTTCAGTCTGGATTACGTCGTCGTTTGCCCAGCAAAGGCCAAGATATCCGGTGGATCCTGAGACGAGATGGGCTGTCGGCGCTAAGCCGACACCAGCCGACGAACTCAAGAAGCAACTCGACAGTGGTACGGTGATGATCATCGATGTTCGGCCGCCGGCCAGTTTTGAAAAAGAAACCATTCCCGGCGCAATCAATGTTCCCCTTGAGCAGCTTGAAGGTTATCTGAAAAAGATATCCAAGGACACTTACATCGTCTTCACGTGAGGGAGCGGAGCAATCAAGCTCGCAGGCTGCGAAGCTAGCTGAAGACCTCGGATTCACCAGCACAACTTTTTGCCCCGTCAGCAAGTGGAAGGAACAGGGTTATCAAGCGGAACCCGGTAAGAAAAAATAATCTGTAAAACTCGTCAACCGGGTCGATTTTTCGCCATCTGCATCCGAGTATTCTAGTGTGATCCCAAATGCACTATCTCCGGGCGAACATGTTCCGGGCGGATGCCGAGGCCAACGATGCGGGCGGGGATTCGGCGGAGAAACGGAACTGTGGCAAGCAGCCGGACCGCAAGTGGCGGCTTGACAGGTTTCGTATCACCCAATACGCGCGCAATGATCCTGCGCTGCACCGTCACCTGCAGCCACTGGGTTACTCTGGTGGGTAACTCGCGTCGCCGCTGGATCCGGCGCAGATGATCGACGGTTACTTGCCCTTCCCGCAGCGGTTTGAACAGAACATTTGCCGCGGCCACTGCATCCTGAATCGCGAGATTTATGCCGACGCCGCCCACCGGGGACATTGCGTGCGCCGCGTCGCCAATACACAGCAGGCCCGGGCGAAACCACTCTAACAACCGGTCCACGCGAACCGTCAAGAGCTTCACGTCATCCCAGCTGCTGAGCTCCCCTACCCTGTCTTTCGCGTACGGCGCCAGCCGCACTATCTCCCCTCGAAAAGCTTCGAATCCTTGCCGGCGCATCTCTTCGAATCGGCCTTTGGGAATGACGTAACCGCATTGCCAATACTCGCCTCGATTGATCGTGACGAAGATCCTGCCGCTATCGAATCTCCCCATAGTCCCGACCGGATCGTCCGGCCTTCGGCTCAGGCGGAACCACAGCACATCCATCGGCGCTCCGAATTCTTTCACCTTCAAACCGGCCTTATCGCGCACCATCGAATTGCGGCCGTCCGCGCCCACGACGACGTCAGCGCGTACTTCGACCGTCCCCTCGAGAGTATTTGCGCGAACACCAATCACGCGCCCCGACTCTTCCACGAGGCTGATTACCTCAGCCTCCATCATAAGATTGAATTTGGTGTAGCGAGCCGCTTGCTCGGCGAGGAAGTTCAGAAAATCCCACTGTGGCATCAAGGCGATAAAGCGGCAGCGGGTCGGCAGGTGTCTGAAGTCTGCAATGGTCACCTGCATTTGACCGACTTGCGCCCCCAGCTCGTAGACTTCCTGATGCGGCAGTCTCAGAAACTCCTCGAGCAACCCAAGCTCGCACATCACCTCGAGCGTCGATGGGTGAATCGTATCGCCGCGAAAATCGCGCAGGAAATCCGCGTGCTTTTCAAGAACCAAAACTTCGACGCCGGCGCGCGCAAGCAGGTAACCCAGCATCATCCCGGCTGGCCCGCCCCCGGCGATGCAGCAGTCCACGGATACCGTCTTAGACTCGCCCGCCCGAATTCGTGTATCGGTGGTCATTCTCCGCTGCTCGGCGACGCGACCCGCGCCGTGGGTTGATAGTCGAGAACGCGAAAGGTCACTGGAACGGCTTGATGGTCAGGCCTGATTCTGGATTCTACAAGCATAGATGTCGGAATTTCGGGTCTTGAGTCTTGCAAATCGGACAGTCACCGGGCAGGGCATTACTTCGAAAATCTTTCAGCTGTGCGGGCGAGTTCCGCGACGCCCAAACCTATGATAAAGTAGGATCGGTTTCATTCAGAGTAGCTAGCAGTGACCGGAAACTTCACCATCCTTCGCTTCAGCCACGAATCATTGCCGGTAAGGGTTTTCCTAGACCGGATTGAACAACCCTCCCAACCTTTCGCCAATATGGGAGCGGATCGAACCGCCCGAGTGGGCAAGTCGTAAATTGGAGACCTGTTTTGGATTCTTTGCCTATACCGGTAATTAAACGCGAATTGCAAGTCGGACGCTTCGTCATACCCTATCGGATATGCGGCGGCGGGACTCATGGTCTCGTTTTTGTGAACGGACTTCAACAGTCGATGGCGATGTGGCATAGCGTTTGTGCGCCGTTTCAGCCCAGGCTATCGCATTGTCATCTTTGATTTTCCTAACCATGGCAGGGGGCGAATCGTCAGCGGATCTGCCGACGTATCGGTTGAAGAACAGGTCGATATTCTAGATGCAGTCGCCGATGCCGCAAATATCAGAGATCAACTGACCGTCTGTTCAGCCTCCTGGGGAGGTGTGGTGGCCGCCAGTTATGCCGTGCGCCATCCGTGCAAAGTGCAACGCCTGATATTGGCCAGCATGGGGACCAGGGCGAACGAAAAGATGATAGAAATAATTTCTAAAGGGTTTGAGATGGAGCCGGCGGACCGCACTGAGATAGCCGAGACAATAATCAAGACCTTCGGCGCGGACCTCCCACGCTCCATGAAGCGCAAGATACTTCGCCAATTTCAGCAGATGAGCCAGGCGGCGCTTGAGGCCTTCTACCGGCATGGCCAATTCGTTCTTGCCATACGGGAGTTAGGCAACGCCGTTGACGTAAGTCAAATCCAGTGCAAGACGATAATCTTGCATGGCGAAAAGGACACGATCGTAGATGCCGAAGACGCCCGTTTCCTCGCCAGTCAAATCCAGAATTCTGAGTTTAAGAACATCGCCGGTGTGGGCCATTTTCTTCACTTGGAAAACGAGAAGATTCTCGATGTCTATGAAGACATCCTGGCGTCACCCGCCTGAAATCATTTGAAGTCGCCCGCCTGCTCGTTTGCAATATCTCGAGGGCCCTTAGAGCCTCGGCATGTGCGATGCCAGGCGTCCTTTGATTTCGTCGCTCGCTTCCGGAGCGATATTCGATGATAGAAAAAATCTTCCGTCAGTCCTGCGAATTTAGCATTGCAATAGTTCAAGCAGAACTCTCAGCTCATATGGATGAGGCAGCGACCTTGAAGTTGCTAGTCTGGATTATTATGGATACCGTAAAGGCGTAGCATACTCTAAGATCAACGATAGCAGTAAAACTACACGCGCGCCTGAAAGACTAGACTAGATGTCTGATCCCGATCTCATTCGCCTGCGCTCGATGCTCGCCGCTTTGGCGCCGCAGGGCCGCGCTGCGCTGCTGCCGGCCTTGCAGGCTGCGCAGCAATTCCACGGCTGGCTTCCCGAAGCCGTTGCGGCAGAAGTGGGCCGGGCCTTGGGGGTAGCGCTCGCCGACGTACACGGCGTCATCGATTTCTATGCCATGCTCTCTCGCCAGCCCATGGGCCGAACCGTCGCGCGTGTCTGTAGCGCGCCCGTATGCGCCCTCGCCGGGGCCGAAAGACTGGTGGACGCCCTGTGCCGCCACTTGCAGATGGAGCCGGGTGAAGTCAGCTCGGATGGTGAGTTCACCGTCGAGCATGCTCCCTGCCTGGGCTTGTGCGATCACGCGCCAGCGCTCCTTGTGGGCGAAACCGCTCTCGGGCCTGCGCGTCCCGAGCAAGCAACCGAGATCTGCGCGCGCGCCGGTGCAAGACCGATGAGCTTTGTCGGGGGCGATATCCGGATTCTCACGAGCAATTGCGGTCAAGGTCATTCCACGTCTCTTGCCGACTACAGGAGTGGCGGCGGTTATGCCGGACTGACGAAGGCTTTGACGATGACGCCGCAGGATGTGCTCGCCGAGGTGAAGGCTGCGGGCTTGGTCGGCCGCGGCGGCGCGGCATTTCCAACCGGAATCAAGTGGGAGGGAGCGGCGAAAGCACTGGGCCATCCCAAGTACATCGTGTGCAACGCCGACGAATCCGAACCCGGCACGTTTAAAGACCGCATTCTCATGGAGGAAGACCCGCACCGCACCATTGAAGGGATGATCATCGCGGCCCACGCCGTGGGCGCGCACCGCGGTTACTTCTACGTTCGCGGCGAGTATCCTTATGCTTTCAAGGTTATGGGCGATGCGCTGGAGGAGGCGCGGCAGGCCGGCGTCATTGGCGGAAATATCCTCGGCTCCGGATTGGACTTCGATATTGAGATGCGCCTAGGCGCCGGCGCCTACATTTGCGGCGAAGAAACCGCGCTGTTGGAATCCATCGAGGGCAAGCGTGGCTTCCCGCGCATCAAGCCGCCCTTTCCCACCACCCACGGGTTATTCGGCAAGCCCACCGTGATCAATAACGTGGAGACATTCTGCAACGTGCCGCTGATCCTCGAACGGGGCGCCGCAGAGTATCGGAAAATGGGGACAGACCGCTCGCCCGGTCCAAAGCTGTTTTGCGTGTCGGGCCAGATACAGAAACCCGGACTTTACGAGGTGACGTTCGGCGCCACCTTGCGCCATGTTCTGTTTGATCTCGCGGGCGGACTGAAGCAGGGGCGCAAGCTTCAAGCGGTGCTCTTGGGCGGCGCGGCGGGCGCGTTTGCCACTGAGAAAGACTTGGACGTGATCTTGTCGTTTGAGCACCTGGGCGCCGCGGGCTTACCGCTCGGCTCCGGCGCAGTCATGGTCTTCGACGATAGCGCGGACCTGCGCGACGTGCTCAAGCGCATAGGGCAATTCTTTGCTGACGAAAGCTGCGGCAAATGCTATCCCTGCCAGCTCGGCGCGCGTCGCCAGTATGAAATTCTCGACCGGGCCGGAGCCGGATTTCCCGTTGCCGGCGACCGGGAACGCTTAGCGGATGTGGGTGGCACGATGATCGACGCCTCCCTGTGCGGCTTGGGCCAGACGGCCGCCACGGCGGTCTTGAGCGCGCTGAAGTTGTGGCCGGAGATGTTTGAGAGCAGAAAATAGCGGTCTCGTGTCCGTGGCTCGTGCTCTTGCATCCGAACGATCACGCAGCACGATCACGAGCACGATTTGCAGCAAGGAAGTATATGGCTGATGTCACACTCACCATCGATGGCGCTGCTGTCGCCGTGTCTTCGGACACGACGATACTCAAAGCCGCACAACAGCTCGGCCGGCATATTCCTACCATTTGCTATCACGAGCACTGTACGGCTAATGGTCTCTGCCGCATCTGCGTCGTCGAAGTCGACGGCGTGAAGCCGCTTGTGCCGGCGTGTTTGAGCCGGGTGAGCCAAGGAATGAAAGTCTCTACCTCGAGCGCGCGTGCCGAGCGCAGCCGCCGCACCATCCTGGAGATGCTCGCCTCCGCTGTGGATCTTACTCAGGCGCCGGAGATTCAAATGTTCATGGAGGAAAATCGCGCCGACCCCGCGCGCTTTCCCGGCGCCGAGCGGCGCGAGTATCCGGTGCTCGATGACAACCCGATGTATATCCGGGACTATTCCAAGTGCATCCTGTGCTGGCGCTGCGTTCAGGTGTGCGCCGACGACGCGCAGTTTACCTACGCGATCAACTTCAAAGGGCGCGGTTTTAAAACCGGCATCGGCACCTTCTTTGACAAGCCCATGCCTGAAACAAGCTGCGTATTTTGCGGCCAGTGCGTGGGGGTCTGCCCCACCGGCGCGCTCAAGTCCAAGCGCGAGTGGCTGCTCGAGCAGGGATCAACGTTGGATGAAATTATGCAGGCAACCAGGGGCGGAAAAAAGCGTCGGAGGAAGTCCCCATGATCGCGCCCGATCGCATCGTCGCGACCACATGCCCCTACTGCGGCGTGGGATGCAACCTGGAGCTGCACATCAAGGACGACTACGTCTACAAAGTGACGTCGCCGTTTGACGCGGTGGTCAACCACGGCAACCTGTGCGTCAAAGGACGTTTCGGTTACGATTTCATTTACAACAAGGACCGGGTGACGACGCCGCTTATTCGCAAGACAGCGCAGGCGCCTGGCGCGCGCACCCAGGCCTTCGACCGCGACCAGTGGCGCGAGGTCTCCTGGGACGAGGCCCTCGATTACACCGCCGGCCGGTTGATCGAGATTTTCAAGCGCGATGGCGCAGACGCCATGGCGGTCTACTGCTGCGCCAAAGCAACCAACGAGGACAACTATCTCCTGCAGAAGCTGTTCCGCGCCCTGTTCCGTACCAATAACGTGGATCACTGCACCCGCTTGTGCCATGCCGGCTCGGTGGTCGCGCTGCAAATGGCGATCGGCTCCTCGGCCATGAGCAACACCGCCGCCGAGGTCATTCACAGCGACGTTTTTCTCGTGACCGGCTCCAACACGGCCGAGACTCATCCGATCATTGCGCTGCAAATGAAGGCGGCCGTGGCCAACCACGGCGCCAAGCTCATCGTCGTGGATCCCCGGCGGGTGGAGATGGTCGACTGGGCTGCGCTCTGGTTGCCCGAGAAGCCGGGCACCGACGTGCCGCTCTTTTCCGCCATGGCGCATGTCATCATCAAGGAGCGGCTTTATAACCAGGATTTCATCGAGCGGCGCACCGAAGGTTTCAGAGACTTCTCCAAATCAATGGAGAAATTCACCCCCGCATACGCCGAGGCGATTTCCGGCGTGGACCGCAATCTGATCGTCGAGGCGGCCCGGATGTACGCCACGGCAAAGAACGCGGGGATTTATTGGGCGCTGGGTATTCCAGAGCATTCGCACGGCACCGACAACGCGATGTCCCTCATCCACCTGGCGCTGCTCACCGGCCACATCGGCCGCAAAGGCACCGGTCTCAATCCGCTGCGCGGACAAAACAACGTGCAGGGCGCGTCGGATTCCGGCGCCATGCCATGGCACTATCCGGGTTATCAGCGGGTCGACGACGAAGCGGCGGCGCGCAAATTCGAGCAGGCTTGGCAGAGCGAGCCCGGCGCGCTGAACCGCAAGCTGGGGCTGACGACAACCGAGATCATGAGCGCGGTCAGGCCGGGCGGGGTGCGCGCTCTTCACATCATGGGCGAGAATCCGATGATGTCCGAGCCCAACCTCAACCACACGCGCCATATGATCGAGCAGTTGGAGTTCCTGGTGGCGCAGGATTTGTTCATCAACGAGTCCGGCGCCTATGCCGACGTCTTCCTGCCGGCGGCTTCCTGGGCGGAGAAGGAGGGCACGTTTACCAATACCGACCGCCGCGTCCAACGCGTGCGCAAGGCGCTGGAGCCGCGCGGCCAGTCGCGGCCCGATTGGGAAATTATCTGTGGTCTTGCCGAGCGCATCGAGAAGCGGCTTGGCCGTCCGCAGACAGCCTTCTGGGCATACCAGAGCCCAGCCGAAGTGCTCGAAGAGATGGGCCGTGTGGTTCCTGAATATGCCGGAGTGAAATATCGGCGCATCGAAAACCAGGGCTTGCAGACGCCGGTGTGGGATGACAACCATCCCGGCACGCCCTATCTCTTCGCTGAAACTTTTCCCAGCGGCAAGGGCAAGTTCCACCCCCTCGAGTACGTGCCGTCGGTGGAGATGCCGGACGATGAATACCCTTTCATCCTCACAACCGGACGCCTGCTCGAACACTGGCACGGCGGCACCCTCACGCGCCATTCGAAGCTCGACGAGCTCTATCCCGAGGCGCGCATCGAAATAAATCCAGCGGATGCCGCCCGCCTCAAGATCGAAGACGGAGAATCGGTGCGCGTCTCGTCGCGGCGCGGCTCCATCGTCCTGCGCGCCTGGGTGACACAGCGAACAACCGTGGGCGTGGTCTTCATCCCCATGCATTTTGCCGAAGCCGCCGCGAACCTGCTCACCATCGACGCCCTGGATCCGCTGGCCAAGATTCCTGAGTACAAGGCCTGCGCAGTGCGGGTCGTACCCGCGGACAAGGAACAACTAGCGCGGCCAGAGGGAAAAGTGGAAAGGGGGAGATACTAGCGCGAAGGAACCCGTTCAAGCCGTCCAAAACGTGTTCTGAACGGTCCAGTCGTGATGTCATCCTGAATAGCTTCGCTTTGTAACTATCAACGTCGAATTCCTCTAGACTTGCGATCCTTGCGGCCGGTAATCTTGCGAATGATCCGCACTCAGCATCGACGATTGACCGCCGCAATAAGGATTGGAACCAACCGATTGTACACGAACGTAGTTCCAAAGCTACGACTTGGGTGGCTACTGCTAGCCTGGGTCGCCGGCATGTGCGCCTCCGCCGCGCATGGAGCCGAGATTAAAATCGCCGGCCAAGCCGCGGTACTCATGGAAACGCGTGGGGGCAAGATACTCTGGCAGCGCAATCAAGACCTCTCTCTAGCACCGGCAAGTACGACAAAAATTCTTACCGCCCTGGTTGTGCTCGAACGAAGCCAAGCTAGCGACATCGTCACGATTCCCGGTGAAGCGACGCTCGCCACCGGAGGGACCGTCCATCTTCAAACGGGCGAGCGGCTGTCCGTTGAACAATTGCTGTACGGCATGATGCTTGGGTCCGCCAACGACGCGGCCATCGCGCTGGCAACACACGCCGGTGGCTCCGTGGAGAAATTCGTCGGTCTGATGAATGACAAAGCGCGGAGTCTCGGCGCCCTCCGGTCTAGCTTTCGCAATCCCACCGGACTGCCGCAAAAAGGCCATGTGACGACGGCGCGTGATCTGGCGATGATTACCCGAGCGGCGCTGGCAAATGTTGAGTTTCGCAAGATCGTCGCCGCGAAAAACCTGCCATGGAAAAGTGCCAAGTGGCAAGGTGAGCTCAAAAACTCTAACGTGCTATTGAAAACCTACCACGGCGCTATCGGTGTTAAAACGGGACAAACCAGCGAAGCCGGTTTTTGTTTCGTGGCCGCGGCCGCGCGCGGCGAAGAAAATTTCATCGCGGTGATTCTCAAAAGCACCGAGAAGTCCGGCTGGCAAGATGCGCAAAAGCTTCTCGACCATGGCTTCAAAAATTTCGCCGCCAAGTAGCCAGAACTATTTACCGAAGCGACCTGGGAGCTGCCAAGCATCGACGCTATCGCGCGCCTCCGGACCGCAGTCCGAACCGGCTTGTAGGTAACTGCCGAAACATGCTAACGAAGGGAAAAATCGCAGGAGGTGCGCGCCGATGAAAATTGTCAATCGCGATTTAACGACGGAAAAGGACGGCGTCCCGGGCTACCTCGCCCATCCTGACCGCAAAGAACCCGGTCCCGGCGTGCTGATCGTACATCACCACTACGGCGTAACCGGAAACATGAAGGTAAACGTCTGCAACTACGCTAAACTGGGCTACACGACGATCGTCCCCGACCTCTACAAGATGCTCGGCGCCGCCGACGGCGTCCATGAAGCGCAGAAACACACCACTGACGGTCAGTTCGTGGAGATCATCAACAAAGCCTGGCGCTATCTCACGTCGCGGCCCGAAGTGGACAGCAAGCGCTGCGCCGTCGTCGGCTACTGCATGGGTGGCCGCATCGGTATCCACTTCGTCGCCGTGACGCCGAGCGCGAAAGGTTTCGTCGGCTATTACCCCTCGGTGCGCGATGAAGGACCGAGCGCGCTTCGCCCGCGCCATCCCAACGAAGCGGCGCGCGACTTCAAATGCCCGTCCCTGATTTTCTTCGGCAACAAGGACCACGTCGCAAGCGTTCCCGTGCAACAGCGCTTGATGGAAAGCTTTCAAGCCAACGGCCAGCCGCTGGATTGGCACTTCTTGCACAACGCCGGCCACGGCTTCGCCATGGCCGATGGCGAGTGCTACGATCCGCGTTTGGCGGACCTTGCCTGGACGCTCACTGCGGATTTTTTGACGCGGGAGCTGGGGAACGAATAAGCCGACCGGTTCAACGTATTCCGGTCCTTTATGAACCGCGTAGGGATGATTCCTAACTTTGAACCTTTCTCAGCGCGCTCCGCGTCTCCGTGGTGAAATCTCCTAATCTGCACCTAGCTCTCTGGCCTATATGATGCCCTTTTCCTTGAACGTGGCGATCTTGTTCTCGTCATAGCCCAGCGCCGTCAAAAACTCTTGGTTATTTCCCCCTAGCTCCGGCGGCGGAATCGGATGGGGCGCCTTGGTGTCGCTGTATTCGAGAGGAAATTTTACCGTGCGGATAGTCGGCTTGCCTTTCCGCTCGATCTGAATCTGCAAGCCCATGTGTTGGACCTGGGGGTCTTCGAATACTTCTTTCAAATTGTAAACCGGCGTATGCGGCACATCATGGGCTTCAAGCCGTTCCAGCCAGTGTGCGCGAGGTTTTGCCTTGAAAAACTCCGCGAAAACTCTGCTCAGCTCATCGTAATTCTTGCGCCGCTCCGCCCGCGTTTTGAATCGCTCATCATCGATCAACTCGGGATGCTCCACCGCATTGCACAATCCTTCCCAAAATTTCTGTGGCGAGGAAAGGTGAATCGCCAGCATGGCACCCTCCAAGCAGGAAAAGGCATAGGTCTGCGACTGGCGCGGCCGCGTGTACGGGCCGGGCACTCGACCATGGGAGAGTGTCTCCGTCGCCGGCGCGTTCAAGAACGCCAGGATAGAGCCGACCATCGTCGCATCGATCTGTTGTCCTTTCCCCGTGCGGGTCCGTGCCATCAATGCGCTCAACACACCGAGCGCCGAAAACATGCCGCTCAGGCAGTCCGAGTAGGCCGGACCGATGGGCTTCGGATTTTTCGGATCCATGAGCACGCTCATCATGCCGCCCATGCCTTGCCCGACGGTGTCATAAGCGGGCCGGTTGACGTAAGGCCCCGTGGGACCGGTGCCCGTGATCGAGCAGCAAACGATTCGTTCGTTGATCTTGCGCAAAGTCTCGAAATCAATTCCAAGTTTTTTCGTCACGCCGGGGCGATAGTTGTCCATCACCACGTCCGCATTTTTAACCAGCCCGTAGAAAATTTCTTTGCCCTCGGCTGTCTGCAAGTTCAACGTGATGCTTTTCTTACCGCGGTTGTAGGCCCAGAAATTCGGCTGATCGCCGCCCAGGTCCCAGCCGCGGAACGGATCGCCGCCCTTGGGATTTTCAACTTTGATCACTTCCGCGCCCATGTCCGCGAGCAGCATCGCGCCGTAGGGCCCGGAAATAAAATTGCCTAACTCCAAAACCCGAATGCCATCCAATGAACCGCTCATTCTTGATCTCCTTACTCCAGGGTAGTCTCTCTATCCCGGCTCGTGTTACCTCACGCCTCGCGCCTATTTTTCTATTGCCTATTGCCTAATGCTTTCCTATTCGGATATTGAAACTTCATATCTTTCATTGCAAAGGAGAACAAGATGGCCACACCCCCACCCGTAACTGATACCCTCGCGCGCTTCGTCGCCGAAACTAACTATTCCACCATATCGGAAAAGGCTTTAGCCAATGCCAAGATGCATATTCTAGACACGCTTGGGGTCGCGCTAGTTGGCGTTTCAACGGACGCGCCCCGCATAGCATTGGAATATTGCAAGCGCTTCGGCGATAGCCAGGAGTCGGCGATCTGGGGGACCCGTCAGAGGAGTTCCACTCCTATGGCCGCCTTCGCCAACGGCCTGATGGCCCACGCCATCGATTACGACGACTGGGAACCTTTCGTCCATGCCGGACATCCCAGCAGCATGGTCGTCGGCGCGGCGCTCAGCCTGGGGGAAAACATCGGCGCATCGGGCAACGAGCTGCTTAAAGCCTACGCGTTAGGTATCGAAGTTCTTACGAAGATCGCCGCGGGAAGCCCTAACCTGCAAGCTCGTGGTTTTCACAGCACACCGGTTTTGGGAAGCATCGGGGCAGCGGTCGCGTGCGCCAGCTTGCTTAAGCTCGACCCGGGGAAAATCAAAGCGGCTTTGGGCGTCGCCGCGTCCGGCTGCGGCGGCATCCACCGCCAGCAGGGCTCGATGGTCAAACCCTTCCACGCCGGCAACTCGGCGCGCAACGGCGTCGAAGCCGCTCTACTCGCCGAGAAAGGCTTCACTGCGGACCCCGCCATCTTCGAGGCGCCGCGCGGCTTCTGCGATACATTTTTCGGCAAGGACACGTGCGACTACGACCAGATGATCACCAACATCGGCAAGCCCTATTTTCTCGAAGCTCCCGGTCTCGGCCTGAAGATGCACCCTTGCAGCGCACCGCAGTTTCTCGCGGCCGACGCGGCGTTGCACCTCAATCGCGAGCATAAAATTAACTTCGCCGACGTGGCCAAGATCGAAGTCAGAATCCCACCGGAACGCTACAAGCGCCACTACCATGCCGAGGTAAGGACCGGCCTGCGCGGCAAATTCGCGATCAACTACGTCGTCGCGCTGGGTGTCATGGACGGCAAGCTGGAGATTGCCACGTTCACCGATGAGAAAGTAAACCAGCCGCAAACGCAAGAAGCGCTAGGTAAAGTGAACGTTATCGTCGATGAATCGATTCCCGAACCGGGACCCTATTGTCCGGTCTCCGTGGAGATGAAAAACGGCGCGCGTTTCTCCCACACGGCAAGAATCGCCAAGGGCGATCCGCGCAATCCGATGACCGACGAAGAAGTGCTGCAGAAGTTTCGTAGCAACGCGAAGTCGGTGCTCTCCCAAGAGCAAGCCGGGAAATTAGCCGCCGTCGTCCACGATCTCGAAGCCGTGAGTGACATCCGGCAAGTAACGGCTCTCCTGACCCCGCTGTGACGGTCGCCGCTCAGCGGCGGTTCGAAGTTCAACGTTCAACGTTCAACGTCCCCCCTCCCCACCTTGAACCTTAAACGTTGAACTCTGAACTATATCTTTTGCGGCAGAGCTTTTTTCAACGCTGCGCGCGGGATCTTGTAACGGTTATAACTCCAATTGTATTGACTTGGACAGCGTCGCACCAGGTCTTCGATGACGCGATTGAGCGCAGCCTCGTCAAAATCTTCCTCTGGCACCGGCTGATACTCGATGCGGTAGCCCTTGCCGCGCGGCAGGCGCTCGGCAAAGCAAGCGATCAATGCCGCCCCCGTAGCGCGCTGGAGTTTCTTGACCAGCGTCATGGTATAAGCAGGCCTGCCGAAGAAATCAGCCCACACTCCCCCTTCCGAATTCGGCGCCTGGTCCGGCGGCAGCGCGACTCCTTCGCCCCGTTTCAAAGCCCGCAAGAGCTTCTCGACACCTTTGAAGTCAGTGGCGGCCATTGAAATTTGCGCGCTTTGACCTCCTGACAACATGATAGGATGGCGCCACGGCTCCCGCGGCGGGCGATACAAAAGCGTGAGGGGCACATGTTGTCCGGTATAGCGCACGGCAATGGGAAATGAACCGAGATGAGGCAAGAGAAAAATGATACCTTTGCCGCGCCGATGCGCTTTCTCCACGAGATCCAAACCATGGCACTCGGCACAGAGACGATCGAACTCCGCTTGCGGCGCGTACCATCCTTTGAACCATTCGATGACGCTCTTACCCGCCTGGCTGATGGATTCCTTCAGTAGCGCCCGGTATTCTATTTCGCTCGAGCATATTCCGCTGCCCTGGAGACTATCCCGCAGCCGTTTGGCTTCTCTGCGCGAGCACCAATATGTGCACCAGCCGACAGTAACGCCAACGCGGTGGTACCAGCGCATCGGCACTCGACTTATGAATTTCAGAAAAGCAATTAGCATGGAGAGTACTGCGGAGTTCAAAGCGTTCAAGCCGTTCAATACGATTTCAACGAATACGGCCTGGGCGGTTCAATCGCATGGACATCCTAATTCAACTGCGGTAAGGAACCAACTAGTGTGGTGTCCCAGAAATTCATCGGCACAGTCGGTACTCGTTCTTTATCATTTCCGCGCAAGCGGGAATCCAGGGGTTTTTTTTCTGCTTTCCTGGATTCCGGCTCTCGCGTGCTCCCGCCCGCTCGGCCAAAATGACGCCGGAATTGTGTCAACGAACTTACGGGACACCATGCTAGTTCGCGCTTTCTCCACGAAAAGAACTTACGGAGGTTTCCCGTGCCTAGCAATCAACCTTTAGCGCCGCTTTTTGAGGCCGATCGCATCGCGATTATCGGCGCCAGCGAGCGCAATCACTACGCCGTCAACGTTTTTAAGAATCTCCAGAACTTCGGCTTCGATATCACCAAAGTCGTGCCGATCAATCCCGGCCGCCCGGAGGTTTTCGGCCTCAAAGCTTATCCAAGCATCGTCGACGTCCCGGGAGACATTCCTTTGGCGGTCATCGCTGTCAATACCAAGAGCGTCGTTTCCATCGTCGAAGAAGCCGGCAAGAAAGGAGTCAAGGCCGGCGTGATCTTTGCCGACGGTTTTGCCGAAGGCGGAGACGCAGGAAGGCAATTGCAAAACGATCTCACCGCCGCCGCCAGAGGCGCGAATCTGAAATTACTCGGACCCAATTGCATGGGCTTTGTTTCGATGCGCGCGAAGCTCGGCATCTGGGGCGGCGAGCTGCCGAAAAATATCCGCCCCGGCAACATCGGCTGCATCTTTCAAAGCAGCGGCATGATGAACCTGCTGATGAATTTCGGCGTCAGACGTGGCCTCGGCTTCCATGTCTGTGCCAGCGGCGGCAACGAGATTATTTTGAACTCGGCGGATTATCTCGCCTATCAGGCGGACTGTCCAGAGATCGACGTCATCGCGAGCTATTTTGAAGCCGCCCCCAAGGAGCCGCAGCGGTTTGCCGCGGCGTTGGACCGCGCCATCGCCAACGGCAAGAGCGTGTTGATTCTTCGCGCCGGTAGAAGCGATCGCGCCAAACGCAACGTCATCGCCCACACCGGCCAGCTCGCCGGCTCCGCCGCCACGTGGGACGCTTTTTTCGAGCAACACGGCGCGATCATCGTCAACGACCTCGACGACCTGATCGATACCACCGCGCTTTTCGCCGGCGCCAAGCTACGGCCCGACAGGCATGAACGCGGCGTCGGGCTGATTACAATTTCCGGCGGCGATTGCACCTTGCTCTCCGACATCGCGGATCAAGAGGGCGTCACTGTGACGGACTTGAGCCCTGAAACACAAAAAGTCATGGTCGATAGCCTGGAAAAGCCGACATTGCTCGGAAACCCTCTCGATATCGAAGACCTCCAGCGCATGAAGCCGGAAGCGTTCGATCTGTGCCTGGAAAAATTCTTTCGAGAACCAAAGATCGACATGCTCGGCATCCGGCTGAATCTACCGGAAACCATCACGCCTTCGGCGGACAAGCTTTACACCCAGGTGTCCGATTTGAGCCGGCAAACTGATAAGCGTGTCTTCATTCTCACCCGCGCCACGGAGCCGCCCGCCGAAATTTGGTATGACAAACTCAATAGCCTCGATCTCACGTTTACCGGCGATTACCGCAAATCGCTCCGCGCCATGAACCGCTTGCGCACGAACGAGCGCGACCGCGCCATCGGCCGCTTCTTGCCGGCGACTCGCCCGGGAGCCGCGCCTATTCGGCGGCAGTTGGGAAGTGGTGTCTTGACCTACCGCGAGACGGACAAATTGTTGCAAGACTACGGCGTCCCGTTGGCGCCATCGGTGCTGGCGCGGTCCGCCGGCGAAGCCGCGCAAGCGGCGGAAAAACTCGGCTACCCATGCGTGTTGAAAGTCGCTTCCGTGGACATTCCGCACAAGACGGAATTCGGCGCGCTGCGCCTGGGACTGGACAGTCGCATAGCGGTTGAAAGAGCATACGAAGAAATGCTCACCAACGTTCGCAGGCAAAAACCGGACGCCAAAATCGAAGGCGTCTTGGTACAAAAACAGATCAAAGGCGTCGAATGTCTGCTCGGCACTTCGCGCGACGACCAGCTTGGCCCCACGTTGGTCATGGGTTTAGGCGGCGTGTTTGTCGAAATCCTCGCCGACGTGCAAATTCGCATTCCACCCATCAGCAGCGCCGAAGCCAGGCGCGCGCTGGAAAGTCTGAAGGGCGCTAAAATTTTCTCCGGTGTGCGCGGCGCGCCTCCGGTCGATATCGATGCGCTGGCCGATATGGCCGCGCGACTCTCGTGGCTTGCGTTCGATTACGGCGACGAGATTGCGGAGTTTGATCTCAATCCCGTGGTCGTCTTGCCCAAAGGGCAGGGCGCGTTCGCCGTCGACGCGTTGCTTGTCGCGCGCTAACCCTGTTTAATAGCTCAAACAGAGCGTTTGACCGAACGACGCTGGATTTGTCATTTCACCGCGGCGGCACGGAGTTACGGCTTGCCAAGTCCTGCCTTTTGCGAAGTCTGCGGAAGATGCCGCCGTTTGCGGAGTCGTCCTAGTTTTGCCGTCACCGAACAGTTCATCGAGGGACCGATAACGGTTCCACAAACTTGAAAGGAGCACTTCGATGAATCAAAAGTATTTCGATCCATTTTCATAGCATCGACAAGAATTTCAAGGATTCATGCCCGACGCGTTTACCAGCGAAGAGACGCACGGATTTTTAGCTCACAGATTTTTATTCCCGGTAATCTAGATTCACAGGGGGAAATTGGCCAGAATCAATTATGGCTAGTCCTCTGATCTCTTTCTTTACGGGCCTCGGCTCGCGCCGGGTCGTGGAAACCGTCACACCGGCGCGCACGTTGGCGGATGTTGTATTGGCGCCACAAACCCGCAGCGCCTTAGAGCTGGCGCTGGCGCAGGTACGCAATCACCACTTGATTTTTAACCGCTGGGGCCTCGGCGAACGGCATACTTCGGGACAGGGGTTGGCGTTTAACTTCGCCGGACCGCCCGGCACGGGAAAGACGATCTGCGCCGAAGCGATCGCGCATGAGCTCGGTCTGAAGCTTCTCGTGGTCAACTATGCCGAAGCCGAGTCGATGTGGTTCGGCGAGACTCCTAAAAATATCGTCGCCGCGTTCCGCGCGGCGGCTGAGCAAAACGCGGTCCTATTGTTTGACGAGGCAGATGCGATCGCGATGCGCCGCTCCTCGGGTGCCGGCCTGCCGCACGAACGCGAAAGCAATTTGACGGTTAACGTTCTTCTGCGCGAGTTGGAAGCGTTCAACGGCATTGTGATTTTTGCGACGAATCTGGCGGCGAACTTTGATCCCGCATTCGAACGCCGCATCCGCGCCCATGTGCTGTTTGAGATCCCGGGACCGGAAGAACGCGCGCGCATCTGGGAGCTGCAAATTCACCCGAAGAAGACTCCGTTAGCGCCCGACGTGGATTTCCGGCGGCTCGCCGAGCGCTATACACTGAGCGGTGGCGATATCAAGAATGCGGTTCTGAAGGCCGCGGCCTTAGCCGCCGCCGAACCGGGCCCGGATTTGGGCAAGCGCATAAAGCAGCAGGACTTCGAATGCGCCATCGAAGACGGTGCTCGCGGCAAAAACGGTAATGCAGCAGTCACTCTTCGCCGATATCCGGATTGTAGCAGCCGATTCCGTTAGTGCGCGTGCGATAGAGTCGCAGTCGCGAACCGCAATTTTCATCGCGCTGGCGCTAGGCGGCACCGCGTTGATCGCCGCGTTCGTGGCAGTTGCGTTGGCGCTCATGCATTGAATCATGAGTTCGTGAGTAATGCGCAGGCAAGCTGGGGACCGCAGCGTTGTAAAAGACGCGACGCCAAAACCTCGACCCGATCCCAAGCGGTTCAAGATCCTGCGCTTCACCTTGACCCCTGACAGGGTTATTTCCATCTAGTATCGCTGTGAGCGTTCTTTCAGAAATCCGCGCCACAGCTAGCTCGCGGAATTTTCACAATACAAAGGAGCCGAAACGATGGCCATTATTGAACGAACCTATGGGAAAGAGACCAATGCCGTCATCGATGAGTTGTTGATCTCCTCGTACTCTCATGGTGATCGGCCCGCGGGTCTTTGGCAACAATGACTCTGAAGGATTTTCTGCACCGCGAGCCATTTTGGCTGGCAAAGACCCAACGACAGGCCCGGCGGCGCCCGGACAAGAAAAAGCGGGTATTCGAGATGGCCGCCGCGGCGTCAGCGCCGAAGTCCTGTATCCGACCCATGGCTTGAAGTGCTTCAGCCACGACGGTCAGGAACTGGAGGCGGTCTGCTCCCAGGATTTACAACGCTGGCTGATCGACTATTGCAGCGCCGCGCCCGGAACGGCTTATCGGTATCGCCTGCTGTCGATGTATACATCGACGGCGCCGTGAAGGAACTGGAGCGCTGCCGCAAACCCGGCATCGCGGCTCGGTGATCTGGCAGGTATCGCCGCCTGAGCTGCCGTTTTCCTCACCGCATTATGACAAGTCCTGGGCCACATCCAGGATCTCGGCATGTCCGTCAACTTGCACATCTTGTGCGGGCACGGATACAGCCGAAGCCGTTCCTCGGCCTCGAGATCGGCAACCGGCCTCGCCTCGGAGGCCAACCGCGTCTCCATGAAACTGTTCCAGTCGGTCAACAGCCTCTACGAACTGATCTATTCCGGTGTGCTCGAGCGTTTCCCCGAGCTGAAGATTGTCCTGTGAGAACCAGCTTGGCTGATTCCGTCCGTCTTGGCGCAGTCGGACTATACTTCAAACGCCATGGCGCTGAGCGCGAGGGCCTGGCCATTTCAAAATCAACTCCCCAGCGAATACTTCCCCAACCGATCTACACGACTTTCTTCAACGACGCCGTCCGCGCCCACATGTTATCCTGGTGGGGCACCGACAACTGCATGTGGTCCAATGACTTCCCGCACGGCAACTCGTCATGGCCCAATTCTCTTCGGGTTGTCGCCCGCGACCTAGGCGATCTCCCGCCCAGGTGGCGCGCGCAATGTGCGTGGCATCGCCTCGACACGCACGAAGCTTTTCAGGATTCGTCTTCATCCCCAGGTTTATTGGTGGCGAGAGCGAGACCGCAATTGCCTGTGATGACGGACGTGATGCCGTGTTGAGGTTCGGAAGTGGCATAGGGATCCCAGAAAACTTGGGCATCCATGTGGGTATGATGATCGATAAACCCGGGGGCGACGACAAGTCCCTGGACATCGATTGTTTTGGCAGCGCCCCCAGTTACGCGGCCTAACTCGACAATTTTCCCGTCTTTAATGGCTACATCCGCCAGATAGGAAGGTTGCCCGGACCCGTCAACCACGCGGCCTCCACGTAGGACCAAGTCGTACGTCATGTCCCTATTCCTCCTTGCTCAGCATTTCTGCCCTCATCCCACGAGCGCCAACCGTTGTCAACACGGCTCAGCGCCCCAAATTCACCTTTTAGTATTGAAACGCATTAATTACGAAACATAATGCCCACGCAATTTCCGATCATCATCTCTACATATAGTTTCCCCTCATGGCGCGACCCATGCGCACCCAATAACCTCGGAGCGGTTTATCATGTCAGCGCTCGCTAGCGCGGCGGCAGCGGCCCAGCGCCGGAAAGCTTCTTGAGCGTGTCAATCACCTCGGCGTCGCGCGGCGTCTCCTTTATGATTTTCGCCATTGCGTCCGGCATGATCAGGTCCGCGTTATCACCGGCAAGCTTCTCGTGTTCGGTATGAAACTCCCGATCCTGAAAGGCTTTCGTAATCGCCTCCTTAAGAATCTTCACGCGCTCCTGGAGCGTGCCCGGCGGCAAAACGTATGGTGAGCCGATCACTCTGAAAGAGCGCCACAACGACAGCAGCCTGATCTCTTTTTCGAGCTTGGCGAAGCTCTCAATCTCAGGCAAATGCCCAAAGCGTGGGTGCTTGGCGCCCTTCGGAGCTTCGAGGATCGAGTGGAAATTCATCACGCCTTTTTCCAACCATTCGGGGTTGCGCCGTAGCACCGAGGTCGGGTTGTTCGATCGCGCATCCAACTCGCCGCGCAACAGAGCCGCATCCACTTCGGGGGCCGTATAGCCGGCGATGAATTTCGGATCCTTCATACCGATGAAATAGGCGAACAACCGTCCCGATACGTAGGCAGACGTGCCCTACGGACTGGGCGCCGATCCTGATTCCCGATGTCGCTCTCAGCTTTTCTATACTGTCCAGCCCGAGTTCCTTTCTCGTATAGATGATCTGGTGGCTGGCGCCTTCCGACGATCCAAGATAGATAAACTTATCGACATCGTACATGACGCCGGTTTCACCCATGATGTTCAGTGCTACGATGCCGCCGCTTAGCGCTCCCAGGGTGAGACCGTCAGGGCGAGCATTGCCGTACATGTAATTCGCCGCTTTCCGCCCGCCGCTGCCGTCCATGAACTCGAGGACGACCGTGGGATTGCCGGGGATGTACTTGCGCAAAAACGGAACCAGCGCCCTGACGCGAAAATCAGCTGTTCCGCCAGGGGTCGCGGCGACGACTATTCTCACTGTCTTCCCCTGATAGAATGGAGTCTGCGAGAAGGCCGACGGGGGCGACATGGCCAGCATTCCAAGAGCCGTCATCACACACGCCAACAAGAAAAGATGGGCCCGCGGCGCAACGCTCGTCGACATGGCAGATGGCTTAGGCGACATTGCTAATTGAAAACTTCTGAAAGGTCTGGCTTGCATCATCTTCTCTCCTTCGCTGTGGTAGCCATACCTCTGAAAAACCAAAGGATGCAACCTCGGCGGATTGTCGCCGAGGTCGTGCGCCAAGTGGGAATCTCGACCTCCGGGGTTTCGAAGATCCTAAGCAGAACTTTGTCTAGCTAGTCACCAGCGTTGTCCGAAAGATGATTGACAACTTTCCAGGTCCTGCGATATTGCTCGGGCCGGAAAAAAGTGGCTTGCATCTTATTCAGGAATCCTGATGGTTGATGGAAAGCAATTGGCGATTCCTGTGGAGGCTTTATGTCTCGCAACCATTCTTTGCCGCGGCTGATCGTTGCCTGGACGCTGCTATCGACCGGCGTAGTGGCGTGTGGCACTGGCTCTATGCAGTCACCGGCGACTCAGGCTCAGGCCAAACCCGCAGGTCGATGGAGCCACCAGGACTGGCCCACGGGTCACTACAAGGTGGTCGAAGGGTGGCCCAAGCCGTTGCCGGACACTCGTCATTCACACGAAGGATGGACCTGGGGATCCGTTGGCGGCGTCTATGCAGAAAACCCCGACCGAATCTGGGTCGCCATGCGCGGCGAGCTGCCGCTGCCGTCGGGCGCCGCTCCGTGGACACCCTATGCGGCGCTCAATCCGTCGCGCGGGAACGCCACGGGCAACTCGGACGGGTTATCGGCAACGTGCGAGCCTGTGAAAAAGCGGGGATGGGAGCGCCGCTTTCAGCACTCGATCGTCGTGTTCGATCGCCAGGGCAACCTCGTGGACGAGTGGCCGCACCTCGACGAGCTGTTTTCCAAGCTTCCCTGCGGTCGTGGGCCGCACCAGATCAAGATTAGCCCCTACGACAAGGCGAAGCACGTCTGGATCATCGACGACCAGCTCCACATGATTTACCGCTTTACGTACGACGGTAAGCTGGTTCACAGCAAAGGGCAGCTCGGCATGCGCGGTCGTGGGCCCAACACCTTCGACCGGCCGACGGATATCGCCTGGCTGCCCGACGGGACCTACTTCATCACCGACGGCTACGGCGGCACACGCGTCGCCAAGTACGACGCCAACGACAACTTCATCATGGACTGGGGCGGGCCGCCCAAGGATCCGAAGAACCCGGGACCGAACGAGTGGAATACGGTCCACAGCATCGCGATCAGCGCCGACCGCCGGCTCTTCATCATCGATCGCGGACATGCGCGGATGCAGGTCTTCGACGAGAACGGGAAGTTCCTCGATATGTGGCCGCTGAAGTCGCCGCACTGGCCTGCCAGTCAGAACACGCTCATGGTGAATCACTTCATCGATGACAAAGGGTTCATCTGGGTCGGCGATGCACCTACGAGTCGCATCCTCAAGTTCGATCTGAACGGGAATTTCCTGTATGGCTGGGGCGCTCCCGGTGGCCAGCCCGGTCGGCTGAACTGTTCACACGGGATCACAACGGATCAACTCGGCAATCTGTATCTGGCAGATTGCTTCGCAGGTCGGGTGCAGAAGTTCGAACCGATCGCCGGGGCGGATCCAGACAAGATCGCAGGACAGATCCTCCGGACGTGGGATACCTGGAAGCGTCCCTGAACCTGAATCCTTTGACGGCGGTGCTAAATTCGTGGAGAACAACGATCGCGTCGCCGGTATCGAGGGCTCGTCATTCCCCCGCGCGGCGTTCTCATTTTCCTAACACCACGTTCATTCGGGCGATGACTTCGGGCGGTAACGTGACCACCTCGCGCGCCAACGCTTCTAGCTTGTCGCCGCTTACGGGGTCCGGTTCCCAGCCGCGCTTGGCCGCTTCGGCCAAAAGATCAGGATCGCTCATCGCCTTCATGAAGCCGTCGCGGAGCATTTTGATCCGATCAGCAGGAATGCCGGGGCCCCCCACGATGGGTCGGCCAAATGGACCCGGCGAAAGCAAAACCGTGGCGAGGCGTTTGCCGGCCTCGGGTGTTTTGTGTCTTTCCATCAGCTCCCCGATCGTCGGCACATCCGGCGCCCTCGTTTCTCGCTTTGATCCGCCGATCACAAGGATGCGGACAAAGCCGGTCTTTGCCCAGGTGCGTCCCGGTTCCCGGCCGAAAAAGGCGCTCGTGGTGCCGCCGCGGCATTGGACTTCTCCTTTCTCCATGGCAAGGTCGATCTCGGAAGCCCCGGGATAACCCGTAACCAAGTCAAACTTGAGCCCCAGGACCTCTTCCAGGAGTTTCGGAAAGTAATGGCCCGGCGTGCCGGCTCCCGTGGTGCCGCATTTCGGCGGCACGGCCGCTTTGCGAATATCGTCCAACGTTTTGAATGGAGTGTCCGAGCGCATGGACAACATTTCACTGGTTTCCTCGGGCGATCCGATCCAGGCGAACTTTGCCCAGTCGAATTTGACTTCCTGTTGGCCCTGGATCTGATTGAAAAACAGCCCGTTGGCGATCAAGCCGAGCGTAAGCCCATCCGCTTTAGCCACGCTATAAACATAATTGGCCGCGATCATCGTCGAGGCGCCGGGCATGTTTTGCACGATCATGGTGGGGTTTCCCGGAATATATTTGCCCCAAAACCGGGCGATGGCGCGAGCCCACAAATCGTTGGTGCCTCCCGCGGTGTATCCGATCACCACCCGGATGGTTTTGCCTTGATAAAAAGGAGTCTGCGCGAACGTAGTGGACGCGAACAAAAATGCAAAGGTAATCGCAAAAAAGGAAGTTTTCATTGCACCTCCATTCATTTTTGCGGCGCAAATTAAGAAGCCGATCCGGGCGAACCCCTCGGACCGGCTCATGTACTGACGGTCGATGAATGACGGATCATCCTCTCGGACCTGCCATTTCGGTGCGGGAACTATAGTGAATAAAAAAGTTAAGTCAAGCACGCGTACCATGCAGATGCCCACCACACCGTCCCTAGGCGTCCTACCTTTTCTAGGTGTCCGTCAAACCCGGGCTACCTCAGATTTTCTTTATTTGGTCGCGAAGCAATAAAGCAAGCCGTCGCCGCCGGATTCTTTCAAGTCCTCTTGGCCGCAACCGCGTGATGCGTGCGCCGAGTTCCAAGGTGATACCCCGGGTGTTTTGCTCTCGCGGTCGTGGTGGCCGACCTGGGCCTTCCCCGGGAGTTTGCCGGAATTGCCGATAGTCCAGTTCCCGCAAGTCAGCTCGTCGCCCGCGGGATAGGCCGTACCGTCGAGCTGCGAGCCGGTCAAAATATCGTGCTTGTTCGGCTTATCGCCGCGAGCGTTGACCCGGCTACCTTTTTCGTCCAACGCAGTTTCCTTGTTGAGATTGTTTTTGTCCGAGTGCAGGTTGGCGACGTCAGCCGCGACCTTCACTCCCTTAGCGTTGTACCAGGGCCCCTTGCCAATACGATCGCGCGCATTCACGGCAGGCTTTCCATCTTCCGCGCTCGTACTCAGGTAGGCACTCCAGGTGCGGTTGCCCGCGCCAGCAGTTGCAGCCAGCTTTTGGCAGTGCGCGTCGGCTCCCTTCAATCCACCTAGATTCGCCCCGTTGCCAGGTCCTTCACTGGTAACGAAAAAACTCATCGGCGCCTTCGGGTCCTGGGCTGTGCCGAGTCTCATACCGAATAAAGCCAGCAACGCCAACACACAGGCAAGTAAAATCGTTTTCATTTTGACCTCCTTCTTGCTTGCGTTTCCTTGATAGCCGCCCCAGGGGGCAGCCGTAAATGGACTTAAATTGATCGCCCCTAAAGCAGAGACGGCATCCCATCTAGCCGAGGAGGCTCTCATAGGTAGACATATTTTAAGAATCAGACGTTGGCAAGACGTTTGGCGGCGTTGATTTGGTCTCCTCCTCGCTGCGTTAGTACAAATACTAACTGCCCCGCTCGATATCGTGAACACGACTAGGACGCGGGGTCAAATCTTTTATTGATAGCCAAGCGTCAGACGTCCTTGAAAGTCCGGCAACGTGAATTTCGTCGCGGGTAAACGTGTGAGGGAACGTCCGATCAAAAGCTAACAACTTACAACAAAAGATTTGACCCGTTGCCTCGTAGAGTTCGTGAGTAACGCGCAGGCAATCTGGAAACTCCGCGTTGCAAGTTGCAACGCCGAACCTTGAACAAACCCACGTCGGCAGCGAAGGCAACGAACTCGCCGAGCGGATGGCCATGCTCGGCGTGCAGCATAAAGAAAAAAAACTGCGACCGTATCAGGAAGAAATAGATATTCCGACGCTGCTGAAGATGCGGGCCGGGTGAATAAGAGTGTTGTTCCCAGAACGATTCGTATCTTGTGCTAATCGGATGCAATAAAAAGCTAAAAGCGGATTTGCCGCCTTTTTTTCACTCTGACAAAGATCACCTCTCTACCGTCTTGTCCTTGGTCCGCTCCTAGGCGGACGTGACGCGGATGTTAACATACCGAGGGTGCAACAACGGGGGCCGGCACCAAAGCTCAGCGCCATACGTCGGCAACACAAGAATCGAGACGGCGCGATTCGGGCAGGGTACGAGACCGGGGCCTACAGCTATCAACAAATCGCGAAGGAATTTGGCGTTCATTTCACCACAGTTGGGCGAATTGTGCGCCAGCCAATGAAGCGAGTGAGCGCAACCCGCGGGAGAAGGTAGCGGATGGTCGCTTGTGCTATGATAATAGACCTGACCCGGGTTCGTCGATCGACCGGCTGGAAGTTTTCCTTCTGTGTCTTGTCCGAAACGGCAGTAAAAGGCACCTGCCCTTCGATCACGGTGACCAAATTGTTTCCCACGATCACGCTCGTCGCTTGAGACGTGCCGAATTATCAACGCACTATAGAAAACTAGACGACCGAAGCAGACCATACAAAGCTGCGCCTCGGATGCTTGTCAGCCAATGCTCGTTGCGGCCACTACCAATAGTTGCGGCCGTCCCTTGACTCGAAAGTAGCCGTTGATTTAAACACTAGCTGAACAAGACCCTAGAGGTTCAGTGGGATGGCGAGGTCGTCCAAATTGCGCGTAATGATTTCAAGGCGGTGTAATGACCTATTTCCGGAATCCGCTGGCAAACCGCTCTCAGCGTGCAGCGCCGATTGCGTTCGTTGTGTTCGCGCTTCCTCAGGTCGGCGGTGACCTTGGCCCGGAATCAAATCGATTAAGGTGGGTTATGGAAAAGAATATCGTCAATTGGCAGCTATTAATTCCACTACTGGTTACTACCGTTGTTGCTGTGTCTGGTTGGGTTGTGGGTCACAGACTCAACGCTCAACGCGATCTCCAAAACAAGCGAATAGAACTGCGCATCAAATACCTTCTGGAAGCTTATAGGAACCTTGAGTCCTCGGTAGAAACGGAAGTATCCCGAAAAAATCTGGATATCCTTGAGTCCGCAATTTCTGACATACAATTACTGGGCACTCCGGAGCAAGTGGATAAGGTTCTGTCTTGGTCAAGCCAGTTTTCAAAGGTTGGAATTCAAAAAGACGTTAATCTCCAGGACCTTTTAGAAGATTTGCGGACGAGCCTTCGCAGAGAACTGGGATTGCCCAAAATAGATCAAAAAATACGTCATGTGAAATTTACACTTGCGTCAGACGCAAAGAAAACATTGCGTGCAGAATGAAGCAGCCGCAGCCTCACAAATGCTGTCGACAGTGTGATCGGCCGCCCGCCGCTTGCGTCGATGGCCTGCCTAGCGATATATCAGCCGCATTATGGCCCGATATATCCCGCGAACCTGCCCCAAATGCGTGACTATTTCGGTGCCGTCGTGATCTAACCCTTATACCTTGGCTATCGGCGCCTTAGGTTCAGTTGAAAACTGGCTGAGCAACGACGACGCTCTAAAATTGCTTGCGGTTGACGACGAAATACCCATGCTCTCACTTTGTGGTCCACTCAGTATACTATCGCGCAGCAAGTCCATGATCTGAGGAACCGTATGCATCAAAAATGCACGTACGGGTCTGTGGGAGCCTCGGGAGGATGACCGCCCGGGGCCACCCGGCCGCGAACCTTCTCTGATGCTCAACGCATTTCTTTTCTAGGTCTTCCGCGTGGCCCAAAACACCCACTGCCCGGATTCGGCGAGTTTGTATCTGCTTGACCAGCGCTGCCGTCCTGATAACAGTTGCAAATGGCAATGAAAAAACTAGTCGTACTCATGCTATCTGCGTCAATTATAATTATCGCGCATCGCGGCGCGTTGGCTCAAACGAATTTTTATCAGGGCAAGACGATGACGTTTATCGTCAACATGGCTGCCGGCGATGCCAACGATCTTTGGGCGCGCGCGCTGGCGCGCAATCTGGTGAAATATATTCCCGGGCATCCCAATATTGTCGCCCAGAATATGGCCGGCGGCGGTTCGATGATTTCAGCGAATTATCTCTACAGCGTCGCTAAACCCGACGGCCTCACCATCGGTCAAACCTCCGCCAGTCTCTATTTCCAGCAACTCACCGGCCGGCCCGAGGTGCAATTCGATTGGCGCAAGTTCAGTTGGATCGGCTCGGCGGGCCTGGTTGAGGCGCTGCTGATGATGCGCGCCGATGCGCCGTACAAATCGATAGAGGATATCCGCACTGCTGGCGAGCCACCCAAATGTTCAGCCACGGCCCCGGGGTCGAGTGGACATATCAGCCTCAAAGTTTTGGAAGATGCGCTGGGCGCGAAGTTTCGCTTGGTCACCGGTTACAAGAGCGGCAGCGATCAAGATCTCGCCATCGAAAGAGGCGAAGTGCAATGCCGTTCGGTGTCCTCTGCGTCCTTCCTCGCCCGCGAGCCGTTCATCAGTTGGCAGAAAAAAGCCTTCATCCGCATCCTGGTGCAGAGCGGACGCAAGCGTAATCAAAAACTTGCCGAAGTACCGACGATCTACGAGTTGATGAAGCGCTACCAAACGACGGACGCGAAGCAGCGAGTGGCTGCGGTGCTGCTCGGCGCCGATCACTTCGGCCAATACCTCGCCGTGGCGCCGCCGGGCACGCCGTCCGATCGCGTGAAGATTTTGCGCGAAGCTTACAGTCGCGCTCTCAAGGACGCCGATTTGATCGAAGAGGCCAAGCGCCGCAATTGGAGCACCGACTCTATAAGCGGGGAAGAGCTGCAAACTTTGGCCAAGGAAGTGATCGATCAGCCGCCACAGCTAATTGGACGCATCAAAGAGCTGCTGAGTGGTAACTAATCGTGTTTCACGCCGATTGAGCCTTTATTCGTAGCGTAGGGGCTACGAAGAGAAGGGAAACTAAATAGGAACTAAATAGGGTCAGCTCAGGGACGATTTTATGTGCGGCCGCTACACGTATTTTCCCGCTGAATTTTCCGATCTTCGCCTTACCTGGAATGTTGACGAAGTCTTCGGTTTAGATTTAAAGCCCCGCTATAACATCGCTCCGACTCAAGAAGCGCCAGTAATCGTTCAAGCGGACGCAAAGAGAAAAATCGAGCTGTTCCGCTGGGGATTGATCCCATGGTGGGCAAAAGATCCGGCCATCGGTAACAAGATGATCAATACCCGCGCTGAAACGCTTGCCGAGAAACCGGCATTCAGGGACCTGTTAGGAAAGCGCCGCTGTCTCGTTCTTGCCGATGGCTTTTATGAATGGCGGAAGGAAGGAAAGGGCAAGGTTCCTATGCGCTTCAAACTCAAGTCTGGAGAGCCGTTCGCGTTCGCCGGCCTGTGGGATACCTGGAAACAACCAGATGGAAATCTCTTGCGCACCTATACGATTGTCACGACGGAACCCAACGACGTGTTAAGGCCGATCCATGATCGAATGCCCGCTATGCTGAGCAACGACGAAGCGCAAAAATGGCTTGCCGTTGATGACGAAATCGCCCATGCGCTCGCCCTCCTGAAACCATATCCGCCGGAAAAGATGGAAGGCTACGAAGTGTCACCACTCGTGAGCAATCCCCGAAACGATTCGCCGGAATGCATCCGGCCGATTAAAGGTTAAATCGCCATGATGGAACGGCTAAAAATCGAACTTGAAGATATCCAGACAATCCAGATATAACCTGGCGCGGAGTGATGGCTGAGAAACTGAACAAGGAACCGGTGTCCCGTTCGCACATGAAGACGCTCAAGTGTTTCAGGAGCCTTTTCACTGAAACCATTCAACTACTATGAAACCATACTCTCGATCCATCTTTGACCTCTTCGATGGCAAGCGCCGCTAAAATCTTGCCCGCCGCGGCGGTTGCGCGCATCGCTCCCGTGATCCCCACCGAATGCCAGCCCCGTCCCTGCGGGCCGGCGCCTTCCCAACCTTCGGAGTCGAACCGAGTCCGACCTTGAAGCCTTCGACGAACTCAGGGCAGTTTGAACCCGGAATGTTGAGCTCAATTACTTGCTCGCCAATCCCCAAATTGCCGTGATTTTCTTCGTCAACCCCGGTGAGTACTCCCCCTCATCCCAGCCGGTGAAGATCGCCTTCGCTTTCGCCTCTTTGAAATCCTTCCACGTGTCGGTGCCCTCGAGAAAAGGCGAGCCCCGGCCGACCTTGTCATAACCCTTTTGTGCTTCGGTGGAGGCAAGCCAGCCCGTCAGTAGCAAAGCTGCGTTGGGAGATTTAGCGCCTTTCATGATGCCAAGCGATTCGTTTAGGCTCACCGGAACTTCGTCGGGCCAAGCGATTTTCAATTTGGCCGCGGGATCGTTGCGCAATACGCTATCGACCGAAGCGTAGGAGGTGCCGCAGACCATCGCGAACTCGCCCGCCGCAATCATGGTTAAAGGCCTTGGTGATGCCGCGCTGCCAGCTGGGATTTTGTTCCTTGATGCGCTTGGCAAACTGCAGAATGCGCTGCTCACCCCACGCCGGATAGAGGCTCACCAGAGCCGTGGGACGGACGTCCATCGCAAACTTGCCTTTCCAGTACGGGTGGAGGCAATCGTCCCATTTGTGCGGCACTCGCTCCGGCGGCACCAGGCTCGGATTGTAGGCGATCACTCTTGGGTAGAAGGAACCACCCGCCATGTAGCCGTTCGGGCTCACGTGTTCTTTCGGGGTCTTTGGAAAATACTTCTCCCAATTAAACGGCCCGGCCAATACGCCGCCCTTTACGAACCTGCTCCGCAGCTCCGTGACGATTTTGACCGCATCGTATTCGGTGCGTCCCACTAGCGCTTCGGTAAAAGTCTTTTCGCCGGATTCGATGCCGGTCGTGCTCTCGTATTCGACTTTTATTTCCGGGTATTTTTTGTAGAAGCCGTCGAGTACGGTGGCCACTTCTTTGAGGTCGAGCGCAGCGAGAACCCGGACTCTCCCCTCTTTCTGCGCGAGCTTGACGAGTTCTTCGACGCTGCTGCCGAAACCCTGAGGTACGGAAGCTGCATACACCGGCGCAATGCCGACTATCCAGAGCACTCCGACCGCGCCCGCCCATGCCAGGTTCTTCGACTTCCGATGCTTCATCGTGCTATCTCCTACGAAGCAAAAGTAGTGTCAGGCTTTGCTTCTTTGATATTGCGGCGCGCTCCCTACGCGTTGCGACAGGATCGAGGTATGGGACGCGGAAAAACAACAGACTTTTGTCTTTCTCACCAATCAGCTCTTTTGCCATCGATTTCGATTCCAATCGTTTCTGTTTTTCCTTAGGCATCTTCCTTCACCTTCAATATTCGGTAAGAGAGAATGCAACGACGATCGTTTTCGAACCTGCCGCAAATAAGCTAAACGCGTTACAGCAGAACGCAGTCATTCTAACCCAGCCGGAATCCATTGGCCCTATTATTAGAAAAGTTCCACTCGGATATGGCGGCCGAGCACCTGCGCCGCACGTGCGAGAGTCTCAAGAGTTACGCCACTATGAGAGGGATCCAACAGGCGGTCCAGCTGGCTCCGGCTTGTTTTCATCCGGCGCGCCATTTGTAATTTGCTCATGCGTCGGGCCTTCATCGCCTCTTCGAGTTGCCAGGCTATGACCCGCTTCACCGCGACGGTTTCCACCTCATTGTAAACACCTTCGTCCTTCAAAAAATCATCAAACGAAGAGCCAATTCGGCCTTTCTTGCGACTCGTCATTTTTCAGTCTCCTTGAGTCTCTTGCGCGCGAGCGACAAATCTTCATCCGGCGTTTGCTGTGTTTTCTTTATGAACCCGTGCAATAGTACCATCTGGTTCCGTACGATCCCGAAGATCACGCGCGCGATCCGGTTATTTCGGAGCATCCTACGCACCTCCCAGAGACCTTGCCCTAAGGGGCGACATGTCGGCATGCCGATGGGCCAACCGTATTCAACAGTGGCGATATCTTCTCCAATCACCTTACGGTCTTCGGCGTCGAGAGCCTTAAGCCACTCCCTCACCGGCTCCCGGCCAGCGCCGCTCTGATAAAAAGCGGCTGGGATCTTCTTTAATCGCGTCGCACGTTCGATTCCGCGGGTGAACAGTGGCTTCTGGTGAGTTACTGTACCATAATAGGTGCACACGTCAAATCTCTGTCCGCTTGTCCAGATTATAGCCGTGTCCGTGAAATCCGAGAGACCGGCGGAAAGCCTGGGGCAAATCGTGAGGGATGATCAGGCCTGAGTATTGACTAACTTGCCTTCCGCATCTCGCCCGCAAAATTCATTGACCATCGACTGAGCGACATTGATTAAAAAGAGGTTACAGTAAGTCCGCTTTTAGCTTTTATTAGACATCGGGTGCGGATCATGTCGCAGTCAGCCCAGCACCTTCAGATCTAAACGAATCGTGATGAGCTTTCTCGGCTCGTCGCCCGCTTCACTTGCGATCTTCGCTGGAAACTCGACGACCTCGGTGATGGCGTTTTTTTGATGAGCAGCCTGCCGGCGCGTTGGTTAACCCGCAGATAAAAAGCAGGAGAAAAAGGCTTGCATGTGTGAATAGACTCTGGCCTCATCAATGACGACTGCGGACAAATCGCCTCGGGAACGTGCCTTCATTTCTAAACGATCTTGCAGCCGCTCGCTTACTTCGGGTTGAGTCCTTCAGAAGTAGCCGATTAGGCGTCCCAACGTTAGGGCTGTGAGCCAGGTGGCGAGCGATGTGCCGGCGGCGAGCCGCAACGGTAGTGGCGGCTTGGCGTGCAACGATGCGATTTCCGAAGCTTGGGCAGACGGTAGCATGCGTAACGTCAAAACGTTTGCCGTCCCGATGGCCACGACGAGCATTTTAGCGATGAAAAGGTTGGGAGCTATATACTCAGTGGCCCGGGTGATGAACAGAAGCGTCCCAAAAACTATTGCCAGAACAAGACCGATGCCGGCGCTGCGAGTCAGGACGCCCCACAGCGGCGCGAGCGGTACGGAACGCCACGCTCCGAGAAGACGGAGATCCAAGGGCAGGATCGATCCGACCAGAAGCGCCACGCCGAGGATGTGAGCGGCGTTGACCAGCGGATAGCTCCAAACCGAATTGCGGAGCGCCGCCGCGACCTCCGTCGCTTCCAGGGCCGCGGCCCATTCTTCGAGCATCTGCGCGCCGCGGGCCGCTACTCAGGACTGGCGGTCCGGGTAAAGATTGTAGCTCTTGCCGTTGATGACCACGCGCTCGGCCTTCATCAACCGCTCGCCTTTCTTGGCGGAGCGATGGCCGTGCGCGGTGATGACTTGTCCCTTGCTCAGCATCTTCGGCGTGAGTCCCGCATTATCGTTGCGCCAAGGCTGGCCCACTTCGACGATCCACTTCTCGCCCTTGACGTTCAGTGTCAGCTCGCCGTGAGGATTGCCCAGCCGCACGGCCGCAATCTCGCCGGTGAGTTGGAATTCCTCGGCGGTCGCCCAACCCCAGCCATGATGAGCCGAAGCCGCTTGCGCCAGGAAGACTCCCGCGAACAACGCGAGGAGCGCCAGCCGAACTTTTCTTGATACTGAGTTCATCACAAACCCCCAAATCATAATCTGGATTTCATATTAACGGTTCGGATCGCCAAGCGCTACGCCGGCCCAATCCAAAACGCATATCGGGGGATTTGTGTGAGCAGCGTGAAGGGCAGGCGTGAGTATTGACCAACTCGCTTTTCGCATCTCGCCGGCCAGGATTTCGTTGACTAGCGACTGAACGACATTTAGGGTTCAAATCGTCCAACGGCCGTGTTCGTGTTCCGTGACCGTGTCTTCAGAATCAACCCGAGACTTTGCGTCTAAACGAAACTCGATGAGCTTTCTCGGCTCGTCGCCCCCTCCTCTGCGATCTTCACTGGAAACCAAACTCGACCTCGATGATGACGTCTTTTTTGATGAGCAGATTGCCGGCGCGTTGGCTAACCCGCGGATAAAAAGGGACCTAGATCCATTGAGCGGAATTGTTATGCTGGAAAGTGCTTGGGCCCAACACTGAGTATTAACCTGATGCCGTTATGAAGAGTGACACAGCTGAGGTTCTGTCGATCGGTGGGCGCGAGGTCCATGTAACCCACCCCGACAAGCCGTATTTTTCTAAGCAGACGAAGCTCTCGAAACTCGATCTCGTGCGCTACTATATATCGGTCGCGCCGGGCGCTCTCGCTGGCATCCGGGACCGTCCGCTGGTTCTCAAGCGCTTCGTCGATGGTGCCGAAGGCGAGGCGTTCTATCAGAAACGGGCCCCCGCCAAGCGGCCCTCGTGGTTGCGCACCGTTACGCTGTCATTTCCATCGGGCCGCAAAGCGGAAGAGGTCGTCGTCGACGACGCGGCGGGGCTCGCGTGGATCGTGAACCTGGGCTGCATCGAGCTCCATCCACACCCCGTGCGCTCCGGCGATCTCGAGCACCCGGACGAGTTGCGCGTCGACCTCGATCCAGGTCCCGGCGTCGCATGGGATGACGTGCGCCGTGTGGCTCTCGAGGTAAAATCGTTTATCGACGAGATGGGGCTTCGTGGCTGGCCGAAGACGAGCGGTTCGCGGGGAATGCATGTGAATGTGCGGATCGAACAGTGCTGGACGTTCGTCGACGTGCGCCGTGCCGCGCTCGCGCTATCGCGCGCAGTCGAGCGCCGTTTACCGGCACTGGCCAGCTCGAAATGGTGGAAGGAGGAGCGTCACGGCGTGTTCCTCGACTACAACCAGAACGCGAAGGACCGCACGACCTGCTCCGCCTATTCCGTGCGTCCCGTTCCAGACGCCCGCGTGTCCACGCCGCTTCACTGGCACGAGGTCCCCGACTGCGACCCAGCCGACTTCACCGTGCTCACGGTTCCCAAGCGCTTATCGGAGCTCGGCGACCCGCACGCAGACATCGACGCCGCGCCGGGTTCGCTCGAAAAGCTGCTGGAACTCGCGGCCGAAGACGAAGCGGCGGGTCTCGGCGACGCACCCTGGCCTCCACACTTTCGTAAGATGGAAGGCGAAGCACCGCGCGTCCAGCCTTCGCGCGCCCGCGCCGCGGTGAAGAAACCCGCCACGAAGAAGCCACGAACGAGGATGCCGCTTCTGGTGGTCGCGAACTCTCCGGACAAAGAAGCGGCCCTCGCCGGTCTGGAAAGATGGAAGAGTAGACATCCCGAAGTGGCCAGCCTTCTCGCCGTGGACGACGTGCTGATCGACTCCATGCGCGGCAGGTCATCCACCTGGACTCGCATCCGAGTGAACCTGCGTAATGTGCCCGAAGGGTTGCGCCCGCCGCAAGAAACCCCCGACCCTGATAACGATCCAACGCGTGAATGGCGTAGCCGAAGGTAAGAGTTCAAGGTTCAAAGTTCAAGGTTGAGGGAATCGGGGGACGTTGAACACGGAACATTGAACGTTGAACCGCCCGCGGAAGCGGGCTAGCGACCGGCGGCGAAAATCACCGCCAGCTCTTGTGGTGGCACGACTTCGAGCTGCGCATACGTGCAGTCGCTCGGCTTCTTGTCCGTGCGCCACCTGCGAAACTGCGCCGTGTGACGGAAGCGGCTGCCCTGCATGTGGTCGTAAGCGACTTCGACGACCAGTTCGGGACGGAGCGGCTCCCAGGACAAGTCCTTGCCGCCGCTCCAGCGGCTCTGGGCGCCAGGCATGCGATGTTCGGTTTCAGCGCTCGATGGTGCATGCTCGGCCCAATCTTTCCAAGGGTGAGCGGCCAAGGCGTTTTCGCGGTACGGCGCGAGGAATTCTACCAGCTCGCATCGCTTCTTGTCCGTGAAGCTCGCGCAGACGCCGACATGCTGCAACGCGCCGGAGTCGTCGAAAAGGCCGAGCAGGAGTGAGCCAACAGCCGCGCGTTCACCTTTTTTGTGCCAGCGAAAACCGGCAACGACACAATCGCAGTCGCGCTCGTGCTTGACCTTGAGCATCACGCGCTTATTGGATTCGTAGCTTCCGGAAACCGGCTTGGCGACGACGCCGTCGAGACCGGCGCCCTCGAAGCGACGAAACCAGTCCGCCGCTATGCTTAATTCGCTGGTTGCAGGCGTCAGATGCAGTGGCGGCGCTGCAGATGAAAGCAGCGATTCCAGCACTCGCCGGCGATCTTGGAACGCCATGCTGCGCAGATCTCGCTCGCCCTCGCTCAGGAGATCGAAGAACACGATGGACGCTGGAATTTCCTGTGAGAGAAGCTTTACCCGCGAGCTAGCGGGATGAATGCGGAGCTGCAGGGCATCGAAGTCGAGGGCGCCATGCTTTGCCACGACGATTTCGCCGTCGAGCGCACAGCGCGCGGGCAGCTGTGAGCGGAGCGGCTCGAGCAATTCCGGAAAGTAGCGATTGAGCGATTTTCCGTCGCGACTCTGGATCAAAATCTCGTCCTCGTCGCGAAACACCAGGGCGCGGAACCCATCCCATTTCGGTTCATAGATCCATGTTCCGCCTATCGGTAATTCGCCGACCCGCTTGGCGAGCATCGGCATAACTGGCGGGTTCACAGGAAGATGCATATCTAAGGCAGCCAGTCTCTAGGTCAGGTTGTGCATGACACATTCCGCTGGTTTCACGTAGTTAAATATCGCCTGGCCATTATTTATTAATGTACCGGAAAAGCGTCAACGCACCAACGACATGCCTGTCTTAGAAACCAAAGCGGAGGCGAAAATCCCTCCCTCCTTTTTTTGATTTATACCGATTTATTCTCCTTCGCCGAATACCTCGCAGCTTGCTGCGAGGATGAAGGTGAGGAGAACCCTCCGTAGCCTTGGCGAAGGAGGGTGGAAGGGCTTCGGAGAATTTCGCAAGATACCTCGGAGCTTTGCTCCGAGGAGCTTCATTTACCCCGTTTACCGTACCGGCCGGCTCCGAAACGATTTGAACATTTTGAACGGCTCGAACGATTTGAATAGCGGCGCTTCGCGCCGTACCCTTGGCTGGTGGAAAACTTTTCTTGATTGCGATAAGTGAATTTCTATCTTTTATGTCATTCCGGCCACGCTGGCGAGCGCGAGCCGGAAGCCAGTCGAGAGAACCTGGATTCCCGCCTCCGCGGGAATGACAACTACTGACCATGAAACCGAAAGGCTAGTAGCAGACCATTCAATGATTTCTGGAGCTCTTGAAGGAACCACTTGCATCGATGTCAGCGGCCATGTGGCCGGCCCCTATGCCAGCAGCCTGCTCGGCGACCTGGGCTGCGACGTGATCAAAGTCGAATTGCCCAAGGGCGGCGATAGTCACCGTGGCCGCAACCCGAAGTACGAAGGTTACGGTCCCAGCTTTCGCGCGCTGAACCGAAATAAGAAAAGCCTCACCCTAGATTTGCGACAGAAAAAAGGCTGCGAGATTCTGCTCGAGCTCTTGGCAACCGCGGATATTTTTCTGGAAAATTTCCGCCCGCCGACGCGAGCGCGGTTGGGGTTGGACTATGAGGAACTTGCGAATCTCAACGCGAAATTGATCCACTGCTCGATCTCCGGCTATGGCCAGAGCGGCCCGTACCGTGACAAACCCGGCTTCGACACGATTGGCCAGGCGCTGAGCGGCATGATGAGCCTCGTCACGGATTTGGACGACCCCAAAGTCGCCGGCATATCTTTCGTCGATCACGCCGCCGGTATCTTCGCCGCCCACGGCATCATGGCGGCTTTGCTGGCGCGGGCGAAAACCGGCCAAGGGCAATTCATCGACGTCTCGCTTTTGCAAGTAGCCATCGCTTTTATCGAATCCCATGTCGCCGACTATTTGAACGGTGGCGAAGCGGTGTCGCGGGAGAATTTTCCCAAGGGGCGCATCTATAGTCTTCTGGATTGCGACGGAAAACCGTTCATGGTCCATCTCTCCGGCCACAACGAAGCTTGGGAGGGACTGCTGAAAGCCGGCGAGTTGGATCAGTTCATCGGCGATCCGCGTTTCAAGACGCGCAAAGACCGCAGCGACCGCCACCAGGAAATTGTCGCAATCCTGCGTGAGCAGTACGGCAAAAAGCCGCGTGAATACTGGCTGGCCCGGCTTGACGCCAATAGCATTCCCAATGCGCCCATCAACGTGATTCACGAAGTTTTCGCCAACCCGCAAATAAAACGCATGGGCCTCCCCAAACAGATTACCCATCCGAAAATGGGCACGACTAATCTCATTGGAAGCCCCATCAATATGTCGGGCACGCCGCCGAATTTTTTTCGACCCGCGCCGCTGCTGGGCGAACAGACGGATGAAATATTACAACGGCTGGGTTATAGCAAGGACGAGATTGAAGAGTTACGGCACAGTAACGTGATATGAATAGTCTAGAGTCTAGCGTCCAGAGTCTTGCGTTAACTCGAGACTCCGGACCCTAGACGCCAGACTTCGAAGAAATGGAGTTATGTATGGATTTCACCGTATCCGCCGACCCACCCCATGTAGTGGAGTTCCGCAAAGAAGTCGCCGACTGGCTGGCTAGCCAGTTCAAAGGCCACGAGCACCTGCGCTGGTCGGCGTCCTGGTCGACACGCGAAGACCAAGATGAATACAAGTTTCGCCGCGGGCTGGCCGAAAAGCTCGGCGCCAAGGGCTGGCTTTTCCCCATCTATCCCAAAAAATTCGGCGGCGCCGATCTCACCGTCGATCACCAGGTCGTCCTGGAAACCGAACTATTCAAATACGGCCTCAACCTGTCCCATGTGTTTTACACCCTGGCGCGCATCGTCTCGCCGGTGCTGATTCGCTGGGGCACTGACGAGCAAAAAGCGGAATTTTTGCCGCCGATCACGCGCGCGCAAACCTGCGTCTGGCAAGTGCTCACCGAACCGCACGGCGGCAGCGATATAGCGAATTGCCAGACCAAAGCGATCCGCGAAGGCGATCACTACGTCGTCAATGGCCAGAAGGTCATGGTCGGCCATCATTTGCCGCCGGATTATCTCTGGACCCTGGTCTGCACCAATCCGCAGGGCAAGCGCCACGAGAACCTGGCGTGGCTGCACATCCCGGCGACCCTTCCCGGCGTCACCATCCAGCATATGAATATGATGATGGGCATCAAGAACGCCGTCTTTTTCGACAACGTCCGCGTGCCGGCGAAGTACTTGATCGGCGGCGAGAATAACGGCTGGAAAGTCGCCAGCACCCACATGGAGCTGGAACATGGCGGCGACGGCCGCATCGCGGCGGACCCGCTGATAGAGCGAGTAGTTGAGTACTGCCGCAACACATACATCGGCTGCAAACCGATCATGGAAGACCCGCGGGTGCGCGACCTGGTCGCCGACATGACGATCGAGTTGAATACCCTCAGGCGCTTTAATCAGCTCATTTACTGGCGCCGGTTCGCCAAAAAACCTCATCCCTACGGCGGTCCGCAGCAGCGCTACTACCAGCGCATGTTGCGCCTGCGCAACGGCGAGCGGTTGCAGGCCATCATGGGCGCCGATGCTTTGGAACAAAACTTATCGGTCAACGAAGTGGTCGATTTCGAATACGCGGTGCGCACGGGTCCGGGGCAGTTGCACGGCGGCGGCACGTTGGACACCGACCGCTTGATCTTCGCCCGCCGGCTCGGCTTGGGCCGTCCGACGACCGAGAAAGCGCCGGAAACCGATTAGTAGGCATGAGGCGAAAGGCATGAGGCTTGAGGGAAGATGGCAGGCAAGTTCTGACTCACGCCTTCCGCCTCGCTCCTCACGCCTATATAAGGAGAAGTGAAATGGATTTGTCGTTAACTGAAACCCAAGAAGACTTTAAGAAGCTCGCGGCGGATTTCGTCAAAGCGGAAGTCCCGGCCCATCAAATGACTCAATGGTACAAAAACAAACAGACCTTTCAGCCTCAGCTGGTGAAAAAAGCCGCTGAAATCGGCTGGCTCGGCATGATGTTGCCGGAAGAGTATGGCGGCTCGGGCGTCTCAACAATGGACTGCGCCGTCGTTTTCGAAGAACTCGGACATGGCCCCGTGCCGGGGCCGCTTTTCACCTCGGGCATTCTCAGCGCACAGCTGATTTTTGAAGCCTGCACGGACGCGCAAAAAAAAGCTTGGTTGCCGCCCCTTTGCAATGGCGCATCGATCGTCGTTCCGGCGATCACGGACAAAGCCGCGTACTGGGGACCGGAAGCGGTGGAGACGCGCCTGAGCAAGACGCCCAATGGCTACATCATGAGCGGCAGCAAGCGCTTTGTCTTCGACGCCGAAGCGGCCACCAGTTTCCTATGCGCCGCAAGGACGGAAGAAGGCAAAGTCGTCTTCTTGATCGTCGACGCCAACAGCCCCGGAATCACGATCACGCCGCACATCGGGTTCTTTGTTTCTGTAGCCGAAGTGCGCTTTGACAGAGTGGCCGTTTCGTCGAACAATCTGCTGGGCTCGAGCGGAGCGAGCTGGGCTACCCTCGAAGCCGCGTTAGAAAAAGCGCTGCCGATCCTTTCCGCCTACCAAGTGGGCGCGACCCAGGAAGTTTTCGACATCACCTGCGAATACACGCGCACCCGCATCGTCTTCGGCCAGCCCATCGGCCGCTTCCAACGCGTGCAGGACCACTGCGTCGAAATTTCGATTCATCTTGATCAGGCGCGCTGGGCGACTTACGAAGCCATCTGGCGTATCGACAGCGGCATGGACGCGCGGGCCGGGGTGCACGAGGCCAAAGCAACCGCCAGCGACGGCTACTATCACGGGACGAATTACGCGCATATGGTCTGGGCGGGGCCTGGAACGGATTATAGTCATCCGATGATGGCGCACAGCGTTTTAGCCCATACACTCTATCAGTACCTCGGCACGCCCGGGACATCATAAGCGTTTGATGATGGACGCGCTGTATCCGCGCGGATAAGACGGTCTAGAGTCTCCGGTCTAGAGTCCTGGGTTCATCAAGAATTCGGGTCGTGAGACTATCTTCAAGGCGTTCCCAAGGAAGTCTAAGCAAATCTTGACCAGCACGGCCGCAAGTTCCGCAAGATTTTCGGTCTGAGATATGAACAAGCACGAAAGGAGCAAATCGTGAAATCCAGTGGCTTGAACCGATTCGTCTTGTTTCTTGGATTATTCTCTTTCGCAGCGGTCACAACTGCTGTATGCGCCGCGGAAAAGGCGCCCTTTTACCAAGGTAAAACTCTGACGTTCATAATTAACTTCGCTGCCGGTGGTCCAACCGATATTGAAGGCAGAGTTTTCGCGAAGCACCTCGGCAGGCATATCCCAGGAAATCCGAGCGTGGTCGTCCAAAATATGGGCGGAGGCGCGGGAATCATAGGAGTCAACTTTTTAGGAGAAGTTGCCAAGCCGGATGCGCTTACTGCCGGTTACTTTACGGGAACCCTCTTTCACCACCAGGTCAAAGACCCGGGCTTGCGCGTAGAGTTGGGAAAATTCGGATTCGTTACAGGGGTACACGGCGTCACAATATGTTATGTCCGGTCGGACCTGGCGCCTGGGATTAAGAAACCAGAAGACTTTGTGAAAGCGGAGCGATTTAGGGCCGCGGGGCTGGGTGCGAGTAGCTCTAAGGACGTGCGCTTTCGGCTCATGTTCGATTTGCTGGGACTCAAATACGATTATGTGACCGGTTACAGTTCCAGCTCAACGGCGCGCCTCGCTGTTCAAAGGAACGAAGCTCAATATCACGACGAAAGCCTGCCAGCTTACCGGGTAGCCGTTGAGCCTCAAATGGTAAAAACCGGTCAAGTGACACCGCTCTACTATACGGAAATAATCGCGCCGGACGGAGAGGCGATGACCAGCCCGGACGTGCCAGAGCTCTTGCCCTTCGCGCACTATTACAAAAAGGTCTTAGGCAAGGCGCCCTCAGGGATCAAATACGAAGCCCTCAAGGCGGCGAACATGTCTAGCACCAACATGCAGCGACTCATTTTGCTGCCTCCCAACGCACCTGCTGAGGCGATCGCGACGCTGAGACAAGCGATTGTTTCGCTCTCGAAAGATGCCGATTTCAATGCTGAAGCAATGAAAACCATGCGCTTTCACCCGCGCTTCGAAGTCGGTGAACAAGGAGAACGAATGTTCCAGCGGGTGTCGCAAACACCGCCGGAAATTGTGAATTTCATTCGGCAGTATATCGAGGAGGTGAACAAGTAATCGAGACGCATGGTCTAGCAGGTTGCTGAAAAACGGTTCGGAATGCTTCGAGAATCTCAGCATGAACGGAGAATCATCAATGATATCAAACCCTCTCCGTTCGTCCCTTCGATAAACTCAGGGCAGAGCCCCGTCGAAGGACTCCGAGAGAGTTTTTTCAGCAACTTGCTACTGTCTCGGATTTACGCTTTCGGATTTAACTCTGGACCCGAGACGCGAGACTCCAGACTGCACCTCTGGTGCGTAGCGGAAGATAAATGCACCTCCATCTACTTGCCATGATACTCCTCGCTTTTGCGAGTGAAGCGGCGGCGCAAACGCGCAAGCCGGCCACGGTCAGCGAAATCGCAACCTACACCGGCGCCGATCGTGAGCAGCTGCTTTACGCTGGAGCGAAAAACGAAGGGACGGTCACCTGGTACACGTCGCTTGCCGGCGATTCGTACAAAGCCATGGCGCGCGCGTTTGAAAACAAATATCCCGGCGTCCGCGTGGAAACCTACCGCGCCGGCGGCAGCGAACTGGTAGTGCGCATGGCAGAAGAAGTGAAAGCACGCCGTCCGATCTTCGACGCGTTGGAAACCACCTATGATTTCATGATGGTGTCGCGGGCGAACCATCTCACCCGGCCCTACAATTCACCCGCCCTCGCTACCTATCCCGCCGAAGCCAAGGAAAAAGCCGACAACGGGCTTACCTTCTGGGCCATCTTTCGCGAGTCGTATATGGGCTTCGGCTACAACAAGGAACAAGTTTCACCCATTGCGGTGCCGAAAGGCTTCGATGGCCTGCTTCACCCACAACTCAAAGGCAAGATGGGCATTACTCTCAACGAAAGCTCCGCGCGCATGATCGGGGCGATGATCAAGATCAAAGGCGAAGCCTTCGTAAAAAAACTCAAAGCGCAGGAAATCAGAGTCTATACCGTCAGCAGCGCGGCGCTCGTCGATCTCATGGCCTCGGGCGAAATCGGCGCCTCGCTGCACATTTATCGCAACCACGCCATGGTCTCGGCGGAGCGTGGCTCGTCCGTGGGCTGGGTACCGATGGAGCTTGTGCCGACGAATTCCGGCTGCGTCGGGCTCGCGGCCCAACCGCCGCATCCGCACGCCGCCGCTCTCTTTATCGACTACCTTCTGAGCCCAAATGGCCGCATGGTCCTGGAAAAATACCAGTATGGCCATCCGTCGAACGAGTGGCCGTTCAAGCGCTGGCACCCCGGCTTTGGCCGCTCCCTCGAACAATTCGAGAAGGACAGCGACAAATGGGAAAAGTTGGCGAAGGAAATCACCCGTCGTTGAAAACCGCTAGAGGAGACCTCCGGCAATGAAGTTCGTAGTATTTGTCCTGTTTGTCCTATCGGTCCTACTACCCGAGGAGACTTTCGCGCAGGCGCCAAAACAGCTGACTATTTCCGAACTGGTTACTTACAACGGCAAGGACCGCGAGCAGGTCCTCTACGCCGGCGCGAAGAGCGAAGGCAAAGTGACCTGGTACACTTCTCTGGCCGGCGAGTCATACAAAGGCATGGTCAAAGCCTTCGAAGGAAAATATCCCGGCGTCAAGCTCGAAGCCTACCGCGTCTCGGGTTCCGATATGACCGTTCGCATGATGGAAGAAGCCAAGGCCAAAAAATACATAGTGGACGCGGTGGAAACCACCGAAGGCAACTTGATGCTGATGCGGGACGTCTTTCTCATCCGGCCTTATCATTCGCCGCATTTTGCATCCTACCCGGAAGATGCCAAGGCAAAGGGCGAGCGCGGCTTGTACTACTGGGGCATCGCCCGTGAGTCTTACATCGGTTTTGCCTACAACAAGAAACTACTTTCTAAAAATGCCATACCGAAAAATTATGAAGGTCTCTTGCATCCCGAGCTCAAAGGTCGCATGGGCGTGTCCATCAGCGATCCAGCTTACAAAGTCATCGGCGCAATTATCAAAACCAGAGGCATGGAGCTGGTCAAAAAACTCAAGGCGCAAGAGATATCCCTGCACACGATCATCCCGCCGGCTCTCCTGGACCTGATCGCGGCCGGTGAACTCCTTGCCTCGCCGGTGATCTTTCGCAATCACACCTTGAACGCCATTGCCAAGGGCGCACCGGTGGATTGGGTGCCGATGGACATCGTGCCGACCAACGTCGGCGGCGCGGCCATCTCCGTCCAACCGCCTCATCCGAACGCCGCTTTGCTGCTGGCGGACTACCTCTTGGGACCGGAAGGCCAAGCGGTTTTGGGAAAATACGAATACGGCAGCGCGTCGAAGAACCTTGGCTTCACACGCTGGCGCCCGGAACATGGCTCGACTTCTGAAAAATTTGAAAAGGACATCGAGCGCTGGGAGAAGCTGCTCAAGGAAATCAGCCGCAAAGGTGGCTAACCCTTTTACTCGCTGGTCGGGAGAGATTTAACCACAATGAGCGCTAGCGCGGCGAAGCCGCAACCGAAATTGAGCCAAAGAGAAAAATACTCACCACGAAGTGATTCATGATCTTACGCTCGCCTACAGATCATGAAAACGGAGGATTCCTCTTCGTAGCCCGGATGGAGCAAAGCGTAATCCGGGTTTCTTCATTCACGCACGCCGTTGCCTCTGCCACGCCCCATGTCACCTTCCTGGATTCCGCTTCGCTCCATCCAGGCTACAATTCTAAAGCCCATCCTCACACCCCGTATTTCAAAAGAGTCACGAAGTTTAAGAGTATAAATATCCGAACCCTTCGTGTCCTTCGTGCCTTCGTGGTGAGTCCCCTCTTCTTTGCGTTCTTTGCGGGTAAATATTCTTCGTTCCTTCTTGCCTACTTGCCTTCGTACAGTCTCTTGATAAACCCGCTCTTGTCCAACTCGGCAACAAAGCTCGTGTCAACAAACTCTTCGGGCTTGTGATTGTGGATCTCGGGTCTCCTGAACGCGGCGATTTCGTAGATGGCTTCCAGTCCCTTTGTGATTGGATACGGCGCGGCAATAAAATCTTCCTTGAATATAGCGTAAGCGCCTTCCAAGTACTCCGGATCGCTGGTCCTAAAGTATTTGGCTAGGACCTTCTTGCTGAACTCTTTATTCTGCTTCAAAAAAGCGATGCCTTCGACGTAGGAGCGCACGACGCGCATTACCGTGTCGCGGTCTTCCCGGATCGTTTTGCGCCGCGTGACTACGGACGCCGTCGGATAAACGATTTCCTTTTTGGCGTCCAGCAAAACGCGAAACCCCTTGCGCTCCGCCTGCGCGTCGGCGGGATAGGTGAGGTCCGCGGCGTCCACCGCGCCTGAGGTCAACGCTTGGAGGCGTTCGCCGGTGTTACCGACGGCTAACCAAAGAATCTCTCGGCTTGTATCGATACCGTACTTGCGCAGCACGTAGCCGAATAACAGATCACCGGCCGAGCCCAGGCTCGATATGCCGATTTTTTTCCCTTTGAGATCTTCTACCTTGCGAATTTCCGGTTTCACCATGAGCTTACTGGCCTGCACGCCAATCCCGTGCGCCACATTCACCAGATCGGCGCCGTTGAGATCGGCCAGCATCACGGCGGGCAGGGCGACAGACGAGGCAAACAGGCTGCCGGCCACCATCGCCTGCGAGGTTTGGCCCGACCCTCGAAGTAAAACCAGCTCGACATCAAGCCCGTTCTTTTCGAAGAGCTTCGCCTCCTTGGCGACGTACGGGATCCACAAGGTGGGCGACAAAGTGGACACGCCCCAATGGATCTTCTTCAGCGGCCTATCCTGCGCTGCGACATTTGACAATAGAGCATGCGCAACCATCAACGAGCCAATTACAATATCGAACCGCCGTCGCCTCATGGGTCTCGTCTCCTCACTGCTGCCTCCTAAAATCTTACTCCTCACCGGCATTGCCCGGAAACTAGTCGAGATCGCTCTACTCTGTCAACTTTTGAGCGGGTTCAACCGATGCAGAATATCGTGCTCCCGATTCCAGGCAATTCTATTTGCTCGATCTGCCGAATATCTCGTTAAACAACTTGTCCGCCGGCCGGCGATCGGAAAACTTATCATCGTCGCCGTCGAAATAGTCCACGCCGTCCTTTCTCTGCGATTCTTCAGGCACGTCGTTTTTGGGAATGTCGACTCTGAGGGAGTTCGATCCCGTGCGAGTGCGTCCCTTTCGGCCTTTCTGGACCTGCATTTGCCCTTCGCGGGATAAAAGCCAGTTAACGAAAACCTTCGCCGCATTGGGATGAGGCGCGTTCTGGAGCAGACTCAGCGTGCCTCCCGAAGAACTCAATGTGCCGCCTTCTTTCAAACGCGGAATCTGACCCACCGGTAGGCCTTGCTGCATGGCCCTGTCCATTTCATCCGAAACGCAGGGAATGCAGAGTGAGAACTTCCCCGCCGCCAGCCAGTCGACGGGTTGGCGATAGTCTCGCGCTATCGTAACATCCGACTCGCCGTAGAGTTTTCTTATGAACTCAGGTCCGAGCTTGGCATGGTAATAGAAAAATAGCACAGGATTGTCCATGCCGCGCATCCGTGGATCCGCTGCTACGATCTTGCCCTTCCACCTGGGCTGAATGAGGTCCCAGTAGGAACTAAATTCCCGCGGGTTGACGGCGTTGGCGTTGTAATTGATATCGACTCTGCCGGCATTGCCAATATAGGCGTAGACATATTTGTTTTCGGGATCGACGTATTTGTGTTCTCCGCGCCACCACTTCGTTTCGTCCAAAACTTCAGGCAGGACCAAAAGCGGCTTGATGGGGTCCAACACCTTGCCGACGTAAAGCGTCGCGAACGCAGTGCCCTTGCCGCCGGCGAAGATATCGACGAGATATTTACCCGCGCGCCGCTCGGCCACGATGCGCGGTCCCAAATCGTTGCCCCGGCCGCGCAGCTGATTGACCTTGATTTTCGGATAGGCCCGCTCAAATGCTTGGACCGTCTCTTCGGTGAGCGGTCCGGCGTCAAAGATATAAATGCTAACAAGGCCTTCTTTTTCGGCCGCCACAACCGTTTTTTCCCATTCGATCCTCCAGGCGGGCCTTGCCTCCGCGGCCAAACCAACGCCGCCGCCAAAAAGCAGGACATAAATAACCAAGAGTGCGTTCAGAACCATATTCCGTTCTTGCCAAAAACCTCGCTAAACAAATGTCTGCCGGACCCCGATCGGGAAACTTTTTTATCCTTCGTTTAACGCGAGGGCGCCTGCGTCCGCCACTCTAAAAGGGGTGCTGGTAGCTGTCAAACATTTTTTTGAATCCAGTTAAGCTCATATATACAACGTCATACCTCCTGGCTAAGGCGGACTTGATCCCTTTCGTCACGCTATTTTGAAAATTATTGGTTGTCGGTTAAAAAATGACCTCCATAGATCCATTTGAACGCACGATCTCACTCCGACCTGACCTCAGGTATCCCACGTTTCCAAGCACACCGGACTTTTCGATCAATCTTCGGGTAGCAACCCACATATCTCTTCGCGCATCCTTGAGCGCATGATCACTTCTCCGGCGGTTTCTGGGGTCGCAGTCCATTATAGGAATTTACCATTTGACAGTGCGTCGGCATCGGAAGTAAAAACCGCGGAAGACGTGCCCGACGGAAGGATGCGAAATGTGCTCGCCTGTTCGTTTCATATTCCTCCCTCCTGCGGGCGAATCAAGAGCTCCAAGTCCACTAAGCGGGAACCTGGCATGACCGTACCGGATATTAAGCGATGCATCCTAACGAAGAAATGAGCACTGAACCCGGCCTGCCAACGGTCCGAGAAGTAGGTTGGGTTAGCGCGTTTCTAGCGGTTCTTCTTTTCCTCTTTTTTAGCACACCGATTTTCCGATCGGAGATTCTGTCGCCTGCTGACCTCCTGTTGAAATCCGAACCCTGGCGTCAGTCTGCCCCCCCTGATTTCGAACCGGCCAACGCTCTCCTTTCTGACTACGTGTTCCAAATGCGACCATGGCGGTCACTGGCGATTTCATCCCTAAAAGACGGTCAAATTCCTCTGTGGGATCCGTATAACTATGCGGGCGCACCTTTTTTGGCCAATGGCCAATCAGCAGTTTTATTCCCATTGAACTTACTCTTCCTGATCCTTCCAGATGCCGTGGGGACGCTACTCGGAGCAATGGCTCGGCTCTTTATCGCTGGCCTCTCAGCTTACTTGTTCGCACGCGTGATCGGCCTCCGTGTTCTCGGAGCATCCATAGCTGGATTGGGGTTTTCCTTTTCCGGATTCCAGATCGTATGGCTGCTCTATCCAGTCGTTAACGTTGCCATTTGGCTCCCCGCCCTCTTTCTCGGCACAGAGGCGATCGCGCGGCGACCGACGGCGCCCCGAATGGTCGCTCTTGCGGCCGTCGTCTGCATTCAGTTTCTCGGCGGCCATCCCGAGACCTCATTGCACATGCTGTCAGCGATCTCGTTCTATGCATGTTGGCGGGCAGCTATGGCGTTTAAGCGGGAACGGAATTGGTACCGGGTAGTGCACCGTCTCGCTATCTTCGCGGGAGCGTTGCTTCTTGGAACTGCGGGGGCGGCAGTCCAGCTCATGCCTCTAGGGGCTTATATCCTAGAAAGCGCGAACTTACGAGGACGGCTTGATCAGGCATTGCCGCTTTGGTCCCTTCCACGACCTCGGTTTCTAGCGATGCTCGCCTTGGTCTGCCCTTACTGCTTTGGCAGCCACCTTCGAGGCGATCTCCCTCTGGGCGTCTTCCTTGGAGTCGGGAATTTCAATGAGCTCAACGGAGGCTATGTCGGCTTAATCTCTCTGGTGTTGGTCACTGTTGCGATTGCGCTGGGTAATCGCCGCGGCCTCGATCTATTCT
>CAWJBB010000068.1:0-119677 GCA_963840855.1 uncultured delta proteobacterium
CAATGACCAGCGAGTGTTTAGGTCCAATCACGGAAGCCTCCCTTAAAAGTGGTTTCTGTTATCACGGCTTGAGCGTCGCCAACTGCACGACCGGCGTGCAAGGCGAGCCCATTCAGGTTGTAATGTAGTTGGCTACATCCTCATCACGTGAGCGAAGCCGTTCTCTCACTTGCTCTTTCACGGTGGTCACGCTGTAGACGGAAAAAGCTTTCCGCGCTGTGTCGATGTCAGGAAAATTCCAGAGCGCACAAGCAAGCATCTCTGCCGCCTTCACCGTCCGCTCGGGTGATCTGTTCAGGCCCGCCATTGCGCTAGGATTTGCGCGCACCCATTCAGTGTCGACATTCGTTCCACCCGGCGAGTCATCGATATGCTCTATGGCGAGGATAATCTGCCCGATTGGTGCGTAGCCAAGCGGCCGAGCGAACTGTTCATTTATCTCAACCATCACGAAGTACGCGATAACGGGCTCGAACTCGCCAAGAAGCATGGCTGCGACGTCCGCATACGCTGCGTACTGCTGGGGCTTCCGCAATATTCCACATGCGTTTCCAATCCTTTGCGCCGCCGCGCTGACATCGATAGAACTGAAGGCGGTCAGTCGCGCCGCCCTTTGGCCCATTTTGGTCCCAGCGTCGAGGTACCGTGTGCTGAGACTCTTCCGTTTAAAGATGGTGAACGGCATACAGGCCTCTAACGGAGGATGCTTCAGTCAACAGATCCCAGCCGGCGTTTTGGGACCCGACAATCTGTTTGTTCTACGACTTCGAGCATCTGCTGATTCTTGTCAGACGAAATTCTCAACGAAGCAGCAACATGGACAACGCCTGACGAATCTGTGCCGACTCACGGCTGCAGCCCAACAGCGATTAGTATTTGGCGAGTATTTCCGGCTCTAACCGGGTGAGATGATCGGCAATCGCTTGCTGGTCGATCCTCTCGGCGATTTCCTCGTATCCCGCTTGTTTGACCATTGACGAAAACCGAGTCTTGAGCTGTTCCAAAGTCCAGCGGACGGGGTCTTCCACGCCCTCCTCTTTCATTTTGTGAGCCGCATGTTCGCCGCCGGAGGCGCCCACGTGATAATGAGGGTTTTTGTAAAAGCAATCGAAGCGCAGAATTCTTTTTCCCTCCTCCTCCGGGCCGGCGGTCGTGATGTCGAACGTCAGCCCTTCATCGGTGCCGCCGAGGCCTTGTCGGTGAGCGACGGTCATGCGCATTCCCGCCTGCTCGATGATAATCGGATCGCCCTTCGTCGTCGACGCTGTTTCTTTTTCCATCAATCGGCCCTCCTGTGATGATAACTTCGCTCTTGGCTGAACTCATTACACTTATGTTGCTACCTGTCAAATCGAAGCGAGAGCGCGCAAAAAACACTGACAACCGAGCATCACCAACGTCGGCACGCGAATCGTCGCGAGTTTCTCGAACGTGATCGTCGCGTCTGTCAAGCCTGAAATGCGCCGCCACCAGCAAAGCCGCACGTCCCTGACTGACTATAAAGAGCTGAGTGTCGCCTGGATCTCTAAAATACTTGACCGCCAACACCGCTCTTCGCTAAGATTTACAAATGCACACGGGCATCCAACCGCGGGCGCTCATCAACGGCAATATCAATTTTTTTCCTTCGCTATCCACGGGAATTTCGGCGGCGGTCGGCGGGCTAGCAAAAAGACCCGAATAAGGTCGGGAGAAACTTGATGAAGACGTTGGCACGATGCTTTCTGGTCATTTTCTTTTCAGGCTTGTTCCCCGTTGCCGGCTGGCCGCAGGGAGGCCTGGATTCAACGCTGATTGATGGCGCAAAAAAGGAAAAACGTTTAGTTCATTGGACGACGATGACTCTAAGCCAGAGCAAGCAGGTCGTGGATGCTTTTCAAAAGAAATATCCTTTCATTGAGATGGATCTTTTTCGCACCGGCGGTGACGCGATGCTCAACAAAATTTTCACTGAGGATCGCGCCGGCAAGCACCTATGGGATGTGATCCTTACGAGAGGGGACATGTTTCTTCCCTTGATGAAGAGAAAGCTCCTGGCCTCTTATCGCTCTCCCGAGACCAAGAAAATTCCCGCGGATCTTTTCGATAAGAACGGCTATTGGACTGGGTACTACGTCAACCCTTACACCTTGGGGTACAACACCAAATGGGTCAAGAATGAAGAGGTGCCCAAAACCTATGAGGAGCTGCTCAGCCCCAAATGGAAAGGGCAAAAGATATCCGTTGATAATACATCCTATAACCTGCTTGCGGGTCTCATCACCGCCTGGGGTAAAGACAAGGCCATTGCTTACTTCAAGAAACTTGCCGCCCAGGAGCCATCCGTCATGCGCGGTGACACCAACAGAGTCCAGCTCACCGCGGCCGGAGAATTCCCGCTAATTATTTCCTTCGCGCCGATTATTCAGCGGGCGACTTCCGAGGGTGCGCCCATTGATTGGGTTCCTCTGGAGCCGGTTTCGGTGCAGATCAATCCTTTGTTGCTTGGAGCCAAGTCTGCTCACCCCAACGCGGCCAAACTTTTCATAGACTTCGTGCTTTCAGAAGAGGGACAAAAACAGCTGGTTGGCCTCAGCCGGATACCGGTCCGTGAAGATGTGAAGCCTCAGCCAGCCCGACTATTCGGGGGATACAAGCGGATCGTGGAAAACCCGGGAGAGTATGAAAATTTCTCCGAGGTCATAAGACTTTATCAAGAGATTTTCAACGTGCGTTGATTGCTCCCGCCTCAAATCGTCGAGATGAGACCTCTATGACCACCGTCATTCATCACACCACCATCGTGACTGGAGATCGGGACCCGTCCATTCACCTCAATGCCGCTATTGCCATCGAGAACGACCTGATCACGGCCATTGGTCCGAGCGACGAGGTCATGTTGCGTTTTCCGAACGCAGAGGGCGTCGATGGGCGAGGCAAGCTGGTCATGCCTGGTTTCGCCAACTGTCACACGCACTTTGTTAGAATCCTTGCGCGTGGGATCTTCGAAGATCAAAACGCCCCTAACCGGCCTCCTTTCACTCGCAAAGGGCGGGTTCCATTTCCACCGCTGAACCCGGAACAACGCGCGGCCATGGCTCGCCTTGGCGTGCTCGAGGCTCTGCGCAGCGGCACCACCGCTGCCATGGATATCACGAACAACATCGAGGACTACGCTGAAACCATCGTCGCAACCGGACTCCGTCTTGTCTTGGCCGAACAAGTATCGGACCGAGCCAAGGGAGTTCGTGTCGGCGAGCCAGGCGTCTTCGAAGCCGATCCGGAACTCGCCGACAAGGGCTTACAGCGGATTTTTGATCTTCACGCCAAGTGGCACGGCGCGGCAGACGGCCGCATCACCGTCGCGGTCGCGGCCCACGCTCCGGACATGGTTTCCCCGGCGCTCTTGCAAAGGTTGCGCGATTTGCGGGAAAAACTCGACACCATCGCCACCATCCACCTGAATCAGTATTGGGGCGAAGTAGAGGTGATCAAGACCAGCTACGGAACGCTTCCCACGGAATACTTGGCTCGCCATGGATTTCTCAATGAACGGCTCGTTGCTGCTCACTGCCGGTGCATGACGCCGGAAGAAGAAAAAATTCTCGGGGCTTCGGGAGCTTCAGTCAGCTTCAATCCGGTGGTCGCGGCGCGTTCGGGGAACAGTCCGCGCATTACGGACTTGGAGACCTCTGGCTGCAGGATCGCACTGGGCACCGACGAATTTACCGAGGACATGGTGCAGGTGTTGCGCAGCGCGGTGCTGATCGAGCGGTTGCGTCTGAAAGAGGGTGATCGCCCGAGACCCGAGGACGCGATGCTTTGGGGGACGGTTAACGGCTACCGTGCCTTGAACTTAAAAGGCTGCGGATTCTTGCAGGTTGGCAGCAAGGCGGACTTGATCGTCGTAAGCACACGACACGCTCATCTGGTCCCGACGTTACGCCCCGTTGCCGTTTTCGTGTACCAAGGGCAGGCTCACGACGTGGAATCGGTCATGGTCGACGGACGCTGGCTGCTGCGAGATGGCAAAGTGCTGGCGATGGACGAGGAAGAGGTCATTCGTGAGGCGGATCGCGTGAGCCGGGAAATCTGGCTCGGTTACTTCAAGGACCATCCTGATCTGGAGATGCCCGAGGGCTTCGACTCCGGTTTTGCCGGTTAAGCGGCAGGTCCAAATCTTTCTTTATGCCCTCAACAGTCGCCAAAATGAGTCACAAGCAATAAATCCCCTAAGGAGATGAACCATGGCAGATGACACCCATCAACCATCCGAGGAGGAAGTCACCCTGATGCTAAAGCGTGCGGGTCTCACGCTCCCGCCCGAGCAGTTGGAGAGGTGTTGCGCCGTGGTCGCAAGACTTGAGGCAGCGGCGCGCCGGCTGCGAAGGGATCTTAAACGCGCCGACGAGCCGGCCAGTGTCTTTCCTGTTCGGAGATAGAATCCATGACTGGCGAACTCTGCTACCTATCCATCGCTGAAACCGGGCCGCTCTTGAAATCGCAACAATTGTCGCCGGTGGAATTAACCAACGCTTTCCTTGAGCGCATCGAAGCAATCGACTCTCGGATTCATAGTTTCGTCTTAGTGACTCGCGAAGAAGCGCTGCGCCAAGCCAAGGCAGCCGAGAGAGAAATTGCCTCGAACCGGTATCGCGGCCCGATGCATGGCATACCGATCGGTTTGAAAGATCTAATCGAAACTGCTGGCATACGAACTACAGCCCATTCGAAGGTTCTCATTGATTATATTCCCGCCGAGGACGCGACAGCCGTGAGCCGCCTTAAAGATTCCGGCGCAGTCTTTTTGGGTAAGCTCGGTTGTTTAGAGTTTGCTCATGGCAGCCCTTCTCCGGACCAGGCTTGGCCGCCGGTACGGAACCCGTGGAACCCGGAGCATGGATTTACCGGCGGTTCGAGCACGGGCTCGGCGGCCGCTGTGGCCGCTGGATTGGTGATGGGAGCACTGGGGACGGACACCGGCGGATCTATTCGCAACCCGGCTTCTTTCTGCGGCATCGCCGGGCTCATGCCGACCTATGGAAGGGTCAGCCGAAAAGGTGTGATCCCTTACTCTTTCTCCCTCGATCACTGCGGGCCGATGGCTTGGACTGCTGAGGACTGCGCGATCATGCTTCAGGCGATTGCCGGCTATGACCGGGACGATCCCGGCAGTGCCAATCTTCCTGTACCCGATTATACCACCGCTCTGAACATGGGAATTCACGGAATGCGGATCGGTGTTATCCGCCATTTTTATGAATCGCGCTTGCCTCCCGAAGACGAAACGCGGCGCGCATTCGAAGCCGCGTTACAAGAACTTACGAAACTGGGCGCGCTGCTCGAGGAAGTGAAACTCCGAGAACTGGAAGATTACGACGACTGTAAGGTGATTATTTCCGAGGCGGAATTTTTTGCCGTCCACGAAAAGGACCTGCTCGAAAGATTTCAAGATTACGGTGCCAACCTGCGCTTTCGCGCCGTCCCCGGCGGGCTCATCCGGGCGGTCGACTACATCCAGGCTCAACGTCAGCGCGCCAAATTGGTCGCTGAGATGCGGACGCTATTTACGGGCTATGACGCTATGGTAACGCTTTGCACCTACGGTCCGGCGCCGAAAGTCGGCACGGACGAACCGACCCATTTTTTTCAACGGCCAAACCTGACCGCGGTCTTCAACGTAACCGGCAACCCGGCGATTTCCATCCGCACCGGATTTGATCGGATGGGCCTGCCACTCGCCATGCAAATCGCCGGCAAAGTCTTTGACGAAGCAACGATCCTGCGCATCGCGCATGCCTATGAGCAAGCAACGCCGTGGCGCCGTCTCCGTCCCTCCCTGGTCTAGCTGGAGGCGGGCTTTACTGGGAACGGTTCCGCACGATGAGATTTTCTCTCATTTGGCGAAGGCGGTGAAATCTTCGTAACGAAGTTTCGCGAGGGGATAATTCAAAGCGCTTTGGGTCATTCCCAGCCGGACGCACATCTCGGCAAATTGAATACCGATGGCTTTCGTGTTCAGGACTGGCACGCCCACTTCTCGTTCTAGGTCCATGGGAGAAACAAGGGTTGGAATAACCGCGCCGCCGAGCGGAATGATGCACCCCGCGCCGCTCGTTTTGATGGTGGCGCGCATGACCTCGGTGGCACGGGCAAATATGGCGTCTATTCGCTTCTCTGCGGTTTCATCATACAGGCCGATTGCCGCAATATCTTTAACAAACCCCTGCATGCCGTAGGAGTAAACAATCTGCCATGCGTATGCGATGTGCTCTTCGAGAGGCACAATGATCGCGATAGAGTTGGAGAGAACCGAGGCCGCGTGAAGTGCCGTGCGAAATACGCCAATGACGGGGATGCGCACCGTCTGACGAGCCGCTTCCACGCCCGGGTCAAATGTATTGCTCTGAACAACGGCATCGTAACCGTTATTCTCGGCCCAAACGATCTTTCGAATAATCGCCGGCGTTTGCAGCACGTGGTAAATTCCGGGGACTTCGTTTCGCGCGCCGAGATTCAAAGAAAGCTTCGCTCCCGGGTAATCGTCCGGAAAGCATAACTCGACTTGAGTACCCGCGGAGGCGTAACCGTCGAGTTGGGCTTGGATCCTGACATATCTCCCTTTAGCATTGGGGTTCTCGGGCAGATGGCTGAGGAACATGATTCGCATCCTTCATTCCCCTTTCTTTGATTCGCCTCGTGAGCTTTGTGAGTTTTTTTCACCTCGGCGGGCATCGCTCGAGCCACCAGCGGGCGATCTCATCCCGGCCGGCGAACCAAACCTTGGAAAAGCCTTTCGCATATTCGATGAATCGAGCCACGGCCATCGCTCGCCATGGACACCCCGACGCACGGGAGTGCAATCCGATTGACAACACCTTAGGGTGGGTACAGGTCGCCGGCTCCGCGCTGCGCCTTACGATTTTTCTTCACAGCACTCTGTTGGGCTTAAGCCGATAAGCCTTTGAAACAATGATCGATCGTTTTCCGGTTGCGCCGCTGGAGCCCAACGGCGATTAGTATTTGGCGAGTATTTCCGGCTCTAACCGGGTGAGATGATCGGCAATCGCTTGCTGGTCGATCCTCTCGGCGATTTCCTCGTATCCGGCTTGTTTGACCATTGACGAAAACCGAGTCTTGAGCTGTTCCAAAGTCCAGCGGACGGGGTCTTCCACGCCCTCCTCTTTCATTTTGTGAGCCGCATGTTCGCCGCCGGAGGCGCCCACGTGATAATGAGGGTTTTTGTAAAAGCAATCGAAGCGCAGAATTCTTTTTCTCTCCTCCTCCGGGCCGGCGGTCGTGATGTCGAACGTCAGCCCTTCATCGCTGCCGCCGAGGCCTTGTCGGTGAGCGACGGTCATGCGCATTCCCGCCTGCTCGATGATAATCGGATCGCTCTTCGTCGTCGACGCTGTTTCCTTTTCCATCAATCGGCCCTCCTGTGATGATAACTTCGCTCTTGGCTGAACTCATTACACTTATGTTGCTACCTGTCAAATCGAAGCGAGAGCGCGCAAAAAACCACTGACAATTCGTCGTGCGGCTTCATGAGATGCTCAATGGCTCTGCGGCGCAACGCCAGTGAGGTGCAGGACAACAAACAGCAGGGCCAGGCCGATGGCGTGGATCCCGACCACGTACAACCAGCGTGGTGCGCTGATGATGGATCCCTGGTCGATCTCCACCCTTGAATCGGCATAGGAGAGCAAGTCAGCCTGCGACACTTTACGCCGCTCGCGCTGCTTACGCCGCCCGTACGGGGTCATGCCCCACGGCTTGTACACCGACAGCGTCGTGGCCGCGAGCAACACCAGCAGGCCGCCCGCAGCGTGGACCACAAGTTGAATCCGCAGCGCGCGAAAATCGGCACTCGACAATATTGTCTCTGCCGCTACGCCTGACATGCGGCTCACTGCCTTGCAAATGCCGCAACAACACAATGGTAGCACCGGTGGTCAGCAGAAACTTCACCAGGATCCAATAGTGCCGAAACAAGCCCCACTGGGTGCCCAGTGACTGGGCGAGCCCGGTTAGCAGTGCAGCGAGGCTGAATGGGACGATGACGAACCAGCCGATTAACTCCATCGAGATATAGGCGGCACGCATCGTCGAAACATCGTGGCTGGTCAGACCGGCGATGGCGAGAGCTAGGTAAGCAACGACCGCGCCGAGCCAGCCGACCGAGAAAGTGATATGCGCGGTGAGCGCGAACTTTCTGAGGTGAGGTGTCATGGTCATAGAGTGCGAATGCCAACAACGGATGTGCCGATCACCTGGGGAATCATTCCTAAGTTAACGTTGCCCTCCGGCAAAGTAAACCCACTGGTTATGCCGCTGTTGACTAATGCGCGCGTATGAACTCCAGGACGTTGCGGTTGAAGGCATCGGGCTGCTCCCAGTTGATCGAGTGAGCGGCCTCGGGCAGCACGATGAACTTGGCGCCGGGGATATGGGCGAGCTGCCGCCGCATGACCCAGGGCGGTGTCTGCAGGTCTTGATCTCCGGGCATCAACAGCGTCGGCACGCGAATCGTCGCGAGCTTCTCGAACGTGATCTTAGTGCGTTGGGACTGCACCGGCGCACCCTTCTGTCGCGAGTTGTGATGAATCTCTAACCAGCGTTTCAGACCCTCGGGGTTGGTCGCCATGTACCCCATGCTCACTTCGCGAAACTCCGGGGGCCAGCTCGAAAACCCAGGAAGCGCTGTCTTTTGCCGGAGCTGCCGCAGTTCTTCGTCGATGATGGCGCCGCCGCTGGCGGCGATGACCAGACTGCGAACCCGCTCCGGATGCCAGAGAATGTAGTCATAGGCCGCGAACCCGCCGCCCGCCACACCGACGAGATGGAATCGGTCGAGTTTCAGGGATTCCACCAGGGCGTGCAGATCATCTGCGATGGTGCTGGGCTGAGGGCCAGTGTCCGGATTGGCAGTACTGCGGCCCCATCCGCGCCGATCGAAGGTCACGACCCGATATCCCGCCTCGACAAAGCCCGGAATGTTGTACTGCCAGCTGTCCGCATTACCTGTGTTCGCGTGGAGCAGTACGACCGGCACGCCGCTACCTCCACTGTCCGTGTACCAGAGGCGTACGCCCGGGAGCTCCGCGTATCCCGCGAACCGTGGGCTAGAAGTCTGTGCCGCGGATGCCATAACCACGAACCACGATGCCGCATCTCCGTGCAGGCCCAGAAACGCCGCAGCGGTGAGGCCCATAACCATCAAGTGCGCCCCATTCATCAGACTCCTCCAAGGCTTCAACTTCTCGATACCACAATAAAGGGCTAGGTAATTGAGCGGTTTTAAATAAATGATGAGCTTGAAAGGATATTGATCTGACACTTGATCCATCAACCATAGCTGCGTGGATCGCCGTCGTGGCAGGAGCTGGCGGCGCCATCGCAGGCTCGATTAAATTCATCTTCTGGCTTCTTGACCGCCGAAAAAAGCGTAAGCAGCATCGGGCCGTTGGCACCGGGTGGGGCGACGGCGGGTGCAGAACAGAAATAAAACCCGTCCTACAGTACGGCTCCGTGCAAAAGATGCGGTGATGATCCTTCGTTTTTTCTATTTCTGTTTAACCTGCGCTAGAACTTCGTCGACCAGTTTTCGCAACGCCTCTATGTCTTCGTACTGCGGCAGGCTGGACAGGAGATACTTGCCACCCTCCTTGGGGATTTGTTCCTCCTTATTGGGGATCATATCCTTCGGAATATCCGTGCGAAAGGAGTTTCTGCCTGTTAGTTTCTGCCAAATCAACTGGCCGTCGTGGGACAAAAACCAGTTGAGGTAAACCTTGGTCGCGTTGGGATGGGGATTGTTTTTGAATGCGATGATGTGACCGGAGCCCGAGGCGATGGTGTCGCCCTCTTTTTCGCTGAAAATCTGCATTACCGGAAGGCCCTGTTTGCGCGCATTCTCGGTGTTTTCAAACTTTGCCATGACGTGCATCTGATACTTTCCCGAGCCCACCCAGTCCATCATTTGGTGCTCGTTCCCGCCGAAAGTAATTTGCGTCTCGGTCAGCAGCCGTTTGATGAACTTCGGACCGAGGTCGGGGCTATAGTAGAGGAACCTCCAGCTTCCGATGTTGCCGGCAGTGTCGGGGTCGGTCATGACAAACTTGCCCTTATACTTGGGCGCAAGCAGATCCCACCAAGATCGAATCTCTCCAGCCTTGATAAAGTTCGTGTTGATCGCCGCGATGCCCGACCCCGAGTCTCCTTGGGCCATGAAAACATGCTGGCCTTCGGGATCTGAGTAGAGGTGCTTTTTAGACCACCATTTCGTCTGATCCGTCACTTCAGGAAGAATCATCAACGGCGGAAGCGGCTGCAGAATTCCGGCCTTGTGATAGATCAGCACCATGCTCCCGCCGCCGCCGATGCCGATGTCGACGAGATGCTTGCCCGCCCGCTTCTCCGCCATGATCTTTTTGGCCAGGTCGCTTCCCGAACCGCCGACAAAATTAATCTTGATCTTCGGATAGGCGTCCTTGAAAGAAAGAATGGCTTTGCCGACTCCGGCGCGGGGTTGTCCATAAATCGAAACCTCGCCTTCCTTTTCGGCGGCGGCCACGGTCTTTTCCCAGTCCTGCTTCCAATCGCCCTGGGCGGAGGAGGCGAGAAATACGTTAAGCAACAGAGTGACCAGCGCACTTGCCATTATTGCAGTTCTCATATGACACCTCCTGGAAACGCTTCTGGTCAATCTGGCGATTGCTAGCGCAACCCGGAGTTCCAAAATCAAAGGGCCTCTGGATTCCGTTTCCCGTTTCCACGGGAATGACGGACTCGGAGCCAACAGCGAACTTTGGTTCCAGAATACTAGTTTCTGTCTTCGTGCTCCAGCGCGCTCAGCCATTCTTCATGCACGTCCACCCAGATAGAATCTGTGTCGTGGCAGGTTGACAGTTCGCTCAGATCAAACCGCACCGCGTAAAGCGGTTTGTGTATGCCACGGTGGTCTCTGATGTTTTCCAGAACACCGTGGACCAAGCCGATAACGCCGCGTTTGCCTCGGATGTACTTCGGCGTGCGCGGGTTGCCTTTGGGGTTTTCGGATGCAACCACGACGGGGTCGCCGATTTTGAATTTACTGTCCATTGATTCCATGACTCTAATAAACGAAGCCACTTCGCGGGCGGGGTTTTAACCCCGCCCTTGACCAAAGGGATGCTCGCCCCCTTTGGAAACCCCATAATTTTGTTGCCGCCTCAAGAGGCGGGGTATACATGGAGTCAATCCGGCCGCACTCTCGGCATTTCGGGCGTCGCTCCCGACTTTTCCACTTCACTCAACTGCCGAGGTTCCAGAGCGTAGCCGGCGCCAATCAAACTATCGGCGGTGACGAGCTTCGCCAACTCTTCCTCCGACATGCCCTCGGTACCGGCGGGCCGTTGCGGCAGTACGAAGTAACGCACGTCCGAGGTGCTGTCGTAAACCTGGACCTCTTTGTTCACGGGAACTTTCAAGTCAAACATCTCTTCCAGGGTCGCCCGGGGATTCTGGACAATCTTGGTTCGGTAGCTCTCGTGCTTGTACCACCATGGTGTGTCACCGAGAATGTCGTAGGGATAACAAGAGCAAAGTGTGCAAACGACGACGTTATGAACCTTGTCGCTATTCTCCACAACGACTAACTTGCCGACTTTCCCCTGGTGCACGCCCATTTCTCGAAGCGCCTCGCGGCCGGTGGATAACAGCTCCTGCTTGAACGCTGGATTGGTCCACGCCTTGGCAACGATCGTGCCGCCGGCCCAGGGACGCTCTTCATGGAGCTGCTTCCAACGCTGCTCCAACTCCGCGCGATTCGACCAACCGCGTTTGATCAGCGCTTGAACGAATACTTCGAGCAACTCCTGGTAGTCTTTTAAGTCCTGTTCCAGGTTCACCATGCGTTCTTGAAGGGTGCCGTGGTGTTCCTTCTTTTTGATTTTGAAAAAGTCGTCATAGTCACCGCGCTCCTTGCGATTGTCTTCGGTCACCATGTCCATGGATTCGACGGCGCGCGCCGAGACCAGGGCGATGCCTTTCACGTACTCATCGAGCCACTCTTCCAGGTAGCGCACGCGGGCTTCGATATTCTTTCCCTGGGGTTTCTTGATGTTGAAAAACTGAGTTTTCTTTTTGAGCGCCGTTCGGGCCTTGAGCAGATCATAGAACGTCACAACGCCGCGCCGCAGTAAATAGATAATGCGCGGCTCGAATCGTTTTGCTCGGTAGTATTCCAGGTCTTCTTCGACAGCCTTGATGTGCGCTTCATAATCGTGCATGTGACCTTCAAATGGCTTGTGCTTGTGATTTCCCGGCATGGAACCTCCGACAAGAACCCGCGCCCAGGCGCCGCTCAGTGAGTGTTAAAAACTTCCCGGTATTGATCGAGCTTTGCTTCGACGGCCTTGACCTCATCCGGCGTTGGCTTCGCCGGATCAACCGCCGGCGGCAGGGCACCGAATTTCATCAAGCAAGCCATGAGCAGCAACCGCGCTTTTGTGGAAGTGAGATTGCTCCCTGCGATCGATAGCGGATTACGGGCCTGCTCCACGAACCCGGCGGCATTGCCCCTGCCGACTTTCACGAAGGGCATGCCGCAAAACGTCGCGCGCTTCAGAGCCGCGTCGACAGAATTGCTCATCGCGCCGAAGGGGGCAGAGCCTTCGGCGACGAAACCGGCCAGCGGCGCCTGGCGCAGATTGTTTTCAATGCGCGCGAGGATATCGATTTCCGCCGCCGCGTCGCCGGAGTGATCCTCGGGCAGATAACGCGCATGCTTGACGATCGTGACCTTTGGAATCGCGGCCGGAAGCAAATTACCGTCAGCATCTTTGATCGGCACCACTACGGTTCCGATCCTTGAACCTTGAACCCTTGAACCTTGAACTTCGTTGGGCAACTGCGTGAGATTTACCGCTGAATTGTAGGTATGCCGCTTGATCGTCTTGAACGTGAACTGCGGCGGGCCGGGATGGCCGATGCGTCCAATGATGCCGCCGTGCCCACCGGTAGCGATATAACCGCCGGGCCGCGCGTCGGCTTTTTGCACGTCGCGGGCGGTAAAAATCTGTTCATCGAGGATGGCGACTGCACCGATCGAGTCGCGCCCGCTTTCGTCGGCCCAAATTCGCGACGTGATGTAATCCACGGAATCGACGATATTCCGGTCGCCGTCATTGCCCACAGCGCCGTGGGGTCGTTGAGATGAATTACCAACAATGGGCACGATAGTATCGATAAGCAAGTTGAGCCAATAGCTGGTTTCTTCGACAAACGGACTGCCTTCGAGCCAAATCGCCCCGGCATACTGACCGTCACGCAGAGCTTGCTGCACGACGTTGGTCAACTTCGCCAGCGTCGCCATCGGCGGCTCCTTGCGCAAATGATTGGGCCGGTAAGGAAAAAAATCCCTGCCGTGAACTTCCGGCGCGATGTCGCCTCGCCCCACGTCCGTGCGCAGCGCTGCGGCGAGCCCTTTTACATACCCGCCGGACGGCGCGGCCCGATAGAAATCAAAATCAGCTTTTGAAGACAACGAGCAGCCCACGCCGCTGTCGGCAATTCCCAACCGGTCGATTTCTTCGAAGAGACGCGAGCCGTCCGGGAAAAACGGTACACGAGTGCGCTCAGACGGCGCGCCTTTTTCAGTGGCGTCTTCCTCCCACGCCTCGCCGGCGGCCTGCCGCGCCATGTAAGGCAACGGATAGAGACCGTCTTCGGGCTTCAGTGTTACTTCGTAGACAGGTCTGTCAGTGGGACTTGTCCGCTCCTTGTGAAAAACCCCGGCGGCGTCGAGATAACCGTCGGGCGGCGCATAAAGCTCGGCGGCGTCGCGTTCAAGCGGATGAGCGCTAAATTGCTCGACATAGACGGTCACCGGCGCGGCCAGGCGCTGGGGGCGCAAAACGTCGAAACGCATTGGCGTGCCGTCCGCATTCATGCGCAAGGACAGGCCGTACTTCTCGCGCGCTTTGTTGCTGGTAACGAGCGGTTCACTGTTTTGAATTGTGGCCGTCGGACCGGAGAAAACCGCGATGCGGGGTTTACCGTGAGTTACTGCATTTGCCACAAAAATCTCCAAGAGCGAGGATTATTTTGTCGTAGCGACGCAGCGTCCGCTAACGGACGGCATCACCCGCGGATGATGCCGCGCCCTGCGTCGCGCCAACGGGAAACCGAACGACGTTCGGCGTCCAAAGCAATTATTTCAGCTCGTGGGGGAGCTGCGTAGGCCCGTAACCCTGCCAGTACTTGTTGGTCGCGGGATCGTAGCGGCCCTGCAAAAATCCGCCGGCCTTTTCCGCGCGAACGATGATCGCCACCGTGCGCTCATCGCCGCTTTCTTCGGCGTGAATTTCATAAGGCGGCACCAAATCGATCATTCCGGCGCCGACTTTGACGTTAACCGTCTTACGGATTTCGGCATAGTCGGGTTTGGACCGATCGTCCACGCGCTCATAGCGTTCAATGTTCTCATTGCCGTCGAGCACCCCGTAAAGAGTCCAATTGTGCGCGTGGTCATGAATCGCCGTGCGTGTGTGAGGCGCCTTGATCAGGCCGTTGATAACAAACTTGTAGTCCGGATCCTCATAGAAGAGTAAGTTCTCGGCGCGCTCACCGCCCTGGGAGCAATCCGGCCAGCTTCTCGATTGCTCTTGCACCGACGGATCGGTCAATAACTCCTGAAGGTGCGGCGTCATTTTCTCCCAGCGTTTCGCTGCGTCTTTCTCTTCGGCGTGAAGGCTGCGGGCGGACGCGATAAATTTTTGCACGGCGCTCTAACCGCTCATAAATCATCTCCTGTATGGGGGATTGAGATTAGCTACCCGCCTTTATCTAATCCCGCCCGCGGGCTGCGTCAAGTGCGCACTGTGTGCGCAGTTCAAAGTTCAACGGCTTCGCCTGTTCAACGTTCAAAGTTTAACGTTCAACGTTTTCCCGCCCACCTTCAAACCCTCGAACGTGAACCGTTGAAGCGCGCCGAAAGCGCCACGTTGAACTTGAACCTTGAACCTGGACGTTCGCATCAGGTGCCGTGGTCCCAGGACGAAAGATACCTGGCTTGCTCTTTGGTCAGGGCATCGATGTGAATTCCCATCGAAGAGAGTTTGAGCTTGGCCACCCAATTCTCGACAGCGACGGGCACCTCGTAGACCTGCGGCGTCAGCTTTTTCTGGTTTTTTACCGCCCACTCCGCCGCCAGCGCCTGGGTCGCGAAACTCATATCCATGACCGACGCCGGATGCCCTTCCGCCGCCGCGAGATTGACGAGCCGGCCTTCACCGATCAGATAAATCGTTTTGCCGCCGGACAGATGATACGCGTCGACGAAGTTGCGCACGTTTTTTTCGACTTTCCGAGCGAGCTTGGTGAGCGCTTTAAGGTCAATTTCAATGTCGAAGTGGCCGGAGTTGCAGATCACCGCGCCGTTCTTCATGACTCTTAGATGATCCGCGGCAATGACATGCATGTCGCCGGTGAGGGTGATAAATAGATCGCCGATTCTGGCGGCCTCCTTCATCGTCATCACTTCAAAGCCGTCCATGGCGGCTTCGAGGGCCCGCACCGGGTCGACTTCAGTAACGATGACCTTTCCACCCATGCCGCGCGCCCGCGCCGCTACCCCCTTGCCGCACCAGCCGTAGCCGGCGACGACAACATGCTTGCCAGCGATCAACATATCGGTGGCCCGGATGACGCCGTCGATGGTTGATTGGCCGGTGCCGTAGCGGTTATCGAATAGATGTTTGGTGGCCGCGTCATTGACGGCGATCACAGGAATCTTAAGCGCTCCCTCTTTTTCCAAAGCGCGCAGGCGAATGACACCCGTAGTTGTCTCCTCCATGCTCGCGATCAAGTTGGCAATGAGCTTCGTGTAGTCGGTGTGCAACATCGACACCAGGTCGGCGCCGTCATCCATGGTAATCACCGGCTTGTGATCGAGAGCTGCGCGCAGGTGGTTGTAATACGTCTTGTTGTCCTCGCCTTTGATCGCGTAGGTGGAAATCTTGTCGTGCTGTACCAATGAAGCCGCGACATCATCCTGCGTCGATAACGGATTGGAGGCGCAGAGCATAACGTTGGCCCCACCGGCTTTTAGCGTCTGCACCAGGTTGGCGGTTTCCGCGGTCACATGGAGACAAGCCGAGAAGCGCATTCCTTGTAACGGCTTCTCTTTTTGGAAACGTTCTTGCACCCGTCGCAGCACGGGCATGTCCTGTGCGGCCCAGAGAATGCGTTTGCGCCCGGTTTGAGCCAGTTTGAAATCTTTGACGTCGTAGTTTTTTGCCATCCTGAAAATGTCTCCTCATCGAGTCATAACTATACTTTGCCCGCCGCTTTTTTGAGTTCCGCCGCACGGTCGGTCTTTTCCCAGGTAAACTGCCCCTCCACCGGCGTGCGGCCAAAATGGCCGTACGCTGCCGTAGCACGATAAATGGGACGTTTGAGATCGAGTGTTTGAATAATGCCTTTGGGGCTCAGATCGAAGTGATCTTGGACGATTTTGGCGATCTGCGCTTCGGGAATCGCCGCGGTACCAAAGGTTTCGACAAGCACGGAGACCGGTTGCGCGACGCCGATGACGTAGGCAAGCTGCACCTCGCAGCGCTGAGCCAATTCCGCGGCGACGATATTTTTCGCCACGTAGCGCGCCATGTAAGCCGCGCTCCGGTCAACCTTCGACGGGTCTTTCCCGGAGAAAGCGCCGCCGCCATGTCGTCCCATGCCGCCGTATGTGTCGACAATGATCTTTCGTCCCGTGAGACCGCAGTCGCCTTGAGGTCCGCCGACCACGAAGCGACCGGTGGGATTGACATGATAAATGGTATCTTGGTCGAGATATTCGGCCGGGATAACGGCTTTGATCACGCCGTCGATAATGGTTTCTCTCAACTTCCGATACTCGACTTCGGGGCTGTGCTGCGTCGAGATCACGACGTTTCTAACCTTCACTGGTTTCCCGTCTCGGTATTCCACCGTGACCTGGGATTTGCTGTCGGGTCTGAGAAAGTACGCCTCGCCGCCCTTGCGAATCTTGGCCAAGTATCTGACCAGGCTGTGCGCCATCTGGATCGGAAGCGGCATGAGCTCGGGCGTTTCATCGCAGGCATAACCGAACATCATGCCCTGGTCGCCGGCACCCTGTTCCTTGTGCAGGCCCTCGCCTTCGGTGACGCCCTGCGAAATATCCGGTGACTGCTGCTCGACCGCGGTCAAGATCGCACACGTGTTACCGTCGAACCCCATCGCAGAATCGGTATAGCCGATCTCGCGCACCACTTCGCGCACGATATCAACATAGCCGACCTTCGCGTTGCTGGTGATTTCCCCGGCGACAACGATCATTCCGGTTTTAGCCAGGCTCTCGCATGCGACGCGGCTATCGGGGTCTCCCGCTAGATGAGCGTCCAGGATCGCGTCCGAGACTTGATCGCAGAGTTTGTCGGGATGGCCTTCGGAAACGGATTCAGACGTAAATAAGAAATCTTTCCCTGCCATTGAGCCTACCTCCAGGGTCACATTCGCCGAAAAATTAGTCTGTTTTGTATAGCGGATACGAGTAGGTGAATCAACCTTACTCGTTCTCGTTGAACCGGCTGTCGAGGAGCTTTTCGATGGCTCGTAGCGCCTTGTCGGCGTCCTCGCCGGTCACTTCGACCTGGATTTTGCTGCCCTGGGGCGCTCCAAGGGTCAGCATGCCCATGATGCTGCGGCCATCCGCGGTCTGGCCGTCATTGGTGACGGTCACCTGTGACGAAAATTTATTGACCGTTTGCACGAACAAAGCCGCGGCCCTGGCGTGTAGACCAAGCTTGTTCTGGATCTCCAGTTTTTTTGTGACTTTGCCCATGCGGTCACTTGTCGATGTCGCGGTGCTTGACGTGTATGCGCAATTGCCCCCGGCTCAGCCGCTGCCGTAGATTCTCCACCAACACCACGGAACGGTGCCTTCCGCCGGTGCACCCAAGCGCCAGGGTGAGGCTGCTTTTGCCCTCCCTCTCGTAGAGCGGCAAGGTAAATTCGAGAAGGGAATACAGACGGTCGAGAAACGCGCGCGTGTCATCGTTTTGCTGAACGTAGTCTCTAACTTCTGAGTCCAGGCCGGTTTTCTCGCGCAGCTCGTTGACGAAGTAAGGATTGGGCAGAAAGCGAACGTCCAAGATGATGTCCGTGTCGTGCGGAATGCCGTACTTATAGCCAAAGGACGTCAAAAAAACCGCCATGTGCCGCGAGAACGGCGCCTGGCAGAACTGTTGCTCGATTTCCTGCTTCAACTGGTGCACGGTGAAATCGCTGGTGTCGATAATTTTGTCCGCCAGAGCGCGCATCGCTTCCAGCGCCTTACGTTCACGGGAAATGCCGTCTTGAATCGATTCATTCCCCGCCAGCGGATGGGGCCGCCTAGTTTCGCTGAAGCGTCTGAGCAGCACATCATCGGAAGCGTCGAAAAATAAGACCTGGATATGGTGGCCCGCGGTGCGCATTTGCGCCAGAACATTTGGCCAAGATTGGAGAAACTGTTCACCGCGCAAGTCCACTCCCAGCGCGATGCGGGCGACTCCTTCGCGGTGGTCTTGGCAGAGGTCGATAAATTTCGGAATCAGGAGAGCGGGCAGATTATCAACGCAGAAAAAACCATTATCTTCGAAGGCGCGGATGGCAAGACTTTTCCCCGAGCCGGAGAGCCCCGTGACGATGACGATATCCAGAGATTCCGCCATAGACAGTTAGAACTTCTGGTCCTCCGCGGTGATGATGTCAAAGAGCTCTTTGCCGGATGTTCCTTTCAGCAGCCGATCGCGGAAAGCCGAATCCTTTAAGAGGCGGGAAATACGCGCCATCGCCTTGAGATGATCCGCAGCACCGTCCTCAGGGGCAATCAAGGCAAAAAACAAATGCGTAGGCGCACCGTCGAGAGAGGCGAAATCAACGCCCGCCGTGCTGCGCGCGAAGACGGCGTGCACCCGGTCAATGTCGGCAAGCTTACCGTGGGGAATGGCCACACCCTCGCCGATGGCCGTGGTGCTAATTTTCTCCCGCTCCAGCAGGACTTGCAGCACGCGATCGCCCGCCGGCGCGCCGTCGGCCGCCGCGAACTTTTCCGCCAACTCATTGAGGACGGCTTGTTTGTCGCTTCCCGCGAGATCGGGGATGATGCCCTCGGCGGTCAAAAAATCGACAATTTTCACTGTTTGTGCTTTCTTAGGTTGAGTTGGCTCTTTTATTTTTGTTTCTTGACCAACCGTTCCATCTTATCCACCGCCAACTCGATACTCGCATAAAGATCGTCATGAACGTTCACGTCGCTCATCGGTTCTTCTCTCTATCAAAGAGCTATTTGCGAAGAAAGGGCTGGCGCCGCTGCGAGGAGGGCAGAATGCCCATGGCCTCACGGTACTTGGCCACGGTGCGTCGCGCGATTTCGATGGAACTGTCCGACAACACCGCCGCGATATGCTGGTCGCTGTAGGGCTTCTGCGGATCTTCCGCGGTGATAATGCCGCGAATTTTCTCTTTGACGGTCTCGCTGGCGACATCTTCACCATTGCCGCCCCTGATGCCGCTTTGAAAAAAGAACTTGAGCTCGAAGAGCCCCTGCGGAGTGTACACGTATTTATTGGCCGTGGCCCGGCTGACCGTGGACTCATGCATGTGAATATCCTCGGCGATGTCCCGCAGCACCATCGGCCTTAACTGGCTGACCCCATGATCGAGAAATTCCCGTTGGAACTTGAAGATACTCTGGGTGACGCGGAAGAGGGTTTGCTGGCGTTGTTGAATGCTCTTGATGAGCCAGGTCGCGGCACGGACTTTTTCTTGGAGATACTGCCGGGCCTGTACCTCAGCCTCACCTTCTTGCCCCACCATGCGCCGGTAGAGCGAGCTGACCCGCAGGCGCGGCACGCCTTCGTCATTTAGATAAATTACATAATCATCGCCGACTTTTTCGACGAAAACATCGGGTAAGACGGTACGAACTTCGTCCTGTTCGAATCCTCGCGAGGGCTTAGGCTCGAGGGATGCAATAACATGGGCCGCGTCGGCGATCTCGTCGATACCCACGCCCAACTCGCGCGCCAGTTTTTCGTAGCGCTTGGATTCCAGGTGGCCCAAAAAATCGCTGGCGATCCGGGCCGCCATGCTATCAGCTAATCCCAAGCTTTCCAGTTGCGCCAGTAGACATTCGCGCAAATCCCGGGCAGCGACGCCGACGGGATCGAAAAAAAGAATTCTCTTATGTACGGCTTCGGCGTCTTCCAAGGTGGCCTCGGTGGCGCTGCAAACGTCTTCCAAAGACAACGCCAGATAGCCGTTCTCGTTGAGGTTGCCGATAATATAGAGGCCGACGTTTTCTTCTTTTTCGGTGGCTTTGGACAACCGCAGTTGCCAGATCAAATGATCTTCCAGCGAAGTCTTTTTGGTCAGGCTATTTTCCCAAGACGGCGGCCCGTCGCCGTCGTCCGAATTGGCTTCAGCCGTTAACGAGCCGTGAATTGAGTTTGAGTGGCTATCGAGATATTCCTGCCAGTCGAGCGTGCCGATCTTGTCCACCCCGGACGGCTCCCGGTTCAAAACCGGCTCCTCAATCTGCTCCGAACCACCCGGCTGGGATTCCTGGGACCCCTGCTCCGCCGTTTCAATTTCGCTCACCGGAACTTCTTCCAGCGCGGGGTTCTCCTCCAATTCCGTCGTAACCATTTCTTGCAATTCGATTCGCGAAAGCTGCAACAACTTGATCGCCTGCTGCAATTGCGGCGTCATCACTAACTGTTGGGCAAGTTTCTGAACCTGACGAATTTCGAGAGCCATAGTTAAAACTTAAAACTTTCTCCCAAGTAAAATTTTCTCGCTTCGGGACTCGCGGCGATTTTTTCCGGGGTGCCCTCCTCGAGGATCGCGCCCTCGTTGACGATGTAGGCGCGATCACAAATTCCCAGGGTCTCGCGCACGTTGTGATCGGTTATCAGGATACCGATACCGCTGGAAATCAACCGGCGCACGATCTTTTGGATCTCAGCGACGGCGATCGGATCGATACCGGTAAAGGGCTCGTCGAGCAAAACGAAAAACGGCGACAACACCAAGGCCCGGGCGATCTCCACGCGCCGCCGTTCTCCGCCGGAAAGCGTGTGGGCCTTATGCGTGGCAAGGTGCCCCACGCCGAGCATTTTCATGAGCGTGCCGGCCCGCTCACGCCGTTCCTCCATGGTCAAATCTAGTGTTTGCAGGATCGCGTAAAGATTGTCCTGCACGGTCAGCCGCCGGAATACGGAGGATTCCTGCGGCAAATAACTGATGCCCGAGCGAGCCCGCTGATAAATCGGCATGTCCGTTAAATCTTCGTTATTGAGCAACACTCTTCCCTCGTCCGGCTGCACCAAACCCACCATCATGTGAAACGTGGTAGTCTTACCGGCGCCGTTGGGACCCAACAAGCCTACGACTTCGCCGCCCCGGACTTCTAAATTGATGCCGTCCACGACGCGACGGCGGCTGTATGATTTCGCGACTCCCACCGCCTGAAGAATGCTCATTTTTGCTGGCTCGCGGGGGAATCTCCTTTTTCCTGTTTTTGCAGCTCCTCTGGAAAAATCGTCGCTTGGACTCTGATCTTCCCATCGCCTTCGGCGACAGCACGGTCCTGTTCCATGAAATAGATCACGCGCGTACCGCTCACCTGGCTGTTGCCCTGGCGCATGACTGGATTGCCGGTTAACGTCACGGTTTTCGCCTTTTCGTCGAACACGGCTTTCTCACCGGTGGCCACGCGGTCGCCCTGCGTCGTATTGACCTTGCCTTCCGCGACGATCTGACTCATGCGCTTCATCTCGGGGTCGTAGTGGGCGATCAGCGTCTCGCTCCGCATCGTCATCTCGGCCTGCACCATTACCACCCGCCCTTTGTAGGTAATGGTATTTTTCACTTGATCGACCTCCATCCAATCCGACGTGATGTAGATGGGATCCTTCTTGTTTAGTTCGAAACCGCCGCCGCTGGATTTTTTCTTTGTTTCCTCTTTCGCCGGGTCCGCCGCATGGGCCGATAGTGTTGCGATGATCAGCGCCACGAGGCCGATGAAAAATCGTATTGTCAACCAAGTACGCTCCATTTACCCCCCACTCACCGCCATTGCCTTGGGATTTTTCTTCTTTTTTTCCATTTTGTCGGGCTCGATCTTAGTTTTGACATTGTTAAGCAAGCGTATGATCTTGCTGTCCAGTTCGACCTCCATGGTCGATCCCTCCAATTCAAAACCCCCTCCGACAAGAGTCGTTCGCTTCGGCAATATAATTCGCTGCTGCCCCGGCAGATATATAGCTTCAGCGGATTTCAGGACGTAGTTTTGATAATTCACCTGGATGCCGCCTTCAATCTGCAGCTTTTCCAGATCCTTCTCGCCCAGGAACATCTTGGCGACTTCGCCCGAGGTTTCCGCAACCTCGCCGTCGCGGTCGTAGTAGAGGAATCGTGGCTTCTTAATTACCGCTTCTTTCTGGTCTTTGTAGTAATCGGCCTCCTCACCCATAACCTCCCAGACTTTGCGGCCATTTTCCACCTTAGCGCGCCGAAAATCTTTGACGTGGAGAGCCGATTCCGGCAGATAATCCAGCGCCTTAATGGGATTTTTCTTGATTTCTCGCTGCGCCTCGGAGACTGTTTCAAAGACCTTGTAACCTACCCCTCCCAGGGAGAGAAATACGGCCAGCAGCAGAATTAGCCTTCTGGTTTTGCGCATGCCAAATCTCGTCGACGACGTGAAAGCGTAACACGCTTAGAAAACGCTGTAAAGCAAAAGGCACGGAACTTGCTTTAACCCTCCTCAGACGGTGGATTTCATAACTACCCTTTACATAAATCTACCGGGGTAATGATTCCTTGGTTAAATTTTTCCACCCCCCGGTGGCCCGTAGCAGCAGTTCAACGACTTCTCGGACGGCGCCGCGACCCCCATCAACCTGAGTCACGTAATCCACGTCCGGTTTGAGTGCCGCCCATGAGTCCCTAACAGTGATCGCGAGGCCAGCGCGCCGCAGCACCGGGAGATCGCTGATATCATCTCCGACATAAGCAATCTGGCTGTCTTCAAGGCCGGTTTTCCGTTTGATCTCTTCATAGATATCAACCTTGTCACCCGCGCCTTGATAGACAATCTTCACCCCAAGCTCACGCGCCCGGTACCGCACCACCTTGGAGGAGCGGCCGGTGATAATGCCGACCCGTACTCCAGCGCGTTGTAGCAGCGTGATACCCTGGCCGTCACGCACGTCAAAGCGTTTGATCTCAACGCCGCGGTTATCAATGTATATGCCGCCGTCGGTGAGTACTCCATCGACGTCGAGCAAGAGAAGTTTGATCTTCCTCGCCTTGTCTTGAACGGACAGCGGAACGCGTTTCACCGTGCTTAGACCACACCAGCCTTGATAATGTCGTGGAGGTGAATGACGCCGATGGGTTTTTTGCTTTGCTGGTCCAGAATAAAGAGCGAGGTGATCGGGAACTGTTCCATCACCGCCACCGCTTCGGCGGCAAGCATCTCTGCGGCGATGGCCTTCGGACCGCGCGTCATTAGCTCTGCCGCTTTCAGGCCGAAGATGTCGCCTTTTTTTTCCAGGCCCCGTCTGAGATCGCCGTCGGTGATAACGCCCACGAGGCAGCCTTCGCCGTCCACCACACCGGTGACGCCCAGGCGCTTGGAAGTGATCTCAAACAGCGCCTCTTTCATCGGCGTTTCTTCTCGCACCAAAGGAATCTCATCGCCCATTTTCATCAAATCTTTTACTTTGAGTATTAGCTTACGGCCCAGAATGCCGCCGGGGTGACGCAGGGCAAAATCCTGCTCCCTGAATTCTTTTTTTTCCAGCAGCACCACCGCAAGAGCGTCGCCCATCGCCAAGGCCGCCGTGGTGCTCGCCGTCGGCGCCAATCCCAGGGGGCAAGCTTCCTCCCTGACGCCGACGTCCAGAACAACGTCACCCGCTTTGGCCAAGGTGGAACCGAGCTTTCCGGTCATCACAATCAGCTTCAAACCGTTGAACTTGATATGGGGCAAGAGTTTTAGAATCTCCTCCGTCTCGCCGCTATTGGAGACCGCGACAATCACGTCACCCCTCATGACCATGCCGAGATCCCCGTGAATCCCCTCGCCGGCATGTAAGAAGAACGACGGAGTGCCGGTGCTCGCCAGCGTTGCGGCGATCTTGCGAGAGATGATCCCGGACTTCCCCATGCCGGTGATGACAACTTTACCCCGGCAGTCGTAGAGCAACTCGACGGCGCGAAGAAAACTGTCATCGAGGCGCGCGCCGAGCGCGTCGATGCCCCTGGCCTCGATCTTCAGCACCTCTTTGGCACGTCGGAGTATGTCTAGCTTACTCACGAGGCGGTTTGCTCTTTTGCAATGCCATCGATTTCTTTTACGACGCGGAGCAGAGCTTCAAACTCCGCTAGCGGCAGGGAGTTCGGCCCATCGCTCAACGCGCGGTCCGGGTCTTCGTGGACTTCCATGAACAGCGCATCGACCCCGACGGCAACTCCCGCCCGCGCCAGATGCGCAATGAACTTGCGCTCACCCCCGGAGGCGTGGCCCAACCCCCCCGGTAGTTGCAAACTATGGGTTGCGTCAAACACCACCGGATAACCCAGCTCGCGCATGACAACCAATGAACGCATATCGGAGACCAGGTTATTGTATCCGAATGACACGCCGCGCTCGGTCAGCAGAATCTGGTCGTTGCCAGTGGAAAGAATTTTTTGCGCGATATTCGCCATGTCCCAGGGCGCGAGAAACTGTCCCTTCTTGACGTTAACCACTTTACCGGATTCTGCCACCGCGATGACAAAGTCGGTTTGCCGGCATAAAAACGCCGGGATTTGCAGAATATCGATAACCTCTTTGGCCGGCCCGACTTGTTCCTTTTCGTGAACATCGCTTAAGATCGCTACGCCGACGTTGTCTTTGACCTCGGCGAGGATTTCCAACCCTTTTGCCAAGCCAGGGCCGCGATAAGATGCCACCGAGGAGCGGTTGGCCTTATCGTAGGACGATTTGAAAATAAACGGCACACCCACCCGGTCGGCCGCTTCTTTGAGGCGCGCCGCATGCTCCAGCGCCGAGTCTCGGCTCTCGATCACACAGGGGCCGGCGATGACGGCGAGGGGCCGTCCAGCGCCGACTTCGACATCGCCGATCTTGATCAATTTAGAACGCATTGGGGAGCAAATCGATTACGTATCAAGTGCGCACAACTTTCATTCGTGGCACGTCGCGAACCGCCTTTCGGTATTGCGATGCCGCCTCGATGAAACCCCGGAAAAGAGGATGGGTGTCCATCGGCCGCGATTTGAACTCAGGATGAAACTGGCACCCGAGGAACCACGGGTGGCCGTTAAGCTCGATGATCTCGACCAAATTACTGTCCGGCGAAAGACCGCTCAAGACCATTCCTTTCGCGCCAAACTCAGCGCGATAGCTATTGTTGAACTCATAGCGATGACGATGACGTTCTGAGATTCTCTCCCGGCCGTACAGCTTTGACGCGACGGTGTCGTTTTGGAGCACGCAAGGGTAAGCCCCTAAGCGCATTGTGCCCCCCTTGCTTTCGATCGCTTTTTGCTCCTCCATGAGATGGATCACAGGATGGGGCGTTTGCAGATCGAACTCAGTCGAGTTGGCGCGTTCCAGGCCACAGACGTTCCGCGCGAACTCAACCACCGCCATCTGCATGCCAAGACAAATGCCAAAAAACGGAATGCCTTTTTCGCGCGCGTAGCGGATCGCCACGATTTTTCCCTCGCTACCGCGGTCACCGAAACCTCCGGGGATGAGAATCCCATCGACGTTTTTGAGCACGATATCGGCGGCCTCCTGTTCGAGCTGCTCCGCTTCGATACATTCGAGCTCGACTTTAGCCTCGTTGGCGATGCCGCCGTGGACCAGTGCTTCTAAAAGACTCTTGTAGGATTCTCTTAGACTCATGTATTTGCCGACGACGGCGATGCGCATTGAATCCTTAGGGTTCTTGAGAACATCAACGACCTTCTGCCACTTTTCAAGGTGTGGCGCGCCGGTCCAGATATTGAGTTTTTCCACGACCCGCTCATCGAGGCCTTCTTCATGAAAGACCAGCGGCACTTCATATATCCACTCGACGTCTTTCGCCGTGATAACCGCATTTTCCGCGACATTACAAAAATGAGCGATTTTTGTTTTGATTTTTTTATCGAGGAAGCGATCCGTGCGGCAAAGAAGAATATCAGGCTGAATGCCCAAACCGGTGAGTTCCTTGACACTATGCTGCGTCGGTTTAGTCTTCAGTTCGCCGCCACCGCTTATAAAAGGAACAAGAGTCAAATGAATATAGAGGACATTTTCCCGGCCTAAATCCCACGCAACTTGGCGCACTGCCTCCAAAAACGGCAAGCCTTCAATATCGCCGACTGTGCCGCCGACTTCGCCGATGGCGATGTCATAACCTTCAGCGGCGGCAAAAATTCGCCGTTTGATTTCATCCGTAATATGCGGAATGACCTGAACCGTGCCGCCCAGATAGTCGCCGCGTCGCTCTTTAGAGATGACCGTCTCGTAAACCTGGCCAGTGGTACAGTTGTTCTCGCGTCCCATCGCCGTCGAGATGTAACGTTCATAATGGCCGAGGTCGAGATCGGTCTCGGCGCCGTCGTCGGTGACAAACACTTCACCATGCTGGAACGGGCTCATGGTGCCAGGGTCAACGTTAATATACGGGTCCATTTTCAGCATCGTAACCTTGAGGCCCCGGCTTTCCAGCAGCGCCCCGATGGAGGCGGCTGCCAACCCTTTGCCCAAGGACGACACCACGCCGCCGGTCACGAAAATATATTTAGTTTTTACCCCTGCCATGGCTTCCTTTCGGTCCCTTTAGGTAGCGTTGCGCACGGTCTAGATCCGCCGGCGTGTCGACTTCCACCGAGCTGTCATCGACGTCAGCGACGAACACGCGATAACCATAGTGAAGCGCGCGCAGCTGTTCCAAACTCTCCGTACGCTCCAACACCGTGGGACGAAGACGCGCAAACTTTAAAAGAAAATCCTTGCGGTAAACATAGAGACCAAGATGACGGAAGCCCCAGACCTTCTTGTTGCCCCAAAGCGCCGAAGCTTGCGCGATGGCATTTCTGGGATAGGGAATCGGCGCTCGGGAAAAATAGATGGCAAAGCCGTTGGCGTCCTTGATGACCTTGACGATGTTCGGGTCGCGCCACTCTTCCTCGTCGTAAATCGGCGAGCAAACCGTCCCCATCGGAATCGAGCCGGCGCGGCGCAGCGGTCGTACGGCCCGCGAAATCGTCTCGGACTTGATGAACGGCAAATCCCCCTGCACGTTCACCAGCCAATCCGCTTTGAGTTTCCCCGCCACTTCAGCTAACCGGTCGGTCCCGCTTCTGTGCCGTTTCGACGTCATTACCACTTCGCCGCCGAATTTACGCACCACGCCTTCGACGCGCCGGTCATCGGTCGCCACGATGACGCGATCCAGCACCCGCGCCTTGGCGGCGTTTTCGTACACATGCTGAATCATCGGCTTGTCGCCGATCAAGGCTAGCGGCTTTCCCGGCAGACGGGTCGAACCATAGCGCGCCGGGATAATCGCCACAACGCTCATGGATTCACTGCGTCACGGCTGCGCGGGCAACGAGATGAGAGCGCAAATTCGCGTTCTCGTCTGCAAAAACAAAAAAACCGCAATGGCTCTGCGGGAAAGCGCATCACGGAATTTGATAATACGCTCGCGCTGAAACGGTGTCAACGAAGCTTTGCCGCCGAATTTTCGCTCTGGTGCCGGCTTGACTTTCCGCCTCAGCTCTATGATAGGAATGAAGCTGTTTTGCTTGGAGGAATTGGCGCATGGCAGAGCTGACTAAAATCGACGCGGGCTTCGCCACCATCGGGCAAGGGGCCGGACCGATGATGGTGACCTGGAAAGCCGGTTTATTTCACAAGCATGGTCTCGACATCGAACGCCCGCGTATCATGGGCAGCGCCAAGGGCATCGTGCGCGGTCTCATGTCCGGGGAAATTCAGTTCGGCAACATGGCGGCGCCGGCGCCATTGCGCGCCAACCTGAAGGGCGAAGCAGACGTCATTTTTCTCACCGGCGGCATCAACCAGCAATTCATTCTGGGCCGGCCCGGCATTAACGACCGGACGGAATTGGCCGGGAAGAAAATCGGCTTTGTCGGCGACGGGGGGATCAACGATGCTTTGGTAAAGTTCGTCATCGACAAGCTGGAGGCGGCGGGCGTCAAAGGACTCAAGCTGGAGCCCATGGCCGCCGGCGGCGAAAGAGAACTCGAATCTCTCTTGAGCGGCCATGTGGACGCCGTCGTCGGGACGCCGCCGGAATGCATCGATTTTGCGCGCAAAGGCTGCAAGTATCTCATCGATTTCTCCGAATACGGCTTTAACTACGCCCTTGGCGGTATCGCCGCGCGCCGCGACTACGTGGCGCGAAATCCCGAGATCACGCGAAAATTTGTCAAAGCTTACGTCGAAGGCATGCACCGTTACCGCACCGACCGGGAATTTACCATTGGCGTTCAAGCGGAATATAGCGGCATCGCCGACCGGACCGTCGCCGAGGCAACCTATGATCTCACGCGGCCCGGCATGCCGCGGGTTCCCTATCCGGTAGTCACCGCCCTACAAACGCTCATTGATTTTATGGCTAAGGACCTGCCCGAGGCAAAGAATGCCGACGCTGCCCGCTTCATCGACGCCCGCTACATGCGCGAACTGGACGAGAGCGGCTTTGTCGATTCACTCGGTGCTTGAATCGTGCCGAAGAGGACCCAACGGCGATGAAAACTTCAATCCTGCGTCAAATTTGCCATGGCCGCATTGCTTTACCATGGCCCTTTCGCCGGCTCTCGTGTCGGCTGTGTTTTCCGCAACGGCTGGCAACGAAGCTCTCATCGAAGCCGCCAGGCGCGAGGGCGAATTGGTCTACTATGCGTCGATGAATTTGGGCGAGGCCAATGGAGCAAGCCGACCTGGTCAAAGAAGTTAAAATCGCGCCGGTCAATCCGGCGCTCGCCGAAAAGCTCGGTGAATACGCGAAGCAGTTAAGGTCGATCTTCGGCGGTTGAACATCGAATTTCGTGCGGTCTCGAAAACAGCAACTCGAAACTAGTCATGTCAAAGGAGCAACACTGTGAAGATCATGTTTTTGAATCATTCTTTCCAGCGCCATTCGGCCGAATTGGAAGTCCATATCAGGAAGCTGCTCAAGAGCTACGCTTCGCCCGGTACTGAGTTTGAGCTTGCCTATCCTGAAGACCTCGGCGGCGGCGAGGTGCTGAGCTTACTGGAAGAACGCAAAGCACTATCGGGCCTGCATCACATTCTCGAAACCCCGGCCCTGGTCAAAAAAGCCATCGAGGCCGAACAAAAGGGCTTCGACGCAGTGATCCAGAGCAATACCTTCGATCCCGGCGTCGAAGCCAGCCGGTTGGCCGTGCGCATCCCGGTTATTGGCATGCTGCGCGCGTCGCTCCATTTCGCCGCCAGTATTTGCGAGCGCTTTGGACTCATCGTGCCGCTGGAAACCCACATGCCGTACACCCAGCGACTGGTGCAGACTTACGGCATGACGCCGTTCGTATGCGGTATCCGGACCGTCGGCCTTTACGACACCGGTGATTTATCCGGCTATCATGATGTCATCATCGAGCGCACCCTGGCAATCGGCAAAGAACTAGTCGAGCAAGGCGCCCAGGCACTGATTCCCCTGGGCGGAAAGATTTATCCATACGTGGTCACGCCCGAAGAGTTGGAGCCCCATCTCGGCGTGCCGGTGATCAATACCAAAGCGGTGGGCGTGAGCTACGCCGAGCTGATGGCGCGGTCAAAAATCAGCCACAGCATTAAAGCGTATCCATGTCCAACCGGTTTGAGTCCGGAGGCCGTGTCGCAACGCGCCAAGTGACAGGCCAAAAGCCTGTCATCCCGAGCGAATGCGAGGGATCTAGGCAAGATTTCTCTCGGAGTTTATCCTGAGTCCCTCGAAGGGTTCCAAATGACAATGCTTTTCCTTTGCGATCTTTGTGGTTAAAGAAATTTAATCGAGGTTCACGCCATGATCATCGATGCCGACGGGCACTGGTTTGAAACCGAAGAAGTATTTAGCAAATACATGGAGCCGCATCTCCGCAACTATCGTCCAAGGCTGCTGAGCGACGAGCAGGGATTTAATTTCTGGGTGGTTGACGGCCAGACAGCCTACAAGCGGCCATCGATCAAAGGCGCTGGCGCGCCCGGCACCGCAGCCCCTCCGGGGAAAGCGATTCAGTCCGCGCGCCGCGCAACGCCGGGCAGCCAAACGCTAACGAGTTTAAAAGAGCGGCTCAACGATCTCGATAACGAGGCCATCGACATGCAGTTTCTCTATCCGAGCTTTCTTCTCCATGTGAATGCATGGCCCGATGGCATTCTCGCCAACGGCGTATGCCGCGCTTATAACACCTGGCTCGCGGAAGTTTGCAACCAGGCGCCCGACCGGCTCAAAGGCGTGGGTGTTGTTTCGTTACAGGACTCCAAGGGCGCGGCCAAAGAACTTGCCCGCATAGTCGAACTTGGCATGACCGGCGTGATGATCAACGGCACCGCCGGGGCCAAACGACTGGATCATCCCGACCATGAACCATTTTTTGCCGAAGCAGACAGATTGAAGATGCCGATTGCCGTTCATTTCAGTCTTCAGTTTCCCGTGGTCGATAGCCTGTTCGAGCATCATTTTCCCAACCGCGTGCTCGCGGGCATCTTACCGATCATGGCCGGGCTCACCAGCGTTCTGTGCTCGGGATTGCTGGACCGTTACAAGAATCTCAAGTTCGCCTTTCTCGAAGGCGGCATCAGTTGGGTCCCCGCCCATGTGGAAAGAATGGACGACCATTTCGAGAATCCGCGCTACGGCGCCAAGGATTTGATCAGCCATCCCCCTAGCGATTATTTGAAGTCGGGGCGGATCTTCTTTGGCTGCGAAGGCAACGAGCCTTTCCTTGGCCGCGTCGTCGAGGAATTGGGCGAAGACTCGTTCATGTATTCTTCCGATTATCCCCACGCCGACCGGACCGAAGGGACAGCCAAATTACTCAGGGACCGGACCGATATCCCGCCTCAATCCCGGAAAAAGCTCCTAGAGGACAATGCCCGGCGCTTTTATGCTCTTTGAAACAGTCCGGGCAAAAGTTCTGCAAGAATTAAAACTCTCGTAAAATTCAATACTTGCATTTCTCCCCGGGTGGGGTCAGCGTGATCAGACAGGCTTTATTTCGATTTGAAGGATTTTCACTATCTCTCGTCTAAGGCAAGAAAGGAGGTGATACTGTGAAAAACACGCTTAAGATGTTCGTTCTCGCTTTGTACCGTGCTTTCGCCGGATTCGGCATGGCAGCTGACAGCGCCGAAGGCTGAGAGGCGGCAAGCTGAGAAGGCGAAGACCACTAGTGCCACGGGTGAGGTAAATCGTGATGCCAAGGCGGATGCGACGCAAGGTATACGCGGAAAAAAGCGGCCAAAAGCGCACGGAAAAGTGAAGGTAGGTGACATGGTTAAAGTTTCTCACCAAGAAAGGCTAGATGACCGCCAAGTAAAGCCGCTGTAAAGGCCGAAAAGAAGGATGAGAAAAAGGCTGAGACAGCCATGGAGAAATCCAAGCTAAGAGCTTGCCACTCGAGTCTGTCGCCAAACAGAGGGGAAACCGATCGCCCGGTTTTCCCTCTGTCATTTTAGACCGAACCGTTCGATCCCAGCTCCCAGACGTGCCAGCACAATGAAAAGCTTGCTTTCATTTCCTTAGCCCAATTATAATATTCTGTCATGGCATCGGTATGAGCGTTGCTCGGTTCGTGAAAGGAGGAGTGGAGATGGACCTGCCGAAATGCCAAAAGTGCAACAACGGGATTCTCATCCCATTGTCTGATTACGGGCAGGATGGAGCGGCGGTAATTTTCAAAGCTTGGGCCTGCACCAATCCTGACTGCGGTTTCTCCCTGCGCGTGGACAAGGGCGAAGTCACCTACGGGAAGAAAATCGAGCACAAACACTAGAATTTTCCAGCTTCGAAGTCATCCTCAGAATCACTTCTCGATCCAGCATCCGGGACAGAGTCGGAGACCCAGAAACTCCCATACTCCAAAACCCCTGTCCTAAGCGAGCATGCTTCGGTTGAAGCTTTGAATCGCCCGGCCAAACAACTCGCAGCCCTTTTTTAGAGCGTCGAGACATTTCTGCTGGCTCTCGGCGTCCCTGGCGTAACGCCTGAGAATTTCAGGCGCGATCCATTCGTGCCCTTCTTCGTCGGCGAGCAGAGTATCCCGGTAAATTGACGCGGTGGCGGGATCGATAGGCGCCACTCGCTCGATAAAAGATTTCGACGTGCGCGGAAAAAATTCTTCGTGGCCGAACTGGACGCTGGCGATCAACTCACAAAGCGATCCCAGGGAGGCGTGAAAGTCCCAAAGCTCTTTCAATTCCGCAAGCGGGTTATTCCACAAGGCGTCGGGATCGCCGTCGAGTTCCCGGATACGGCCGCGCAGGATCGAGGCATGCTTGAGCTCGTTGACCACGTACTCCGACATCGGCTGCTGTAAATCGAGATCGGGAATCCTGCCGACCCACGGCGCGGTCACCTCCGCCGCCTTGCGTTCCATTACGACGCCGAACTGCAAGCGGCGCAGCACCACCGCCGCCGTCAATGGTTTTTCCGCCCCATAACTTTTTCGCTCCGCGTTCATCTTTTCCCAAAACGACTCGCGCGTGGCGACCAACTGCTGCAGAAACTCCTCCGGCTTTAGCGTTTCCATGCTTTCCTCCGCTAAATTGAAGCCCGGTGATTGACTCCCGGTTTCTTTTAGGTTTTAACATTACAAGAATTGAACTTCGGGTCAAAGCTCGTCGGACAAGTCCAATTATCTGTGATCTACGACTTTCATGGAACCCGCGCAAGCCAAAGCCTACGTCGATGACCTTTATGATGAGGTCCACGCCCACTGGGACAAAAAGATCAATCAGGGCGAATTCATGACTCGACTCCGGGCAGGCACATTGCCACTGCCTTGCCTGCGCCGTTTCTTTAAGGATTGGGGCATGTTTTCCATCGAGGTGGTCGCTCTCAACGCGGTTTCCTATTACGTCCACCTGCCATTCTTCGTCGACAACTTCGATCTTCTCCCGGCGCTCTGCGACAAAGTCGCTGAGGAGCTGATTTCTCCCAAGCCCCCCGGGCATATTCTCATCCTGCTCGAGACCGCCAACGCCCTGGGCCTTTCCAAAGAAGAATTATTCGAGACACCCGCTTCAGCCGCCGGCCGCGCCATCAGTGACTACTGCCGGCGAGTGTTTCAGGATGGTTCGATCATCGAGCTCTGGGGCGCCCATGTGTATGAAGAAACCCTGGGCCACTGGGCCAAGCAGTGGGGCGATGCCATGGTCGCCCATTACGGCATGAGCAAACGCCAGGCGGTTTATTTCACCGCCCACGCCGAAGCTGACTTGCTGCAGCATGAAGACCGCATGGGCCACGGCCCGCTCAACAGAATGATTCTGCAGCGCATCTTGGAACAGGGAAAGACCGCCAAGAAGCTCGGCTACGACCCGAGATACTGCGCTTTCACCATGGTCGATCTTCAAGCGCTGATGGAAAAACACGCCCTCGAAGATCCCTACCCCGCTTGAACTCTTGCCCGGTGCATCTTGATTCCGCCTCAGAGAGACCGGGACCCTCACCTTCCGTCTCCCGCAAGCGTGCGAGGGTGATGATAACGCAAGACTATGAACACTGCATGCGAAGAGACTGAAGAAAGTCGGCATCATGTTTGTCGTCCTGTTTCTTGAGCTCCTAATCATCGCTTGCGTTTATACGCCTGTCAGCGCCGCCGACTCTCCACCCGGAAAATGGCAAAGCCGCGCGCCCATGCCGTCGGCGCGCACTGAGGTCGCGGCGGCGGAGACGGGCGGAAAAATTTATGTCATCGGCGGTTTGGAAAAACATGGCGACCGCGTGGAGGAATATAATCCCGTCAATAATAGCTGGCGGCGCCGCGCCTCGCTGCCGCGCCCGCTGCACCATCTCGGCGCCGCTGCGGCGAACGGCAAAATATACGTCATCGGCGGATATATTTCCGGCGTCGGGCCGGTCGATACCGTCTATGAATACGACCCGGCCAGCGACCGCTGGCGCGCGCGCTTGGCCATGCCTACGGCGCGCGGCGCATTGTCCGTCGGCGTGATCGCCGGAAAGATTTTTGCCGTCGGCGGCGTCGGCACGAATAAGAAAAACACCGGCGCAAACGAAGAGTACGACCCCGCGCAAGATCGTTGGTCACGCCGCGCGCCTATGCCGACCCCCCGAGATCACCACGCGATCGGCGTCGTTGGCGAGAAACTTTACGCCGTCGCCGGGCGCCTGGACGGCGAGCATAGTAGAAACGTCGCGGTAAACGAAGAATACGACCCGGCCACCGACCGCTGGCGCCGCCGGGCGCCGATACCGACGATCAGAAGCGGTCTCGGCGGCGCTTCATTGGGCGGCCTACTTTTTGTCTTTGGCGGCGAGTCTCGTGGCCGAACACATAATGACGCCGAGTCCTTCGATCCGGCGAACAACGAATGGCGCGCCTGGGCCCCGATGCCCACCGCCCGCCACGGCTTCGCCATCGCGGTTATCGGCAACTCGATCTACGTGATCTCCGGCGGACCTAAAGCCGGCGCGACGTTTTCATCGGTGAATGAAGTCTTCACGCCGTGAAGCCGCGTTGAATGAACCTGCGCCCGGGCATTCCCGCTTGCCGCATGGGTTAAAAATCCCTACGCCCAACATGGCTCGCCGGTTCAGTGTTGAGAAAATCCAATACACGGCGGGTTAGCCAATCTAAACTTCCCGGAAATCCACCGGAGACAAAACCGACATGACCGCCGGTGACGGCATAGTTCAGAGTCACCGCGTTGGACACTTCCTCGGGACGCGGCATACGATGCGGCCGGAATGAATGGATCGTTAAACGCATGGACCAGCAAGGTCGGCACTTTGATTTGTTTCAGCCACGCCTTGCTGCTGGCCCGCGTCCAATAATCCTAGCGTCTTTGAAGCCATGAACCGGCGCGGTATAGAGATTATCAAATTCGCGAAACGTGGACGCTCGTCTTACCTGCCGCGGATCCAAGGATAATTGATGCGCTGTTATTTTTCCAAGTACTTTTCGTCTAAGCGGCCGAAGAAAATCGGGTGTAGATCAGTTTTTTCATGCCGCGATCGAGTTCACTGGCAGCGGCCACCAGATCCACCGGAACCGAAACGCCGACCGCGCGCCGGATGATTGTTGAAGCGTTTTCCCCCTGTTCACCGAGCCACTTGAGCAGCATGTTGCCGCCGAGCGATACTCCAAGTGTGAATATTTCGGCGCTGGGATGCCGTTCCTTGAGCCGGCGCAGTATCCAGTCAATTTCATCCGAATCCCCCGAATGGTAAGAGCGCACCAGCCGGTTGGGCTCGCCGCTGCAGCCGCGAAAATGAGGCACCACCCCGCGCCAGCCTTGCTGTCGCACCGCCGACATCAGCGCCAGAGCATAATGGCTGCGCGAACACCCTTCCAACCCGTGGAACACAACGAGCAACCTGGCCTCGGTGCTCGCAGAATCGATCCAGTCCAGGTCGATGAAGTCATTGTCCGGCGTTTCCCAGCGCTCACGGCGGTAAACTAAATTGGGGGTGAGCTTTTGGTAATAGGCATAGATGGTTTGTAGCGTACCACCGGGCAGCCACAGGGGCGCCCGGTAGCCGGAATCTAAGCTCACATCGTCCCCGAATCGTTGCACCGCAACATTCCTTTGAGGGCCGCGCAAAAAGGATTCGGACGCGAGCCGCGCGGCTCTCGTGGTTCGTGTTCGTCCGGACGGTGAAACGAGCACGATCACGAGCCACGAGCACGATTCCCATCCTGCTCCTCCGGCGGCATAAACCCATGGCGCTGAGTATTCTCAGAGATCGTTCGCGGTTCGAGAAATTGCAAAAGATAATCCGGGCCACCGGCCTTGGAGCCAATGCCCGAGAGCTTCAGTCCGCCGAAGGGCTGGCGTTCGACGACGGCGCCGGTGATGCCGCGGTTGATGTAGAGATTGCCGACCCGGAATTCTTTCCGCCCCTGCTCGATATGCGCGGGAGAACGCGAGAAGAAGCCGCCGGTCAAAGCGTATGAAGAGTCATTGGCGATCGCCAGCGCGTGGTCGAAATCCCGCGCTCTGATGACCGACAAAACCGGGCCGAATATTTCCTCCTGGGCGATGCGGCTTTGCGGATCGACATCGCTGAAAATTGCCGGGCCGATGAAGAAACCTTCCGCGGGCGCGTCCATTTCGAGCACGCACTTCCCTTCTTTTTTGCCAATTTGGATATACTCGACGATTCGACTTTTCGCTTCGGCATCGATCACCGGGCCGATGGCGTAGCGCGGATCTTCGGGGGGGCCGATCTTGAGGCTTTTCGTCGCTTCGACGAGCCGCGACAGCAACCGGTCGTGCACTTCTCCCAACAGGATGAGGCGCGAAGCCGCTGAACATTTTTGTCCTTGATAACCAAACGCGGAATCAATGATATGCACCACCGCTTCATCGAGATCGGCGTCGTTGTCGACGATCACGGCGTTTTTGCCGCCCATCTCGCAAACCACTTTCTTGACATGCGTTTGTCCGGGACGATGGCTATAGGCCTGCTTGAGAATCTCCAGACCCACTTCCCGCGAGCCGGTAAACGCGATCAGATGAATTTTCGGCGACCGCACCAGATGGGCGCCCAGCTCTCCGCCGCCCTGGAGAAGCTGGCAGGCATCATCGGGCAATCCCGCTTCGCGCAGGATGGCGAGCAGGTGTTCGGCCATCACCGGCGACTGCTCGGCCGGCTTCATGAGCGCGCAGTTGCCTGTCACCAGCGCGGCAGCGGTCATACCGGCAAGGATCGCCAGAGGAAAATTCCAGGGCGCGATAGTCACCGCGACGCCGCGCGGTTCATAGAGATAGAGATTCGTCTCGCTCGGCAGCCATTGTGTGTTTCGCGGCTTGGCGAGCCGCAACATCTCCCGGCCATAATATTCGAGATAGTCGATGGCCTCCGCCACGTCGGCATCCGCTTCGCGCCAGCCTTTGCCGGCTTCGAAGAGCTCCCAGGCGGCTAACTCCCAGCGTTTCTCGCGCATGATCCCGGCTGCCGAGAAAAGAATTTCGGCGCGCTTCTCCGCCGCCGTATCGCGCCACTCGGGGAAAAAGCGCGCCGCGGCATCAATGGCTTCGTCGGCTTGGCCGACACTCGTGAGACGCACGCGGCCAATAATTTCCTTGGCATTGGCGGGATTCACCGATTCCAACCACTCACCGGCGCGACGACGGCTTTTCAATTGGCCTCGCACCCTGTCAAGCGTTACGCGGAAGCGCTCGCGGTTTTCCCGCCGCGAAAAATCGATGGGCGGCTCGTTTTGAAACGCCCCTCGACCGCCTGCCGGTTGCGATTCATGCGCCGCCACCGAGCGCCTCACCGCGGCTGCCGGAGGTTTGATCAAAGAATCGATATCTTTTTTATCGGCGTAGGTCTGGCGCAGAAAAGAGGTGTTGGAAGTGTTCTCCATCAGGCGGCGAATCAAGTAGGAAATACCCGGCAGCAACTCGCCCACCGGCAAATAGACCCGCACTCTTTGGCCGTTTTGAATGATCGCCTGGCGCACCGGCTCGGCCATGCCGTAAAGCATCTGGATTTCATAACCGTTGACGGGAACGCCAAGCTGCTTGGCGGCTACGATGGCATAGGCAAGACTGCGCAGATTGTGACTGCCGAAAGCGGCGTCGATAATGTCGTGGCCTTCCAGCAACAAACGACTGAGGCGCTCGTAGTTGGCGTCGGTTTCCGCCTTGTCTAAGAACACCGGGATGGGCCAGTTTTTCTGTTTGGCCCAGGCGATCTCGCTGTCCCAGTACGCGCCTTTGACCAGGCGCACGCCGACTCTTCGTTTGCGCCGCTGCGCCCAGCGTATCAGTTCGCGCACGTCCTTCTCGGTGTCTTTCAAATAGGCTTGCAGCGCGATGGCGGCGACCGGCGCGTGGCGAAATTCCGGTTCTTCCAGTACGCTGCGAAAAATCGCCAGGGTGAGGTCTCTGAAAGCATTCTGCTCCATGTCGACGGTCACCGCCGCGCCCAAGCGCGCGGCTTCGCGGAAAAGCTCCGCCAGGCGCTCCCGAACAACCGATTCCGTGGCCGGGTCCAAGGGATCGAAGCGGGCGCAGAGCGACGAAAGCTTAACGGACAGATTCACCCGCGGTAGCGGGCCGTATGGCGATTCATCGATTTGCCGAATGAGCGGCCAGGATTGGCTAACGGACGCCAGACGCCGCAGCAGATCGAGATACCGTTTCTGCATGGCAAGCGCTTCATTATCGCTCACCGTCGCTTCGCCGACGACGTCGAGCGTGAAAGCGGCGGGTTCCTTTCTGAGTTGCGCCAAAACCGTCTCTAAATGATTGCCGCTTTCCTCGGCGATGAAGCGGCGCGCCAGTTTGACGACGTTGCGCCGGACCATGGGGGCGACCAGCGTGCCGGCGCGCAGCGCCTGGGCGAGAAAAACCAGGCCGCCGAGGGCATGATCCACCCGAGAAAAATACTCTTCCAAGTGCCGGCCGATTTCCGCTGAAGACCCCAGACTCGGCAGCACGTCGACGAAGCGGAACAGCGCCACGCGCAAGGATTCATCTTCCAATGACCATTCGATCATGCGGCCCAACAAATCCTGGGCTTCGAAGAGCGAAGGCTTGTGCTCCGCCGCATGCCGAGAAAGCGACCGGGCCAGCCGCTGTACTTCTTGTTCAAACGCGTCAACTACCGCAGCCATATTTGCCTCGGATCCGATACTATCATAAACCCGTCGCGGCGAGGCATGAAAACCATAGAGCAATCTGCTACAGATCATGGCGACATGAACAATGCCTCCGACACCGTGACCGGCGCCGAAGCGGTAGTTGAAATGCTCACCCTGCATGGGGTCGAGATGCTGTTCGGCTTGTGCGGCGACACCAGCCTGCCGTTGTACGACGCGCTGGCGCGATTGCCGCACGGCATGCGCCACATCCTCGCGCGCGACGAGCGTTCGGCGGCCTACATGGCCGACGGTTACGCGCGCGTCGCCGGCAAAGTCGGCGTCTGCGAGGGGCCCAGCGGGGGCGGCGTGACGTACCTGTTGCCGGGCCTCGCGGAAGCCAACGAATCAGCCGTACCCGTGCTCGGCATAAACAGCGACATTTCCGTTGCCGCCCGCGGACGATATACCTTGACCGAAATCGACCAGGGCGCGCTGATGCGCCCCGTGACCAAGTGGAACGCGGTGCTCGACCGTTCTCAGGACATCCCAAGAATTTTTCGCGCCGCATTCGATCAAATGACCACCGGGCGGCCTGGCGCGGCGCATATCGCTTTGCCCTTCGACGTGCAAAACGGCCCGGTGCACCGAACCGAGCTGTTTGCCGATCCGAGCCTGGGCCAATATCCGGCACGGCGAGTCGCGCCGGATCCCGCCGAAGTCGCGCGCGCGGCAAAACTCCTCGGCGCAGCGGCTCGTCCGGTTTTCATCTGCGGCGGGGGCGTGGTGATTTCTGGCGCACATGAAGAACTGCTTCGGCTCGCGGAACGACTCACCGCTCCGGTGGCAACCAGCATAAGCGGCAAAGGTTCCATCGGCGAAGCGCATCCCCTCGCCGCCGGCGTCGTCGGCTCCAACGGCGGCACACCGGAGACCCGCGCCATTATCGATGACGCGGATTTGATCGTCTTCGTCGGCTGCCGCGCCGGATCGGTAACCACGGAGCGCTGGCGTTATCCAGCGCCCGGAAAAGTAAAGGTGGTTCATCTCGATATCGATCCCGCCGTGCTCGGCGCCAACTATCCCGTAGAAGCCGGGCTGGTGGGAGACGCCAAGCTTGGGCTGGCGGCGTTAAACGACGCGTTGGCAACGGCAATGCGTCGTCCGCTAAACGCCGACCGGGTGCAAAAAGCCAAAGAAGAAAAATTTAGAAAATTCCAAGCCCTCGCGGCATCGATTGAAAAACCGATCAAGCCCGAGCGCGTGGTCGCGGAACTAAGCCGGGCGCTCGATCCGGACGCCATCGTGGTTGCCGATGCCGGCACGCCCTGTCCCTATTTATCCGCTTACTACGAGCTCAGCCGGCCCGGACGGCGCTTTATTTCCAACCGCGCCCATGGCGCCCTTGGTTACTCTTTGCCGGCAGCCATTGGCACGCACTTCGCGCGGCCTCAAGGAAAATGCGTTGCGGTGATGGGCGACGGCAGCTTTGGCTTCGCCTGCGGCGATCTCGAAACCGCTGCGCGCTACCGACTGCCGATCACTTTCATCGTCATCGCCAACGCAACCTATGGCTGGATCAAAGCCGGGCAAAAATCGGGTTACAACCAACGCTACTTCGGAGTCGATTTCACCGCCACCGACCACGCCGCGGTGGCCGCCGCCTTCGGCCTAAGAAGCTGGCGCGTAACGGAGCCAGATCAGCTCGGCAAGGTCTTACGCGAAGCTCTGGCACCAGCGGAACCGACCCTCGTGGATATCGTCTGCCAGCCCTTGCATGAGGCCAAAGCGCCGGTGTCGGAATGGATCGCCTGAAAAACAGGCGTGAGGCAACAGGCAATAGTAAATCAAAATCGTTTTCCTTTCGTACTACTGCCTAATGCCTCATTGCCTCCATTCAGTTTTCCAGCCGCACTTTGGTGCCGAGATTGGCGCAGTCCTCGTCGGTCTTCAGACCTGCGGCGCGGATGCCGTGGGCGGCGAGTTCTTCATCGCGCTCTTGGGTGTCTCCCGTGACGCCGACGGCACCGATGACTTCCCCGTCGTTATCACGGATCAGCATACCGCCGCCTTCAGGAAAGATTTGATCGCCCGAGGCGCGCATCAGATACTGCATGAACAGCGGCCGTTCTTCGGTGCGGACGCGGACGAGCGACGAAGAACGCCCCAGGGCAAGCGCGGCATAGGCTTTGCCGTAAGCCATCTCGAAGCGCATCATCGACGAGTCGTCCTCTTTTTGAAAGGCTTTCACCTTGGCGCCGGGTTCGACCACGATGGCGCTGAGCGGACGACAAGCAAGCTCACGCCCGCGCGCGAAAATGGCTTCAATAATACGATTCGACTGAGCTAGCGTGACCATGGCTAGATTCCTACCTATTAATTGTTCGACAGAAGAGCTTTAACAGAGTTTGTCGCCCCCCTACTCTGTCATCTCTGTACTACTATGTTTAAGAGTTTTCGCAGGCTCGCGCAAATTTTCCGGTAACCTGCAATACTTGAATGAGGGGATCGACTCGCGCCAAGGCGCAAAGCGCGCCAAGTTCGGAAGGGAAAGATTGATAATCTTACAAACGATCTTCACCATTTTTCTCCGCCCTTTGCGGCCTTGGCGTACTTTGCGCGAGATATTCCTAGTTTTGGTTGCGGCTTCGCCGCGCTAGGCCCTCTGTGGTTAAATTTCTTCTTTCGCTAGCTAAATAGAACCTTGGCCAGCTCGGAGCGATACTGGTCCGTCAACGGATCCTCCGAGCCCAGCACCTCGAAGATTTGCACCATCGCCTTGCGCCCGCCGTCGTCTTGGAAACTTCGGTCGGTTTTCACGATGACGAGAAGCTCCGCGAGCGCTTCTTGGTATTTTTCCGCGCCCGCCAATGCCTGAGCGAGCTCGAATCTCGCATCGAGATTCTTCGGCTCCGCGTCAACCTTGGCGCGCAGCGCCGTTAGGTCCTGTGCCGCGCCGCCGTGAAGTTTCAAGCGAGCGATCAGCCGATCCGCTTCTTTTCGTTCATCGGCGACAATCGGGATTTTGTCGAGGAATTCCAAAGCCGCTTCATTATCACCCGCGTTCATCGCCAGACGTCCCAATCCAAGCAGTGATTTTGCGTGACTCGGGTCGGTTTCCAAAATCGACTGAAACAGAGCTTTCGCTTCCGCGTCTTTACCCTGATCTTCGAGCGCCGCGGCTTCTTGCGCTCGTTTGTCAGCCGCGCTCGGTAAAAACTTGGACAAAAATTCTCGCAGCATCGGTTCCGGCAGGGCGCCGGTGAATTCCGACGCAAGATCGCCGTCTTTGAACAGCTTCACAGCCGGGATGCCTTGAATGCCAAACGCTCCCGCTAGATTCTGATTCTCGTCGACGTTGACTTTAGCGAGCACGAACTCGCCACCGTACTCGTCGGCCAATTTTTCTAGTACCGGACCGAGTACTTTGCACGGTCCGCACCATTCCGCCCAAAAATCCACCAGCACCGGAACTTCCTTGGATTGTTCCAGCACCGCCAGCTCGAAATTTTCCTCGTTAACGTCGATGGTCCACTGATTCTCGATTCAGCAGTAAATCCTACTTCGACGTTTCTTCGAACCGAGTTTCGAAACGTTGGCAAACTACTGATTTATTCAGCAATGATCGCTTTGCCGAAGTCACGCACTTTGGCCGCGGTTGGGCGCATCGCATATACCAGCGCTTCCGTGATCTCATCTTCGCTGGCGCCGGCTTTGCGCGCCCGTGCCAAGTGGCGTCTGGCGCCGCCCTCGCGGCCGATGGCGACGCACACGGCAAAAAATACCAACTGCGCCGTCTTCGGATCCATTGATCCTTCCTTATATTTCACATTAAAGAATTCTTTCTCCGTCGTCATGTCTTCTCCTTATATTTTTCCCCGACCGCCAAAAGCGAAGTCGTGGGAGTTTGCACCGCCGAGGCGCAGAGGGCGCAGAGTCGAGAGCGTTTGTTAAAAAATCTCCGAACTCGGCGAACTCTGTGTCTGTGGTGAAGACGCTTTCACAAAAAACCGCATTATCCTACATCTTGAACGATTCTGGATCGAATACCGCGCCGTTGAGCGTGTATTCGCTCTTTACCTCGGTCGGCTTTCGAATTGTCTGGATCACATAGCAACCCGCTTCAGCGTTACGAATGACCTTTGCGACTTTTTCCGGCGCCTCGCTGGACGTGATTTCACAGCGGGTTTCTACACCCAACCCGTCCGCTTGCAGCGTCTCGCGTAACACCGAGCCTTCGCTTTTGAATTTTGCCGTGACCAACACTTTCGCTTTGTCGATGTGCGTTTTTAGCATTTCCCCGTACCGGGAAATTTGCGTGAGCAGTCAAAACCCAATTGACAGGCCGAAGTACGCCAACGGCGGCGGCGCGGTATTGTCACCGCCGATGCGCTCGCCTTCGTCGCAATAAACCGTAAAGCCACGGGCGTGCCCTTCCTTGCGCATTCGCTTCAAGGTCTGCGCGTCCGCTTCCAGGGCGATTTCCCGTTTTATCTGGACATCTTCAGCCATGGTTCCTCCCAATTTTGTTTCCGTTGTTCATGAACCGGCGCCAATATATTCAGAATATTTACCGTTGCCAATATCCTTTAATGACTTTCCTCGCCGACCCCGGTTTTGCCGTATTCTTCGGCATAGAGATCGAGCAGCACCCGCAGCAGCGCGAACAGCGCCGGTCCGAGAATGATGCCAACGGCGCCGAAAAGCGCCAGTCCGCCGAGAATACCGAAGAAAAGAAACAACACCGGCAATCCAAGCCGATTGCCGATCAGCAAAGGTTTGAGAATATTGTCGACCATGCCGACGACTCCGAGGCTCCAGATCAGTAGCCCAATGCCTCTAAGGGTTTCTCCCTGCAAGAACAAATAAATCGACACCGGCACCGATACGAGCGCCGAACCGCCGATGGGCAATAGCGCGAAAAATCCCGTGATTACCCCCCATAGAACCGAAAACGGGACACCGACCACCCAATATGCCAAACCAGCCAGTAACCCCTGGACCATCGCCACCACCAACGAACCCTGCACCACCGCGAGAACCGCATCGACGATGTTCTTGAGCAGACGCTGTTGATGCTCGCGGTCCATGGGTAGGAGATGTTGAATTTTTCGCAAAAAGTCAGCGCCGTCGCGCAGCATAAAAAACAGCGTGAACAAAACAACGACGAAATTGACGGTGAACATCAGCACGTTTTGCGCGATACCTTTAACCTGGCCCACCAAAAACCCCGATGAAACCTGGACCCCTTGAACCAGCGCTTCCTTCCAGTCGATTTTGAAATCCATCAGTTGGAACGAAACCATGTTCCACCAGCCCAACAGTTTCTGGACCCAGGGCCGAGCCAACCATTCTTGTTTGCCATCGTCATCCAACAGCGCGCCCACCGACTTGACCAGCGCGGCTGCGTCGTCGGAGAGAAACCAAGCGATTTCAAAACCGGGTGCGATGACCAGCAGGGTGATGAGCACGACAACAACGATAGCGGCGAGCGTCGCCCGCCCACGTAAGCGCCCGAGCAACCAGGCATAAAACGGATGGACCAAGATGGCGAGGATCGCCGCCCAGGTAATAGCGGCCAGGAACGGCGATAGTATCAAGAAGGCAGTGTAAAGAATGAGCGCCAAAAGCGCGAAGAAAAAAGCGGTCACGAGCCAGTTTGGGTTCACGATTGATATCTCTTCTCGATGACTTTAACTGTACGCAGAAGGCTGCGGGCCTTCAAGCGCACGGGATTTCAGGCGCGCAGCGTCTCGAGAAACGTTCGTCAACGTACTCAAAAAGCGCGATGGCGAGGCGCGAGGCGATGGATGTTTCGACGGGGCTGGTCGCGACCGTTCGCACTTGAGGCTCTCAAAGCGGGCGATTGAGCCCACGAAGCAAGAATCTTTTTCAGCAGCCTGCGAGATTGCCGACCAGCGATTTGGCGTAGTATAAGGATGGTCCAAAGGAAAGCTCGAAGCATGCTTACGGCGATTTAAAACAGCAATGGTATGCCCAACAAAATTTTGATCGTTGACGACGAGCCGTTTAACCTCGATCTCCTCGAACAGGAGCTCACGGAACTCGGCTATGCCATCGAGCGAGCGAGCAACGGCGCCGAGGCTCTGCAACTCGTTGACAAGAATAGCCCAGATCTGGTTCTGCTCGATTACCAGATGCCCGACATGAACGGCATCGAGGTGCTACGCGCCATTCGCCAGGACAACGGCGATCTACCGGTGGTGATCATTACCGCGCACGGCAGTATCGAACGCGCGGTGGAGGCCGTCAAAGCCCGCGCCGACGACTTCATTACCAAGCCCTTCGATCCCGAGCATCTGGCCTTGGTGGTAAAAAAATGTTTGGAGCGCGCCCAGCTCAAATCCGACGTCGAGTTCTTCGCTCAAGAACTCGGTGGCCGCAGCCGCCTGATCTCCGGAAACAGCGCGGCGATGCTGCGAATCGTCGCGGAGGCGAAAAAGGCCGCCACCAGCAAATCCACGGTTCTACTGCTCGGTGAAAGCGGCACCGGCAAGGAACTCTTCGCCAGATCAATGCATGAATGGAGCGAGCGCAGATTGAAGCCCTTCGTCGCCATCAACTGCGCCGGTCTGGCCAAAGAGCTGCTGGAGAGCGAGTTGTTCGGGCATGAGAAAGGCGCTTTCACGGGAGCTCATCAATTGAAAAAAGGCAAGCTGGAGCTGGCGCATGGCGGCACGGCGTTTCTCGACGAGATTGGCGAGCTCGCGCTGGAGTTGCAAACCAAGCTCCTGCGTTTCCTTCAAGAACGAGAATTTGAGCGGGTCGGCGGAACGGCGCCCATCGAGGTGGATTTGCGCATCATCGCCGCTACCAATAGCGATCTTGAAGCGGCGGTTAAAGCCGGGACGTTCCGCCACGATCTCTTTCATCGCCTCAACGTCATCGCGCTCACCCTCCCGCCGCTGCGCGAAAGAAAAGAGGATATTCCGGCTCTGGCAGATTATTTCCTGCAGAGATTTTCTTTGGAGACAAAAAAACACTTCGCGGCGATTGCCGACGCCGCGCAGGAGAAACTCCTGGCTTACGGCTGGCCCGGCAACGTCCGCGAGCTCGCAAACGTCATTGAACGGGCGGTCGTCTTGGGCGATGGGCCGCAGTTAACGCTGCATCACCTCCCCGCCCGTGTGGTCGGCGCACAACCGGTCGGCGCTATGAATCAGTCGTCGTTCCATGACGCCATCAATAGCTACCGGCGCGAGCTGATCGTCCGCGCGCTCGCCGACGCTCAAGGGAACCGCGCCGCCGCCGCCAAAGCGCTCGGCCTGCACCGCACCCATCTGATGAAACTGCTCAAAGCGCTTCAGATAACTTAGAAGAAGTCGAGGAGTGCAGGTGTCGCACTCTTGCTACAGGGTGTATCAAATCGACTACACTAACCGCGGCCTAGGGCCAATAACCTCGCTGACTGCCGCTGGCAATTGTTTAAGGAATTCAATGGCTTATTTCACAAACTGGGATATATCTAGCGTCTGGTATAGGTCTTGCGCTGGAAATCAGTTCTGGGTGATTTACGACGATCAACAGGCCCAGCACCCCAGGTTCAAATTTTTCGCTGCTGGAACGCACCATGCAGCCATGCCGGAAGGCTACGCAAAATTTATGATTAAGAAGATTTTTTTTATTACCGTCCTTTCGTTTTACTCGTTCAATTTTTCCGCCACGGCGCAGCCAGCAAAGCCATACCGCATCGGCGTTATTCTTCCCGGCGGACCGCTGCACGAGGCAATCGACGGGCTCAGGGACGGCCTCAGAGAGCTCGGCCTTGAAGAAGGCAAACAATTTGCACTGACGATTCGGGATACAAAGGGCGACGCCAAGGAGGGCGAAGCGGCGGCGAAGAATTTTGAGCAAGAGAAGGTGAGTTTGATATACGCGCTCAGCCACCTCTGTCACAACGGCGGCAAAGGGGGCGACTGCGAGTATCCCGATCGTATTCGGCGTCGGCAGCGATCCGGTCGCCGGCGGGGTCATGGATAGTATTTGCGAAACCCGGCGGAAGGCTTACGGGCGTCCACTACCTGGTCACGGACCTTACGGCGAAGCGCCTTGAGATCCTGAAAGAGATTCTTCCGAAGCTCAGCCGCGTGGTGACGTTCTACAATCCGGGAAACCGTGTTGCCACAGAAGGCAGCTGAGTCGGGACGCGAGGAAGCAAAGCGGCTGGGGCTCAAGTTCATCGAGAGACACGTTCCCTCCGTCGAGGAACTTCGCGAAGGCGCTGCAGGCGCTCAAGACCGGCGAGGTAGATGCTTATTTCTATACCTCGGACGCGATGGTGACCAGCCAGGCTCAACTGATCATCGACACGGCGAAGGCCAAGAAGTTGGCGACGATGTTCCACGAGCAAAGCCTCGTCACCAAGGGAGCCCTTGCCAGCTACGGCCAGAACTTCCATGAAATCGGCCGCGCGTCGGCGAAGTATGTGCAGCGGATTCTGAACGGCGCCCATCCCCGTGATCTACGAATGGAGACCATTGAGAATATGGAACTGGCGATCAACCTTCAGACGGCAAAACAGCTGGGACTCACCATCCCGCCGCAGGTGCTGGCGCGAGCGAAGAAGGTGATCAAGTAGGCAAGCGGCGCGAGGCGGCAGGCAACAGGAAGAAATTTTAGATTTTCGATTTTGGATTGAGAGGACCAAGTACATGACGAATCGGCCGGATGCGAGCAACCAACGAACTTTGAGTTTGTAATCAATCTGAAAACGCCAAACAGATCGGCCTGACGATTCCGCCGAATGTGTTGGCGCGAGCGGACAGGGTGATTCGATAGGCGTGAGGCGAAAGGCGTGAGAGGCAAGGAGATGCCAAGACGACTGAGTTCCTACTTCGGATTAAGGGATTATCTCGAAGGCTCGATTCCGATTCATTCGATACGTGGAAAAGCCGCGGCGATCCAGCGTGAAAATCCAGTTTGTTCCCAACTCTTCGCCCAACACAACCAAGGTGGCGTCGGCAAAATCCATTGGGACATTGCGATATCTCTCCATCAGAGCCGTAACCCGCTGCAAGCTTTTCGCCGAGGACGGAACCAAGTGAAAAGCGCCTCTGAGAACAAACTCAAGGCAAACTTTCTGCGCGCGCCACTGGGGTCCGACCAAATAGAGCGTTTCGGTCAACACGGCTTCAGTGGTGACGACAGGGCCGGTCCAGTTCTCCAACGCCGCTACGCAGTCACCGTGCAGCTTCTCGTCCCGATCCACGAGCGCCACGAAAGCCCCGGTATCCAACAACAGTTCATCTTCCACGGCGCAATCGATGGATCAGATAGTCGCGGTGGCGTTGCCCGAGATCGGAGCGGCCGCTGGCAATACTTGCCGAGCAAATCGCGCACACGCTCGATGGGGCGCACTTCCGGCTGGGTGTCCAGATATTGCTCCAAAGCCTCGCGCACCACTTCTGAACGCTTGCGCTTCAAGCGCTTGGCCGACCGCTCGAGCTTTGCGGCTAAGTCCGCGGGCAGGCGCATGCTCAATTGCCGTTCCATATGCTTTGCCTCCTAGTGCAATACAATGTAATGCAAAGTGGTACAAAAGTCCATTCGTACCGAGTAGTCTGGAACAGATCGGCCTGACGATTCCGCCGAATGTGCTGGTGAGGGCGGATAGGGTGATTCGAATAGGCGTGAGGCACGAGGCGGATAGGCGAGAGGAAGAATTCGGATTGAAGCAGAAAATCATGGTTAGGAAATCATGATGCGATTTGCACATCTTTTCCGCAGAATCTAAAAGCGGCAATCCAAAATCTAAAATGGGTGGCGATCTTCGCTATCGTCTCTCAGTCGCCATCGGTGGGGTGGCGGCCACGGCGCAGGAGCCGGCGAAGGTCTGGCGGATCGGTGTGCTGGTCTCAAGCTCTGCATCCTTGAATGCGTCCCGTGACGAAGCTCTCCGGCAAGGCTTACGCGAGATGGGTTATGTGGAGGGCAAGAACATCATCATGGAGTTCCGCTATGCCGACGGTAAACTGGATCGTCTTTCTGAGCTGGCCGCCGATCTGGTTCGCTCCAGGCCCGACCTTATCCTTGTCGGCGGCACCAGGGTGGCTGTTGCCGCCAAGCAAGCAACCGGCACAATCCCGATCGTCGTGGCGGGGGCCGGCGATCTTGTTGCGGCCGGAGTGGTTGACAACCTCAACCGTCCCGGCGGCAACGTCACCGGGGTGTCCAGGCTTTCCCCGGAAATTCTCGGCACGCGAGTGGAGCTGCTCAAAGAAGTCATTCCAAAGGCCACGCGCATAGCAACCCTCTTGAATCCTGAAAACCCTGGAAACGCGTCCAGTTTGAGAGAGATCGAGCTTGATGCGCTGGCGTGGGGAATGAGGCTCCAAGTGCTTGCTGCCCGCAGTCCCGATGACCTGGCAAGCGCCTTCAGAGCTGCGGTCAAGGAAAATTGCAGCGCTCTCATTGTCATGGTCGATGCCCTCTTCAGTAGCAACCGATCATCGATTGTCGAATTGGCGGTTAAGCATCGCCTGCCCGCGATCTATGACAGAGCCGAGTTTGCCGACGCTGGCGGACTGATTAGCTATGGGATGAACTTGGCCGATCTGTCCCGGCGCGCCGCTTGGTATGTGGATCAGATTATAAAAGGCGCCAAGCCCGAGAAGTTGCCGCTAACGGAGCCGGCCAAGTTCGAGCTGATTATCAACCTCGAAGCCGCGAAGCAGATCGGCCTGACGATTCCGCCGAATGTGCTGGCAAGAGCAGACCGAGTGATCAGATGATTGCAAAATCTAAAATCGGGGCGGGCGATAGCTGATTCGGCCGGGATAAGACTAAAGGTTGGAGTCGACAAGCAATTGTGGATGTAGAGAGTATCGTGTAAGAGTCGAGAACCGGAACCGATGAAGATTGAAAAGGGATAAGCGCGTCATTGGGAATTTGGAGAAGTGAGCGAAAATTGAAATTTCGCGAATTACCCCTGATAAGATTGTTTACCGGGCGCCAGCGGGCCCGTTTGATGCGCGACTATTTTCTTATCTCCGTGCTGCTGGTGGGCGGCGGGCTGACCGCCAGCGGACTGATCGAGATCTACTTCCGTTATCAGGAGAGCCAACAGCATTTGGCTCATTTGCAGCGGGAAATCGCCGCCGGCGCGGCCGTCAAAATCGAACGTTTCGTGCAAGAGATCCACAACACTCTTAAAGGAGCGACGCGGAGCCGGGAGATCGCGCCGAAGGGTCTAACCACGGAATTTCGCTTTGAGCTGGAAAAACTCCTGCTGATCGCGCCGGCAATAACGGAAGCTCTCGCGCTCAATCAGTCGGGCGCGATCCAAGTCCAGGCATCGCGGTTACGCACAGTGCTTCCCGAAATCAAGAAAGATCTTGCGATCTCGCCGGCGTTCCTCCACGCCAAACAAGGCAAATCTTTTTTCGGAACCGTTTACTTCGTGCGCGGCTCCGAACCTTACATGACCATCGCCGTGCCCATCGAGCGTTTCGCTGGCGACGTCATCGGCGTACTCCAAGCCGAAGTCAACCTCAAGTACATCGGCGATGTGGTCACCAATCTCACCATCGGCAAAGCCGGGTATGCCTATGTCATCAGCCGCAGCGGCGAACTCATCGCCCATCCCGATATCAGTCTCGTTCTTCAACGCCGTAACGTTTCCCTGCTCGAGTCCACTAAGGCGGCATTCAGCGGCAAAAGCGGCATTAGCAGCCAACACGCCCTTGTGACTCCCAACATCCAGGGTAAAAATGTTCTGAGTTCCTCCGCGCTCATCCCCGGTCTCGACTGGGCGATCATCGTCGATCGGCCGGTGGAAGAGGCGTACGAACCCGTCTATGCATCGATGCTCAGGACTTCGGGCCTGCTCCTAGTCGGCCTCGGCATGGCGCTGATCGCGAGCTTGTTCCTGGCCCGGCGAGTCGTCCGTCCGGTGCGGATTCTCCGCGAGGGCGTGGAGCGCATCGGCACCGGCGACTTGAGTTACCGGCTCGATCTGAAGACCGGCGACGAGATCGAAGTCTTGGCCGACGAATTCAACAAAATGACTTCTCGGCTGCGAGAGTCCTACGCCAACTTGGAGCACAAGGTCGAAGACCGCACGCGCGAGTTGACGGAATCTTTGGCGCAACAAACGGCGACCAGCGAGATTCTCGGAATCATCGCGAGTTCACCGACTGACCTTCAGCCGGTCTTGGATGCTCTGGCTGAAAGCGCCGCGAGACTATGCGATGCCAATAGCGCGCAAATTTATCGCGCCGACGGAAATACCCTGAGACTGGCGGCCTACCATGGATCACTTCCGGCAACTGAAGAGATTCCGATTGTCCGAAGCTCGGTCGCGGGCCGCGTGTTTCTCGACCGTCGAACCATTCATATTGAAGATCTGGCAGCAGAAGTCGAAACCGAATTTCCCGCCGCCAAGCAGGCGCAAGAACGCTTCGGGTATCGAACTTTGCTCGCCACACCGTTGTTGCGTGAAGGAATTGCCCTGGGTGTCATAGGGATCCGCCGAACCGAGGTGCGTCCTTTCACAGATAAACAAACAGCTCTGCTAAAAACTTTCGCCGACCAGGCGGTGATTGCCATTGAAAACGTTCGCCTGTTCCAAGAACTGGGCGAAAAAAACGAACAGCTGGAAGTCGCCAGCAAACACAAGTCGCAATTTCTCGCCAACGTCAGCCACGAGCTGCGCACGCCGCTCAATTCGATTATCGGTTTCACCAGGATCGTCCTGCGCCGGTCCGAAGGAAAGATCGACGTTTTGCAGAAAGAAAATCTGCAAAAAGTTTTGATCAGCGCCGAGCATCTGCTCAACCTGATCAACGGTTTGCTCGACCTGGCCAAAATCGAAGCCGGGCGCATGGAAATCTACGCCGAGACATTCAAGCTGGAAGAAATCGTCCGCATCGCCACTGCAACGGTCGAACCCATGCTGAGAAACGGTAACGTGCGCTTGGTCACTGAAATTGCCGCCGATCTACCCCTGATCAAAACCGACCGCGACAAGCTCAAACAGGTGGTCCTCAATCTGCTCAGCAACTCGGCGAAATTTACCGAGAAAGGCGAGATCAAAGTCGCCGCGTGGACAGTGAATGGGTCGATGAAGCTTGCGGTGTCGGACACCGGCATCGGCATGAACCACGACGCAATCAATTATATATTCGAAGAATTTCGCCAGGTCGATATGTCGACGACGCGCAAATACGGCGGCACGGGACTCGGCCTGGCCATCGTCAAACGGCTCACGAATCTGCTCGGCGGCGACATTGCTGTCGAGAGCGAAGAAGGAAAAGGGACGAAGTTCACCGTGACACTGCCGATGGAACTGAAAAGTTAGGGGTAAACAGTGAGGAGTGAAGCGAGAAGTAAGGGTGAGGCGAGATCCCCTGTCTTTCGCTTCTAAATCCAGACTCCTTGCCCAAACTGGAAAGGGAAGACCTATGTCCAAAAAAAAAATCCTCGTAGTCGATGACACCGATTTTAACCGCGATCTCGTCGTGCAGTTGTTGGAGGACGAGTACGACATGGTGATCGCGGAGAACGGCGAAGAGGCGCTGCAAAAGAGCGAAAGCGGAAAGACCGGATCTTGATCTTGATGGACCTCGGCATGCCGGTGATGGACGGCTGGGAAGCGACCAGAATATTGAAGGCCAATGACAATCTCAAGCACATTCCGATCATCGCCGTGACCTCCCACGCCATGGTCGGCGACGAGATCGACGCCCGCAAGGCCGGCTGCGATGATTATCTGCCGAAACCGATCGACGAAGACCTTCTGCTCAGAAAGATTAGGAAGTATCTCGGATAGTTTTGGATTTGCGTTTTGCGATACATGGATGGAGCCTATCTACACAACGCTTGGATTGGAGAAGAAAAACGATGAATAGAAACGTTTGGGTTCTTCCACTGACTGTTTTTCTGTTGCTGATTGCTGCTATTTCAGGGGCGCAGCAAGCGGCCAAAGTATGGAAAATCGGCGTGCTGGTTTCGGGCAACAAGGCGTCGAACGCGATGCGCGATGACGCGTTGCGCGAGGGGTTGCGGCAACTAGGCTACGAGGAGAACAAGAACATCGTCTGGGAGTACCGCTACGCCGAAGGCAAAACGGATCGCTTGCCGCAACTCGCGCGCGAGCTGGTCGAGCAAAAACCCGACGTCATCGTCGTGGGTGGCACCAGCGTCGCCGTCGCCGCGAAGAACGCCACCAGTGCGATTCCCATCGTCGTCGCCGGCGCCGGCGACTTGGTGGAAGCCGGCCTGGTCAAGAGTTTCATGTACCCGGGTGGCAATGTCACCGGCGTTTCGCGCATGTCTCCAGATTATTTTGGCGCGCGGCTCAAACTGATCAAGGAAATCATGCCCAAAACCGCGCAGGTCGCGGCCCTGGCGAATCCTAAGAATCCCGGTTACGCGCGCAGTATCAAGGATGCCGAGTTGGGCGCCCAATCCCTCGGCATGACTTTCCAGACGGTCAACGCGCGCACGCCCGACGAGCTGGATAACGCCGTCGGCAGCGCCGGCAAGGGCGGCGCCACTGCGCTCTTCGTCATGACTGACGCAATGTTCAATAGTAACGTCGCGCGACTCGCCAAGGCATCGATCAAGTACCGGCTCGCTGCCGTCTATGATCGCCCCGACTTCGTGGAGGCCGGCGGGCTATTGAGCTACGGCGTGAACCTGGCCGATTTAAACCGGCGTGCCGCTGAATATGTGGATCAAATCTTCAAGGGCAAAAAGCCCGCTGATCTGACGCTGGTGGAACCGACGAAGTTTGACTTGGCGGTCAACTTGAAAACGGCCCAACAGATCGGCATCACGATACCGCCTGAAGTAATAAACCGGGCGGGGAAAGTCGTTAGGTGAAGCGCAGGCGTGAGGGTGAAGTTATGCCGAACAAAATCCTGATCGTCGACGACGAGCCGTTTAACCTCGATCTCCTGGAACAAGAGCTCATGGATTATGATTACGTGATCGAAAAAGCGGCCGACGGCGTAGAGGCGCTGGAGAAGATCGATAGCTTCGACCCCGACGTCATACTGCTCGACTATATGATGCCGAGGATGAACGGCTTGGAGGTTGTCCGGCGCCTTAGAGAGAACGAAAAGCATAAGAGTATCCCCGTCATTCTCTTGACCGCGAAAGCAAGCCAGGAGGATAAAATCGCCGGGCTCGACGCCGGAGCGGATGATTACGTCACCAAACCGTTCGACTCCTTCGAGTTGTTGGCGCGGGTGCGGGCGATGCTGCGCATTAAGCAGATGCACGATACTTTGGAAGAGTGGAACAGGACTCTCGCCGATAAAGTGAGCCAGCAAGTCACCGAACTGCAGCGCATGGAACGGCTCCGGCGTTATCTCTCGCCGCAGATCGCCGAGACCATCTTGGGCAACGAAGCAGCCCTGTTCAAGACGCACCGGCGGGAAATCACCGTGGTCTTTCTCGACCTGCGCGGTTTCACGGCGTTTTCCGATAGCGCCGAACCCGAAGAGGTGATGGATTGTTTGCGTCACTATCACGCCGAAATGGGCAAGTTGGTTTTCAAATACGAAGGCACGTTGGAACGCTTCATGGGCGATGGTATTGTCGTGATCTTCAACGACCCGATCCCGTGTGAAAACCATTCGCAAAAGGCCGCCCAGATGGCGATTGAAATGCGCAACCGAGTCAAAGAATTACGCGTCGCGTGGCTCAAGATGGGTTATGATCTCGATCTGGGCGTGGGTTTGGCGAGCGGCTACGCGACGCTTGGAACAGTTGGTTTTGAAGGCCGAATGGACTATGGAACGATAGGCAATCTACCCAACCTGGCCGCGCGGCTCTGCGCGGAAGCTCAAGGCGGCCAGATAGTGACGGATCAGAAGACCATGAGCAAGCTCGAAGAGCACATCGAAGCCGCAGCCCTTGAAGGGCTGCGCCTCAAGGGGATCAACCGCCCGGTTACGGCGTATAATCTGCTCAACACAAAGTAGCGGGGATGAACCAAAACAATAGATCCGACGCGCGGCGGAGCGCATCATTCGTGGTGCGGTTCTGGGGCGTGCGCGGCAGTTATCCCGCCACCGATCCGGCGACTCGCGGAATCGGCGGCAATACCTCTTGTGTCGAGGTCGCGGTGGCCGGACAGCGCCTAATTTTCGACGCCGGAACAGGGATCATTCCTTTGGGCAAAGAGATTTGCAATGATTTTTCCGCGCGGCCCACCGCCTATGTCTTTTTGAGCCATACGCACATGGATCATATCATGGGACTTTGCTTCTTTGAGCCCCTCCTTACGGCCGGGGCGCGTTCGTTCATTTTCGGTCCGGGAAATTCCCGAGGAGCCTTGACTAGAAGTTTGCGGCAACTAACGCACAGCCACCTGTTCCCGGTAACCATCGACGAGCTCAAAGGAAGAAAGGAAATTCACTCCCTTCAGGGCGGCGAGATCATTCGCTTTCCGTCACCCGGCAAAAGACCCACCATCGATAAGAATTCACAATCGAATCGGCTCGACTCCGAGGAGCTTGAGATCACCGCCCTCAAGAGCGTGGCTCATCCGCGCTCCGGCGTGATGCTTTACCGGGTGAACTTCGGCGGGAAAAGTCTGGTGTACGCTACCGACGTCGAACAAAAGGAAGGCGGTTACCCTGAAATTATTGAATTCGCGCGGGGCGCTGATCTTCTGATCCATGACGCGCAGTACTTACACGACGAATATTTTTCCCAGAGTAAACCGAAAATGGGTTGGGGCCACAGCACCATCGAGATGGCCGCGGAGGTGGCCCGGAAGGCCGGCGTCCAGCGACTCGCGCTTTTTCACCACGAGCCGAGCCATGACGATAAAACCATGCGGGCTATTGAACGAGAAGGCAAACGGTTATTTCCACGATCGCTGATCGCCCACGAGGGCATGAAATTATCATTGTAACAATCGCATGGTAAACACCGTCACAGTGTTCACTGGAAATCTGCTCGCGATACTTTTCATGCTCGCTTGCGCGGCCTTCGAAGCCCAAGCACAAATGCACCGTATTGGCGTCTTGGTGCCCGAAATGGGCCGGGCGCAGTCCCAAGCGCAAAAAGGACTGATCGAGGAACTGCAACAGTTAGGCTACCAACCACGGAAAAACGTCAGTTTTGAAATCCGCAATGCCAAGGGCAACCGAAATGCGCTTCAACCCGCGGCCAATGAACTCGCCGCGAGTAAAATCAATTTAATTTTTACCACCGGAACCAGAGCCACGCTGGCGGCAAGCGCGGCCACGCGCGATATTCCCATCGTTTTCGTTCATCCGGGCGACCCCATCGCGTTGGGTCTCTTGAAAGGTTCCGGAGAATCCAGAGGCAACGTCATGGGTGTCGCCGCCTTCGCGGCGCAAACGACGGACATCCGGCTCGCGCTTCTGAAAGAAATCTTTCCCGCGCTGCAAAAACTCCACATCTATTTTGACTCCAACAGCAGTTATGCAGCGGAGAATTTGGCTCTAGTGGAATCCGCCGCCAAAAAGCTGGCTCTACATGTCGTTAACCACGGCGTAAAATCAGTGGACGAGTTGAAAGCGAGCGTCAGCGCGACTCCGAGCGAGCAGGGCGCGGCAATTTTTCACATACCGGATGACCTGGTTGAAAGCGAGGTGGATTTCATCTTTGAAACGGCGCGGCAAAAGAAACTGCCGACGATGTTCAACGAGGAGGCTTGGGCCATCGCCGGGGCGATGGCCGCCCACGGGCCCAACTATTTTCAGATGGGCCGCCAGGCCGGCCGTCTCGCGGACGGAATTCTCAAAGGACAAACGCGCGGTTCCGTGCCGGTCCAGCGTGCCGCTAAATTCGATCTGACGCTCAATTATCGGACGGCCAACATTATCGGATTGCGCCTTTCTCAGGAGATCTTGAAAAAAGCCGACAAGGTCATTCGCTGACCGAGCCAACTCATGGAGCCCGTCGCCGATACCATCAGAACCATTCCCATATTCTCCGGGCTTTCCCGCGAGGATACCGCGAAGGTTCTCGGCAAAATGGAAGAGACTTCGTTTGCCGCCGGGACAACGATTGTTTCCCAAGGCGATCAGGGCGATGCGTTTTATCTGATTCAGTCCGGCGCGGTGCAGGTGATGTTGGAAAGCGACGCCGGCAAGTCGGAAGTCATCGCGGTGCTCGGGGCGAAGGACTGGTTCGGAGAAATGGCGCTGTTTACCGGCGAGCCACGTTCAGCGACGATCTTGGCGGTAAAGCCGACGATTCTCTGGCGCCTCAACCGCGAGGCCTGGGATGATCTCATCGACAAACATCCGACCTGGCTCTTGCAGCTCTGCGCGACCCTGAGCAAACGACTGTCTCACCTGGATCGGCAATATTCCACGGGACGCGAAGCATTCAACTCGTTGGCGGGAGAGTTCTACAGCTCGCGGCCGCCCGAGCAGCAACAGTTTTTCCGCCGCGCCTGTCTGCTGAGCGATATCGACAGTTCCACGGTAGAGCGGTTACTCGGCACGGCCGGGGCGAAATCATACCTGGCGGATCTCGAAAAGAACCGGTTCCGTCTGGTCCGCCGTCTGGACGGAACAAAATACGAGCTGCACAGCTACTTCAAAGATTTCCTGCGGGAAAAGCTGCTCGAAACCGATGGCAAAGAAACCAAACTCAAGCTCGACCGGCAAATCAGCGCCGAGTATGCGGCGCTGGGCGATTGGCGGCAAGCGGTTTACCATTTGTTGGAAGCCGGCGACTCGCCCAAAGCGGCCGAGCTTCTGATTGCGCAAAAGGAGCCGTTGCTGAGCGACGCTGTTGGGTTTGTCAAGGCGGCCATCGACTCCTTGCCCAGGGATCAACTTTATTCCGACCCGCGCCTGGTTCACTTGCACGCGACGGCGCTGGCCCAACTGGGCGACCCGGCGGGAGCCGTGCGCATTTACAGAGAAGTTCTTTCTCAACGATCTCGAGAAATTGCCGGGGCCGAGGCCATCACTCGCCATATCCGCATGGCGGAAACTCTGGCGCGGCGAAAGGAATTTGGCCAGGCGCTTAGCGTTTTGCGCAGTGCCCTCGACATGGCCGGTCATGAGAGCGTGACATCGTCCGGCGACGTCTCGAGACTTTACCTCGACGCGAACCATCAGACGGCGACAAACCCGTTGGGCGCAGCTGGGGTCGTGGCATCGCCGTTCCGTTACCGGCTAGGAAAATATTCCGGCTCAGTCGAAATAGGATCGGTCAGCAAATGGTTCGGCGCCATTCTCGGCTTGGGCCTATGGGGATATCTCTGGTTTGGCAAACCAGACATCGGCCTTGATGACAGCGGCACGAAACTACTCGGATTGTTGTCCCTAACGTTGATCTATTGGGTTTTCTGGGTGTTGCCCGATTACGGTGTAGCGTTCATCTTCGCCCTGGGACTGATACTTACCGGATTGGCATCGGGGGAAACCGTCCTGGGAGGCTTCGCCAGCACCACTTGGTTTATGACCCTGGGTGTGCTCGGCCTGGGAGCGGCGATCACCGGCTCAGGTCTATTTTATCGCCTCTCCCTGCACCTGGTGCGGTTTTTCCCTTTGAGTTTTTATTGGCAGGTCGTCGGCATGGGCCTCATGGGCGTCGTCGTCATGGCATTGATCCCGCAACAGACCGCAAGAACAGTCGTCATCAGCCAGATGCTGGTGAACCTTTCCGAGAGCCTTGGCTATAAAACCCCTTCCAGGGCATCCACCGGTTTGTTCGCCGCAAGTTTTCTTGGACTGGGCCAGCTCGGTTTTCTTTTTCTTACGGGTTCCACCACCAGTTTGATCGCCTGGGGCCTGCTGCCCGCGGATGTGCGCAGCCAACTCACCTGGGGATATTGGTTTCTCGCCGCCCTTCCGCCCGCATCGATCGTCCTCATCATGGTGCTGGCCGCCATCGTTCTTATCTTCCGGCCCGAGTCGGAGCCGAAGATTTCTTATAAAATGGTGCAAACCCAACTGGATGTTCTGGGGCCGCTGTCCGCCAAGGAATGGATCAGTCTGGGAGTGCTCTGCTTCACAGTTACAGGGTGGCTTACGGTCTCTTATCACGGCATCGACGGCGCTTGGATCGCGTTGATTGCCTTTTGCGTTTTGGTCAATACCGGTGTCTTGGGCTGGCAAAATTTGAAAAAGGCGATTGATTGGGAATTACTCCTCTATATGGGCGTAACGTTGAGCATCCCCACGCTCTTAACTCAGGCCAGAATCGACCAATGGCTGGTGGAACTGATGACTCCGGCAATCGAACCTTTTATGAATCATCCCGCTTCGTTTTTCCTCGTTATCGCCCTGCTTACCTACGCGCTCAAATTGTTCTTTACTAGTTTCCTTACCGTGGTAACGCTCTCCGTCGCGTTGGTGCCATTGTCGGTCGATGTCGGCATGAGTCCCTGGATCATCGCCATGATCATTCTGATGGCATCGGAAGTCTGGTTTTTCCCGTTTCAGGTGGACTGGCACACGATGGCGTACTCCACCACCGAGAAAAAAGGTTTCAGCTATCCGCTCATGTGCCGCGTCAATCCCATCTACGCCCTCGCCTACATCACCGCCCTCATCGCAGCGATCCCGTATTGGAGATACCTCGGCCTGATGGACTAGGCGCGACCGGAATACGCGCCCGTTCCCGAGGGATAAACTCTTTCGTTGTTCGCGCTCGTAGTTCGACCGTTTGACTTTGCTCACGACCCTCAGACTTGATCAAGCTGCCAAGCAAAGACTCTACTTGTGGCGTTGCACGTAGGGCTCCATCGTCGCTTCCACAGCAGTGTCTTCTTCGCGGTAGAACGCCGCTGAAGTGTAAACCAGGAGTGGCGCTTCTCGGCCTTGCACCTTGACTCGTTGTAACGGCTTCAACGGCACCCCCTCCGGTAGTTCTGCGGCGGTAAACTCGCTGATGAGCATCGGCACCCCCATCTCTTTTGTGAGCGCTTCAAGCCGGGAAGCGAGATTGACAACATCGCCAATCGCTGTGAAATCGGAGCGCAGCTCAGATCCAATACTTCCCACTACCGCATCTCCGGAGTTGATGCCGACGCCGATCTTTAAAGCCCGGCCCATAAGCTCCGCCCATTTGGGGTCGAGGTTTTCCACCATTTCGACCATTTCGAGACCTGTCTTTACGGCTCTCAGGGCGTCATCGCCGTGAGATTTGGGCGATCCGAATACCGCCATCATCCCGTCGCCGATAAATTTGTCCACCGTCCCACCATGCTTGAAGACGATCTCGGTAGTTTTCGCAAAGTATTCACTGAGGAACGACACGACCTGTTCAGGCTCGATTTGCTCCGAAATGCTGGTAAAGCCTCGGACATCCGAGAAAAGCACGGTAATATGCCGGCGCTTGCCACCGAGCGCGAGACCTTCGCGGTCTTCCAAAATCTCTTCGACGATATCGCGGGAAACGTATCTGCTGAATTGCGCGCGGTAACGAAGGCGTTCTCTTTGCTCCCTGACATAATTATTCAGAGTCAATCCGCCATGGCTCAGCACGATTCCGAGGAGCGCCGGTGTCATGGGAAGCCAGAGCCGGTACTTTGAAAAAGCGATTATGCAACCCAAGACGAACAACGCGGCCAAGGCGATTACGACGGCGAAAGCCTTGACGGGTTTGAGCTGGATCGATGGCCAGATAGTAAACCCGCATAACAGGATAAAAATGAGCGCATGTTGCCAATCCGCGAGAGGGATAATTGGATTGCCGGCGTAGAACGTTTCAATCAAGTTGGCCTGGATCTCCACTCCAGCCATCGGCTGGGTGGCGGAAAAAGGCGTGCCAAAAACATCGTGCAGGCTGGGCGCGAAGGAGCCTATGAGAACGATCTTATCGCGAAACACGGCAGGGTCGATTTCATCCCGCAAGATTCGGTAGTAGGGCACGGTTGGATAGGTGCGCGGCGGGCCGCGAAAATTGATCAAGAGTGGCTCCAGACCGATCGTCATGTCCGGCGTCCTTTTGGATGTCATCGCCGCTTGCTGTATCAGATGAGCAAAGCTAGGGTAGACCTTATCTTGAAAGGACAACGCAGGCCGAGCGCTGCGAACAAGGCCGTCTTGGTCGGTGACCAGATTCACCGGACCGTAGCCGAGCGCGTCCTCGCGAATCAAAGGAATCGGCAGGTTCATGGTCTTTTTGGGCCCGAAGTCACTCGCCACTTCGGTGAGCTCGCAGGCAAGAACTACGTTGCCGGCTTGTTTGATCGCTGCCGCGAGCTCGCGGTCCTCGCGCGGATCGGATTTGGGCTCCGTGAACAAAATATCGAGACCGATTATCCGGGCCTGGCTGCTTGAAAGCTTTCTGACCAGTGTGGCGTGAAGGTCGCGCGGCCATGGCCATGGTAAGTTGAGTTCGTCGAAAGAGTCCTGATCGATGCTCACAACCACAATGGGCGCTTCGGGGAGCATCGTTCCGCGCATTTGGAATCGCAGGTCCAGGCTGTGCAGCTCGATTTTAGCCAACAAACCAAGCTGGTAAGCGGTATAAATCAGCCCGGCCAGGCTCACTCCGATGATTACCGGCAGAAAATGCGCTTTAAGTTTCATGGGGCTCTGGTGGATCCGTGCAATCAGCGCTAAGCGACTGTTGATAGTCTGTCCTGTCGCATAATTCAATGCCCCTTCCAGTCAGATAAACTGGATTGACAGGTGAATCAATAACTCCTTGGCACTTGTTGGCGGTTTACGATTTCTCGTTAACCCCAACTCGGTTGAACGCGCGCCTGTTTCTATTTCCCGGACGAATCCGGCGCTCTTCTATGCGCCCTGCGATGAACGACAAAACCTCGTAGTGGGTCCGACCAAATTTGTCTACGCTTCCGCTCATCAGTATCTTTACCGGGTTCGTATTCCCTCCCTTATGACCCCAGGAGTCACCAATAGTGAAGCCCTTTCTTAACGCCCTACTTTACGCCACCGATTGGCATGCTTACTGCACCTGCGCCGGGGAACATTCAATCCCTGAGCCGGCGTCAACGCCGGTGTGGCGACATGAAAACTTTACCGAAGACAATTTTTGTCAGTCTGCTGTTTCTTACCTCATGTTCCACAGGTATGGTGGGTTCCTCATCGACGCTCCGAGCGGATCCGGAAATTTTTTGGGTGGGCGAATTAGAGGTTAGGCTCTATCAAGATCGCGAAAAAATGACTCGCGAGCTGCCGCCGTCCTTGGCGTTGCCAGGCGCCTTGAGGATAGGCGGCAAGCAGCTCCAAATTTTCGGCTACTATGACGAACAAAACAAACGGATTTTTTCAGTAAATGACGCCCGCGTTCTGCTGCACGAAATTAAGCATTATTTGGAACCGCATTGGCGGCATGAAATTGGCGCTAACTACCTCGATGCGTTGGGGCAGGGTATCCAATCCGCCTGTGTCGATTGTGCCGCTCCGACGCCAGAGAAGAGCTCGGTAGTCAATCCCATCCTCGTCGGCCAATCCCGTTAAGTGAGCGGCGCGATCAACGCCGCAGAGCCAGCTCAAGACTTCCTGAGAATTTAGAACCGCCACGCCACACTCGTCGTGACCACATGCCGCTTGTATTGGAATGCGGCCAAGTTCGATTGGTTTCTATCGTAGAGATACTCCAGCGCAACGTTGAGTGAGCAACTGCCGTTCGCGCCGCAAAAGGAAGAAGATTTCAAAAAGTCGGGAACGAAGTCTCTGGCGATGCCTATCTGATGGACCGGTTCTCGGTCTCGCCGCTTCACCGTGTTGGGCGCAGTTGCCGGCTGCAGACTATTTTTATTCCGATAGAAACGCCAGTGGAAATCGAGATCGTAACGTAAGCGGAGTTCCCACCACGGCAAGCTGTATTGAAAGCCCGTCACGAGACGCTGGCCCTGATAACTCCAGTTGTCTCCCTCAGCGAACTCCGCATCGAACTGGTAGCCTAGCCTGGCGAAGTGCCGCCCCCCGTCAAAAAGCAGGACGTGAGCCAGACCCATCATATAGTTATTGGCATCGCGGACTTCACTGCGCACGACCCTGTCATCGTCATAGAAATCCTTCCACTGAAATGTATATTGCAAGGTAGTTATGTTCCCTGCATTGGCCGCTAGGGTCAAATATGAGCTGACGATGCCGCGCTGGGTAAACGGGGCATTACCCAATGAAATAAAATCGTACGTGACCTGGAGGCCGGCCTCATAAGGCAGCGCGCCAAAAGCGCTCTGCGTCGCGCCGCGCCGCGCGATGCTTAAGGTCGGGGTATGACTTTGCGTGTTAAACTCGGTCAGGTGATTGTAATAGGATTGCAGAAACCTGTAGGAGATATCTCCCTCCCAGTCGGGGTTCTTCAGCCATGTATAGCCGAGATTGACAGTGGCTAATTCGCCTTCGCTCTTGCGCCGTGGATTAGTTTCCCGGATGACTCGTCGTCGTAATGTCGCTGTTCGGATCGGGAACCACGGGCACGTTAGTGTCGTAATACACTCCCAGCCGCAGCTCGCCGCGGAAAAATTTTTCTTCACTCTCCGCCTTCTGCAGGATTTCCCCGAAGCGCTGCAACGGCGCCACCAGAGGAGATACCGGCTGAAGACGCAGAGCCTGATCAATCTCGGCTCGCGCCTCGCCGGCATAGCCGAGGGCGGCAACCGCCAAGCCGGTATAAAAATGCGCGAGCTGCGCGAAATTATCGTCGCTGGGGACATTGGCCCTAAGGAGGGTCAGGGCATCGCGGTAATTTTTTTTACGGTACTCGATGAAGCCGAGATAATAGCCGATGTTGGGGCGGCGGGGGTCAGCCTGATACGCCTGGCGAAGCAGGGGTTCCGCCTGTTCATACTCTTTCTGCGCAAAATGCAAGACCCCCAGCTGGAACGCGACGTCCGCATCGGCGGGTTGGATCGCTCTGGCCTTTTCGAGCGCTGCGCGGGCATCACCGGGCCGATCCAGAGCGCTATAAACAAGGCCCTGATAATAGAGAGCGTCGACGCTCTGCGGATTCAAACGGAGCGCCTCCTGCAACTCCTTCAAGGCCGCATCATATCGCTTCTCGTTGTAAGCAAGAACCGCCCGATCGACGAAAACCGCTGCCTCGAGTTCCCCGGATTTCGGCGCTTGAGCGCCGGCAGTAGAAGGCGGAAAAATACTTAACAACCCAAACAGTACGGCAACCAGGACTTTTAGAGCGAAGAAGCGACACGCCATTTTATCCTCTAGGTAACATCGATTCTCACAAATTTCCGGATTATCGCTGCTCATCCCTAAACTGTCAAGCAAATTAGTCAATGATGTTATAAACTTAGCAAAGCCCTTGACAATCATTTTTAACCCGGTATAGCTGTTGCACTCGATAATTTTGATCGAGTGGCCGTGTGATTTTATGTCGACTGGTCTCAATTGGAGGACTTTGATGGACAGATATGTGCCACGATTCGGTGCCATACGAAACGCAGCTTTAGCTCTTTTGTTCATGCCAGCTCTGCTTAGCGCCCAGCAGCCCACGTCGGGTGTAGTTACCGGGGTCCAGGGTCAAGCACAACTTACTCGGTCGACCTTAGCCGCCCCGGCGCCGCTTCGTGTCCAAGACGGTATCGTCATCCGCGACGTAATCGATACTCGAGAGAAATCCCTGGCGCGCATTCTCTTCGGCGGAAAAGCCGCCGTAACGGTTAGAGAGCTAAGCCGTTTTGAGGTCCGGGAAGAAAATCTTCCGGGCGGAGGCACAAGGTCGACCATTGAACTCAACTCCGGCGCGGTTCTCGTCAACGTGGCCCGCCAGCTTATGGGACCAAGGGACGAAGTTCACATCCGCACGCCCAACGCCGTTGCGGCGGTGCGCGGTTCGGCAGTTTACGCGGACGCCGCTGATATATTCAGTCAGATAACCGGCAATTCCGTTCTTAACTGTATCGCCCCGCTGGTCTGTCCGACTATCGCTCTGGCTGAAAATTTTACTAGCAGGTTTGTGGGCAACGGCTTCAGTCCACCGTCGCCCCTCCCGCCGGGGGCTGCCAACCAGATCGTTAGTTCAATGCAGACGGGGAAATCGGTTACGCGCGAAGGTAATGCTGCACAAATCTTTGCGGAAGCGGTTGCCGAGGCCACTGCTCTGCAGAGCGCGGCGACAGCACTGGTCGGCGGCCAGTCGACGGTAGCCGCGCCTCCCCAGCTGATCAGCCCTCTGCCGCCACAGACTAATCCGCAATCCGACTGCACTGGTGAAGGTTGTGGCAGACCCCAACCCGCTCCTCCTCCACCACCGCCACCGCCACCACCGCCGCCGCCACCGACGCCACCGACGCCACCGCCGCCACCGACGCCACCGCCGACGCCGCCGACGACACCGACGACACCGACGCCACCACCGACGACACCGACGACGCCGACGCCACCGCCGCCACCGACGACGCCGCCACCGCCGCCGCCTACGACGCCACCACGCCGCCACCTCCGCCGCCTCCACCACCTCCTCCGCCGCCGCCACCTCCGCCTCCACCTCCGCCACCGCCACCACCACCTGGCGGCTGTGGCAGTGCCGGCAATATAATCGCAAACTGTAGCTTCGAAATTACCGGTTCTATCCCGAGCTGGAACCCCGCAGGCGCGGTGACAACGTATCACGGCTATGAAAGATGGTGCCGAGCAACGCCGTATTCAAGCCGACGGATGGCAGTCGAATGGCATTGCTTCATACACGGTATCGGCGCCGTGACGCCGGAGTGGAACGGAGCTCGACACCAGCAAGTTGTCGCAAAGCACTTCTGCGCTCCAGCCGGGAAAGGTTTATCGAATCACGTTTGACTACAACTTCATGTCGAACGAATTCCCCACGCAGGGCGCGGGCTTATAACGACACATTTCAGGCTCGGGCGCACTGGCAGTGGCCACAAAATATTTTACTCGACCAAGAGAGCCGAGCAGGTTCCAATTTCAAAACCGACAAGCCAATGATCACTAGCAGCGGCAAGAGCGATGCCGGCGTTTCAGACTTTTCACTGCGCGCGGGTAACGGCTACACGGATTGGAAAACCGGGAGCAAGACCGTGCTTGCCGGAGGATATTATCGGGACTCTGGAATTTAGCATTTTCGATGGATGTGATGACATTAACGTTTTCGATTCGGCGTGCTCATAGACAATGTCAACGGTTGAGCTAGTACACGCCGCTCGATGTCATTCCCAATGGGCAGTCGTTGACCGGCCCGAGTCAGAGACCCCTGGTCGAATTTTCTGACCAGTCGACCACCTTTGATTCCGTTTTGGTCGCGTCCGGCAACGGGCCGAATGGCGTCGCCTTCGGTAAGTCTCAGCGGCCCGTTGTTAAAGGCGGTGCGCAGCGATCTGAACGTGCCCTACAGCCTGCTCGGGCTTCTGAACGGAAGCAGGTTGGATTCTTCGTCAACCGATCCGCTTGTCTGGTTGCAAGGCGGCAACTACTCTTTGAGCACGCTGAAGGGAACGGCGATTTTTGATTTCTGGGGTACAAAAACAACCCTGGACCCGGACTACGGAGGTTGAGGTGGGATCGGGTCCAACCGTGACGCACGCGGGTCCCCTCCTCCAAGCGTCGGACGGTGCCGCCGTCAACACGCAAAAAGTGTTGAAGTTGGACACGGCGCTCCTTGAAGCCACCATGCCGGTCATCAAGTTAATCGGTTCGGCCAACGCTCACACGTCATTGACCACGGAAAGCAGCGCCATCGATCTACTCAAAGGCAAATTGATCAGCATAGGTCCAGTTATCGCCTTGGACAAGGGGCTGATCAATGTCAATAAAGGCTCCTCTGATCAATCTGACTTCCGGCAGCCGGTTAATTACCGTCGGCGATCTCTTGAGCTTGACCAACGGCAGCAAGATCAACGTCTTCAAAGGTCCGCTGATCAGCGTGTCGGGCGCCGGCAGTACGTTGGATGTCGGCGGCGCGCTGGTGAACTTCGGCGGCACCGGCGGAAATAAAATCATCGTCAACAATTCGATCACTCCGACGGCTACGCTGAGTGGGCTTGCGGTCAGCGCTACGTCGGGCGCAAAGATCAACATCGGCCCCAACCCGGTAATCAATCCTGGTTTGGGGACTATTTCAGCGACCGGCAGTCTGATTCAAGCGACCAATAACGGCCAGGTGAGTATAAAGGCCAAGTAATAAATTCAGCGGATTTATAATGGGAGGGAGACTTGTTGGAAAGTCTCCTCCCATCATCCCCTTCCGTCGGCAATAAAACTTCCGCCCGTCCAGTCTAATTCGAGTCGAGCATCGTTATCTCCGAGATCATCATACGGCACCATCCAGCGTGCCATCGCGGCCATGAAGAGGTTGCGGATTGCACCAGCGGCATATTAATCACTCTCATTCGCTTGCGCAGTCGTTCGCGCCACTGCAAGCCCTACGTACAACTCGCCTGTTAATAACTTATGCATTTAGCTCGGAGCCGATATAATAGAACGTTCTTTCAGAGCGCAATCCTGCTAACGCCTTTACCAACAGGTCTAATCGAACACAACGGTAAGCATGTTCGCAGAGAAAATAATTACAAAAAAATTTCTAAAATGATATTTTTTTCTTGACATACTATTAATTGTGTCGTTATAATCGCGCCACCTACAAAATATGGGAGGGTTTTTAACAAACATTTCTTCGCCTGAGTCTCGCATCGCTCCCCCGACATGTATTGCCCACCCATGGAATCCTAAAAGGAGGTGTCTATGGCAGCTAAAAAGGCCAAAAAGAAAGCCAAAAAGAAAAAGAAGTAAGTATTGAGATGTGAGGTGGTGGTGGTGATTTGAACCCTCCTTAAATCTCAGGCGGTAAGATAGCTGTTCTGGCTATCGAGCAAAACAAGCCCCCCGGTAAACAACTCGGGGGGCTATGTTTTTGTAGCCAAATGAAACCTATCACACTATAACGATTCCGCTTCACTCGTCGCGAAGAAAAACACTTTCACCACGAAGGCACGCCTTCCGGTCGGGTATATTCCAAACGTTCAAATCGCTCAGTACGTTCAAGTTGTTCAACGAACCCACTTTTGCTCGAACGGCTTGAAATACTTGAACCGGCTGCGCGCAGCATTCTATGTGCTTTTTGTGGTTAGATCGCACAAGTATTGCGTCCCTTGGGACTGTTCGTTAGACTAAATCCCATGTTCATTGCTCGATCACTCGCGCTTCTCGTTGGTTTAGGTTGGGTGCTCTCAATGACCGCCGCCTCGGCGGCTGAGTCCAAGGTTAATTACAAAGTCATCAAAAACCTGGAACCGATGAAGGACAATAGCCCGACACCGGATTTCACTATTTCGGGTTTCGACAGCAAGAAGGTTTCTCTAAAAGATTTTCGCGGCAAGACTGTGTTTTTGAATTTCTGGGCGACCTGGTGCATTCCCTGCCGGGAAGAGATGCCGGCGATGGAGCATCTGTACCAGGAATACAAGGACAAGAACTTCGTGATTCTCGCCGTCAACGTTAAAGACCGCAAACAAGACGCCATAAATTTTCTCAAAGAACTGAAAATTACTTACCCCGCGGCCTTCGATCCCGACGGGCAGGTAGGTTTGCTCTATGGAGCCTGGGGATTGCCCACAACCTATCTCATCGGTCCGAAAGGCGAAGGTCTGGCGCGCGCCTGGGGCCCGGCTGAATGGTACAGCCCGGCCGCGCGCAATTTGATCGGTCAAATCCTCGCAGAAAAAAAATGACCGAGGTTAACGTCTTCGTCGCTTTCGCAGCCGGAGTGTTCTCGTTTCTTTCACCCTGCGTCTTGCCGCTGATTCCATCGTATCTTTCGTTCGTCTCCGGTGTCTCCGTCGAGGAGATGCGCGGCGCTCAAGCCGCGGCCAGGGTACGCACCCGCGTGGTTTTGAACTCCGCCGCTTTTATCCTCGGCTTTTCTCTGGTTTTTGTCTCACTGGGCGCATCCGCTAGCTTTCTCGGCGGCTTGTTTTTGGGCTACCGGAATTTCATTCGCCTCATGGGCGGTGATATTCATCGTTCTAGTCGGGCTTTATCTCGTCGGCCTTTTCAAAATCGCTGCCCTGGAAAGGTATCTTCAGTTCAATTTGAAAGACAAACCGGCGGGTTATTTAGGCTCGGTGTTGGTTGGCATCACCTTCGCGGTTGCCTGGACGCCCTGCGTCGGACCGGTTCTGGGCGCGGTGCTCGCGCTGGCGGGCGCGTCGGCGGAGGTCGGCCGCGGCATTTTTTTGCTCTCAAGCTACGCCGCGGGATTAGCGCTGCCATTCTTCTTAAGCGCACTGGCAGTAAATTCGTTCTTCCAATTCTCGCAGAAATTTCGCCGCTACATCCATGCCGTTCACGTCATGGGCGGCGTCTTGCTGATCATCGTGGGAGTTTTATTGATCACCGACTACATGACCTTTCTCAATGCCTACGTGCTGCGCTTTACCCCCGACTGGCTGCTGAAAAAACTATAAAACACCGAGTTGCTGCGCTGCTTGTTTGACCCTCACTATGGCAAATGCTAGTTTTCTAAGGATTTCGTCTCGCACGGCGTGACTAGACAGCGCGCACAACGCCCCGCCCGACTGGGAGCATCGATGGAAGAGCATATTCGTAGCATTCTAAAGACCATTGGCGAGGATCCCGACCGCGAAGGCTTGCTTCGGACACCGCAGCGGGTTTCCCAAGCTCTCGAGTTTTTGACCCAGGGATACCGCATGGACCCCGAAAAAGTCATCAACGATGCGCTTTTCACGGAAGATTACGAAGAGATGATCGTCCAGAAAGACATCGATTTCTATTCCCTGTGCGAGCACCACATGCTGCCCTTTTTCGGCAAGGCGCACGTGGCGTATATTCCCCACCACAAGATCGTCGGCATTTCTAAACTTGCCCGTTTAGTGGACGTTTACTCCCGCCGCCTCCAGGTCCAGGAACGGCTCACCAACCAGATCGCCACGATCATCATGGAGAAACTCGACGCCTTGGGCGTCGCCGTGGTCATCGAAGCGGAGCATCTGTGCATGAGAATGCGCGGCATCCAAAAACAGAATTCATTCGTTATCACCAGCACGCTGCTCGGCGCCTTTCGCACGCGGCAAGAAACCCGCAACGAATTCATGACTCTAATCAGGCAAAAAGGCTAAGTGAAAAGCGCATGGAAATAAGGATCAGAGATGCCGGCGTCGAAACGATAAGGACCGACTTGCTGGTCTTGCCCGTTGCCGAAAAAAAGTTGCAAGAAGCGCCATTGCGCGCTTTAGATCTCCGTCTCAAGGGACAACTGAAGCAGTGTGTACAAAAGAGCAAATTTGCCGGCGCCGAGGGCGCCAGCTTGCTTTATTCAACGGCGGGCATGCTGCCCGCGTCGCATATCTTGCTCGTAGGTCTCGGCCAAGAGAAAGACATCGACCACGACAGTTGGCGCAAAGCGGCCGCGCGGGCGCGCCGCGAGGCTTCGGCCATCGGTGCTCAAGACATCGCTCTGTTCTTCGCGCCGAATAAAGACGCCGAAGAGAGAGCCGGCGCGGCTGTCGAAGGCGCGCTGCTCGCGTCATATCAATTTACCAGGTATCGTTCGAACTCCAAGCCGTCCGCCGAAATCAGCACGCTCACCCTTTTTAGGCCCGGTTTAAGACGTAGCGCGGCACTGGACAAAACAATCAACAGGGCGCAACAGGTGGCCGCCGGGGTATCATTGGCGCGTGATCTGGTCAACGAACCTCCCTCCGTCGCCACGGCACGCTTCCTCGGCGAGCAGGCGGAGCGAGTTTGCCGCGGGCCCGGTCTTTCGGTTGAGGTGTGGGGCAAGAAAAAAATTGAATCGATGAAACTGGCGGGGCTGCTCGCGGTCAACCGCGGCAGCCAGGAGGAGCCAAGGTTCATCCTCATGCGCTACAAGCCGGCGGGAAAGCCGCGAAAAAAAATCGCGCTTGGTGGGCAAGGGAATCACTTTCGACTCCGGCGGATTGTCGCTCAAGCCGTCGAAGTCGATGGAGACCATGAAGCTCGACATGGCCGGCGGCGCCGCGATTATCGCGACCATGAGCCGGCTTCCCCAATTGCGCCCGGACATCGAAGTTACAGGCTATGTTCCAACGACGGATAACCTGCCCGGCGCCAACGCGCAAAAACCGGGCGACGTAATCCGCTACTTGAACGGCAAAACGATCGAGGTGTTGAATACCGACGCCGAGGGCCGCTTGATCTTGGCCGACGCCTTGGCCCTCGCCGCAAGACAAAAGCCGGACTACATGATCAACCTGGCGACGCTCACCGGCGCCTGCATGGTCGCCCTGGGAAGCGGAGTCGGAGGCTTGTTTTGTAACAACCAAGATTTGGCGGAACATCTGCTGCGTTGTTCCAGGGACACGGGCGAAAAGCTCTGGCAGCTGCCGTTGGTCAAAGAATATCGGGAAATGATCAAAAGCAGTGTCGCCGACATGAAAAACATCGGCGGCGCCCACGGCGGCGCAATTACCGCGGCTTTGATCCTGCAAGAATTCGTCGCCGATGTTCCGTGGGCTCATCTCGACATCGCCGGTCCGGCATTCGCCGAATCGGATCAAACCCTCTGCCCTAAAGGCGGGACGGGATTCGGGGTGCGAACGCTGCTCAAATTTCTTTCGACACTCTAAGGAGGACTGAGATCATGGCCAATATTGCCGAAGTGGGAGACAATAATTTCGATACTGAAGTGCTCAAATCAGACCTGCCCGTGCTGGTGGATTTTTGGGCGCCGTGGTGCGGTCCGTGTAAATCGATTGCGCCCATCATCGAAGAAATTGCCAGCGAGTACGCCGGAAAGTTAAAAGTAGCAAAGCTCAATGTGGACGATCACCCCGCCACCGCCTCGCGCTACGGCATCCGGGGCATCCCGAATCTGATCATCCTCAAGGGCGGCGCCGTGAAAGAACAGATCGTCGGCGCGGCGCCGAAGGCAAAACTCGTAAGCGCCATCGAGAAGGCACTGCAGTAGGCCGAGAAGAATGGAATACTGGAGTGGTTGGAGTGATGGAATGTTGGGTCTCACGGCATCATTCCAGTATTCCGCGATTCCACTACCCCATGGTCTCAGAAGATATACCGGCGCATGCTGACGTTGATCATCAAGCCGATGGCGAACATCATCGTCGCCAAAGCTGATCCGCCGTAGCTGAAGAGCGGCAGCGGTACTCCCACCACCGGCAACACGCCCGCGACCATAGCGACATTGATCACCACGTGCCAGAAAATGATCGAAAGCGTGCCGAACACCAAGAGCGCGCCCATTCGATCCTTGGCCCGCTCGACGACTTTAAGGCCGTAAACGATCAAGGCGAAGTAGCACGCCAACAAGATGAAACACCCAACGAATCCCCACTCCTCGGAGAAAACCGCGAAGATAAAATCCGTATGCTGGGCGGGCAAAAAATCGAGGCGGTTCTGCGTGCCGCGCAGATAGCCCTTGCCGAAAAGTTGGCCGGAACCAACGGCGATTTGCGATTGGATGACGTGATAACCCGCGCCCAGCGGATCACGGTCGGGGTCGATGAAGGTTAACACCCGCTCGCGCTGGTAGGGCCGCAAGAACTGCCAGGCGATGGGCAGGGAAGCCAACCCGGCGCCGGCCAGGCAAAAAAAAGATTTCAGCCGTAGTCCCCCCAGAAGAATCATGCTCATAAAAACCATGCCAAGAATTATCGCGGTGCCCAGATCCGGCTGAATCAAAGTCAAAAAGACCAGCGGCGCCACCAGCGCAAAGGGTACCCAAAGATCGCGCAGGCGGTAACCGCCGCGTGGTTCATCCTCCTGAAAATATTTCGCCATCACCAACACGATGGCGACCTTGGCGGGTTCGGACGGTTGCAGGCGGAAAAAGCCCAGGTTGATCCAACGTTGCGACCCGCCACCCGAATGACCGACAACGTCCACCACCAAGAGGAGAAGGAGAATGACGGCGAAGAACGGATAGGCCAACCGATCAACGTAATGGTAATCCAGCGTCAGGGCGGCGAACATGGCGACCAAACCGAGACCGAGCCATATCAATTGGCGCGACGGCAGCGCTCCCGCGTGTTGCGCGGCAATATCGTAGTTCGCGCTGTAAATAGTCACCACGCCCAGCAGCACAAGACCCACAGCAAGGAGAAAAATCGTCCAGTCGAAGTGCGAGATCAAGCGCCGGTCAATTTGCACGTTTTTCCCCTTCGACGCGGGCCTCTTGTTGGATGGGCGGCGATTTTTTCATTTCGGCGTATTTCTCCGCGACCTTTTTTGCCATAGGCGCCGCCGCCTCGCCGCCATGTCCGCCATGTTCGACCAGCACGGCGATGGCGATCTCAGGCTTGCCCAAGGGAGCGTACGATACGAACCAAGCGTGATCGCGGCTAAAATAAGAGAGCTGTTCACTCTTGAGATAAGCGCCCTTCATTTCAACTACCTGCGCGGTGCCGGTCTTACCGGCGAGGGCGATGATAGGTGACCTGGCCGCCTTTCCGGTGCCGGCGGCTCCTTGTACAACGTCGGCCAATGCATTGCGCACCCGGGTTAGCGTCTCAGGTTTTAATTCAATGGTCCGGATCACCTCCGGTCCCTGTTCGTATACCCGTTGCCCCTCGATGGATTCAACTCGGCTGACAAGGCGCGGGCGGTATAAGGTGCCGCCATTGGCTACGGTCGCCATCATGTTGGCGAGCTGCAACGGCGTCACGGTGAGATAACCTTGGCCGATCGCCACCGAGGGCGTTTCGCCCGGATACCACGGCTGGCGAAAACGTTTTCTTTTCCATTCCGTGTCCGGGACCAAGCCGCCTTTTTCGTCGTCGAGCAAAGCGCCGCTTTTCTCGCCCAGGCCGAAGGCCCGCGACCACTTGGCGATCTTGTCGATGCCCAGGCGGGTGCCGAGCGTGTAGTAGTACACATCGCAGGATTCCACCAGCGACCTGTGCAGATCCACGGCGCCATGTCCTTCTTTCTTCCAGTCGCGAAAATTGCGGTTGCCGAACGGAAAGAATCCCGGATCGAAGATTTTCGCTATCGGGCTGGACCGCTGCTTCTTCGAGACCGGCGATGGCCATCACGACCTTGAAGGTCGATCCCGGTGGATATTGCCCCTGAATCGCGCGGTTGCTGAGCGGGCGCAGGCGGTCCTTGATAAGGGCGCGCCACTCATCGCCTTTGATGCCACGGGCAAAGACATTAGGGTCGAAGGCCGGCGTGCTCGCCATTGCCAGGATAGCGCCGCTATGGACATCGAGAACGACGATGGTTCCTTCCTTGCCCTGCAGCGCTTCATAGGCGGTTTGCTGGAGTTTGCGATCCAGGGTTAGATGGACGGTATAGCCGGGGCCGGAAATCACCTCAGAAAGCACGCGCACGCGCCGCCCCACAGCGTCCACTTCCACCTGCTGCCCGCCGCCCTTCCCTCTCAGGTATTGCTCCCATTTTTTCTCTAATCCATATTGCCCGATCTCGTCGCCCAGCTCGTAACCTTCTGCCTTAAAACTTTTGAGTTGTTTCGGGCCGATCTCTCCCAGATAACCGAGCACATGGGCGCCGGCGGGGCCGTCCGCGTAGCTGCGCCGCGGTCGAGCACGGAGCGTGACCCCCGGCAAATCCAACTGATGTGTTTCCACCGCCACCACCGTGGCCCAATCGACGTCTTTCCCCAAGATAATATCGTCGAACGCGCTCCGGCTTTTACTTTGCTTGAAGTTCTCCAGAAGCTCGCTTTCCTCGCGGCCCAGATACCCCGCCAATTGGCGCAGCGTGGCTTCCGGATTTTCCGAGTCCTCGGGCACGAAAAGAAGATCAAAGGAAGGCCGGCTATCGACCAGCAGATCGCCCCGCTGATCGTAAATCATGCCGCGCGTGCCGAGAATCCTCTTGATGCGAATCCGATTGTTCTCCGACAGGTAGCTATAGCGTTCGCCCTGAATCGCTTGCAGGAAAATCAGGCGCGCCATGATGCCGATAAACGCCAGGGCGACAAGCAAGTAGATCAACCGCGCGCGCGGCCGCAACTCGGGGGCGCCGTCTTTTCTGCCGAGATCGGATAGAGTCATCGTTACCTATTGCGCAGGCCTGCGCACATTTTCGAGATAGCTTTGGCCGCGCCGCAAAAGCGCGAATACCAGCGGCGCGATCACAGCAGCTATCAAGGCTTCCATAATTATATACCGCACTGCCCCGGTCCAAAACCCCTCCGTGGTCAGAAAAATCGCCCACGCCACGACGAGTGCAGCGCCTTTCACCAGAGCCGCCAGTAACACCACCAGTGTGCTCGCAACGGGATTGTGCATCCATATCGATCGCGAACTCAGATAAACCGTGAGAAAGACCACCGACATGGCAAAAGCGTTGAGCCCCAAAATGGGGCTGGAAACGACGTCCAGCGAGTAGCCCAGCGCGAATGATCCCAACACCGCCCCCGCCGTTGGCTGATGCAATCCCCAATAGACGCAAAGTATCAACACCAGGTCGGGAACGACGGGAAAGAGTTGTAAAAAAGTCGACTGTAATAGAACCATCAACAGCCCGATCGAGAAGATTAGCAGCGAGAATCTCATCTGTTCGCAGGCTCTGTCGAAGAATCGGGGAGAGTCACTTTCGCTCCTGGACTTGCTGAGCGCTCACTACGAGCACGTGTTCCGTGCGCTCGAGGGTGACCGCCGGCATGACGCCAATCTGCTGAAAAAGTCCGACAGTCTGCTTGCGGACCGTAGTTACCGTGGCCACCATCATCCCTCTGGGATAGACGCCGTCCAGTCCAGAAGTGACGAGGCGGTCGCCGACTTGAACATCCTCGCTATGCTTGACGTATTTCATGATCGGACCGTTCTCCAGCGAACCGGACACGATGCCTCGCGCGCGGGTGCGTTGCACGACCACGTCCACGCCGCTGTTGGGATCGATAATCAGCAGCACCTTGGCAGTGCGCGGGGCAAGCTCGATGACCCGACCCAATGCGCCTAATGGCGTCACCACCGCCATACCCGTGCGGATGCCATCGGCGCTGCCCTTGTCCAACAGACAGCTCTTGAACCACGGACTGGCACTCGCGGCTATGATCGACGCCGTGATGCCGCTGCCCGGCACCTGAGAGCGAAACTCCAATAACTGTTGTAGGCGCCGGTTGGTCGCGTCCGATTCCATAAGACGATTACGTTCTTTTTCAAGTTCGATGAGTTTCTGCCGGAGTCGTTCATTCTCAACTTTGTAGCCCTCCAGCGTAAGGTAGCTTTCCCGGAACCCCTTGATCCAACCGGTGGCGGTTTGGAACATGACCTGAAGCGGCCGCAATACCCAAAGCAGCGTCGGACCTACCGGATCGCTTTTTAAGTACCCACGCGCCGCCGCGGTGAGAATGTAAATGGATAGGAAAACGCAAAGGCAGGAGCTAACGGGAACTTGGTACTTGCGCAGAAATACGAACATGAGGGCTCGGTCGCCAAAAAAGGCGGGAGACTCAGGGACTACGCGTGATCAGTGAACCGCCACTTCCCTGAGCAGCGTTATTTCATCCAGCGCCTTGCCGGCTCCCATGACTACAGCGGTCAAAGGATCGTCCGCCATCATAACCGGCAGTCCGGTCTCTTCTCGAAGCAGGACGTCGAGATTGCGCAACAACGCACCGCCGCCGGCGAGCACAATGCCGCGGTCGACGATGTCAGAGGCAAGCTCCGGCGGCGTCCGCTCCAAGGAGAGCCGCACGGCTTCAACGATCTGATTGATCGGCTCAAGCAGAGAATCGCGGATCTCCTCATCGGTGATAACCACCGTCTTAGGCACGCCGGCAACCAGGTCGCGACCTTTGATCTCCATGGTTTGAACTTCGTCGCTGGGATAGGCGGAACCGATGGTGATTTTAATCAGCTCCGCTGTGCGCTCACCGACGAGAAGATTATATTTGCGCTTGATAAACTGGGAGATGGCTTCATCCATCTTGTCGCCGCCGACGCGCACCGAACGGGAAAAAACAATGCCGGAAAGGGAGATGACGGCGACCTCTGTGGTACCGCCGCCGATATCCACAATCATGTTACCGGTAGGCTCGGTGATCGGCAGGCCCGACCCGATGGCCGCGGCCATGGGCTCTTCGATCAGATAAACTTCTCGGGCGCCGGCGGACTCGGCCGATTCACGCACCGCCCGCTTCTCGACCTCGGTGATGCCGAAAGGCACGCCGACGATTATCCGCGGGCGCACCAGGGTGCGGCGATTATGTACTTTTTGTATGAAATAGCGCAGCATTGCTTCGGTAATTTCAAAGTCGGCAATGACCCCGTCTTTGAGTGGCCGAATAGCAACGATGCTTCCGGGGGTGCGACCCAGCATGCGCTTGGCTTCGGCGCCCACCGCCAGGACGCGTTTGCCGCCGCGCTCATTCTTTTGTTGCACGGCGACGACCGAAGGTTCATTACAGACAATTCCTTGGTTTTTTACATAAATAAGCGTATTGGCGGTCCCAAGGTCGATTGCAAGATCGTTGGAAAAGACGCCGAAAAGGGCATCGAACATCAGGCGACTCCTTATCTTGACACAAAAACAGCTAGGCCTGGTAGCATAGCAGAACCGGCGATTTGCCGCAACATTATAAAAACTAAGGAGAAATGGCGAGCGGGCAAAATTGCCTCGGTTGCAATGACAAATTCCTTTACATATTATAATTTTCGGCGTTTTTCGCTACACTGCGTGCCCGAAAGGTCCCTAACTCATGCTCGACTTTTTAAGGAAACGTAAAAGATCTTGGATCATCACGTTTCTCCTCGGCATCATCATCGTGGTTTTTGTCGCTTTTTACGGCGGCACTCAATTTCAGGACTCAGGAGTTCTCCATGTCGGCACGGTCAACGGCGAGATCATCACTCAGCGCGAATTCGCCCAGCGCTATCAACGGGAAGTGAACCGTTACCGCGATCTTTTCAAGGGTTCACTGACCCCCGATATGCTCAAGAGCCTGAATCTCGAGGCCATGCTTATCGACGATCTCGTCAACAAGAAGTTGGCGCTGCAGGAAGCGCGCAAACTAGGAATTACGATCACCGATGATGAGTTGGCGCTCGCCATCGCCAAGGCGCCCGAATTTCAGATCAGCGGCAGCTTCAACAAAGGTCGCTACCTGCAACTTCTTGGCGCCAACAAAATCAGCCCGGCGGAATTCGAAGACGAGCAGAGAGAGCAATTGATGCTGCAAAGACTGTACGAGGTGGTGACGGACGCGGTGCGAATTACCGACGCCCAGCTGCAAGAACGTTACCGTTTCGCGCACGAGAAGATCAATCTTCACTTTATCCGGTTGCCGCTCAGCGATTTCACGGCGTCGGTCAAGCTCACAGACGACGAAATTAATAATTTCTATCAACGCAACCAGGAGATGCTTAAGGAACCGCCAAAGGTTCAAGTCGAGTATCTCGCCTATCCCTTCGACAAATTCACCGCGGCGGTAAGAATTACGGACCAAGAGATAGAAGATTACTATAAGGCCAACCGGGATACGAAGTTTCGCAAACCCAGGCAGGCCAAGGTGAAATATATTTCGCTTCGTCTTGCGCCCGACGCCGCGGCCAAAGAAAAGGAAGCCGTCAATGCGCGCGCCGCGCGCATTGTCGCCGACGCCCGCGGAGGAAAAGATTTCAATCAGATCATTAAGGAGGTTTCCGCCGATCCGGCCAGTGCCAGCGGCGGCGACGCCGGCTGGGTCGTGCAGGGACAGCTGCCACCGCAACTGGAAAAAGCCGTCTTCAGCCTTGCCAAAGGCCAGGTCAGCGACGCGGTGGACGCGCCCGGCGGTCTGCAAATCGTCAAGGTCGAAGACTTCAAGGATGAAAAAACCGAAAGCGTGAAGGAAGCCGGCGCTGAGATCACGAAGACGTTAACCGGAGAAAAAGCGAAACGGGCCGCCGCCGCGGCCGCCGACAGCGATCGCGAGAAAGCATTGTCGGGGGTGGATTTTGCCAAGCTGGCGGGGGAGAGCTCCAATAGCGTCAATGTGACGCGCCTGTTTGCCAACGGCGAAGTGCTCCCGGAAATCGGGCAAAACCAGGAGTTTTACAAGAACGCCTTTGCCTTGGACGCCAAAGGAATCAGCCCCATCGTAGAAGGCAACGCAGCGTATTATTTGCTGCGGCTGAAACAGAAAAAAGAAGCGGCGGTGCCGCCGTTGGCAGAGATCAGGCCAAAAATCGAACAGAACATTGCCGGTAGCAAAGCCCAGGACTTGCTTGCGCAAAAAGCAAATACCCTCTTGGAACAACTCAGGAAGGAGAAAAACATCGCGCGCCTCGCCGAGCAAAACGGCTTGAAACTGGACGAAACGGGATTGTTTGCGCGCGGCGCCGGACAGTTGCCGAAGATCGGTGAATTGCAAGATTTGATGACGCGTGGAATTCCTGTATCCGCGCAAAGCCCCATTGCCGATAAGGTTTACAAGCAAAAGGATGCTGCGTATATCATCGCCTTCAAATCTAGCGAACCGGCCGATATAACGCGCTTCGAACAAGAAAAAGATACGCTCAAAAAGCAAGCCCTCTCGGAAGCCCAACAGCGCGTGGTAAAAAAATTCATCGATGGACTTAAAGCAAAGGCCGATATCAGGATGCAAAACCTTGGCGTCGGAGAAAGCTAGTCCGAGGCGCGAGGAATAACGTTGGAGGTCGTTCTTGTCCGACATGGCGCCACCGACTGGAATCTTCAGGGCCGTTGCCAAGGTTCCTCGGATCGAGCGCTCAGCGAAGCCGGTGAACGCCAGGCCGAGGAAGTTGCTGCTAACCTTAGCCAGGAGAAGTTGAGCGGCGTCTATTCGAGCGGCTTGATTCGCGCCAGGCGCACCGCGCAATTCATCAGCCGGCCGCACGGCCTGCCAGTGCGGATCGAAAACGACGTGCGCGAGCTCGATCACGGCGCCCTCGAGGGGCTGACGTTCAACGAAATCAAAGAGCAATATCCCGACTTCATCCAGAGGTGGCGCACCGAGCCGGCTGAACTTCAGGTGCCGGGGGGCGAGAGATTAATAGATGTTCAACGACGCGCCTGGGAAGGTTTAAACCGCATCGTGGACCGTCACGAGAAACGTGAAACGGTGGTCGTCGTGAGCCACAACTTTCCGATCCTCGGAATTATCTGTCACGTCACCGGCACGCATTTGAATAGCTACCGCTCTTTCCACCTCGAACCATGCGGCCACACCCGGCTGCAATTGGACGCCGGCGCGTGGCGGTTAACGCATATCAACGACAAGATTTACGCGCCGTAAACCGCGCCGGGCGTTTAAGCAGTTTGGAGTTCCAGGTCTTGAGTCTCGAGTTCCGATTCGCCACCTAACACCCGAAACCTGAAACTGCAACACGAGACCCGAGACTCTAGACGCTGGACCGCTTCGCCAGTGACGCGACAGCAAAAAACAGCGCTGCGAGCATCAGATAACCCGCGGCAAACTCGGGCGCCGCAAGAAAACCAAATCGATTGACAACCCCGGCCGGCGTAAGATCGTAGGCATGGATCACGCCGATGGCGGACAACGCTGATGCGGCGAGCGACCACAGGCCGGCCCGTTCAAAACGTCTTTCGATAAGCGCCACACCGATGGCTGCGAGAATCATAGAAGTAAAAATAAACCCACGCTCCAACGAGATCATGCCGTGAATTGCCAGGCTCTCCTGGTTGAATCTGGGCAGACCGACTTCATACAGTGATTTACCCGCCGCCCTGACGCCGGTCTCGACCATCAATAGTCCCCAGCCGGCCAATGCGGGGACGATGCCTAGCGCCACCGCCGGGGCGTGTTCTTTTGGCGTCTCTTGAAAGGACTGAGCGACAATGATGATGCCGATGTAGAGGAGAATGCCGATCCCGGCTTCAAGGGGTATGAGGCCGAGCACAACCTGGATCGTGCCTGTGAGGCAAAGAAAACTGATGAAGATGCCATTGAGCGCGGAATAGCCGGAGCGCGCGCCGAGCCGTTTCCAGCCTGGGTGACCGATGTAGATGGTCGTGGGAAAGACGCTGCCAAAGCAAGCCGCCACGACGGAGCCGATGCCGTTGGCCATGAGCGATGGAAATGTCTCAAATCGATCGCCCGCGGCCTCGGCGCTTTCGATGTTTTGCAACGACCCGACGACATTGAAAATCCCCATGGGGAAAATCACCGAGAAATAATTGAGAAACGCCGGATGCATCATCGCTTCCCAGAGCGACCCCACTGCAAAGCTAGGCGCTGAAAACGTAACGTCTACGACAAGAGCTTTCCCGTTCATCGTGCCAAGCAACCAAGCGAGGATCGTACCAACCGCGACGGCCACCATTCCTCCAGGCAAACCAAGAGGTAGTTTCTGATGGGAAAAATAAGCGACGAAGATCAACGCCATCGGCACCAACGCAACCAACGGCTGGGCAAAAATCTTGAATGTAAAATCCATGGCGATGAAAGTAATCGCGATGCCCGCTAAGGCGGAAAGCAGCGCCGCTCTTGGCGTCACCCGGCGCACGCTCTCGGCTATGAACGCGCAAATGATTTCGATGACACCGTTGAGAAAGCACGCGACCAGCCCGACTTTCCAAGCCCACACCGGATCCTTGGTCTCGAGATAGATCGGCAACATGATGAAAAAAACGAAGGCGAAGAGACTCACGGTATTGATGCCGTAGGGCAACGCAGTCACATCGTCCCGGCCCGTCGCGCGCGCGAGCCGGCGCGCCTGCCAGGCATAGAAAACATTGCCGGCCAGGATCGAGATCGCCGCGCCCGGGAGGATCTTGCCGAAAATGAAACTGTCCGGCAGATGAATCAGTTCGCGGCAGAGACCGACGATGAGAATGAGCTGAATCAAGTTGTCGATCATCAGACCGAAGAACCCGTCCAAATCCTTGCGCACGAACCAGGGTGGGTTGGATAATGATTGTGACATGAGATGAGTTTCCTGTTTTGAAATTTCGCCGAATGTAGCTGTCACGGCTTTATTCTGTCAATCGGAATGACCGCTAACGAAATGAATCAGGAGGCAAGGCAGCACCGTCGCCAACGGGGCGTATTACACGTCTCGATCAGACATGACTGGAAGCCCGGGCTCATACGTCGCCGTGAACACGGTGTCCGCCAGCCACTTCTGAAACGCGGGGTTCTCGCTAAATTGTTTGAACAGTTCGGTGTGGTCCGACAACAGGCCGACGAGTACTTTCTTCAAGGCGATGTCGTGTTCGATCCGAGCGTTTTGCTTGTCTGAGTTTTTCATGGCGTTCTGGTAGGCTTTATCTGCGGCGACCTTCGCAGGAATTTCCTCGGTGATAACCTTGCTGATTTTGTCCGCGTCCTTCCAGTCGATGTTCCCAAATTGATCATTGAACGCCTTGAGGATATTGCTCAGCCGGTCAAGCTCCGGTTCGGGTTTGTGCCCTCCGCCGATTGTCGGAACAGGCCCGATCTCTGCGTCGGCATCCGGTAATTGGATCTGGATTGCAGCCTGCTTTTCGACACGGTAACTATCCATGTCAATGGTTTCGAGAATGCCTTTTGAGAGATCTTGCTCCTCTGGCGCCGGCAATTTCGGGATAAGAAAGTTGAGGAAGATAGAGCGTTTCTCCCACTCCGCGTTCGTGTACGGCAAAATTGACGAGAGAAAGCCGTAGGTGCGGACGAATGCCTTGGCTTTTCCCTTGAAGTCTACTTGACCGTCCTCATCGAGCTCCTCTTTATAGGTGGCCACACAGCCATCGAGAATCGGGTCGAGCTTGTCACGGTCGGCTCCGCCCAAATAGAGCCCCACTAATTGATCGACCTGTTCCTGCGCGTACACCTGATAACCATCCAGGGCGGCTTTCAAATCGTGGAGTTTGTTAGGATCCGTCTCCTCGCTGAGGATTGTCGTGCGATAATAGTCCGTGAAGGCGTCCTGAATCGTATCGGTGTCATTCATGAAATCTAAGACGAACGTGTCATACTTCTGCGGTCGCGCGCGGTTCAGCCGCGATAACGTCTGCACCGCCTTGATCCCGCTCAGGACTTTATCGACGTACATCGTATGCAAGAGCGGCTCGTCGTAACCGGTTTGAAATTTGTCCGCGCATATTAGAAACCGGTAAGGGTCTTCTTGGATCTTGTCAGCAATTTTGTTACTTGGGAATCCGTTCAGCGACGCCTCCGTGACTTTCACACCGCCATAATCATGCTCGCCCGAAAAGGCGACGATCGCCCGGGTAGGGCTCTTCCGCTCCTTCAGATAGTCGCGAATGGTGTGAAAATACTGGATGGCGCGCTGTACACCGCTACACACGACCATCGCCCGAGCCTGCCCGCCGATCTTATTCAAACCGATCACCTGCTCGTGGAAATGATCCGCCATGATCTCGGCCTTAAGTCGGATGGCGTGGTCATGGCTCTCGACATATCGGCGCAGCTTCTTTTTTGCTCGTTTGGTGTCGAATTCTGGATCGGCCTCGACCGTCTTCACAAGTCGATAGTAACTCTCGACCGGAGTGTAGCTCTTCAAAACGTCGAGGATGAAGCCTTCCTGAATCGCCTGCTTCATCGTGTAGCTATGGAACGGCCGGTGTTTTACCTTTCCGACCTCGTTGTAAGCTTCACCAAAGATTTCCAGCGTCTTATTCTTGGGAGTGGCGGTAAACGCGAAGTAGCTAGCATTGGGCAGCATCTTCCGCGCTTCCATGATCCGGTTAATCTGATCCTCAAGCGTCTCCTCGTCTTCGTCACCGCCCTCTTCGGAAAGGGCGATGTTCAGTTTCGCGGCTGCCCGGCCACCCTGGCTGGAATGAGCTTCGTCGATGATGATCGCGAATTTCCGCCCACGGTGCTCATCCCCAATTTCGTCAAGAATGACCGGAAACTTTTGGATGGTCGTAATAATGATCTTCTTGCCGCTCTCAATAAACTTCCGGAGATCACCCGAGTGCGCGGCATGGCCGACCGTGGCGCTTACCTGGCTATACTGCTTAATGGTGTCGCGGATTTGCTTATCGAGGATGCGCCGATCCGTGATAACGATGATCGAGTCGAAGAGCGGCACTTCCTCTTTTTTGAGGTCAATGAGCTGGTGCGCCAGCCAGGCGATGGAGTTCGATTTTCCGCTACCAGGCGGAATGCTGGATAAGATAGCGATGGCCAACGCCCTCTTCGGCGCTTGCGGCAAGCAACTTCCTGACAACGTCAAGCTGATGGTAGCGCGGAAAGATCTGCTCGCGCTTCTTCCTACCGGTTTTTGGGTCCTTGCTCTCGACTATCTGAGCATAGTTCTCAATAATGTTGGTGAGACCTCGTCTCGTTAGCGCCTGCTTCCAGAGGTAATCAGTTTTTAGACCCTCCGGATTGGGCGGATTTCCCGCACCGTTGTTCCAGCCTTTGTTAAACGGGAGAAACCATGAAGCCTTCCCTTTGAGTTGCGTGCAGAACTGGACTTCGTGATCGTCAACAGCGAAGTGAAGGATACATCGGCCGAACTGGAATAACAGTTCCCGCTGATCGCGGTCGCGTTTGTACTGCTCCACCGCATCCGCAAACGGTCTGTTTCGTTAGACTGTTTTTTAATTCGAACGTGGCGATCGGTAGACCATTGATGAAAAGACAGAGATCGAGGGCAAGTTGTGTCTCATCTCTGCTGTATCTGAGCTGCCGAGATACGTTGAAGCGGTTCTGAGCGAAGAGTTTTCTTGCCTTATCATTTCCCGGAGACGGAGTGCCGTAGAAAAGATCAACATGGTGCGCTCCGTGCTTGATACCGCGCCGGAGCACGTCGATCACGCCTCGTTTTGTAATCTCGCCTTGGAGCCGAGCTAGAAAAGTTCGCCGTGTGGGACTGTCATGCTCAAGATCGAGTGCCTGAACCAGCGGTCGCTGGGTCTCGAAGATAAAGTTACCAAGCTGCGGCAGGTCTACTGCATACTCGCGGTCGTAGGATTTGGCATCGCCGAGAATCCAACCGCCCCTGCCGAAACCTGCCTCTGAATCGGCCGCCTCTTCCGGTTTAAGCGGCAGTTGCTCCGGGTCTGCCAGTCATCGCGGCAATGATTAGGCTTTCGAGGCCCTTTTCGCTTGTGTCGGTGGTCACGCCAGCCATTTCATCAAGTACACATCAAATACCGCGGCCTAATATAAGTCATTGATATTTCTTGCTTTACCGCGCTGCTAGTCATACCTTAGCCTCGTTTCATCAAGTACGAACTTCTCGACGAGGGTCAGCCCAGATCGGAACACAGCGCATCAGCTTAGGTTCGCGCACCAGGCTCACAGGATACTCGGCAGATCGGTCGGTGGTCATGCCTCGTTCGCGTCTGGGAAAGTATCGGTGGCCGAGCCCCCGTTGTCTTCTTCGCCCTCGCTTAGCATTTCCGTGTCATCGAGTTGCTCAGCTCTTCGATTTCCTCCGGCAACTTTGCAGCCGCCTCGCGCACGTCGAGCTGTCCCGTCACCACATCCGCCACTAAGCGCGTCCGATATTCGCGGATCAACGCGATCTCACGCTCAGTGCGAGCGATGGCGGTGTCGAAAGTCACTAACTCGGAATCGAGAAAATCGCACATTGCGTCCTGCTCTGCCTTCGAAGGGACAAGCACTGTGAGGGCCTTGATATCGCTAATGTTGATTCGCTTGAAAGTTGAGCCGACGAGAAGGAGTTCTAACTGATGCACCATGAATCGGCTATGGAGCAAATAGTTTAGAAAGCGCTGATTCTGAGACTGCGAGCGGATTAGGCACACGTCCTGTCCCATCGCAAAATCAATGTCGGTCTCTATGATCGCGCAGGCACCGACGCTCGTATTTCGGCAATAAATGAGATCACCGCGCTTTGGCTTGCGGTTACCTTCAATCAGAAGACGATACCATTCCGGTTTTGTCTTCTTACATCGACGGAGATCTAACGTGAAAGGTTGAACTTCGACGACGCTCGCCAAGGGGATTCCGTCTTCAACAAAAGGAACGGTCAAGTGCTTGCAGTCAGTGACAGTCCAATAACGACGAAGAGCCGCAACTTCCCAATGCTCCGGGATCTCGCCGAGCCAAGGGATACCGCAGGGCTTAAAGCGGACGTTCGGGTCGAGACCGCGGGTCACGGCCCGGTGGATAATGGCCTGCTTCTGCTCGTTCAACAGCGCGATCAGCTTCTTCTTCGCCCGGATGTAGCGCTCGATCCGGCGGTTGGCGTGGTCGAGAAAGCGGACGATGGCGGATTTGTTCGTCGGGAGCGTGGAGCCGGGGAGACCATGCTGATTTGAACTGGTCCCGAATGACAGCCTGTTGCCGGTCCTTGACGATTCCGCGCGAGTACGCGTCCACCTCGGACATGTAGACGTCAGTGCGAAACAAGTAGCTGTAGTACTCGTGTCGCGACTTCGCGCAAAAGGACGCTGCGACGACATACGCGGGGCTGACCAGGCCATCAACCGGTGCGACCCCTACAGCTCCCTGCCACATCCGCATCATGTTGTAGGCCAAGATCGCCCGGTAGACACGCGCGTATTGATAACTCTTCCGCAAGTCGCACATGACCTGCTTGCGCAGGGAGTTCTCGAAGTCGCGGGACACGAATACCCGTGTCTTCAGCGATGACCGTCGAGGATCGGCAGATCGCGCAAAGCCTGTGTTGCGTTTCGCTGCGCGAACAGACTGCCGTTCCGAACATATCTGCCAATGCACCGGAATCCTCCCCAACCAGGGTAGGCCAGAGTTTCTTGTATTCAGGAATAAGGCTTGAGATCGTCGATCATCGACCGACCTCTGCATCCTGGATGGCTTTTAGGGTGCGGCCATCTTTTGTTTTCCATTCTATGCGGCCATTCGCAGAACGACCAAGAACGACACCCGCTGCGGTTGACGGTGACGCGAAGACATAGTCCTGTGTGACTGTGTAGAACGCCCCGCTATCAGCGAACACGCCTTGCTCGATCAAAGAGCGGCGCAACTCGCTTAGGTACGCATGAATCGACGCGACTTCAGTCTTGACTGCTTGGGAGCCTTCTCGCACTACGAAACCTGTCGCGGTCTCATACCCTCTCGCAGTAACTCCCTTGGACTCAAGAACAAACTCGTTTGTCATCGGTTTGGGTAAGGGTGCCGCCTCGAAGAATCCATAACCTAGCACCGGCACGCAAAGGAGGACATCGGCCAGAAAACCCTCGACCTCAGCAGTATCAGACTCGGACAGCGACGGCGCCTGCGGCGCGTTCCCATTATCTAGTGTGCAGCGTTTGGCGGCTTTTGCGAATTCGATAAGCCGAGATTCTAGAAATTGAACATGCGCTTTGTTGAGGTTTTGGTCTTTGCTAGTGAACGCAACGGCATGAGTCCAGAAATCCTTGTTCTTAGCGTGCTGGTCAAGGCGTGGCCCGATCGGATCGCCCTCTCCAACATAGACACGCGGTCAACTGCGACTGTCTCATCGGGACCAACGAGAAAATACACACCGGCGCGTTGGAGCTCTGTGCGTGCTCCGAGTCTCAACGAAAGAGCGTACGTGGGATAACAAGCCCTGCTCCCGGTCCAATTCGATTTTTCGATGACCTTGACTCCGTCAGGGTCACCCCCCGGAAGAAAAAGCCTTCACCGAAAACGCCTTTGGGGCGTTCCCAACTGCTGTTCATCGCACATCACCGCCCGTGATTTCGGTTAAGAGTCCTTCCGTTTCTTTTTCCAACGCCAGGATGTCGGCGCGAATCTCCTCAAGCGATCCGGAGCGGCTGCGGTTTGTAGAAGTGGCGAGTGAAGGAGATTTCGTAGCCGACCTCGGTCTTGCTTTCATCGATCCACGCGTCGGGCGTGTAGGGCAACACTTCGCGGCGGATGAATGCTTCGATACCGCCTTCTTCGAGCAGCGGTACTTGCTCGGTATCGCGCAGTTCGGAGTCGGGCTCGTATTCGACAACTGCGGGCTTGCCGTCGACCGTGGCCGTGAATAGCCCGCGACAGTGGATCAGGCTCCACCTTGCCGGGTTTGTGGACTCTCGCAATCACCTCGCTTGCGTCTTCGTCACGCTCAGCAAGTACGGTCTGAAGGAGCTTCTTTCGTTTCGTGCTGAGTTTCACCCCGTGCTTGTCAGTGTCGCGCTCAACTGCGGCATAGAAGGCGTTGAAGTCAGTGTGAGGCCCTGACCCAATCGTTTCAGCTACACGATCCACGACGTTGGCGATTGGCTCCTCATCCGCCTCTATGCAGGCAGCTCCTCATCGCGGAAGGCGACGCCAGAGCTCGATGTCGTCACCGAGATCGACCTTCAGGCGCAGCGGCCGCTCGACCGTGACCTTCCAATAGCCGAAAGCTTCGTTCGGAAAGATCTTCGACTGCTCGGTTTCTTGAAAGGCGAGGAAATGTATCGCAGATGCGTTGGATATCGTCGTCCGACAGTTCGCAGTTTTTCTTGCCGAGGTTTTTGCGCAGCGGCTTGAACCATTGGGTTGCGTCGATGAGTTGCACCTTGCCCTTGCGATGCTGCGCTTTGCGGTTGCTGATCACCCAGATGTAAGTCGCGATGCCGGTGTTGTAGAACATATTGAGCGGCAGAGCGACGATGGCTTCCAGCCAGTCTTTCTCGATAATCCAGCGACGGATGTTGCTCTCGCCCTGGCCGGCATCGCCGGTGAAGAGCGACGAGCCATTGTGGACTTCGGCGATGCGGCTGCCGAGCGGCGTGCCGTGCTTCATCTTCGACAGCATGTTCGCCAGGAAGAGCATTTGCCCGTCACTCGAACGGGTGATGAGGGAATATTCGGGGTCGCCGGCGTGCTCGATGATGAAACGAGGGTCCTTGATACCATCCTTGCCGCCCATGCGTTCGAGATCGCTCTTCCAGCTTTTGCCGTAGGGCGGGTTGGAAAGCATAAAGTCGAACTCGCGCGAGGGAAAGGCGTCGTTGGAAAGCGTGGAATGCTCGGGGCCGCCAACGATGTTGTCCGCCGCCTCGCCTTCGCCTTTCAGCAGCAGATCGGCCTTGCAGATCGCATAGGTCTCGGCATTGATCTCTTGACCGTAAAGGTGCGTGGCGACTTCCTTGCCGTGTTCCTTCGCGAGCTGCTGGAGGGTCTCCTCGCCCACGGTTAGCATGCCGCCGGTGCCGCAGGCACCGTCGTAAAGCAGATAAGTGCCTGACTCGATTCGATCGGCGATAGGCAGGAATATCAGCTTCGCCATGAGCCGCACCGCATCGCGCGGCGTCCAGTGCTCCCCGGCTTCTTCGTTGTTTTCCTCGTTGAAGCTTCGAACGAGTTCCTCGAAAATCGATCCCATCGCATGGTTATCGAGGCCAGGATGCTTCAGTGAGCCGTCGTTATTGAGCGACAGGGTTGGGGCTCAGGTTGATTGAAGGATCAAGAAACTTCTCGATGAGTGTGCCGAGTGCATCGGCCTTAGAGAGGCGCGGTATCTGGTTGCGAAACTCGAAGTTGTCGAAGATCTCCTGGACGTTGGGCGAATAGCCATCGAGATAGGCTTCGAAGTCGGCCTTGAGCTGCTGCTGGCTCGCGCGGGCGCGAAGGTCGCGAAGCGTAAACTTCGACGTGTTGTAGAAAGACTGGCCGGCTGCCTGCCGAAGCGCTTGATCCTGGTTTGTGATCCCGGCCTTGTCGAGCCTGGTCTTCATATCCAGCACGGCCTGCTTGGTTGGCTCCAAGACCGCGTCAAGACGCCGCAAAACCGTCATCGGCAGGATCACATCGCGATACTTGCCCCGCACGTAGAGATCGCGGAGCACATCGTCCGCAATACCCCAGATGAAATTCGTAATCCAGTTCAGGTCACCGTTACTCATGTACAAATCAACCTCGGAATTTCCGCGGATTCTATTCGATTTGCCAGCCGGGGGGCAAGCAGGCTTTGTGTAGTTTAGTGATAGTTGTTAGTGTTTAGTGATAGTGGTAGAGGATAGAGGTTTTTTGCTACGAGCGCGATAAGGGATACGGATAAAAAAAGGTGGAGATAAGATTAAGTGGGAAGTTAGATATATAAGCTAAATAAGTTGAGGTAAGAATAATAGGAAAATAGGAGATTTTTTTAGTTTTATGGGGTAAATTATAGCAAGAAGATAAACTTCTAAAGGTTTGAGAGGGTTTTATTGAAGGCGGGAGACGATAAGAGTAACTAGGTATAAGTAGTAGGTAGAGACAAAGAAATCGCTTTTTTAGTAGCTATTATGTATAAGAAGAGAGGAACGAGCGGACTTTCCCAGCGTTGAATTCGTGCGGATGTCTTCAAACATGCTCAGTAATTTTTAGCTGTGTAGCTAGCCTAGTTAGAGAGATTTAAGAAACAAGAGTAAAATAGAATTTGAGATAGATTTCGAAGAATAGGTAATAGGTAAGAATAAGATGGAGAGATGAGTAATAAGTTTAGATGATGTTGCTTGAAAAAAGATTTAGATAGAGAAGGGGCTGTGAGTATGCTCTAGGTGCATAGTACGAACGTAATCAGAAGCCTGCGCAAACGTCCGTTTCCGTCCAGGAAGGGATGAATGGTTTCAAATTGCGCATGAGTGAGCCCGGCTTTGACCAGGATGGCGTTGACACTGGGTAGTTATGCAGAAACTTTTCCAGAGCCCCTTGACGGCATCACTTCATCCACGGGAGGTGGCACATAAAAAGCATTTCCCGGTCTAGTGCCGCCAATCCAATTCTGCGAGCGGCGGAATTCTCCCGGTTCTTTTTCACTTCTCGGGTCTCTTTCATGAGTATGGCGTGTATCTCCTTGAACAGGCGCAAGCTCAACGGGAGCTCATTCCGTAGACGCTCCAATCCGTGATACATTGAGGCGACGTAATGTGAAACCTCCTGAACATCTGACAACGGCACGCTGGAGCTCTTTGTTTCGACAGGAGCAAATCCGAAAGCGATGATTGTGTGCCTTCGATTTGGAGGAAAACACCGCTTCCTTGCGCAAGTACGTATACAGAAAGATTGTGGATCGGGCAGCAAAGCGAGGCGCTTTCAAGACGCCCTAAAGACTCGATTGCCTGATCTTGGAGTTTGTGAAGCTCAAGATCGTATTGGATCGGCGGATCAGGGTAAAGGCGCAGGATAGAAAGAGGCAAAACCCTCGGGTTACCGCTGCTTGATCCATTTACCAGCGAGACCGGTCATATCATTATTAAGCGATACGTTACTCATTTTGAGGTTATTAAACGATAAGGATGTTTCGTTTAATAAGCACTGAGCTTATTTAACGATCCCTATCGGCGCGGCCTTCCAAGGCCATGATCTTCCCCAACTTGAAAGTTCCGAGCACCGAGGCTAAGACTAAATCACCCGATGGCAACACTGCTTTACCAAGATCTCGGGAGAATGGAGTATCAGGCGGCGGTCGCGCTGCAAGAGAAGCTTGTTGTGCTGCGGCAGCAAGAGCTCGCCGGTGACACCTTGCTCTTCGTCGAGCACCCGCATGTCTATACTTTGGGTCGCGGCGGCAAAGCGGCGAATGTGCTCGCGCCGAAAGACGTCCCGGTCTATCGCACCAGCCGGGGCGGCGACGTGACCTATCATGGCCCCGGGCAACTAGTCGTTTATCCGATCATCGACCTAAGATCGAAGCTGCGCAAAGATGTGCATCGGTACGTAAGAAATTTGGAACAGAGCGCAATCTTAACCTTGGCGGATTTCGGCATTGCCGCGGTGCGCCGCCCGCCGTACACCGGGATTTGGATCGACGACAGAAAAATCGCCGCCATCGGCGTCGCCGTGCGCCGCTGTGTGACGTATCATGGCCTTGCCTTGAACGTAAATTCAGACCTGTCTTACTTTCAGCGCATCGTCCCCTGTGGGCTTGCCTGGGCCGACGTGACCTCGATGGCTAAGGAACTTGGTCGTGCGCAGAATCATGGCGGAGGTTAGAAAACGATTTCTCCACCATTTCGCTGAACTGTTCGGCTAATGCGGATATTAAGCGAAGAGGCAGATCGACGATCGCGCGCTCATCGACGAGTCTCGATGAACAGTTCGGCGATTTGAACGCTTTGAACGGCTTGAACGATTTGAACCATGCCTCGCAGACATCCCGACTGGATTAAAGTCAAAGCCCCCGGAGATCCCAATTATCTCCGGTTGAAACGGCTGATGCGGGAGAAAAACCTCCATACGGTTTGCGAAGAGGCGCGCTGCCCGAACATCGGCGAGTGCTGGGGCAATAAAACCGCGACGTTTTTAATTCTCGGCGACACCTGCACCCGCGGCTGCCGCTTTTGCGCCATCGACAAGGGCAAACCACTGGCCCTCGACCCCGAAGAGCCGCGCAACGTCGGGCTGGTCGTGAAAGACCTCGCTCTCGATCATATCGTCGTCACGTCGGTGAACCGCGACGATCTGCCGGACGGCGGCGCGGCTCATTTTGCCAAGACCGTCTTCTGGATCAAGACACTGAATCCTGGCATTCGCGTCGAGCTGCTGATTCCCGATTTCGAAGGCAACCGCGATGCTTTGAAAACCGTCGTTGAGTCCGGAATCGAAATTCTTAACCACAACATAGAAACCGTCCCGCGCCTGTATGGCAAGGTCCGCCCGGGTCACAGCTACGAGTGCTCTTTGATTATTCTGAAAGAAGCGAAAAGATTGCGCGACGACATGCTCACCAAATCCGGCTTCATGCTCGGCGTCGGTGAAACCTCCGACGAAGTCATGTCGACTCTTGGCGACTTGCGTGCGCACGGCGTCGACATCGTTACCATTGGGCAATATTTGCAACCATCCAATCGCCAACTCAAAGTCGAACGCTACGTGACTCCGGACGAATTTCGAGAATTCAAATCGAAAGCAGACAAACTCGGCTTCCGCCACGTCGAATCCGGCCCCCTGGTTCGCAGCTCCTATCACGCCTGGAGCCATGTCAATTGAAGTCGAGGATAGAGGATCGATGTTGGAGGATAGAATTTTACGATCTTCGATCTTCCATCCGCTATCTCAGCTGATCAAGACGAGTCGATGTAAATCCCAAGAGGAGGAGTACCATGAAAGTATTACGCATGCGTTCGTGGAATTTTCATGCGGAGAATCTCGACGATATGGCGCGTTTTTATCAGGCCGCGCTGGGCGCGGAAATCACCGCCCAACAGACCATTGCGGGAGTCAAAGTCATCCGCTTGCGCGCCGGAGAGACCGGACTCGGTTTCTTTGATGCCGCGGAAAAACGCGCGCCAGGCGTGCCGCATCATACCTTTGACATCGAAGGGCCTGACGATCCGCAGGAGCTTATCAAGCAGCTCGAGAGCAAGGGCATCAAGAGCGACGGCATGCGTGTGCACGGCCAAGGTCCCGGCTACTCGGTTTATGTTATCGATCCCAGCGGCAATCGGCTGGAACTTTCCAAGGATTAACCGGTTCAAGGTTCAACGTTCAAGGTTCAAAGTTAGGGCCTGCGCATACGCGGTTGATAATTGGTCGGAATACCTTGAACATTGAACTTTGAACTTTGAACGACACACGAAGTGTGATCCCCGCCGCGCGGAATCCGCCGCTTGACATGGCCGGCACGCATTAGATAGCGTGCCCGCATACTATGCCTGGACGCCCCTTTCTCCAAATTCCCGGTCCGAGCATCGTGCCGGAGCGCGTCGTTCGGGCGATGTCTCAGCCTCTGATCGATCATCGAGGGCCGGAATTTGCCGTTCTCCTGCGCGAAGTCTTAATTGGACTCAAAGTCCTCTTTCAAACCAGCAAAGGTCATGTGCTCCTTTTCCCCGGCTCCGGTACTGGAGGATGGGAGTGCTGTATTGTCAATACGCTTTCGCCCGGGGACCAGGTGTTGGGTTGTGTGAATGGTCACTTCAGCGATTTGTTTTGCCGCACAGCAACGTCCCATGGTATCGAAGTCCAGCGATTGGAAGTCGAATACGGCGCCGGAGTGCCGGCGGACGCAATCGAGGAGCGCCTGCGTCGGGACCTGGACCGCCAAATCAAGGCGGTTCTAGTGGTCCAAACGGAAACCTCCACAGGGGTGACCAGCAGCTTGGCAGCCGTACGTAAAGCCATCGACGCTGCGGGGCACCCGGCACTGCTGCTGGCCGATGTGGTTAGCTCCCTGGGCTGCACGGACTTGCGCTTCGATGAGTGGAAACTCGACGTCGCCCTCACTGCGTCGCAAAAAGGGCTTATGCTGCCGCCGGGCATGGCGCTTCTAGCCGTGAGCGAAAAAGCGCTCATGGCGAACCGATCAGCCAAGTGCGCGCGCTCGTTCTGGGATTGGCAGGCGGTTTTGGAAAGCAATGCCGAGGGTCATTACCCTTACACCCCTGCGACCGCCTTATTATTCGGTCTAAGCGAGAGCCTTAAAATGCTCTTTGAAGAAGGACTGGAAAATGTCTTCAAGCGCCACGCGCGGCTGGCCGGCGCCTGCCGCAAAGCGATCGAAGCGATGACTCTGAAACTGTTCGCGCAAAACGCCGCGAACTATTCCAGCACGCTGACCGCTGTGGCGATGCCCCAAGGGCTGGACTCCGACGCGTTCATTGATCATACGCTGAAGCTTGTCAATCTCCCCCTCGGCAAGGGTCTGGGCAAAGCAAAAGGAAAACTCTTCCGCATCGGACACCTCGGGAGTTTCAACGAGCTGGAACTGCTGGCTGTCTTGGGCGGAGTCGAGATGGCGCTGAAAAGTTTCGGCGTGACGTTACCGCTCGGCGCCGGCCTCGCGGCCGCTGAAACTTATCTCTTGGAAACCACAAATTATCGTTTGCCCTTATGAAAATCGATCCCAAAAAGTGTGTTGCCTGCGGCAATTGCTTGCCGGTCTGTCCGATGGGCGCGATTTACATCGACCCATCGGCGAACCGGGCGCGCATCAACGCGGACGAATGCGTGGAATGCTTTACTTGCCACCGCGGCATGTCGAAGGAGCACCTGAATCCCGTTTTTGTGCGCGCGATCCGAAGGACGGCCCAGTTCTTTCGCTTTCGCTTCGACCCGGAGCCCGACATCTGTCCCACCGACGCCATCGTGCCGGAAGAGCTGAGCTGGCCGCGGGTCGTGCGCCGGGCGTTCTCCGATCCTCAGGTGCCGCATGAATCCACCGGCATCCACGGGCGCGGCACCGCGGAGGTCAAGACCAACGATGTCACTGGTAGAGTGAAGGAAGGCGAAGCCGGATTCGTCATCGAGTTCGGCCGGCCGGGCGTCGGTGCGCGCTTTCGCGACATCGAGCGGATCACCCGCGCCTTGGCCGAGTTGGGCGTCGAATTTGAAAGCAACAATCCCGTCACCTCGCTCATGAGCGACCCGGCGCGCGGTGTGATCCGCGCAGAGATCCTCAACGAGAAGATTCTTTCGGCCATCGTCGAGATCAAAGCCAAACTGGATAAGGTGCCTTCGGTCTTGGCGAAAGTGAAAGAACTTTCCCGCCAAGTGGAGACGGTGATCAGCGTCGGCGTCTCGACCCGCTGCGACAGCGCGGGGGAAGAGCCGCTGCAGGACATCCTGGAGCGGGAAGGCTATCCCACTTATCGAGGGAAAACTAATTTGGGATTGGGACAAGCCACAATGCAAAATTTAAAATGAAAATTGAAAGTGCAAGGCAAAGAGCGGAGAATGCTGTCTCACAGCACTATCAGTCATTTTATATTTTGCAATTTCCAATTTGCATTCCATAAACGATGACTAACACGCTGCACCGCTACAGCGAGCACTACGCATTCGAGAGGCCGCCGAACCCAGAGCCGGTTGAGGATGACTTCATCGTTTTCGCCATGGCGAGCCGCGGCATCAACGATGACGACCTTGTCGAGAAGTATCGCGCCTTCTTGCGCCTGGCGCTGAAGTATCATCCGGTAAACCTCGGCGACGCCACCAAAGGCGGCATGCTCCGCCCGCGACAGGATTTGAATCCGAAAGCCCACTGGCGGCGCGATCATCGACCCAATCCTGAAGCGGTGATCGCGGGCATCGAGGGGCACACCACGGTGGCGGCGGTCTTTGACGATTATCAGGACATGAAAGCGTTTGTCGACGCCGTACGCGGAGCCAAGCTCGGCATTTCGGTCAACATTAGCGCGCCCATCGACCAAGCGGCGCGTTGCTGCCGCGAGAACGGAATCACACGTCACAGCGTCGAGTACTCCCTGGGCTTTTGCGGGCGAGTCGACCGCTTGCCGGACGCCACAGTCCTCGAGCTCACGACGATGTGCGGGCATGGCATGGTCTCAGCCAACTTCGCCAAAAAAATGATCGATTGGGTCAAGGAGAACCGGCGCAGCGCCGCGGCGGCGGCACGCACGATGGCGCGCTTCTGTAGCTGCGGCGTTTTCAACATCAGTAGAGCGGAAAGCATCCTGAACGAGGCACGGACAAAGAACCGCTAAGACCGCCTCCTGTCACCCCTAACCTCGCTTCACGACCGGTCGCCGACTTGGCTAATCTCTTGGTTATTGGTTTGCCGCAGGGATACCAACGCGCGGCCGCATATAATTCCCTCCCGTCGCCCGCAGTTTAACTCAGCTGGGACCGGAACCAAGCCTGGCTTCCTGCCCGGTCGCACTCCGGCGCCTCCACAACCAGCGAAGCACTGGGCTCAGGTACGCCAGCAAAGCAGCACCCATGAACAAGGCGGAGATCGGTCGTGACACGAAAATGACCGGACTGCCTCCGGAAAGCATTAGGGCCTGCCTCAGGGAGTTTTCCGACAGCTTTCCCAGGACCAGGGCCAGGATCAAGGGCACAATCGGATACTTGAGCTTGATCATGACGTAGGCCAGCAGGGCGAAACCAAGCATCATCCAGACGTCGAAAAGGCTGTTATTGACGCTGAAGGCCCCGACGGTTGCGAAAACAACGATGAGGCCCATCATGATCGAGTAGGGGATGCGCAGCATCACTACAAAGATCGGGATCAGAAAGATGTTCATGACCAGCAACAGAAAATTGCCGACATACATACTGGCGATGAGTCCCCACACAAGGTTTGCATGCTGCGTGAAAAGCAGAGGACCGGGGCGAATGCCCCACATCATGAAGCCTGCCAACATGACGGCCGTGGTGGCGGATCCGGGAATCCCCAGCGCCAGCAAGGGAGCAAAGCCGCTAATGGAGGCCGCGTTGTTCGCGGATTCCGGTGCAGCCACCCCTTCGATCGCTCCTCGCCCGAATCGCTCGGGATGTTTGGCGTACCGCTTCTCCGTCAGGTAGGCGATGAACGATGCGGTCGTGATGCCTCCCGCGGGGATCATTCCGATCACGAATCCAATGACGCTGCCCCGCACGATCGCCCAGCGCGAGGCAACCCAGTCCTCCCAGGTCAGAAACATATCGCGCAGTCGCAGTTTGCCTTTGATCGTCTCTCGCTCGTCTTGGAGTTGCTCGATGCTATTGAACACCTCGGCGAGGCCGAACATCCCGCAGATGAGAACGATGAAATCGAAGCCCCCGAGCAATTGCGGGACGCCAAAGGCAAACCGCGGCATTCCGCTCACCACGTCGAGGCCAACGGTCGTTAGGAGCAAGCCAAGCATCGTGGAGATGATGACCTTGAACGGGTTCTCCCCACCGAACACCGTCAGGAGGCCGAAAGCCATCAACGTGAGGGCGAAAAATTCGGCGGGCCCGAAGCGGAGGGCAAAGTTCGCTAGGGCCGGAGCAAAGGCCATCAGCAGGACTATGGAACCGGTTCCCGCAATCCATGAGCCGATGGCGGCCACCGACAGGGCGGCACCCGCTCGACCCTGCAAGGCCATCTGATAGCCGTCGAGGCACGTCATCACCGTCGAGGATTCTCCGGGCACGTTGATCAGGACCGAGGTTATAGTACCCCCGTAAGCAACCCCGTAGTAGATCCCCGCGAACATGATAATGGCCGAGGTTGGATTAATCGTGAAGGTCAGAGGAAGCAGGAGCGCAATGGCGGTCGGCGCGCCAATGCCGGGCAGGACGCCGATCAGCTGCCCCAAGAACACGCCGAAGCCGCAATACAGAATGTTCTGGAAGGTGAGGGCGACGGCAAATCCGTTATAGAGATTGTGAAAGAGTTCCATGCGTGTTGCCCTGTACCTGCACCCGATTTACTGTTCCATCGGATGGTGGCGTTTCACCTTCTGATGCCATGGCAGCACGCAGGTAATCTCTTACCACCCTACCAGGCCGGTCGGGAGCGGGATGGCCAGCCAGTGACCGAACAGAAAATGGATGCTCACCGCTGTCCCGATCGCTGCAACCCCGCACGTAATCCACCGATGTCCTCCTATCAATCGCATCGTGGCGCAGATGAAGAGACCAAATCCGACAGAAAAACCCAGAAGCGGGAAAAAGAGAAAGGTGGTCACAATAACCACTAGGACCTTGACTGCCATCCGGGTTCTCGGCTGGAAGAATGATTCCCTCGTGTTGGCCACACGAAGCTCCTGCGCGGTCACGACGGTAGCGCAGGCGGCGAGCACGTAGCCAATCCACGTAGGCAAAAACCCGGGGCCCGGACCATAGTCCGAATCGATACGGGAGTTGGCGCGAAAAGAAGATCACCGCAATACCCAGCGCCAGCACGGCGAATCCGCCGAAGACTCTCGCATGCCACATGCTAATCCCACGAAGAAGAGACCTCACCCACGTTTCGGTTTGCGGGTGCGGGGGAGGCGTTGATGATTTTCTCTGTCTGCTTACTTGAGCAGCCCCAACTCAGTCAGGAGGGTCTTGAACTGCTGCTCACTCTGGGCCACAAAGGTCGGAAAACTCTTTGCTGCCCATCCAGGAGGGGCTGAGCAGGTATTTCTCCAAGTATTTTTCCTTCCACGCGGGGCTTTCGGCCATGCGCTTCATGACGTTCTCATAATAGGCTGCCGCCGCCGCAGAGATTCCAGGGGGCGCGGCGATGCCCCGGAACATCCTGAACGTGACGTCCAACCCCTTTTCCTTGAATGTAGGGACGTCCGAAAACTTGGAAAGGCGGCCTTCCCGAGCAACGATGAGAGGCCGCACGAGCTTGCCCTCCCACTGTGAGAAAAACTCGCCGGGATTGGCCCAACTCAATTCCGTGTGCCCGCCGAGCAGTGATGTGATCACCTCCCCGCCGCTGTTGTACGGAATGTACCGGAGTTTGATCCCCGCAGCCCGCTCAAATATACGGTTGCACATCTGGTCTTCCTGCCCGGTTGCTGTGCCCCCGATGGTTACCGCTCCGGGACGCTGCTTCGCCGCCGCCACAACGTCCTCGATGCTCTTGAAAGGAGAGTCCGCTTTCACGACGATCAAATTCTCATCGATCGCCAACCCGGCAATCAAGGTCAGATCATGGTACGTTGCCGCCCCCTTTCCCGCCGCCAAGGGCGCCGCTACCTGCCCGGAGATGAAAGTGACCAGCATGTGCTCGTTTCCCGGCGACTGGGCGACCGCCGTTGTTCCCACGGTGCTACTGCCACCGGGCTGGTTAACCACGATAAGCGGCGTGGGGTTTAGATTTGCTCCCTGAACAACGCTCGCCATGGACCTCGCGAACACATCGCTGCCCCCACCCGCGGCGTATGGAACAATGAACTGAATTGGCTTCGTAGGTTTCCATTGTTCTGCGGCCTTCCCCAGACCTCCGGGGACGAGCATCGCCAGAAGGACCAGTACAAGCAGTTGAACCGGTCGAACTATGCAGCCACTCTTACTCGCGCTCATGTTTGACCTCCCGTCTATTTGACATGCTCACCATTCGATAACCGTCCGCTCTTCAGTCATCTCGAAGTCAATGCTAGGAATTTGTCTTTGAGGTCCGGCCACTCTCCCGCGCAATCACCCCGTGCTCTGCGTTTTAAGAGCTGCGAGCAGCCGATCCAAAGGGTGACCTAACTTAGGAGGTTCGGCCTTTGGCGCGGAGGTTATCCAATCAGGTACCGTTATGTCAACTTGGGATTTTACGGTAGCGATGAGTAGGTTGAGTTCTTCGAGGTCGGTCAGCGTCGATTTGCTCTATCAATAGGCTTGATAAAATCGAGGCCACGCGGCGCTACATAGGCGTATTTGGGACGTTGCACGGAGAGCGAGGAGCGATAAACGACTTAGGCGACGTTAATTCAACCGGCCTTAGCCGGTTGCGACCCGGGCGGTAAGCCATCGCGCCGTGCGCAGCAGCCGCGCGTCGCAGGCGCGGGCCCAGAGCTGGAGCTATAGGTACGCCGCCGCGCGGGCCGACGAGCTGGACACCTATGGGTAACCCGTTTTTGGCTTGCATGAGCGGCAAGCTGATGGCGGGCATACCGCACAACGTCCAAAGCGTGCAGAAGGAAGGATCGCCGGTGGCGTCGAGTCCTTTCGGCGCCGGGCCAGGAGCGGCCGGTGTGATAATTGCGTCATAGCGTTGTTCGAAAAGTTCAACCAAGCTTTTGTGAATCGGATCGATCCGCGCCAGCGCCCGTTGATAATCAATCGCCCGCACTTCCAGTCCCTGCTCGATCTGCTTGCGCAGCTTTTCCGAGAGACGATCTCGCCCCGTATTATATTCACGCTCCAGATTCAAAGCCATTTCGGCGCTCATGATCGTCTGGTGCTGCTCCCACGCTTCGGTGGCCGACGGAAATAGCTCGACCTCTTCCAGCCGGTCACCCAGATGTTCGACTAGCTCCGCGAAGCCTTCCTTGGTGTCGCCGTCAGCGCGCTCCCACATGGGCGTCTTGACCAGCGCGAACATCGGCTCAAGCGGCGGCTCTTCGCCGGCGACTTGGGTGAAAGGGATGCGCGCCCGCGGCCTGGTGTCAGGGTCATGCTCGTCATAGCCGATAAGTTGCTCGGCAAGCAGCGCGATGTCATCCACGGCGCGCGCAAACAGGCCGACATGATCCAGGGTGCGGGACAATGCGGAGACACCGTGGCGGGAAATGAGACCATGAGTCGGCTTGAAACCAACAACGCCGCAATAAGCCGCGGGACGAATCGTGGAGCCGTTGGTCTGGCTGCCAAGCGCGAGGGAAACCATGCCCGAAGCAACCGCCGCAGCGGAGCCGCTGGACGAGCCGCCCGGTGTGTGTTCGGGGTTGTGCGGGTTACGGGTTTTTCCAGGAAAAAAATAGGCGAATTCCGTGGTCACGGTCTTACCCATGATCACGGCGCCCGCCGCGCGCAGCAGTGAAACCGCCGTAGCATCGCGCGACGGCGTGCGCCCCTTGTGCAAAACTGAGCCGTTCTCCGTCGGCATGTCGGCGGTGTCGAAGATGTCTTTGATGCCTACGGGAACGCCGTGCAGCGGACCCATCGGCTGACCGGAAAGACGTAGCTCATCGGCGGCGCGCGCTTGCGCCAGAGCATGATCCGGAGCGAGAAACGCCCACGCCTCAACTTGCGCGTCGACTTCGCGAATGCGCGCGAGGAAAGCTTCCACCAGTTGCTGCGAGCTGATCACGCCTTCGCGGATCAGCCTTGCTGCCTCGGTCGCGGAAAGCAAATGAAGATCAGTTAGATCCATGATGGTAAAGGAGTCGTTATCGTAATTTTAATGCAAAGTGAAAAGTGCAAAATGCAAAAGTTAAAGTGGCTGAGAGTCCGGAGACTTCATTTTTCTATTTGCACTTTGCATTCTGCAATTTGCAATCAGTTTCCGTAGAGAAACTCCGGCAACCACAGCGTCATGCCCGGCCAGACGTACATAAAGACCAGACAGATGCACACGATAATCATATAGGGCATCATGCCGGCGAAAATTTGATTGAGAGTGACATGGGGCGGTGCGACGCCCTTTAAGTAGAATGCCGACATCGCCACGGGCGGGGATAGAAACGCCGCCTGCAGGTTCACCGCAACCATGGTGCCGAATAGGACTGGGTCCACTTGAAAGTGGCTCAACAGCGGAATGAAGATCGGGCAGAAGATTACGATGATCTCAGTCCACTCGAGCGGCCAGCCGAGCAGGAAAATGATCAATTGCGAGATGATCAGAAAGCCAACTGGCGACAGGTTCATCCCCAACACCCAGCGTTCGATAAGTCCTTGGCCGCCATGCAACGCGAAGACGCCGGAGAACAGCGCCGAGCCGACAAAGAGCCAACACACCATCGCTGTGGTCTTCGCTGTCAGGAATACCGATTCCTTGAGGTTCTGCCGTAGCTCGGGCGACTTCGGCAGGGCCCACAGCAGAGGTATCACGGTTCCCGCGAACACGCCGCTGAGACTTCCTGACACGAGCAACGTCACGAAACCGCCGCGAGGCCAGCCGAGCGCAAGACCGACGATCGCCCCGGCCAGGCTCGACCACCAGACACGGCTTGGGTATTTCATCATGACCGCCAAATAGAGCGCTCCGAGTGCCCCGATCGCGGCCGACTCGGTGGCGGTGGTAATCCCGAACAGGATCACCGCGAGAACTACGACGGTGAGCACCCCCAGCGGCACTACAGAAACCACTAACTCCTTCAAAATCTCCAGCTGGTCGCCATCCATGCGCCAGTAGTAGACGGCAAGCAAGATCGCACCGACGGCAGCAAACGCCCAGAACCAAGCATAGAAGTGCTCAGGGATCTTCCCCGCCGCCGATACGCTCGTCGGTTCGGTCAGTGAGCCCATCTGCTCGGGCGGCGCGTCGGCAGGCTGGGACGGCTCCGTCGACTCAACAGTCGTCTCCGCAGTGCCGAGCTCCTGCGGTTTCTCCTCCGGTGCAGCGAGCCCCTGTGCTGAACTTGTCGAAGCATCCTTAGATGTCTCCAGCTCGGTCGAGGAAGGCGGCGCCGTTGGAACGGTCTGGAGCGCGGGCACCGCTGCGCTCGTCGCTGCCGCAGGCGCGTTGTAGATCGTAACGTACCACCAGGCCGTGCCGAATGTGGCAACCGTCAGCGCCAGGGGTACCATGGCCGCGAGCAGGTTCTTCCAGATCAGGCCGTAGCCCACGGGCTGACCGTCCGCGGTCTTCCCGCCCCGCAGCAGTCCTGGTCGGAACGCGGCAGCAATGATACCGCTGAGAACCCGCCGAGACCGGCCTCGCTCCAGTCGCTGCAGCCATTCCGGCACCTCGGTGCGGTACAGGCCTTCCGGTAACTTCGGCGCGATCTTCGGGTTAATGATCGCCCAGCCGAGGATGTAGACAAGATAGAGAAAAGTAAGAAAGAAGCCCGGCAGCATCGCTGCCGCATACAGCTTCACGATCGACTGCCCGGCCACAGCCGCGTACACGATCAACATCACCGAAGGAGGGATCAAAATACCGAGAGTACCGCCGGCGGCTATCGCGCCGGAGGCGAGCCGCACATCATATCCGGCATTCAACATCGGACGCAACGCAATCACGCCCATCAGCACCACCACGGCGCCGACAATGCCGGAGGCGATCCCCCAGAACGCGCAGACTAGCAGCGTCGTCACGGCGAGCGAAGCGGGCACCCGCCGAAACGCAAGCTGGACGCTATGGAACATCCGGTCGACCAGCGCCGCGCGTTCCATGATGTAACCCATGAAGACAAACAGCGGCACAGACAGCAGCGTGTCATTGACCATGACGCCGTAAGTCCGCTGCACCATCAGATCGAAAACCCGGTTATCGTACCAGTGCTGACCCGGGATCCAGAAAGCCAAGAAGCCAAAGACCATTCCTAGCCCCATGAGCGTAAACGCGGTGGGAAAACCCATCATGATCGCGATCACGATGAGCCCGAGCATGGTCAGGCCGAGGATCGGATCGCTCATGATTTTTTGTGATCCTCGACATCCACGGCACTGCGATGACGCGCCGCTTCGTCAATAGCATGGGCCGACCCCATAGCGGTACGACGCGACTCTTCGTCGATGAATTCGCTATGCGAGAGCTGGGTTTCGATGACATCGATTTCCTCGACGTCCTCGAGCCGCGCGGGCCACGCGCCGGTTTGCAGGCACAGGATGCAGCGGAAGATCTCGGCTATCCCCTGGAGCATCACCAGCGCTCCCGCGATGGGAATCACCGATTTGAAGTGATAAATGGGCGGCCCCTCCGCGGTCACCGTCGAGTGCTCCCCGATGCGCCACGATTCCTCAGCGTAGCCGTAACCAGCGTAACTCAGCGCCAGGATGCCTGGAATGAAAAAAAGAAAATAGAGCGCGAGATCGAGAGCCGCTTGTCGGCGCGGTGAGAGCCGCCCGTACACGAAGTCGGCGCGGACATGCCCGCCGAGCGCGAGTGTGTAAGCACCGCACATCATGAATAGCGTACCGTAGAGCATGTTGTTCAAATCGAAAATCCAGGCCGTTGGCGCATTGAGGATGTAGCGCTTGAAGACCTCTACGGAAATCACGAAGGTCGCTGCGACGATCAGCCAGGCGAAGGCCTTGCCCGACCAATAACTGACATCATCGATGGTGCGAATCAGATCCTGAGAGTTCATGGATTAGACAGGCTCACCACAGGTTGCTGCACAAAAGACGCCAGCCATCCGCCACATGGCGGATGGCTGGCGGGATGGCGAGGAAGGGTCACGGAGAGCTAGCTCTTCTTCGGCTCGGGTTTGGCCGCCGGGGCCGCGGGCTTGCCGAAGTAATGGTTATAGGCCATGCGCGGGCTGATTTGGGTATCGAGGTACCACTTAACCGTCCGCTCGGCGAACTGGCGCTGCGAGGCCTCGATCTCTTTAAACAGCGGGTTCTCCGCCGACTTCTTCGCCGCGGCTTGGTCGTACACCACGAGCTGCCGCTGCAGCACCGAGTCGGGAGTCCTGTAGAACCTCACTTTGTCCTTGGTCTGCATCTCGATGTAATCCTTCGAGTAGCGGTCGATCGCCTTCCAAGACATGTCCTGGGAGGCCGCCTCCACCGCGTACTCGATGAGCGCCTTCATCTTCGCCGGCAGGGCATCGTACTTGGTCTTGTTGAACGTGATCTCGAACTGCTCGGCGCCCTGATGGTAGCTCTGCAGCATGCACACCTTGGAGACGTCGGGGAAGCCAAGGATGCGGTCCGAGCGACGCGTTGTTGAACTCCGCGGCATCGAGGAGGCCCCGGTCCATCGCCGGCACGATCTCGCCGCCCGGGAGCGCGTTCACCGCCGCGCCCAACCCCGTAAACACGTCGATCGAGAGGCCCACGGTGCGGAACTTGAGCCCCTTAAAATCGTCGGCCTTGGTGACCGGCTTTTTGAACCAGCCGAGCGGCTGAGTTGGCATCGGGCCGTAGGGAAACGACACGACGTTGGCGCCGATGGAGGCGTAAAGTTTGTTGAGCAACTCCTTCCCGCCGCCGTACTTGTGCCAGGCGAGCATCGTGTTGGCATCCATGCCGTAGCTCGGCCCCGACCCCCAGAGTGCGACCGCCGTCTGCTTGCCGTAGTGGTATACGACCACGCCGTGACCACCGTCGAGGGTTCCCTTGGAAACCGCATCCAGAAGGCCGAAGGCGGGCACCACCGCGCCCGCGGGCAACACCTCGATCTTCAAGTCTCCGCCGGTCATGTCGTTGACCTTCTTTGCGAAGTCGTTGGCATACTCATGGAAGATGTCTTTCTGCGGCCACGTGCTTTGCCAGCGCATCGCGATCGGCCCCGTCTGCCCGCGAGCGATCATCGGGAAACCCAGAACCGCCGCGCCACTTGCGGCCACAGCCGTTTTGAGAACGTTACGTCGCGTGATCTTTTCGGATTGTTTTCCTTCGGCTTTGTTTTGCTCGATCATGGTCCGTATCCTTTCTTTATTGTTTATTGGCACGCACAGTCGCGGCAACCGACTATATACACGCTTGGGCTGATTAACGTCAATTGCTTTTAAGAAGCCAGAATTCAGGGTCAGTATCCAGAAGTTGCCGGGCCCAACAGTCCGGCTTCCGGATACTGAATTCTGGGTTCCCTGGCTGACAGCCAGTTGACACCTGCTTGGACAGTCCGCTACGCTCCTTCACACCATGGCTGGGATTGAACTAATCAACGAACTGCGCGCCATCGTCGGCGCGCGCTTCGTTCTCACCGAAAAGGAAGACACCATCGTCTACGAGCAAGATGGCTCGATCTTTCAAGTCATGCCGGAGATCGTCGTCGTGCCCGCCGATACCGAACAAGTGTCGGCGGTCATCAAAGCGGCCAGGCGCGCGAACGTTCCCATTATTCCCCGTGGCTCGGGAACCGGCCTCGCCGGCGGCGCCGTTCCCGCGGAGGGCGGCATCGTCCTCTCGCTTGCGCGATTGGATCGCATTCTGAAAGTCGACCTGCAGAGCCGCATCGCCATCGTCGAGCCCGGCGTGATCAATGCCGATGTTACCAAAGCGGTGGCTAAAGATGGATTTTTTTATGCGCCGGACCCGAGCAGCCAGGCTGCCTGCTCAATTGGCGGCAACGTCGCCAACAATTCCGGCGGGCCGCATACGCTCGCCTACGGAGTCACGACCAATCACGTGCTCGGCATCGAAGTGGTACTTGATGACGGAGAGATATTCTGGCTCGGCGGCGAAGTCCCGGATACCCCTGGCTACGATCTCTGCGGTGTCTTCGTCGGTTCCGAGGGCACGATGGGCATCGTCACCAAAGTCGCCGTTCGTCTGATGCGAGTCCGAGAGTCGGTGCGCACGCTATTGGCCATCTTTGATCAAATGGACCACGCCACCCAGACCGTCGTTGATATTACTTCTGCCGGCATTATTCCGGCGGCGCTGGAAATCATGGACCGCACGACTATTGAGGCGATCGAAAAGGGCGCACCGGTCGGTTTGCCGCTGGATGCCGAAGCCGTTCTCATCGTCGAGGTCGATGGCTTGCGCGAATCCACCGGGCGCTCAGTTTTGCTCGCCCAGGGTATTTGCCAACGAAACCACGCCAGAGACACCAAAGTCGCCCAGGACGAAAACGAAAGACAGTCTCTCTGGAAAGCGCGAAAGGGCGCCTTTGGCGCCATGGGCGCGCTGGCGCCGAACTATTACGTCCAAGACGGCGTGGTGCCGCGCAGCAAACTGCCGGAAATGATGCGGCGCATCGCCGCGATCGGCAAACAGTTTAACCTCCGCATCGCCAATGTATTTCATGCCGGCGACGGCAACTTGCACCCCAATATTCTTTTCGACATGCGCGCGCCGGGCGAGTTGGACCGCGTCGTCGAAGCCGGCGCCGCGACATTACGCGCCTGTATCGAGCTCGGCGGCAGCATCACCGGCGAGCATGGCGTGGGCTTGGAGAAAAAAGCCTATATCGGTCTGTTATTCAATGAAGCGGACCTGGAAGCGATGAGCCGTGTGCGCAAATCTTTTGATCCCGATGGCCGGTTTAATCCGGCAAAACTCTTCCCCACGCCGGCAAGCTGCGGCGAGGTGCGTCTTCAGCCTGCGTCGATTCCGGCGGGGTTATGGATCTAAACTTGGTCTAGAGTCTTGGGTCTAGCGTCTCGGGTTTAAAACGCTAGACTCGGGACCCCTGGACCCGAGACGAAGGAATACGCGCTTTTGGAAACACTGCATCAAACCATTGGGAGTACAGACCCACCCAAGATACCGAGCCTCGATCTCCCCGAACTCTATAACTGCGTCCATTGCGGTCTTTGCTTGAACCAGTGCCCGACTTATCGCGCGCTTCGGTTGGAGCCGGAATCGCCGCGCGGGCGGATTCATCTCGTGAAAGCCGCCGCCGAAGGGCGTATCGAGCTTAACGAGCGCTTCAAAGAGCATATCTATCTATGTTTACTTTGTCGCGCCTGCGAGACGGCCTGTCCGTCGGGGGTACAGTATGGCCGCATCGCAGAGGCCGCGCGGGAACACCTCGGCCCGCCGGGCTCAAAGCTCGCCCGCGCGGTCCAGAACTTCGTCTTCACGCGCTTGCTGCCTCATCCAAAGCGGCTTAGAGTTTTAGCCAGCCTGCTGCGATTTTATCAACGGAGCGGACTCCAGAAGCTGGTTCGTCCGCTGCTGCCGGTAAAGCTCGGCGACATGGACGCCATGTTGCCGTCCATTCCGAAGAAATTCTTCGAGCCTAAAGCGATCACACTCGCCGCCGTCGGCGCGCGCCGAGCCCAAGTCGCCATGCTCGACGGCTGCGTCATGCCGCTTCTTTTCGGCGAGGTAAACGCCGCGACGGTGCGCGTCCTGCGGCGCAACGGCTGCGACATCGTATTTCCTGAGGATCAGACCTGTTGCGGCGCACTGAACATTCATAATGGCGAACAGAACGCCGCCAAGGAGATGGCACGGCGCAACATCGATGCCTTTCTGGCGGCCAACGTCGATGCCATCATCGTCAACGCCGCCGGTTGCGGCGCGGCGATGAAGGAATATAGCTACTTGTTGCGCGACGATCCCAGCTACGGCGATAAAGCAAAACGCTTCAGCACGCTGGTAAAAGACGCCGGCGAATTTCTCGCTGGACTCGGGCTTAAAGGAAAACTGGGACGGCTGGAAACGACGGTAACCTACCAAGACCCCTGCCATCTCGCCCACGGCCAGCGCGTCCGCGACCAGCCCCGCAAGTTGTTGCGAGCAATTCCGGGGCTAGAACTCAAAGAAATGACAGGCGCCGACCACTGCTGCGGCAGCGCCGGTATCTACAACATTACTCACCCCGACATGTCGCGCCGTTTGCTTCAAGAAAAAATGCAAGCCATCGCGGCGACGAAAGCAGGCGCCGTCGTAGCGCCCAATCCCGGCTGCATGCTGCAGCTTCGATATGGCGCGCGCGAGTTTGGACCGAATCTCACCGTGTATCACTTGATGGATCTGCTCGACCGCTCCTATAGTCAAGCTGACGCAGCGGAATGAAATGAACATCACCGCCGAGCGCCTCGCGCAAAGACTCGAATCCGAGCTGGGCGCGAATCTGGTGAGCCACGAATCCGGTGTGTTAACGGCCCATGCAGTCGATGGTAAAACGCCGGCGCTGGTTTGCTCGCCCGCAGCGCCGGAGCAAGTGGCGACGGTTCTGCTTATCTGCGCGGAAGCGAAAGCTGCGGTAAGCCCGTGGGGCGGCGGCACCATGATCAGCGTCGGCAATCTGCCGCGTGAAACCTGCGTCGCCATAGAATTGACCGGAATGAATCGCGCCATTGAGCATGACCACGCCAATCTTACCGTCACGGTTCAGAGCGGGATCACGCTGGCCGCGCTGCGGGAAATTCTCTCGCGCCGGCAACAATTTTTGCCCTTCGATGCGCCGCGCCCAGCGCAGACAACCATCGGTGGCACCGTTGCCGTGAACATAAACGGGCCGCGGCGCGGTTGCTACGGCGGCATCCGCGACTTGGTCATCGGCATGAAAGTCGCGCTCATCACCGGCGAGCAGATTAAAGCCGGCGGCAAAGTCGTCAAAAATGTCGCGGGCTATGACATGTGCAAGCTTTTCACCGGCTCCCTGGGCACCCTCGGTGTCATAACCGAAGTCACTGTCCGAGTTGCGCCTATTGCGGAAACCACAGCGACCATCATTGCGTCGGGGAGTTTCGATGAAGTTGTGGAATTCGTGGGTCAGCTGTCGCAGTCGCCCTTGCTCCCCGCGGCTGTGGTGCTCATGAATTCCCACCGCCAGTACGGCTCCGGCAATCCATGGCAGGCCGCCATCTGGTGTGACGGACTCCAAGAAACCGTCGCGCGGCACTTGTCGGACGCTGCAACCCTGGCACAGCAACTTGGACTTGGCACGGCGATCCTGCGCGGCGGCGGTCACGACGAATTTTGGGATGGGGTCCGGGATTTTCCCCTTGAAGCTGGACGCTGCGTCTATCGCGCCACGGTGCCGCGGGCGGCGGTGGGCAGTTTCATCGAAGCGGTGCGCCAGACGACCGACTCAGTTCCAGCTCTTATCAGCGACATGGTCGTAGGAACCGTTTGGCTTTCTTGGCCGGCTCACGTCCAAGCCACCGCCATGTGGCCCCAACTCATCTCGCTCGCGGCCGCGAACCGCGGCCACGCCGTCATGTTTTCCGCGCCCTATCAATTAAAAGCAGATCTTGACGTCTGGGGACCGCCGCCGGCGACGTTCTCGCTTATGCGCGAAATCAAGCATCGGTTCGATCCCCACGGCTTGCTCAATCCCGGCCGCTTTCTGGCGGGCATCTAGGCGAACTGCCCGTTCAAAGTTCAAGGTTCAATGTTCAACGTATTCCGGTCCTTAATTGAACCGCATGACCGCTATCCCTAACTTTGAACCTTGAACGTTGAACATTGAACCAATTTAGAAGAGGCGAATAACCCAATTGCTCATCCAGTTGTCCACGCCGAAGCCGGCGCTGCCGCGCGCGGCGAAATAAACCGCCGCCGCCAAAAATACCACATTATCGCGCAGGCCCACCTCGTGGGCATGGTAGGCTTGCCGGTCGAAGCTGTGAAAATAGTTTTGCGCCTGCTCATCTTTGAGCGCGTTTTTCACCGCCGGCGCCATCGTCGGCAACACCTTGAGCCAATAAGCATGAAGAAAAAACGTCGGAATCAAAAAGACCACGATCATCAGGGCACAGATGGGCGTCTGGATCCCCGCTGCGACTCCGAAGCCCCCCACAACCATTAAAAAAGTCGCCATGAAACCGAAAAAAGTCGCGCCTTTGGGGAAAAGAATGCGGGCCGTCTCTACCGGATTGGGCCAGCGGCGCACGTTGCTCAGGCCGCTGATTAACATGCGCCAACCCAGGACCGCTCTGAGCATAGCCTCGGCAAAAATTACTAGGTTTGAATGTTCCAATTGGTCCTCCGCCGCGCTGTGTCAGTTAAATGACGGGACTATAGTCAGCAATCCTGTAGCGGTCAACGGTGAGAGAAAACAGGCTTAGGTGCCTTAGGGGTGAAGATTTTCGCTGGAATGCCATGATTTCGTTTGTCTACCTTGCGTAAATTTCATAAAATGGCAACTTATAAAACTTCAGCAATGTGGCACGAGGGTTGCTGATATGAGCTATCTTCCAGGAGGTCAAAATGCAACGTGCTGCTCAATGGCTTCTCGCGTTCCTGCTCGCGCTGGCGGTTATCCTTCCCGCCCAAATCAGAGCACAGGCAAACCCAACCAACCAGGAACTGTTTCCTCTATTGCCCGGCCTCGAGCATCGGGTTGAATTTTGGAAGAAAATCTTCACGGAGTACAGCATTTCACAGCTGGTCTTCTTTGATGCCGTGGAAATGACCACTATTTACGAAGTCCAAGATGTCGGCGAGAACAGCCGGACGAACGACTTTATCAATTCAGAGCGAACCCGCATTGCCGACGCTCATGGGGTCGATATCGACCGCGTCAAGGCACAAAGGGGTATTCGAGAAAGAACTGAAGCGGGAATCAAGCGCTCGGGGCGGCACATCGAGTACATTAAACGAGTTTTCCGCGAACGGGGCTTGCCCGAAGAACTGGGCTACCTCCCCCTGGTGGAATCATCCTTCGATATCACCGCGCGCTCCAGCGCCGGCGCCATGGGCATGTGGCAATTCATGCGTGCCACCGGGAGAGAGTATATGCGCGTTGATCGCCACGTCGACGAAAGGATCGATCCCATCGAATCTACCCGCGCGGCGGCATCGTACCTGAGTCAAGCCCATGGATCCTTGGGCAATTGGCCCCTCGCCATCACTTCCTATAACTACGGTCAGGCGGGCGTCGCTCGCGCCGTGGCGCAAATCGGTTCCGAAAATCTTGTCGACTTGATCAACGATTATTCTCATCCTTACTGGGGCTATGCTCCCAAGAATTTTTACGCGGAGTTTTTGGTCGCCGTAGAGATCGGTAAGAATTATCAACAATATTTTCCCGGTCTCGAGCTCGATGCTCCGGCAAATTTTCGCGAGGTCGAAGTCAAAAGCGGCTCGTCTGTGACCGCTCTCGCGAGCGCCGCGGGGCTCTCGCTGGAACAGTTCCTGGCATGGAACCCAGCCGTCAGCAGGAACGCGCGCATCATTCCAGCGGGTTACCAGATGAAATTACCCTCAGAGGGCAGCACGCCGCCAGTCGTCCAGGCAGCGCGGGCTAAACGCACGGAGATACAACCGCAGCGCGAGGTAAAAACTCAAGTTGTCCGCCACCGCGTTAAACGGGGCGAGACCATCGTTCAGATCGCGCGGCGCTATGGGGCGTCGGCGGAGCGCATCCTCGAGGCCAATGGCATGCGCCGCGCCAATTTTCTCCAGGTCGGAGCCCTGCTGCTGATTCCCCGCAAGTAGACTCAGCGATCCGCGGCACGAGTTTCATTCCACGGCAAGATCGGGGCAACGAGCAATTGTCAAGATCTTGCCTCCTTACACGGCCGACCTTTACTCATTGCCTCAGGCTTACCACACGGATCGGAAGTCATCATTCAGCAGCCTGGGTAGTGGTTCAATTAGAAGTCCCGCCCGTATCAGGAAAACAAGAAAGATTTCTCGACAAGCAGCGTGAATTGTCATCCCGAACGACAGACTGTGTGAAAAGTCCGTTCATGGTTCCCTTCGACGTCGCTCAGGGCAGGCTGGTTCACCACGAACGGATGTCAGACATTACAAATCAAACATTTAGCCGTTCGCCCTGACCCCTCGACAGGCTCGGGACTAAAGGCTGTCGAGGGGCCAGTCCTGAGGCCCCTCGAAGGATCGAAGGGCTCTTAAGGGTTTTCACACAGGCTGACGAAGAGAGGGATCTTGCGCAAACTGAACCACTACCGCAGCCTGCGAACGTTGACAAGTTTTTAATCCACCGTCTATAGTCGGCGCCATGACGCTCTCGGTGGGACAAAAGGCCGCTCGGAAAAGTTTGTTTCACGTCAAAAACGTTGTTTTCGCGCTGTTTCTCGCGCTGTCGCTTTTCGCTAAGACGTCGGCGCAAGAGACGCGCAAGGTCCGCCTCGCCTACTCCGCCTTCAGCATTTCGTTCTTAAACATCTTCCTCGCCCGCGACGCCGGGCTGTTCAAAAAGCATGGCCTCGAACCGGAATTGATCCAGATGGCGGGCCCATTGCCCATCGCGGCGCTAGCCGCGGGTGAGATCGATTACTTGACCGGTTATACCACGGGCATCATCGCGACCGGCCAGGGCGCGCCGCTCAGAGGGATCATGGTTTCGCTTCGCAAACCACCTTTTTACCTGGTGGCCGAACCAAGCATACAGAAACCCGGCGATCTCACAGGGAAACGAATCGGCGTGGACCGCATCGGCAGTCTGCAACATCTGGTGGCGCGGCTACTATTGAAGACCAAGGGGGTCGATGGCGAAAAAGTTCTATTCACGCAAACGGGCTCGGTGTCCAATACCGTCACGAGCCTCGCGCAGGGCGCGGTTTCGGCCGCCGTGCTATCGGGCCCACACAACGTGATCATGACGCAGAAGGGATTCCGGCAAATCGGCGCGGCCGATGAGCTGGCAGTGCAATTTCCCACCAGCGGTCTGGTAGTGAACGAGACGAAGCTAAAAACCGACGCCAGCCGCGTCAAGAGCGTCATTCGCGTCATGCTCGACGCCAACACTTTCAGCCTCCGAGAGAAAAACTGGGTGATAAATTACGTGCGGGAGAAATGGAAGATCGACCAAAAGTCCGCCGCAACAGTCTACGAGCAATGGCGCTCTATCATGACGCCGGACGGCAAGATCCCCGTCAAGGACATGCAGGAGTATTTTGATCTTGCCTACGCTCAAAAACAGATTTCCGCGCCGGTCAATGTCGCGGCGGTGACCGACTACACGCTGCTCGATCAGGTATTGGCAGGTAAATAAAGTTCGGAGTCTAGAGTCTAGCAGAGTGCTGAAAAAGGGTTCGGAATGCTTCGAGAACCTCAGCATGAACGGAAAATCTTCAATGATATCAAAACCCCTCCGTTCGTCCTGAGCCCCGTCGAAGGACTCCCACAGAGTTTTTCAGCAGCTTGGTAAGGTTAACTCAGGACCCGAGACACCAGACTCTGGACCATAACAGCGACCGAAGGGAGCAAAATATGGACGGCAAAGCACTGGTTGATTCGGTAAGAAAAGAGATCATTGAACCCGGCATTCAGCGCCTCATGGACACGCCCTATTTCACGGAGCTGCGCCAGGGCAAGCTATCCGTCAAGCGCATGCAAGGGTGGGCAATCCAGCACTATCTACATAATAAAGCGATCCTCAGATCCTTCGCGTTGGGCATGGTCAAGAACGCCCAGGACCCGGCGATGTTCGATTACTTCACTTACCAATTTACCGAGGAACAATCCCATCCCGATCTGGCGAAACGTTTCGGCCTGGCTCTAGGCCTCAAGGAAGAAGATTTTACCGAAGCCACGCAAATTTTCGAATGTCAGATTCACTCAGCGCGCACGGTCTATAACACCTTGATGGGCATTCCGCCCCAGAACCGCGCCTCGGCGCTCACCAGTGAAAGCATGGTCTGCCGCTACTCTGAGGAATTTTTGAACGCCGGACGTAAGCACTACGGGCTCAGCGACCACGATCTGGTATTTTTCACTACCCACATGGTGGCTGACGTCGAACACACCGCGCAATCGGCTGATCTCATCGCCCGCATGGTCAAGACGCCGCGCGAAGAACGCCTGGTGCGCGAGAGCGCGCGATATATGGTCCGTATTAAACTCGGCAAGTTCGACGGCATTTATCGGGAATACGCGTAGACGCCGTTCAAGATTCAAAAATTCGGATTCGAAGACACGGGCGCGAAATTACTTTTTCAGCTGTTGCTCCGCAGCCTGAGCATACATTTGTTCGGCGTACTGTTTCACCATGCGACGCGCGCTAAAACGGGGCATGGTCGTACGAATCGCCGCCTTCACCATCTGGAGCCAGCGCCGCGGGACTTTGCTGGCGTCGCGATCATAAAATGTTGGGACGATCTCGTCTTCAAGGAGCCGGTAGAGTGCTTCCGCGTCGGCTGCGTCATCGGCAGCGGGATCGCCCGCCGAAACGCCTCCGTCAATCAACCAGCCGTTAGATCCGGTATGCCCTTCCGCCCACCAACCGTCCCCAGTGCTCAGGTGAAGCACGCCATTGATAGAAGCTTTCATGCCGCTGGTGCCACTCGCTTCGAAAGGCTTACGCGGGGTGTTCAACCAAACATCGCACCCTTGAACCAAAAAGTGCGCAACATGGACGTCATAATCCTCGACGAAGGCGATACGCCCGCCGAAAGATGGGTCCTGGGCGTGGCTGAAAGTGTTTCGCAGGTGACCTTTACCGGGGTGATCCGATGGATGGGCTTTTCCCGCAAATACAATCTGCACAGGACGTCGAAACGCCGTCAGGATGCGGGCCAGTCTTTCAGGGTTATGAAAAATCAGGTCGGGACGCTTGTAATCGGTATATCGCCGAGCGAATCCAATAGTGAGGGCCGCTGGATCCAGCAACGTCCCCATCGCCACGACATGGGCCACGGTCACCTGTTTTTGCGTCCACAACTCGCGGATGCGCTCTCGAACGAAAGCAATGAGATAACTCCGCAGGGCCTCGCGGACTGCCCACAGCTCCTCGTCCGGAATCATCGAAACGCGATCCCAGAAATCCACCGCATCCTGGTGCTCCTTCCAGTCTGCGCCAAAATAGCGGTCGAAGAGATTGGCCATGTCCGGCGCGATCCAAGTGGGAACATGGACCCCATTAGTCACGCTTCTTATCGGGCGCTCACCCTCTGGAATGCCCGGCCAGAGCTGTGACCACATCGCCCGCGTGACTCGACCATGGACTTGACTGACGCCATTGGTCGCGCCCGCGCTACGGATAGCCAGAGCCGTCATGTTGAACATTGACCCGAGGCCGTTGTCATACTGCCCAAGTTTCAATAACTCGTCGCGCTGTGGTCCAACGTTTTCCCACCACCCCGCGAGGTAAGAATTCACAAGATCAACGGGAAAAACATCGTGGCCGGCGGCTACCGGCGTGTGTGTTGTAAAGACTGTCGACCGTCGTACTTGGTCGAGCGCCGCTTCGAAGCTCTCTCCGCCTTCGATCAGCTCTTTGATTCTCTCCAGCGGCGCGAACGCTGTGTGGCCCTCGTTGAGGTGCCACACCATAGGTTGATAGCCCAGCGCGCGCAGCGCCCGAACGCCGCCGACACCCAAAATGATCTCTTGCTGAAGTCTTGTCTCGCGATCTCCACCGTAAAGCCGCGCGGAAAGTTCGCGGTCCGCCGCTGCGTTCTCCTCAACCGCCGTGTCCAGGAGATAAATCTTCGCTCGGCCAAGCCGAACACACCAGACCGAAACATGAACGGCCCGGTTGGCTAAGGGCACAGACACGATACAGGGATTTCCCCCTTGAGTGACAACCTGTTCCACAGGCGCGTGATCCCAATCGAGCTGCTCATAGAGCTCTTCCTGCCATCCTTCCGGGGACATCTTCTGATGAAAGTATCCCTGCGGATACATAAATCCTACGCCGATTAGCGGCAGCCCCAGATCGCTCGCTTCCTTGCAGTGATCACCGGCCAAGACCCCAAGGCCGCCGGCGTAGATCGGCAACGTATGGTGCAGGGCAAATTCAGCAGAAATGTAGGCTAGCGGACGGTCCGGCAGATGAGCGAAAGTTCGAGCCCACCAGGATTCCTTCGCGGTCAGAGCGCGATCCAGACCCACCATCGCGGTGTCGTAAAGAGCAACGAACGCCGGCTCTCGAGCGGCCCGCTTAAGATGCTCGTACGGCAACGTTTGTAGCATGCGGACGGGATTGTGCGAAGTCAATCGCCAAAGCGGGTAATCGAGACGTCTAAAGACCTCGCGCGCTTCCCAATGCCAAGTCCACCAGAGGTTAAACGCCAGTTGCCACAGCCCGCTGATCCGCTTCGGCAACGGAGGAGCATCGTTCACCATCGTAGGTGTTGTAATCACATGAACCTCAGTGCAACAACTGCGGGTACCGCCAGTGAGCCAGCCCGCTTAGTGTCCTTTCAATGCCGTCGCTTCGATCTCCAATAGACATTTATCTCCGGCGAATCCATCGACAAAACTGAACTCGACTGCCGCAGCCTGCCGCGGACTCCCTTCAGCCAGCGCCCGTTTTATCACCGCCATGTCGTAACCACGCTGCAATAAAACCGAAAGTTTCATGACTTTGTTCCAGTCTGTTTGCGCGCGCGCGATGGCGTGGTCGTAAGTTTTCAGCACTTCGGAAGCCTGTTGTTCGAAAGCGGCGGCTTCAGAGGTAAAACCCGAGAAGAAAATCACTCCATCAAAATCAAGAAAATAGAGATAATTGCGCGCTGGCTCGAAGTCGACCGGCTTTCTTGCCGCCGCCGCATCGAGGGGCCGCATGGCGAGCAGTTCCAATCCCGCCGCGGCCTCCGAATCGAACCATTCCTGAGAAATGAAACTGGAACTCGCCGCCCGCTTGTCACCCGTGAGTATCTTGGACCGAGCGGCGGTCGCTAGAGTTCGAGCGTTCTTATCTCGCCCCCAGACCCTTACGCGCACGGCGTTCTCCAGGGACATACCGTGAGTCTTCAACTCTCCCTCGAAACGCTGGAAGAGCTCGTTGGTCGCGTCCCCTGCCGACGCTCCCTGACGGCCTTCTCCGCTCAGTTGGACGAATTCACGCCCTAGCCATGTAAAGATTTGCTTCTCCATTGTGCCCACACTGTACTCCAGGGCGAGCATGAAATGAAAGCGCTGAAAGCGGCATTGGTTTCCCTTCACTTGCCGTTATGGCATAAGGGGCTGGGCTATCAGCAGCCTACCCACGACGAAGGAGAAGTAACGATGCCGACGTTCGCCGAAATGTTCCGTCGCTTGATCTCCGCAGAGGGCCGAAGCCGCGCGGCAAAAACCGTAGAAGTGTTCGGCTGGTTGATTTTGGTCGAAGGCACGTCGTTGGTGCTCTTTCCGAGCCTCGCGGTGTGGGTATTGCGCCTTCCTCCGCTGGTCGAGCAAGCTGAAAACTATTTTCGCCTCGTTGGTTTATTGGTCAGCGGTCTCGGCATGCTCTACGTCGCCGCCGGGCGCCTCAACGCCGAAGGATTTGTCTTCGCCTCGCTGCTCGATCGTCCGCTGGTGCCCGTTGCGATGGCGATTCTTTGGTATTTGAATATCATTCCCGGACCCTTGGCGTTGATTTTTACGATTCAAGACTTCGGCAGTTTTCTTTGGACCCTTTCGACATGGCGAAGCGAGACTCGTTAGGCTTAGTTTCGCTAACTCGATGGTCTCGATATCTACTTTCGCCGGAGAATGATTGACAAAATAACGTCTGCTTCTATTCTGGAGCAGGGAGGAAATGAGATGAATGAAGGACAGACTTTAGGGCGCAGGCAGAAACTCAGAAGGATGGAAGTCTTGCGGGCTGCCGACAAAGAGGTGCGACCGCAGGAGTGGTTCGAAGGCAAAGTTCCCGAGAAAGATGAGAATAGAGAAGATAGAGGGCAGGCTACTCGGGATCTTTTCGACTTGGGCTTGCTTGAAAAAGATGGCCTTTTTCCGCGACCACGCCACCCGAATCCTTACTGTTTGACTCCGCAAGGACGGACCTTTCTAAAAGACGTGATGGCGAAGATTGGCAAAGGCAACAGTATTGATTGGAAACGCGTTAGGGAGATTGAATTCCCCATACTAGAGCGTCCTCTCCTTGCAGAAGATGTATAGGCGCGGGCGCGTTTGGGATAAAGTTTCGACACCGCCAAGAGGACAAAGCATATGGATAAGCCAATAATCGGTTTTATCGGCCTCGGCATCATGGGCAAGCCCATGGCGCGGAATCTTATTGAAGGCGGGTTATCCGCTGGTCGTTCATAATCGCAGCCGCGCCGCGGTTGAAGAATTAGCTAAAGAAGGCGCCAAAGCCGCCGCGACTTCCATGGAAGTTGCCGGGCAGAGCGAAGTTCTAATCACTATGCTTCCCGATTCGCCGGACGTGGAACTGGTGTACGCCGGGGAGAACGGCGTGTTTGCCGGAGTGAAGTCGGGAACACTGTTAATCGACATGTCGAGCATCTCGCCGGTCGCCGCGCGCAAGCTTGCCGCCGACGCCGACAAGCGCGGCTGTGAGATGGTCGATGCGCCGGTAAGCGGCGGCGAAGCGGGCGCCATCGGCGCCACATTATCGATCATGATCGGTGGAAAAGCGTCCGCCGTGGAACGCGCTATGCCGATTTTCCAAGCCCTCGGCAAAAATATCGTCCACGTCGGCGACGCCGGCGCTGGGCAAGTGACAAAGGCAGCGAATCAAATGGTTGTCGGCACCACCATCGCGATCGTCGGCGAAGCCTTGGTGCTTGCCGCGAAAGCGGGGGTCGATCCGGCGAAAGTCAGGCAGGCTCTGCTCGGCGGCTTCGCCCAGTCGAAGATTCTCGAGGCTCACGGTCAAAAAATGCTCGACCGCAATTTCAAACCCGGCTTTCGCATCCGCTTGCATGAAAAGGACATGAAGATCGCGTTAGCCACGGGCAGTGAATATGGCGTCCCGCTGATGGTCACCGGCGTCGTCGGCCAGATGATGACCGCCATGAAAGGCATGGGCAACGGCGACCTGGATCATGCGGGGCTGGTGAAGTTCGTCGAGGAGTTGGCGAAGATAGAGATAAGCTCAGAACGAGCGGCCTGAAAAGGGATCGATGACATGCCCTCGGCCTCTATCGAGGAGTTTTTTCAGAGCTTTTGCGAGCGCCGCCTCTCGAGTGCCGAGACTCTTCCGCATCCTCTGGGCCTTCGCAACATCCAGCCGGTGGTTTTTTCTTTGCACGTTTGATTTCATTCCCGATCATCCGGAAGAGTCTGCAGCTTAGTAACAAATCGCTTCTGTATTGTCAATTTTTGGTAGTGGTTCAATTGGAACTCGCTCCGTCTCCGGAATGCAGGAAGATTTCTCGCTCCGCTCGAAATGACGAATAGGGTGAATTGTCATCCTGAACGACAGGCTGTGTGAAAACTCATTAGGAGCCCTTCGACTAAGCTCAGGGCGAACGGATAACTGTCTGATTTGTCATGTTTGACATCCGTTCGTGGTGCGCCCAGTCAAACCATGAACGGAGTTTTCACACAGTCTGGCGAAAGAGAGGGATCTGCGCAAACTAAACCACTGCTCAATTTCTCCACAAATCGACTCGTGAGCTTCGTTCCGGTCCCGTTCAATCGATCCTTGACAAAGCCGAACCGACTCAACTAGCGTGTCACCATACATGAGTACACAAAATCTGTAAGCGATCGAAGTCATCCGCCTCGTGAGGGGCCTATGTCTGGAACAACAAAAAAACTGGTCGATGCCGACACCCATGTTTCCGAGTCCGAAGGGATGTGGGAGCATATCGACCGCGAGTTGTACCATCGTAGACCGGTGCTGATTTCCGTGCCGGAGAACACGCTCTATGGCGAC
>CAWJBB010000069.1:0-120289 GCA_963840855.1 uncultured delta proteobacterium
TGGCTCGTCGCGCTCTTGCCTCTTACAACATTCGCTCAAGACACGCGGCTGATCGAAGCCGCGAAAAAAGAGGGTACCGTGGCATGGTACACGGGAAGCAACCTTATCACCATGCGAGCCGTGGCTGACGTTTTCGAGCAAAAATACCCCCCGATCAAGGTGCAGCTCACGCAGAACAATAGCGAGCGCATGGTCAATCGGGTTCGTGCCGAAAGAGACACCGGCAAACTATTTTTCGACGTCTTGAATCTGTCCTTGGCGCCGCTGGTTGTTCCCATGGGAGTTCTGGCGCCTTACGATTCGCCTGAAAGGAAGGCGTACGGCGCCAAGTTTAAGGATGCCAAGAATTTTTGGACCTCGATGACAAGCAATTATTTTGTCCTTGGGTACCACCTTAGGTTCGTCCCGCGCGCCGACGCGCCGAAAGACTGGCCGGATCTCTTGCAGCCAAAGTGGAAGGGAAAGCTCGGCATCGATCCAGAAGAATACGATTGGCTGGGGGGGATGCGCGAGGGGTTGGGTGAGGAGAAAGCGGCCCGGTTGATGAAAGGGCTGGCACAGCAGGATATCGAGTGGCACAAAGGGCACACACAAGTTCTCAGCTTTTGGTCGCGGGCGAATTTCCCCTCGGTTTGGTCTACGCGCACGCGCTCGAGAACTTGAAGCAAAAAGGCGCTCCACTGGAGTGGGTGCGGACGACCAAACCGATTGTCGCCTCGACCTCGATGATCGGGGTGTCCGCGCAACCTATGCATCCCAACGCGGCCCGCCTCCTGGTCGATTTGATCCTTTCAAAAGAGGGTCAAAGCGCGATCTTGAAATACGGCTCGGTCCCGGCGCGCCCCGACGTGGCGCCGAAGGATTCGACTCTGAACCCGGCCGGCCTTGATTTGCAGCCGGTCTCGGCCAGCAGTCTGGTCAACTTGAACGAGCAGGCAAAGAAGTTCGAAGAGTTTTTCGGACCTCGGCGCTAGGGCAAATCGTGATCGTTGCTCGTGTTCGTGAGCGCGGAAGAAGCTCAACAGTCCCACTAGCAGACGGAGGTTCTAGGATAAAGGGACTACGCTTCTGACCTTTCCCTAGTCTGCCAGCGCTTCGGTCAGGCCGGCGAACGAGAGAACTGCGATGACGGCCAAATGCCAATAGAGTTTGTCATAGCTGCGTCCCGCTCATGTGGATGCTCGCCAAGCCATCTGAAGCAGATGGCGGCGGGGCCGCTAACCCGTCGTAACGGTCCTCGGCTCCGTTTAGCGAAGGGTTCTGTTGTCGTTCTGCCTGAACTTTATGGCGCGCCTGTTTGAGCGCTTCGCGCAGATGCTGCTGCTGCTCGAACCAAAATTGCGAGAACACGTTGCTTATGCGCCGGTCGGCGGCCATTGCCAGCAAATACGCGAAGAGAAATCCTACTGCCAAGGGCAACAGCAAAATTGGATTGATGATGGAGATCGCTGCCGAAAGTCCAGCGGCGAATAACACTGCCAGACACGAGAGCAAGTAAAGATAATAGGAGCATGGCCCACCGCCATGGCACCACGTACGCGGGTGAGCAGCGATGATTCGTTCCCATGGGCAGCGCGTAGTACCGCCTCGGCGGCTTTTGCCCTCGTTGCGGCAGAAGCGTTTTTATCGGGATCGCCGGTTTCGGTGATCACCACCGACGCGTTGCGTGGCAGATTGCCGGGCGCATAGTCTTCCGTGCCATGTGCGATGCGTTCGAGAACGCTCAAGTGAACGAGCGGGTGCACGCCGTTCTGCCGGCAGATCGCATCGACATCGCGCAGCTTCCAGCGATAGAAAATTCCTAACCCGGCGCGCGGATCATAGAGCTTGTCGTCGACGTTGGCATGGCTGTGAACATATGCACGGTCGGCTTCGACAAACCGCAAGCCTTCGCCACCAGCGGGTTTTGCCTCGCGCGCCTTTTGCATCAGCCAGTCGAGTGCCACCAGAGACATCCCCTGTTTGGGATATCCCCCGCCGACGTTCGAATGAGCGCCGGCGAACCAGATCTGCTCAACTTTTTGATCGGTTGCTTCGGGATGCTTTTCCCACAGCAGCGGATGAAAGCTGTCGCGCTCGTCATCGAGAGAGAGGGCGTGGTAGGCGTGCTTGATCTGCGGACAGAGTTTTTGATCTGGAAATTTAAAACGATAGATCATGCTGTTGATCAGATCGCCGATGTGAAACGGTAAGCCAACGGCGTCGACGGTGTCCCAGACGCCGATGAAGTGAACCTCGGGCGCTTGGCGATGGCAATATTTCGCTTGGAATGCTCTGCCGGCGTCTACGGCCGGCTTGCCTGCGAATAATTCCATTAACACGGTGCGATACATTTTGCGGTAGGTCTTGTAGGCGCAGCGCACCGTGGTTTCGAACTCGGCCGCCGTCAGTTGTTTCTTGGCTTCAATGATGCCGCAACGCGCAATTAACCCGGCCAATGTGCGCACGGTGAAAGCACCGCGGCTAAAGCCGAACAGATAAATGCGGTCGCCGGGATCGTAGACACGGCATAGTTCTTTGTAGAGCTGGCGCACGTTGCGGCCGAGACCCCAGCCGGTGGCGCCGGCGAATACTTTTAAGGGTTTGAATCGTTCCGTGCCGACGCCATCGTCGTAGATAGCGATCTGGGGGTCGAGCTTGGGGTCGAAGCGGTGACCGTTTAAGTCCACCGACTCGAAGATCTTGAAGACATTGGTGCCGCGGTCTTTTATCGCGGTATTGCCGGTACCGTCCGAGCATATAACGATATTTTTGGCCACAAGGAACTCCTTTTTGAGTGCCGGCTTGAAATAGATCGATTGATAACGATGCGAAGCCTGCAATCCCTTAACGGACTACAAGATTGCCCATGAGCAATTGCGATGCCGCGGTCCGTATAGTACGAATCGATAGAAAATTTAAGGTTTTACTGCGCGAGGGATTACGGGTCGGCGCGGTTGAGTGTCAACAGCGTGTTCATGAGTGTGAACGCCGTTACATGATCACGGAAGAAATGGCGGTGTATCGCAAGGGGTGCGTTCAAAAGGCGAAGGAGGATGCCGCCTTTATCGCAATGGTGCCAGCGATATCGTACGCGCCAGGGGTATGACCCAGTGGGGGTTCGCTTCACGCCCATGGCTCGTTTCGGTGTAGCTACCATTTCGTCGTCCGCGTTGGGTTGTGGCTCAGGTTAGCGCCAGTATGTTAGCCGTATCTGTCACTGAACGTTTGGAGGAGACTTTTATGAAAATCGAAGGCGCGTGCCATTGCGGCTACATCACCTACGTCGCGGAAATCGATCCCGACAAGGTCGGGATATGCCATTGTACGGATTGCCAAACCCTAACGGGGACCGCCTTTCGCACTAGCGTCGCCGCGGCAAGGGACGCGTTTAGTTTGACGCGGAGGACAACCAAAGATTTATGTAAAGACGGCCGAAAGCGGGGCCAAGCGCGCCCAAGCGTTCTGTCCCGAGTGCGGCACTCCGATCTATTCGGCAGCCGTAACCGACCCTCAGATATTCAATATCCGCGTGGGCACGGCGCGGCAGCGATCCGAGCTACGGCCAAGTTCACAAGGGTGGTGCCGATCCGCGCTCGGCTGGGTTATGGATCTGCATTCCATAAGACAGTTTTCTAAGTCACGGACCAGTTAGAGAATTCCGGCGACACGACATAACCGGCCTTGACTGGCCGCGGGAGCTGCGGTCAGGCTTGGACAGATTGCACAAACGTAAAATGGCTGGTAATGAGCTCGCTGCGAAATTACATAAGTAATATTTTCAAAGAGGCCTTCGAGCGATGCGGCTTGCCGGGAAATCTGGGAGATGTCGCCGTTTCCCAACGTCCTGATCTCGGTCAATTTCAGAATAATGGAGCATTGGCTGCCGGGAAAGCAGCTGGAAAGAAACCGTTCGAGTTGGCTCAGGAGATTGCCCATAGTCTCGATCATACCGAGATCTTTGCCGCGGTCTCGGTAGCCCCTCCCGGATTCATCAACGTCAAAGTATCGGACAGCTTCATTGCCTCTTTCATCGATCGCTTATTTGATGACCCTAGGCTCGGTTGTCCCCGCGTCACGTCGCCGCGAAATATTGTCATGGATTTTGGCGGGCCGAATGTTGCGAAGGCGATGCATGTTGGCCATCTTCGGTCGAGTATTATCGGTGACTCATTGCAGCGTCTTTTCACTTTCATGGGAGACAGTGTCACAAGCGACATCCATCTGGGCGACTGGGGTTTGCCAATGGGGATGCTCATCGTGGAACTCAAACGACGGCAACCTGATCTTCCGTACTTTGACAAATATCGAGACGGGACTTTTCCCGACGAGCCGCCAGTGACCATAACAGACTTGGAAGAGCTGTATGTTACCGCCGCGGCCCGCTGCAACGCAGATGCGGACCTTTTTAGGCGAAGCCCAGAAAGCCACCGTCGAACTGCAACGAGGCCATCCGGGATATCGCGCGCTCTGGCGTCAGTTTGTGGATGTTTCCATCGAGGCTTTGCGCCGTGATTTTGACGCGCTGGGTGTATCGTTCAAGCTTTGGCATGGTGAGAGCCGCTATCAAGATCGTATCTGCACGATTATTGAACGACTGGAGCTCACCGGTTATGCCGTCCGGAGCGAAGGGGCGCTGGTGATTCCGGTCACGGAGGAAGGCGATGACGAACCGATGCCGCCCTTCATGCTGATGAAGGCCGACGGCGGATTTCTTTACGGCACTACGGATCTTGCCGCGCTTGATGAGCGCGTTCATGACCTGAATGCACACGCCATTTTCTACGTTGTCGACAAGAGGCAAAGTCTGCATTTCCAGCAATTGTTTCGCGCGGCTCGAAAAACTGGGCTTGCGGGCAATTGCGAGCTGCAGCACGTTGCTTTCGGCACCATGAACGACCTTGACGGAAAGCCTTTCAAGACGCGTTCAGGCGGAGTGATGAAGTTAACGGATCTGATCGCAATGGTAACGGGTGCGGCGTTAAACCGGATGGCGCAAGCCGAGCTGGCCAACTCGGCGTCGGAAGATGAGCGTCTGGGAATCGCTCGCCGGGTAGGACTCGCCGCCTTGAAGTTCGGTGATCTGATGCACGAGAGGAGTATGGATTACGTATTCGATCTTGATCGTTTTGCGAGATTCGAAGGGAGAACCGGTCCTTATCTACAATACACGGGCGTGCGGATTCGATCGATATTTCACAAGAGCGGCGGTGACCCCGGGGCGCGGGGGATGATCCTGCCTCCCCTCGGCTCTGCGGAGCGAGATTTGATGTTAACGTTGAGTGAGTTGCCGGATTCGATGCTCAAGGCATACGAACAGCGAGCGCCGCATTTCCTATGTGACTTTGCCTTTAGACTAGCGCAGGATTTTAATCGCTTTTACCATCAGTGCCATATTCTCGGCGAGTCCGATCCTGAGCGCAAAATATCTTGGCTCAAACTCTCGAAGCTCTCGCTAAGGCAACTCGAGCTGCTTACGTCCCTCTTGGGCATCGAGATTCCCGTGGAAATGTAAGCGCATATCGCGGTCGTGCGAAGACAATCACTTTGATCATGGTTTTTATGGAGGTAGTGTCATGAGGAACAACGGCCGCATCAGTTTATTAGCTGCGGCGATCATCGCTCTTTTTCTTGATGTTCATGCTCCAACCGCGTTGGCGGCGCAGGCCAAGCCGCTTATAAAAGTCATGGCCGGCTATGGTTCTGCGGACGGCGCCGTCGCGCCGTTATGGTTTGCCAAGGAAACCAAACTATTTGAAAAGCGCGGCCTCGATGTGGTGCTCGTCGGCATGGGCACCGGATCGGTATCATTGCGCGCCCTGATCGCCAAAGATCTGGAAATCGCGTCCCTCTCCGGTTCCGGCCTGGTGCAAGCCGCATTGCAAGGGGCCGACACAGTCATTATTTCCGCCGCTATCAACGGTTTTATCTTCAAGGTTTTCGGCGCGCCGGAAATTACCAGCCCGGCCCAACTTAAAGGCAAAAAATTAGGCGTCAGCCGCTACGGCGCGACTTCGGATTTCGCCGTCCGGCTGGCGTTAAAAAAATGGGGACTGAATCCCGACCGCGACGTCAGTATTTTGCAGATCGGCACGTCACAGGACACGGTCCGCGCCATGCAGACAAAAATGCTCGACGCCGGCCTGCTGAGCGGCACCGCGTCGCTGATCGCGCGCAAAGCGGGATTTCGCGAGCTGGGGGACCTCGCCGACCTGGGGCTACATTACCCGATGGCGCCCATCGGCACGACGAAATCTTTTATCCAGAAAAACGAAGGGCTCGTGAAAGAATTCATGCTCGCCTACATCGAAGCGATCCACGATTTCAAACGCAACAAAGAAGCCGCGCTGACGGTGTTGAAAAAATACACGCGCAACGATGACCGCGAGGTGCTGGAAGATACCTACACTAGTACCGCAAGCAAGTATTTAGCTTTGCCGATTCCGACACTCGACGGGATACGCACGATTCTGACGGAACTTTCAAGCACGGTTCCGGCGGCGAAAAACGCCGATCCCGAACAGTTCGTCTCGTACAAGGTCGCGCGGGAGATCGAAGCGAGCGGGTTTGTCAAACGGCTCTACGAGAAGTAGGGGCGAGAACGCAGGTATTTAACCAGCGACGTTTGCACTTGCGAAATCGGAAGAGATTCGGCGTCATGTCCCTTAAGGGCGATAGCGGCATCGGCATAAGTTTCCGTCGTGTCCTGGTTTCACTGGCAAACTCGCCGGAAGGTCAGATTGACCCGCGGGCCACAAGGAAGCTTCTCCTTTTCAATTCCATGTTTCCAACAGTGTTGGGTCTCGCCCTTCATCAATAGCAGGCTGCCCGAGGCGAGTTGCAAGCGAACACTTTTCAGGTCTCTCCTGGTTTTGTGCTTTAAGATGAAAGTTCGTTCCTCTCCTAGGCTCAACGAGGCGATGATCGGCCGGCTTCCAAGTTCCGGCTCATCGTCGCTGTGCAATCCCATGCTGTCTCGGTGGTTGCGATAGTAATTCAGCAGCACGCTATTGAAGTCGGTAGCAGCAATTTTTTCTATCCTGTTCTTGATGTCTATCAGCGTGGGAGTCCAGGGCAGTGGATGCAGGTGAATGCCGGAGTAAGTGTAATTTGTTCCGTCATCACCGTACCACGCAGTCAGACGAGGTTGGGCGTAGGTTTGTCCCCAGACAACGATGTTTTCGGCGCGCCACGGAACTTCATTGATGAGTTGATTCATGACAGCTTCGGCGGTTTGAGCAAGAGGAAGTTCCCGCAAATAGTAGACCTCGGCGTCTTGCATGGGGATGCGTTCGAGCGTCGTGTGCCCGCGAAAGAGGTCATCGATTAATTTTGACATGTCACAGCGCCTGCTAACGGAGGCAGCTTTTGAAATTCGATAGCAGACCGCGGTTTTCGGGTTCGCTATTTTTCTGTGGTCCCTACTCTACCGGTTTTCTTGGCTCCGAACCAGGTACGTGGATTGCGCTCCTTGACCAGTCGGTCTCCCTGGGCTAAGTTCGGTCGTCCATTCTTCATTTCACTAATCAAGCACGTGGGGGCTCCGACATGCAGTGTCCACGGTCACATCTTAGACTTTCCGCCGCCTTCGAAAGGCTTAAACAGTCGCCTCGCGGTTTGCAGGCCAAATCCAGGAGATGAACTCATGAAGATCACTCGGGTCGAAGCAACCTCTCATCGCGTCCCGGCGAAGGTGCCCTTGCTGCACGAGCCGATTATTCGCGAGATTGTGTTCGTTCGGGTGGAGACGGACGGTGGGGTGACGGGGTACGGTTTGACGGGACCGATTCAGCGGTTTGCGGCGCGAGAGCTCATCAACCGCGAAATCGCCCCTCTACTCGTCGGCAAAGACCCTCTGGCGACAGAGCGTCACTGGTATGATCTCTTTTACCGGCTCAATCCTCGTGCGCAAACCGGTGCCTGGTCCTCCGCTGTCAGCGCGGTGGACATCGCCCTCTGGGACATAAAAGGAAAGCACCTCGGCCAGCCGGTATGGAAGCTTCTGGGCGGATACAGTGCCACTGTTCCCGCATACATTACATTCGGGTTGCTGGAATACACTCGTGAACAGCTCGTAGAAGCCGCAAAGCACTTTACAGCGCAAGGACATGACAAGCTCAAGATGGTGGTGGCCATCAACGGCGCGCAAGATCCGGCGGAGGATGCCGCGCGAGTCCGCGCAGTTCGTGAGGCAGTGGGCGACCAGGTGGAGCTTATGGTCGATGCAAACTACCTCTTTTCGTTTCCCGTCGCGCTGGATCTTGCCAAGCGCATCGAGCCCTACGCCATTAAATGGTTCGAGGAGCCAGTCTATGGAAACGACGCGCGGCTCCTAGCGAATCTGCGGCGGCAGACTAAAATCCCCATCTCCGCGGGTCAGAACGAGGGACACAAGTGGCGGCACCGGGAACTGCTGGTCCACGAAGCGGTGGACATTCTTCAGCCCAACGTTGTGTACGTGGGAGGTTACACTGAAGGCGTGAAGGTCGCTGCCATGGCGCAGGCCTATAACATACCGATTGCCAACGGCGGCGGCTGGCCGCACCATAACATGCACTTGATCGCGGCTATGGCCAACGGCTGGCGGGTAGAGTTTCACGTACCGATGTGGGTGACAGGAGAGATGATCTTCCGCGACCCGCCGAAGCCGTCCCGTGGAACGGTGACGTTGAGCGAGCAGCCTGGCCTTGGGCTGGCACCAAACGAAGAGACGCTCAAAGACACGCGGGAGCCGTGACAAAAGTTTCGAAATTTTTATTACCTTGGCGTCCTTTGCGCCCTTGCGCGAGCCTTGTGTTCTTTTTATTTCGGACAAGAAGGAGGACCATAGTATGTGGACAGCACGCAAAACGATCCTGATGAGTTTTGCCTTAATACTGATCGTGGCTATTCACAGTGGTGTTGCGATTTCCGCCGGCTTCCCTGAAAAGCCGATTGAGTTCACGGTGCCGTTCGCGGCGGGCGGCGGAAGCGACATTATGGCGCGGACGATGGCTGCGATGATGGAGAAGGAAAAGATTCTTCCGCAGCCGCTTGTGGTGGTGAACCGGCCAGGCGCGTCGGGCGTTTTAGGGTACATGCACGTGGGGCAGAAAACCGGCGATCCCTACGTGATCACCACGGCGACGAACTCTTTCATTATCCAGCCGCTCCTCGGCAAGATGAAGCTAGACTACCGGGAGTACACGCTGATCGCCGGTCTCGCGCTCGACGAGTTTGTCTTGATCGTTCCCGCGAACTCGCCCCACCGCACGGTACGCGACCTGATCGAGGCTGCGCGGCGGTCGCCGAAGAACGTGAAGGTCGGCGGATCAAGCGCCCCGAGTATTGACTCCATCATCACTCATCTTGTGGAGAAAGCGACCGGAGTTCAGTTCAACTTTATCGCTTTTAAGAGCGGCGGCGAAGTAATGACGAACCTGCTCGGGAGTCACATCGATGTCGCCTCGGCAAATCCCGGGGAGGGGCTGACCCAGATACAGGCGAAGAAAGCCAGGGTCCTGGCCGCCGCGAGCGCCAAGCGGCTCGCCAGCCTGCCGGACGTGCCGACTTTGCGCGAGTCGGGTATCGATGTCGTCGCTACACAATGGCGTGGGGTAGCGTCGCCAAAGGGACTTCCGAAGGAAGCCGAGGCTGTGCTGGTCTCCGCTTTCAAGCGCCTGTCGGATTCCAAGATCTGGCAGGAAAAGTATCTGATAGAAAACAACCTTACTCCTTATTATATGGCGCCGGAGGAGTTTCGGCGCTATCTCGACGACGATACACAAAAGACGCGCCAGACCTTGTCCGAGATGGGTTTGATCAAATAGCAGGCGCGCACTTAGGTCCGCTATAAGAACAAAACTGTACTCGAGCAAAGGCGCAAAGGCCGCCAAGCTCGGACATGAATAAAAAAATTGGGCAGGGTGGGGCCTTTGCGAGCTTGGCGTCCCTTCGACTAAGCTCAGGACATGCTTGGCGCGATAAAATTCTGAATCGGAAAAGAGTTATCTCGCGCAAAGGCGCCAAGGTTTCGGAGAAATGAGTAAAAGTCTTTCATTGCGAGCTTGGCGTCCCTTCGACTTGGCTCAGGACATGCTTGGCGCGAGGAATAGAATTTACTCTGGATCGGTGAGCGGGGTGTTATGTCGCCGGTGGTGATTGCGCGACTTGCGGGGTTAGTCGTCACGGGGCTCGGAGTTGCGGCCTGCATTTTCGCTCGCCATCTGCCTGCTCAAACAGGCTTTGGCCTAGGCCCTGCCTTTCTCCCCTTCTGGACCGGGATTCTGCTCGCCGCGTGTGGGCTGTGGCTCTGTGCCCGCCCGGTTGTGGACGCAGAGGTCACTTGGCCGAGTGCTCGCGAGTTCGCGCGCGCCGGGTCCGGCTTTGTCCTTCTCGTCTTATATGCGCTTGCGCTGCAGCCGCTGGGCTACCTTTTTAGCACCGCGGTTTTCCTTGTCGCCGGGATCTTGCTCCTCGAGCCGCTGCGTCGGGCCCGCGCGCTCGCCGTCGGGATCGCCAGCGCGGCGTTTCTCTTCCTCATCTTCCGGGTCTGGCTTCGCATCCCGCTTCCCGGTGGTCTCCTGCCCTGGTAGTCGGTGCCGCTGTGGAAATCATCTCGGCTCTCCTCTCCGGCTTTTCCATCGCTCTTGAGCCTGTCAATCTCGCTTACTGCTTTCTCGGTGTCCTGGCGGGAACACTGATTGGGGTGCTCCCGGGCATTGGCCCTGTCGCGGGTGTTGCAATGCTGATCCCGTTCTCGTTCGGGATGAACGCGACCACGGCTATGATCATGATGGCTGGAATTTATTACGGCGCGATGTACGGCGGCTCGACGACGTCAATCCTGGTTAACCTTCCGGGAGAATCCTCCTCAGTGGTGACCTGCCTCGATGGCCATGCCCTCGCTCGTCAGGGGCGCGCCGGGGCCGCTTTAGGAATGGCAGCGTTTGCCTCCTTCATCTCCGGCACCCTTGGCGTTATTGGGCTTATGCTAATCGCGAAGCCCGTGGCAGAGTTGGGGCTCCGTTTTGGTCCACCCGAGACGTTTGCCCTGACCTTCTTTGCTCTCACACTGGTCACCGGTTTGGTTGGCGCGTCGGCAGTGAAGGGGATCGCCGCGGCGGCATTCGGGATGCTCCTCGGCATGATCGGACTCGATCCTATGTCATCGGAGGAGCGCTTCACGTTCGGCGCGCTCCACCTAGCCGATGGCCTCTCGTTCATAAGTGTGTCGGTTGGTCTATTCGCGGTGGCCGAGGTCTTTGAAAGTGCGGAGCGCGATCAACACATCGTGCTCTATCAGGAACGTATTTCTAATCTCCTGCCGACCGCCAAGGACTGGCTTGCGTCGCGAGGCGCGCTCTGGCGCGGCACGGCCATTGGGTTCCTGGTGGGAGTGCTTCCTGGGGCAGGGGCAACGATTGCGTCGATGCTCGCTTACTCGCTTGAACGGCGCGTGTCGCGCCATCCGGAGCGGTTCGGTCACGGTGCTATCGAAGGGGTTGCTGCGCCGGAAGGTGCCAACAACGCGGCGACAGCCGGCGCGCTGGTTCCGCTCCTAACCCTTGGCATTCCCGGATCGGGGACAACGGCTGTCATGCTCGGAGCGCTTATGATCCATGGTCTCCGCCCCGGACCGCTCCTCTTTGAGCAGCGCCCTGATTTTGTCTGGAGCGTAATCGCCAGCATGTACGTGGGAAACGTCCTCCTGCTGATCCTGAACCTTCCCCTCATTGGCTTGTGGGTGCGCCTGCTCCGTATTCCCTCGAGCCTGCTGATCCCACTCATTATGGCGTTCTCGGTGACGGGGGTATTCGCCGTCAACAACAACGTAACCGAGGTCTTGGTGATGCTTGTCTTTGGCGTGATCGGCTATGCGATGCGCAAGGGCGGTTTCCCGGCGGCGCCTGTGGTGCTCGCGCTCGTGCTGACGCCGCTGATGGAAACGGCCCTGCAGCAATCGCTGCAGATGTCGCACGGTTCGTTCGCCATTTTCTTCACCCGGCCGATCGCGGCAACGCTAGTCATCATCGGTCTCATGTCGCTCGGACTGCCGGCGCTGCGCGGCGCGGCCAAGTGGCTCCGTCCGACATGAAGATGCGGGCGCACGCTTGCAATCCGAGATACGCACGGAGTACAAAAAGCCGACGTTCGAATGAAGTCGCGGGGTCGTTTTTGCCAACTTAGCCAAACGAGACATCCAAAATGCAATGTCCTCGGTACCAGCATGAAAATCCTTCTGGAGTGAAGTTCTGCGGCGAGTGTGGGGCGCGGCGGATAGGGAGCCGGCAACAAGCTGAAGAACAGCTCACTACTGCGGTAAAATGATGCGTGAGATGGAGATGGGACTGTGGCTGGAACAGGCGGAGGCAAAATTGGCCGCGGCACACTGATACGAGAGCGTGAAAGTGGAGACGGATCAGGTAATCGAATAATCTTTAGATTGCGGATGAGGCTATATTAACCCCGTCTCTTGGCCAGACGCCGCTTTACCTCACTCAACGGAACACGTACTTTGCTTTCAGCCGCTTTGTCTATCATTTTCCGAAAAGAGGGAGAATACCGAAGCATCAAGGCGGCAAATTCATCCTCGTCATAAGGCACAAGGAAGGCCTTCATCTGGCCATTTTTAGTGATGACCACGGGTTCCTCCTGACACATTTCGACGTACTTGCTCAATTGATTTTTGGCCTCATATAGCGGTATTGTTTTCATAGCCCTTCGCTTCCTCGTAAAACTCGGCTTCTTTGTCCTTAGACAAAATCCTTAGAATCGTAACCTCGTTAGATTGAACTTGATAGAAAATCCGGTAATCACCCACCCTTAAACGATAAAGGCTCTCGAACCCTCTCAGTTTCTTTACGCGGCTTCGGGTAACATCTTCAGCCCTTTGCAGCAGAACCGTATCGATTCGCTTTATGATCTGCCTTGCATAGAATTTCTTAATCTTGTCCAAATCCTTCTCTGCATCGTCTGTGAAAACCACCTCATATTTGGACATAGTTCAAGCTAGCCCATTGTCTGGCTAAAATCAACGAAACCAATCGGCTGAATGTGAGCGAGCGCGACAAAGTCACGCTTTGCCCGCAAGGCTAATATTTGGTTGACACGACAGCCTCTGGTTGGATACGCTCCTCGCAAATCTCAATTCCAAAACGACCCGAAATTTATCCAAAGTTTGATGCAAGCGGTCATACAGTGATGTTTCTAACCCGGGGAACCTCCCCATGAAGTGTCCTCGCTGCCAGCATGATAATCCGTTGGGGGTGAAGTTCTGCGGCGAGTGCGGGGCGCGGCTTGAGTCTGCGTGCGCTTCCTGCGGAGCGGCGAATCCACCCGGAAATAAGTTCTGTAACGCGTGCGGACAGTCTCTAGCTCAAGTAGCGGCAGCGCCAAAGTTCTCATCGCCTGAAACCTATACGCCGAAACATCTCGCGGAAAAGATTCTCACTTCGAAAAATTCTCTCGAAGGCGAGCGCAAACAGGTCACGGTGCTGTTCGCTGACATGAAGGGGTCGATGGAACTGCTCGCCGACCGCGATCCGGAGGAGGCGCGCAAACTGCTTGATCCTGTGATCGAGTACATAATGGAAGCGGTGCACCGATACGAGGGCACGGTTAACAATATCCTGGGCGACGGGATCATGGCGCTGTTCGGTGCTCCGTTGGCGCACGAGGATCATGCAGTCCGAGCCTGCTATGCAGCGCTCCGAATGCAGGAGTCGGTGAATCGATATGCTGACGGAGTGCGGCGGACAGAGGGTGTTCCGATTCAAATCAGAGTGGGTTTGAATTCCGGAGAAGTGGTGGTCGGTGCCATCGGCAACGACTTGAAGATGGATTACACGGCGATTGGCCAGACCGTGCATTTAGCTTCGCGCATGGAACAGATGGCGACGCCGGGATCGGTTCTGATGACGCCGGATGCGCTTCGTTTAGCTGAGGGCTACGTGCAAGTGAAGCCGCTCGGCCCGGTCAGCGTCAAGGGATTGACTGAGCCGGTGGAAGTTTATGAAGTTACGGGCGTTGGAGCCGCGCGCTCCCGCCTGCAAGCCGCGGTTGCGCGCGGTCTCACGCGCTTCGTTGGGCGCGATAAAGAAATCGAGCAGCTACGGACGGCTCTGGACAGAGCAAGCAGCGCTCATGGTCAGGTTGTTGCGGTAGTTGGAGAGCCTGGGTTGGGAAAGTCGCGGCTGTTCCACGAGTTCACGCATTCGCATCGCACACAGGATTGGTTGATCTTGGAATCCGGCTCGGTCTCGTACGGTAAGGCGACGCCGTATCTTCCCCTGATCGATCTTCTTAAATCTTATTTCAAAATCCATGACCGGGATAACCAGCGCGAGATTCGCGAGAAGGTCACTGGAAAGCTCCTTACCCTGGATGAATCGCTGCAACCGACGCTGCCGGTTTTTCTCGCCCTGCTGGATATTCCGGTCGAGGACCAACAATGGCAGGCCCTCGATCCGCCGCAAAAGCGCCGGCGCACGCTGGACGCTTGTAAACGTCTCTTGTTTCGCGAGAGCCAAGCGCAGCCATTACTGCTGGTGTTCGAAGACCTCCACTGGATCGATGCAGAAACCCAGACTCTGCTCGACAATCTGGTCGAAAGTCTACCGACGGCGCGGCTGCTCCTGTTGGTCAACTATCGTCCGGAATACCAACATGGCTGGGGGAACAAAACCTTCTACTCGCAACTGCGGCTCGATCCTCTGCCGGCGGAAAGCGCCGAAGAATTGCTGCAGAGCTTATTGGGCAACGATCCGAGTCTTCAGCCCCTTAAACAACTGTTGATTACGCGCACCGAGGGCAATCCTTTTTACTTGGAAGAGAGCGTCCGCACGCTGGTCGAAACCAAAGTGCTCGAAGGCGAACCAGGCTTGTTTCGCGTGGCGAAATCCGTTGAGAGTATTCAGGTGCCCGCGACCGTACAGGCAGTGCTGGCGGCGCGCATCGAATCGGCTGCCGGCTGAGAACAAGCGGCTGCTTCAGTCCGCCGCTGTCATTGGCAAAGACGTGCCATTCGTTTTGCTTCAAGCCATAGCGGATTTATCCGAGGATGATTTGCGCCGCGGCCTCGCGCAGCTCCAGACCGGCGAGTTTCTCTATGAAACGAGTCTTTTTCCCGAGCTTGAATACACCTTCAAGCACGCGCTCACTCACGAAGTGGCGTACGGAAGCCTGCTCCACGAGCGCCAGCGCGCTTTTCACGCGCGGATCGTGGAAGCCATCGAGACGCTATATCCTGATCGGCTGATCGAGCAGGCTGAGCTGCTCGCCCATCACGCGTTTCGCGGCGAGCTTTGGGAAAAAGCTGTGACCTACCTGCGTCAGGCCGGTGTCAAAGCGACGGGCCGCTCGGCAGATCGAGAAGCAGTCGGCTTCTTCGACCAGGCGCTCAGCGTGTTGAAGCACCTGCCGCAGAATCGCGGGGCGCTCGAACTGGCTGTGGATCTGCGGCTGGAGATGCGACCTTGGCTGCGGATGCTGGGAGAGCAGGAACGCGTCATTGAACAGTTCAGTGAAGCCGAATCCCTCGCCGAAGAACTGGGAGACAAGCGGCGACTAGCGCATGTCTTCGCGGACAGCTGCGCTTATTTCTCGCAAGAGGGAGATCATCAGCGCGCCATCAATGCCGGCGAACGCGCCCTGGTCCTGGCGATCGAAATAGGAGATTCCGCCATCCAGATTGGTGCACAAGTCCGCCTAACCAGGGTTTATGTGAGGTTGGGCGATTATCGTCGGGCCATTGACCTATGTGAGCAGAACCTGTCGTCTCTAAAAGGAAGACCCGTTGGGGAGCGGAACCCGTTCGGCATGCAAGCCATTCTCTCCGTGGCTACCCGTTCCCAGCGTGCCGTCTGTCATGGAGAGGTGGGCGAACTGGCCCAAGGGATCGGTTGGGCCCAAGAAGCCGTCCGCATCGCTGAGACGCTGGGCCATTCTCACAGCTTGGTGACTGCATATTCATCCCTTAGCTATGTCTATTTGGTCAAAGGCGATCTTGAGAAGGCCCTGACGCTGCTCGACCGTAGCCTGCAGATCTGTCGGACGGCTCATTTGGACATATGGCTTTCTTGGCCCCAAGCACAATTGGGCTACGCCTATGTACATTTAAGCCGCAGCGCCGAGGCTGGCTTTGGAGGAGGCGAAAGCGGCCAACCTTGGGCTGTGGGCATTGCATTTCAACTTTGGTGGTTAGGCGAAGCGTATCTTCACGCTGGCCGCCGTGATGACGCTATTGCAGTTGTGCAGCGCGCCCTTGATCGCGCGCGGAAGTCCATGGAAAGAGGTCAAGAGGCGTGGGCGCTGCGGCTTCTGGGAGAGATTAGCTCGCAAGTCGCTGTCCCGGAGGTTGACAAGGCCGAGGAGCATTATCGTCGAGCTATGACCCTCGCTGAAGCGCTCGGCATGCGTCCGCTCATGGCGCATTGCCACGTTGGTCTGGGCAAACTGTACCGGCGGATAGGGAGCCGACAACAGGCTGAAGAACATCTCACTACTGCGGCAGCAATGATGCGGGATATGGAAATGGGATTGTGGCTGGAAAAGGCGGAGGGTGAGTTGAAGGAGTTGGGTTAAAAAGGAACAGCAATGCGTATTCGGTTCTGGGGGACGCGAGGCTCGCTGGCAAAGCCTGGGCCTAGCACGATTCGCTACGGGGGCAACACCTCCTGTGTGGAGGTGCGCGCCGCGGACGGGACGCTGATTATCCTGGACTGCGGCACCGGTGCTCATGATCTGGGCCGAAGCCTCGTGGCGTCGGGCGAGCGCCCCATACGCGGTCATCTCCTGCTTACTCACACGCACTGGGACCATATCCAGGGTTTTCCCTTTTTCGCGCCGCTCTTCATCCAGGGGAACGAGTGGGACGTCTACGCGGCGCAGGGTTTGGGGCAGCGCCTGGAGGAGACCCTTGCCGGGCAGATGGAGTACGAGTATTTCCCGGTGACACTTGGCCAGCTCGACGCCACGATTCGCTACCACGAGCTCAACGAAGGCGTCTTTGACCTTGGCGCCGTTCAGGTCACCGCCCGTTACCTGAACCACCCCGGGCTTGCACTGGGTTACCGCTTGGAAGCCGGCGGCGTGGCGGTGGTCTACGCTACCGATCACGAGCCGCACTCGCGCCATCAGCCCGAGGTGGCCGACCCGGCTCAGCTCCTCCCGGTTCACCGGGAGGACCAGCGGCACGTGGAGTTCCTTGCCGGCGCTGACCTCGTGATCCACGACGCGCAGTACACGCTGGAGGAGTACCCCAGCAAGATGACATGGGGCCATAGCCCGGCCGAGCTGGCCGTGGACTTTGCCCTCGCAGCGGGCGTGAAGCGGCTGGCGCTCTTTCACCATGATCCGCTCCGCGATGACGCGGCGCTAGACCGGCTGGTGGAGAGCTGTCGCCAGCGCGCTGTTGCCGGCGGGCTCGAAGTCTTTGCTGCCGCAGAGGGCCAGACGATCGAGCTGGCGGAGCGGGAGGCCGTCACGCCCCGCGCTGCGAGGCAACCGGAAGCTGCCATTGCCAAAGGGGTTGGAGCCGCGTCAGCGACCATCTTACTCGTTGACGACGACCCGGACATCGTGCGTCTTTTGACCATGACACTCCGGCCAGAGGGCTACCGGCTATTGTCGGCGAGCGACGGGAACGCGGCGCTGGAGATCGCCCGGGCCGAGCGCCCGGATCTTCTCCTGCTGGACTGGAACATGCCCGGCCGCAACGGGCTGGAGGTGTGCCGCGCCCTGCGCGCCGAGCTCAGATCCGGACCTCCGCAACGTGCCCGTGGTGCTCCTGACCGCGCAGGTGGGGGCGGAGGACACTGCGGCGGGATTCGCGGCCGGGGTCACCGACTACGTGACCAAGCCATTCAAACCAGCGCACATCCGCTCGCGCGTTCACGCGTGGCTCAGGCGAAAGCGTGCTGGCGCAGAGGGCACGTGAGCCATGGCGTGGCTTTCTCTTGCAAGTCTGCGGACCCGGCTGTTGCTGCTCGTTCTTCTCGCAGTCATCCCGGCGCTGGGGCTCACGCTCTACACAAACCTGGAAGAGCGCCAACTCAGAAAGGCGCTCGTATATGAGCACGCGATGCGGCTGTCCCGCCTCGTTTCTGCGGATTACGAGCGGGTGATCGAGGACGCGCGCCGGCTTCTCGTGACCCTGTCGCGACTCCCCGCGGTTCGCGATCTTAACCGCGCCGCCTGCGAAGCGCTCTTCGCCGATCTGCTCGCGCAACATTCGTCGTATGCCAACCTGGGAGTCATCGACGCCGATGGCAACATCTTTTGTAGCGCCGTCCCGACCGGCGAAGTCTACCTTGGCGACCGCGTCTATTTTCGGCGCGCCTTCGAGACCCGTGACTTCGCCATCGGCGAGTATCAGGTCGGGCGCATCACCCGCAAGGCCAGCGTCAATTTCGGCTATCCTGTCCTCGACGACGCAGGTCATGTCCATGCGGTGGTTTTCGCCGCGCTCGACTTGGCCTGGCTCAACAAACTGGCTGGGCAAGCGGAACTGCCGCCGGGAACAATGCTCACCGTAATCGACCGCAACGGCACGATCCTGTCGCGCTACCCGGACGACGGGAAATGGGTTGGCGAGCTCATGCCGGAGCCACTCGTCTTGAACGCCATTCGGACTCAACAGGGCAACGGCACGACCGATGCTCCGGGCACGGACGGCATTCCGCGCCTCTTTTCGTTCGCGCCGTTCGGCGGCGCTGCGCAAAGCGCGGACGCGTACGTGAGCGTTGGCATTCCGGCGGCTGTCGCCTTTGCTGGCGTCAACCGGATTCTCGCCCGCAATATTGCGATGCTGGGGCTTGTCGCTGGCCTCGCACTCGCCGCGGCCTGGGTGGGTGGAAACCTGTTCATCGTGCGCCAGATCCAGACCCTCGTCGAAGCGACGAAGCGAGTCGCCGCCGGGGAGCTGGGCGTGCGCACCGGGCTTCCCCAGGGGCAAGGGGAGCTGAGCCAGCTCGCCAGCGCCTTCGATCAAATGGCCGAGTCACTGGAACGAGCACACGAACGGAGGCTCCTGGAGGAGGAGCTCCGCCGGAAAAACTACCAGCTCGAGCAGCAGAACCTGGCCATTCAGGAGGCGAACCGGTTAAAGACCGAGTTCGTATCGATGGTCTCGCACGAGCTGCGGACTCCCCTCACCTCGATCCAGGGGTACGCCGAGCTGCTGCTCGAAGACAAGCAAATCGCCGGCGAGGAGCGCGAGAGCCTGACAATTGTGAAGAAGAATGCGGACCGGTTGCTGGGGCTGATCAACGATATTCTTGATCTCTCGCGCATGGAGGCGGGCAGGCTCGATCTCCACCGCACGAGCCTGGACCTCGCCCGTCTGATCCCGGAGGTCGCCGGCTCGCTGCGCCCGCTGATCGAAGCCAAGCGGCAGCGGCTCAGGCTCGACCTTGGCGAGGCGCTGCCGGCTGTGTGGGCCGATGCAAATCGCGTGACGCAGATCCTCACGAATCTCGTCTCCAACGCCCACAAGTACACGCCGATGGAGGGCAGCATCACGGTGGCAGCCCGGCGAGACGATGGGTTCGTGCGCGTGGACGTCAGCGACACCGGCATTGGCCTCTCGCCCGAGGATCAGGCGCAACTCTTTACCAAATTCTTCAGGGCCCCCGATCGCTCGGCCCAAGCCGCCCGCGGGACAGGGCTGGGGCTCGTGATCACCCGCTCGCTCGTTGAGCTGCACGGCGGGCGGATCACGGTGTCCAGCGCTCCAGGCCAGGGCTCTACTTTCACCTTCTCCCTGCCCGCGCTGGAGGTCTCGGCATGAAGTGTCCTCAATGCGAGTTTGAGAACCGACCGCAGGCGAAGTTCTGCGAAGAATGCGCGGCACCGCTGGCGCGCAGCTGCGCGAACTGTGGCACGCAGCTTTCCGCAACCGCAAAGTTCTGCCCCGAGTGCGCACATCCAGTTAGTTCTCCGTCCGCTGTTCAGTCCCGCTTCCATTCTCCCCAAGCCTACACACCTAAACATCTCGCCGAGAAAATTCTGACTTCCAAGAGCGCGCTCGAAGGCGAGCGCAAGCAAGTCACGGTGCTGTTTGCTGACATGAAAGGTTCGATGGAGTTGCTCGCGGACCGCGATCCCGAGGAGGCGCGCAAACTGCTTGATCCTGTGATCGAGCACATGATGGAAGCTGTGCACCGATACGAAGGGACCGTGAGCAATTTAATGGGCGATGGCATCATGGCGCTGTTTGGCGCTCCGCTCGCGCATGAAGACCATGCGGTGCGCGCTTGCTACGCCGCGCTCCGGATGCAGGAGTCGGTGAATCGATATGCTGACGGAGTGCGGCGGACAGAAGGTGTGCCGATTCAAATCAGAGTGGGTTTGAATTCCGGAGAAGTAGTGGTCGGTTCGATCGGCAACGACTTGAAGATGGATTACACCGCGATCGGCCAGACCGTGCATTTGGCTTCTCGCATGGAGCAGATGGCGACGCCGGGATCGATCATGATGACGGCAGACGCGTTACAATTAGCCGAAGGTTATGTGCAGGTGAAGTCGCTTGGTCCGGTAGCGTGAAGGGCATGAGCTGAACCGGTGGAAGTTTATGAGGTTACCGGAGTTGGAGCCGCGCGGTCTCGGCTGCAAGCAGCGGCTCGCTCGAGGACTCACTCGATTTGTCGGACGCGATGCTGAAACCGAGCAGCTTCGAAAAGCACTTGAACAAGCACGAGCAGGCCATGGTCAGGTCGTTGCCGTAGTGGGTGAGCCTGGAGTTGGGAAATCGCGCCTTTTCTACGAGTTCACGCATTCGCATCGTACCGAGGGATGCTTGATCGTAGAATCCGGTTCGGTGTCGTACGGCAAGGCTACTCCTTATCTACCCGTGATTGACCTTCTCAAAGCATATTTCAAAATTCAGGACCGAGACAATCAGCGCGACATACGCGAGAAAGTCACTGGCAAGCTGCTGACTCTGGACAAGAGTCTGGAGTCCGCGCTGCCGGCGTTGCTGTCGCTCTTAGATGTCGCGGCGGAAGATCAGCAATGGCAAAACTTAGATCCGCTCCAGCGCCGCCAGCGCACCTTGGAAGCGATCAAGCGCTTGCTGTTGCGCGAGAGTCAAGTTCAACCTTTGCTCTTGGTCTTCGAGGACCTGCACTGGATCGATTCGGAGACCCAATCGTTCTTGGATAGCTTGATCGATAGCCTGCCCACTGCGCCGCTTCTTCTTCTCGTCAATTACCGGCCGGAATACCGGCATGGTTGGGGCAGTAAGACGTACTATAGCCAGCTGCGGATCGATCCACTGCCGCCCGAGAGTGCCGAGGAATTGCTCCAGGCGGTGTTGGGAGACGACGCGAGCTTGCAGCCATTGAAGCAGGTTTTGATCGAGCGTACCGAAGGTAATCCATTTTTCCTAGAGGAAAGTATCCGTACGCTTATCGAAACAAAAGTTTTGCTCGGCGAGCGCGGCAAGTATCATCTGACGGGCTCATTCGAAATCACGCGCGTCCCTGCCACCGTACACGCGGTGTTAGCCGCGCGCATCGACCGGCTTTCAGCCAACGAAAAACGTCTGCTTCAATCGGCAGCGGTCATCGGCAAGGATGTGCCGTTTGTCCTGCTCCAAGCTATCGCCGACTTATCGGAAGAAGAACTGAGACGAGAACTGGGTCAGCTTCAGGCAGCTGAGTTTGTTTACGAGACGCGCTTGTTTCCCGATCTCGAATTCACGTTCAAGCACGCGCTTACGCACGAGGTTGCTTACGGCAACGTCTTACAAGAACGGCGGCGGACGATCCATGCCAAAATCGTCGAAGCAATCGAACGACTCTATCCTGACCGGCTTGCCGAGCAGGTAGAGCTGCTCGCGCACCACGCGCTTCGTGGCGAGCTATGGGAGAAGGCTGTGTCCTATTTACAGAAAGCCGGCGCCAAGGCGGCGGATCGATCAGCGCACCGCGAAGCGTTGAGCTACTTCGAACACGCGCTCGAAGCGCTCAAGCATCTGCCTGAAAGCCGCCAACTGATCGAGCGAGCCATAGATATTCGTATTGATATGCGTAGCTCGCTCCAGCCGCTTGGGGAGCAAGTGAAAGTACTCGAGCGAATGCGCGAGGCGGAAGGGCTCGCTGCGTCAATCGATGACAAGCGGCGCCTTGGGCAAATCTCTGCTTATCTCAGCGGTTATTTTGTGCAGGCGGGAGAGGATCCCACTCAGGCTATTGAGAAGGCAGAGCTGGCTTTCATGATCGCCTCAGCAATTGGCGATTTCAACCTCCAGGTTCAGGCGAACCACTTCCTTGGCACGTCCCATCGCATGATTGGCGATTATGACCGGGCGATTTACCATTTCAAGAAAAATGTCGATTCGCTAGTAGGCGATCAGATCTACGATCGCTTCGGCTTGGCTTTCCTTGCTTCTGTAGGGTCGCGCTTTCAATTGGTAGAGATCCTGTCCGACCACGGCGAGTTTAACGAAGCAGCCATTCACGGAGACGAAGCGGTTCGTATTGCCGAGGTGGCCAATCACCCCTTTAGTCTAAACACGGCGTACCTGGCTGTCGGAAACCTGCATTTTAGAAAGGGGGCCATGGGCAAGGCGATTGCGCTGCTAGAGCGCAGCATGGAAATTTGTCGCGTATGGGACCTCCGTCAGAATCTTCCCCGAGTCGCGGTTGCTCTCGGTAATGCATTTGCTGCGACTGGGCGTGTCGGCGAGGCTATGCCACTTTTGGAATTGACCAACGAGCGAGCTAGAAATTCTTGGCCTCGTGCACAGTTAGCGCACGGCTATCTTTTGGCCGGTAAACTGGAAGAAGCCAACTTGGTTGCTAACCAGGTGCTTGACTCTTCCCTAACCCAAGGGTATCGCGGTCACGCAGCGCTGTCACTTTACGTTCTCGCCGAGAGTCTTTTACACGCCGATGTTTCGGATGTGGCGAAAGCTGAAGATCATTATGATCGCGCGATGTCATTGGCTAATGAACTTCGCATGCGCCCGCTCGTCGCGCACTGCCACGTCGGTCTTGGAAAACTATATCGGCGCACCGGCGATTACGAAAAGGCTAAGACGCAGCTCGCCAACGGCGTTGCAATGATGCGAGAGATGGAGATGGGACTGTGGCTGGAAAGGGCGGAAGCGGAGTTGAAGGAGTTGTCGTGATGCGCTGGCATCAATGTCATTTTGAGATTACGGCTGGTTTGTCGAAAGAATTCGACAACCTCAGTTGGCACCGCGCCCGAGCGCTATTGGAGGGGATCTCATGACTTCACTCGATCAAGCAAGTATCGCTGACCTGTCCGCGCGTTTCTCGGGTGTTCTCCTACGTCCCGATGAATCCGGGTATGACGATGTACGCCGGGTACACAACGGGATGATCGATAAGCGCCCGGCGTTGATCACCCGCTGCCAGGGCAGTGCCGACATCGCTGACGCGGTCAACTTCGCGCGCACTTACGGCCTCGATCTGGCCGTGCGCGGCGGCGGTCATAACGTCGCCGGCAGGGCCGTGTGCGACGACGGGTTGATGCTTGACCTATCGATAATGAAGGGTATTCACGTCGATCCAGTTCGTCGCACGGCGCGTGCCCAGGGCGGCGTCACGTGGCGCGAATTCAACCGAGAGACACAAGCGCATGGACTGGCGACGACCGGCGGCGTAATCTCCACAACCGGCATCGCAGGTTTGACCCTCGGCGGCGGCCTCGGGTGGCTCATGGCCAAGTACGGGCTGGCGATGGACAACCTGCTCTCAGGGGAGGTCGTGACCGCTTCGGGCGACATCGTGCGGGCGAGCAAGGAGGAGAACGCTGATCTCTTCTGGGGTCTTCAGGGCGGAGGCGGCAACTTCGGCGCGGTCTCGTGGTTGGAGTACCGCTTGCACCCGGTGGGGACGGTCACCAGTGGGCTCATCGCCCACCCTTTCGAACAGGCTCGCGACGTGTTGAAATTTTTTCGTGAGATCACATCAGGGCTGCCGGACGACCTCACGATCTTTGGCGCGCTGCTCCATGCGCCCAACGGCGTTCAGATCGCCGTCATCATTTTGTGCCACTGCGGCCCGCGCGGTGATTCCGAGGCTACGCTGCAACCGATTAAAAAGTTCGGCACGCCCATCATGGATACAATTGGCCCCACCACCTACGAGGCTACGAATATGATGCTGGACGCTGGATTTCCTCGGGGCGCCCTCAATTACTGGAAATCCAATTTTATGATGGAGCTGAGCGATCAGGCCATCGACACACTAATTTCGCAGTTCGCGGCATGCCCCTCGCCGATGAGCGGGCTGTTGCTGGAGCATATTCACGGCGCAGCGACGCGTGTCGGCGTCAGCGAGACAGCGTTCCCGCACCGGCGCGAGGGCTACAACTTTCTGGTCGTCTCCGAGTGGCTCGACCCGGCTGACAACGCGCGGCAATATCGCGTGGGCGCGGGAGTCGTATGACACGATGCTGCCCTATTTCACGAGTGGCCGCTACGTGAACTATTTGGGAGATGACGAAGTAGAAGACGCTGTGGAGGCAGCCTACGGGCCGAACTATCAGCGCTTGCGAACTCTGAAAGCGAAATATGACCCGACTAACCTGTTCCATCTGAATCAGAATATCCGACCGAGCTAAGCGATTGAACAAGAAGGTCGCGCGATGAGGTGTACCCACTGCCAGCAGGAGAATCCGTCCGGGGCGAAATTTTGCTTAGAGTGTTTGGTACATGAAAATGAAGTTGCGCAAGGCGGTCCATATGATCCAGCCTCACAACGCCCCAAGGCCATCCCGACTATCGGTCCATCAGCGAGGAAATGTGACGCACGAATCAAGAAGTTCATCCGACGCTGGCCGAGGTGGATAGATTCATCGACGGGAAAAGTTACCGCCTCGGTCGCTTGCAGTCCGAGATGTGGACGGAATATAAGAAACCTGCCTTCGAGTGAGGAGCATGTATGCAGTGTCTTCGCTGCCAACACGAAAATCCGCCACAGGCGAAATTCTGCGTCGAGTGCGGAGGCAAGTTCGCGCTGACATGTTCCAAATGCGGCACTGAGCTTCCAGCGGAAGCAAAGTATTGTCTCGAGTGTGGCCAACCCGTCGGTGTCGGATCCCTCGTACAGTCGCGGTTCACTTCGCCTCAAGCCTATACCCCAGAGCATCTCGCCGAGAAGATTCGCAACTCGCGCTCTGCCCTGCCCGGCGAGCGCAAGCAAGTGACCATTCTCTTTGTCGATGTCGTGGACTCCACGGCGATGGCTGAGAAGCTGGACCCCGAAGAGATGCATCAGATTCTGGATCAGGCGTTCGAGCTGATGCTGGAGGAGATCCACCGCTACGAGGGGACGGTGAACCAGTTCCTGGGCGACGGGTTCATGGCGCTGTTTGGAGCGCCGGTGGGTCATGAGGACCACGCCGTTCGCGCGGTGCACGCGGGTCTTGGCATCCGGCGAGTGCTGAGCGAGTATGCGAAGCAGCTTCGGACTGAGCGAGGGATCGACTTCAAGATGCGGATCGGTCTGAACACTGGGCTGGTGGTGGTAGGGGCGATCGGCAACGACCTTAGGATGGACTACACGGCGATTGGCGATACGACAAACCTTGCCGCGCGGATACAGCAACACGCGACGCCAGGGACCGTGCTCGTCGCGGAACCTACCTACCGCCACATCAGCGGTTACTTCGAGACGCGCCCGGTTGGGCCGCTCACCGTGAAAGGGAAGGACGAGCCGGTTCAGGCGTATGAGGTACTGGGTGCTCTACACGGTAGGACCCGACTCGACCTCGCAGCTGAACGAGGTCTCACACCTTACATCGGACGCATCCGCGAGCTAAACGTCCTCTCCGAATGTTTCGATAAAGTGAAGACCGGTCATGGACAGGTTGTATTCCTTGTCGGTGAGCCAGGAATTGGCAAATCTCGCCTGCTTTTCGAGTTCCGCCGTCGGCTGGGTGAAGACGCGACCTGGCTTGAAGGGCACTCTATGTCTTTTGGGCAGTCCATTGCGTTTCATCCCTTGATCGATCTGCTCAAACGGAACTTCCGCATCGAAGAGAGCGACACCGAGGAGACGATTGTTGCGAAGATCGAACGCGGTGTCCTTATCATCGGCGAAGAACTCAGACCAACGCTGCAATACATCCGCCACCTTTTGTCTGTCGATCCAGGGGACTCGGCGGTTCTGTCCATGGACCCACAGCTCAGGCGGGGTGAGATTTTTGAAGCGCTCCGTCGTCTCCTCTTGAGTGCCGCTGAGCTGCGTCCCCAGGCGGTGGTCTTCGAGGATCTCCACTGGATGGATAAGGCAACGGAGGAGTGTCTGCAGGGAATCGCGGATAGCATTACGCGGAGTCGCGTCCTGTTGATTCTCACCTACCGCCCTGAGTACCATCATCCGTTCGGGGAGCGGAGCTATCATACGCGGATCGCACTCGACGCCCTCTCTACCGCTGACAGCGCCGAGATGACTAAAGCCATTTTGACCACCGAGCACCTTCCAGAGGAGCTCGACGCGCTAATCGTTCGGAAGGCTGAGGGAAACCCCTTCTTTGTGGAGGAGGTGGTGAAATCGCTCCAGGAGATCGGTGCCATTCGCCCGGCAGGGGATCAATATGTCCTCGCCAAGCGGCTTGACGAGATCTTTATCCCCGACACGATCCAAGACGTCATCATGGCCCGCATCGACCGGCTGGAGGAAGCGCCGAAGAAAACCCTCCAACTCGCGTCGGTTATCGGCCGGGAATTTACCCGGCGCCTGGTGGATCGGTTGGCAGAGATCCGGGAACGAACTGAAGAGTTTCTGCGAGAGCTAAAAGCGATTGAGCTTATCTACGAGAAGAGTCTCTTTCCCGAGCTGGCTTACATGTTCAAGCATGCCCTCACTCACGAGGTAGCGTACAACTCCCTTCTCGTGCAGCGGAGGAAGGAGCTCCATCGCATGATCGGTTTGGCGATCGAGGATCTCTATGCGAACCGGTTAGCCGAGCAGTACGAAGTCCTCGGCCATCATTTCTCAAAGGCAGAAGACTGGGCCAAGGCCCTCGACTATCTTCTCAACGCGGCGGAAAAAGCAACTAAGGCTTTCGCCATCCGTGAGGCGGTGGCGCTGTACGACCACGCCTTGGAGGTGGCGGAGAGGTTAAGCGAGGCGGTGGATGTCAGAACCCTCATGTCGATCCACCAGGCCAAGATGAGCCTTTACTTTGTCCTGAGCGACTTTGAGAGTTCTCGGGCCGAGGGCGAGCGCCTCCTGGTTCTCGGGCGTCGAGCCGGGGATCAAGTGAGCGAGGGACGAGCCTTAGCCGGGATGGGGCTTGCTTCGCTCTGGGCTCACGACTTTGACCATGCCCTCGACTTCTCTCGGCAAGCGATTGAAGTCGCAACAGAGGTGGATGCCAAGCCGGTTCTGGCCGGCGGTCACTTTGTAACCGGCTTCGTGTATGGCACGCTTGGCCGCCTCGACGAGTCGACACGAGAGATTGAGCGTGCCCTCACAATCAGCCGACAGGCTGGCGATGTCTTGCATGAGTCGCTCTCGCTTTCCTTCATGGGGCTAGAGAAGAACTGGGGCGGCAACTACGATGAGGCGTCCCGCCTTCTCTCCCAAGGGCTACGGATCGCTCGAGAGAACAATCTCGTGCTACCGCTCCTTTACAGTCTCTTCATGCATGGGGTTACGCTGATTGGCAAAGGCGATTACGACGCAGCCCTCATCAACTTGGAGGAGGGATTGGCTCTATCCGAGAAGGTAGGCGACGAGGTCCAACGCCATCGGATGCTCAACTCTCTCGGCTGGCTTTACATCGAATGCGGTGACCTGGAGCGCGCCATTGACCTTAGCCGCGAGGGTGCTAAGGGGGCGCGTAAGCGGGGTGACCCAGAGACAATCGCGAACTCTGAAATCAACTTGGGCGACATCTTTCTAGCAAAGGGCGACTTCACCCTGGCCAACGAGTTCCTCGACGGCGTTCACCGGCTTGTGAAAGACCCGGCAACCAGCGAATGGATGCGGTGGCGCTACTCAACTCATCTCTTCGCGAGCCTGGGAGGCCTTTGGCTTGCCCACGGGGACTACACGAAGGCACAGGAGTTTTGCGATCACTGTCTCGACATCGCGACGCGCACTCAATCCAAAAAATATCTCGTCAAGGGGTGGCGGCTCAAGGGAGAGATCGCTCTGGCGCGCCGTCAGTGGGATGAGGCGGAGAGCGCGTTTCGACGGGCAATGACGATCGCGCAGGCGATCGGCAACCCGACCCAGCTCTGGAAGGCTCACGCCGCTTTGGGCGGGCTCTATACCGATACAAAGAAGGCGGAGTTGGCCGAGGAGGCGTTTAACGCCGCCCGAGAGGTGATCGAGCGCATCAAGGGAAGCGTTCAGAACCCTGGGCTGCACGCGAGTCTCGAGAGGCTCCGATGTTCCAAAGAATCTACGAGCTGAGCGCAAAATAATTTCATCTTTGCTCTCGCGACCTTCCGATGAACCTGGGCTGAATGGTTCTCGAAGAGCGTGAAAAGATCACACATGCGTTGCCAACGCTGCTCTGCCGATAACCGTGAAGGCCGGCGCTTTTGCGCGGAGTGCGGCGCGTCGTTAAACCTCGCTTGTCCTTCTTGCGGATTTTCAAACGAAGCGGGCGAAAAGTTTTGTGGTGGCTGCGGGCAGCCGTTAGTTTCTTCTCAGCAAATTGCCGCGAAGTTTTCGTCTCCCGAAGTTTACACTCCAAAACATCTCGCCGAAAAGATTCTCACTTCGAAAAGCGCACTCGAAGGCGAGCGCAAGCAAGTTACGGTGCTATTCGCAGACATGAAAGGCTCAATGGAATTGCTGGCCGACCGCGATCCAGAGGAGGCGCGCAAACTTTTCGACGCAGTGATCGAGCAGATGATGGAATCGGTGCACCGTTACGAAGGGACGGTGAATCATATCCTGGGCGACGGGATCATGGCTCTCTTTGGCGCGCCGTTGGCGCACGAGGATCACGCGGTGCGCGCTTGCTATGCGGCGCTCAGAATGCAGGAGTCAGTGAAACGCTACGCGATGGAAATTCAGCGCACGCAGGGTGTCCCGATTCAGATTCGTGTCGGTTTGAACTCCGGCGAAGTGGTTGTCGGTGCCATCAGGAATGATCTGCACATGGACTACACGGCCATCGGCCAAACCGCGCATCTGGCGGCGCGCATGGAGCAGATGGCGATGCCGGGGTCGATCTTGATAGCGCCTGACACGCTACGGTTGGCTGAAGGCTTTGTACAACTCAAGCCGCTTGGATCGGTTAGTGTGAAGGGAATAAGTGAACCTTTGGAAGTGCACGAAGTCACAGGCGCGGGTCCGGTGCGTTCGCGGCTGCAAGCCGCAGCCGCGCGCGGACTCACTCGCTTTGTCGGGCGCACCGCTGAATTCGAGACGCTATGCCAAGCGTTGGACCGAGCCAGAGTCGGCCATGGCCAACTGGCAGCCCTTGTCGGAGAACCAGGTGTCGGCAAGTCCCGTCTGTTCTGGGAATTCACTCATTCCCGTCGTACCGTTGACTGGCTCATCGTTGAAAGCGGCTCGGTCTCCTTTGGCAAAGCGACTGCCTACCTGCCCGTCACCGATCTGCTCAAGGCGTACTTCGCGATTGAGGACCGAGATGATGTGCGGAAGATCCGCGAGAAGGTTACAGGCAAGCTGCTAACGTTAGATAAGTCTCTAGAGCCAGCGCTGCCTGCGTTCCTTGCACTTTTGGATGTGACAGTTGAGGACGAGCAGTGGCAGAGCCTTGATCCTCCTCAACGCCGTCAACTGACTCTTGGCGCTGTCAAGCGGCTGCTGCTTCGAGAAAGTCAGGTCCAGCCTCTGCTGCTTGTATTCGAGGATCTTCATTGGATCGATTCGGAAACTCAGGCGGTGCTGGACAGTTTAGTTGAAAGCCTGCCGACCGCACGTATGCTCCTGCTCGTAAACTACCGGCCCGAGTATCAGCATAGTTGGGGAAGCAAATCATACTACAGCCAACTTCGAATCGATCCGCTGCCGCCGGAAAGCGCCGGTGAACTGCTGCAGGCGCTGCTGGGGAACGACACAAGCCTGCTGCCGCTCAAGCCACTCTTAATCGAGCGTACCGAAGGGAATCCCTTCTTCCTGGAGGAGAGTGTCCGGACACTCATAGAAACAAATTTTTTGACGGGTGAGCGAGGATATTATCGTCTTGCCAAACCGATTCAGAGCACCCAGGTGCCGGCAACAGTCCAAGCCGTGCTGGCAGCTCGAATTGACCGCCTTCCACCGGAGGAGAAGCGTCTTCTTCAGTCGGCAGCCGTCGTCGGGAAGGACGTGCCGTTCGGGCTCCTCCAAGCCATCGCGGATCAATCTGAGGAGGAACTTCGCCACGGCCTCACGCGACTTCAGTCCGCGGAGTTTCTCTATGAGACAAGTCTCTTTCCGGAGATCGAGTACACATTCAAGCACGCGCTGACACATGAGGTTGCTTACGGCAGCGTTTTGCAAGAGCGGCGCCGCGCGCTTCATGCTCGTATCGTGGAAGCGATTGAGACGACTTTATTCCGAACGCCTTACCGAGCAAGTGGAGCGGCTCGCGCATCACGCATCCCGGGGCGAGCTGTGGGAAAAGGCCGTCGACTGTCTTCATCAGGCCGGCAAGAAAGCTACCGGCCACTCGGCAACTCGCGAGGCGATAGTGTACTTCGAGCAGGCGTTGGACGCTCTCAAGCACCTTCCTGAAGGTCCCCAGACGATCGAGAAAGCCATCGATATCCGGGTCGATCTCGGTCCCGCGTTGGTTGCCACAAGGGTTATGCGGCGCCCGAAGTTGAGGAAAACTACACTCGCGCACGGGAGCTCTGCGAGCAGTTTGGGGAGACACCGCAGCTCTTCCCCGTATTGTGGGGCTTGGCAAGGATGCACGACAATCGCGGGGAGCTGAGGGTCGGGCGGCGATTGGGAGAGCAGCTCCTCAACTGGCCCAGCGAGCCCAGGAACCTGCATTGCTCCTCGAAGCCCACCACGAACTTTGGGCCAACTTGTTTGCTGTCGGCGAGTTGGTCTCTGCCCGGATGCATATGGAGCAAGGCATCGCGCTGTACGACCCACAAAAACACAGACACCATGCGTTTCGATATGGAGGACATGACCCTGGTGTTTGCTCGCGCTACCAGGCAGCAGAGGCGCTTTGGTTACTTGGCTATCCGGATCAAGCCCTGCGGCAAAGCCAGAACTCGTTGACTTTGGCACGTGAGCTATCTCACCGCATCCACCATGTCCGCCGCGTTGACTGGGCCGGCTTGGTTCTATCAGATCGTGGTGAGAAGCAGGCCGTTCAGGCGCGAATCGATGAGGGCATGGCGCTGGCAACGGAGCAGGTTTAATGAGCGCGTGGCGCAAGCAACTGTCCTGCAAGGATGGCTTTTGGTCGAAGAGGGTCATGAAAAAGGCCGGCATAGCTCAAATGTTTAAGCACAGAGTATTGTCAGGGCGGTTCCACATCGCCAGGCAGCTTTGCTGGGTGAGGCTTGTAGGAGACAGGGCAGAATGCGAGGGGCTCAATGTAGTGACCGACGCGTTAACCCGAGCGCAACAGACGGGTTGTCGTTACTATGACGCTGAGCTGCGTCGGATCAAAGGTGAGTTGCTGCTGGCGCAAGCTGCGGGGGACGAGGGAGGGGCCGAAACGTGCTTCCATGACGCGCTGAAAATCGCGCGCGGACAGAGCGCGAAATCATTGGAGCTGCGCACAGCGATGAGCTTGAGTCGCCTCTGGAAAAAACAGGGAAAGAAGGTGGAAGCTCGTCAACTGTTGGCAGGAATTTACGGCTGGTTTACCGAGGGCTTCGACACGGCTGATTTGAAAGCGGCAAAGGCACTGCTCGACGAACTTGCATAAGAAAAAACGGGTCATGATGAGAGTTGCTTATCTCCCGGGCAAGGAAGGGCTCTTTTTATGAATCTGACATTTGTCTAAGGTCTAGGGTCCCGTGTCTCTGAGTTTCCTCAAACCCTAGACTCGAGAGGCTGGGCTCTAAATTGCGCAGGCTTAATCTTGACGCTCTGAGGTCTCTGGTGATAGACGTGGCCGTAGAATGCTAACCCGAAAAACGATTTAGCCAAAGGAGGAAAAGGATATGGCTGGTAGCGAAGCGGGTTGTGAAGTCATCATTTCTTCAGACTCCCACGTCATGGAGCCTTCGGAGATTCTAGTCGAACGGGCGCCGCAGTCTTTCAGGGATCAAGTGCCGCGCTTTCCGAAATTGCCAGTCGGATCGAGCTTTCAGTCTCATCCCGGAGGCTCGGACCCAACGCACCGAATCACAGAGATGGAAACGGATGGCGTAAGTGGCGAGGTGCTTTTCCCGACCTATCTTTTGCCCCACTTTGCGATGGACGATGCCAAGCTTCAGGAAGTCTCTTTTCGCGCCTACAATGACTGGTTGATCGATTACTGCAAAGTGTCGCCCAAGCGTTTGCTCGGGATCGCGGCAATTTCGGTTTACAACATCGACGAAGGCGTTAAGGAGCTTGAACGCTGCGCCAAAGCCGGCATGTACGGCTCGATTATCTGGCAAGCGCCGCATCCGGATCTGCCGTTCAAGTCAGAGCACTACAATAAATTCTGGGCCGCCTCACAGGATCTGAACATGCCCGTCCATCTCCATATTCTTACCGGCCACGGCTACCACAAGGAGACCGTTTTCGGGAACAAGAGGACGGGACCCGAGGCCTATCGCGGCAGCGTCAATCTCAAGCTCGCTGAAATCATCAACGCCTTTTTCGAACTGATTTTTTTCGGCGTCATGGAGCGTTATCCGAAGCTCAAATTCGTCAGCGTTGAAAACGAAATCGGCTGGATGCCCTTCATGCTGCAGCAATGGGATTACTATTATAACCGGTTCAAGAACGAGAACCCGCCGCCGATTACCAAGAACCCGAGCGACTATTTCTCGAATCAGGTCTTCGGCACCTTCTTCCGCGATACCGTTGCGGGCCATAGTTTCGAATGGTGGGGCCAGGACAACTGCATGTGGTCGAATGACTATCCGCATGGCAACTCGACATGGCCGGAGTCCAAAAAGTACATTGACCGCGATCTGGGCCATCTCCCGGCGGAAACGCGGCGCAAGCTCGTTTACACCAACGTCAAGAAGCTCTACGACATCGATATTCCGCATCCGGCGTTGCAATAGCGGGCGATCAAATCGGGAAGAAACAAATGGCGCGCCTTCGGACGAGATAAAGTCTGACGGCGCGCCTTTTTTTTGGTGCGATGTGGATCTAATGTCTTGTGTCAGGCATTTATTTCTTCCTCTGTCATTCCGGGCAAGCTGGTGATAGCTAGCGCGACCCGGAATCCAGGCGAGATTTGGGGCCTGGATTCCCGCCTTCGCGGGAATGACGAGGAGACGTCTCTAACTTTTTTAGCGGCCTGCACAGGAAGAGTGCTCGCAAAAAATAATAACTAGCGATAGGAGGTTTTATGCCAGCCCGTTACGGATCAGACCTGATCGTCGATTTAATGAAGGTGCTGGGGATTGAATATGTCGCGTTGAATCCCGGCTCGAGCTTTCGCGGTATTCACGATTCCCTGGTCAATTATGAAAGCGGAACCAAGCCCAATCCTGAGATCGTTCTCTGCTGCCACGAAGAAATCGCCGTCGCCGTCGCCCATGGCTACGCCAAAGCGACGGGCAAGATTATGCCGGCCATCGTGCACAATGTGGTAGGCCTGCAGCATGCGTCGATGGCGATTTACAACGCCTGGTGCGATCGCACGCCGGTGCTCGTCATGGGCGGCACCGGCCCGATGAACTCCAGCAAACGGCGCCCGTGGATCGACTGGATTCATACGGCGCTGGTGCAGGGCAATTTGGTTCGCGACTTCGTCAAATGGGACGACCAGCCCATCGGCATCGAGGCGATCCCGTCATCGATGATGCGTGGCTATCGCATCGCCATGAGCGATCCAGGGGGGCCGGTCTATCTCTGCTTCGATGTGACCGATCAGGAGGCGGCAATCGAGAAGGAAATTCCGCTGCCCGATCCGAATCGCTATCGCCCGCCGGCGCCGCTGCAAGCGGAAACCGCAGCGCTTCAGGAAGCGGCTCGGTTGCTTTCGTCGGCACAGACTCCGGTCATCGTTGCCGACTATGTGGGTCGGAGCAATGACGCGGTTCTAAGTCTCGTCAGACTCGCCGATCTTTTGTCGATCCCGGTAATCGACCTCGGCGCGCGACTGAATTTTCCCAACACTCATTCACTGAATCTTACCGGCAGAAATCGCGAGCTGATCGCCAATGCGGATGTCATTCTCGGATTGGACGTGACTGACCTTTACGGCGCCCTGGTGCGCTCGGATCCGAACACGCACGCAACCGTGCCAGCAACCAAGCCCGGCTGCAAAGTGATTCACGTGACGCTCGCCGACATTTCTATGCGTGGCTGGACCAGCGACTTTCAAGAATTGGCGCCGGTGGATTTGCCGATCGTCGCCAACACGAGAGTTTTTCTGCCCGCCCTCGAGGAAGAAATCAAAAAACAGGGAAAATTTTCCAAGACTGTGGTCGACGACAGACGAAAGGCCGTGGCCGCACAGCATGAGGAAGTCCACGCGCGCTGGCAAAACGATCTAAAGAAGCGGTGGGACGAGCGGCCGATCGCGCCGCCGCGTTTGGCCTATGAAGTCTGGGAAGCGATCAAGAAAGAAGATTGGCTGTTGGTCGCCGGCGGCTTCCGCGGCTGGCCGAGCCGCCTGTGGACGTGGGACAAACCCGGTCTGTTTCTCGGCGGCTACGGCGGCGGCGGGTTAGGTTATGGTCCAGCGGCTTCGGTGGGCGCTTCGCTTCCTTACCGCGGCACGGGCAAAATATGCGTCAACTTGCAGCGCGACGGCGAGATGCTTTACACGTCGAGCGCCATGTGGACGGCGGCCAACACCGGAGTGCCGCTGCTGACGGTGATGACCAATAATCGTGTTTATTATAACGACGTGGAGCATCAGGAAAAGGTCGCGATCACGCGCGGCCGGCCGGTGGAGAACAAACTAGTAGGCATGGAAATGGCCAGGCCCCCTGTAGACTTTGCCAACTTGGCGCGCTCCTTCAGTATCTACGGCGAGGGACCGATCACCGAACCGGAGCAGATTCGTCCGGCGGTGGAACGAGCGATCAAGGTTATTAAAGAAGAGAAGCGGCCGGCATTGGTCGATGTGTATATGCAACACGTTTAGCGGACTTTTTTTCTCTTGTTGACACGAATTGAGAGCAGGTGCGGCGTACGGGCGTCGGCTGGGCAGAAAACCCCTGGACGCCGCCGATCCGCATCGCTCAACTGCGCAGGGCTAACGATGTTACGCGTTACTTTTTGAAGCGCGAAGTTTACGGAATAGCCGGCCCTTCGCAAAGCGCTTTACGCGTGGGCTTCGGCCCAGTTGGCGCCGCTGTGTACTTCCACGGCCAAGCCGCAGCGAAGATCGACGGCTTGGGTCATTTCCTTCTCGATCAACGCGCGCGCTTGAGCGAGCTTGTCCGCAGGCACCTCGAAAACCAGCTCGTCGTGGACCGTTAGGAGCATTTTGGCGACCGGCTCTTTGCGCAACGCGGCGTCGACGTCGATCATCGCCTTTTTGAGAATGTCGGCGGCGCTTCCCTGGATCGGCGCATTGAGCGCCATGCGCTCGCCCAGTGCGCGCAGACGAAAATTAGATGACTGCAACTCCGGGACATAGCGGCGCCGGCCGAACATGGTCGTGGTGAATCCGTCGACCTTTGCTTTCTCCACCTGGGCGGCGAGAAATTCTTTCACTTTCGGAAATTGCCCATAATAGGCATCGACGAAGCTGGCCGCTTCGTCCATTTCAACGCCGAGCCGCTGCGAGACCCCGTAAGTCGACATGCCATAAGCGATGCCATAGGAAAACTGTTTGACCTGATTGCGCATCTCCGAAGTCACGTCTTTTAAAGGGACGCCGTAGACCTTGGCGGCGATGGTCGCATGGAAGTCATGTCCTTGGGCGAAGGCCTGGCAAAAGGTCTCATCCCCGGAGAGATGCGCCAGCACTCGTAGCTCGATCTGCGAATAGTCCGCCGAAAGCAGCAGGTGCCCGGCCGCCGCGATGAAAGCGCGGCGAATTTGCCGTCCCAGTTCGCCGCGAATGGGAATGTTTTGCAGGTTGGGCGCGGTCGATGACAAGCGCCCGGTGGCGGCCGTGGTCTGCTCGTAAGTGGTGTGAATGCGCCGTGTCTTGGGATCGATGAGGCCAAGCAGCATCTCGCTAAAACCGTTCTTGAGCTTCGAGACCTCGCGGTATTCGAGCAACGACGCGACGATCGGATGGCGGCCGGCGAGCTTCTCCAACTCTGCCGCGTCTGTGGAGTAGCCGGTTTTGATTTTTCGCGTTTTGGGCAACGACAATTTTTCAAAGAGAATGCGCTGCAGCTGGACGTTGGAGTTCACGTTGAATTCCTCGCCTGCGACCTGCTGAATCGTTTGCTCCAGGCTTGTCATTTTTTGGCCGAAGTCAGAGTTCAGCTGATCGAGATAGTCGCGGTCGACAAGAATGCCGGTGTGCTCCATACGCGCGAGCACGGGGATCAAAGGAAACTCCAGGGTAGTCGCAAGCTCCCAGACGCCTTGGGCGCGGAGTTGTTCTTCCACCACCGGCGCCACGGCGCGGATCGCCACAGCTTCCCGGCACACGCTCTGCTTCTCGTCGGTGGCAAATGAGAGCGTGCCTTGCTCTCCTGATTGCGGCTCGTTCTTCTCTGCATCGAGGGTGACGCCGAGGTGGCGATTGACGATGTCGCGCAGTTGGTACCCTGACGAAGAACCGGGTTCGAGGAGATAGGCGGCGATCTTGGTATCACAACGGAGGCCGTAAATTTCGCCGCCGGCGCTTAGGATAGAGCGGAACAGTGCCTTGGCGTCATGTGCAGCTTTTTGCCGGTTAGGGTCTTTGAGACAACCGGCAAACCGATCCAGCGAGTCGGCGAAAGGCAAAAAGCGCGCTTCGCCGGCTCGGTCGCTCAGGGCGAGCCAGTCCTCATTCCACGCCAGCGCCACGACTTCGTCCGGATGCAGGTCGGCCTCGGCGGTGAATTCGGTCATCGAGTTTATTTCGAGCGCAGCCGACACCGCAACGTCGGCGCCATGAAATTTGAGATCCTTCAGCCGGTCATGCAGGGTGCGAAATTCAAGCGATAGAAAAAGCTTGCGCACCGCCTCCTCGTCCCATGCCTCCAGGCGAAGGTTTGCCGGGTCGAGGTCGAGCCGCACATCGTCAAGCAGGTGGCCGAGCTCTTTGTTGATCCGAACCTGATCTGCGTGTTTCTTAATGGCATCGCGCAGTTTCGGCGTTAGCTCGTCGGCATGAGCGATCACCTGCTCGATGTCGCCGTATTTGTTGATCAGCTGAGCGGCGGTTTTGTCGCCTACGCCGGGAACGCCGGGCAAATTGTCCGAAGCTTCGCCTTTAAGTGCGACGAAGTCGATCCACTTTTCCGGCGCGACGCCGTAGCGCTCCAGCACCGTCGGAGCATTGTAACGGATCACGTCGGAAATACCGCGGCGCGTCATGATGACCGACACGCCGTCGCGGACCAGTTGTAGAATATCGCGGTCGCCAGTAACGATCATCACCTCACAACCTTCTTCTCTGGCGTGCTTGGTCAGAGTTGCAAGCAGATCGTCGGCTTCGTAGCCTTCCAGCTCGACCATGGGAATCCGCAAGCTCTCGAGTACTTCGCGGATCAAAGGCAACTGCTGTTTAAACAAGTCCGGGGTCGCCGCTCGTCCGGCCTTGTATTCGGCGTAACGGTCGAGGCGAAATTGCGGCGCACCCCTGTCGAAACAAACGACCACGCCCTGCGGCCGCTCGTCGGCGAGAAGCTTGATCAACATCGCGGTGAAACCGTAAACCGCGTTAGTCACTTGCCCCGAAGACGTGACGAGGGTGTCAGGAAGGGCAAAAAAAGCGCGGTAAGCCAACGAGTGGCCGTCGAGCAACAGCAGCTTATGTGCGTCTGCCTTGGCCGGCGCCGCCAGCTTGCGCTTAGACTTTTCTTCAGGCTGCTTCTTGGTTCTCTCGCTCATCTATTGTAGTGTAATCAGAGAATTTGTTGGCGGCAACCTCGCGCTGCAATCCGGGTAGCGGCTGTGCAGGATCCTATTCGTAGTTGCCGCTCATACGCAGACCAAAACTTGCTAGTAACTTTTGCCCTCGTACACCCAGCGATCTAAGTTATCGAAGTACTGCCGCCGTAGTACCAGACTCATCGCCACGGCGCGAGCGGCTCTCTCCTGCTTCTCTGCCGTCGTTGCGTATTTGACGAGAATCTCGAATGGGTAATTGCCGTGTTCTTCTTCGTCATCGTGGATTTTCTGGTAGGGCGCTGTTATCCATTTCGGCACGGTGCCGGCCTTTAAACTCTTGGCAATTAAATAGTCTGCCACACCCTCGCCCGCCATTGGAAACGCCGCGATTCTTTCAACCGTATCGGTCAATCCTTCAAAAGCGTTAAACATCGCCATCTGCGCCGGCAGCGCTCGGTAATCGTGGGGCACGACGCCTTTAGCGCGCAGCGCTTCTTCGAGAAAAGTCGCGTGCTCGTATTCTTCGTGGGTCGCCTCCGCCAGGGTTTTCTTGACATCCAGTTCCGGCGTGCTTTTTAGCCAGCCGCCGAAGATCTCACCGGCGCGAATCTCGTTGAACAACCGGCTCTGCATAACCTTAATGCGCATCTCATCCGTGGTCAGCGGAATGTAGCTGTAGGCAGGGAGCTTGGCATCGAGAGACGCGCAGAACTCGGCAACCTGTTTTTCTATCGTCTTGGCAAACTCTCGGCTGTCCATATCGACCTCTCTTGCCCGAAAGCACTTCCGTACTCGCTATCAATAGAACGACCTCGGCGTCAAGTCTTTGCGTTTTGATCGTGGCGGTTAAAGGGACGTCTCTCATTTCTCAAAATTTTAGGTCGGGAAACGGCCAGGCCGACCCCACCCAGAATCACCACAGCCGATATCACGAGACGCAGACTAATCGCTTCGGATAAAACGAATACGCCGGCGAGCGCTGCTAGCACCGGCACCGCTAGCTGGACCGTCGCCGCTCGTGTCGCCGTCAGGCGAGGCAGTGCTGCGTACCACAGGACGTAGCCTACTCCCGATGTGATGGATCCCGATAGGGCCGCCCAGAGAAAACCCATAGGAGTTATAGTCAGTGTGGGTAGCCACAATAAGACGACACCGATAGCCAAGGGCACCGTGCGCAGAAAATTGTCCGTAGTGACGCCGACAGGATCACTGGCGCCGCGGCCTCTGAGAGAGTAAATGCCCCAGGCGATTCCGGCGGTGGCCATAAGAACCGATCCGAGGATGGAGGGGGCGGTGGTCCCGGGAGATACTAAATAAATCAGACCAGAAATGGCGATGAATAAGCCCAACCACTCCAAAATCTCCGGTCTTTCACCCGTAGAGAGGCCCACCGCGATCATTGTGATTTGCACCGATGCGAAGAGAATTAGCGCTCCGGTTCCCGCGCTCAAGCTTATGTAAGCGAAAGAAAAGGTTACGGCATATAGAAAAAGCATTGATGCAGAAATCCAACTGCCGGCGGATTTCCCGAAGGATTCCTTCCGGCGGAAAGCGGCGATTATCCATAGAGTGACCGCTCCGGTGATCAGCCTGACCGCTGTGTAGCTCGCCGGGTCGATGATCGGCCCAGCCAGTGCCAAACGGCAGAACACGGAATTGCCGGCAAAGGCGATGAGAGCGAGAACTGTAAGAGCCGCCGTGGCGGATCCTTTCGCAGATGATCTGCGCATCCCGTTTACATCGATCAGCTCGACAACTGTTGACCGTTGGTGGCTCTTGAGCGCGAGGGTTTGCGGGCGAAGAAATTGACTCCTTGAACGAAAAGGTCTCTGGACAACTTGGCTTTAGCAGAAGTGCCTTCATAACAGTCGAAACGCTCCACAATCTCACCGTCTGTCAAACCAACGTCGGCAGTGATCCCATAAAGCTCTGCCTCCGGCAGAGCGCCGCCAATTCAGGCCGCCCAGAGATCGACGTCGCTTCGTGCCGTCAGCGAAAGTTCTCTTTGAACGACGACATCCGCGAGATACAAGCGTCCTCCGGGACGCAGCACCCTATAGACCTCGCGAAAGGCGCGATCTTTGTCCGGCGAGAGATTGAGCACGCCGTTGGAGATAATGACATCCACACTCTCAGTCTCCACCGGCAACTCTTCGGCCATGCCCCGGCGCACCTCAATGCTTTGCCACAAACCAGCTTTTAACGCACCGCGCTTGGCCAACTCAAGCATAGAAGGAGTCATATCCACTCCCATCGCGTGTCCCGACGGGCTGGCGCGGCGCGCGGCCAGCAAAAGATCCATGCCCGCGCCGCAGCCGATATCCAGCACTATCTCCCCTGGTCCGATGGGACCGATGCGATGGGGATTGCCGACGCCGGCAAAAGATGCGGTGGATTCCGCCGGAATTGTCGCCAACTCGTCCGGATCGTACCGGAGCATGCGGCAAGCATACTCGGGTCCCCGATGAAAATGAAAGTTTCCGTTGGGTTGCCGCGCTACCCGATCGTATTCCGCGCGGACCAATTCCCGCAATTTATCGACATTGAACCCTACCGGACATATCGCCGCCATAGTGATTCTCCCTGGCGCGATGGCTCGTTGCGCCAACTCATGCTTTATCCAGCTGCACGGAGACCGTCACTGGTTTTGCAATACTATTGAACACCGGTGAGTATTTTTGGGCCATCCGGATAAGTTCCTCTTTCTGAGTTTCAGAGACATCTGCCTCGATCTTGAAATATAGACGGATATTCTGATATCCCACAGGAACCTCTTCCGATATTCCTAAAAAACCACGGAGATCGAGATCGCCCTCATACCTGGATTCCAGTCCTTTTATAGCGATTCCCCGAGCAGCGGCATGGGCGACGAGACTTGTCGTCAGACAACCAGAGAGCGCAACGAGAAGATACTCTACGGGATTCGCCCCCAGGTTTTTGCCGCATAGAACAGGCGGTTCGTCTATTTCAAAGACCAATGGGTCCCGCGAGTTGTCTTCCTTGAGAGCGCCGTAGAAATCTTTAACTGTCGCGCGATTGTAGGTTCCGTCGATCCACCTATTCGTTGCCCGAAATTTGAATTGAGCAACCTCTGGATTCCCCTTGATTACCTCCATGGTGCTGAACAACTGATCGACATTCACTCCGTTGATAATCTTTTCCTTTGCCATTCTCTTACCCTCCTTTGCATTGTTGTTTTCTGCTTGCTAGTTAAACTGCTCCATCCTCAGCTAGATTGGGTATCGCCTTCTGAGAAGGGTAGTCGTTACCCAAAGAGAGTCGCCGCGGTTTCCGGAGCATCGGAAAAAGGGGAGGTGAAGATCCGACCTGAATCGTGTCGACTAACTCGAACCCGTGCCGCTGATAGAGCGGAACACTTTTTGGGCTCGACGATTCGAGATAGGCGAGTTTGCCCTCGCCATCGCACCGTTCAAGCGCATGTTTCAACAACGCCGAGCCATAGCCATTGCCTTGTTTGGCCGGGTCTACCCCGATCATGGGCAAATACCAGTGAGGTTCGGACGGATGGGAGCTATCCATCTGCTCGATAAAGGCAAAGATCTCTTGTTGTTTCTCCTCTGGAATCGTGCGTTGAAGCAACGCGGTCAGAGCGTTTTCGTCAGGGTGTACGTCCGGCGGAAGCCAAAGTGCCGCGCCTGAGTATCCATCAATCTGGTAAGCGCTCTTGTATTCAAACGCCTTGCCAGCGAATGCCCGTACGAAGCTCGGTAAATGGAGCAAATATTGATGCGGGTCGGGATAAAACCAGCGGGCCACGGGATCCGCACTAAACGCGAGCACGACCGTGCCGACGGCTTGATCCGCATTTGATGGCGTTACGGTTTTGATTATTGGCTTGATCATAGTCGGTTCTCCTTCATAGACATTTTGTTTTATTCGGCTCGAAGCTCCAGGCGAAAACGATCACGCACGCTTTGTCGTCCAAATGACTTCGCGCTGGTTCTATGAGTCACCATAAGAAATAGCCACATAGAAAACTACGAGGGCGAAGAGTAAAAATCCTTCCATGACGACATTCTCTTCAAGGTTTGATGTTCTGATTCAAATGAAAAACATTTTCGGGATCGTAGCGTCTCTTGATCTCCACCAGGCGATCATAGTTGGATCCGTAAGCCGCGGCGACACGGTCGCCCTCCTCCGCGGTCATAAAGTTTACGTAAGCGCCGGCCGACGCATAAGGCGCACTGGCGTTAAAAAACTCGCGCGCCCACCCAATACACTTCTGGTCATCCTTCGCGTCATCCCATCGCCCGTGGACGTTCAAGACGAACTTCGCGTCCCGGTGGCCGTAGGCCATTGCGTTGGGAGCGATGCGATTCGGCGCGCCGGCACACAGTCCTATGAAAATCTCGCACTGCGGGGAGGGGAGCTTCCCGGCAAACTCGATAACGGAGTTCAGCGCTCCGTCGGCAAGCTCGGTGAAGTTATGGGACTTCCAGTAGTTTCTTGCGCCGGGTGTCAGCAACGGGTCAAATGCTTTTTGCCAGGCAACATAGGGCTGGGCGCCGATATGCTCACCGTGAGCATTGCCGAAAGCGCGCACAGGGGCGATGAGTTTCTCTGCTTCCGCGACGGCGCCAGAGTAAAAGATAGGCAGCACAACAACTTCCTTGCCGTGTATATTTTCCGGAAGAAAAGGCAATGGCGGCGCCTTGCGCAGCACAACCCAGATATTGAGCTCCTCGGGAGCCGAATTTACAAATTGACGATACTTGGTAAGTATCTGTTTTGCCTGGTTGAACGGAAAAACGATCAGGCCGGCGACTATTTCGGGACCCACGGGGAAAAGCTGGAATTCGAACTGAGTGACGACGCCAAAGTTTCCCCCGCCACCGCGAATCGCCCAGAAAAGATCTGCATTTTCGGTTTCACTTACTCGTATTTTCTTGCCTTCGGCGGTGACCAGGTCGACAGAGATGAGATTGTCGATGGTCATGCCGTATTTGCGAGTAAGCCAGCCGAAGCCGCCGCCCAAGGTTAAGCCCGCAATGCCTGTCGTGGAATTGATCCCTACCGGCGTGGCCAGACCGTGCGCCTGAGTCGCTTCATCCAAGTTCGCGAGGGTCGCCCCGGGCTCGACATAGGCGCGCCTTTTCCTGGAATCCACGCGAACGTTCTTCATTCTTGAAAAATCGATCGTAACACCATTGTCGCATAGGGCATTTCCGGCGATGTTATGCCCGGCGCCGCGAATTGAAATTTCAAGCCCGTTTTCTCGCGCAAACCTGATCACCGGCGGGACATCGTCAGCCTGCGTGCATTGCACGATAACCGCGGGCCGCCGATCGATCATGGCGTTCCAAATCTGGCGCGCTTCCTCGTAATCGGGCTGACCGGGAACTAAAATGTTCCCTTTGATAGTGCCTCTGAGCTCTTCTCTCGCTCTCGACGTTTGAGTTGTCATAATTACTTTGCCTCCAACCTTAAACTTGGCGCGCTAACAGAACGCCGGCGCCATTTCCTCTATTTGCTTTCTTCCTTCCGGCTTGATCTCCTCGACGGTTGCGAGAAAGTTCGGATGCGTCATGCCGGTGCCGAGATAGGTCCAGCGCATTCCTTTCAGGACGGCGTTGGTCATCTCCTCGCGCTCGCTCTTGGAGAGCTTTCTCCCGGTAGCTTGAACGAAGCTTTCCGCTTCGAACTCCGCTTGCTGCTTGATGCCGTTATCGATGAACATGCCGATTTCGGCGTACTCTTCAAAGGCCTGATCGATCTCTTTTGGAGTAGAACCCTTCACGACCGACTCGACGATCAAAGTATCGAGCTTGGTATGCTGCGACTCTTCCAGCCAGTGGTGCTTGAGCAAGCTTTTGAACTGGGGGTCGAGGTTCTGATTATCCCTGACGCCTTCGATGTAGTGCCTCAGGGTGATCCATTCGATATGGAGAATCGCAATTCCGACACCCAAAGGACTGTGCGAGAGAACAAAGCGGCTTATGTCTTCGGCGGGACCGATGAAGTCGCATTTGCTGCCGAACCCGCCCTCGAATTCTTGCCGGAAGCGCTTGAACAGATGAATGTGCTTTGCCTCTTCGCCGGCGAACTGAAGCAGAGCCCGCGCGCGGTAGTCATCTCCAGAGAGATGAAGCCGCGCATGATCCACTACGTAGGGGAGAATAAATTCTTCCACCAGACCGAACATGGCGAGATATTCATGGCCGCGAATCTGATTCAAAGTGAGCTGTTCCTCGGCAGTGAGAAACGAAAGCTGTTTCACCTGCGCCAAGGATTCCGGCATGAACGGTTTGGTGAAGTCGAGCTGCTTGTCGCCGCCAATGATATCGTCCACTTTCCAGCCGATTCGTTCAGAGGCGGCGAGCGCCGATTGGTATGAATAACTGTGTTGCATTTTCCTTTCCTCCTTCTCAAGTGACGTTGCTGGAAATGCCTTAGAGCAGCCCGCGTGCCATCTTGTCTACGTCGGATTTATTGAGGAAAACCATTGACTTAGCGAAATCCACCATTATCGGAACAGTTGTGAGATTTCACGAGTTACGAGATCTCACGTTCATCCCCTGTGAGATCTCGTAACTGAAGACGAAGGAGTTAACCGGGGAAGGTGTCAATCGAATGTCGCCCAATGTCAGGACAAAATCTGTGTGAAGGATTATTCCCCTTTCATAACAAGACAAAATTCGGAGGCGTAAGCGAATGCCGACCTTTAAATCCGGGGCCAAAAAACCCAAAAATATCGTCGCAGGACTCTGGCTAGTGTGGGTTGCCTTACTGGTTGCGCAGTCATCTTACGCTGACGACAAACTCACTGACATCTACACGTTTCCGGACATCCCCATCAAAGAATTTCACAACAAGTTGCTTCCCGATAGTGTCGGCGACCATCGCAAAATTCTTCTGGGGTCGGTCGGTAGCGATCTAGGGCGCGGGCCGAAAGATCCGCGCGATGAGTTTTGGATGGTGACCGACCGCGGACCTAATGGTCAGATCAAAGTGGATGGGACGAGCCGCCGTACTTTTTTGGTGCCGGAATTCAATCCGACGATCCTCAGAGTCAAAACCCAAGGCAAAGAGGTTGGTATTTTGGAAGCCCTACCCATCGTCGGCCAATCGGGGAAGGCCGTGACGGGACTGCCGAATTTGAAAGGGATGAACGAGACGCCATACGACTACTCCGCTCAGGAATTGCTAAATTTCAATCCTAACGGTCTTGATACTGAAGGGCTCGTCCGCACGACCGCTGGTGACTTCTGGATCGTCGAAGAGTATGGGCCTTCACTTGTCCACGTGGATCGAACCGGCAAGGTGCTGAAGCGCTACATCCCCGAGGGGCTCAAGATCGAGGATACGGACTATCCCGTCGCCAACGTGTTGCCGGCGATCTATGGGAAGACAAAGATAAACCGAGGCTTCGAGGGGCTGGCGCTAAGCAACGATGAGAAGACTCTCTATATCGTGCTCCAAAGCCCGCTGCTCAATCCTGACGGAAAGACCGGAAACGCTTCGCGCAACACCCGGGTGCTTGTGTTCGACATCGCCGCCGAGAAAGTCACAGCCGAGTATACCTATCGATTCGACGCGTCGAGCGAATTCGACTCTAATCCCAGGAACAGCCCTGATGAGATGAAACTCTCGGGAGTAGCCTTTCTCAACCCAACCACACTTCTCGTGCTTGAGCGGACGGACCGCGTGGCGAAACTTTACAGCGTGGACATGAGTAAAGCGACGAACATTCTTAACACTCGATGGGACGACGCGAAGACGGCTCCCGCTCTTGAAGCGCTCCACGATCCGGCGAGTGCGCAAGTGCGCGTTCTACCCAAGTCGCTCGTGCTCGATTTGAGTTCTCTATCCGGCATGCCCGAGAAGATCGAAGGAATCGCAGTGCTCGACCGGCATACCATCGCCGTCGCCAACGACAACGACTTCGACAGCGAAGAAAGTAAAGATGATGCTGAAGGCAACGGTATCGGAAAGGCAAAGAAATCTCAGATTTTCGTCATTTCTCTAACCAAACCCCTGCCGCTCCCTCTAGACAGCGTCGCTGCCCGCTAACATTTTGGAAAACTATCTAACGCGTTTCTCTCTACGCCGCTTCGGCGGGCAAGCAAAGCGCAAAGATCATGGCGCTCAGCGCAAGGACGGTAATTTCTCTCTTCATGTTTTTCTCTGCCCTCTCTACTCGACACTCGACACTCGCCCCACTTCTCACTTGATCACCTTATCGGCTCTATACAGCATAGATTGCGGAATGGTCAGGTCGATCTGCTTAGCCGTCTTGAGATTGATCACCAGCTCGAACTTCGTCGGCTGCTCCACCGGCAGGTCAGGGTCATTGTCCTTGGATCTTTGTGCCTGCTGCCGTACCATGACAATGACCCTGACGGTATTTTCCCATCTGCGCAGGTTGTGCTCAGCTAAAGGTGCTCCATTAATTTAAAGGCTGTGGCTCGCCGTAGATAAAGTCATCCATCATAACGATGTCGTTCTTCCCATCATCATCCGGCCCCGGAGCAACGTCGCCGGTTGTGATCCGGACCCGCGCGATGCGCGCATCCTCAAACACGATGCCGAAGAAAGTAAGGCTCGCATCGCCCGGCGAGGCCGGAACGAAACTGCTGAACAAAAGCTTGCCGTACGCGTCGAAGTACTCCATCAGCGTGCTAGCGCCGCGGTTTCCTTTCTTCTTTCCAGGTCCGCTCCCATCCGGCTGGTCAACGTCTGTGAAGACCGCGCCGAATCCGGTGATCGTTGCTGGTATAGCTCCATTGGTGCCGGGCACGAAGAACGAAGCTTCGGTGATGTTGCTGCCCACTGGAGTGAACAACCGCGACGGGCTGAAGGCGCTGAAAGTGGTGCCGTAGGTCGGATTGTTAAAGAGCGCCTCAAGGCCGCCCTGAGGCCCGCCCGATGCGGGAGCCTGTGAAAGGCCTATCCCCGGTGTCGTGAACTGACCACCGCGTGTGTTTAAGAACACATTGAACGGCGTTACCGGGGCTGTGGTATCCAGAACATTGGGGGGGTTGGCGCCGTCCCAGTTGATCTCGCGGCGACCGCTTCTGTCGAGCGGCGGTGGGTTATTGCCGTTGTTGGGATCGCCCAGAGCAGTGCGGAATGCAGCGACCGTCCCCTGAATCGAGTCGGCCGTTGACCCTGCCGCCTGGAACACAGCCGGCGCAACAAAGTCCTTGGATGAGTTGCCCTGCGCGTGCGCAGCCTGGCGGACTGGGACTAGCAACGTCATGAACAACAAGCCAAACGCGAGTACGTGAGTTAAAGGTACATGCCTCTTCATGATTGCATGCTCTATCGAGCCCCCTAGGCGGGGATGGTTATTTTCGACTTCCTCAATTTTCGTTGTAACTATGGTATTCATTTCTTCTTCCTTTCTTATTTCATATGGGTTATTCGTGCTTTCCTATTAAACGTGAGCGAATGTTCTCGAAGCTCATTCGATTCTCCGGCTCGCGATTAAATAATTCTTCTTTGGCTTACTGTAGAGTTGGTTCATCGCTAGATAGATGATAACGATCGCAAGCAACAAAAACTCATTCATAAAATTCCTCTATCTCCTAACTAAATCTCATTTTGCAAAATCCATTTTCTCTGCTTTCGACAACTGTTTCTCGTTTACTTGTCCCAACAGCCAGGCGAAACGATATCAGCCGAGTCGTTAGTTTCTTCGACCCAGTTCTTCCCGACGCGCGACAGGACCATGGAGGCGACTTTGTCCTCCCCAAGCGCTGCAAACGCTTTTGCGACCGCAACAAGCCCTGATCGACTTTGCCTCTTCTCGGCTGCGACCATCGCGCGAAGAAGAAGCGCATTTGTCGAGGAATAAGGACCTCTTTCCCTTTCCAGCGTTTTAATCCCATAGGCGGCGGCGAGTAACCCTGCCCAATCGTCGCGCCAGACTGCGAACATCCCCGCTTGCAAATACAAATGCTTCGCGTAATACAGATCGCCCTTTGCCCCCGCCGCATCCGCGAGTGCAAGAACGGGTTTCCAGTCTGGAATCTCCCGCCCGCTGAAGTCAGACTGCGACCATGTCAAAGCCGCCAGAACCAGAAGGGTCAGAAGTATTGCTCGATAGGTGACCGCCCACCACGACTTTGCGCGAAGATTCTCCCCAGAATGAGGTTGCGTAATATTGAGCGTTCCGCTTTCGACGGAACGGTTTTGATCTCGTAAACCCTGATCCGGTCGGGTTTGCCTATAAGGTGAATAAGTTGAGTGCATTGATTCGTCATTCTTGTTCATGGGTACTTCGAGCCAAAGGGATTTTGCTTCTGACATTGATTTCCTCCGCATGGAGCCGAAGCCTTTTCGCCGCCATAAAACAGAGGGAGCAAACAATCATATCAAGCAGCCTAATGCCTTCATCTTCGCTCGTAACCCGATAGGCGCTACCTACAATCAACTCCCCGCAATATTGACAAGAACGTTTCATAACTCTCCTTCCAAAAACACGACACTCAATATCAGGAATAGACCAGACGGAACCGACCGATGATGGGAGTCGAACCCAGACCTCTTGGATGCCATTCAAGAATGTATCGTGACTAGATCCACCTGTTTACTGGTGTAGCCTAAGCATTGTGCCCTCGAGCTCCTCGAGGAGGACGGTGCGGGATTCATCGAACCGAATACGGTCAAAAATCATTCCGGAGAAGCACCACGATTTTTCTAATCATAGGCCCGCCTCTAGAGCAACGCGCGTGCCACGAATAGAAGTCCGTAAAAATCGCAACTTATGAGTGAAGGGTATTGTCAAGAACCGTCGCAACCTTGCTACCCGGGGAGTAGCAAACTTGATTCAGTTGACAACGGGACGAGCTAACGAGCTTCGGAACGTCATCGGCTTAGTATCTTTGATCAGCTCCAGAAGCTTTCCGCCGCTCTCCGCTAATGCTCGTTAGGCCAGTGATGTTGCCACCGGGTGTGTGGAGCCGCACTCAGAACAGCTTCGCTGCCAAGGTAGTGGCGAGTGCTTGCCTATCCAGTGGCCACCTTCGCCCCTGCGACAAAGAGCGACAAGGGAACGCGCGAGAAACTTGAGACCCAAGGTCATAGCCGGCGCGCGCGGAATTGCGGAGGGCTGGCGCAACGCCCGCTATTCTGGCGGTTCGGCAGAGAGTTCCGGTTGGTCACGGCGGCGCAGGCGTTTATTTAGGGCTTGCCGCGATACGCCGAGGAGCCCGGCGGCCACGCCCTGATTGCCGTCCGCTCGGCTCAGCGCCTCAGCGATCAACGCGTCCTCGGCCTCTTTGAGCGTGGGGAGCCGATCAGGAGACCACGCGACCAGCCCGGTGGACGGCTCCTCCGGCTGCTGGGCCGCGGCGAGGTCCGACTTGCCGGCAATGGCTTCTTTGAAGCTTTGCAGCGACAGGATCGTCCCCTCGTGGCGGGCAACCGCGTCGAAGATCAACCCTTCCAACTCGCGCACGTTCCCTGGGAAACTATAGGTCTTGAGCAACTGACAGAGCGCCAGCGGCACCGTCGGCATAGGTTTGCCGAGGACGCGAGCCGCCTTGTCAACAAAGTGATTGATCAATAAAGAAAGGTCGCCCCTACGGGCACGCAACGGCGGCAGATGGAGATGGTGGGTCCGCAGTCGGTAATAGACGTCTTTGCGAAACGTCCCTGCGCTAACGCTCCGCGTGATATCACAATTCGTGGCGCAGACGATCCGGGCACAGCTCTGGCGTGGCCGATCCGCGCCGACAGGATAAAAGGTGCCATCCTGGAGGAGACGCAGCAACTTGACCTGCGAAGAGACTGAAAGGTCGCCGATCTCGTCGAGAAACAGGGTGCCCTCTGCTGTGCTCGTCATCAAGCCGTCCCGCGCCTGATCGGCGCCGGTAAACGCACCCCTCGTATGACCGAACAAGGTATCCGAGAACAGAGTATCGTCCAGGCCCGCCACATTGACGGTGACAAGCTCTCCCGGGCGTGCCGAGAGCCGATGAAGCGCTCGAGCAACCAGTTCCTTGCCCGTGCCAGTTTCACCGGTAATCAAGACCGGCTGCGGTGACGGCGAAACAGCCTCGATATAGCGAAAGATCGCAAACATTTCCTTGCTCTGCGTGATGATTTCGGCGAAGGCTTCGCGCTGATGCGGCGTATCCGTCAGGAGACGCTCTTTCAGGGACAACACCTCCGCACGCAACATGCGGATCTCTAATGCGCGCTTAACAGACGATACCAGGCGGTTTTCTTCCACCGGCTTGACCAGATAGTCGACGGCGCCATCTTGCATACACTGCACCGCGGTCTGGAGATCGTTCGTCGCCGTCATAACAATGACCGGAATATCCGGATGATCTTCGGTAACTTGCTCCAGGAGCGCATGCCCGGATAGATGGGGCATCGTGAGGTCGAGCAGCAACGCCCCGATGTCCCGTTCCGCCAGTAGCGGCATTACGGAGCGACTATCGTCGACAGTGAGAACGTGCACCAGGCCCGAAGAGCGCAGCACGATGCTCGCGCTGTGCAGCACCGGGGTATCGTCATCCACCAACAGAACCGGCATATTGGAAACGTCTTTCATAGGATCGGCTTCTCCTCTCTAGCAGGCGACAAGTTGGGGAGACTCGACTTTTCCTCGCTAGGGCAGGGAAAGGCGACCCGGGCGCGCGTGCCTTTGCCCGGCTCGGAATCAAAAGTGAGTCGGCCACCGTGCAAGCGGACGAGAGAAGAGGTGATGGCCAAACCAAGCCCTGTCCCTCCGCTGTCTTGCTTGGTGGTGAAAAAAGGATCGCACAAGCGTGCCAGATGCTCCGGCGGAATGCCGACACCTTCGTCGCGCACCTCGAGTACCACATAGCCCTTGCTGGCGTCGAAGGATGTCGTCACGGTGATTCCGTGTTTCCTGTCAGGCAACGCCTCCACGGCGTTGGTCAGAAGATTGACGACGATTTGCTCCACGTGCTGCGCATCTCCCGGCAAGGACGGCAATCCCTGCGCAAGACCGACGTGCATGCGATCCGTGCGGTTCTTGATCAGATGGGCGAGCAAGCGTAGCGCGCGCTCGACCGCTTCGTTCAACTGTAAGGCGGTATGAGCCCCTCGTCCGCGCGGTCGCGAAAAATGCTTGAGGTCGTCAACGATGCGCTCGATCCGTCGCGCGCCGTCGTGTACGTCTCGAACCAGCGTGGGTACGGTGCGGCGCATTTCGCTATAAGGTAATCCGCCAAGTGAAAATGCCCCGTGTTCCTGCGCATAGTCATCCAAGTTGCCCATAGCGTCATCCCACGCTTGCGCCAGTACCCTTGAGTTCATCAACACGACCTGGTTCGGATTGTTGATTTCGTGCGCCACGCTCGAGACCAGCGTGCCCAAGGCGGTCATCTTATTGGCCTGGATGAGCTGCAGCTCCTGCTGGCGGGTGGTTTCCTGCAACTGTTTTTGGGCGGTCAGGTCACGGATAATGCCGGTCACGTAGTTGTCGTGCGCCGTCGACCAGGTTGAGAGTGAAATCTCCAGCGGGAACTCACTGCCGTCTTTGCGGACACCGGAGAATTCCACCGTAGTGCCAACCAAGCGAGAAGAGCCGGTGGTAGACCATTGCCTGAAGCGCTCAAGGTGAGCCAAATGGTAGCGGGTGGGTATCAGACGCGTGAAAGGAGTGCCCAGAATTTCCTCCGCCGTGTAGCCAAAGATCGCCTCTGCCATGGCGTTCCAAGAGACGATGTTTCCCGAGCTATCGGCGGAAATGATGGCGTCATTGGCTGATTCTGTGATGGCACGGAAGCGTTCTTCGCTGGCGCGCAAGGCGGCGACAGCCTGCTGGCGCTCCCCCATCTCTCTCTCTAGGTCGGTATTGGCCCGGCGCAAGTCCCGGGCATTCGAGCGCAGTCGCGCAAACTGGTAAAACAAATAGCCAAGCAGGATGACGGCTACGAGGTACAGCAGCACTCGAAACAGTTGCGCGCGCGCTTCGACACTGTTGGCATACTGGAGCACGGCATTCTGGAGGGCATCTGCATGGGCCGTCGTGGGGGCGGCGATGATCTGGCGCAAGAGGGTATCGACTCGAGGAAGCATCTCCACAATCAGCCAACCATGTGCGATTAGCGTGTCGAGACCTCGCTGCATGCGCGGGTTAGCTGACAAACGACTGAGCGCTGCCTCTGCCTCTTTGCCCGCGCCGAGTTCCGACGTGTGTATGAAGCGCACCAGTACGTGCGAGACGGCAGCGATTTCTGCCGCCACGTTTTGCTCCGCTTTGAACTGTTTGCCGATGTTCTGCCCGGTATGTGTGAAATACCTCAAAGAGTTTTGCAGCAGGGCGTTGTCTGATTTGAAGTACTCGACCAGAGTTAGCTTCTGTTGCAACGCGGCCGTCAAGGCCTCCGCGTGCTTGCCCATTTCCTTTGGCGCCGCGCCCGATACGGTCGTAATCTCGGCGCGCAGCGCATCCGCTATCTGGGAGAGCTGCTGACCGATCCGCGGCAACGAATCATAATTGGAAAGTAGCCCGGCGCGCGCAAGCAATACGTCGCGGGTCAGCTCCGTGTCATGCAGTTGCAAATTCTGCAATGCCTCTTGCATGCGTGCCCGCCGAGCGAGGTCTGGGTTCCTGCTCTGGATGAGCAAGTAGGTAAGCAGCAGCAGGAGGCCCGCCACGATCGACAAAGGCTTCCACAATCTAACTATACTTGTCACTGTCTCTTCTTCCCTGGCGCTCCGACAGGCCGTCCTTGATATTCTCCGGTTAAGGTATGCAAAAACTGTATGATCAACCTAATCTCCTCTGCGGTCAGCGTCCTTCCCAACTGAACTCTGATCATCGTCCTCACGGCGTCCTCAAGCGTCTGCGCGCGTCCATCGTGAAAGTATGGGCCGGTGGCCGCCACATTGCGCAGGCTCGGCACGCGGAACACCTCCCGGTCGCGCGGCGCCTTGGTCACGGCATAGCGCCCCAAGTCGACGGGGGCGCCGGGGATTTCCGCGCCACTGGCCTCCGCAAAAACGCCGAATTTCTGGTATATGTTGCCGCCGATATTCATTCCCTGATGGCAGGCCACGCAGCCGTAGGATTTGAACAGTCCGTAGCCCTGCTGCTCCGCCTCCGTCAGCGCGTGCCGCTCACCGCGCAGATAGCGATCGAAACGAGCATTGGGCGTCAACAAGGACCGCTCGAAGGTAGCTAGAGCGGCCAACGCGTTGGCTCGCGTCAGGCCTTCGGGGTAAGCGTTGTTGAACCGGGCAACGTAGTCCGCATCAGCGCGCAACTTAGTGAGGAGCTCCGGCCAAGTCGTGTTCATCAATCTCGGACTCAACAGAACGATCTCGGCTTGGGCCTCTAAGGTTTGGGCGATGCCGTCCCAATTAAAAGAGGCATTAAATCCCACATTAAAAATTGTCGGGGTATTGCGAGCGGGCGACGAATCGTTGGCAGAGCTGGCACTGCGGCGGCCGTCCATGCCGCCTTGGTCTAACGGATGGCAAGCAGCGCAGGATTTCGTATTGTCGCGAGACAGTCGCACATCGTTAAACAACCGTTCTCCGAGTGCCACCCGTTTCGGATCAAGATCCACGGAAAGCGGAAGGGGCGTAATGGGCTCTTGTGGCCCCGCAGCGGACGAGCTTGAAACCAGCACGCCGATGCGCCAGACCTTCGCCGGCTGCTGCGCCGCAACCGGCAAGCTAAGCGCGAAGAGCATGGCGCCTAGACCAGAGATCAGAACTCGGATATCGGAGATCGGTTTAACCACAGAGGAACAGAGGGCACAGAGAAAGCGCTCCGTGCCTCGGCGGCGAATTTTTACCCTCTGATTTCTGACTGCTGCCCTCTGATCTCCGACCTCTGTCATCTGATCACTTTATCCGCTCTATACAGCATAGATTGCGCAATTGTTAGGCCGATCTGCTTCGCCGTCTTGAGATTGATCACTAACTCGAACTTCGTCGGCTGCTCGACCGGCAGATCGGCAGGCTTGGCTCCCTTCAGGATTCTGTCCACGTAATATGCGACGCGCCGGTAGCTGTCCGCGATGTCCGCCCCGTAGGACATGAGTCCACCGGCATCTACAGGTGCTCTGGTGCTGTACATCGACGGTAGTCGGCTCTTTAACGCAAAGCCCAGAATCCGTCTCCGGTTCGCATTCACAAGCGGACCCGCGGGAAAATAGAGTCCGTCCGGGCGCTCCTTGTTTAGCGCAGCGAATACCTTCTCGAAACCGTCCGCAGCTCGTACCTCCCAAGGCTGAATAGTCAACCGCAGTGCACGCGCCGCGACCGGGAGATCCTCTTTCACCTCGCGTACACTGGTCGGACTGGTCGGATCGTAGAGAACCGCCACACGGCCAAGTTTGGGAACCGCTTCTTTGAGCAGCTCCAGTCGCTTACCGCCAATTTCCGTGCCAAAGCTCGTAGGGCCGGTTACGTTGCCGCCGGGACGGGCAAGGCTTTCAATGTAGCCTGCCTCGACAGGATCGATCCCACTGCTCGCCATAACGATGGGAATCGTCTTGGTCGCTTTCTTGGCTGCCCCGATCCCCTGTCCCCTACCGCCACGATGATATCAACTTTGAGACGCACCAGCTCGGCTGCAAGCTCAGGGAAGCGATCGACTTTCCCTTCCGCATATCGGTACTCGATGGCGATATTCTGGCCTTCTATGTATCCCAACTCGCGCAGAGCCAGCCGAATGGCCTCGGAACGGGCGGACTCACTGGCTGGATTGGTATTCGATAGATAGCCTATTCGCGGGACCTTCTTCGGCTGCTGCGCCGTGGCGGGAAAGCTAAGCGCAAAGAGCATGGCGCAAAGAGCAAGGACGGTGATTTTTCTCTTCATATTTTTCTTTGCCTCTTCCCACTCGTCACTCGACACATGACACTCGCCCCCCTCACCTTATTGCGCACCTCATTTCGAGCGTTATGTATCACGCGGATGGAGATAAAGGAAAGTGTGATTTACACGGCGAAAGACAACAGGTATTCGTCGAGTGGAAAAACCAGATTTTTAGCCTGAGATTGAACTGAACGACGCAAAGGACAAATCTCACAGGATTGAGTAGATGGAGAATTCAATTCAATCCTGGCAGCGCAGCTTTGTTTTCTTCCATCACTTAATCACCTTGTCCGCCCGCTCCAGTACCCTGGGCGGAAGGGTCAGTCCGATCTGTTTCGCCGCCTTCAAGTTGATCACAAACTCAAACTTCGTCGCCTGCTGCACCGGCAAATCAGCCGGTTTGGCGCCTTTCAAGATCTTGTCCACGTAAACAGCCGCGCGCCGAAAGAGGTCATCGAAGTCCGCCCCATAGGACATAAGGCCGCCCTCATCGACAAACTCCTTCTGGAAGTAAATAGCCGGCAACCGATGCTTGACGGCAAGCTCGACGATGCGCTTTCTTTCGGCGAAAAAAGTGCGACTGCTGATCGTCATAATCCCGCCCACCTGCTTCTGCTTCGCGGTTTGAAAGGCGCTCTCTAAACCTTTGGCATCGGGTTGAGTTTCTATCTCCTCCAATTTTAGCTTCAGCGCCAGAGCCGCAGGCCTGATCTCTTTCAGTTGGGGGCTGATCGACGACGTCCGCAGAAGGCCAACTCGGGCGAGCTTGGGGATCGCGTCCTTGAGTACCTCTAGCCTTTTGCTGTTTAGCTCAGTCCCTAAGGACGATGATCCAGTGACATTCCCTCCTGGCCGCGCCAGACTGGCAACATGACCGAACCCACGGGGTCCACAGAGTTCGCCAGCACGATGGGGATGGTAGTAGTCGCTTTCTTCGCCGCTAACGCCGGTGGGTCCCCTGTGGTCACGATCAAATCAACATTGAGACGAACCAAGTCCGCCGCAAGCTCAGCCAAACGCTCAGCGCCTTTTCCCTCTGCAAACCGGTACTCGATCGCGATATTCTTCCCCTCTATCCATCCAAGCTTGCTCAGCTCTTGTCGGAACGCCTCCGAGAGGACCGCGATACCAGAAGCAGTGCTCCCATCCAGGAAACCTATGCGAGCGACTTTCGCCGGCTGCTGCGCCTCGGCAGACACGCAAAGCGCAAAGAGCATGGCGCCGATCAGGATTGCGAATTTGAGATTGCGGAGTGCGGATTTTAGATGAACCTGCAAAGAGTCCATTCGAACTCGTTTCATTGTTTTTCCCTCAATCCGAAATTCGAAATCCGCAATCCGAAATTACTTAATGACTTTATCCGCTCTCGCCAGCACATTCGGTGGAATCGAGGTCTCCCATAACAACTACGGACAAGCAATAGGCTCGCGGACGGCGAAAGCTCAGACGCCACGGTTTATCTCATAGTCGAGATATCGCGTCAATTGCCGCAGCAACTTAGGCCGCAAGTAGGGTGCCAATCTGCGGACATGTAATGATCTGCGAGATTTATCGAACACAGAACGCTTTTCCGAGAAGTCGCTCGAGTTTCGGGTTCAGAAGGACAAGAAAAGGTAGCTTTTGTGTTTTCCGGCGAAGCAAAAATGCTTCGCTCGGATAGAATGAACTACCCCGCAGCAAGCTGCGGGGAATTAGACCCATAGAGATTAAATAACCCGGTCCCGCGGCCTTCTTGACGGCCAGAGCTACGCCGTAATAAGGAATTCTGTAGCATCAACGAGCAGTTGATTGGAGAGTCTATCGTAGGCCTGGAACCCTTGATCCTCAGGAGGTAAAGTATGGATGCCAGCTCTTTCAAAAGAGTTAAATCCGGCTTTTTTCTCGGCTTGTGGTTGCTCGCCACGAGTAGCCTGGCCGCTGACATAAATCCCTCCCTGTTGAAGGCCAAAAAAGACGCTGAGGCCAAAGGCTACATCTTTGAAACCAGCCGCGATGCAATTGTCGCTAAGGCCAGAAAGGAAGGCCGAGTTAAATCGCTCAGCAGCTTAGAGAACGATGTACATCCTCACCTGATAGAAAGTTTCAGGAAAAAATATCCCTTCCTCGCCGTTGAAATGGTCGACATCCAAGGACCCGATGCCGCCCAGCGCTTCGTGATGGAAATGAAGGCGGGCACTGTCCGCGAGTGGGACATTGCCAATGTCTCAACCGATTTCTATCCGGAGTATCCTCCTTTTGCAAAAAAGTTTGACATTCTTGGAATGGCAGAGCACGGGATCCTGAAGATTTCGCCCAAGATGATCGACCCGCAGCATCGCAACTTCGTATCTCTTACGACAGGTATCAGCGTGCCGGTTTACAACAAAAATCTCATTTCAGAGGACAAGGTCCCTAACAGGTGGGAGGATTTTCTTAAGCCTGAGTTCAAGGGAAAAAAATTCCTGGTCGATCTCCGTCCCCATGTCTTCGCGGCTTTTCCCGCATGCCCGAAAGAAGGCCTTGGCCCAGAGTGGACGATGAAGCTAGCGAGAGGGTTACGCGACCAAGAGCCGGTATGGTTTCGTGGCAACAGCAGGGGCATTAGCGCGATCCAGTCGGGAGAATATTCGCTTCACTTTGCCATCCACTACCAGTCGGTCGTAAGAGCGATGCAGAAAGATCGCGCGGGCGCGCTGCAGCTCAAGATCATCGAGCCGGTGCCGGTCCGGGACTCTAGCTTTGAGACGATACTGAGCTCGGCCCCGCATCCGTATGCCGCGCTGTTGCTCCTCGAGCATGAGGCCAGTCCTGAGGGACAGAATTTGGTCGATAAGTACTACCCCCAAGTAGCGTCGGTTCATTCGCCGGGAAGCCACCTGTCCAGGTTGCTCAAAGGTAAAAAGCTTTGCGTCAACGACTTCGAGACTTTTCACAACTCCGCGAAGTGGATGGCGCAGGCGGTCGAGGCTTTTGGCTTTCCCAATGCAGAGGGGAAATAGATGCGGCTCTCGCGCGCATCTCCAACCGCATCAGCAACCATGTCCGCGGCGTCAACCGCGTCGTCTACGACATCTCCTCGAAGCCACCCGCCACGGAAGCCAGGACTTTCCTATCACTTGTTCGAGTTTGCGAATTTCTCTAGGTGAGCGGCGATCACGTTAGCCGCCAATTGATTCCCCGCAATATTCCAGTGTGTAGTCGCGCGCGTCTACGAGCAAACCCGTCTTGTTGGCCTCGCAAATATCCCAGCAGTTGCTTCCCGGGTTTAGGATTCTGTGATCAGTCATGATTTCAGTAACAATACTGAAGTCGCTGCCTGTTTTCCAGCAAGCGACGATAGCCCGAATCGTATTATCTCCTCATTGAGAGCGGAGGCCAGCGGAGACGGGGCGTGAGCCGGCACCTATTCCGGAGGCACTCTTTAAAATCTAAGATTTCGAGTCTTTTCGCTCTGATCTCGTCAGCCGTCGCCGCGTCTTTTGTGGGCACAAGAAGGAAATCGAATGAGCCCCGATTCTAACATCGATGATTTTGGACTGCTTCTTTTTCTTGCGATCGTCATTTGACCACGGCTTATCATCAATGTGAACCGGAGACCCGTCCCATTCGATTTGTAGATGTCGGCCGCGTTGCACGGTAAGCTTCGCATCGACATTCCGTCCACGTATGCAGTGCGTGAGATATCGGCTCAGTTTCTTTTCTTCTCCGTGAACAAGCAGAACGACCTCGAGCAGACCATCGTTGGTGTCCGCAGTCGGAGCGAGATCCAGGTTTGGACCGACATATCGTATATTCAATGCCTGCAGCAGAATGTAATCGCCCGACAGATCCTCATCATCCAAAAGCACCGAAAGTTTCTTCGGAGTGTGTTTTTCTAGCCGTTCCTTTAGAATGGCGAGGACTCTCTCAATTTCGTCGTCGCGGCGAACATCAGCTGCCAGGAGGGGATGGTTGCGTTGCTCCAGCTTCAACATTGTCGAGGCAAACAGACCGAATCCAAAACCTTCAATGAAGTAATATGAACCCCATGGCCCATCCACCTCGCCTACGTCAAAGTTGACTCGGCGCGCAGAATCCCAGTCGGCAATGAGGGGGTCTAAAGCCCTTCCGGTCAACCCCAAGCTGTGACCGACATTATTGGCGGTGCCCAGAGGGAGAATCGCAATCGGAGTCGGATTGCCGACCATTCGGCGGGCAACTTTTCCAACGGTGCCGTCTCCGCCGGCAACAGCGATAATATCTGTGGATTTCTTCAGCGCCTTTTTCCAATCATTGTCTTTAGAAGAATAATATTTGACCTTATGGCCCGCGGCCTGGATCATATCGGTAATCCGATCACCTGTAGGCTGTGAGTCGTCACCGGCGGATGGGTTATGAATCAATGTAACTTTAATTGGTTTGCTTCTCCTTCGTGTACAATTTACCGCTAGGATTGAACTGAACGACGCAACGGACAAATCTCACAGGATTGAATCGTCGGAGAATTCAGTTCAATCCTGGCAGCGCCGCTTGGTTTTCTGCCATCATTTGATCAGCCTATTCGCTCGGGCGAGCACCTCCGGCGGAATCGTCAAGCCTATCTGCTTTGCCGCTTTGAGATTGATGACGAAATCGAATTTCTTGGGCCGATCCACCGGTATGTCAGCGGGTTTTGTCCCCTTGAGAATCTTATCCACGATCTCAGCGGCGCGCCGGAGCATCTCTGAACGATCCTCTGAGTAAGTCATCAGTCCACCTGCCTCAACGTACCGAACGTTGGGATACACGCCTGGAAGCCGATTCTTTGCCGCTAGCTCTACGATCCGTTTTTGGTGAGAGCTGAGGAACCCGCCGCCGCCGCCCAACATAAGCGCCTGAGCACGCTTCTTTGTTGCAGCTTGAAATGCCCTTTCGATGTCGTCAGGCCCTTTCACCTCTAAGGATTGGATCCCTAACCGTAAATACCGAGCCACAGTCTCTGTCTCTTTCATCGCATAGTCCGCCTCTGGATTGGTCGGACTCCAGAGATATCCCACCTGCGAGAGTTTTGGAATTATTTCCTTGAGCAGTTCAAGCCGTTTTCCGTTTAGTTCGGTGTTAATAGAGGTCAGCCCCGTGATGTTTCCACCGGGGTGTGCGAGGCTCGCGATGATGCCACGCCTTTCGGCATCCGCGCCGAATGCCATTACAACGGGGATCGTCTTGATCACTTTTTTAGCAACCTCCGCCGCTTCAGTCCCAGTGGTAACGATAACGTCGCAGTTGAGACGGACTAGCTCGGCGGCGAGGTCTGGCAACCGATCAACCTTCCCCTCCGAGAACCGGTACTCGATTGTGAAGTTCTGCTCCTCGACGTAACCGATCTCGCGTAAACGATCACGAAATGGCTTCACGTAAATTGTTTCAGTAGAAGCATTGCTCGCTCCCAGAAAACATATCCGCGCCACTTTCTTCGGCTGCTGCGCCTCGGCTATGACTGCAACAGCAAGTAGGATCACTACGAACAGGATTGACAAGACACCAGCTTTTTTCATTGCAGACACCATGTGCGCATTACGCGGAAGGTAGCAGAGAAAAGTGACATTTACGACAGAAGGCGAAAGGTATTCCGTCGAGTGGAAAAACCAGATTTTTAGCCTGAGATTGAACTGAACGACGCAACGGACAAATCTCACAGGATTTAGTAGACGGAGAATTCAGTTCAATCCTGGCGTCGCTGTTTGTTTTTCCTGGCATCACTTGATCACTTTATCCGCTCTATACAGTACGGACTGCGGGATGGTCAGGCCGATCTGCTTGGCAGCTTTAAGATTAATGATGAACTCGAATTTCGTCGGTTGCTCGACTGGGAGATCAGCGGGCTTGGCGCCTTTCAATATCTTGTCGACATACGTCGCGGCGCGGCGGAACAATTCGGGATAGTTCGTGCCGTAGGTCATGAGTCCGCCGGCGTCGACATATTCCGGCCTGGCATAGGCCGCCGGCAGCCGATGCTTTGCCGCAAGGTCGACAACTTGTTGGCGCTGGAGATTGAGGATGGGATTCCCCAGCACCAGAAGCGCATGGGCGCGCCCCTTGGCGGCGGCTCGGACCACCGGCTCAATATCCTTGGGATCTTGGACGTCCAGATATCGAAGATAGATGTCGTAGGATCCGGCGGCGAGTACCGTCTCTCGTAAAACTTGTGCGTCGCCTGGGTTGGTCGAATTGCCGATGATAGCCACACGCGAAAGTTTGGGAACGATCTCTTTCAGGAGCTCCAGTTGTTTGCCGCTCATCTCCGGTGCCAGAGCCGCCAATCCAGTGATGTTCCCGCCAGGTTTCGCCAGACTGGCGATGAACCCGTTGCCGACGGGATCGGTATCTTGCCCCATGACGATCGGTATCGTAGAAGTTGCTTCTTTGAGGACACGGGTTATCGTCGGCCCAGCGGAGACGATGACGTCGACCTTCAGACGCACGAGCTCGGCGGCAAGTTCATTGCGACGCTCGATTTTTCCTTCTGAAGAGCGCCACTCGATGATGATGTTCTTACCTTCAATGTACCCGATCTCGCGGAGACCTTGGCGGAAGCCTTCGATGCGAGCGGTCATAGCAGAAGCAGGCGCGTCGAGCTGAAATCCTATACGCGGGACCTTCGCCGACTGCTGCGCCTCGGCTATCAACACAACACCGAGCAGCGTCACTGCAACCAAGATTAACGACCAACGAGCTTTGATCATTGCTCACCTCGTTCATGAGCAAACTTATCACGCTCGCGGTAATTGCGAAAACGATTAGTTACGGCATAAGAAAAACCCGATTTGTCGAGGGGAAAAAAGGCAATTTCGACGCAGGATTGAATTGTACGACGCAACGAACAAATCTCACAGGATTGTGTCGTCGGAGAAATTAGTTCAATCCTCGCGGTTCCCGCGTCCTCGCGGCGCTCAAAGCCCACGATAATTATTCGTAGAGTTGTCTACTATTGGACAGTAATCCTTACCCATTGGCTTATGTTAAGGTTAGGAATTGAATAACGTGATTCGTTGGACGGCGGCCTACCAGATTCGGAAGGCCCAGCCTTTTTGGAGAAACATGATGGACAGAACATGGTCGGTAGAAATTGAAGGCAAGAAACACCTGATCGAAGTTGACTATGGCAGGAATGCCAGCCAGACCGGCAAACTATTGGTCGACGGCAATGAATTGCAGACTTGGAAGAATGCTCAGCATTTGGACGTCCCTCCAGAGATTACTTTCCAGGTCGAAGGCAAACCGGCCGTCTTACGCGCAAAGGGGTTTTTTAAACCCAGGATAGATTTCTTTTTTGGAGGGCAATTAATAGAACAAGCTTAATTCAAAATTAGGCATACCGGAGGGCGAGTTTTAAAGCCCCTCGACTGCCTTCTTACCGAGTCTATTCAATATACAGATTCTTAACTGTTCGGTACAAAGGATTTAGCAGGGATCAGCAGCAAGAGGCTAGGGCCTGCAAACGTGCACGCGCGCAGTCTTTAGCTGCGAGAAAGGGGATTATATGGAGAGAATTCTTTTTCTTCTTTTCATTCTCTATTCGCTTTTTGTTGCTTCAATTATCTCAGCTGCTGAGAGTCAAACATGGATGATACGACCCGGCGACAATCTTGATATCATTGCGACGACTCTGGAAATTCCCAAAGAAGAAATTAAAAAACATAATCCCGGGGTTTTGGAGAACAGTCTCCAAATCGGCCAGAAGCTGAAACTGCCGCTTCGCTCATATGTAGAGGTTAAGACGCTGGAAGACGAACTGGGCAAAAAAGTTGAGCGGATTGGAAAGCTCGAAAGAAAAAGCAGTGATTCTGAGCAAAAAATCGCTAGCGCAGAATCGCAGTTGCGCTGGCATCCCGTTTGGCTTTGGGGATTCTGGATTTCTTTCGGCATTATTGCATTTATAGTTTCCGGCGCATATTGGATTTTTCGTCAAACGCACCCGCAGGTTTTTGAGCAACCGCATGACCGGTCCATCAGAGACTTAAGAGAAAGCAAAATACGAGCGCGGTCATCATTTCCGCACGACGAAGAAGGTGCAAGCAGCCGCGGAGGCAAATGGCAGCCGTCACTGAAGCCGCTTCCCGCACACCGTTAGCGGAAACAGATGAAGCTCAGGTGCCAAGCCGGCAGTTGGCGCTCCTCTAACGAACGAGCCCATCGCAACACAGCGGCCTTCATGACGCAGACTGTCAGAAGCAGCGTTAGGAATGGATTGATGGAGAATTCAGTTCAATTAGGGGTCTGTTCTTGGGGAAAACATATTAGCTTGCCGTGGCGGCTACAATAACACTTGCGCGATTTCCTAATGGCCTACGGTCGACTTGGCGCCAACCACTCGTTTGAAGCCAGTTACGAACTTCTTCCTCGCTATAAATATCGCCTTCTCCGGTTCGTAGTAGGAAGGCGCCAGCCATCAGCGCAGCGAACATCGGTTCTGTGTGAGTGGAATTAGTCCAAAAGTCGACGAGTAACAGCGTTGCATCATCTCGCACGTTTTGGCGGAGACGCCGAAGGAGTACAAGATTATGCTCCGGTAAAAGTAAATGCATCACGTTGGCGATAATGATAACGTCGTTATCCTGCGGAATTGGATCGGTAAAGAAATCGCCTTCCACTACGCTGATCCGATTCGCAATGGTTTGAGGTATCCGTCGCCGAGCAACAGCGGCAACTTGTGGGCGTTCAAACAAAATTGCTTCCAAATGGCTTGCCTGCCTTAACACCGCGCTGAGGAAGGAGCCCGTCCCTCCTCCGAGATCTAATACGCGATGATGAGAAGTAAAATCATACGTAGCAGCAAGCGCATTCGCAGCCTCCACTGTGAATGATTCTACCCCTTCTGAATAAATTCGTTGCTCTTCTTCTGTGAGTTTGAGATCCTTGAACACGGGCTTGCCCGTCCGGACTGCTTCTTCTAGTTTCATCCACATGGAATAATTCAGCCGGTCCAAGTACCGCAAGAGTGGCCGCAAATCTTCGTTGCCACGGCCGCTCAAGAAACTGAGCGCCGCCGCGCTATTGTGGTATCGCCCGCCGTGATTTTCCACAAAGCCTAACGCAACCATGGCATCAGTCAGTATTCGCATCGTTCGACCTGGCATCCCGATGCGTTGCGTTAGTTCATCCAAGGTAGCCGGACTATCAGCCAGCTGCTCAAATATCCCTACCTCATTAGCGACGAATAGGAGTTTGGACGCCATGAATCCGCAGCCAACCTGAAATATCGTGTCGGGTTTTACGTCGTTCATGGATCGCTCCTTCCACGAATTCTAAACAGCTTCAGCTAGGAGTATATTCAACGATCGATATGGCCCGGAGCCTAATTCGATTTCGGGCAACCGTCAAGATTTATCATTTACGCTAGGATTGAACTGAACGACGCGTCAAACCAATCCCAAACAACGTAATGTATTGGCGGCCAAGGTGCCGGAATCACATGAAAATCCCAGCCTTAGGAGGTAGAGACTAGCGTCACTTTGGAAGCGAGACCGTGAGCACCAAAAATGGTCTATCTATTCGCGCCGTAATAAGGTCTTTTTCCTTGCGCGATGAACTACCGGAATTAGGTGCACAGGTGTTGGAAATGATCGGCAGCCTAGTTTGCCGAGCGTGGCTCATCAAGAAATAACTGTACTTCGCGAAAAAGATGGATGCGATTCTTCTCCAGGAAAACTACGTGAGTGCCCTCCCCGATTTGAACAAGACGTTTATAGTGGGTGTTGCTGAGTTTGCCGAAGACCGCCTGCGCCCCTGTGACCGGGGTAACGTCATCCCACTCTGCGAGCACAATTAAGGTAGGTGCCTTAATTTCGGATGGCTCCCATAGAGGCTTCCCGGCAAACCAGTACTCCTGAGTATCTTGGACAGTGCCGTTTGGAGTGCGCACAACCGGCGGTGTCTGCTTGGCGCCGACTGGGTCGGTGGCAAGTGTGGCCGCAGACCACGCTTCGAACCAAGCTGCCGGCATCAAGTCTTTTTTCTTTTCTTCCGGCGCGCCAGTTTGAAGACGGCTCCTCGCTTGCTCCATCGTCCATGCTTGATATGCGCCAAGCCTTGCGGGGCTACCGCTCGCCGGCGCCTTGCGTATCCAGCCCGGTGCATAGAGCACCAGACGATTGACTTTGTCGCTGTTTTGCGTGGCGTATCGGCCCATGATCGCGGTACCCCAAGACCAGCCCATTAAATTGAGTTTGGTCACGCCTCGACGGACCAGGATATGATCAACAGCTGCCCCTACGTCCCTAACTGCAACATCGGTTCTGACGATGGGTGGATTGTCAGCGGCCGGCTTTTCCATCTCTAGGGGGCGCGTGGAACGACCGTAGCCCCGCAAATCAACCAGATAAACATCGTAGCCGCGGCGTGCGATGTAATCCATCCACGAGAAACCATCCAAAGGCAAATCGAATGTACTGCTCGCTGCCTGTGTGGTACCGTGCACATAGAGCAGCGTCTTCTCCCCGCTGAATTGGGCCATGCCTTCGGGGCGCTTATTCCTGACATACAGTTGAATGCCAGGGTCATGCGATTGAATCATATAGCTCTCTGTAACGAGCTTGAGTTCTGCTTGAGAGGTGATTCCGGCGCAGCCCATCAACACCAAGAACGAGAGGATGCTGACCCGATTCCATTCTGAATAGATCATATGCTCCTCCTATAGCTCACCATCCATACTGCGGCCCAACCGCACATGTTGACCGGCCGCGGCGAGCGAATGCGAGCCAGAGGACCGGTCGAGCGTGGAGTTGGGCGATACGGTGCGCCTGGCTGATGCGTGCTCCCTATTCCGATTCGGCACACGACCACTCAAAGAGATTGTCGTACACCAGTCCCCAAGGCGGCCGCAGAAAGCCGAGCGCACGAACATCTTCGTACCAGTAGCCGAACGGTGAGGATCGCGAGAACGTCCCTCCACCGATCACCCGACAAATCCGCCCCGTGGCAGACTCCGCCAATTCTGCGATAGCCGTTTTCGCCTGCGCCGCCCGGCGCCGCCCTTCGTTCCCCTCCTCGACGGCGCGGAGCATGCCGTCGTACGCTTGCTCAATCAACCAGCCTTCCATCTCGGCTCTCGACCATTCGACCCGCTCGTAGGCGCGCAAAGTATCGCGCCGCCTGACCATGTGCTGGCGCGCCGACGTGACTGCGGTCTCGACGACTCCAACGATGACCGAAGCGAAAGCACATTGGATGAATCCGCCGGTGGCTTCTATCCTTTTCAGAAGGTTCCCCGGGTGGGCACTACGCTGGCCAGGGAAGTTCGCGAACGCCATCGCGTGACTCTGAGTGGCTACCATTCCATGACCATCCCAGGGTGCTGTTAGAGTCACCCCCGTTGTGCCGTCCCAGGGCACGCCCCGCATATCGAGGAAGAACAAGTCGGGGGTTGTCTCTCCCTCTGGGAGAGCCGTCGTGATCATATAGGAGGTTATCCCGGAACCGCTCCCGAACTGCTTCTGGCCGGTGATCAGATAACGGCCGTCGCTGCCCGCAGGGCGCGCAGTCGCCTTCGTCTTCGCCATGTCGCCACCACTACCAGGCTCTGATGTGATGGTTCCCCACCAGGCGCCTTCTCTCACCGTTTGGAAAATCTCAGAGCGTTGCGCGACCCATGCCTCCTGAGATGGCGGAGGCACTTCCGGTGAGGTCAGCCATACAGCGAGGACCGACGGGTGCATCGCACAAACAAGCGCAACGGAAGGATCCCCGTGCGCCAGAATTCGCAGCGTTTCGCAAACGGGACGTGTCGAACGGCGCAGGTCCTGCCAGACACCGCCCTCCTCGACCGGGACGCCGGTGAGGAGAAACCCGGCATCCCGCAGCGACGCGAAGTCAGCAGTGACCAATGCGCGCCGTTGCTGGCGCTCAGTGCGCTCGGCGGCAAAGCGGGACGATATGTCCCCCAGATTCTTGAGGACGGTATGGATGTCCATCGCTTCCCTCCTTGCCAATAACTCGTCGGTCAAGTCGCCTAACGTACCGCTCAGCCGGCGCTTTTAGTGATCGGTCTGAAGCGAAAAGTTAGGCAATTCAAAGTCGAGCAATAACCCTTCACGTTCGTTGTCTGATGTAGCGCAATACACCAAGGTCACCAGCCCGTGAAGAAGCGCGGAACATATCCGCCGCCTCTTTAGCGAACATAACATCAACGTCAGCCTTCTCCCGCGTCAAGCCCTGCTCGTAAATATAACGTGCTAATGTTTCCAGCGCCGAGCGATTAGCCTCAACTCCATAGGCGAAAGGGTCTTTCCCGAAGAAGCGGAAGTTTTCCTCGAGATGCCAGTGAAGCCAAGGCAGGGATGTTTGGTATACGCTCGGATCACCAAGATTTTGATAACAATGCCTCTTGGCGTCTTCAAACGCCTTCATGAGACTTGCGGCGATCCACTGGTTGTGATCGTAGATGTCTCGCTTGATGGCGATCGTATGCATAATTGGAAAGATTCCAGTTTTCTTGTAATAGGCCATTTCCACATCTCGATAATTCGGGAAAAGACGGTACACATTGGGAGAGCCGTTCAAAAAAGAGGATGGCGCCAGGGAGGTAATCATTGCATCCAGCTCGCCGGCTTCAAGCATTCCATTGATTGTTTTACCAGGCGGGATTTCTTGAAGATGGATTCTGGGAGGAAGGTTTAGTTCTACTCGTTCAACCGGATCTGGAGCTTCAATCCCGCCTCGGTACCAGGATACTTTCGTCAGATCAACACCATACTCATCCTGCAAGATTCCCCGTGCCCAAACTGCAGCGGTCTGTGAATACTCTGGTCCGCCGACCTTTTTTCCTTCGAGGTCTTTAGGCTCCCGGATTCCTGAGCGCGCATTGATGTAGATGTCCGCATGCCGGAAAACTTTGGAGGGGAAAACAGGGATAGCAATGTACGGTTTCGGAATGCGTTCGCGTGTGGTGACGTAACCTGAAGTTGAAATCTCAGTTACGTCAAATTCCGAGTGATGGAGCACCCGCCAGAATGTTTCCCAAGGCTTCAGTTGAACGTAATTGAGCTCGATCCCTTCAGGTTGAACTGTGCCATCGATCAACGCAGCAGTGCGGTCGTAATAACGGAGCGCCATGTTGAGGCGTAGTTTAGACATACACGCCTCCTACTGTTTTCAGGGTAACTCGAGGAAATGTCCGGCGAGGCATTTCCTTAAATGAATATTTCGCCTAACTATTAGGTGAGCCGCCATAGGCAGCGACAAAGGCCGGTCGGCTCATCTCCGGCGACGGCCTCGACAATGAAATCCAAATCGGCTGCAATATCCACCAGCTACCCCAATTTGTCAACGTTTCGTTTCCCGACAAAAGCCGCCAGGGCGGCGGGTTATCTCCCTAACGAACGGCCGCTTATCGCGGCCAGACCATCGCAAAGTTCCCGCAGGATTGAACTGAACGACGCAACGGACAAATCTCACAGGATTGAGTCGATGGAGAATTCAGTTCAATCCTGGCATCGCAGCTTGGTTTTCTGCATCACTTGAGCACTTTATCCGCCCGCGCCAGCACGTTCGGCGGAATCGTGAGACCGATTTGCTTCGCCGTCTTGAGATTGATCACCAACTCGAACTTCATCGGCTGCTCCACGGGCAGGTCGGCGGGCTTCGTTCCTTTTAGGATCTTGTCGACATATCGAGCGCCGTCTCGGCCCTCGGTACCGTAACCGGGTCCGTAGGACATCAGGCAACCATTGTCCACATAATCTCCCCGAGCGCATATCACCGGCAACCGATTGTGGATCGCAAGGTCCGCGATCAGTTTTTGGTTAGAATTGGCCAACGGGTTCAGCGTCACGGCGAGAGCGGCGCTACGCGCCTTAATTGCCTCTTTGAACGCATCCGGGTATTTGTCGGCACTGTTTACCTCCATAGAATAAAGTTGCAGACCCAGTTCCCGTGCCGGCAGTAGGCTTTCTTTCCATTGTGGTGCAGAGCCTGGAGCCTGGGGATCCCACAGGACCGCAACTCGGGAAAGCTTTGGAACGGTTTCCTTAAGCAGCTCCAGTCGTTTGCCAGTCAAAATCGCCGCAATGTTGGTGATTCCCGTGCTGTTTCCTCCAGGTCGCGCCAAGCTTTCGACCAGCCCTGCCACAACAGGATCAGTCACACCCATAAAAACGATGGGAATCGTCTTAGTAGCGTTCTTGGCAGCTAGAGCAGCATTGGTTGTGACCGCCACGAGTACGTCAATCTTTAGATGCACCAGCTCGGAGGCAAGGTCGGGAAGCCGATCGAACTTGCTCCGCATATCGGGAATCAATGGCGATGTTCTGTCCCTCAATATAGCCGAGATCACGCAGACCTTGCCGAATGCCTCCAGACGGGGCGCGTCAGCGGAAGCGGAGACAGCCGCCAAATAACCTACTCGCGGGACTTTCTTGGGCTGCTGCGCCGTGGCGGGAAAGCTAAACGCAAAGAGCATGGCGCAAAGAGCAAGGACGGTGATTTTTCTCTTCATATTTTTCTTTGCCTCTCGTCACTCGTCACATGACACTCGTCCCCCTCACCTTATTGCGCACCTCGTTTCGTGCGTTACTTATCACGCGGATAGCGATAAAGGAAAGTGTGATTTGCGGGCGGAAGCGGACAGGTATTAGTCTGAGTAGGAAAGGCCGGATTTCTCCTAAGATTGAACTGACGCTTCTGTGGAATCCAGGTCCCAAATATTTGTGATCTCGGATTCAATGGGAGATGGGTAGATTTATTTCGGACGCTGGATGCGCAGCGCCCTGATGCGGGAGTTGAGCGTCGAAGGATTCATGCCGAGCAGCGCGGCGGCGCCGTCTTTGCCGGCCACGCGCCACGCTGTGGATTCCAGGGCACGCAGGATATTCTCGCGCTCTAACTGTTGCAGGTCGCGAATTCGAAGAATGCGGTTTGAAGCCTCCGGCGTCGTCTCTTCTGCTGGCCGCCTTTCAGGAATTGTCTGACCGCCGGCATCCGGTAGAGCGCGGTCGAGATTGAGACGGCCGTCCCGAGAAGTAATGACCGCGCGCTCGATGACGTTTTGCAACTCGCGCACGTTGCCCGGCCATGAATAAGCCATGAGCCGTCGCTTGTATTCGTCGGATAACGGTTCGATCTTCCGTCCCAACCGTTGGGCGAACTTGGCGGCGAAAGCGGAGGCGAGCAGAATGACATCATCGCTCCGCTTCCTCAAGGGCGGCACTTCGATGGGAAAAACGTTCAACCGATAATACAGGTCTTCTCTGAACGCTCCGTCTCTTACGGCTTGGCCGAGATCTCGATTCGTCGCGGCCATCACGCGAACGTCCACTTTATTCGTATGTGAACTGCCGACGGGCGCGATTTCGCCCTCCTGCAAGACGCGCAGTAGTTTAGCTTGTAAATCAAGGGACAATTCGGCAATCTCGTCGAGAAAAATCGTCCCATGATCCGCCAGCGCGAAGCGTCCCTCACGTTTTTGAGTCGCTCCTGTAAAAGCGCCCTTTTCATGTCCGAAAAATTCGCTCTCCATAAGCGCAGCCGGGATCGCCGCACAGTTGATCGTGATGAGCGGCTTGTCGCGCCGGCGGCTGGCCCCATGGATCGCCCGAGCGATCAGCTCTTTTCCCGTGCCGGTCTCGCCGAGAATCAGAACCGTCGCGTCAGTGACCGCGACTTGCTCGACGTCTTCCAAGACACGCTTCAGCGCATCGCTCTGTCCGAGAATTTCGTCAAACCCGCGGAGGCTTTTGATCTCCTCCCGCAGATACGCCGCTTCCGCCGCCAGCGAATGAATTTTGCGGTCGGCTTCGAGTCTATCATTGATGTTTCTCAGGATAACGGAGTAGAAGCTCCGCCGCTCAATCTCAAAATGCGACAAGGTCGCCTCGGCTGGAAACTCCTTCCCGCCTACGGGCAAGGCTTGAAGCCCGCCTGGAATCCATAAGGACCGGCGTCCTGGGGTGCCGGCGCCAAGTTCGTGAATTAGGGTCGTGAGTTTCCTCCGACTTTCCTCAGAGAGAAGCGTGCTGAAACTTTCACCCATCACCTGTTGGGCCTCGCAATGAAAGGCTTGCTCCGCGGCGGGATTCATCCGGGTCACCTTCAGGCTCTCATCGAATTCGATGACGGCATCCATGGCGCTGTCGAACAGCCCGCGTAGTTTTTCTTCGCGCTCCCGAACTTGTTTCTCGGCCCGCAGTCTTTGCATTTCGGCGGTCGCGCGAGCGGCAAAAATATTGAAAAGCGCAAGCACCCGCGGCTCTTCTGGCATGGGCCGTCGATCGATCACCGCCAAGTGCCCTAAAATTCTGCCGTCAACGTCCTTTAAAGGCATTCCCATGTAGCTGACGGCGCCGACGTCTTTAATGTCCGGATCATCGGGGTACAGTTCGAGCAAATTGTCAGGGAAATGGACAAAGATTGGCCGTGTCGATGACTTGCTCGCACGGTGTTCCGGCGATATCGATCTCGTAATTTTGGATCCATTGCCCGTCCATCCAAAAGGCAAGCGCCCGAAGCCGGCGGACTTTCTTGGATATACTCCGTGACCCAAGCGCCATGGGTATTCAGCGCTCTGGCCAGATTTTCAACGAGGGCTGCAAAAAAGCGCTCCCCCGTCTCCTTCGCCGTTCCTTCGAGGATGCTTCGCAGCGCAACTCCTTCATCGAGTCCGCCAAGGGGAAGCGTTATCGGGTGCGTGTCGGGCATTGGAAATAGCTAGTGCATCGCGCCGGGATCGCAGCGATAAACCGGCGACCGTACCATGGTTTTGTACCCGCAATATCCGAGACCGGCAAGCTCATGTCAAGCGCACAAAACTCGGGAAGCACTGAGGGGATTTTTCTGGAGTGGGGATGGCGGAGCACTCGTTTTTCACAAACTTTTTTTACGGCGCCAGGGGCGATGCGGCAAGGTCGGTTATCGACCGGTAATGAGTACGACGCCGGCGACCATTAAAATCACGCCGAAGATGATGCGCGAGTTGACGGTCTCGAGGTCGCGCAGAAACAGCAAACTAAGAAAGACGGTAAACAGCGGCGTGGTATTGAGCAAAGGAATGATCACCGATAATTGGCCGCGTCCCAATGCAATAAAATTAAGAATCTGGGCCACCACCGCGACCAGGGCGGCGGCAAAAAAGAACCCAAAACTCTTGCGCTCCATGCGGAATTGCCCCGTCCTGCCGGTGGTGAAAACGAACATCAATAGCAGAATAAGCGACACGGTCGTGACCACCGCCACCGCCACGAACGGATCAGGAATGATTGCCAGGGCTTGTTTGCGCAGGGTTTGCGAAATCGTGGAAATCAACGCGGCGCTGATGGGAAATGCCGTGTCGATAAGGCGCCAATTGGTGTCACCCTTTTGTTTGCCGGAAATCAGCCAGAGGCTACCAACGATCAAAGTCGTTCCGAGATAAACCGAAAATCCGGGTTGCTCGTTAAAAATCGTCACAGCCACCAGCGCGGCAAAAAAAGGCTCCACGCCGCGCAGCGGCCCGGCGCGGGCAACGCCGATGCGGGTGATGCCTTCGTAAAATAGAGCGCGGGCGAGGAGCGGCTGTATACAGCCACTGATCGCGTAGTAGATCATCGCCGGTGACCTGAGAAAATCCAGGGAGGTGGTCGCAATCAGATAGCTCCACACGCAGAAAATGGAAACGGTGTAGCTCACGAGCATGGCGGCAAAAATATTGGACCGCCGCAGTCCGAACCGGACCAAAACAGAATCTCCCGCCCAGCCCATGGCGGAACAGATGGCGACGATTTCAGCGAACAAAGGTGACGACTTTCTAAGGATTGTTGGAAGATTCAAATAAACTGAGGGGGCGCTATTTTGCAACCTTTGACGTGTTACTCAATAAGACAACGGCTCGTAAAACCTAGTTACCGGCTGTATCACTCGAGGGCGTCATTCCCGCGAGAGCGGGAAGGTTGATTTGAAACGGCGTTGGCGCGAAGACCGGATGCCCGCTTTTTGCGGGCAGGATGGATGGGAGATCACCGACTGCTTTGGCAATTGTCTGGGACAGATCAGCAGCGCTGAAAAATTCTTTTTACAGGCTGGTCAAAGGGTCTCAGAGGCACGGCGTGGGATACATCAACGGGCGGAAATCGTACTCTCGTTTCTCGTACTCGTGATGGGGCGAACACAAGCGACGAACACGAACAACGAAAACTACCCGCCTAGGCGATGTCGCGAATGCGCGAAAAGGTGGCTTGCAGCTTGCTCAGCTCAGCCCTAAACCAGCGCTGCGTTCGCTGATGGCGGTTGAGGTGTGGTTTGAGCAAAGACTTGGGGTACATCTTGGCGCCGCAGGAGTTGCATGTCGCCGCCGAAAAGCTTTTTTTCCTATAAACGATGGTTTTTAAAGCGCCGGCCGATACCGTTTGCATGATCTCCTCCTCCGTTGAAAGAGGTTTGGAGCAAAGCACATGCCAGCCATTACAGCAGGCTGCCAACCTGTGCCAGCCATGATTTTTCTGGTTTCTCGCTCGAGTGAAAGCAATGGACGGCGTCGCCTGTGAACTTTGTTGCGACAACGTCGTGCCAGCAGTCATATTTTGTGGCGCCGTGCGATGAAGGACAGCCAATCGAGTGCTTGGCAATTTGCAGCCAGTAAGCGGCGCCTTTTTTTACCCCCTTGGCTTGAGAAAGGCGGGCGGAAGTGAATCTCCAAAAAATCTATTTCAGATGGCTTTCTCGTGTCAATCCGGCTGAGCACGCTATGCTTTGCCGAGGGCTTGGCGTGCGGCGTGGATGATTCGGTTCTTATCGGGAACGAAACTCTTTTCAAGCGCCGGGCTGGCCGGCACCGGCGCCAGCGGCGCGGCGACGCGCAGGATGGGGCTATCGAGATAATAAAACACGGCTTGCTGCGCTTGGGCGATGATCTCGGCCGCTATGCCTCCTTGCTCCACGGCTTCGTGGACGATGACCAGGCGGCTGGTTTTCTTGACGGACTCGGCAATGGTCTCGATATCGAGAGGGGAAAGGCTGCGCGGATCGATGACCTCTACTGAGATGCCCGAGCCAGACAGTTCTTCGGCTGCGGCCAGCGCCGCGCCAAGCATATTGGCTAAGGCAACGATGGTCAGGTCTATTCCTTCCCGGACGATTGACGCTTTCCCGATAGGCACAACCACGTCACCTTCGGGAACCTGACCGCGCGACCAGTAGAGGCCACGGTGTTCTATAAAAACCACCGGGTTTTCTTCGCGGATGGCGGACTTGAGTAATCCTCGCGCGTCGGCCGGATTCGACGGCATGACGACTTTTAAGCCGGGCACGTGAGTCAACCATGCCTCCAAGCTTTGCGAATGGTGCGCGCCCATGGCGCCGCTGATGCCACACTGGACCCTGACGGTGAGAGGAATTTTTAACTGCCCCCCGGACATGTAGTGAAGCTTCGCAGCGTGATTGACTAACTGGTCCAGCGCCAGCGTGATGAAATCGATGAACATGATCTCGACCACAGGCTTGAGTCCCGCCGTGGCGGCGCCGATCGCCAGGCCCATGACCGTAGCCTCGCTTATGGGTGTATTCACCACACGGTTAGGGCCGAATTTTTCCGCGAGACCTTTCGTCACGCCGAAGGGACCGCCGAGGGACACGTCTTCACCGAAGAGGTAAACCGACGTATCGCGGTTCATCTCTTCAGCCAGTCCGGCGCCGATGGCGTCTAAAAAGGTTTGTTCAGTCATAACTGCTTTGGTTCCAATGGTTCCAGTGGTTTCAATCGTTCCAATCGTTGAACAAAGAGGTGTATCAGTCAGCGGTCACCTGAGTCGCGACTTCCTCGTTCGATGGCCAGGGAGAGGAAAGAGAGAACGCGGCGGCCTTTTCGGCGCGGGCGCGCGCGTCGTTTTCGAGATCTTCAAGCTCTTTGTCAGATATGATTTTCTTGCTCTTTAACAGCCGAGATACGCGCGCGATGGGATCTTTCTTTTTCCACTCGGTGAGCTGCGAAAGCTCCCGGTATTTCGCCGGGTCCCCTTCATAGTGGCCGCGCATGCGGTGCGTGAGGCATTCGACGAAAACCGGTCCTTGACCCTTTCGACAATGCTCGACCGCTTTGCTCATCGCCCGGCGCACCGCCAGCAAATCATTTCCATCCACCGTGCTTGCGGGGATGCCGTAAGTCTTGGCATGCTGCGCCAAGCGCTCGATTTTCGTATGAGCCGAGAGCGGCGTGAACTCGGCGTAACCGTTGTTTTCGCAGACGAAGATGACGGGAAGTTGCCAGAGGCTGGCGATGTTAAGCGACTCGTGAAAATGGCCGGCTTGACCGGCCCCGTCGCCGAAGAAGACCACGGCAACCTGGCGTTGTTTCTTTTCCTTGGCGGCGAATGCCGCACCGAGAGCCAGGGGAATTGTGCCGCCGACGACGCCGGTGGCCGTAATGAAACCCGCTTCGGCCGCGACGATATGCATTGAGCCGCCTTTACCGCCGCAGTAACCGTTGGCGCGGCCGGCGATCTCGGCCATGAGCCGATTGATGTCGGCGCCTTTGGCAATGGCGTGGCCATGCGAGCGGTGGCCGCCGAAGACGTAGTCATCGTTGCGCAAGAGGCTGCAAGCGCCCACCGCCACTGCTTCCTGGCCGATGCCCAGATGGAGCAGGCCGACGATTTCGCGCGCGGCGTAGAGCTCCGAGACTTTCTCTTCAAAAGCGCGGATGAGCCACATGCGGCGCAGTAGGTCGACTAGCGCCTTCGGAGTTTCTTTTTTAGCCGCCATAAATTTTTGTTCGCAAGAATCCTGGAACGCGCCATTAGATCAAGGGACTGTTAAAATGCGCCGACCCGTCCAACTTTCTCTGCCCGAATCAGGGAAACGCGGGACTCCGGACTTGAAATCGTCTAAGCCAGGGCCGCGCGAATCGCTTTTGTGATGCGAGCCTCGGTTGGCCCGATGTATTCTTCCAGCGGCGGGCTGTAGGGCACGGGCACATCCAGCGTCGAGACGCGCCGGATCGCGGTTTTTAGTTTATCGAAGCCGGACTCGGCGATGCGCGCGGCGATTTCAGCGGCAACGCCGCAACTCTGATGAGTTTCATCGGCGATAACCACACGGCCGGTTTTTTCCACGGAAGATAAGACCGTCGCCAAGTCGAACGGCACCAGAGTGCGCGGGTCGACGACTTCGACTTCGATTTTTTCCTTGGCAAGCTGTTCGGCGGCTTTCAGACATACTTGAACCGTGTACGATGTCGCGATCAACGTGACATCACTGCCCTGGCGTTTCACATCCGCCACCCCGAACGGAATCGGCATATCGTTTTCGGGCACATCGCCGCGGATATCCAATAATTTTGTGTGATCGACGAAGATGGTTGGATTGTCACTGGCAACGGCCGTCTTGAGCAGGCCTTTGACGTCGCGCGGCGAGGATGGGATCGCGATTTCCAACCCCGGGCAATTCCACAGCATGGCTTGGGGGCTGCCCGAGTGTTGGGCCGCGCCGCCGCCGCGAAGACCATGAAATAAATGAAAGACAACGGGAACACGAGTCTGCCCGCCGGACATGGAGAAAGCATTGGCCGCTTCGTTGGCGACCTGGGGCCAGGCCTCGTAGATAAAACTGCCAGTGCTGAGATCGACGACGGGACGAAGTCCCGCCATCGCCGCGCCCGTCGCCAGGCCGCAGAAACCGAGCTCGGAGATCGGCGGTGAGATCATGCGCTCGCCGTATCTCTGCAACAGGTTTTGGTAGATATGGCGATGGGGACTCAGGCTCAGAAAGGTGCCGTTGATCAAATGCACTCGCGGGTCAGCGGCCATGATTTCGTCCAATGCCTCGAATTTCGCTTCGTAGTAAGCAAGTTCTCTCATGTAGAATCCTCAGGGTTCCTGGTTTCAAGTTTATGGTTTCTAGTTGGAACTCTTGAGTCGCGGTCTTGATAACCAGAAACTAGTAACCAGAAACTAGAAACTTTAGTTACGCGAAGTAATCCCTTTCGGCTTCTTCCAGTTTCGGGTAGGGGCTGTTGACCGCGAACTCGACGGCGGCGGCAATCTGGGATTTCACTTGGCCCTCGATGCCGGTAATTTCATCCTTGGTCGCTTGCTCCGTTTCCACCAATTCACGAATAAAGATCAGCAGCGGGTCGCAGCTGCGATACCACTCGCGGGCTTTTTCCGGAACGCTGCTCACATCCCATGCGAGCGAAGTATCCGTCGGCCGCGGCACCGTCGGCCAGTTCGTCTCGCTGCCGGGATATCGAACGGTTTGCGCTTCGACGAACTGCGGCCCCTCGCCGCGGCGAATTTTCTCCACCGCTTCGGCGATCGTCGCGTGCACCAGGCCGGCATCCATGCCGTCGATCTGCTGCGCTGGAACTTTGTAGGCTTTAGGCAGTTCGGTCAGCGGATACGCCGCCATCGTCGATGACTGCGCGGCCGCGACGGCGCGGCCGGCGCCGTATTTGCCGTTGTTCTCGCAGAGAAACAGCACCGGCAATTTGTAGAGCGAAGCGAGGTTAAACGCTTCCGGCGCGGCGCCTTCTTCCAGAGAGCCATCGCCGAACAGGCAGACGGTGATGCGCCCATTTTTCTGGGCTTTTGAAGCATAAGCGGTGCCGGTCGAGAGCGGAATGATTCCCGCGACAACGCCGGAGCTGTGCAGAAAACCGAGTGACGGCGCGACGGAATGGAACGAGCCGCCCTTTCCCTTATTCAAGCCGTCGGCTCGTCCCAAGATTTCGGCATAGAGGTTTTTCGGCTCGACGCCGCGGGCGAGTAGATGACCATGGTTTCTGTGCGTTGTGAAGAGATAATCATCAGAGCGCAGACAGGAAATCGCCGGCACGCCGGTTCCCTCTTGCCCGACGTAAAGGTGGTAGTGTCCGCCAAATACTCCTTTGTCATGGAGCGGCACCAGATTCTCTTCAAAGTGGCGGATGACGAACATCCGGCGGCACATTTCCAACAACTGTTCTCGCGGCATTCTGGGTATCATGATGATTTGTGACTTAGTTCAATTCAGCGACGTTTGTCAACGTCCCAGGGAAACGTCAAATTCAGTTTCACTTTACTGAATTGAATTCACAACTGGCGTTTGTCGAAAAATCCTCCCTTCCCCCCTTTTGAAAAAGAGGAGAATAAAAAGTCTCCTTTTGTAAAGGGAGATTTAGAGGGATTTTTAATCTGCTCAACACGATTTGGACGAGACCCTGGTCAACGTCCATTTGACAATGTTCGGGCGTGGAAGCTAGATTTCATTCGACGTATCATCTCCAAGGAGGTAACGACGATGCGTAGCCGGTGGTGGTCGATGCTCTGGTTTCTCGGGGTTTCATTGACGCTGCCGCTTCCCGTATCCGCGCAGGTCAAGGGACTCAAGAAAGTCCACGTGGGGGTGCCCGCCATCAGCATGGGCAACATCATTATTTACTTTTCCAAGGACGCCAAGATTTACGAGAAGCACGGTTTGGACGCTGAACCAGTATCGATGTCAGGTTCCGGCATCGCCTCACGAGCTCTGATCGCCGGCAGCGTGATCATATCGCCTATTACCACTCCAGCGGTGATGAGCGCCGTACTTGCCGGTTCGGATATGGTGATTTTGGCCCATACTATGCCAGGCGTGATCCAATCGCTGGTGGTGCGGCCGGACATAAAACGACCCGAGGATCTCAAGGGAAAAACAATTGGCGTCACGACATTCGGGTCGCTGGGCGATTTCCTTGTACGGCACCTTGCCAGGCAAAAAGGACTCAATCCGGACAAGGACTTTGCGCTACGTCAAATCGGTGCTGACCCCGAGCGGTTTATTATGCTGCGGCAGGGAAGCATTCAAGCGGCAACTCTCTCCCATCCGACGTTCATCCTAGCACAACGGCTGGGATTCCAGGTGTTATGGGACTTTTTCAGAGACGTCGAATATCCGTGGAGTGAGATCGCCACCACCCGCAGTCTGATTAAGCAAGACCGTGACCTCGTGATGCGCTACATGCGCGCCCACCTCGAAGGCATCGCCCGTTTCAAGCAGGAGCCCGATTTAGCCAAGAAAGTCATCAAAAAAATGCTCCGACTGGACGACGAGTCGCTGGCGCAAGAGTCCTGGGAGTTGTTCGCAAAACACCGTATCGCCGCGCCCTATCCGAACATCAAGGGAATGAAAACAAGCTACGAATACGTCGCGCAAACCCGGCCTGACGTGTGGAAGCACAAGCCGGAGGAATTCGTCGATTCGAGTTTTGTCGAGGAATTGGATAAGAGCGGCTTCATCAAGAAACTCTACGAGAAGTAATCAGCGCGGGAATGGCGCAATTTCGTTGATACGCGATGGACCAGGACGAATATTTGAAGAATCGCGTCGATGACCAGATCGCCTGGTACGAACGCAAAAGCGCCAGCAATCAACGCTGGTTTCGCCGGTTGCGCATCATCGAGATCGTGGCCGCCGCTTTGATTCCATTGCTCGCGGCGTATGGCGATTGGGATCCGCTGAAAATCGCAGTCGCGGCGCTGGGCTTAGTGATTGCCGTCATTGCCGGCATCCTCGGACTGTTCCAATTTCAAGAGAACTGGACATCTTGTCGCAGCACCTGTGAATCTCTCAAACAGGAGAAATATCTCTTCCTCACGAAAACTGGGTCTTACGATCAGAAAGAGCCGTTTCCGCTGTTCGTGCAGCGTGTCGAGGGACTTATGGCCAGGGAACATTCCGCATGGGCGCAATCCGTTCGCACCGCCGGCAAGGAAAAGAGCCAGGAGTAATTATTGAATGATGGATATTCTGGCGCAATATTGGATCTAATCAAGCCCGGTCAAGAGCACCGCAGCGCCTTGGACTTGTCCCGCGCGCAAGCGCGCTAGAGCTTCATTGGCTTCTTCGAGTCGAAAGGTTTGAACTTCTGTTCGCACCGGGACTTTTGGCGCGAGGGCCATAAATTCCTCAGCCGTCGCGGCGCGTGAGGTTGGCGACTGAACAGATGGAACGTTCTTCCCACAGGATTGAGTACGGAAAGGACGGGATGTCGCTCATGTGTATGCCGCCGCAGACGACGATTCCGCCTTTGCCCACGGCAGAAAGAGCTTGCGGAACCAGCTCGCCAACGGGCGCGAAGATAATTGCGGCGTCGAGCTTCACCGGCGGCGATTCATTCGACCCGCCGGCCCAGACGGCGCCAAGTCCAAGCGCGAAACGTTTTGCTTCTTCGTCTCCTGGGCGTGTGAAGGCGTAAATCTCGCGTTTCTGGTAGCGCGCTACCTGAGCGACGATATGCGCGGCGGCGCCAAAGCCGTAAATTCCGAGGCGCTTTCCTTCTCCGGCTTTGACGAGACTTCGATAGCCGATCAAGCCGGCGCACAAAAGCGGCGCCGCTTCGGCGTCACTGTATGATTCGGGAATAGGAAAACAATAACGCTGATCGGCGACGGTGTATTCGGCATAGCCGCCGTCAAGCGTGTAGCCAGTAAATTTAGCGCTATCGCACAGATTTTCCTGCCCCGACCGGCAGTGCGAGCACTCGCCGCATGTCCATCCGAGCCATGGCACGCCGACCCGGTCACTGATTCTGAATCGATCGACTCCGTCTCCCAGCTGTTCGACCGTGCCAACGATCTCATGTCCAGGCACAAGCGGCAGTTTAGGCTGAGCTAACTCCCCGTCGACAACGTGCAAGTCCGTTCGACACACGGCGCATGCGCGCACACGAATTAAAACCTGCCCCGCGTTGGGCTTCGGAATCGGCGAATCCGCCAGCCGCAACGGTTGTCCAGCGTCTTCGAAAAGCATCGCGCGCATAGACTAAATGTATTCCTATCGGTCTTACTTACGAAGCCAAATGCATCGCTAGGCGCGCCTACGAACAGGCCAGCGTACGACAATCGAGTTTTGCGAAGCATACGGGGAGATGTACGCAGACATGGCCGGGCGCGCTGACCCGCTGACACCGCTGCATAACCAAGGAGAATCGCTTAGGATTGTGCTTAACGATTTCGCTAGTCCAGATCGATATCTTTAAGTGGCTTGGTGATCGGCTCTTCCTTGGCTTTCTTGAAGAGTTCTTGGAACTTCGCTTCGAGGACTTTTGATTTGTTTTTTTCTGCTTCCACGATTTTCTGATACTTTTCGTCACGGCGGGCCGCTTCACCGTGCACCATCTTGACGGCGTCCTTCAAATCCACTGCCATTTGCGGTCTGACCGGCACCTTATGATCGAGAACCACCGCCAGTCCCGGGTCAATGGTCAGCGTGGCATCACAGCAGGGGCAGGTAACGGTTATGTTAGAACTGCTATTCTCAGGCATTTGATCCTCCGGGTTTCCACATAGGTATGAGCCCCGTCATTAAGTTTTGGATTTTTGATTGCCGATTTTGGATTGAAATACGAATCCGTTTCCGAAATCTCCAATCTAAGATCCAAACTTGAAAATCCAGAAATAGGTTAGCCTCTCAACTCGATCTGTTCTCCATCCGGACCGCCGAAGACGACGCGGCGCCAGCCTTTCTCTCTCGGCTCGCGCGCGGCAGTGTCATGGGGGGCCCGGATCAATTGTACACCGTCTTTCCGAAGTTGGTCTACCGTCTGGTCGAAGCTGTCCGTCTCCAAACAAAAATGGAACCCCTGCATCGCACCATCGGAATGGTGGGTGAGTTCCAGTACGGTGTCGCCGAGTCTGAGGTAGGCGATCTGCAATCCGCCGCTGGCGGTTTGTTGAAAATAATGCTTGAAACCGAAATGCCTCTCGTAAAAAGCGACGGAACGGTTGAGATCGCTGACGTGAATGGCCACATGGTCGATGCGTTTGAACATAATCGCAAACCTCGCCGGTTATCGCAGGATGATAGTCCGCGGCGTCATAGTTTTGCAAGTAGCTCGCAAACATGTGAAATAGAACCACGGGAAGTTTGTTCATGGAGGCGGATCCCACACACTCATGCCCATCTACCGGTTAATCCAAGAAGTGGTTTTCCCGCGGCCCGAGCAGGCTGATCCCAGCGGTCTCCTGGCGGTCGGCGGTGACCTCTCCAGCGAGCGTTTGCTGGAAGCCTACCGTCTGGGCATTTTCCCGTGGTACTCCGGCGACGAACCGATTCTGTGGTGGTCGCCTGATCCGCGCCTGGTGCTCGATCTTGGCGATTTCAAGATCTCCCGGAGCCTGCGCAAGACCCTCAACAAAGAAATTTTTGATGTGACCTTCGACCGGGCCTTCGGCGACGTTATTCGTGCCTGCGCCTTGGCGCCGCGCGACGGGCAACGCGGCACCTGGATCACCGATGATATGCAAGAGGCCTACGTGCGCCTTCACAAGCTCGGGTATGCTCATTCTGTGGAATCATGGTTTGACGGTAAGTTGGCCGGCGGTCTGTACGGTGTTTCGCTCGGCAAGGCATTTTTCGGTGAATCGATGTTTCACCGGACAGCCGATGCTTCAAAGGTAGCGTTGGCGGCGCTGGTGGAACGGCTCAAGTTGTGGAAATTTCATTTTATCGACGCGCAAATGACCACTGCGCACTTGTTGCGTCTAGGCGCGAAGGAATTGCCCAGGCGAGTTTTTCTCAAGCGCCTCGGCGAAGCACTGCGCGGCCCGAGCAAGAAGGGCAGGTGGGATGTATGAGGTCCCTATTCGCTCGTGCGCAGCACAGTTTCCAGACTGCGCGCCGTGGGAAACTCGAGAGTTAGCAAAATCAAACTCAATGCCGACAGGGCGTACTGATCCGAGAAATAGCGGCCCACGATGGCAAGCACCAAGCCGTAAACCGCAAGGGCTTCGATGATGGCATAGAGGACAATTTTGCGTGTTACGTAAGTCGATACCAGTAAAGCGGCCTCTTTTTCGTGGAGACCATTGTAGCTGTCTAAAGCGCGTAGCATTTTAGTTTTGGACGATGCCGCGGCGATCGCGGCTGGCGTCAAATAACGCTTTTTCCAGTATACATAGTAGCCCAAGTCCACGATCGCCAGCGCCCAGAAGATCATTCTCGCAGTATCGGCAAACCATAGACCGCCCGCGTATTTCGGGTTTGCCAGAACGTTGTCGGCGATCACGATATAGATCACGATGAAAATTGTGAAGGCGCTCCAGAGAATGACTGCGGCGCCGCGCTGGTCCATTAATACTTGGCGAAATTCAGGACGAATCATTGTCGCTTCTTATCACATTTCAGTCCCGCCTGCTGCATGGCAAGCATCTTAGTCTTGAGTCTCGGGGAAATCGTGCTCGTTTTTTCGAACACGAACCACGAACACGAATAATGAAAGCTGCGCGCCTGTGAACTTGTTGGTTTCAGCGCCGGATGGTATAGGGGCAGCAGCGACTCAGTTTGGAGGGAAGCAATCATGGCCGAATTCGATATCGTCATCCACGGCGGTCGGCTGATCGACGGCACGGGCAATCCCTGGTTCTACAATGACGTGGGGATCAAAGACGGCAAGATCGCGAGCATCGGCAGAATCAATCCTGAAGCCGGTCAGAGGGCGATCTCGGCCAAAGGCATGGTCGTCACTCCGGGTTATATCGATATGCACACGCATAGCGACCAGCCGATCATCAATGACGGCAACGCCGAGAGCAAAGTCCGGCAGGGCGTAACGCTGGACATCATCGGCGAAAGTCAGACGGTGGCGCCGTTGGAAGGCGCGATCTTAGAGGAATACCGGTTGGAGCACCGCAAACGCAACGGCATCGAAACCGACTGGAAAACCTTCACGGAGTATTTCGATCGAGTGATGAAAGGCGGCGTTTCGATCAACGTCGCCTCAGGTGTATCGCCGCAGCAAGTCAAGCGCGTTGTTTGCGGTTTCGACGAGCGGCCGGCCAATCTCGCCGAGCAGGAAGAGATGAATCGTTTTGTCTCACAAGCGATGGAAGAGGGCGCCCTCGGCCTCACCGCGGCGTGGCACTCCAAAGGGCCGGAATATCCCAACGAAGTGGTTGAGATGGCGAAAGTCGCGCGCCGTTACGGCGGCTACTATGGGGTGCACGTTGGCAGCGAGGGTTTCGATATTTTTGAAGAGCTGGCCAAGACCTTGCGTATCGCGAGAGAGTCCGGGATTCCCATTCACGTCTACCACCTCAAGATGCGCGCCAAGAGCAACTGGGGGCGCGTGCGCGAAGTGGTCGAGCAGATCGAGGAGGCCCGCCGCGAAGGACTGGAGATCACGGCCAATCAATACCCTTATACAGCGATGCAACATCCGTGGCGCCGGCTGTTTCCGCGCTGGGTGCAGGACGCGCCGGTCAATGAGACCATCGCGCAGTTCAAAATCGCAAGTTTTCGTGAACGCGTGATAAAAGATCCCGAGTTCGATCAATATGTAAACGAGCATGGCGGTTGGGAAGGCATCGTCGCAGCGCGCCTGGACACGGCGGGCTTGAAGAAATTCGAAGGTATGACGATTGCCGAGATCGCCCAGATCCGAGAAGAAGACCCGATTAGCACCTGCTTTGATTTGATCTACGAAGAAGGGGCGTTCATTCACGGCGTGCACCACACGATGAACGAAGAAGATGTGAAAGCCGTGATGCGCGTGCCGTGGGTGTCCATCGGCTCGGACGGCAGCGCCTTGAACCTGAAATATCCGGGCAAGCCGCACCCGCGCAGTTTTGGAACAAACCCCCGCGTGCTCGGCAAGTACACGCGGGAGGAACATGTGCTTCAACTGGAAGACGCGGTGCGCAAGATGACGTCGATGCCTGCGCAAGTGCTCGGACTAAAAGACCGGGGTTTGTTGCGCGAAGGTTATTGGGGCGACGTGGTTGTCTTGGACCCCGATACGGTGGCGGACACGGCGACCTACGATAATCCCAAACAATATCCTAAGGGAATTCCTTACGTGGTGGTGAACGGGGCCGTGGTTATCGATAATAACCACCACACCGGCGCGCGGCCCGGACGAGTGGTCTACGGGCCGGGCAAGACGACGCCATAGAAACAAGAAAATTCACCACAAAGGACCTAGCGCGGCAAAGCCGCAACCAAAACTAGGAATATCTCGCGCAAAGACGCCAAGGCCGCAAAGGTCGGAGAAAAATGGTGAAGATCGTTTGTAAGATTATCAATCTTTCCCTTCCGAACTTGGCGTGCTTTGCGCCTTGGTGCGAGTCAATCCCCGCATTCGAGTATTTCAGGTTACCGGAAAATTTGCGCGAGCCGCGAAAACTCTTAAACATAGTAGGACAAAGAACTCATTGAGCGCGAAGAGCGCAAGATAAAAATTTTGTGACAATTGTGTTTTTGAGGTTATATTTCTACCGCCTCAACGGCCTAAGAAAATCTGGCTAAACTCCTTGCCGGTTTGATCCATAATCGGGCCGATAAAGTCGGCGTCGACGAGAAACATTTCCTTCTCCAGCAATTCCGGGAATCTTTGCTTGACGCCTTTGCGCGCGACGACGCGGCCAAAGGTGGTGATCATCGTTTGGCCTTCCTCCGATAGCGCCCAGTCTGTGAACAGCGCGGCCGCGTGTGGGTGCGGCGCGTGGCGCGATACCATTAGTTTGTTTGCTTGCCCGAAATAAGGATCCAGCATCACCTGCTCGATAGGCGCTCCTCTCGCTTTCAAGTCCAACACCGTATGCCCCGACAGCACGATGGCTATCGGCCGTTCGCCCGCGGTCAATAGCTGGCTTTGCCCCGTGCGACCACGGGCGAGCCGCAGATCCTGTTTGGCGAGGGCGCGCATGTACTGAAGCCCCTTCTCTCGCCCCATGTGCCTCAATAAAATTGCGAACCACTCGTAGGCCTCGTCGTCGAGATACATGTTCCCTTTCCACTTGGGCTGAAGGAGATCCTCGTAGCTCTTCGGCACGTCGCCGCGCTTGACGAGATTGGTGTTGTAGCCGAGCACGATCGGGATCACGTAGAGAGAAGTAAAAAATCCTTCTTTGTCCCGGTTCGAACCCGAGTAGAATTCCCGCTGCGGCGAGAGGTAAGGATCGATGGCGCCGATCTTTTTGAGCGCTGACCCTTGCTCGGCGGAGCCGTTGGTGACATCGAACAGATGATTGCCGGAATTCATCTCGGTTTGGATCTTGATCACCTGGCGGTTGCCGGAAACGCGGTAGGGATTGACCCTAACGAAGGGATAGCGCTTCTGAAAAACGCGTATGAACGGATCGATCTGCTGCGCCTGCAGAGAACTGTAGAAAGATACTTCACCCTCGGCCTTGGCTTTTTCGACAAGGATTTTCTGCCGTTGGTCGGGAGGTAGCTTGTTGAGTTTGGCCAAGACCGCGCCGGCGGGTTCTGGAGCAGCGCCGGCGAGCACCACGCTTGGTGGAAGAGCGAGCAGGAACGCGAAAACAATCTGAACGAAGCATTTCATAGAATCTAACCTCCGCCATATTACCGCTGTAGACGACATATCTATGACTTGTCCGCTTATCGTAGGCGATCTTGCGTGTCAAGCGCAGCGACCCCCTCATTGACAGCATTTTTCGGATTCGATAGCGTTTCGAACATTCGAGCATCGATGCTTTTCGAGGGGGTCATGGAAGAGCTTCAACCGGTCAAAAGCGGCAAAGTCCAAGTCGACGACGTTAGCCTTTATTACGAGCTTTACGGCGAAGGCGATCCGCTGGTTCTTGTCGCCGGCACGGGCATCAGTCTGGCGCCCTGGCGCGTGGCTCAGGTGCCGGAGTTTGCCAAGCATTATCAAGTCCTCATCTACGACCACCGCGGCCTGGGCCGGAGCGACAAACCGGACATGCCCTATACTACGCAGCTTTTCGCCAAAGACTGCGTTGGCTTGATGGACGCTCTGGGAATAAGAAAGGCGCACATGATGGGTCATTCGATGGGGGCCCGCGTGTGCCAGTGGATCGCGCTGGATTACCCGGAAAAAGTGCGCAGTCTCGTGCTGTCGGGGCCGGGGTCGGGGAAATACCATGACAGCCTCGATTATCCGCGCGGGGTGCCCATGGACGCGGCGCTGGAGATGATCGAAAAAGGATACGAGAAATACCAGAGCGACCACTGGGGACCGGGTTTTATGTTCAGCGAGCAGTTTCTGAAGGAACACCCGGAAGTCGTGAAAAAGTATCAAGACCTCATCGTCGACGAAGTGCCGCCGCTGAAATGTTACCTGCGCCATGTGGTCGCGCGTCAGTGCCACGAAACGACGCATCTCATTCATAAAATAAAGGCCCCGACGCTGGTGATCGTAGGCAGCATGGACACCCACGAGGGCGGTACGGGCAGCCACGTCGAGTCGGCTAAGGTTCTCGCGGAAAAAATACGTAACGCGGAACTTGTGCTCATCGAGGGCGGCCGGCACGGCTATCTCCGCGAGATGCCGGAGCGGGGCCACCCGCCGATCCTGGATTTCCTGCGGCGTCATTGAGGCGTAAAATTCGCCGCGACGACCGATCGAGAGTTGTTATGGACAAAAATGACATTGTCGAAAAGCAGAAAAAGTATCTTTTCTCTTGCGTTTCCACCTACTATGACGAGCCGTTGGTCGTCGATCATGCCAAGGGTCACCTGGTTTACGACGCCGACGGCAAACAGTACTTGGACTTCTTCGGCGGCATACTTACCGTGAGCGTGGGGCATTGCAACGACAAGGTAACCCAAGCCATCGACGAACAGACCCACAAGCTGCAACATATGTCGACGCTTTACGCCAACGAACCGCAGGTGCGGCTGGCGGAGAAGCTCGCGCAGATCACCCCCGGACGTTTAGAGAAGTCATTTTTTACTAACAGCGGCACGGAGGCCAACGAGACGGCGGTCTTGCTCGCGCAGATTTACACCAAGTGCCAGGACGTGATCACCCTGCGCCACAGCTACAGCGGGCGGTCTTATTTGGCTTTGAGTTTATCGGCGCAATCGAGCTGGCGACTCACGCCCAACGTTGTGCCCGGGGTTCATCATATCGCCAACGCCTACTGTTATCGTTGCCCCTTCGGCTTGACCTATCCAAGCTGCGATCTTAGATGCGCCAAAGACGCCGAAGAAGCGATTCAGACGATGACCTCCCAGGGCCGGGTGGCGGCCTTCCTTGCCGAGCCGATTCAAGGGGTCGGTGGCTTCATCACCCCGCCCAAGGAATATTTCAAAGAAATCGTCGGTATCATCAAAAAATATGGCGGCTTGTTTATCTGCGACGAGGTGCAGACCGGCTGGGGCCGTACTGGCGGTAAAATGTTCGGCATCGAACATTGGGGTGTCGATCCCGACATCATGACTTTCGCCAAAGGTATGGCCAATGGGGTGCCCATCGGCGCGACCATCGCCACGCCCGAAGTTGCCGACAGCTTGCAAGGCAACACGATCTCAACGTTTGGTGGCAACCCGGTGACCTGCACGGCGGCGCGCGCGACCATCGAGGTCATCGAAGAGGAAAACCTGGTGGAGAACGCCCGGATCATGGGCAACCGGTTGCGCGAAGGTCTAAACGCGCTAAAGGAGAAATACCCGATCATCGGCGACGTGCGCGGCATGGGGTTGATGCAAGGCATGGAACTGGTGGGGGAGAAAAAGCAGCCCGATGTCGAAGGCTCTAAACGGCTTATGGAACTGACGAAAAATAATGGTCTCCTCCTCGGTAAGGGCGGCACCTACGGGAATGTAATTCGTGTTGCGCCGTCGCTGAACGTCAATCAGGATGAGATCGATCATGCGTTGAGAGTGCTGGATCAGTCTTTCGCGCAGCTGGGGCTATGACGTTTCGTAAAAACACTGATTCGAATTGACAAGATCTCGTATAGTTCACACGGCAAGATGATCAACAGCGAAGCGACGAATCTTTGTTCCCGTGGCCCACATCAGGGGACCTGAACCATGCACACGCTCGCTCGCAGAATTGTTGGGGCCGTGCCGGTCATCATCGGCATCTCCTTTCTCATTTTTCTCTTGATGCACATCGCCCCCGGGGATCCGGTATCCTTGTTGCTCGGCGATAACGCCACTCCTGAAGATATTGCGCGCACGCGCCACGAATGGGGACTCGACCGGCCGCTGATGGTGCAGTACTGGGAATTTCTTAGCCGGGCTGTGCGCGGTGACTTTGGCCGGTCGCTCAAGTTCAACGAGCCGGTCATGAAATTGGTCTGGGAGCGGCTGCCCGCGACCCTCGAGCTGGCGTTCGCGAGTTTCCTGGTGGCCATTCTCGTAGCGATTCCCCTCGGGGTCTATTCCGCCATCAAACATAACTCCCTACTCGACCACGCGGGCATGAGCGTGGCGCTCATCGGCGTTTCTCTGCCTAATTTTTGGCTTGGAATCATGCTCATCTATTTTCTCGGCGGCCAGTTAAACCTCTTGCCTGTGGCCGGGCGCATCGAGTATGGCATCGAAGTGCAGCCGATTACCCGGCTATACCTGGTGGACAGTTTGCTTGCGGGAAATTTCACGGCTTTTTGGAGCGCTTTGCGGCACCTGTTGATGCCGGCGTTTACTCTCGGCACAAGTCTGGCGGCCATCGTTACGCGCATTGCGCGCTCCAGCGTGCTCGAAGTCATGCGCCAGGATTTTGTTACCACCGCCCGCGCCAAGGGGCTCAGCGAAAAGGTCGTGATCTGGCGCCATATTCTAAGAAACGCGATGATCACGATCGTGACCATCCTCGGCTTGCAACTGGGCGCGCTGCTGAACGGCTCGGTGATTACCGAGACGGTTTTTTCGTATCCCGGCATCGGCGACCTGTTGATTCAGTCCATCTCAGCCCGCGACTATAAGCTGACACAGGTCCTGATTCTGTTTTTTGCGGTGATGTATTTTGCCGTGAACTTGTTGGTCGATATGCTTTATAGCTGGATAGACCCACGCATCAAGCTCTCATAGCGAGAGCCGGCTTGATCGAAGCGCGGGGGAATACTATGAAGAGAAGCGGCTTGTTATTGGACGAACGGCAATGCCAAACCGGTTGCGGAGTTGACTCATGATGTCCGTTATCCGCTTCCTCAAAATCTGGGTGGGCGGCATGATTCTGATCGTGCTTTTAATCTGCGGCTTGGGCGCGCCATGGCTGGCTCCCCATGATCCCCAGGCGCAGACCCTAGAGGACCGGCTCAAGCCGCCGCGCTGGATGGACAGTGGTTCGCCGGCGTACTTGCTAGGCACAGATAACCTCGGCCGCGATATGCTGAGTCGGATTATCTATGGCTCACGGATTTCGCTGCTGGTAGGAGCGGCAACGGTCATTTTGGCCGGTTTAATCGGCTGCGCATTGGGCGCCGCGTCGGGTTATTTCGGCAAGGTTACCGACGAAATTGTCAGCAAGATCTCAGAAATTTTCTTGGCTTTTCCTTTTCTCCTCATCGCCATAGCCATCATGGCCTTCTTGGGACAGGGGCTTTTTAATCTTATTTTTGCGCTAATGCTCAGCCGCTGGGTGCAGTATTGCCGGGTCGTGCGGGGTGAAGTGCTTTCGCTGAAGGAGCGCGATTTTGTCACTGCGGCCAAAGCTCTGGGCGGCAGAGACTTCTATGTTCTCCTGCGCCATGTCGTGCCCAATACCTTTTCCAGTATCACCGTCATTGCGACGTTCGCCATGGCGGTCGTAATCATTTCGGAAGCGAGCTTGAGCTTCCTCGGGTTGGGGGTACCGGCCCATATCGCCACCTGGGGCTCCATGCTGAGCGAAGGGCGGAGCTATATCAATCGCGCGCCCTGGCTGACGATCTTTCCCGGTATGGCGATTTTCGTAACGGTATTCGGCATCAATTTGCTCGGCGACGGGCTGAGGGATATCTTCGATCCCAAGCTGCGCAGGCAGAGATAGAAAACGAGACAGGCAGAGGGACCGAGCACATGAGTTTACGCTTCTGATGTAAACGCAAGGAGGGGCTATGGCAAGAAAGACGCGGGGAATCACCAGACGCGACTTTTTGAAACGGAGCGCAGCGGCGGGCGTCGGCGCGATGGTTGGAGCGTTATGTTGCGCGCGACGCTTTCGCGGCCACGCGTGATCGCGTGACTATTTACCACTCGAGCGTGGCTGATTCGACCCATCCTTATAATCACAGCTCCAGTCCGATCTACGGCAACTGGCAGCATGTCATCGAACCTCTGGTGGAACTCGACTACCAGAAAAAAGATTATGTCGGCGTGCTCGCCGAGTCGTGGCAGTTTCAGGGAAACAAATGGGTGTTCAAGCTCAGAAAAGGCGTCAAGTTTCATAACGGCGCGCCGTTAACGTCGAAAGACGTGGCATTTTCCATCGAGAAAATGCGCGACGAAAAGGGCGGCAGCCTGCAAGCGCCGAATTTTAAGGACGTCACCGAGATCCAAACACCCGATGATCAGACCGTCATCTTTGTCACCAAGCAGCCCTTCGCCGTGTTCCTAGACCGGCTGGAGAATCGTTTTATTGTCAGCAAAGAGGCTGTCGAGAAATCCGGCGACCCGTGGTACCAGAACCTGATCGGCACCGGGCCTTACAAGTTCGTGAGCCATCAGCGCGGCGGCAACATGGTCTTCACCCGCAACGACGAGTACTGGGGTGGCAAGGCGGCGATCAAAGAGGTGGTCTTCCGAAAAGTCACGGAGGAAGCGGCGCGCCTCGCCGCCCTCGAATCCGGTCAAGCCGACTTCATCAACAATATTCCGGTGCATGAGGTGGCGCGGTTGCAACGCCACCCGCGCGTCCGAATCGACCAGGTCGAAGGGCTGCGAATGTTTTTTTTGGCGATGAACTTTGCGATGAAGCCATTCGACAACAAACTCGTGCGCCAGGCGGTCAATTATTCCATAGACGCGCCTTCCATCGTGAAAAATATCTTTGATAATATCGGCTATCCCTGCAACGGCCCGGTGGGCGCCAACGTCATCGGCGCCGATCCGAAACACAAACGCTACCCCTATGATCCGAAAACGGCTAGGGAGCTTCTGGCAAAGGCTGGGTACCCCAATGGGTGCGACGTGCAGCTTTACTTTTCAGCCGGACGCTATCCCAAAGACAAGGAGGTCTGCCAGGTCGTCGCCGCGCAAATGGTCAAGGGCGGCTTCAGAGTCGAACTGATCTCGCAGGAGTGGGCCCTGTTTTGGGACAGGGAAGGCGTGAACGGCGGCAAGCTGCCGTTTTATTACATCGGGCGCGGTTCATTGACCGATGCGGATACGCTGTATGACCAGTACTTCCGCACGGGCACGACCAAACGAACCAATTACAGCAATCCAAAGCTCGACAAGATTATCGAAGAGCAGCAGAAGACCGCCGACACTAAGAAGCGGGTGGCATTGCTGCAGCAAGCGGGAAAATTCATCATGGATGAAGCGCTTTTCGTGCCGCTCTATAATCTCGCGGATATCTACGGGGCAGCGAAAAATCTCGCCTGGAAGAAGCGGCCGGATGAAAAAATTCTCGGCTGGGAAATGAAAATTCAATAGTAGAAGTGATTCCTTACCGCTGGGTTTTTAGTTTGCGTGTCCTCGTGGAAGTGCAATAGAGGAACCGATCTCAATCAAGGGAGGTGAGATATGCGCTTAACCCATGACGGAGTCAATCGGAGAGATTTTTTAAAGCAAAGCGCCTTGGCCGGAATGAGCCTTGTTGCAAACGCTTCTTTGCCAAAAGCCGGCCACTCGGCTTCAGCAGATCGGCTGACGATATTAACCAGCGTGAGTTTGAGTTCTCTCCATCCCTACAATTATTCGTCAAGCCCGGAATATGGCATCTGGAATCACATGGCCGAGTCTCTAGTGGAAGTTGATTACGTCAAGATGGGCTACGCCGGCGTGCTCGCCGAATCATGGGAATTTCAAGGTAAGAAATGGGTTTTCAATCTCAGAAAAGGGGTGCGTTTTCACGATGGGTCGCCGTTTACCGCCAAGGACGTGATTCATTCTTTCCAGCGGCTCTTGAACGATAAGACAAGCCCGCAGCGTTACGTTTTGACGGATATCACCGAAATGAAAGCCGGGGACGATCACACTCTCATCTTGACGACCAAGGAACCGACCGCGGTCATGATTGAACGATTGACGAACCGAAACATCCTCAGTAAGACGGCGGCTGATAAATACGGCAGTGACGTTGATCAGTATCCAACCGGGACCGGTCCGTACAAGTTCGTCAGCTGGCAGAGAGATGGCCAGCTCGTATTGACGCGCAACGACGACTATTGGAGAGGCAAAGCGGCGATCAAAGAAATCGTAACAAAGAAAGTAGGAGAGGATGCGGCCCGCGTCTCGGCCTTGCTGGCCGGGCAAGGCGATGTCATTAACAATGTTCCCGTGGAAGAGATCGGACGCATCGAAGGCAATCCGAGGACTCGTATCGAGAGAGCGCAGGGACAGCGGATGTATTTTCTGGCGCTTAACCCCGTCTTTAAGCCATTCGACAATAAGCTCGTACGGCAGGCCTTTAATTATGCCATCGATCCTTCGGTCATTATCAAGCATATCTACGAAGGAAATGGCTACGTCATGGACGGGCCGGTGGCGTCGAATGTGATTGGGGCCGATCCCAGTATCAAACGATATCCGCTCGATCCGAATAAGGCGAAGGATCTTTTGGCGAAAGCGGGCTATCCGAACGGCGTTGACGTCAAGCTTTACCTGGCCCCCGACCGTTATCCCAAGGCTCGGGAAGTTTGCCAAGTGATCGCGGATCAGTTGCGCAAAGCGGGAGTTAGAACGGAGCTGGTGACACAAGAGTTTGCCATATGGTGGGGCCAAGAAGGGGTCAACGGCGGTAAACTTCCCTTCTATTACGTTGGCCGCCCGGCCGTCGATGCGGACACGCTGTACGAACAGTACTTCCGTTCCGGCGTGACAAAGCGGATTCAATATAAGAATCCTGAGTTGGACAAACTCATCGACGAAGAGCAAACCACCGGGGATATGAAAAAACGAATTGAGCTATTGCGACAGGCGGGTCGTATACTCATGGAAGACGTTCCGTACGTTCCCTTGTATACGCTGGCTGAGATCTATGGTGTCGCGCGGAACGTGATCTGGAAGGCAAAACCGGGAGAAAGTGTTCTAGCTTACGAGATGAAAATCCGCTGACGGCACAGGTCCGGTCGGCTCTTTGGCGCAAGGGGGGACAGGCCGATCGGATTATAGGGGGCGGTAACCCACGCTACGCTGAATTCATGGCGCCGATGTCAAGAATTTGACAACTGAGAAACGTTTTTTGTCTATTTGCTGGCAAATGCATTCCGCTTGAAGAACCATTTGGTAAAAAGAAGCCGTCACGTGAAGATCTGGCTCCGATCTTCATGAAGATTTTGGCACGCTCGTTGCTTTCTAAAAACGCATTGTGACCAACTTGCCCCACCCGATAGAGCTGGCCAGCCGGCCGGCCAACTACTATTCCTACACATTGCGCTGCGTTGGGCAAAACCTGGAAGGTATGGACCTCAAGTCCCTCGAGGTTAAAACTCAGGGTGACAAGTTTATCGTCCAGGGGTGCAGCAAGAAAGCCTCAACAAACACGATGGACATCCTGAAGCGCTACGGTCCCGACGACATCAAGAAACTGGATGAAATGGGCAAGGCGCAGCGAAAACGTGGTTCCCGGCCGTCGAATCTCCTGAGCCTATCCCAAGTGCTCCGCTTCTGCGGGAACTATGTCGACCGGCTCCGCGGGCGCTTGATCCGGGTATCCTGGCAGGACCAGAACGACAAGATTCAGTCGATTACAATTCAGTTCGAGCCATACGAAGAGGGCCGAAGCGGAAAAAGCGATTCGCCGGTCACGACCATTGAGGAGCTTTGCATCCACGTCTATAAACAGCGGAAAAAGATCACCACCGGCATCGAGAAACCCTGGCAGCGCCACGGCCCCGGTGCGTTTGAGGGATTCTAAATCGCACCACCCATGATCTGGTGCGAACAAAGGCCGCCATCAACTCGGCGGTCTCACGCCTGATATTTTATTTCCCCGCCGACAATCGTCATTTCGACTTTTAGGTCCTTGATTTTCTCCGGTTGAATCTCGAACGGGTCTTCGGCCAACACCGCGATGTCCGCGAGTTTGCCGGCTTCAAGAGTTCCCTTATCGTTTTCCTCGAAGCCCACCCATGAAGCGGTGGTTGTGTGCATCGCGAATGCTTCGGCGACGCTGATTCGTTCTTCCGGCACCCACACCTCGCCCCAGCGCATCCTGCGCGAGACGCAGGCCGAAATATCTCGCAAGGCGTCCACCGGCCAATAGCCTGGGGAGTCGGAGCCGCCGGCGATGATCACGCCGTTCCTTAGGAGCGTTCTGAACGGGAAGGCTTTCGTGAGCCGTTTCTCGCCGACGCAATCGAGAATGGCGTCACCGACATAATAGCCAATGGCAATGTTGGGGATCGCCACAATGCCCGAGCGCACCATGCGCTGCATCCGCTCCTGTGTCGCCAACCAGTTGCCCATATGCTCGATGCGGTGGCGGTGGTCCTTGCGCGGCGAGTTTTCAATGGCGCTCTCATATGCATCCAGCGCCATGTCGAAAGCGCGGTCGCCGATGGCATGCACGCAGCAGCGCAATCCCGCTTCGTGGCATTTGCGCACGGTTTCATTCAGTTCGTCTTGCTGAATTCTGATGATGCCGTGATTGTGCTCATCGTCTTCATAGGGCTCGTAAAAGCACGCGTTGCGTCCAGTGATGCCGCCATCGATGCTCATCTTGACGCCGCCCACTCTCAGCCACTCGTTGCCGAAACCGGTGATCAGGCCGAGCTCAATCAGACTTTTCGATTCGATCATGGATTCGATGACGCGCGGCAAAATGCTCACCCGGGCGTGCATGCGGCCTTCCTTATAAATCTCCTGATAAGCGCGCACAGGATCGGCATAGCGTACGATGTCGTGAACCGTCGTCACGCCGCGTTCCAGACACTGATTCAAGGCAAAAACAATACCGCTTTTCAGCTGGAGATAGTTGAACTCCGGCGCGACTTTTTTAAGAATTAATTGTGCGCGCTCGTGCAGCTCGCCGGTGGGTTCCCCGGTCTGGGGATTTTTTGTGATATGTCCGCCGGCGGGGTCGGGTGTGTCGCGGGTGATCTTGGCGGTTTCGAGGGCTTTACTATTTCCGATAGTGATATGGGCGCCGAAAGAAATCGAAACCGGATTGTCAGGTACGACACCGTCCAGATCGCGCTTGTCGGGAAATCGTTTATCCGTCAGGCGGAAATCTTGCATCGGGCTGCCATGGGCGACGATCCATGATCCCGTCGGCGCGCTGGCCGACGCGCTGGCGAGCCGTTGCAGAATATCTGCGATCGAGTGGACGCCGACGTAGAAGTCGCGGCAGTCGACCAGCTCCATCTCCGCGGTGCCTTTTTCCGAGAGATGGACGTGAGTATCCGTCAGACCGGGGATGGCCGGGCGGCCATGGAGATCGATGACCTGTGTATCGGGACCCGCGAGCCGGCGCATGTCATCGGAATCTCCCGTCGCGACAATCCGGCCGCCGATGCAAGCCAGGGCCTGACAAGTTGAAGTTTCCGTTACGAAAGTACGAATCTTGCCGTTGTGAAGAACTAAATCGGGATAAGGTAAAGGTCGTGCCTTCATGGCGCAGGCTCCTCCTTGTTCACTCGATACTGTTAGGCTATAGGTCGCTTCGTTAAACGAAGTCAACCGCAGACCACGGCTATGCCGCAAAGAAAAAGCACATAGAATACTGCGCCAAGCCAGTTCAACTAGTTCAAGCCGTTCAAATCGTTCAAATCGTTCAAACCATCCGGGCCCGCGTGCTTATTTTCGGATTGCTGATCCCATTAGTTTGGATCGGCCAGGTCATTGGCCGCCGTTTTGGCGTTCAAGAACAGATATAGCGTGACGAGGATGCGTTTTCGATGTAGGGATAAGCTAGAATCAAAGGAGAACGACAATGGGAAAAGAAACTTTCACATGGCCGAATAACGCGCGGATCGCGTTCGTGCTCGGCATCGCCTTCGAATGTTGGGACAGGAACAAGCCGTCGCGCGGCGGGGCGCTGCAGGCGCCGCTACCGGCAAATGCGCTTTGCAAGCGCGACTATTCCACTGAGACGTTCAGGGATTTTGGCGGCAAAATCGGCGTCAGGCGGCTCCTCGATATTTGCGACAAGTACGGTCTGAAAGTGAGCATGCCGATCAATGGTCTCACCTGTGAGTATTGGCCCGAACTCGTGAGGTATGCCCATAACCGCGGTCATGAACTGGTCGCTCATGGTTGGGATCAAGGCGAGTATCTGTACATGCTCACGCGCGAGCAAGAGCGGGAAAATATCTTTAATACCGTAGACGCGATTACGAAATTGACCGGGGAGAAGCCTACGGGCTGGTCTTCGCCGGGCGTGCGTTCGACGCACAATACTCTGGAATTAAACGTCGAAGCCGGCCTGCTCTACAACTGCGACTACCATGACGACGAGATGCCGTATCCGCGCATGATCGGCGACAAGATGCTGATCATGATTCCGCACCAGTACACGATCAACGATCACCGCGTGGAAGAGGAAGGCACTCGCCATGACTTTTTTGACAAGTTCAAAGACGAGTTCGATTACCGTTACAAAATCGGCGACGCGGAGCCAACGATGATGAATGTGATCACCCACGCCTATCTGAGTTCGCGGGTTCCGCTGATTGACACGTTTGAACAGATCATCAGGTACGCCAAAAGCCACGAGGATGTCTGGTTCGCCCGGCGCGGCGACATCGCGGCGTGGGCGAGGAAATATTACGAGGGATGATAGTTATTGTTCCAGCCGTTCAAAACGTTCAAATCGTTCAAGTCGTCGGAATCATGCGTAGATTACCCTGACACCTGCCCCCCGAAGCCTGAAACCTAAAAGGGCCGTTATTTCCGCCGGATAAATAGCCGCTGCATGAGGCCATCCCACTCGGCGTATTTTTTCTCCGCCTCCTCGACCGAGTACTTTTCGTCGATGTAGGACTTTTTGAATCTCTGTGCCAGCGAACCAATATCATTGCGCGGCGACCAGAGCCCGCCCTTCATGATTAGCTGCTGTCCTTCTTTGGAGTGAAGATAGTCGAGGAATAGAAGGGCAGCATGGGGATGGGGTGCCTTCATGGTCATACCGGAATAGGCGACCGTGGTCACGACGGGCTCTAACGGCCGCCATTCCACCGGCGCGCCTTTCTGTTTTGCCTGCGTGATGTTGGCGTCAAAAATCGTCGGCGATAACGGCACCTCGCCGGATACAACCAGACCCGCCAAAGCCGCGCCCGACATGTTTTGAACCTGCACATCTTGATCCGCCATCTTCTCCAGGAACTCACGTCCCACGGATTCCAGAGTGCTGCCGATCCACCGAGTCCCCGTGGTGGTACTGACAATCGACATTTTTCCTTTCCATTTCGGGTTCAATAGATCATTCATCGTTTTTGGCGCCTCGCCGGGAGGAATCAGCGCGGTGTTGAACCCCAAGCTGTTGTAGGTCTCGTAGTGCCCGATAAAGTAAAACCCGTTTTTCCCTTTCATTTTGACTTCATCCGGGTATTGACTCGCATCCGGAATATAGTGTTCTAGAAATACGCCCTCCCGTTTCATGATATCCATCTGTTCGCCGGTGGTCGCGATGACGTCCGCGATATATTGGCCCGCCTTGATCTCTTCGAGCGCCCGCTTGATGAGGTTCCTGCCATCGGTGCGGAACTCGGAAACTTTGATGAACGGAAATTTTTTCTCGAACTCCTTAGCGACGGTCCGATACCAGGTATGCGAGCCGTAGAGCGTAAAAGCGCCCTCTTTCTTGGCGCCTTCGATAAGAACCTTTTCTCGGTCGGCGCCTTGATACAGCGCCAGTTGGGAAATCGACATGGGCGGGCTGGCGGCAAACGCATTTGTCGCCGTGAACGTTGAAATCGCGAAGGTAAGTGAAATACCTGCCGTTCGAATAACTCGAAGCAGCGACATGGTTGCCTCCTTTGTCGGATCTTTGAGCAGTGGATGCTATGAATTACAGCGGTTCCTGTCAATCCAAAAATAAACCGAGACTCTTGGTTTTCCCCGGACTCCGAATAAGTTGACACTCCTGGTTCTCTGTCATAGGGTACGGCACCGGCAGGCAACGATCGCCGGTCGTTGCGGGTTTGCAAACCGTCCTTAATTCGCCTGTCGGAATGAGGTGGCGCTATGGAAATAGAGACTCTCGCAAATGTCGCGCTGGTCAAAGTCGAGGGGCGCATCGACCATATATCGACGCCGGTGTTTGAAAGCGAATTGTTGCCACAAGTCGAAGGGTGCACCGGCGAAGAGAAGAAGTTGCTGCTCGATTGCAGCGGTTTAGCTTACATGAGCAGCGCCGGGCTGCGCGTGCTCATGATCGCGGCCAAACGGTGCCGCCAGCAAAACGGCAAAATGGTGTTGGCGGCGCTGCAGCCGACGATACAGGAGATTTTCCGCATTAGCCGTTTTGATACCGTGTTTGAAGTATTTCCCTCGGTGCGGGCGGCTTTGGAAGCAATTTCTCCCGCCGCCGCCGCTGCCTATGAACGCCGCTAACAAAGCGATGCCAGCCGCCGAGAGCGCGAGCCTGATCGTTCCCGCCAGAATCGACGCGCTGTCGCAGTGCACTGAGTTTGTCACCGCGCGTGCCGTCGAAGCCGGCTTTACGCCCTCGCGATTGTGTGAAATCGAGCTGGTGGTGGAAGAGGTTGTCACCAATATCTGCCGCCATGGCTATGACGATCAACCGGGACAGATGGAGCTTCGTTGCCGGCCCGTCGATACGCAACGGTTACTGCTGGAATTCATCGACGGCGGCCGCCCCTTCGATATTCTCGCTGCGCCGGCGCCGGATCTCACAGTAGACCTCGACCAGCGTGAACCGGGCGGCCTCGGCGTGCCGCTGATCCGCGCCATGGTTGACGAGGCGAGCTACAAGCGGGAGGGAAACCGGAACATATTGCGTTTGATTGTGCGGGCGGAGCGTTAGATGGCAAGCGATCCAGCGGCGATGTTAGCGTCGACTGGGGAGGAACGATGCGTGTGTATTTTTGGGGTACGCGAGGTTCACTGCCGGTTGGGCCGGACGGCGCGGTAATACGTCAAAAAATCAAACAGGCCTTGCTCAAAGCCAATGGCCGGCGGTTTGACAACGAAACCGACGTGGAGCGTTTTATTGACGCTGAACTCGACTTCTCCATCCGTCATAGCTATGGCGGCAACTCTTCCTGCGTGGAGATCATCGGCGGCGAGCGATTACACGCTGTGCGACATGGGTTCCGGCCTGCGTTGTTTTGGCCAGCAAGTCATGCAGAAAGCTGGCCCGGGCCAACCGCAGGTTTACAACTTCTTCATGTCGCACGTGCATTGGGACCACATCATGGGTTTCCCTTTTTTCACCCCCGCCTATATTCCCGGCAATACGATTGTGATTCATGGCGGCCATTCGCTCGCCGTCCTCGAAGAAGCGTTTCGCCGCCAGCAGTCCGACCCCTGTTTTCCGGTCGATTGGGATCAGTTGCGGGCGAATATCAGTTTCGTCCACCTGGAAACCGGGCGTTGGTACGAGATCGACGGCCTGAGCGTTAAAGCGAAGCTCCAACCTCATCCGGGTGATTCCTACGGATACCGTTTTGAAAAGGACGGTAAAGCGTTCGTGTATTCAACCGACGCCGAGCACAAGCAGCAATCGGAAACAGAGACTCAAGCGATGATCGATTTCTATCGCAACGCGGATCTGGTGGTTTTCGACGCCATGTATTCGCTCAATGAGATGATTACTGCGAAGCAAGATTGGGGACATTCGAGCAACGTGGTGGGCGTCGATCTTTGCGTACGCGCCAAAGCCAAGCACTACTGCATGTTTCATCACGAGCCGGCCTACGGCGACGAAACGATTCACGCCGTGCTCGGAGAAACGCGGCGCTACGCCGAAATCGTGGGCGAGGATCACCTGCTCCAGGTTTCCACGGCTTACGACGGTTTAGCCATCGAAGTGTAAGGTCGTGGCGGCGCTCCAAGACGGTCTCGAAAACAGCGCCGCGCGCGGCTGGTCGTCGAAACTATGGATCGTGCGCTTGAGCGCGGGGCATGGCCGAGCCGCGGCGGCTGGCCTGTTGCTGATTCTCGCGCTCTGTCACCATGGGATCGGCGAACAAGCGTGGACCCCGGTGCGGAATCTCCTTTTCGATGCTTACCAGCGGCTCATGCCGCGGCAAATGTCCCACGATAAGGTGGTGATCGTCGATATCGATGATCGAAGCTCGGCCCTCTTTGGGCGCTGGCCATGGCCGCGCACCCGACTGGCCCGGCTCATGGAGGAAACCCATCGTCTGGGCGCTCTCGCCGTGGGGCTCGACCTAATCATGCCGGAAGCCGATGACCTATCGCCGGCTAAGGTTGCCGGCGATAGACCGGACGTCAGCGCAGCGTTGCGCGGCGCGCTCGCTTCCCTGCCGTCCAATGACGCTGTTTTGGCTGACACGTTGCGCCGGTTGCCCGCGGTGATTTCGCGGGCGGCGTTGACCGAGGAGTTGGCGCAAGATGTTGCCAGCCGCAAGCAAACTCCCGTGGTGATCGCCGGGGAATCGCCGCTAGCGTATCTGCCATCCTTTAAAGGCCATCTGAGCAATATTCCCGAGCTGGAAGCCGCGGCCGCCGGACTTGGCTATCTTAATGACACGCGCGATGGCGATGGCGTCGTGCGCGCCATGCCGCTCGTGATCGCAGTGCGCGGCGAGCTAGCGCCGGCATTTGCCCTGGAGCTCCTGCGCGTGGCCACGCACGAAACCTACTACACCGTTCAAAGCAGCGCCGAAGGGGTGCTTGGCATACAGGTCGGCGAGTCATTTATTCCGACGGATGCCGATGGCGGGATTCGACTCCGCTATTCTCCCGCTTATGCGGCGCGGCGGGTGTCGGCCGCGGCGATTCTGCGCGGCGAGCTGGCGCATGGCGCGCTGGCCAATCAAGTGGCGATCATCGGCGTAACGGCAGTGGGGATCAGTGATGTCGCGGCCACGCCGGTGGCGGCGCGTATGGATGGCGTCGATATCCAGGCTCAGGTGATTGAGAATATCCTTGATGGAACGCGGTTACAGCGGCCGGACGTGGCGCGGCGGTTGGAGTTACTGGGCTTCGTGGTACTGGCGCTGCTGCTGATTTTGTTTCTGCCGCGGCTTGCGCCGATTTACGGTGTGGTGATCTATTTCGCGGGGGCCGTGGTACTGGGGCTGATCAGTTGGTTGTCTTTTCATCACTTCAATGTTCTTTACGATCCTACTTTGCCGGCGGCGGGCAACGGTCTCATCGTCGCACTCTTGCTAACGGCCGGCTTCTCGGCGTCGGACCGGCGCCGGCGTGAGCTCGACGCGGCATTGGAAGCGGCGCGGGTCGAGCGTTTCCGCATCGCCGGAGAATTGCGCGCTGCCCGAGAAATTCAAATGGGCATGTTGCCCGATCCCAAGGCAATCGAAGGGCTGCCGGGCAATGTGGAATTTTTCGCCATGCTCGAGCCCGCGCAAGAAGTGGGCGGCGATCTCTACGACGGCTTTATGCTCGATGACCATCGCTTTTGCTTTCTAATCGGCGATGTTTCCGGAAAAGGCGTGCCCGCTTCGCTCTTCATGGCCTTAACCAAGACGCTCTGCAAAAGCCTGGCGCGGCGTGAACAAGTCCCTCTGGGGCAATTGCTGCGCTCGGTCAACGAAGACATTTCGCGGGACAATCCCGCGTTCATGTTTGTCACCGCTGTGATCGGCGTTATCGACGTCCGCAGCGGCGAAGTGGATCTGTGCAATGCGGGTCACGACGCGCCGGTCCTTTTACGCGTCAATCAGCCGCCGCAATTCCTGGAAGAAGCCCGCGGACCCCCCTGGGCGTCATCGATGACTTTCCGTACGAGCCTGGACAGATTAAGCTTGAGTCCAACGATATTTTGCTATTGATGACCGACGGGATTACCGAGGCCACGGATCAGCAATACAACATGTATGGCTCGGCGCGGCTGTTGCAATGTTTTTCCGGGAATGGGCGGGGTCATAGCGCCACGGTTGTCTGTGAAAAACTCTACGCGGACGTCAAGCGTTTTACCCAGGGCGCGCCGGTGTCGGACGATATTACGATTATGGCCCTTCGCTTCATGGCACCGCCGGGCAAAACTAGCGCACGATAACTTCGACGCGCCGATTGCGGGGTTCCGGTTGTTCGTCCGGGGTGGGTACCAATGGTTCTCGTTCGCCGCGCCCCACGGCACGAATGAAGCTCGCTTTGATGCCCCTTTGAATCAGCATGGCGCGCACGGCTTCGGCGCGCTCCAATGACAAGCGGTCGTTGTCGGTGTCCGCGCCGACGCGGTCGGTATGGCCAGTGACCTGCACTTCGGCCGCGGCCCGTTTAGCCACTTCGGCAAGGAGCTCGGCCAACGCGGGCTGCGAAGCCGCGCTTACTTCCGTGCTTTTGGTGTCGAAATAGAGCGTAAAGCTGATGCTCTTGGGTGGTTGCGCGGCGAGGGCGTCGGCGAAGGTGCGATTGATTTCTTCCGTTGTGACGGTTGACTTTTCGACGTTTCCGCGCGCATCGACGGCCGCCGCGCTCAGCGGGACTTCTAGAATCGTTTGACGGTCGCCCTCACCGACGGTCACGGCGCTGGGTACACCGGTCTCTTCAGGTAGAAGGACGACGAAGGTTTTGACACTGGCGCAGCTGGCAAGAAGCAGCGCGGACGCCGCGACGATAATGCAAGAATACAGCCCCCTTTGTGACATTACGCACATGTGAATGACCGATTACTCCTCTACCTTTACAGCGAAGGTTGTGCCGCGGACGCCGAGGATCGTCGTCGGAGTTTTGACTTTCATGGCATCGGGGGATCGTTTGGCGATTTGCCCGGACACAATGGCGAGGGTGCCGCGTTGCATATCGGCGAGAAATTCACCGTTGTTGGTGGTTGGATCGAAGCGAAACTGTTTGAGCTCGATCCGGCTATTCGGCCCGGCCGATAACCGGGAATTATCGATGAACGTGACGCCGACGGAGCTATTGGCACCCGTTGTCAGCACATCCGCTTGTTCGAGCAGATCGCCAGCCTTGGCAGGTTGTTGCACATTGTTACGCCACACTGATACTTGCCCCGAGACGTTCTTGATCTGGCCGATTTCCGCCCATGCGGCGCGTTCGAATCCGCAAACTAATAAGCCGAATAAAATTACCGGCAATGCGCGATGGATAAATCTCATTTCGTTTTCCTCCAAACTGCAAAATTTGTCGCTCAGCGCGAGAAGCCAACCCCATCTTCTATCAAGAACGGGCAACGCGCTTCAACAGTATATTTTCGCTCAATCGGTTCGACTAAAGGCAGGTGCAAGTAGTATACCATAATTACGCCGCTGTTGGCTGTCGCACAAAGTGACCAATGCGGTAAAAGGAGGAAAGATGATGACACAACAGATCGACGATCCCATGATACCCGTTCCAATTCCGCAACAGGTGCCGGCCAAGGAAGGAATGGCTGAACTCCCGGGCACCCGCCTTGGGTATTGGGACACCGGCGGCGACGGAACTCCAGTCGTGTTCCTGCATCCGGCGTCGGGCAGCGCGCTGGTTTGGCTATACCAGCAACCGGTGTTCGCCAAGGCCGGCTATCGCGTGATCGCTTATTCGCGCCGCAACCATTACAACTCCGACCTGGCCCCCGAGGACAACCCAGGGATCGGCTCGGAAGACCTGCACAACCTGATCGAATTGCTGGGCGTGGCGAGGTTCCATGCGGTGAGCTCGGCCGCCGGCGGCAGCGTCGCCACGGATTATGCGTTCTCGCACCCGGAGCGGCTGCTGAGCCTGACCGTATCCAGCAACAATCTCGCCGCGCGCAACGGCTACATTGCCGAGACAGCCGCCATGATCAGGCCCAAGGAGACGGAAAGCCTGCCGCGGTGGTATTGGGAACTCGGCCCTTCGTACCGCGCCGCCAACCCCGAGGGCGTCGAGCGATGGAAGGAGCTCAACCACAAGTCCGAGACCGGCAAGGGAGCCCGGCAAAAGGTAGCCAACGTAGTTACGCCGGCAAAGCTGGAGACCTTGAAAGTTCCGGCTCTGTTGATTGCCGGCGCGGCCGACCTGGCAACCCCCCCGTCCATCATGCGGATGATCGCGCGCCATGTCCCCGACAACGAGGTCGTGGTCGCAGCCGAGTGCGGGCATTCGTCCTACTGGGAGCGCCCCGAATTCTTCAACCGCACGGTGCTCGAATTCATCGGCCGCCATGCAAAATAATTGAAAGGAGACCGCCATTGAAAATCGCTGCAATAGAAACACTTGAGCTCGCCAACATTCCGGTCTCGCCGCCGTTGTTCAAATCGCCGATGTTCCAATCGGTTACTCTGCTGAAGGTCAAAACAGACGATGGAATTATCGGGATCTCTCAGATCAGCGGCACGATGCTGCGGACCACCGTTTCGTTTATCCAGCAGGATCTCGCTCCATTTCTCAAGGAGAAAGACCCGCTAGATACCGAGCGTCTGATGCAGGAGATGTTGTGGAACTTCAACACCCGGGCCCATGCGGGGGTATGGAGCTCCGCCGTCAGCGCCATCGACGTCGCCCTCTGGGACATCAAGGGAAAGTACTTCAATATCCCTGTTTGGCGTCTGCTGGGGGGCGCGCAAAAATCCGTGCCGGCCTACTTCACGTATGGCTTCAGGAATTACTCGCAGGAAGAATTGGTTGAAGCGGCCAAGCACTTCGTGGCGCTGGGGCACAAGAGGCTCAAGATCGTCGTGGGCCGGTTAAACATTCGCGGCCAGGTGGACAGTTCCGGCGCCAGTATCGAGCATCGGGAAGATAATCCGGCCGAAGATGAAGCCCGCGTCAAGGCGGTCAGGGAGGCCGTTGGCGACGACGTTGAGTTGATGGTCGACGCCAATTGCCTGATGAAGTTCGACGCGGCGCTGCGTTGGTGCAAGCGTCTAGAGCCCTATAACCTGATGTGGTTCGAGGAGCCTATCTTGTACAACGATACTCGCTTGCTGGCCGAGTTGCGCAAACGCACGAGCATTCCCATCGGCGCCGGACAACGAGAGAATTTCTCCAAACTATGTGAATTAGCCACGGAGCGGTCGGTCGACTTTTTGCAACCCCATGTCGGCGCGGTTGGCGGCTTCACGATGGGCATGAAGGTGGCGGCTGTGGCTCAGGCCTTCAATCTTCCGATTGGCAACGGCGACTACTACGACCTTCATTTGCATGGGGCTGTCCCCAATGGATGGAGAACCGAGTTTCGTGTGCCTAACTGGTTGGCCGCTAACGTTATCTACAAAGATCCACCCAATCCAGTGAACGGTTGGGTGACTTTAACCGACAGGCCGGGACTGGGACTCGAGCTCAACGAAGACGCGGCGAAGGAGTATAAGGTTCAGTAGCTGAAAGGAATGTTTTAGGACACCTCATGCCATTGTTCGAGTTCCGGTGCAGAAAATGTGAAGCAGTAACCGAGGTCCTTATCCTGCGCGTCGGGTCTGATAACCACGCCGTAATTTGCGCTCAGTGCGGCAGTGGCGCTACCGCCAAGCTCATTTCCCGGGTGAGCTTCAAGGTCGCGAAGCGGGCCAAGTACAGCGAAGATTTTCTCGACAAGGCCCAGCCTTTCTTGAAAACCCAAAAACAGACAGCTCGATTCTTCGGCGAGGCCAAGGGCTCGGATGATTCGAAGACGTTTCAGCTCGCCGAGCAGATAGGGGAAAGCATCGATCGGACTCTGGCGCGCGTCCGGTCTAAACAACAGGCGTGAGGCGGAAGGCATGAGGCGCGGGAAAGAAGGATCAGACTGACGCCTGTTGCCTCTGCCTCGCGTTAACGCCAGATTCTAAACTCAACATTCGGATTCTCCCATCTCTTTCCTCCCCCGCGCGCGGGGGAGGATGAAGGAGGGGGCTTTGAACGGCTTGGAACGATTGGAACGTTTGGATCGGGAGCGCTGCCATGATGTCGCAGCGCGACATTTTTATCTGGAGGAAATAGCAATGTGGAACGGTTTCAAGGTTATCGATGCGGATGCTCACCATCATGAGCCCCAGGATCTATGGGCCCGCTACTTAGAGCCGGAATATCAAGGACCGGGTGCCCAGGGTCATTGGCATGCGGCGCAATTTCTTTGTCTATGCGCAAGACGCGAAAGCATTCGCCTCGATCGAATCGGGAGCAGTATATTCCCGCCCATCACGACAAGTGGATGGCGGAGAAGTATGGCGAGGCTTATGACAAATGGTGGTCTCCCGACATTCGTCTCAAGGACATGGATCGCTATGGGTGGGACATACAGGTCATTCTTTCGACCAACGGGAACCGCATCATGGAAGTCGGTCTCGAAGATCCGGAGATCGCGTTCGCCATGGCGCGAGCGTACCACAACTGGTGTTACGACTATGCGAGCACCGACTCGAAGCGCCTGAAATTCACCGCCACTTTGCCTGCGGGCGACGCTCAAGCAATGGCTGCGGAAGCGCGTCGCGCGGTGGAGAAGCTCGGCGCCGTCTCGATGCGTAATCCGCTGTTGCCCAACGGCAAATGGCTGCACGAACCCGAATACGACGCCTTGTGGCAGCTTGCCAGCGATCTTGATTTCCCGATCTCCGTCCACGGCGAGTCTCGCCACTTGAGGGCCGCGCCGTTTCGGGCGCTTCGCAAGGAGACGATTTTCAGCGCACTCGATCATGTCATCGGCTTTCCGATGGATAACATGGCGACCATGGCGCACTTTATTTTCGGCGGCGTCCTGGAGCGCTTCCCCAGACTCCGGCTCGGCATACTCGAATCCAACGCAGGCTGGGTGAATTTCTGGCTGCCGCGCATGGACGATCACTCCCATGGGCGCCGGCTCATCCTGGGCGCTGGTTTGCCTATGAAACCGAGCGATTACGTCAAGCGCCAATGCGTGATCTCGGCGGATCCGGACGAGCCTGGCCTGGACACTATCGTCAATTTCTTGGGTGACGAGAACCTTGTCTGGAACACAGATTATCCCCATCCGGATGCGCCTGACCCGGCCCAGGTTTTGCCCTGGTTCGCGGATCAGCCAATTTCGGACGAGAGCAAACGAAAAATTTTATGGGATAATGCCGTCCGGCTTTACGGCCCCCGCATCCTGGAACGCGCGCCGTAGAATATTTCTCGTGTTCGTGCTCGTGGTTCGTGTTCGTCCGAGCACGGGCACGTCGCACGAGCATGATCGCCCTCATGGAATGTTGGAGTATCGGAGTGTTGGGCCAAAAACCCATCACTCCATTACTCCACCACTCCAATCATCTCCTCCCTACAGGCAAGCTTTGCAGATTTCTTCGACATGCCGATGATCCCAATCCATGCTGGCGCGCCAGGTTGCGCTCTCGAGAATGCAGCCGACTCCATAGCGCCTGGCCATCTCGGCGTAGGTTTGGAAATACTTCCGCAGCGCCGCGGTGCCTTCGGTGTGCTTCAACAAGTCGAACGCGGCAAAATAGGGCAACTCAAGCCCTTCGCGAAAAATCAGCGTCGTCTCGATGCCGCCGTCGGTGAGAAAAAATTCGCCGCCGAGTTGCGGCAGGTTATTTCTGTAGCGCGCCATGGCTTAGCTCCACTGGTTGTTGTTACTTGCCACCATAGTTCCAACTCGGTTATATGTGCAACCGAGGTTTGTTCTCCTTCAACCACTGCGCGAGGCGCGCGATGCCTTCTTCGAGATAGATCGTCGGTGCCCAGCCCAGTTCGCGTTTGGCGAGAGAAATATCCAGCGGGCTGCGCAGGCGGTGGGGGGCGACTTCGGCGGCGTTGGGATGTTGGCCGATTTCGAATTTCAGATCCGGCAACGCATTGCGAATCGCGCGAACCAGATCTTCACTGTTGTAGGCCTTATCCAGGCCGATGTTATAGGCGCGGCTGAGCGGTTTTTCGGTAAAAAGCGCGCGGCGCACCGCGTCGGCAACGTCGTCGATATAGATCAGATCGTCCAGCGGGCGGGTGAGAAAGGGCCGGCAGGCTTGGCCGAGAATACCTTTCTTGAGTTCCAGCGGAATGCTCCGATACAAGCCTGGGCCGTACACCGACGAGTAGCGCAGGGCGACGAAGTCGACGCCGTGTTTTTCTTTGTAAAAATTTCCCATCCATTCGGAGACTGTCTTCGCGGCGCGGTAAAAATAGGTCGGATAGATCGTCACCGCGTCGTCTTCTTTGACCAGGCTGCCGTCCGGTTTTTGCAGCTGGCCGTAGATCGACGCGGAGCTGGAATAGACGACGCGTTGGATCTTGAGATCTTTCGCCGCTTCTAAAATATTGGTCATGGCGTGATAGCAGTAATTCAACACGGTGGGGGTTTCGTCGCGCGGCGGATGGGCGGCGTGAAAGATATGCGTCGGTTTTTCCTTTTCGCAGAGGGCGCGGAAAGCCGCGCTGTCGGTGACGTTCATGATGTGACTGGACGCCCTTATCCCGAGCAGCGAGAGGTCCGGCGAGCGCGGCGCGACGTCGATGGGAACGATTTCGTGACCGAGGGATTCCATGAGCAGTGTTGTGTGGGAACCGATAAAGCCGTTGGCGCCGGTGATCAGTATCTTTGCCATTGACCTCCAAGTGCTGCGTCTAGAAGTCATTCTTCAAACCGTACGGATGAGTCGTTAAATCGTTCCTTTTCGATCGAATTCTTTAATTCCGCGATCAATTGCGTTCATGACCGCGCGGCGTCAACGCAGCCGCGAATCTCCTCCTCGGTGAGCGCTCTTCTCTTTACCGCCAATTCACCTTGGATGCGTTCCCAGAGCTCGGAAGGGTTTCTTCCGGAACGGTCATGCCCATTTCCCGCAGGCGCATCCTGAGCGTGTGGATGCCGGATTTAAGGTCGAGATGGCTCCGTCTTTCATTGCCGACCAGCTCCGGTCTGACGGGCGCGAACAACAACGAATCGGCCTGCAAAAGAAAACTGTGGGTGTCGCTCGAGTCGTTGAAAGCGTAATTGCCCACCAGCGGCTTGTCTTTGGGTGTAGGCCATCGTGACAACTCTTCAAACAGCTTCGACAGGCCTGTCAGTCTGGTCAAGTCGACTCCTGTTTTGACGCCATAGAGAGCTTCTATTGCGACGACCACTTCCGCCAAGGTGGCGTTGCCCGCTCTCGCCCCCGCGCCATTGATGGTGACATCGACTTGCGAGGCTCCAGCTTCAACGCCGGCTAGAGCGTTGGCGGTGGCGAGCCCCAGATCGTTGTGGGTGTGCATGCCGATGGTCAATCCTGGCGCTACCTTCTTGACTTCCGCGACCGCATAGCGACAAGCGGCGGGTCCCATACTGCCCGCGGCGTCGACGAAGTTGAGCGCGTAGACGCCGGCTCTTTCGCACGTGCGTCCGAGATTACGCAAGAAATCAATGGACGCCATGGAAAAGAAATTGGCGATGGGGCGCGGCCTGCATGCCGCGCCTTTTGATCGCCGCGGCCATCTGCTCGACGTACTCCAGCAGCGCCGCCTCGCTGTCTACTGCGGCCGATCGCGCCACGGTCTCGGAGTCTTCTGCGACCTTCCTGGAAGCGGCGTAGATGGGTTGCCATTCCGGCAGAGGAAAGATCGTGTAGGAAATGATCTCGACGCCGTGATCTCGAGCCAGATCCATTTGCGCTTCCGAGCTGGCGCCGTAGAGTTGGAGCTTGGCTTTGAGTCTCATTTTACCCAGCCGGTCGAGCACCTTTACGGCTTCGTCCGTTTCGCCGCCGGTTTTGGGCGCGAGAAACTGAATCACCGCGACGCCGGCTTCATCCAGAGCCGCCGCCAAGGTGGCGTATTCTTTTTCCCCGAAATAGCCCTGGGACGCTTCGCGCAGCGTGACGTCACAGATCTCCACGCGCTCGGGCAGGCTCATCGCGCCGAGCACCTCGGGCGCGAAATTTAGCGGCCCGACGAACCATTTGCCGGTTTGATAGGCCGGGGCGACTCTAATCCTGTCCAGGGCCACATGGAGCGCTTCCAAGCGAGCAGTTGGAATCATCGGTTTTGCCATGGCAACACCTCTCAACTTTTCATTTTTCGCGCCAGGTCGGCATCCGCTACGTTGATATAATCTTTTGGCGAAGGCTTCCAGACCAGGCGCCGCTTGGCCGCATAGATATCGATGGGGTTGTACAGCGGCACGATGGGAGCGTCGTCAAGCAGGATCTTGATGGCAGCTTGGAGGATCGGCGCGCGCTTCTCGAGATCAAAAATTTGCCGCTGCTGCTGGATCAAACGGTCGAATTGGGCATTCGAGTAGGAGAGTCTCTTGGAAACTCCGGTCTCAAAGTATTCGTTAAAAAAATCGTCCGGGTCGACCACCGTTCCCCGGCCCCTGAAACAGATGGGACATTTCCCGGCCCGGTGCAGATCGTTGAAGATGCCCCATTCGGGAGTGTGAAAGCGGGTTTTGATGCCGACTTTCGCTAACTGTCCGGCGATCGCCTGAGCTATTTCCCGGTCCTTGGTGTAGCGCCCCGTCGAGGTGTAAAAGTCGATTTCAAACCCGTTGGCAAAGCCCGCTGCGGTCAGGAGCTCCTTCGCCTTCTGAGGATTGTAGGAATAAGGCTTGAAAGATGGGTCTTCACCGAAGCCATGCGGGCCCAAGATGCCGTCCAGGCGATAGGCTTTGCCATCCAGGACGTATTTGATGAGAGCGTCTTTGTCGAGCGCGTAGTGAATCGCCTGGCGCACCAGCTTGTTGTCAAGCGGTTTGTGGGCCGGGTCGAGCAATAGGAAAATAATCCTTGCGCTTCTGGCTTCTTCGAGTCGGACCGTTGAATTTCCCCTCAGGCGATCGGTTTCGTGCGGCGGAACATTGGCAATCAGATCCGCCTGGCCAGATTCGAGCAACGCCAACCGCGCGGCGTCTTCGGCGACGGGTTTCCAAATGATGCGGTCGACCTTGGCTGCTCCCCGCCAGTATTGCGGGTTTTTTTCAGCCACGACTCTTTCGCCGCGCACCCATTCGACAAACTTGAATGGGCCGGTGCCGGCCGGCTTCTTGCCAAACGTTGCTTCGTCGCCGGACTCCTTGGCGGCGGCCTCGCTCAGAATGTACGCGTTGTCGAGGTAGTCCAGAAGGGAGACCACAGGCTTCGTCGTTGTAACGACCACGGTGTAAGGGTCGGGCGCCTGTATCGATTGAATGCTCCTGGCGAGATTGATCTGACGGCTGAGCTTCGGGTCCACGGATCTCTTGAGGCTATAGATGACATCGGCGGCGGTCATTTCCACGCCGTTGTGAAATTTGACGTTCTTGTGCAGTCTGAAGGTCCATCCTTTTTCAGTGCCGGACCAGGACTCCGCCAAGACGCCCACGTACCTTTTCTTGACAAAATCGTATTCGGCCAGAGGCTCGAGGAAATGGCGCCAGACGGCGTAATTCGCCGTCGTATTGTGCCAGTAGGGATTGAGGGATTCGAGATCGACGCCGTGGCCGACAACGACCGTTTTCCCCTTGGTTTGCGCGGCAAGCTTGGAGGCGGGCAGGAAACCCAGGTAGGCGGCAAAGAAGACGGTTAGACTAATGGCTGCGGCTCTTGACAAGACTGGCATCGTTTTTTCTCCTCTCTCATCTGGACGGCGCCTCCAGTAAAAACCCTTTGTAGCAGCTTCTAGTGTAGTGTCTCAAAATTTCGTTTACAAAACCGAAAGGCCCGCGATCGTCATTCCCGCGAAAGCGGGAATCCAGAAGTCCCTGGATTCCGGCTCGCGCTAGCTGTCGCCAGCTTGGCCGGAATGACATTTAAATAAGTCCCCCGATTAAGAGACACTACACTAGTTGGAGTTGCTCCGCAGCGCTTCCGTCAACGAACGCACTGAGGCTAGCTGTTCAAGATGAGCCACAGCATCGATGACCTTAGCGCGCTGCGGTCCCGTTAGTTTTTTGCCGGCGCATTGCTGGAACTTCTCGACTACTTCGTCCCAGCCTTGAAGATCCGGTGCCGGCAGAAGGGGCTCGGTTATCTCTTCCCCGGTTTTCAATATGACCCTCAGGGATTTTGCGTCGGAATGATGGTGAACCTTACCGATGAGTTCCATAATTTCGCGATCTCGAAATCTTTCGTCGGTAAAATCCTCCGGCGTCAGACGACCGTAGGCCAAGGCGACAGCGAGGCAGTACGCCATGCTAAATCTTCCTTCTTCTCCGCTCTGGGGCGAGAGCCTGAGCAGAGGAAAGGGTTTCAGGTGACACTCGATCCGCTCAACGTCGCCGGGCGCCAAGGGATTCTTGTGAAGTAGTCGCAGCATCGCCTCGACCGGCGCGTGGGTTGCTGCCGCCGCGGAATACTTTTTTACCTTGACTTTGTTTTTCTCCCAGTCAAATTCGCGGCCAAGGTTCTCGCCCAACCGGGCGAGAATATTTTCATCGAGTGGACCGAGAGCGGAAAAGAGGCCGTGGCTCCCTTCCAGCGCCGCTGTATCACCCGTGCCGCCCTCACGCGCGATGATCGCGCACGTAACCCCGGTGGCGGCCGCTTGCCCCGCTCTCAATGGTTTCGCCATGGTACCGCCGTCACGACCGAGCGCGCCGCAGGAGCCCGCCGCGAGACCGATGGCATTGAGAGTCTGGTTTACGGTCAGACCTAAGATCTTGCCTGCAGAGCACGCGGCGGCTACCGGTCCCAAAATTCCGTTAGCATGCCAGCCCCGGGCGCCGGGGCCGCTTCCCTCGAAGCGGTTGGCAAAAAGCGGATCCATCGACATGCGCACCTCGCGGCCCGCGATGAATGCCGCGAGCAGGCTATGTCCCGACGCGGCCTCACGCTCGGCCAGAGCGGTTGCGGATGCAAGAATATATGTGGAAACGTGGCCGCCGTCGTCATAGTCAAGTAGCGTGCGCGAGGGTAGCGTTGGCGAAGGCCGCGTCGCGGGCGCTGGCAGAAAGCTTCGAGCCCCACAAAGTGCAGGGGCCACGCCACCCTTCTTGCTCCGCCAGCCGGAAGATTCTCTTTCCAGGGTCGTGTGTAGTCGCAAGAACGGCTACGCCGAAACAGTCGAGTATAGCGAGCTTGGCATTGGCAATGACCGGAGCGGGGATCTGATTTAGAGTTATGCCGGCGGAGAACTCGGCAAGTTTCTTTGACAGGTTGAGTGTTCCGCCCACTTGTGAATCCGTACCCACCATCATGTATTATGATCGCCGGGAACTTTCTTGAGCCGTTTTGGACGATGCATGCTTCGCCGCAAACAGTTTTACTTCCAACCGAACAGCGTCTTGGCATTTTCCGACAGGATCTTCTTCTTGGCTTGGTCGGAAACATCCGTGCGCGCGCGAATGCTTGATACGGCCTCGGGGAAAAGGTTATCCGCTTCCGGATAGGCGGAGCCGAAGATAATCTGGTCCTCGCCGACGGTTTCCAGGACGTAGGGCAAGGATTGTTCATTGTAGGTGGTAGCGAAATACCAATTCCCTCCGGTGACGTGCGCGCTGGGCGCCTTCTTGAGCCACGGGGCCTCTTCCTGGTTTCTTCCTTCGAAGTCCTTATCCATTCGTTCCATGAGAAAGGGAACCCAACCGATGCCGGTGTTGAAAACGCCGATGCGAAGTTTTGGGAACTTGTCAGGGATACCGCCGTACATCAGCGCCGTGCAGGTATGAAAAGTTTCCATCGACCCGCCCACCGTATCTTGAAAGAGAAAAGTATCCGCGCGCAGGTCCTGTCCCGGTCCCTGGTAGGAAAGATTGTGAATCAACAGCGGCACGTTGAGGCGTTCTATTTCCTGGTAGATAGGCCAGTAGGTCGGCGCTCCCACGTGCTCGGGGAGTCCCAGCGAAGAGAGCGCGATTCCCACCAAACCGAGTTCTGTAACCGCGCGCTTGATCTCGGTGACCGCGGCGGCAACGTTCTGAAACGGCACAACGGCCGCCGCTTTGAGACGCGGGTTGGCTTTGCAGATGCCGGCGATGTGGTCGTTGTAGCCGCGGCAATAGGCGATCACAAGGTTCTCGTCCCGGGCTCTGGCCGAATAGCCGGTGGGCAACCCGTTGCGGGGAATTTGGCTCAATAGCAAAGCGCGCGTCGGGAAGAGGACGGAAACGTCAACCCCTTCCTGATCCATGGCGCGACGGTAGTGATCCGGAGTCCAGTCGTCGGGCTTGATCCGGCCATATTCGCTGGCGTCCCAGCCGGTGGCCGGTAGCAGGGGACCTGCCTGATCGCTGTATGGGCTTCCCATAAAAGGCCGTACGTCGGAGTCGTCGGTTTTTTGCATGAAATGCACGTCAGCGTCGATTACTGAAAAGTCAGCCATGTTCTCCCTCCCTGAAGCTGCGGATAATATGTGGTCGCACGTCCCCGGCGTTCATACCCATCCGAATAAGCGCTTGCCGTTGTCGTGTAGAATCTTGCCCTTGGCGTCCTCTGAGATATCCGACCGGTCGAGCAGGTCGGCGGTGAAAGCAGAGCCGCTGTGCGGGTAGTCCGTGGCAAAAATAATGAGGTCTCCGCCGAGGCGCTCCAGGACGTGAGGAAGCGATTTTTCTTCGGGCTCGGCCGAGTAGAAAAAATTTCCTCCGGTCATGTACGAGCTGGGTTTTCTTTTTAAAAGCGGCGCGTCGGCGCGGCGCTTTTCCCACTTGGCGTCCAGGTAATCCATCCAGTACGGTACCCAGGCCGCGCGGTTTTCGAGAAAAGCAACGCGCAGCTTCGGATATTTCTCGACAACGCCGCCGTAGATCAAGGCCGCACAATCATACAACGTCGCCACCGGTCTGCCGACGGTATGCTGTAAGAGGAAAGTGTCGGCGCGCCGGTCGCCCGCCGGTCCTTGAATGGAAGCGTGAATCATCAGCGGCACGTTGAGTCGCTCCATCTCTTCATAAATGGGCCAGAAGGTGGACGAACCGATGTGCTCCTTGAGGCCGAAGGAAGAAAGCACGACGCCGGACAGATCGAGTTTGGTGACGGCGCGCTTGAGCTCAGCCACGGCGGCAGGGACGTCCTGAAAGGGGAGCAGGGCAACACCCTTGAGCTGTGACGCTTCACGACAGACACTCCCGATGTAGTCGTTGTAGGCGCGGCAGAAAGCGCCGGCAAAATTTTTGTCGCGCTGGGTTCCCACGTCCATCGCCCGGCTGGGGAAGAGCAGCGAATAGACGATCCCTTCCTCTTTCATGACGGCCAAGCGTTTTTCCAGATCGTCGGGAGCGCGTGGCCGACGCCTGACGCGAACGTGCCACTCGTCCATGCCGAGAAGAGAGCCCTGCTTGTTGCGGTAGGGTTCCGGCATCAGCGGGCGCAAATCGTCATCGGTCTCAATGACATGAGCGTCCATGTCGTAGATTTGAATTTTTGATTTCAATGCTTCGCGGCTCTCATGGGCCGCTTCATGGGTTTGGTGTTCCACTACGCCTCCTTGTTCCTGCGGTTTCACGCTTGCTGGGCAAAAGCTGGGTTATTTGCTGTACAGCTCGTTCATAGTCTTCTGGTGCTTGTCCGCGCCCGCGCGAGCTTGGGCCGACAGGAACCGGAGCTTCTTCCGATCGATATCGTCCTTGACGGAAAGGTCGTCGCGCATAACCGAATTGCCGGTCTTGGCCATCAGTGTCTGTCCTTCTTTGGACAAAATAAAATCCACCAGCAGCCGGGCGGCGTTGGGATTGCGCGCCATGCCCAATATCGCAACGGTGTGGAGATCGGCGTAAAGCGGATCTTCGAGGCGTGCCCAATCAACGGGAAGGCCTTTTTCTCTGAATTTATTGATGCCGTCGTGATTGAGCGGCAACGCCAATTCCACCTCGCCGCCGCCCAACCATTGCTGAACCATCAAGGTCGTGCCCCGTCCGGGCTTGGGGTTGTGGGCGGCGAACTTGCGTAGAAAATCCATGCCTTTCTCGGCGCCGAAGAAATCCAACATCGCATAGATCCAGCCGTAGTTGTTCAGATTGATAGCCGATTTGCCCTTCCAACGCTCGCGCAGTAAGTCAACATAACGCCTCGGGATATCGGCTCCGGTCACCGCGCGGTTATTGTACGCGACGGTCTGGATCGTGAAATAGACACCGCTGTAAAGACCGCGCTCCTCTGGCGGCCGTTCCCGCGAGGTGTATTTCTGAAAGATGGTCGGCACTTCCATCAGCATCAAGTCGAGGGAGTCGGCGCCGGTGAGAACCAGATCGGCATTGTCTCTTTTGCCCACCCGGCGCTCCGTCAGAATCTTGGTGACCAGGGTCGAACTCCCTTGCCGGTTAACTTCTACTTTGACGCCGGGATACTTTGCGGAAAAGGCCTCGGCGAGCGGCTGCGAGTCCTCCACATTGAGTGAAGTGTAAAGCACCACCTGGCCTTCCTTTTTCGCTTCTTCGTAGGCGGCGCCGGAAGCTATCGCAGCGGAGAAAAGCATCAGCAGCGCGACCGCGCCGAAAACGCGGATGCCGCGGTTTTTCCAATCCTTCATGACACGTCTCCTTCGAACACTGCTATTTGGTAAACAATGCCACCATCATCTTGTCGTACTCCTCGACGTTGGCGCGCGCCTCCGGGCCGACGACACGAAGAGTCTTGCGATCGAATTGATACTTTGTCGGCACATCATCGCGCACCGTGGTCTTGTCCAGCTCGGCCAGGATGGTTTGACCCTCCTTGGAGACAATAAAGTCGACCAGCAGCCGCGCCGCGTTGGGACGTTGCGCATTTCCCAAAATGCCAATGCCGTGCACATCCGCATAGAGGGGGTCCTGAATATTCGACAATGCTACCGGCGCCTTTTTGTTGATAAAGGCGATCACGCCGTCGTGGTTCAGCGCTACGCCGATCTCTGCGTCTCCGGCAATGACACTTTGCATGAGCAAGGTGGTGCCGCGGTATGCGCGAGGGTTCAGCGCGGCGAGCTTTTTTAGAAAGTCCGAGCCTTTATCCTTGCCGAAAAAGTCCAACATGGAATAAATCCACGTCGGATTACCCAAGTTGACGGCGAACTTGCCGCGCCAGCGCTCCTGGAGCAGGTCCTGGTAGCGCCGTGGCGCCGTGTCCGCGCCAAGCAAGTTCTTGTTGTAGGCGATGCTGTGAACGCTCATGTAGGTCGCGGTCCAGAAATCCCCTTTTTCGGCCTTCCACTCCGCCGAGTTGTATTTCTGGAAAATTCCCCGGGTTTGCAGCAGGTCGAGATACTCCGCTCCAACCAGGACAACGTCCGCAACGTCTTTGCCGGCGCGGCGCTCGGTGAGGACTTTTTGCAGGACGCTGTTGGCGCTTTGACGATTGACGTTCACGTCGACGCCGGGATACTTTTTTGTGAACGCCGCTATTATCTTCTCGTTGTCCGCCACATTGAGCGAGGTGTACCACACCGCCTGCTTTTCGCTTTTAGCTGCCTCGTACCAGTCGCTGGCAAAGACTATTTGTGGGTTGGAAAAGCGCAGCACAAAGTAGGGGGAGATGCAAAACGAAAAATAGCAAAATGAGTTTTTTCGGGCCTGCGCGCAAGATCATGGGTTTCCTCCTTCAGAAAGCTTCCTCAGAAAAGAAGCCAAAGGACAAATTACGTTCTTAGTAAATTCGTGAGTTCCGTGACCGACCGTAGCTCTTCCAGACGCATGACATGATCGGCAATTGCCCGTGTCCGTTCCGGTGAAAAAACCCGGCTCACCGATTGGGCGAATTTTTCGCTGATTTGCGACTGCTCCGTGAGATTGGTTGGCGGTTGGAAAGTCTCCGACAATTTTTTGCCGTTCTTTAGAGTTACGGTGAGAACGTCTTCCTTGGGCAGGTGGCGGGTGCGACCGATCAACTCTTGAATCCGCGGCTCGTGCAACCGATGATCGGTAAAATCGTCCGGCGTGACGTCGCCATACACTAATGCCACCGCCAAACAGAAAGGCATGCTGAATCTTCCTTCATAACCGCGCGTGGGTTTGGCGCGCACCAGCGGATAGGAACGCAGGTCGCACTCCATTGCTTCGACGTCACCTGGAGCAATTTTGTCACGCTGCACCAGGCGCAGCATCGCTTCAAGGCCGGAGTGCGTCGCGGTGCAGGAGGCAAAGGGCTTGATTCTGAGGCTATGGCCTAGATCCCAAACCGCACCAAGGTCTTTCCCCAGGGATACGAGAATCTGTTCGCTCAGAGGACCTACGGCTTCCAAAAGCCCGTAGCGCTCTTCCAGGGCGGTCTCATCGCTGGTGAATCCTTCTCGCGCCAGCAGTGCAGATGTTACGCCTGTCGTCGCCGCATGGCCGCAACGAAACGGCTTTGCCATGGTGCCGCCGTCGCGGGTGAGCGCGCCGCAGGATCCAGCCGCGAGCCCGAGGGCAGCTAAAGTCTGTTTCGCATCGAGCTTGAGCACTTTACTGGCGCAGCACGCCGCCGCGATGGGACCGAGAATACCGTTAGAATGCCAGCCGCGTGCTCCAGGGCCGATACCGCTGCCACGATGGGAAAAAATGCTATCGAGACTTGCCCTTACTTCACGTCCGACGATAAAAGCTTCCAAGGCTTCACGGCCGCCGGCGTTGGCGTCTTCAGTCAACGCGATCGACGACGCCAGCGTGTAGGTCGTCGAATGATTGCGGTCGTCATAATCGAGTCCATGCGCCAGTGTGCCGTTTAACAGGGCGGCGTCCCGGGCATTGCTTTGGATCTCCATGCCCCAGACCGTACAATTACCCGACGCGACATTGGCCCGAGCAAACCTGCGCAGACAGTCGCCAATTTCCTGTGTCCCGGCTAAGACGGCGACACCAAGACAGTCCAAGATCGCCAGCTTGGCATTCGCCACGACGGATGCCGGCGCTTGCTCTAAACGAAAACCGTGGCTGAAACCCGCAATCTTACGGGAAAGATCGAGAATTGAGGGGTGAAGAGTGTCGTTCATTATTGACCTCGAATTCATGCGCGGTGGCGACGGGATCATTCTTTATACAAGCTGTCGATATAACCGCTCTCATCGAGTTTGCGGATAAAACGATTATCGATAAGATCTTCAACTCGAATGCTCTTAACCTTGGGGTTCAGAGTCGCCATCATGCGCTGAATGTTGCGCAGACCGTCCACCTGAGCATAGGGTTTTTTCTCAACGCCCACCTGCAAGTCCTGGTAGCCATCCTCCAACAAAGCCGGATTGCTCAGCTTCATGTGGCGCGACATGGTTTGGAGAACTGCGCTGCGGTTAGCCGGCGCGGCGACGAATGCTTGCGCTTCGATCAACGCTTTCAACACCGCCTCGACAACTTCGGGATGCTCACGCAGGTAGTTGCCGCTGACAGCGACCGTGCCGCTCATGAATGGAATCTTCGCGCGATAGAGATCAACGAGCACGGTTAGTCCTTTTGATTTGGGGCCGCGGCTCAGAAAGGGATCGAGCAGTGTCGCGTCGATATTTCCCGCCTCGACCGCCTGGGCGAGAATGGTCTGATTGCCGAGACCATTGATGCTGATGCGATCGCGGGTGGCATCCAATCCCAGATGCTCGAGTGTTAAATAGGTCGCCATCCACGTGGTGCCGCCGATGTTAGTGACGCCGAAGCGTTTGCCGCGCAGATCCTTCGCTTCCTTGATTTCCGGACGCACGACGAGGTGATAGTAAAGCCGGTTGCCCTGGCCGGCAATGATCTTGAGATCCTGCCCGCCGGAAACGGCGAACAAGAACGGCGAGCCGCCACTGGCGGCAAATTGAACCTCTCCGGTCGAGAGCGCGGTCATCTGCAGCGGGCTGCTGCGCAAATAAACCACCTCCATGTCAACGCCGTGCTTGGCAAAGAGACCCTTTTCCTGGGCAATCCATAGAACCGTTGAGCGCGCGGCCACCGCCGATTGGCTTATGCGGACTTTTGCCGGCGCTGGTTTAGCGGGCCCTTGCGC
>CAWJBB010000070.1:0-11005 GCA_963840855.1 uncultured delta proteobacterium
CAAGAAAGCTGATCTATGCGATTAGACCGGCCAACCATGTTCAGAGACGTCCACCCGATTACCTTCCGGGTCTTGTATCCAGCTCTCGGCGATGGCGCCGTAAACATTGGCGTTCGCCGTGGTGCCGGCAGATTCTTCGATGGCCTTCACGCTGGTCACCTGGAAACCAAAGTGGTGGATGCCCCAGGGAAGATCCGGCGTGTTGATTAACGCGACATCGACGAAGCCGTCAGAAAGGTAGATAGTCCCATTCGTGCCGCGCTCCTTCTCCTCGAGCTTGAAAATTTCCTTGTAGTACTTGGCGGCCTTTTCGCGGTCTTTGACGTTGATGGCGATATGGCGAATTCTTGGATTATCCATGAGCAATCCCCTTTCATGTACAGTCGATGATTTCCAACCTACGAGCAGCGACGTTATCCTACAAGTTTGTAGCCCATCTCGTAATGAACGTAGATACCGTCGAAAAAGAACCAGCGCATGCGCGCGCTCTCACGGGCGTAGCGAATCGCTAACTGCTGGAGCTCCGGGGTGGTGGCGTACTTGTCGAGGAGATCGAAACCCTTGCCACCATGTTCGGTATCGGCAACGGCATGGAGCCAGAAGTGCTCGATGTCTTTCTCGTCGAAGCGATAAATTTCGCGCAACGCGGGAAGCACCTTGCTGTAGAGCATCGGCGACTGCGATTCGGTGCCGATGTTGGTGGCCGCCACACTGGCGATAAATGATTCTTCCTTGCACGTCCGGTTGAACCACGCGACCCAAGCTTCCGTCGTGGGAAGGCCGCGGCCGCGCTTGACCTCGTCGACGTTGGCGCCGTTGGCCGCGGCAAATCTGAGGATGATGTCCAGATGCGGACGTTCGGGGTCCGTCTCCTCCAGGTAATTGCCGAGCAAAAGCCGCTGCGCTTCGAGCGGCGTGTTGGCCGCCTTGAATAACTCGCCTCGATAGATGTTGCTGATCCAGTGATATTGCTCGATGGCCCAGCCGGCCATGGCATTACGGCTCAGTTTTCCCGCCGCCCACTTTTCCGTCAAAGGATGGTTGGCGCAGTGGCGTTCCAACACCGCGGCTTCGAGCCGTTCACGCAAAGCGCTTTTGGATTCCATGTCACGCGACTTCCTTTCACCGCGAAATTTCTACGTCGATTAAGTTGGCGCCACGATGGTTGCTATTTGAGCACGTCCTTGAGCCGGGCTACGAGAACCTTGTCAATTTGGAAGAAGCCGGCAATTAGGCGCTCCAAATCTTGTCCCGTGATAGGCTCCACGTCCAATTTTGATTTATCTGTGTCGGCAACAAAAGCCGGGTCTTTGAAAGTTTCCTGGAAAGCCTTTCTTAGTATCTCCACTTGTTGCTTGGGAGTTGCCGGGGGCAAGACGTAGGGGCGCGTTATGGCAGCGAGGTCATGAAGGCCGAAGCGAATGAGCTGGCGCGCCTCTTGAGTTTTCGCAAAGTCAATGGCATTGGGCACGTTCGCCAGTTCCGGATGAGGTTTGGGATTGGTTTGCAGCACGACCGTCGCTTCGCCCGTATCCAAGCCTTTACGCCATGTGGTCTTGATGGACTCCCACTGAAAACACGCCCCGGCCAATTCGCCGCTTTCCGCCGCTAAGCGCATATCCGCGGTGCCTTTATAACCCATCACGAGCTGAAGCGGCAGCCCGAGAGCTTCCTTGAGAATTTTCGCGTTCGTCGAGGTTGTGTCACCGGGTCCGCCGCCGCCTAATTTGACTGGCATTTTTGCGGTTCGCCACTTCTCCAGGCTGGTAATCTCGCTTGCTTTGGTCAGCACACAGGCGCCGTTGTCCTTAACGGGGACGCCGATCCAGTGAAAACGCCGGGCGTCGAATTCTATCCCGCCGCCTCCGAGGATCTGATTCAAAACTTGGTTGCCGTGAAAGTTGCCGATCGTGAGCCCATCCGGTTTGGCTATCTTGTAAAGATAGTTCGCCAAGATAAGGCTGCCCGCCCCGGTCATGTTTTCCACGACCACGGATGGGTTTCCGGGGATATGCTTGCCAAAATGGCGCGCAATCACTCGGGAATAGGCGTCGAAACCGCCTCCCGGAGCGAAGCCGACAATTATGCGCACCGTTTTGTTTTTGTAAAACTCATCGCTCGATGCGTCCGCGGCGCTGAAGGCAAGCATCGCGACGACGATAGTGAATGATAAAGCGACGTGCTTGGTGCTCACAAATCTTGCTCCTTGCGGCCAGGCGAACCCAATGAAAATTCACCAGTCCGACGAGTCATCCCGAGACGACAGTCTCGCGGCAAGAAAATTTCTTCGACGCTTTGGAAGCTATCGAAATTCGGGCGTAGGTGTCAACCGCTAACCTTAAACGCGCAGATTCCGCAGCTTCGTAGCCTGGATGAAGTAAAACGAATCCAGGAATCCCCGGATTTCACTACGTTCCATCCGGGCTACAGACGCTAACCCTAAACGGGGCGAGGAAAAGGACGCCTTGTGTGGGAGATCAATCGGAAATTCATCGCGGAATTGGATTCGTCGCGGTCATGCAGTTTGTCCAGGGCCGGATCAAAAGCACGGTCAATAGCGCTGCGAACGTAAGCAATCCCAACAATATCCAAAGGGCGATCGTGTAACTCAGGGTGCGATCGTAGATCGCGCCGGCCATGATGGGACCGGCAAAGCTACCCCACATATAAAAGAAACTCATTGCGCCTCTGATCGTCGCGAAGTTGCGGCGGCCAAAAAAATCTCCCACCGTGGCCCAAATGATGGGAAACGACGCGTCCAGCAGCGAAAACGCGATAGTAAAAAGCCAGAGTGGCCAGTAGCCGAGGTCGGATAGCATCGGCGCCACGGAGAGCGCGGGCAAGACATGGCATGCAGTCAAAAGTTTCGGCTTGTTCACTCGATCCGCAATCCAACCAAGCACGAAATGCGCCACCAGATTGATAAAAGCAAAGGCAGCGAGGAGCGACGCCGCGGCGCCTTCCGATAACCCCTTCCAGACCATGAGCGGAACAAAGTGGACCGTGGCGGTGCTGTAGCAGGTCACGCGCGCCATCATCGATACGACAAGGAGCCAGAAAGCCGGGGTCTTCATCGCCTCGCCGCTCGTGAGCTCGGCGTTTTCAATCGCCGCGGCGCCCATTGCCTCCGCTCCGGCCATGGAGAACTCTTTGATCTCGCCATCCGGCAGCAGGCCCATGCTTTCCGGCGAGCGCCGCAATTGAAAACTCAAGGGCAAGCACACCAGTAAAAAAATGCAGCCCGAGGCAAATGCCGCCCAACGCCAGCCGATGGAAGCTACGCCGATGGCCAGCAACGGCGAGATCATCACTCCGCCAATGGGCACGGCGGCGCTCACCACAGTCATGGCCCGCGCTCGCTGGCGAATAAACCAGCTGTTTGCGACCACCAGCGGCGAGTGGACGAAACCGGCAACGAAGGCAAGACAGATCACGCCCAGGTAGACGATCATGAAGGTCGTATAGCTATTCACCCACGAGAGCAGGATATAACCGACCCCCGCGAGAAAAACCGCCGTTACGATGATCGGCCTTGGGCCGTACCGATCGATGAGATACCCCACCAGCGGCGCTTCTATGGCGCCCTGCGCGCGTGAAAGCGAAAAAGCCAGGGAGGTTGCGGCTCGGCTAATGCCGAGATCCTGGCTGATGGGAAGAAAAAAAACAGTGAAGCCGAACTGGTGCAGCCCGCCGCCGACGATGCGGATGGCTGTAACCAATCCAACCATGCGCCAGCCATAGAAAATGCCGGAAAGTGAATCGCGGAAACGTGGAAGAATCATGGCGGCGCAGGATAATTACAGCGCCGACGTTACGTGATGGAAAGGTCAGGCGTCAAGGGCACATTGTCGCTGCGCTCCCGTTCCGGCCCTCGGGGCGGTTCAGGTTCAATGTTCAAAGGCAATGGCGGATATTCGAATGGGTTAAAACAACCCAAACGTTCAAGCCACTCAATTTTCCTGCGTCATCCTCTCGGGTCGAGACTGTGTCGCAATGTCATTCTGAGGTGATAGCCGAAGAATCTCGACTTCGTAATCACTTGGAAATCGATCGAAAGTTCATGAAAACCCGTACCACGGATATGATATCTACACTCGCGGCGCAATGTTCTTGTTCATCCGAAACAGGTTTGCCGGGTCCCATTTGGTTTTGATCTCGACAAGCCGCTCGTAGTTCTTCCTATAAGCGGCATGGATGCGGTCGTCAGTCTCCTCCTCCGTTAGAAAGTTCATATATGTCCCTCCCGTGGAGAAGCTGCGCATGTCCCGCCATGCAGCACGCGCCCAATCGATGTTCGTCTTGTCGTTCTCCGCCTTCTCCCACGAAGCGGCGATGTTCAGAACCCAGGCGGTGTCCCGATTGCCTACGGAGGAGTGATCCTCGGGGAATCGGTTGAGCGCTCCGTCTAGGGGAAAGAGCAAGATAGCAGAGTGGGGAGAGGCGATAGCTTCGGCGTGGCTGATCGTCTTGGCGAGCAGCTCAGGCTTAAGATTGGGCAAGAATTCGGACTTCCAGTAGTAGCGCCGACCTTTCGGCTGAGTGGCGTCGAGGAGGCTCTGCTGTGAGACATAGGTTCGCTGCTGAACAATGTCGCCTACAGGAGTGCCGAAGGCTTTAATTGGGGCGACGAGTTTTTCGCCGTCGGTTAACCGCCCTGTGTGGCAGACGAAGAGAGCGACGATGGGTTTGCCATGGATGTCCTTAGACAACCAGGGTGCTGGTGGGGCGATACGGAGTCCCGCTACGCAAACCAGCTCTGGAGGGGCTTGCTCCATGAGGTTGCGGAGCATTTCAAGGACCTCGCCAGCGTACTCGGCACGCCAGGCGATCGCGCCAGCCATAACCTCCGGACCTACGGGATGGAGCTTATACTCGAAGCCGGTTACGACTCCGAAGTTGCCGCCGCCTCCGCAGAGGCCCCAGAACAGGTCACGGTTCTCCTTTTCGCTCGCCTGCACAACGCGCCCGTCGGCGGTGACTACTTCCATCGATAGGAGGTTATCGCTGGTCCAGCCAAACCGGCGCGTGAGGTAACCGAAACCACCACCGAGGGTGAGACCGGCAATGCCCGTGTTCGAGATGAAGCCGAGCACTGCGGCAAGACCATGGAGTTGAGTCTCGCGGTCGACGTCGCCCAACAGGCAGCCGGCTTGCGCGCGGGCCGTGCGCGTGGCCGGGTCCACCCACACGCCGCGCATGCGCGACATGTCTATCATCAGTCCGCCATCGCACACTGCAAGTCCGGAGATGTTGTGACCGCCGCCTTTAATGGATAGTAGGAGGCCGTGCTCGCGCGCGAAGTTAACGCACGTTACAACATCGGCAACACCGAGGCAGCGCACGATGAGCGCTGGCCGGCGGTCGATCATGGCATTCCAGATGGAGCGCGCATCATCGTACCCCGGGTCGTCCGATCGGATCAGCTCACCGCGCGAGACTCTCCTTGAATTTCTGGATGGTGTCTTCTTGCAGAGTAACGTCCCCGTTCGAGCGGGTTTTAACTTGTAGGCCGGACATGACCTACCTCCTTTCCTAACAAAGCCTCACCGCAATGACGAAGCCAGTAACCCGACGGGTGGCGCTTCCGACGCCGAAAGCGCGAGCCAGGCCTCCGGCCCGAGCAGACATGCAAGCGCGGTCAACCCGCCGCAGACTTTACGCCTCCGTCCATTTGATTTCGTACACGCGGATGGCGTGATCGAAACCTTTGGGTGTTACTTCGCCCAAGTCCGAGAACGGCAAATCTTTGCCTTGGCATTGGTCCAGTACCACCTGAGCAACTAGAATCCGGGAAGGTTCAGCATGCGCACAAAGGCGCGCCGCCACTTGGACCGCTTTGCCGAACAGGTCGCCATGTTCCTCAATCGGTTCGCCCGCACTCAAACCAATGCGTAGATACAGCGGGGCTTCCGGGTTTTCCTTGTTATACACCGAAAACGCCTTCTGGATGGCAATGGCACACTCGACCGCATCCGGTACGGTGACAAAGGAGCCCATAATTCCATCACCTGTGTGCTTAACCTCGCGTCCCCGGTGCGCCTTGAGCGAATTGCGCGTTAGCGCATTGTGAATATGAAGCAGATGCAGAGCCTTAGCGTCTCCATATAGCGTGGTCATCAGCGTCGAATCTTTCAAATCCGTGAACATGATGGCGCGGAAACCCGGGTCAATGGGAATCTCACCCGCCTTTTCTGGTGACCGATCCATGGGCGGAGGATCCTTGATCCTGCCCAGGAAGGCGTCCACCACGTTGGGATCGACCTCAAGAACCTCATTGGGGACCGAGCCGTGAGCTTCGTTATGGGCTCGCTCAATAGTCTCTCGATTCGGTGCTTCGATAAGGCAAAACGCGGTGGAGCGCATCTCATCAAACCAGTAGGTTAAAAATTTGACGTGATACTTATCTTGAAGCGCTAGATCCCGCTGGTGCGCATCTTCCAGGGCATGTCGAGTTGCTCCTTCGACGTAGTGGCGATCCATGTAAAGAGGCATGCTTTATCTCCTTTCGCGAGGCATGCATAGAAATTTCGGCATGAAAACCTCCGACGCCTCCAGATGCAAAAAAACCAAAACACCCGGGCGATAAAAATCGCCAGAGGCTGGCTCTAAACTCTCTCTACATTCCCCTCCAAGGAACGTCGCTGCGTTCCTTCGATGCTTGAACTCAAACTGGCTAGCGCCGGTCTCGACACAATTGTCAGTCCAACCCGAGCAAGCGCGCCGCGTTGGCGCCAAGAATTTGTTGCTTCTGACTCGCCGTTAGAAAGTCAAAACGACCGATCTCCGGTACGTCGCGCCACGCCGACATGTCGCCGGAGTAATCGGTGCCGAGGAGGACTCGGTCAGCGCCCACGGATTCGGTCAAAAACTTGAGCACGTTGGGCTCATAGACCATGGTGTCGAAGTAGAACCGGCGAAACATTTCTTCCACGGCGCCGGTAAAATTTATTTTTGGCTCGGCGCGATGTCCATGCCCGTGCCGCCAGCGGCCGGTCAGATAGGGCGAGACTCCGCCGCCATGGGCGAGCAGAATCTTCAAATGTGGAAAACGATGCATGACGCCGCCGAAGATCAAGCATGCCGCGGCGGTGGTCGTTTCGACCGGCAGACCGATGAGATTTTGCAGGTAAAATCTGTTCAGGCCACTGAAACCGGCGCGCAAATCGGGATGAATGAGAACGAGGGTTTGCAGTGCCTCGGCGCGTTCGAAAAAAAGCAGAAATTCCGGATCGTCGAGATCGCGCCCCGCATAGTTAGTGATAATTTGCACGGCGCGCATTTTGAGCTCGCGCGCGGCGCGCTCCAGCTCGTCGGCCGCGGCGCGGCCGAAGGGCAGCGGAACCATGCCCATGCCCCAGATGCGCCCGGCATAGTTTTGCTCGATCTCCGCCAGTCCATCGTTGATCTGGCGGCATGCCCAGACGTTGGTCTGCTCGTCGCAGCCGACGAAATTGACGTAGGGCGGCATGGAAAGAACGACCCCGTCGATGCCGACGGTGGCGAGTTGCGCCAGGTTTTTTTCGTACTCTGCTCTTTTGGGCTGGAGCGGGTGGGAGCCGCCGTCGGGTTTGAACAGCGCCTCGCCTTTGGCGGTCGCCGCGATGCGCAAGCCATGGCGCTCGCCGTCACCGCGGCGCAGCGCATCAAAGAATCCTTTCGAGTAACCGTGGTTGTGGATGTCGATGATCTTCGCCGTCATGAATATCCTCGGCTAATTTTTTATCTTTTACGTGTTCAATGGATCGAATCCATAGAAGTTTCTCGCGCCAAGACGCCAAGCACGCAAAGGAAGACTCGTTGTCATTTCGACCAACGGGAGAAATCTTTCTTAGTTCCCTCGCATTAGCTCGGGATGACGGGCCTTGGCCCGCCACCTTGGCGTCGTTGCGCCTTTGCGCGAGTCATAGTTTTTCAATTTCCATGATCCGGAATTGGCCAAAAATTTCAAATATGTTTGCTTAGTTTTTTTTGAAGAAGATATTCTCGAACCGCTTGCTGCGCTCCTTCACGAAATTCATGTCTTGCCGGCCGCCGACCACCGGCAAAAGCTTGAGCCCCGTCAGGTCTGCTTCAGGTTCGCCGGCCTTGATGCCTTTGCGCGCCGCCGCCTGGCCGGTTCTGGCAAATACCTGTTGACCCTCCTCCGAAGTGCTCCACTCCACCCAAAGCTTTGCCGTATTCATGTGCGGCGCATTCTTGATGATGGACTGGTAATTGCCCGCGGCCCGGACGCCGTCTTTGGGCTTGAGAAATTTGAGCGGCGCGCCGTTCTTGCGCGCAGCTATGATCTCATCGTGAGAGGCCGTGATAAACAAAACATACTCACCGCGCACCAGATTAGCCAAAATCGTCCCTGAGTCTTTGCTAAAGAAAATCTCCTGGGTCGCCAATTTTTGCAGATACTCAGTGCCGAAAGCCTTCTCCAGGCTGGCCATCAGTCCAGCGCCGCCACCGCTGCCTCTCGGGTCATCCGACGCCATCTTTCCTTTGAATCGCGGCTGCAGCAAATCCGCCCAGAGCGTGGGCTCTTCGGCCGCCGGCACCAGCTTCGTGTTCACGGCCATGGAAAAAACACTGGCTCTCAGCGGATTAGTGAAATTTCCTTCGGGAACCAGTTCGGGAATCATATAAGGAAGCTGGGAAGTTTGATACGGTTCAAGAAAGTTCAGATCCGCCAACATCTGGTGATTCGTCGGCCCGGCGATAATGATATCGCCGATGATACGGCCGGTTTTTTGTTCGGCTATCACTCTCTCGCGAGACTGCGGGCCCGGTTCGTCGAAACCTTCGATGGTAACGGCTGGATAGCGTTTTCGAAATACACTGACGATGGGCGTGAGGAAGGGCTCGCCCAATCCATAGATCACCAGCTTTCCTTCCTTCTTGGCTCCCTCGTAAAATTTTTCCGTAAGCTGTGCCGGCGACTCGGCGGCGGTTGTGACGTGCGAGTTGGCGAGACTCGCCAATATGACGACTAGGCAAATTAGCACGGGTCTTAGATTTAGCATGAGCATATGCGGAATCTCCTTTTCGGGTGAACCTTATATCAAACTGGTCGTGATTCAGCCAAGCCAATGTCCGAAGCATTATCTACGGAGCCGACCGCCAGCAGGCTGGTCAACAAGATCTCACTGGCGAGGCGCGCAGTTTTCGTGGTCCGTGTTCGAAAAACGATCACGAGCACGAGAAACGATCACGATTCTCATTGCTAGGCTTGATTGCCGAAGGCGCCAAGACGACGCGCCAGTAACATCGCTACTACATTGATGACGGTCAGCACAACCGCGAGCGCCGATACCAGTCCCAATCTGGTGCCGACTTGACTGTATTTGAAAAGCGTGACGGCAAGCAGCTCGGTGCCATGAACTGAGAAAAGTATCGTCGTGCTTACGGCGCGAGAAAAATTGACAAACAGAATAAGTATTCCGGCTGCCAGCGCCGGTTTTAGCAGGGGAACGATGATTCTTCTGAACGTTTGTCCCCAACTGGCGCCGTGCGCCATCGAGCATTCTTCAAGCTCGGGACTTAACTGTCCAATCACCCCGGTCATCAGCCGGACCGCTACCGGCAGGCCAATCGTGACAAACACTATGACGAGCAGTGTGAGTGTGCCGAACAGCGGCAGGGGTAGCATGATGTACGCCCACAACATGCCCACGCCGGCGACGATGCCGGGAATCGCATTGGGCAGCCAACAGATCAGATCAAGGGCATTGCGTCCGGCGTATTGTGTCCGCGTCGTAATGTACGCAACCAGAGTACTGAGGATCACTGTCAGAATTGCCGCCGCGCCGCCGAGTATGACCGTGTTGGTTAAGCTGCGCCAGACCAAAGGGTCCGTGATGATGGTGGTATAATTTTGCAGCGTCAACATGTCCCACTGGGTCATGCCGAATACGCGCAGGAACGATCCCAAAACGACCTGGGACAACGGCAACCCCGTCGCCAACAGGAAGTAGCAGATACAGAAAGCGAAAGTTACGTACTTAAAGCGGCCCAGGCGAACCACTTGGGGTTTATAGCCCTTGCCGGTGATGACGAAGAATTCTTTGCCCCTGAGCAGCTTGTTCTGAATTCGCAATAAAGCCAACATCAAGACAAAGAAGCTTGCCCCCAAAGCGGTGGCTAAACCGTAATTTACCGGGAAGTCATACTCGATGGCCGCATAGATCCGGTTGCCGAATACGAAGACGCCCGCTGGTAAGCCAAGAAGTACCGGCACCTCGAAAGCGTCCATGGCGCGAATGAAGCTGAAAAAACTCGCGCCCAAGACGACGGGAGCGATCATCGGTAACGTGATGGTGATCGCGGTGCGAACGGGGCCGGCGCCGGATGCCGCCGCCGCCTCTTCGAGAGCGGCATCCATGTTGCGCAACGCCGTCACGAAGAAAAGGAAGAGAAACGAAACCGATCCCAAGGACATGACCCAGATGATCCCCCACAGGCTGTAGATATTGAACGGGGAAATTTTCAAACCGAAGAGGTCCCGCAGAAAAACATTGAGCGTGCCCGTTTTCGGGCTGAGCAGCATGATCCAGCCGATCGCTTCCATAATGCCGGGAATAAAGAAAGGAATGACGATCAGCGTTTCCAGCATGGGCCGGCATGGCGTATCTGTCCGAGCGACAATCCAGGCCAAGGCTAAGGCAATAATTCCCGCGAAAATAGTCTTGCTGCCGATTAGTAATGCGGTGTTTAAAAACACCTTGTAGGTGTCGAGATCGCCGTAGGCGGTAATGTAGTTGTTTAAGGTGAAATTGCCGGGAAATCCCGGCCGCTCGGTCCAAAAGCTCCCATAAAGGAGCATGGCCAAGGGAAAGAGAATCAAAAAGCTCACCACGAGCGTGACCGAGCTCATAGCGAGAGAAGAACGATCAAAGGTGCTCATTTCGACTCTTGCCGCGCGAGGAAGATTTGCTGAAGCTATCCGCTCCGAGCCGCCTTTTTCACGTTTACTCCACTTTGAAGGGTATCCCTGTCTTTTCTGAAACATCGAGCAAGTCGT
>CAWJBB010000071.1:0-28379 GCA_963840855.1 uncultured delta proteobacterium
GCGATCGAACCCGTCGATACTCAGCCGCGGCAACTGACTATTCCTGAACTCAAGAAAGATAGTCAGTGAGTCAGCCATCGGCCGCTGCCGGGCAATGGGAGATATAATAGGTGGAATCGCAAATACAGCGCGGCCCCGACGCCAGCGACCCGCTACAAGGGTAACCGTAGATTCGAGTAAGAGACCGACACAAACGCAAAGGAGAAAAAATGCGCGAGATCCTCACGAACATTTTCACCTGGCCGTGGTTTTCCCAACCCCACGGTTACAATTTTAACGGTCACTTTATCAGGCACGCCGATGGCAATCTGTGCATCGATCCCGTAGAGCCAAGTGACGAAGATCTGGAGGAACTGGCCAGTCATGGCGTCGCCCGTATTTTAATCACCAATCGCAACCACTCGCGCGCCGCCAATAAGGTGCGGGCGCGAACCGGCAGCCGGACGGCAATCCATGCAGCGGACGCGCTCCACGCGCGCAACGAAGGAGCCGAGCTAGATGACGATTTAATTCCAGGCGACAAGGTCGGCCCGTTCATGGTGGTTGGCGTGCCGGGAAAATCGCCGGGAGAAGTCGCCCTTCACTGGCCGGAAAGAAAAATACTGCTCGTCGGGGATGCGCTGGTCGGCGATCCGCCTGGGCGATGCAAGCTCTTACCGGAAAAGGTTTTGGACGATCTGCCGCGCCTGCGCGAGAGCGTGCGTGGACTTCTTGGTCTGGACTTCGATATCCTGTTGGTTGGCGATGGAGTGCCGATTACCCAGTTTGCCAAGGAACGGCTTCGGGAGCTGGTGGATACTTTCCCTCGGTAAAGAAGGCGATGCTTGGGAGAGATCGGCCTGACTCCACAATAGAAGCCTGCGGTCGTTCGACGCGGTCCTGAAAAGATTCCCTAATCAGAGGTTATCATTATTGGAGGAAAATTTATTTCGGCCGAGATCGTGCTAAACGCCAGGCCGTGTACCACGAAATAAAATCCGGGCGACCGCGATTCCGCATCATCTCGCTACTGAAGCGTTCCACCCAGATAGACAGGGGTTTCAGGTTCTCCAGGAGGTAAGGTTTAAACTCGGACCAGTTGCGCGCATGCTCTTCCGACCGGAAGAGGTTCATGTTGGCTCACCTGTAAGCACGGCCCGGGCCCTGCACCCCGATGGGAGCGGTGGAGTATCCCACGATCGTGTCAGGCTCGACCGTCATCACCTCCTCGTCGCGCATAACGATAACCATGGGTGCCCCGCAGTCCAGGCAGGGAGCATCCATCCTTATAGTCTTTCCCGGAAAGAGCCAGCGTACCGCCAGCGCTTCGAACCCTCACTGGGCAAACCATTTTTGTTCCCCCTCAATAGAAATGCGGTATTGATTGGGCAGGTTGTTAAAAGGCGCGACAGATACTATTTGATCGGTTTCAGGATGCATGAAGAACGAATAGCCGGTCGCTTCAAGATCGTGAAAGAGCTGCCGCCCTGCTTCTATCGAGACTCCCAGCGCCGCAGCCAGTTCGGCGTAATGCGGCGCCCGGCCGGTCTCAATGAAACTTCGCATGATATGGTGAAAAGCCTTGTCGAGAGTCGCTAGGTCAGCCATCGTCGGTTCCTCCTCATGGCTCGAAAATTTCAGATGCTTTGCAGAAAATCCGCCGGAGTGGCGAGGGTCGTTGTTCAATCCGATCGGACCGCCATCGGTCGATTGTTTGCCGCGGTTCCGTTTACGGTCCATTCTCAGTCATGCGCCGCATTGTCGCTGGGTACGCCATATCGCTTTAGTCTGTTCCACGGGACCAGACCGGCAAAGTCCTGCCGGGTGATTTCTTGAAAAACCAGTAAACCTATACCGTACGCCGCCAGACCGCCCGCATAGGGCATGATGATAATACCGTCAAATTCGGACAACAGGTGAAAGACCAAGTACATCAAACAGGCGGACACTCCGATATTCAAGGCGCTTCGTTTGCTCATGAACGTGGCAAATCGCTTCCAGACCAAGATCCCCAAGATCAGGTTGCCTATCAGGCCGATCAAAACGTTGGACAGTGCGGCCCCCGCCGCGCCCCAATTGTCGATGAGGAACATGTATAGATGGCGACGGCGGGAACTAAGGTCAAGATTTCCAGGACGGCCGCTCTACGGGCTTGCCCCGCTGCGGTAAGAGCCGAGCCGAGAATGGCGTGAACTAGATGTATCCCCTCTCCGGCGACCAGCAAGGAAAGGACCAGGCCGCCGCCGGAAAAGTCCTTGGAGTATATCCACTGCATCAGCTCTTCCGGTTGCGCCATCAGCACCAAGCAGAGGGGGAGATAGAATATGAAACAGAATCGCAACGCTTGATTGAGATATCGCCTGGCTAGCTGCTCATCATTGGCAGCGAGCGCTCTGGAGACCGAAGGAAAAATGACCGTGGTGACGGTAGCCACCAACATTGTCGGAACCCGCGCAATGTTAAATGCCGCGACAAAAATTCCTATCATGGTCCCCGCCGATTTTGGCGAAAGGATTTGCAGAATCCAGAGAATGAGCGAGCCGCGCAGCAATAGAACGAAGTAATAAAGCCCTATCGACGCCGACGAAGACATCAAGGGCGCGATCTGTTTAAAAAAATGCTTCGGCCAGCGAAGACTTCCGACGGGGCGTAAGCATGCCAAGCCCATGAGCGTAGCCGCGATATTCACGAGCAGCACGTCTTTTACGGAAAGATCATAGCGAATGAGCAACAGCACGCCGACTAGTTTTGTGAGTGCATAAAGGACTTGAGAAAGCGCGAGCTGAAAGAATCGGCGGTGGCCCTGGTATATCGCGCGGTAAGCCGTGTAAGCTCCGAAAAAAGGCAGATCAATGGCGGCAACGCGGAAAAGAAGAGTGCCGTTGGCGATCCCGAACCATGAAGCTAACCAAGGGGCAGCCACCCAGAGCAGGATAAAGAAAATCCCGTAGACGGCCAGATTGAGCACAAGAGCGCTATGTTCCAGCTCGGCGCTGCCATCGGTCGCCTCGGCCACCAGCTTGGTCGTAGCAGCCGGAATCGCGTTTCTCCCCGATTCCTCCAGCCAGACCAGCACTGACATGATGACGCCGTAGGCGCCATAGGTCACCGGGCCGAACTCCCGAGCCATGATGATTACGGTCAGGTAGCCCAGCACCATCATACAGGACTGACTCAAGATCAGCATGGCAGTGCCGCGGGCCGCGGTAGCGTTACCTTCAATCATGATATCGATCAGCGTATGTATGCAAAAACTCAACGGCCGTTTGGAAAAGCCATCATTGCCGGCCACCGCATAACCGTGGACTTTCGCCGGCGGTCATCGGCGTGCCAACCTTTGACTAATTGGCCTGGCGGGCTTCTACGTCCGAGTATCAGCGCGCATAAGAAGATTCCCTCACCATTTCCACTACGAATCACGCGCAAGGTCAATAGCCTTAGGTCTTTTCAGATCCACCGGCATTGATGCCGATCCGTCGGCTGCTGAATGCGCGTCTTTAAATAATTCGAAAGAAAGTGGCAGGAGTTTGGTAGGCGAGTTCATTGAGGAGGCCTTGGAGCGCGATGTACCACCACAGCTTCACGACCGACCTCAAACGCAGTGTTGGGTCAGAACCGCAGACGATTTCCCTGGCTGCCAAAAATATGACGATTGCGCCAGCGCTGACGGTTGAGCCAAATCAGCAGCAGCGCGAGGAAGAGGACACTCGCTCCGGTTGTGAGCCAGATCATGTCGAACCCGTCCGGCACGGCGGCTTTGGCAACAAGCATCACGCGGGTAAGTTCTTTGTCGCCGATGCGAAAAATCGCTTCGCCGACTTTTTCGCCTTTGCCGATTGGCAGCTCCAATTCGTCGAGGGCGATCTGCATTTGCGGCACGTCGGATTGCACCGCGGGACCAACGTAATGGGCCGGCTCGGCCGCGGCAATGGTAATTGTTCTGCCATCCACCACCGAAGTCAGAACCGTTTCTCCACGCTCGATGAGCGACGTGGAGTAAAAGTTCCCGAAGCCATGGTCGAGGAGATTTTTCGCGTCTTGCCAGAGGGCCTTTTGCGTGCTTTTCAACACTACAGCGACGAATTTTTCGCCGCGGCGCTCGGCGGCGGCAACAAGGTGGAACAAACCGCCGTAAACACTGCCGGCGTCTGTCGTTTGTCCTGTTTTGACGCCGATAGCTCCCGGGTAATTCGACAACAGAACGTTGGTGTTCTCAAGCGTGCCCTGCCATCTCGCACTTTTCCAGGGATAATCTTTCTTGCCGACGATGCGGCGAAATTCGACAGTTTGCAGCGCCGCCTTGGTGATTAGCGCGAGATCATAGGCGGTCGTCACGTGCCCTTCTTGCGGCAACCCGGTGGGATTGCGAATACTGGTTTGCAGGGCTCCGATCTGTCGAGCTTTCTCGTGCATCAAAGCGACGAATTTTTCGCTGGTGCCACCGACATGTCGCGCCAGCGCGATGGTGGCGTCGTTGGCGGACCTGAGCATCATGCCGTGAAGCAACTGGTCAACGGTCAGCCGCTCGCCAGCCTCGAGCTGGGCGGATGGGCCGGCGGCCGAAGTCGCTTCCACGGGAACCGTGACCATGTCGTCAAGTTTCGTCCGTTCCAGCACGACCAGAGCGGTGATAATTTTCGTCGTGCTTGCGGGTGGCACCGGCAGGTCTTTATTGAGCTCCCAGAGTACTTTGCCGCTGCGCATTTCCAGCAGGACGCCCGCGTCTCCCGCCAATTCCAATTCCGCCGCGCCGGCGGACGCGGCGCACAGAGCGGCGACCCAGGTCAAAACGCAGGCCAATAGCATAGTCCGTAAACTGGGAAATTTCTCGACTGCGCTTATTTTTATGGGCATTCGAAATCTATTCCAAAGTTGCACCGATTCAATTAACATGGTGGTCACGTAGATGATGAAAAAAATGGCTCAGGATTGCTTTTAGCTCTTATGAAGCGCATTTACAATACTCCGCGCGCCCTCCGGCCGGCCCTCCACTCTGCATAGGGTCAGGATTGCATAAAGACGCCGTTGAAAAACCCTATGAAAGCTTCGACTAGGCTCACACTTCGACCCTTCGACATAAGCTCAGTAGAACGGAAAAGCTCCAATGATTTCAACCGCATCAACCGTTCGCGCAACCGCTTGGTTCCTCGAAAAGGGTATATATTATCATCGTACTCTTTACGCGCAGGTCCGATTCATTGGTTAGCTTGACTGTTCAGGACCGGCATGTTACCGGCAGGCCAGCGATAGGCATGGAAAGGAGAGGCGTATGTCGATGGATATGTCGATGCTGACGGTCATTGTAATGGAAAAAGCAGAAAAGTTGATCGAGTATCTCGAAGAACCTCGGCGCAGCTTGGAACCCTTTATATCGAGACGTTTGCTACCGTCGGGAGATGAGTTTCACACTCCGAACATGCGCAGAAAGGGAATTTTTATTGAGGCAGTGGGACCGGAGGATTAGCCGCGGCGATAGATATTTGTCTTGAAATCAAGATTGTATCCATCGCGGCCAGGCTTGGGAGAAATTGACATGCAGCAACAGAATGGTCAGAAAAAGCTGGCCGTGCTAATCGACGCAGACAATACTCCGCCTTCAATCATTGATGCATTGCTCGCGGAAATCGCCAAGTATGGTATTGCAAGTGTTCGGCGAATCTACGGTGATTGGACCACGCCTAACTTAAGGGGATGGAAAGATGTTCTTTTGGAACAGGCTATCCAGCCCATTCAGCAATTCCGCTATACAGTCGGAAAAAACGCGACTGATAGCGCCCTGATCATCGATGCGATGGATCTGCTGTATACGGAGAAACTTGATGGATTCTGCATCGTGTCGAGCGATAGCGACTTTACGCGCTTGGCGTCGCGAATTCGCGAGGCGGGCCTTATTGTGTACGGCTTTGGTGAAAAAAAGACTCCCAAAGCATTTGTGGGTGCTTGCGACAAGTTCGTTTATACGGAAATATTGCGCGAGGATGAGCCGGCCGGTCCACGAGGAAGGAAAACCACGGCTGACCTGAACCAGGATACACTGCTGGTTAATCTCTTGAGAAATGCTGTCGATTCCTCCGCGAGCGAAGACGGATGGGCCTATCTGGGTCAAATCGGTCAGCACATAGCTAATCAGTCTCCGGAGTTTGATCCTCGGAACTATGGTTACAAGAAGCTTGGTGACCTGGTTAGAGCAACTCAGCTTTTTGACGTAGATGAACGACGTTCCGCAGATTCGCCGGGGATATCGGTTTATGTGCGAGACAAACGAAAGAAACAATCAACAACTACTGTTTAGAAGCGAGACATTAATTACATTTAAAAAGAACGGTGTCCGGGAAAACGGCAGTGCGGCGATGCGGCCGAAAAGAATAGCGTGATGTGGTCGTTTTGTTGAGGTGAGACCATGGAACTAACCGCGCCTGACTATGTAATTTTGATCGTGGACGACCTGGATCGGGCACTGCGGTTCTACACTGAAGTACTGGGACTCAAGCTCGGGCATCGTTCGGGAGATTATGCGCAGCTCGACACGGGTGCTACGCGCCTGGCGCTTTACACTCGGAGTGCCATGGCAACTACCCTGGGCATGTCTCTGGAGGCGCCACGCCCTGCTGCGCCGGGATTCGAGATTGGCTTTAAGGTGGCTGACGTGGATGCGGCCGTTAGTGAATTGATTGCGCGCGGCGTCTCGCCCGTCGTGCCGCCAACGGACCGGTTCTGGGGACAGCGGACGGCTTACGTCCGCGACCCCGACGGCCATCTCATCGAGCTGGCTCAACAGCTGCACGGGCGGTAACGTCCGCTTCGGCGGCGGTTATTCTTCAATTTAACCAAGGACAGGGCTCATGTCTGCTATCGCAGCCGGCCGCCGGGCATGTGCGGAAAGGCGCTCATTTCGTGGACCGGATCCAAGGGTTGAACTTTGCTCAGGTAGGCCGGGGTCAGTTGCTCCAGCCGCGTGATTCCGAGTAGTCCCATGGTTGTAACGATTTCGCTCTCCAGTATCTCAAGTACCCGTACCAGGCCGGCTTGACCCGCTGCGGCGAGGCCCCAGCCTTGCAGTTTGCCGATGGCCACGGCTCGGGCGCCCAGCGCGATGGCTTTGAGCACGTCGCTGCCGCGCACGATACCGCCATCGAGAATGATTTCCGCCCGTCCGCGGACGGCATCGACGATTTCCGGCAGCATATCGATGGTGGCGCGGCCGTGGTCGAGCTGGCGTCCACCGTGATTGGAGACGTAAATTGTCTGGACGCCATGCTCAACGGCGAGTCGAGCGTCTTCGGCGGTGGCCACGCCCTTCAAGATAAAGGGCAGACCCGTTATCTGCTTGATGGCGTCGAGAGTATCCCAGGTGAGCCCGGCGCGATATTCGTAACCTGTGCCGCGCCGACTCGGCGGCAGCCAGCGGTCCATCATCTGACGCTCGCGGTGGCCGTAGTGCGCGGTGTCGACGGTAAGGCATAATGCCGAGTAGCCCGACTGCTTGACGCGGATCAGGAGATTCTCGACCCAGTTCAAGTCTCCTTGCACGTAGAGCTGAAAGATTTTCGGGTTGCGACTGGCGGAGGCGATTTCTTCGAGGCTGGGTTGGGTCACGGAGCTGACGAAGTTGACGGTGCCGAATCCCTCGGCGGCTTTGGCGACGGCGACTCCACCTTCGGGAGTTATCGACTGCAAAGAGCCGATAGGCGCGAGCATTACGGGAATTCTGAGCTGAGATCCAAGAAATATCGTGGTCGCATCGACATTGGAAACATCGACGAGCACCCGCGGTCGAAAGGCGAGGCTGTCCAGTCCGGATCGATTGCGGCGCATCGTGGTTTCGGACTCGGCGCCCCCGGTGAGATAGTGCCAGACGTTTTGCGGAAGATTCTGGCGCGCCGCCATGATGACTTCCTGGTTGGTTACAAAATCGATTGCCATATCGCCCCCTTGGTTTTAAAGCGCTAGTTTTCTAATAGCATTTTCAATGAAAACAACGGTATGTCGAGAAGGAGGGCACAGAAGAATGGATCACGCGCCGTCGCTGATGGCCGGGGATATGTCTTCGTGCTATGTACGGTTCTTGTGCGGACCATTATTTCCGCGGTTTGAGTGCTGGAAGCTCAATCCCCAACCGCGGCTGGCGTTTTGCCGGCGACTTTAGAAAGAGGAGTTCCCCATGATTTACGACTCTGAGCGCGGCGATTTTAAGATGATGCTTCTGGGCGACGTGATGCCTACCAGGCGGCTGAGCGTTTTCCAAGAAGAGAGCTATCTCAAGCTGAAAACAATCATCGGCGACGCCGACGCGGCCTTCGCCAATCTCGAAACCGCGGTGCACCGCTATCTCGAGGGGCACCAGAATATCAGCGGCGGAACTTATATGACCACCGAGCCGCACCTGCTGGAAGACCTCAAGTGGCTCGGCGTGAACTTGGTTTCCACCGCCAACAATCACGCCTACGACTACGGCGAAGAAGGCATCGTCGCCACCTGCCGCTATCTCGACGCCGCGGGCATCGTGCACGCCGGCAGCGGGCGTCATCTAAGAGAGGCGCGCGGCCCGGCATATTTGGACACGGCGCGCGGGCGGGTCGCGTTGATCGCGACGACGGCCACGATGCCCGCGCATTCCGTTGCGGGGGAACAGCGGCCGGACGCGCCGGGCCGCGCCGGCATCAACCCCTTGCGCCACAGCCTGACCCATGTCGTCGATGAACGGGGTCTTAATGAGTTGCGCCGTCTCGGCGCAGCGTTGGGATACGATGCGGCGGCCGAGCGGCGCAAAAATCTCGGCGACGCAAAATCGCGGAACGGCGCGGGCGATCAAAAAGAATACTCATTCGGTTCCATGCGCTTCGAGCTAGGTGATGGATTTGCTCTCCGGATGGCGGTTAACAAGCGCGATGCCGAGGAAAATTTGCTGGCCGTCAAAGAAGCGCGGCGCATGTCCGATTGGGTGGTGGTGAGCCTGCACTGCCATGAACTGGGTGGCGCAAAATTGCTGACCGCCGCCCATCGCAGCGAGATCGATGAGATGGCGGATTTCGTCGTTGATTTTGCCCACCGGTGTATGGACGCCGGCGCCGATATCTTTGTCGCCCACGGCCCGCAAGAACCCTTTGGCATCGAGCTTTACAAAGGCCGGCCGATCTTTTACAGCCTGGGCACGACGATATTTCAACTGGAAACCCCGCAAGTCCTGGCGGAAGAAGCCTACGCCCGCTACGGTCTCGGCAGCAGCGCGGGTCCCGCCGATTTCGCCGATACGCGTTATCAAAACGACGGCGTCGGCCATCCCGCCGATCCGAACTATTGGAAGCAGATGATCGCCAGGTGCGAGTTCAGCGGCAAGAAACTTGCGCGCGTCGAGCTCTACCCGCTCGATCTCGGCTTTGGTAAACCGCGTTGGCAGCGCGGCCGCCCGGTGTTGGCGGATGATAAGCTTGGGCAGGAAATTATCGACAAGGTCGCGCGCCTGTCTGCGCGCCGCGGCACGGAAGTTAAGTGGGTCGGATGGGCGCGGCGTAATTTTGGTTTAATAGCGTAGGATTCGCTATGTCTTCCGCAATTTCGGATTGAGGACGTCATTGATTCCGTCACCGAAAAGGTTGACGCAAAGCACCAACAACGATATCGCCAGCCCGGGGAAGATCGCCAGCCGAGAATGGTTTCCACGAGGACCGATCTGGTAAAAAGAAAACCGATTGCTGCTTCCCAGTGCAAAATTGCCGGGGAGTCGGAAATCATTTTTTCGCCTGGGGCCGAGGATAGGTTTTCAAGCTGTGGGTCGCCCCGGTGCGTACCATCATCTCCGCGGTCTGAATGCTCGTCGCCAACGCATCGAGCACCGGCACGTTGAGCTCTTTGCTGAATTCCGCCGCAGAATACTGCACGGGGACCATCGTCACGCCCATGGGAACGATGACTTCCGCGTCTGCTTTGTCGATCAGTTCGCGGGCCACCTGGAGAAAGCGGTCGCGCATGGCGCCGCGGTTTGCCGTGCTGTCGAGCAAGGGAATTTCGATGGCGCGGAAGCCGACGACGGAGTCTAACACTCTCCAGGCGTGCATTTGCTTGCGCATAAATGGAATGCTCGTGGTTTCATAGGCGATGACGCCGAGGCGGTTACTGAGCTGCACGGCCAGATGCAACACCGATTGTCCGGCGCCGACCACCGGTATGCGCACCAGGTTTCTCGCCAACTCGATTCCAGCATCGAGGGTGCCGAAAGGCACGACTGCGTCGAAGCCATGGGCTTCGGCCTTTTGCGCTACTTCAGCGACCAATGGGCCAGCGGACAACGCGTTGATCTGCGCGTTGGCGCGCACGAAGAAAGTAGCCTTGATGACGTTGAAGGCGATATCCGTTCCCGGCGACGCGCACTGGAGCACGGCGGCGCGGCGCCGTTCCTGTTCTTCGGGCGGGTATTCACCCATGACAACCATGATTTTCATCGTGCTCTCCTCAGAATGTCGCTGCGCTAAAAACTAGTTACGGGAAGCGATGACGCATTGACTCCATAAGTTACTTTCCGCCAAAAATCTCATGAAACAGTTTCTGGTAATCACCGACCTTGTCGCCGATATCCGGATCGTTCACGTGGAGTTTCAGATTTTTGGGGAACCAGGCAGCGGCAAGTCCTTTGCGCGTCGGCTGCTGGCTTTCGGCAAGATAGATGCGCTGGCCTTCGTCCGAAAGCAAAAAATCCATGAACAATTTGGAAGCGTTGGGGTGCGGCGCATTTCTATTTATTCCCCCCGCAATGGTGTGGACGATGGTAGGCTCGAAGGCCACCCAATCCACCGGCGCGCCGGCTTTTTTGCTGCGCTCGATATTCTCGGCGTAGAGATCGATCGCCAAAGGCAGCTCTCCAGCCGCGACCAGGTTGACTAACAGAGTCGTACCCGAGCGCAGGCTGACATCTTGTTTCGCCAGCCGCCGCATGTACTCGATGCCCTGTTTCTCACCCTTAATTTTGAGGACGTTCACGAACCAAACGTAGGCGGCGTCTTCAAGGCCGAGCTTGCCTTTCCACTTAGGGGCGAGCAGGTCATCATAGGAACGCGGCACCTCGTTTTTCGCTACCAGTTTTGGGTTGTAAGCGAGCCCGTGTACCGCCATGTAAAGCGAGGTGTAAAAACCGTCCTTATCCTTGAATTCATCGCCAAACTGTTTTCTTTCCGGCGAGTCATATTTCAGCAGCAAGTTTTTTTTCTTGAATATATCGATGTACCAATCGGTGGTTCGGACGATGTCAGCGGAATGCTTTCCCGCCCGGCTCTCGGTCTCGAAGCGCACCAGCAGTCGCTGGCTTTGAATGCGAAATTTTTTTGCTTGAATGAACGGGTACTTTTTCATGAAACCGCGGTTGATGTTCTCGTCGATCTCGCTGGAGCCGCCGCCGTACCAGTTCATCTCTCCCTCTTTCTTTGCGGCGTCAATGATGTCGGCGCTAGCCGCGTATGTCGCAGTGGAGCCAAAATACCATAGCGCCAGGACGGCGAGTGGAACGTAAAGAGTAAGTGCCATAAATAGATGCCTCCGTTTAATTGGCCAGGGTTGCTGAGAACATAGCATAATGACCCTGATAGGTTCCACGATATTTTCCGGTAACAAAGTAACGCCAACCCGGCAAAGACCGGCAACGTGGGAAAGAATTCGCTTGACCATTCCCGTTGTATTCAACTAACTTCAGCGTAACCGGCCGGAATATCGGGGCGGGTGAAAAGGAGAAAGTCATGTACGCTCTCTTGCTTAAAGGCGGTAGAGTTTACGACGGCTCGGGGCTGCCAAGTTATAACGCTGACGTTGCGGTTGCCAACGGCAAGATCTCCGAAATCGGCAGGCGCTTGTTTCAGTCGTTCAAATCGTTGAATAGGAAGACGGCTTAAAGCGCAGATCGTCGGAAACGGTCCGTGAGAATCTGAATGAGCGGTTGGTTTCCCGCAGCGCGCTGGAGGCAGAATGCAAAAGACTAAAGCGGTCGCCGTGGTTGTGTTTATGAGCCTGCTCATCGGCTTGCCTCGTGGAATTCAGGCCCAAGCGAACTTTTACCAGGGCAAGACGATCACCGTCGTCGTCGGTACGGTGCCTGGTGGACTGTATGATCTCTGGGGGCGCTTGTTTGGCCGGCTCATGGGGAAACACATTCCCGGTAACCCGACGATGGTGGTACAAAACATCCCTGGTGGCGGTTCGATGGTTGCGGCCAATTATCTGTACGGCATCGCCAAACCGGACGGTCTCACCATCGGCATGTTTCAGACTCATATGTACCTTCAGCAAATGGTGAAACGCCCCGAGGTCAAATTCGACGTGCGTAAGTTCAATTGGCTCGGCTCCCAGGAAAAAGGCCAGATGATGCTCTACATCCGCGGCGACTCCCCCTATCGATCTATCGACGATATCATCAAAGCCAAGGAGCCGCCCAAATGCGGCGGCACGGGCTTGTCGGATCAAACCACTCTTTTGACCCGCCTGTTGGAGGAAACCATCGGCGCGCGTTTCACTCGAGTGCTTGGCTACAAGGGGGGCAGCGACGTCGATCTTGCCATGGAAAGAGGCGAGGTTGTCTGTCGCGCGACGCGCATTACCGTTCACTTTAGCCGCGAGCCTTTTCTCACTTGGGACAAAAAGGGGTTCGACCGGCATCTGCTGCAGGCCGGCAAGAAGCGCGATTCGCGTTTGCCGGACTCGCCGACGATTTTTGAACTGATGGATAAATATAAGACCCCGGAGATCGGCCGTCGTTTGGCCCATGTGCTTCTCGCCGGCGACGAACTCGGCCGACCTATGGTCGCGCCGCCGGGAGTGCCGCCGGAAAGAGTCAAAATCCTGCGCGAAGCCTACAACAGAGCCCTGAAGGATCCGGATCTCATGGCTGAGGTCGCTAGGTCCAGACTCGACATGGAACCCATCACCGGCCAGGAGATCGAAGCGCTTTACAAGGATTTGATGGAGCAGCCCGCGGCCGTTGTCGAGCTGGTCAAAAAACTCGAGGAGAACTAGCCTTCCGCAACGGTTTGAACGGCTGGAACGATTGGAACGCAACGCGATTCATGCGCGTTGCTTGGCGAGCGCAAGGGAAAAACCTGGCCGGCGAATGAAAACTTGATGGCAGTCTTTTTTCTTGGTCAGTTCTTCGACCAGGCGGACTAGCGGTTGCGCGCCGTTCAGGTACTGGCGCGGCGCGCCGTCGGTGGCGAGCGCGTTGACGGCGTCCGGGCCGGCGTAGAGGCGCAACAAAAGTTCTTCGTCGGATACCGCAGCGCCGCCGAACTTCTTGCGCACGTCTTGAAGCGAGAGATCCGGTGGTCGCCAGTTCTGCCAGTCCGCGGCGCGGCCACGGTTCAGGATTTTGTGTTTGGCCTCACGTTCCATGAGACCGGAGGCATCCTTTCCCCAATAGCGCGCATCGGGGCTGCCGGTGACCGCGTGCAAAGTCACGTCTTTGTTTGGGTCCAAACCGTTGCGGCTGAGAAGCGAATAGATGGCGAAATCCGCGGAGCTGCCGTAGGAATTGATGGCGATATTTTTGCCTTTGAGCGCTTTGACGCTGGTGATCTCCGGTTTGGAGACGATCGCGTAGCCGCTCGACTTGGTGGTTGCCGCGACAATTTTTACCGGCAGGCCGCGCGCGGCCGCCCCGGCAATGAATGGAAGGATGCTGACATAATCGATCTCATTGGCGAGCAGCGCGCTGAGCATGAGATTAGTGCCCTGGAACTGGATGTAGCGGATACGCAACCCTTCTTTTTCAAAGAAGCCGCGTTCGGAGGCGACCCGGTCCGGGAGCGCGGTCCAGCTCGAGCCGCCGGTCCAGCCGATATTGATTGTTTCTGGCTCCGCGGCGGTGGCGACGGAAAACCATAAGACAATCAATAAGCTTAGAATGTTGAAGCCGGCGCCCGCGATTTTTGGCTTCATCGATTCTGGTTTCTCGTTAACCCGCGGCGGCGGCCTTTTTTGTGGCAAGGCCGCTCAAATGTTTGTTGAAAAATTCCAAAGTCCGCGCCCAGGAGTTCCTATCGTGATCCGGCTTATAGCCGTTCCATCCGCTGCGGTTAAAGCCGTGGGGCGCCTCGGCGTAGAAGAAGAATTCATGCTCCTTGCCCAATCGCCTTAATTCGGCATCAAGCGTGCGCATTTCATCCGGCGGCGGACTCTTATCCAACTCGCCGAAGTGGCCCTGAATAGGACATGAAACATCGGCCGCAAGGTCCGATGGCGCCGGGCGATCATTGCCCCACTTGGTGTAGATGCCGCCGCCGTAGAAATCGACGGCGGCTTTGAAGGACTTGCTTGCCGCGGCCATCAGGAACGCGATGCGCCCGCCCATGCAGAAGCCGACGACAGCCAAACGCGACGTGTCTACGTTGCCGCAGCCGCGCAAGAAATTGATCGTCGCATTGACGTCACTGATCACATTGGTGTCGCGCCGGAAGTGTCTAAGATTCTCCGTTTCTTCCGGCGTATTGGGTTCACCCTCGCGGTGATAAAGCTGTGGCGCAATGCCGACATAGCCTGCTTCGGCGACCCGCCGCGTCATTTCCTGGATGAATTCCCGCACCCCGTCCTTGTTCTGGATGACGACGATTGCCGGAAACGGGCCCACGCCGTCCGGTTGCGCGACATAGAGCCCCATGGGGCTATTATCGACCATGACCTTTTCCCAAGAAGTATTCATGAAAACCTCCAAAAGTTTTAGATGCTTTCCTTGCACTATTAGTTCGCTTCACGGGACCATGTCAACCGGGCAAGGTTTGCGGAGGTTGGAGTATGAATATTTAGCCGGGATTGCTATGATACGAACCACCATTGCCGGTCTGGTTCGTAACCGCGATCTGAAATATCAATGAATTTTCTTTTCAAGGCAAATCTCGCCGCGACAACCGGCAAGCCCAGCTTCTTCCGAACGGCATGGCTGGTCTGCGCCTGCCTCGTGAGTCTAGCTTCGCTGTCTTTGGCGGCGTCTCCGTCCGCTCCGCCAGGCCGCCTGCCGACGCAATCCTTCGAACTTGCTTTCAAGGAGTACAAGCTCAAGAACGGCTTACGCGTCATACTTTCCGAAGATCACAGCGCGCCGACTTTCTCGATCTGTGTCACCTACAACGTTGGATCGCGGGACGAACGCATCGGGCGTACCGGTTTTGCCCATCTGTTTGAGCATATTTTGTTTCAAGGCTCGGATAATGTCGGCAAGGGCGAACATATTATTCTAGTTCAAAACAACGGCGGCAGGGCCAACGGCACGACGAATCCAGACCGGACCAATTACTATGAAACGCTCCCCGCCAATCAGCTCGAGCTGGGGATCTTTCTTGAGGCGGACCGGATGCGCGCCCCCAATATCACGCAGGCTAACTTCGATAACCAGCGGCTCACGGTGCAGGAGGAACGGCGGCAGAGCTACGACAATCGGGCCTACGGTAAAACCTACGAGGCGATGATCGAGACTGCCTATGACAGCTTCGCCTACAAACATTCCACCATCGGCTCCATGGAAGACTTGAACGCTGCCACCCTCAGCGACGCAGCGGAGTTCTTCCGTACTTACTACGCGCCCAACAACGCGGTCTTATCGCTGGTCGGCGATTTCAAAAGCGAAGCCGCGCTGAAACTGATAAAAAAATACTTTGAAAATATTCCAGCGCAAGCGCCGCCGCCCGCGCCCGACGTCGCTGAACCGGAACAAAAAGCCGAACGTAGAAAAACTATCGAGGACAACTTCGCCCCGACCGCGCGCATCGACATGGCCTACAAAATTCCGCCGGGTGATAGTGCCGACTGGTATGCGCTCAGCGTAGTCGGCCAAGTGCTGTCGCACGGCACGTCGTCGCGGCTGCACCAAAAACTGGTAAAGGAAAAGGAAATAGCTCAAAGCGTGTCCGCCGGTCCGGACGAACGGCGCGGGCCGTCGCTCTTCTGGTTTTCGCTCGGCGCGCGGCCTGGGAGCGATTTGGCGGTGCTGGAAAAGCTCGTTTACGACGAGATCGAAAGGTTACAACGCGAGCTGATAGCGGATTGGGAGCTCGACAAAGTGCGCATGCAGCTCAGGCGCGAGCAGGCCCAGCAACTCTATAGCACGCGCCGCCGCGCCAACAGCCTGGGCCACTACGCCGTCTATTATGACAATCCCAACCTGATCAACACTGTCTGGCAGAAATACCAGAACGTCGAGAAGGGCGACCTGCTACGAGTCGCGAAAAAATATTTTAATGAAGGCAATCGAACCGTCGTTATTACCATGCCAAAGTCTAAAGCTGCGGCTGCCGCAGTAGACAACCGTTAAGAGTAAATGGTCAAGCCTGTAGATATGCGTAAGCCCCTGGGATTTTGGTCGGCGTTCTTCTGCGCGATAGCGTTGGCAGCGCAGCCAACGCTTTGGGCGCAAGAGACTGAAACGCCCGCGCCGAGCAAAGTCGAGCGGAAAAACCTGGCGCCGATATCGCGTGACGTGCTGCGTGTAAAGCTGCCGAAGCCGGTGGAAGCCAAGTTGAAGAACGGCTTGACGGTGCTGGTCATGGAGGATCGCCGGGCTCCGTTCGTCGCGATCCAGTTGCATATCGGTGGGGCGGGCGCGCTGTTTGAGCCAGCCCCTTTGGCCGGTTTGGCTAATACCACGGCGCAGATGCTCCGGGAAGGGACGAAGTCGCGCACGAGCATTCAAATTGCCGAAGCTATCGACCGTTTAGGCGCGAACCTTGGAGCCGGGTCTTCTTTCGGTTCTTCCGAAGTTGTGCTGAGCGCGTCGGGTTTGAGCGATAACTTCGACGCGTGGTTTGAAATTGTGCTTGATGTCTTGCTCAACCCCAGTTTCCCCGCAGATGAGCTGGAGAAGCTGAAACAACGCCAGCGCGTCCAGCTGCGCCAGCAGCGCTCGTCAGCGAATTTTCTCGCCAGCGAGCGTTTCAATCGAGCCGTTTACAACGGCCATCCCGCTGCCATCGTGTCCCAGAATGAGAAATCGGTGGACGCGTTAACGCGAGAAATGCTCGTGCAATGGCACCGCGAGCGCTACGGACCACAAGACGCGATTCTTGGAGTCGCCGGCAACGTTCGCGCGGCGGAGCTGATTACGAAGCTGGAAAAATTGTTGGCGCGTTGGAAGGCGAATAGAATGAAAGAAGCGTGGCCACGCGACCCGGTGGCCGCCAGCGCACGCAAAGTGTTTCTCGTCCACCGGCCCAATTCCGTGCAAACAACCGTTGCGCTGGGCAATATCGCGATCGACCGCCGCAGCCCGGATTATTTTTCGATGGTCGTAATGAACCATGTGATCGGCGCGGGGAGTTCGGGCCGGTTGTTTCTCAATCTCCGCGAAGAAAAGGGCTACACCTACGGCGTCTACAGCGATTTCAGCGCGCTGCGTTATCCCGGTCCATGGCGTGCCAGCGGTAACATGCGCACGGAAGTGACAGAGCCGGCGCTGGTGGAGTTTTTTAATGAGATCCGGCGCATTCGCGATGAACCCGTTCCCGCCGCGGAATTGGAAGCAAGCAAGCGCGCCATCGCGGCGAGCTTTGCTTTGTCCCTCGAGCAACCGTCAGCGCCGCTGAACTTCGCCATCGTAAGCAAGCGCTACGGGCTGTCGGCGGGTTATTGGGATGCTTACCCAGCGAAGATCATGGCAATAAGCGCCGCCGACGTGCGCCGTGTGGCGCGCAAATACTTGAATCCTGAAACCATGCAACTGGTGGCCGTGGGCGATGGCAAAATGATTAAAGTGGGGCTGGAAAAGTACGGCCCGCTAGAGGTCTACGACGACGAGGGGCGTCCCGTCCCTTGACCAGCAGGCCGGCATGGCCGGTTCAACGTTAAAAGTTCAAGGTTCAATGTTTCGAACCTAATATTCCGGCTTCCGAAACCTTGAACTTTGAACAGGATCGACAGAACCCATAGGCGCGGGTTCCACCCATCGATTGACGGAGACTGAGCATGTCCGCTGAAGCAACTGGAGCGTTGACGGGACTGCGCGTTCTCGATCTCACCGGGCGCAAAGGTGGTTATTGTGGCCTCTTGCTCGCCAACCTCGGGGCCGAAGTCGTACTCGTGGAACCACCGGACGGTGATCCGATGCGGCGCCAAGGACCCTATAAGAATGACCAGCCGCACGAAGATGGCAGCCTGTCATTCGCTGCCTACCATACCAACAAGCGCGGCATTGTTCTCGATCTCGAAGCCGACGCCGGCCGTGCGGCTCTATGCGCGTTGATACGCAATGCCGACGTCATCATCGAAGATAAGCCGGTCGGTTATCTAGATAGAATCGGCCTTGGCTACGGCGCGCTCAGCGCGCTCAATCCCGCGATAGTGATGATTTCGATCTCGGGCTTCGGCCAATCGGGCCCTTACCGCGATTTTAAGACTTCGAGCATCGTCGCCTTCGCCATGGGCGGCCTGATGAATCTGTGCGGCCACCCAGGGCGCGCGCCGCTGATGGGGCCTTGCGATGTCGCTTATCATCTAGGTTCCGTCCATGCCGCCTTCGGCGCGCTCGTGGCGTTGTTCAACCGGCGCGGCGCCGGGCGCGGCGATCATGTCGATATCTCGCTGCAAGACGTTTTGGTTGCCGATCCGTTTTTGCGCATCATTACTCGCTACAGCGTTACGGGTGAGGTGCCCGAACGCACCGGCCATAGCCAGGCGACCACGGTGGCGGAAACCTACAAGTGCAAAGACGGCTACGCGCGCATCTTCGTCAACCAGCCGGATCACTGGCGCCGTTTCGTGGAGTGGCTCGGCAATCCTCCGGAGCTAATCGACCCGCAACTCGAAACAGTGCCCAAAAGGATGCACCTGCGGCCGTTGATCGACCGGCTGGTCGAAGCGCGCACGGTAAACTACGATACGGCGGCATTCTTCGAAGAGTTCCAGTCGAGACGGTTGGCGGCGGCGCCGATCAATTCTCCCAGCGCCCTGCTAGCGGACAAGCAAACACAGCATCGCGGCTACGTCGTCGAAGTCGCACATCCTTACTTGGGACGGCACAAATTTCCCGGCGATCCCTATAAATTTTCCGCAAGCCGGTGGGGCATTGAGCGCGGCGCGCCGCGCCTCGGCGAACACCAGCATGAAGTGGCACAGGTATTTTCTCGGCCATCACCCTGGCTAGACGAATGCGCGGGGCATGGCTCCGCAGCTAAAACAGACAAGCCTTCCTTCGAAGGTATTCGCCTCATCAGTTTTCCGACCGGCATCGTCGGACCGGCGCTGGCGAGTTTGATGGCCGATCATGGTGCCGAAGTGATCGCCATCGAAGCAGGGCGGACATTGCGCAGCCCGCAGCGCGGGCAACGCTGGCAGGTCGCCTCGGACCTCGAAAGCAACCATGGCAAGAAACGGGTCGCCATCAACATGAAGCATCCCGATGGCCTAGAGCTGGCGAAGAAACTCATCGCCAAATCGGACGTCGTCGCGGAAAATTTTAGCGCCCGCGTGATGGCGAGCTGGGGACTGGATTATCCGCGCATGAAGGAAGTCAAGAATGACATTATCATGGCCAGCCTCCAGGCCTTCGGCCAGACCGGACCGCGGCGCGATTTCGTCAGCTTCGGACCGATTCTCATGTCCTTTTCCGGCATGACGTATCTGTGGCGCGACCCGGAGATCGAGCGGCCCGGCGCCGGCTGCCAAACTGCGTTTCCCGATTTTATCGCGCCCTCTTACGGTGCCATTGCGATTCTCGCCGCGTTGCACCATCGCTCGCGCACGGGCGCAGGCCAGTATATCGATATCTCCCAGGCGGAATCAGCGGCGTCGATGCTTGGCCCCGCCTACTTGGAATATCTCATCAATGGCCGTGAGCCCGAGCCCCAGGGCAACTTCAGCGCTTTTGCCGCGCCGCATGGCGCCTACCGGTGTAAAGGCGATGACCGGTGGTGCGCGATTTCAATAGAGACGCAGGAAGAATGGCTCAGATTCTGTGAAGCGGCGGGACGCAAAGAATGGGCGTCGGATGCGCGCTATGCAGACCCTGCGTCACGGCTTGCCCAGCGCCGCGAACTCGATGCTCTTAGTTGAGTCTTGGACCGTCGAGCACACGCCACATCAAGTCATGGTAATACTGCAGCGCGATGGCATTGCCGCCGGCGTCATGCAGACCGCCGAGGATTTATACCGCGATCCGCACCTGCGCGAGCGTGGATTCGCGCGCGAGGTGTTTCATCCACAAGCGGGTTGGGTGACACGCGCCGGTCCGTCGGTACGCTTGACCGATCATCGATTTTCACCGGGTGGCGCCGCGCATCAAGCCGGCGACGATAACGAAGCGGTATTTGGCGAACTACTCGGGTTGTCGAAAGCGCAGATCCAAGAGCTCACGGAGCGGGAGGTGGTACGCTAACGAGTAGGATGGGGAGGGCGGAGCGACACGCTTCGTGTACCGTTCAAAGTTCAACGTTCAAGTTGGTGATTTTCCTCGTGCGGTTCAATGAAGATCCGAAAACGTTGAACATTGAACCTTGAACTTTGAACCAACAGGACCGGACCAATGCTTCAGGGTTACAAACTCTTCGATGCAGATGCCCACGCCATGATGAGCCCGCGCATGTGGGAGACGCTGCCCAAAGAATATCTGGCGCGGCGGCCTCGGCCAACGCGGGTTCACGACGCCGCAGACATGGGACGCTGGACCAGTGGCTGGTTGGTTGAAGGGCAGATTATTCCCCATGCTCTAGGTCCAGGGAGCCAGCCCGGCAACGAACCGGCGCGGGTGCTGGAAGAATTCGGCGCGAAATCAAACAGTGAAGATTTTCCATTGAGCAGTTTCGATCTTTCCGATCCGCAGGCGCGCCTGCGAGGCATGGACGTCATGGGCGTCGATTACCAGATGCTTTATCCGACGACTCTGTACGCGCGCATGACCGGCGACCCCGGCTTTGAAGCCGCACTGATGCGCGCCTATAACCGCTACATCGGCAGGCAGTGTCGGCTCGCGCCGAGGCGACTCAAATGGGCGGGGCTCTTGCCGTTACGCGATTCCAAGCAGGGCTGTGAAGCCATCGAGGAGATGATCGCGCTCGGCAGCACCGCCGCTGTAGTCTACGGCACCGCGGGAGACCGTTTGCTTTGCCATCGGAGCTTCACTCCGGTTTGGGACGAGTTGCATCGCTCGGGCTTGCCTTTGTGTGTTCATATGGGCATGAGTTACCCGCCGTTTTTGGACGTGTGCAACGGGCTGCTCTCCGCCCACGGCATCGGCATGAGCCTGCCGGCTCAGATGGCGTTCGTGGCCATCGTCGGCCACGGTATGCTTGACCGCTATCCCAATCTCAAAGTCGGCTTTCTCGAATTCGGCGCTGAATGGATTCTCTACATGGTAGCGCGTCTCGATCACTATCTCCCGATCGATAGGAGCCAGATGCCGATCAAAGACGAAGTCCCGCGGCAATCGATTGAAGAATATGCCAAGTCCGGCCGCGTTTTCATCGCCGGCGAAGCCGATGACAAGATGTTGCCTCAGGAGATGGAATTGCTCGGTGAAGATCAGATCTTATATTCTTCCGACCTACCGCACGGCGAAGGGCGCCACAACGCGGCGAAGGAGATTCTTGGCCGCGGCGATATCACTGAAACGCAAAAACGCAAGATCCTCTACGATAACGCAGTCAGGTTTTTCGGCGAGCCGTAACCGGCTTGGCACTTTCAATCTACGCGCCGACCACAGGCAAAGGCGCGATGTCATTCTGAGGAACGCAGTGACGAAGAAGCCTTCGACATTTAGTCCCGTCAAAACGGTTTTAGCGAAGCAAACATCCTTTTTACTTTCGATCTTCCGGCTTGACGTAGCCTACCGTGCCGCCGCCTTTTTGGGAGTGCAGATAGCCTTCGACGTCATTGAGCGGGTTGGTGTAGTAGCGCAGGCGGTGTTGCACGAGGTCGTCGGCTCTAAGCGCCATGTCGAAGGGCAAATCTTTTTGCATGTAGGCGGCGATCTTGGCGTTCTCTAAGGTCGCGCCGTTGCGGCTGGCGAGTTCTCTGGCCAGGGTTTCAACGTAAGCATCCAACTCTTTTTCAGGAACGACCTGAGAAACGAGGCCGATTCGTTCGGCTTCGATGCCGGTCAAGTTCCTCCCGGTGAGGGTGATGTAAAATGCTTTTTTAATCGGTATCGCGCCGTGAAACAGGGACGGCGTCGCCGTAGCGCCATAGCTGCCGCGGATGACTTCCGGCATGCCGAACTTTGCAGTATCGGCGCTGATGACTAGATCGTGGCCATTGATCATCGCCAGGCCGCCGCCAAGGCACCAGCCTCTAACGGATGCCACCGTGACTTGTGGAAGCGCGCGCATGATAGCGACTATTTCGGCAACGCCGCCGATGCCGCGAGTGCGGTTCCGGTTGTTCTGACCGCGCATGTCGTACAAGTCGCGCCCTGACGAATACGAATCGCCGGCGCCGGTCGTGACAATGCAGCGGATCTTGTCGTTGTCGGCGATGCCGCGCAGGAGGTCGCCCAGCTCTTTGAGCAGAGCGATACTGAGCGCATTTTTCTTTTCTGGACGGTTGAGCGCCAGCCAGGCTATGCCTGTGTTTTCGTCGATATTTGCGGCGATGAGTTTATTGTCGGACATATTTAGCTCCTTAAAGGGTTCAATGGTTCAAAGTTCAAGGTTCAATGCCGGAAAACGGACGATCACGGGACACGATCACGAGGGTGCGCAAATGACGCCGCGACTAAAATCGATAAAACGTCCTGGCGTTGTCCGCGAGGATTTTTTGCTTGGTCTTGTCTGAAATATCCGTGCGCCGGACCACGTGGCTTACAGTGTGGGGCCACTCGGTGTCCCAGTGCGGGTAGTCCGAGGCGTACATCATGCATTCGTCGCCGAAGATCTCGATCGTCAAGGGCAGCGCTACCTACGATTCAGTCCTGGAGCCCATGGCGCTGCGCAAGCTTCAAAAATATCGACCCCACGACCACCGTCCCCATGGCGATGACCAGGCTGAAGGCAGCCAATTCGCCGACATGGCCATTGTCCCATAGTTCCCAGATTTTCACCGCGACGACCTGCGAACCCGGTGAATAGAGCAGTAGCGCGATGGAGAGTTCCCTAAACGTAATCAAAAAGATGTATATCCAACCGGCGAGCAACGCAGGCATGATAAGGGGTATGACGACTTGCCGCACCATCTGAAACCAGCTTGCGCCGCTGACCAACGCGCCTTCTTCCAGTTCCTTGTGAACGCTGAGCAGCGCCGAATGGCTGAAGCGAATGCCATAGGGGAGGTAGCGCGCGATGAACGCCAATACGAGAATCCAGATGGTCCCATACACGGGCAACGGAATCATCAAGTACATTTTCAGGATAGCGATGCCCATGACGATGCCCGGAAATACCAAAGGCAACATCGCCATCTGATCCAGCAGCCAACGCGATTTGATCGAAGCGCGCACGATCAGCCACGCGGCGATGAATGTAAGGATGATAGCGACGGTGGCGGAACTCACGCTTACCGTGAGGCTGTTCATGACTGAGCCGACTATACTGCTGTCGGCGAAGGCGCTGCGATAATTGTTAAGGCTGACCATAGACAGCGCTTTCGCGGAGGGCGCCTGGGCGAAGGGCAAGAGGGACGACCAGGTGATCGCCGCGACGGGGAAAATTTGCAGCAGCGGCAGCACCAGCATGAGACAACCGCCAAACCAGCGCCAGCGGCCCAGATCCACGCGGTGCGGGCGATAGGCTTTGCCGCTGATCGTCGTGAACTTATAGGTCTTGCTGGTGATGCGATAGTAGGGAATGAGACCGAGGGCGACCATGACGATCAGAATAATCGAGTAAGCGCTGGCTTCGCCGTATTTTGGTAACAGCCCGCCTCTGATTTGCAGATAAATCTTGGTCGTGAGCACCTCGACGCCGGCCGGTATGCCGATCAACGCTGGAATCTCGAAAGCTTCGAGGGAGCGAATGAAAGTCAAAATCAAAACCGCCAACACGCTCGGCAATGCCAACGGGAAAGTCACCTTGCGGAAAACTTGCCACCCGGTGCTCCCCGCTGTGGTGGCTGCTTCCTCCAGCGACGGGTCCATGGAGCGAAACGGCGTGGACATGAGCAAGAAGACGATCGGTATCCAGAGAAAGCTCTCGACCAGGATCATTCCTTGCATGGAAAAGATGTTGAGCAGCGGCGCGCCGGTGATGGGCATGACGAAGGAATTAATAATGCCGGCCTTGGGGCCGAGCAGCATGATCCAACCGACGACTTTGATGATCCCCGGGATGGCGAACGAAACATATGCGGTCATGTAAGCTAGAGTACGAAACGGGGCGTTGGAACGCTCCGCGAGCCAGGCCAGCGCCGTGCCGTAACAGATCGCGAGCCCGGCACTGCCGACGGAAAATATCATCGAGTTGGCAAGAAGGGTCTGCACGTCGCCGAGGGAATCGACGATGTTCATGAAATGTTGGATTGTAAAACTGCCGGCTTGGAGGCCGCGGTCGGTCACCAAGCTGGTGTGCAGGATAAAGAAAAAAGGCGGCAATACCAGGTACGCCAGCATGATGGTGGTGAGGAGAAATAACACCTGGGCGGGGTTACGCATCATCATGTACATAGTTCAGCCCTTTTCGCGCCAAAGGCTTCTGGCGTTCGGTTGCCAAATTCTCCAAACGAGAGACTGCGAAATAGAAACCGGTAACTCGCTATCGGCCTGCTATATATCAAAACGATTGGCCAAGACAATCGCGCGAATACGAGCTCTAGCGTCAGCAGTAAAGGATAAGGGTTACAGGATGGGACAAGCCACGCGTCTCAACCCCTAACGCTTCACGTCTTGCTGTTTTACGCCCACGGTCCGATAAAGGGTTCGCCGGTGTAAGTGTCCGACAACGGCTCGAGTATTTCCGGCCAATGGTTAGGGTCGACCCTGCGGCGCAGCTCCTTCGGACGCGGCTTTCCGTCCCAGCCCACCTGTTCCATGTAGTAGTAAAGCTCGATGCAGTGGCCGTCGGGGTCGAAGGCGTAGGCGGCGTAGTCAATGCCGGGGTGCAACTCCGGCGGGATGATGTCGGTCTCGACGCGCACGCCGTGGTCGCGCAAGAAAGTTACGGCGTCCCTGAGCTGCTGATAGTTTGCCAGCTGTAAGCCAAAGGACATATTCGACGTGGTTTCGCTGAGACCTAACTTCTTACGCCATGATTTAGGAAATAGACCGAGCGAATGATGCTCATTGTCACAGCGCAAGAACGCGCAGCGTTCGCCTTGCCATTCTACTTCTTCCGTCAAGGTGAACCCCAAAACCTGCTCGTGCCAACGTTTTAACGATTCGTAGTCGTCGACAAAAAGCTTTACCGGGCCGACGCGAGTGATCTTAAACGGTTGGGGGAGCAACAGGCCGTCGACGCTGTATTTGAGCGGCATTGGGCTAACGCAGCGCCGGCCGTCGAACACGCTGATGCCTTTCTCGATGTCGGCGCGCACGAGTTCGTAGTCGGGGAGCTGAGGTTCCGCGGGTGGATTCGGAGAACCGTGGCGCATCGGCACCGGACGCGCGTAGCCGTTCCAGCTGATCTGCTCGATGCCGTAGTAGAGTTCAAAGATCTGCTCATCCGGCGCCCAAACATAGAGGTGAAACTGGGAGCCTCCGCCTCCCGCCCGGCCCTCGCGCATAATCTCGATCCCCAGGTCCCGAAAGTACTTGCTGGCCTCTGCCATCTCAGTGATGCTCTGGACCTGCCAGGTGATTTGATTGATGTCATTCTCCGGCCGATAATGCTTGGCGTTGTGCCCGGCGTATTGTCGCTCGTTGAACTTTTTCTTTTCGAACAGGGCGAAGGAGTGATGATCGCCCGCGTGCCGGCCAAAGAAACCCGCGCCGGCGGGTTCAGTGATGAAAAAGCCTAGCAGGTCGAAGTAGAAATGCCTGCTGGCCTCCAAGTCCGACGCGTTAAAGCCGAAGTGGCCAAGGCGCCGAATTTTGAAAGGGCGGTGCCAGGCGACTCCGCCCACGTTGTACTTGGTCATGTTCAATGCGGCCATGGTAGTTTCTCCCGCTTTTTCTTATTTCTTACCTTAGCTATTGTGGTCACACGTTAACTCAGTCCATCTCGGCAATCCAGCCCAACTGGCCAAGCGCCATCGAGCGGTGGCTGAACTCACACTCTCTTAAATGCCGATACCACAGCCACGACCGTCGCCGCAAGAACAGGGCAATGAATCGCATGCCACGTGGCAATTCATCTAATTCAAACCAGCCGACTGCGACGCAGTCGCTCCGACAAAAATAATCTGGCACGCCTCCGGGCAAGCGTCGCGTCACTTTTTAGGCGGGCGGAGGAACAAGCTAAGGAAGGCCGAAGCGAACAGCAGGCCGATGAAGATGCTGAAGGAAAGAGAATAACTCTGGGTGAAGTCGAACAGGAAGCCGAAAAAGGGCGCTCCGCCGGCGCTGAAGCCATGGGTGAGGAGCGAGCCCAGGCCACGGATTTTTCCCAGCGAGACGCGCCCGAAGTAGTTGGCCCAGATCATTTCCGCGAGGATGGAGCTTGCTCCCATGCCGATGCCGTAAAGAAAAAAACCGGCGTAAAGCGAAGGCAGTCCGGGGGTGGAGAGGGCCAATAAAATTCCCGTGGCTTGAATCAGAAATTTGGCCATGATCAGCCGGGCGATATTCAAGCGCTCGGCAAGGATCCCCCAAACCATCGGCGTGCTGAACTGCATGAACGCGATGATACTCATAACCAGCGCCGCCACCATCTCTGGATAGCCCTGATCGCTTACGAAGGCGAAGACATGAAGGTTCAGTCCACTAACGCCGATATGGGCGACGCCGAAGGTGGTGACGATGAGCCAGAAAGCCGGGGTGTGCAGTGCTTCACGGCGGCTCCAGGCAACGTCGGCCGTCGCGCTTGAATGCGCTACCGCGGAACCGGCCTTGCGCGCCGGCACCTCGATTTCGGATTGAGAGCGGGCTCCGTCGGGCAGGAGTCCCATGTCTTCCGGGCGCCGGCGCATGAAAAACCAGGAAGGGCCGACAACCAACGCCAATGTTAGCAGGCCAAACAAGACCCAAGTGGCGCGCCATCCCATGTTCACGATGAGCGATGCTGCCAGCACCGGCATGGCGACTTTGGCCAAACCGTGCCCCATACCGGCCAGCGCTAGGGCGCGGCCGCGCATGCGCACGAACCAGCGCGAAATTGTAACGTTCACCACCATCTGGCCCATGAGCGCATCGCCGGGACTGACCAGGAGCCAACGAAAGAGCATGAACTGCAAAAAACCGCGCGCCTGGCCGAGCAGCAGAAACCCCGTGCCACAAACGACTCCGCCAGCCGCCATCAGCCACCTGCCGCCATAGCGGTCCAGGAGAGGACCAACGACCGGCGCGGCAAGCGCTCCTATGAGTATCTCGCCCGTGCGGATGAGCGAAAAGACGCCACGCGAAACACCAAGGTCGCTCGACAGCGGTTTTAGAAAAACGCTCAGCGTGCTCGATATCGAGAACGCCGAGGCGATGTGGGCGAGAAAACCGACGGCGACGATGGTCCAGCCGTAAAAGTACTTCGACTCATGGGTTGCTTGCGCCGCTCGGGTAGAAAATCGCACTTCCTGTTTGTATCAGGGATCGGCGCGAGACTACAAGGCGCTGATTGAAATCAGCAAAGATTTTCCGTTGGTGCTAAGCGCGTCGCAGCACACCGAGCAGTAGTTGATTAGCGGGTTTTAAGCCTACCCGAATTCTCTGTGTTTCCCGAAATGCCATTTTCGACAATTGACAGTCCGGACGCATCTTGATATCCGGCGTTTGGAGGTCCTCAATGGCTCAACAAGAAATCGCGCTGATTGTCGGTGCCGGGCCGGGGCTCAGTGCGTCGCTGGCAAGGCTTTTTAGGAAAGAAGGTATGAATGTGGCGCTGGCCGCGCGCAACACCGGAAAACTGAACGGCTTAGTCAAGGGGATCGACGGCCGCGCCTATGCCTGCGATGCGAGCAGCCCAAAGGATGTGGCCAGCCTATTCGACTCGGTCGCCAAAGACATCGGCGAACCCAATCTGGTTGTCTACAACGCGAGCGGTCGCGTGCGCGGTCCGATCACGGAACTCGATCCCGATGAAGTGCGCAAAACCATTATGATTACCTGTTACGGCGGATTCCTCGTCGGGCAGGCGGCCGCTAAACGGATGCTCAAAGCCGGGAACGGAACGATACTATTTACCGGCGCTTCCGCCAGCGTCAAAGGGTATGCAAACTCCGCAGCCTTTGCCATGGGCAAGTTAGGTTTGACCGGCCTGGTACAAAGCATGGCGCGCGAGCTGCAGCCGCAGAATATCCACGTCGCTCAGGTGGTGATCGACGGCGGCATATGCGACCCGACGCGGCCGGAGCGCCTCACGGCGCGCGGTCCCGATGGCTGCCTCGACCCCGACGCCATCGCACAAACTTATCTACACCTGCACCGCCAGCATCGC
>CAWJBB010000072.1:0-95480 GCA_963840855.1 uncultured delta proteobacterium
AGCGGGCAGGATCGGAGTAAGCCGTAAACCGGGAGGTTTTCCTATGAAAAAGCTCGCCGTCACGGTCTTCTTTGGCATGCTGTTTACTTCAGGGTTGATCGAGCACGGATTTTCGCAGTCTCCGTTTTATGAAGGCAAAACCATTACGGTTGTACTTGGAACGGCCGCCGGCGCTCTGGGAGATCTGCGGACAAAGGCGCTTGTTGCCGTGCTCCGCAAGCACATTCCGGGAAATCCCACCATCGTCATTGAGTACATGCCCGGCGGCGGCGGCCGAAAGGCCGCCAACCACATGTACAAGAGCGCGCGCCCTGACGGATTGACGATCGGCGCCATGCTCGCCGCTTTCGTGCCGACTGCCTTTCTCGACGTTGGGGTGCTTTATGATCTCGACAAGTTGATTTATCTAGGAGCGATCCAGAGCGGCGTCTCGCATGTTTTTTATACGCGCAAAGGGGCAGGGCTTGATACTTTGGCTAAGTTGCGCGCAGCCTCGGGCGTGCGCATCCCAGCCCCCTCGGTGGGGCACATCACCTACTCCGGCGGGCGCATCTTCGCTTACGTTCTTGGTTTGAAACAGCCAAGATTCGTCACCGGATACAGCGGTCCGGAGCTCGATATTGCATTTTTGCAGGGAGAGACGGATGGCCGGGCGCAATCCGCCGACGCGTTTGTAGAGCAAAATGACGACTGGGTCGCCAAGGGAATTATCGATCTACACACGATCATCGAGGTTCCCAAGGGAAAAAAACATACTCATCCACAGCTTGCTCGACTGCCCGACCTGGAGAACTTTGCTACATCGGACCGGGAGCGGAAACTTATAGCGCTATACCGGGCCTTCCGGATGGCGGGGCCACCACTCATCCTTCCTCCGGGGACACCCAAACAGCAGGTGCAGATCCTGCAAGCTGCCGTGCGGAAGACTTTCGAAGACCCGGAGTATTCTAAAGAACAAAAGAAGCTAACCGGGGAGGATTCAATGCCCCTGATGCCAGAAGCATTTGAAAAGGTCGTCCGGGAATTGCCCCGCGAGCCCGAGACCATAGACCTGTTCAAGAAACTGTCCGGCGCAGACCCCTTTCCGCCCCGGTGAAAAAGTAGGATCTGCTTTTCTCTAACTTAACCGTATTCAGTGCCTCTTGTGCGTAAAGGCATAAGGCCCTTCTTAGTGCGCCAGTGGATCGGGACGCAGTTGAAAGTGCACGGCGAGCGGTTTGGAGCCCTTGCCGTTCTCCATTAGCCACGACGCGCGATCGCCACTCGAGCTCCACAAGCCGCGGCCCTTCCAACCAGCCTTCGGGTCGTCGATGCGACCGTCGAAGCCTTTCGCATAGAAACCGAGCGGATAGGGCACGGTCAACAGAATCATTTTGCCATCTTTCATTGCGACCAGGCCATGGTGCAAGTTGGCAGTGGACATCGGCACGTCCTCGCCGAGGCCAAACGTGTTGTGCTGATCGACCCAGGAATAGTAACTCGACTCCGCGCTGTTCTGTCCGATCCCCTGAAAACCGGGACCTGGATACTGGAAAAAAGACCAGCCCTCGGGGCAGTGATCGCCGGTCGCCTTGGGTCCGTTAAGTGGACCCTTGCACTTTCTCCGGTCGAAGCTCGCGAGGTGGCCGCTCGAAAGCGATGCCCACACGACACCCTGCTTGTCGATGTCGGCGCCGCGGATACCGAAGCCGGGCAGCGGGATGTTGTAGATTTCAGCGAGCGACGTCTCCGAGGGATTCGGTCCCGGGACGAGGCGGACAACAGCCCCCGGAAACTCGCGGTTGGAACCCCAGACCGAGCCGTCGGCCGGGCTCGGCATCACGGCGTAGAAGCCGGCCGCGATGCGCTTGTCCTTGGTCGGATCCACCGGCTGGTTGGGCTCGACGTAAGCGTCGCGCTTGCCATTGCCGTTGGTGTCAAGAATCGCCGGCGTCCAGCCCTGCGCCTTCGCTGCGTCGCCGGTCTCGTCGAATATCTTCATGTCGAGCCAGCCGACGACCTGCCCGCCACCGCTGGTCCACAGTCTGTCGTTGGCGTCGAACTGCAAGTGATGCGTCCCGAAGCAGGTGTCAACGAAGGTGTACTTCATGGTCTTGGGATCGAGCATCGATAGCTGGCGGTTGTTGCGCTCGGTGGGAAAAACTTTGGCCGAGGGATGATCCGAGCCTTTCTTGCAAAACGCAGGGCTGTCGGGACCGCGCACCGCCGCTGCGAACCACACGCGCCCCTTCCGGTCGAACATGCCATTGTGGTTGTTGGCCTTGCTCTTCCAGACGTGTTCGTCGCCCCAGTAAGGCGACGGCTGCATCGGTTTTTCTCGCATCGAGACCGGCGTATCCGCATCGCGCACGGGAGCCGGAAAATTCTGAACCGTGTGGGTTTTCGGATCGAGGATGGGAATGATGTCGACGCTGAGCTCGGTGGACCCGTAAACCGGCCCGTAGGCATTCACAGTGGGAAAACGGCGGTCCGAGGCGATCAAGTCGTGGAGATAATGCTTGTCGTCGAGCCAGTCCCAGGTGGTGACAACGATGTTACGCTCGACGCCCTGGGGCCGCGGCGGCTTCGCATGGGGCAGCTCGCCCTTGGCGATACGGTCGGTCCAGTCCGCGAGATAACGGATATTCACGCCACCCAGCTGTTTCATCGAGTTTGCGAACATGTTGACGCCCCCCTGGCCCGACTGGATGCGGCGAAACCACGCTTCCTCGGAATTGGCGAACTTACCCAGCGGGAAAGGCACGTTCTGGGGAAACGTGCGCATGGCGCGCACTCCTATGGAATGGCAGTTAGCGCAACCGTTGGACTTCATCAGGTTCAGATAGTCATTCTGCGTCAACTTCGCCGGAAGTTTTCCTGTGCCGCCGAACTCGCTCTTGTCTGGAATCTTCATCATCGAATACCAATAGATTGCCGGATAATATTCCGCCGCGGCGGCATCGTTAGGCGCGAGCGCGGCGGTTAGATTTACTATCTTGCCCGGCGCGGCCTTAACTTTCGGCGAATCGACCAGTCCGTAGCCGCGCACCCAAACACTGTAGTTTGCCTTCGGTAGATCGGGGAGCACGTAGCGGCCTTGATCGTCGGTGACGACGCTCCTCGAGAATCTCGTCGGCAGCTCGGTCGTCTCCGCGATCACCCAAACGCCGGCCTCCGGCCCCTTGGCGCTGGCGACCACGCCGCCGATGTCGTCGGCGTCGATGCGGACCGCCGCTCCGCCGCCTGGTTCATCGCCCGACTGCATTGAGCAAGCCGCGATAAGTGCGGCGACGCCGAGCGCGAGAACAGCAAGGTAAAACCCTTTATTGGTTTTCATATTCGGCTCCTTTGATGACTGCTGGTTACGCCTGTCGACTAAGAAAATTATCCGACAAGAACGGGCTATGTCAACGAATAAGGGCGCGAAATCAAGCGGTCGGGCGTCTTTTTGATCTGATGTCGCTCACCTTTCGCCGCTCGTCGCATTTTCCTTCTCAATAAGTATCCAAGAACTCGCAAACGAACCAGCACGCGATTGATGTATGTATAGTGTTGGCCGACCGGATAAAACGTGCTCGCGTCAGCCAGCGATTGTCTTTTCTTCTTCAATCCAATAGCCTGCGGTTCAATGCCGGGCGTTGTGACTGCTATGAAGCGTTTTTTACAAAGTAAAACTCTGCGGTTCATCCTTAGTTCGGCGGTTTTCATCAGCTCACTGCTTACCTTTACCTCTTCCGCCCAATCTTCGTGCCGGGATTTGGATGTCGCGCGGCGCGGCTTCGGATCTGTCGCCTACGCGGCGAACGTCGATGCGACGATTCAATACTTCGGCCACAATTTCTTTCTCATCACGACCACCAAGGGAACCCGCATCGTCACCGACCCATTGGGGCCGGGATGGTATCCGAAACCGAACATCGTCAGCGATATCGTCACCGTGGGCAAAGAGCAGTTCAACCACAATGCGGTCCACATCGTCCTGGGCAATCCGCTGATCCTGCGCGGGCTCAAGAACTACGGCGCCAGCTGGAACACCGTAAGCATGAGTTTCAAAGATACGTTCATTTATAATGTTCCCATTCATCAAAATGCCGACTTCATCGAGGGCATTCATGGCTCGGCATTCGTTTTCGATCTCGGGCCTCTGTGCATCGCACACCTCGGCGACTTGAGCCAAAAATTGAATGAGCAGCAGATCAAATCGTTCGGCAAGGTGGACGTTGCCCTCACGCCCATCGGCGGCCGGCGCACCATGGACCCAATCCTGGCCAGAGAAGTGCTGGCCCAGCTCAAGCCGAAAATCGCTATCCCGATGCATTATCGCGACAGCGCCTACCTGGTGAGACAATTTACCGCAGGAATGAGAACGCAGCACTTAAAAAGCGACACCTTGGCGGTAAGCAAGGACGGCTTGCCTGCAACGCTAGAGATCCGAGTACTGCAACACCACGGCATCGGTGTGATGGAATAGGTTCTATTCAGCGATTCCGCTTCATCGATTTCCCCAGCGCAATCAGAAACATCACGCTCTTGCCGGCGCCATGGGGCGAGAAAAATTCCGTGACGTCGTCATCGAAGAAGGTGAGCCCAGAGGCGCCGAGGCGCTGGGCATAGGCGGCAAGATAGAGTTTTCCGCCCATGATGCTCGCCTCGAGCTGTGCGGCGCGATAGCCGCGGTTGCCGAAGCGATCAAAAGCGCGATGGAGGTCCGCGAGAAAGTAAACGTTGACGCTGCAATCCGCCGGGATCGCCTGGCCCAAGCCGAGATGTCCCGCTTCACGGCGAAAGTCGCCTTCTTTAAGAAGCTCGAGCGCGCGGGTATCGCGCCGGTAGACATATGTGCCTGGAGGAAGCCCATCGACCGCGTTGACGATCAAGTACAAATCATTCAGCGAGTCCTCCGGGTTTAAGAAATCCACTGGTATGCCGCGGGTGGCGCGGTCAAGCATCGTGGAGAGCTGCGCGAACGTGATCGCCTCGCGTGAAAACTCGCGGGTCGATCCGCGCCGGATAATAACTTCTTCAATTTTATCCTGCGGCATCGCTTCGTCATTGAATGGCTGCAAAACGATGCTTCGCAGCTCATTTCCGCCTTCATCCTTCATCCCTCCGCCTGTGTTTTCGCCGCGCCAGGCAATGACTTCCTCAGCGCTCGCCAAAGAGGACGCTTGATGCATTTCGCGCATCGCTGGGTAATCTACTTCCCTCTTCGATAGTGGCTCGGTCTCAAGCGCGAGGGGCTCTATCGCCGGTGATGGCCCCGCCGTTTGCGTCGCGGTATGACCCAACGCGACGAGAGAGAGCGGCGCCTCGCGTTGGTTATCAAGGTTCAAGAGCTCGCTTACCGTGGAGTCGACGAATCCCAGAACGATTCTGGCTGGAAGTCTCCGCGCGGCCGCCGCCGCTAAAAGATTGGCGAGAATCGTGCCACTGTCCCAGAAACAGTGACGATAGGCGCGGGCCTGGTATTTCCACGCATTACGCCAGAAAGTCGAAGCGCAAATCAGAATTGCCGGCGCGTTCACGACCGAAGGCTGTGTGCCGGCGGCGCTGACGAGCGCGCCCCGGTAGTCGCCTTGCCGCAGTCTTCGCAAGGAGAAGTCCTGAGGGCTGAAGTGATAGACCCCGGCTTCGAGGTCTTCGAGATCGCCGCAGACCAGATAGAGATCGATGTGATAAAGCGCGCCCGTGCAAGCGGCGGCGCGAAAGAGCATCTCTCCGCCCGGATAACTCCTGCGCTTGGTAACGCCCGCCGAGAGAAAAAACATTTCCGCTAGGGTTTGGCGCGTCGGGCTGACGACACCCTGCACATTAGCCGCATTCACCGCAATCGCATCAAGTGCGGCCACTCCGGATGATGTCAAATGCTGATTTAAAGGAATAGGTTCAATATCACGGTAAATCTTGAACGAGATGGGTTGAATCTCCCAATCGAGATAGTGCGGGTTGGTCCGGATGCTCTGATAGGAATGCTTCGTGCCGTCATGGTAAGCCCACGCGGCCGCGATCTCACGGTTCTTCATATCGACCCTCCCGCCTGCTGATGTGATTTCTATCACTCGACGGCAGTGTGCACTAGCAGGCTACGCCTTGCAGTTTCATTCCCTACTCGACACAAATAACGATGGTATTCGCAATTCAGCCTTGCCTGGCCACCCTGCGATATGTCACAATTTGATCACATGCGCGATCTAAAGTCCGGATTCGTTGATTGTCCGGGCACACCGCTCGTCCTGATCCATGCGAAACATGCCATCATAACATCCGCCCAACGTGAAATCTGTCTCGCGAAGAATTAAAGGAGAACGATGAACCGATTTGCTCTTTCTCTCGTCAACGGCCTGCTGGCACTTACGCTACTGCTTACCCACCCCTGTTGGGCTAACTCCGAGAAGCCGCTCATGGTAGGAGTCGCCGGACCGGCGATCAATATGGTCTACTCCTTTGTCACCCGGGATACCGGGTTCTGGCAAAAGTACGGGCTTGATGTGCGTGTAGTCGCCTTTGAATCCGGCTCCATTTTGGCTCAAGCCGCACTTGCCGGGGAAGTCAAGTTCTCGATCTCCTCGGGACCGGCGACCATCGCTTCGCGCACCCAGGGCGCGGATTCCATAATCATCGCTGCCGCGGTTAACACTCTGCCTTACAGCGTCGTTGCCGCCAAACAGATTACCAAGTGGGACCAGCTCAAGGGTAAAAAAGTCGCCATAAGCCGTTTTGGCTCGGGAACGGACACGGCCATGCGCATGGTGCTCAAGAGATTCGGCATGGACCCGGCTAAAGATGTAACCATTTTGCAGGTCGGCACGCAGCCCGCTCGAGTCCAAGCACTGGCCGCGGGTGCCATCGCTGCCACGCTCATTTCTCCACCCTTGGATCTCGCCGCGAAGAAGCAAGGCTATAATATTCTCGTCAACATCGCTGATCTCGGTATTCCCTATCCTCAAACGGTGATCGAAACCACCGATCGTTTCATCAAGGAAAACCCCCAGACCGTAAAACACTTTCTGAAAGGTTTCCTCGAAGGCGTTCGCTATGCCGCCACCCACCGGGACCATACCAAGAAAGTTATTACCAAGTATCTGATGACGGCCGACCCTGAAGTAGTCGAAGCGACCTACGAGAGCTACCTGCAGGTCACCGATTACAGCGGTTACCCGAATCTGGAAGGTATTCGCAATGCCATCGACGAAGTGGCGCAACGCGTACCGGCGGCCAAGCACAAACGGCCCGAAGAGTTTGTCAACACGCGCTTTTTGAAGGAACTCGAAAAAGACGGTTTCTTCAAAGAGCTGCACCCATAATGTAGCTCCGGAGTTATTATCCCACCGTCAAAACCGCGAGCTTGTCGGCGACGCGACAAGCTCCTATTATATTAACCATGTTGGATCGGACGGTCCGCGCTTGGGTCGCGTTTGCGTTCCTTGCGTATTTTTATGGCTGCGCCAGCGTTGAACCCGTTAAAGTGACTACCGAGCCGCGCGACCGGCTCGAGGATAAAATCGACAGGCTCATTGAGAACGGCGCAAAATCCCCGGTGTCCGCGCTGACCACCGCTTTTACTGAAGATGAAGTGAATCATATTTTGGCCGTCCGCATGAAAGAAATGATGCCCAACGGCTTGAGCGACCCGCACGTCACTCTAGTCGGAAACGGCGCGCTGGTGGCGCGGGTTTTCGTCGATATGGATGAATATAAGCGCCGGCGCAAAGGGCGGGGCGGCCTGGGTCCGCTGACGCTAATGTCCGGCAAGCTCCCCGTCACTGCGCAGGGAACATTGCAAACTCAAGAAGGTCAGGGCCGGTTCAAACTTCACGGGGCGGAGGTCAACGGCATACCCTTGCCCGCGCCGCTGGTGCGGGAAATGATCACCTCGTTATCGCGCAGCCGGCGCAACCCCGAAGGGTACGACATCGAGAAACCGTTCGCTTTGCCTGCCAACATCCGCGATGTGATTATCAATCCCAACGAGGCCGTGGTGACGCAGTAACGATCTCTCACGCCCATCGGCGGCAATCGCACCATGGGGCCCGACCTGGCTAGAGAAGTCTTGGCTCAACTCAAACCCAAAATCGCGATTCCCATGCATCACCGTGACAATCCCTACCTGATCAAACAGTTTACCGCCGGTCTCAAGACGCAGATTCTGGAAACCGACACGCTGGCGCTCAGCAAGGATGCTTTGCCACCGCCGACGGAGATCAGAGTCCTGCAACCCCGCGGCGCGATGAATTATCGTTGACGGCGTCAACGAAGAGCGTGATCGTGTTCGCGGGAAACCGGACATTAGGGAAATTGGAGTAAGAGAACTATTTTTTGGAATATCTCACGATTAACGCTTCTGTCTTCACCGACTTTCCCAATGCAATCAGAAACATCACGCTCTTGCCGGCGGCATGCGGCGAGAAGAATTCAGTAACGTCGTCATCGAAGAAGGTGAGCCCGGAGGCGCCGAGGCGCTGGGCATAGGCGGCAAGGTAGAGTTTTCCGCCCATGATGCTCGCCTCGAGCTGTGCGGCGCGATAGCCGCGGTTGCCGAAGCGTTCAAAAGCGCGATGGAGATCCGCAAGAAAATAAACGTTGACGCTGCAATCCGCCGGAATCGCCTGGCCCAAGCCGAGATGTCCCGCTTCACGGCGAAAGTCGCCTTCTTTAAGAAGCTCAAGCGCGCGGGTATCGCGCCGGTAGACATATGCGCCCGGGGGAAGCCCATCGACCGCGTTGACGATCAAGTACAAGTCATTCAGCGAGTCCTCTGGATTTAAGAAATCCACTGGTATACCGCGGGTGGCGCGGTCAAGCATCGTGGAGAGCTGCGCGAACGTGATCGCCTCGCGTGAAAACTCGCGGGTCGATCCGCGCCGGATAATAACTTCTTCAATTTTATCCTGCGGCATAGCTTCCTCATTGAATGGCTGCAAAACGATGCTTCGCAGCTCATTTCCGCCTTCATCCTTCATCCCTCCGCCTGTGTTTAAGCCGCGCCAGGCAATGACTTCCTCAGCGCTCGCCAAAGAGGACGCTTGATGCATTTCGCGCATCGCCGGGTAATCTACTTCCCTCTTCGATAACGGCTCGATCTCAAGGGTCAAGTGGCTCGATGTCGGGGAATGGTCGGGCGCTTTCAGCCACGGTGTGGCCCAACGCGACGAGAGACAGCGGCGCCTCGCGTCGGTTATCAAGGCTCAAGAGCTCGCTTACCGTAGAGTCAACGAATCCGAGAACGACTTTGGCTGGAAGTCTCCGCGCGGCCGCCGCTGCTAAAAGATTGGCGAGAATCGTGCCACTGTCCCAGAAACAGTGACGATAGGCGCGGGCCTGGTACTTCCACGCATTACGCCAGAAAGTCGAAGCGCAAATCAGAATTGCCGGCGCGTTCACGATCGAAGGCTGTGCGCCGGCGGCGCTGACGAGCGCGCCCCGGTAGTCTCCTTGCCGGAGTCTTCGCAAAGAGAAGTCCTGAGGGCTGAAGTGATAGACCCCGGCTTCGAGGTCTTCGAGGTCGCCGCAGACCAGATAGAGATCGATGTGATAGAGCGCGCCCGTGCAAGCGGCGGCGCGAAAGAGCATCTCTCCGCCCGGATAACTCCTGCGCTTGGTAACGCCCGCTGAGAGAAAAAACATTTCCGCCAGAGTTTGGCGCGTCGGGCTGACGACACCCTGCACATCGGCCGCATTCACCGCAATCGCATCCAGCGCGGCCATCCCGGATGACGTCAAATGCTGATTTAAAGGAATAGGTTCAATATCGCGGTAAATCTTGAACGGGATCGGCTGGATCTCCCAATCGAGATAGTGCGGGTTGGTCCGGATACTCTGATAGGAATGTTTCGTGCCATCATGGTAGGCCCATCCGGCGGCGATTTCACGGTTTTTCATATCAGACCCTCCCGCCTTCTTGAATACAGAACTCTATCACTGGAAGGCTACCGTCCACTAGCAGTTTGCTGACAAGTCCGTTGAAGTCTTCGACATTCCCGTAGCATCTGACACCGTTGAATGTTATCACGCTGAGTATCTCGCAGGGGTCAATTCAGCACTTGCCGTGTCGCCACTCAGCGAGATTTGCTACTTCCCATAGTTTCGGCGACCGGTTATACTTATGCGCTGATCTTTAAAAGACTTTTAGTCTTTCATCGATTCGTCATGAGAGCTAGGCACCGCTCGTCCTTGATTGCCATGGGAAAAATGCCACCATGACACTCCGCCAAAGCGTAAAATTTGTCTCGCGAAGAATTAAAGGAGAACGATGAACCGATTTGCTCTTTCTCTCGTCAACGGCCTGCTGGCGCTTACGCTGCTGACTTGCCTACCCCTGTTGGGCAAATTCCGAAAAGCCACTGATGGTAGGCGTCGCGGGCCCGGCGATCAATATGGTCTACTCTTTCGTCACCCGGGATGCCGGGTTCTGGCAAAAGTACGGGCTTGATGCGCGTGTAGTCGTCTTTGAATCCGGCTCCATTTTGGCTCAAGCCGCACTTGCCGGAGAGGTCAAGTTCTCGATCTCGTCGGGACCGGCGACGATCGCTTCGCGCACCCAGGGCGCGGATTCCATCATCATCGCTGCCGTGGTTAACACTCTGCCTTACAGCGTCGTTGCCGCCAAACAGATTACCAGGTGGGACCAACTCAAAGGCAAGAAAGTTGCCATCAGCCGTTTGGGCTCGGGAACGGACACCGCCATGCGCATGGTGCTCAAGAAATTCGGCATGGACCCGGCTAAAGATGTAACCATTTTGCAGGTCGGCACGCAGCCCGCTCGGGTCCAGGCATTGGCCGCCGGTGCCATCGATGCCACGCTCATTTCTCCACCCTTGGATCTCGCCGCGAAAAAGCAAGGCTATAATATTCTCGTCAACATCGCTGATCTCGGTATTCCCTATCCTCAAACGGTGATCGAAACCACCGATCGTTTTATCAAGGAAAACCCCCAGACCGTAAAACATTTTCTGAAAGGTTTCCTCGAAGGCGTGCGCTATGCCGCCACCCACCGGGACCATACCAAGAAAGTTATTACCAAGTATTTGATGACCGCCGACCCTGAAGTAGTCGAAGCGACCTACGAGAGCTACCTGCAGGTCACCGATTACAGCGGCTACCCGAATCTGGAAGGTATTCGCAACGCCATCGACGAAGTGGCGCAACGCGTGCCGGCGGCCAAGTACAAAAAGCCCGAAGAGTTTGTCAACACGCGCTTTTTAAAGGAACTCGAAAAAGAAGGTTTCTTCAAAGAGCTGCGCCCATAATGTAGCTTCGGAGTTATTACCCTACCGCCATAGCCGCACGCTTGTCGGCAACGCGACAAGCTCCTATTATATTAACCATGTTGGATCGGACGGTCCGCGCTTGGGTCGCGTTTGCGTTCCTTGCGTATTTTTATGGCTGCGCCAGCGTTGAACCCGTTAAAGTGACTACCGAGCCCCGCGACCGGCTCGAGGATAAAATCGACAGGCTCATTGAGAACGGCGCAAAATCGCCGGTGCCTCCGCTGACCACCGCTTTTACTGAAGATGAAGTGAATCATATTTTGGCCGTCCGCATGAAAGAAATGATGCCCAACGGCTTGAGCGACCCGCGCGTCACTCTGGTCGGAAACGGCGCGCTGGTGGCGCGGGTTTTCGTCGATATGGATGAATATAAGCGCCGGCGCAAAGGGCGGGGCGGCCTGGGTCCGCTGACGCTAATGTCCGGCAAGCTCCCCGTCACTGCGCGGGGAACATTGCAAACTGAAGAAGGCCAGGGCCGGTTCAAACTTCACGGGGCGGAGATCAACGGCATACCCTTGCCCGCGCCGCTGGTGCGGGAAATGATCACCTCGTTATCGCGCAGCCGGCGCAACCCCGAAGGGTACGACATCGAGAAACCGTTCGCTTTGCCTGCCAACATCCGCAATGTGATTATCAATCCCAACGAGGCCGTGGTGGCGCAGTAACGGAGCCGCTCACGCCCTCACCATCGACGCAGTCGTGACATGATGACGCAACGTTTTTGCTGTCTCGTGGTTGCCGTGAGCTTTCTTGCCGGCGCCGCCGGCGCGCAAGTTCAACTCTTCGAGTCCAGGTCAAAACGCTTGGACGGCGACAAAATGGATATTGTTTTGACGTTGCCCTCACGCCCATCGGCGGCAATCGCACCATGGGGCCCGACCTGGCGAGAGAAGTCTTGGCTCAACTCAAACCCAAAATCGCGATTCCCATGCATCACCGTGACAATCCCTACCTGATCAAACAGTTTACCGCAGGTCTCAAGACGCAGATTCTGAAAACCGACACGCTGGCGCTCAGCAAGGATGCTTTGCCACCGCCGACGGAGATCAGAGTCCTGCAACCCCGCGGCGCCATGAATTATCGTTGACGGCGTCAACGAAGCGCGTGATCGTGTTCGTGTTCGTGGAAATCGGGCGTAAGAGAACTATTTTTTGAATATCTCACGATTAACGCTTCTGTCTCACCGACTTTCCCAATGCAATCAGAAACATCACGCTCTTGCCGGCGCCATGCGGCGAGAAAAACTCCGTGACATCGTCGTCGAAGAAGGTGAGCCCAGAGGCGCCGAGGCGCTGGGCATAGGCGGCAAGATAGAGTTTTCCGCCCATGATGCTCGCCTCGAGCTGTGCCGCGCGATAGCCGCGGTTGCCGAAGCGATCAAAAGCGCGATGGAGGTCCGCGAGAAAGTAAACGTTGACGCTGCAATCCGCCGGGATCGCCTGGCCCAAGCCGAGATGTCCCGCTTCACGGCGAAAGTCGCCTTCTTTAAGAAGCTCGAGCGCGCGGGTATCGCGCCGGTAAACATATGAGCCCGGCGGAAGCTCATCGACCGCGTTGACGATCAAGTACAAGTCATTCAGCGAGTCCTCCAGGTTTAAGAAATCCACTGGTATACCGCGGGTGGTGCGGTCAAGCATCGTGGAGAGTTGCGCGAACGTGATCGCCTCGCGTGAAAACTCGCGGGTCGATCCGCGCCGGATAATAACTTCTTCAATTTTATCCTGCGGCATAGCTTCGTCATTGAATGGCTGCAACACGATGCTTCGCAGCTCATTTCCGCCTTCATCCTTCGTCCCTCCACCTGTGTTTTCGCCGCGCCAGGCAATGACTTCCTCAGCGCTCGCCAAAGAGGACGCTTGATGCATTTCGCGCATCGCTGGGTAATCTACTTCCCTCTTCGATAGTGGCTCGGTCTCAAGCGCGAGGGGCTCTATCGCCGGTGATAGCCCCGCCGTTTGGGTCGCGGTATGGCCCAACGCGACGAGAGAGAGCGGCGCCTCGCGTTGGTTATCAAGGTTCAACAGCTCGCTTACCGTGGAGTCGACGAATCCCAGAACGACTTTGGCTGGAAGTCTCCGCGCGGCCGCCGCCGCTAAAAGATTGGCGAGAATCGTGCCACTGTCCCAGAAACAGTGACGATAGGCGCGGGCCTGGTACTTCCACGCATTACGCCAGAAAGTCGAAGCGCAAATCAGAATTGCCGGCGCGTTCACGATCGAAGGCTGGGCCCCGGCGGCGCTGACGAGCGCGCCCCGGTAATCGCCTTGCCGGGGTCTTCGCAAGGAGAAGTCCTGAGGGCTGAAGTGATAGACCCCGGCTTCGAGGTCTTCGAGATCGCCGCAGACCAGATAGAGATCGATGTGATAGAGCGCGCCCGTGCAAGCGGCGGCGCGAAAAAGCATCTCTCCGCCCGGATAACTCCTGCGCTTGGTAACGCCCGCCGAGAGAAAAAGCATTTCCGCTAGAGTTTGGCGCGTCGGCCTGACGACGCCCTGCACATCGACCGCATTCACCGCAATCGCATCCAGTGCGGCCACTCCGGATGACGACAAATGCTGATTTAAAGGAATAGGTTCAAGATTGCGGTAAATCTTGAACGGGATGGGTTGAATCTCCCAATCGAGATAGTGCGGGTTGGTCCGGATGCTCTGATAGGAATGTTTCGTGCCATCATGGTAGGCCCATCCGGCAGCGATTTCACGGTTTTTCATATCTTTCCTCCCGCTTCTTGAATCAGAACTTATCACTGCGAAGACTACCGTCACTAGCAGTTTGTTGACAAATCCATTCATTCTTCGACACAGCAGGCGGAGCATCTTGAAACCATTGAAATTTTTTCATTCACGCTGAGATCGTCGAAGGGGTCAGTTTTTTGCAGCCGGCGCGTTGTCCGCCTGCGACCCTCAGCGAATTTGCTACTTCCCATCGTTCCAGCGACCGGTTATACTTATCGCTGATCTAAAAGACTTTTGGTCTTTCACCGTGTTCGGCATGAAGAGCTAGGCACCCCTCGCCGCTTGATACTCATGGGAAAAATGCCAGATAACACCTCGAAACGTAAAGTTTGTCTCGCGAAGAATTAAAGGAGAACGATGAACCGATTTGCTCTTTCTCTCGTCAACGGCCTGCTGGCACTTACGCTACTGCTTACCCACCCCTGTTGGGCTAACTCCGAGAAGCCGCTCATGGTAGGGGTCGCCGGACCGGCGATCAATATGGTCTACTCCTTTGTCACCCGGGATGCCGGGTTTTGGCAAAAGTACGGGCTTGATGCGCGTGTAATCGTCTTTGAATCCGGCTCCATTTTGGCTCAAGCCGCACTTGCCGGGGAGGTCAAGTTCTCGATTTCCTCAGGACCGGCGACCATCGCTTCGCGCACCCAGGGCGCGGATTCCATAATCATCGCTGCCGCGGTTAACACTCTGCCTTACAGCGTCGTTGCCGCCAAACAGATTACCAAGTGGGACCAGCTCAAGGGTAAAAAAGTCGCCATCAGCCGTTTTGGCTCGGGAACGGACACGGCCATGCGCATGGTGCTCAAGAAATTCGGCATGGACCCGGCTAAAGATGTAACCATTTTGCAGGTCGGCACGCAGCCCGCTCGAGTCCAAGCACTGGCCGCGGGTGCCATCGATGCCACGCTCATTTCCCCACCCTTGGATCTCGCCGCGAAAAAGCAAGGCTATAATATTCTCGTCAACATCGCTGATCTCGGTATTCCCTATCCTCAAACGGTGATCGAAACCACCGATCGTTTTATCAAAGAAAACCCCCAGAGCGTAAAACACTTTCTGAAAGGTTTCCTCGAAGGCGTGCGCTATGCCGCCACCCACCGGGACCATACCAAGAAAGTTATTACCAAGTATTTGATGACGGCCGACCCTGAAGTAGTCGAAGCGACCTACGAGAGCTACCTGCAGGTCACCGATTACAGCGGTTACCCGAATCTGGAAGGTATTCGCAATGCCATCGACGAAGTGGCGCAACGCGTACCGGCGGCCAAGCACAAACGGCCCGAAGAGTTTGTCAACACGCGCTTTTTGAAGGAACTCGAAAAAGACGGTTTCTTCAAAGAGCTGCACCCATAATGTAGCTCCGGAGTTATTATCCTACCGTCAAAACCGCGAGCTTGTCGGCAACGCGACAAGCTCCTATTATATTAACCATGTTGGATCGGACGGTCCGCGCTTGGCTCACGTTTGCGTTCCTTGCGCATTTTTCTGGCTGCGCCAGCGTTGAACCCGTTAAAGTGACTACCAAGCCCCGCGCCGGGCTCGAGGATAGAATCCACGGGCTCATTGAGAACGGGGCAAAATCGCCGGTGCCCCGCTGACCACCACTTTTACTGAGGATGAAGTGAATCATATTTTGGCCGTCCGCATGAAAGAAATAATACCCAACGGCTTGAGCGACCCGCGCGTCACTCTGGTCGGAAACGGCGCGCTGGTGGCGCGGGTTTTCGTCGATATGGATGAATATAAGCGCCGGCGCAAAGGGCGGGGCGGCCTGGGTCCGTTGACGCTAATGTCCGGCAAGCTCCCCGTCACTGCGCGGGGAACATTGCAAACTGAAGAAGGCCAGGGCCGGTTCAAACTTCACGAGGCGGAGGTCAACGGCATACCCTTGCCCGCGCCGCTGGTGCGGGAAATGATCACCTCGTTATCGCGCAGCCGGCGCAACCCCGAAGGGTACGACATCGAGAAACCGTTCGCTTTGCCTGCCAACATCCGCAATGTGATTATCAATCCCAACGAGGCCGTGGTGACGCAGTAACGGAGCCGCTCGCGCCCTCACCATCGGCGCAGCCGTGACATGATGACGCAACGTTTTTGCTGTCTTGTGGTTGCCGTGAGCTTTCTTGCCGGCGCCGCCGGCGCGCAGGTTCAACACTTCGAGTCCAGGTCAAAACGCTTGGACGGCGACAAAATGGATATTGTTTCCTGCATGGTGAAGCTGGCAGATATCTTCGGCATATCGAAATCTTCGATGGTCATCGGATCATGAACTTTGTGCAAGACCGCTGCTTTCATTGCGCTGGCCTCCTTTTGGTAGGAACTGGCGCGATCCTACTACAACCGGAAGCAAAATTGTCAACCGAGGGGCGCCGGTGGAGTTGTTACCACGCTGGGCGTTTCGCGAGGAACATGAGCAGCAGCGACAACAAACTGACAATGGAGAAAATGGCAAAGGCAATCGCATAGCTGTGGGTGAGATCGTACAGGAAACCCGCAAGAATCGGTCCCATGAAAGTACCGATGGTCGTCACGGTCCGGCTGACGCCCTGAATCGTCGCGAACGCCTTCGTGCCGAAATAGTCGGCCCGAATCGGCTCCTGCAACGACGCGAGGCCGCCGTAAGCAAGCGAATAGATGATCATGCACGGCGTGAACACCAGCGCCACCGCGCTGTAACCCATCAGCAAGACGGAGAAGCTCAGCGCCAGCAGCAATCCCATGATTAATTTTCGCTTGTCCGCAAGATCGCCCAACCAGCCCATGCCAATGCGCGCCGGCGCGCCGATCAGCGCGGACACTCCGAGCAGACTGCTCGCCGCTTCCGTGCTCCATCCCCGATCCACCAGTAAAATAACGAAGTGCACCGACACCCCTTCGGTGACCATATGGCGCAGCGCCATCGAGACGGAGAGAAACCAAAAAGCGTTGAGGTGCAACACTTCTTTTAAGGTAAACTGCGGGTCTAAAGATCTGCGGGCTGCCGGTGCTACTCCGGCTTTAGTTGCTGACGGGAACTCAGCGTCTGTTTCTTCCGCCCGTGCGATCTTATTGATCAGATAGGCAATCGGCAGGCTCGTCGCTAAGAGCATGCAGCCCGAGAGCACCGCGGCCGTGCGCCAGCCCCACCCAACGATCATCGCGCCGACCAACGGCACCAGCGCGCCGGACAATCCCGGGCCCATGCGAAAAATGCCGAACGCAAAGCTCCGTCGCTCGCGAAAAATCTTCGCAATCAGCAAGCTGATCGGCATGTGAAAACCGAGACTCGAACCGAGCACGATGCCCAATACGATGGCGCCGTAGAGCATCGGCAACGAATTTACGAAACTGAGCGAGATAAAACCTAGAAAACAGATGACAATGCCGATGAACATAATCCGCCGAGGGCCGAAACGATCGACGAAATACCCTTCGATGGGACCCAAGAGGCCGGACTCTATCCGCGCCAGCGAAAACGCCCCCGAGATCGCGGTCCGGCTCCAGCCAAACTCACGCTCGAAGGAAGGAAAGAACGCGCTCAGGCCGAAATAGGCGAAACCCGTATTCACGGCATGGGTGATGCAGCCGAGGATGACCAGCCACCATTTGCGGTCCATGAAGAAGGCGCTCCGATGTTGAACCAGAATCATGTTACTCGAATTTGGAATCGATGCAGATTAGCGCAAACGCACCTGGTAAGAAAGCGTGTAGAGCGCAGACGAGCTTGCACGCGAGCTGATCTTTTTCGGCTGACTTTCGCCGCAAAAGTTGCGACGGTTATGTTTTCAATGTAGCTTGGTGCGGGCGGTCGCGGCCGCCGCCAGTTCAATAATCTTTACTGACCGAGTAGTTGATAGAATCGTATTCCTATAAGGCAACCACGCCAGCATCGCAGCACTGCCCTGCGGCAGCGCTCGCAGTTTTTCTGGCTTGACGTGAAATCTCGCGCATCCATCAGCTTACCGTAAACGAGTCGTTAGGAGCACAGAACGTGCCGCATAGCATTAGCTTGATCACCACCATTGCCGCTGCGCTCGGGCTTGCTCTGGTCTTTGGCTTTATCGCTGCCCGCCTCAAGCTGCCGCCGCTGGTCGGTTACCTGATAGCCGGCATCATTCTTGGCCCCGCCACGCCCGGGTTCGTCGCCGATATCGAGCTATCGAGCCAGCTCGCCGAGATCGGCGTCATGCTGTTGATGTTCGGCGTCGGCTTGCATTTTTCCCTCGACGATTTGTTAGCGGTTCGCCATATCGCTTTGCCCGGCGCCATCGTCCAGATCGTCGTGGCCACTTTGCTCGGCATGGGTGTCACTGCTTTTTGGGGCTGGAGTGTTGCCGCTGGGGTCGTGTTCGGGCTCGCTCTTTCCGTTGCCAGCACGGTGGTGCTCCTCAAGGCGCTGGAAAGTCGCGGCGTTCTGGAAACCGTCAACGGCCGCATCGCCGTCGGTTGGCTGGTCGTCGAAGACCTCGTGACGGTGTTGGTGCTGGTGTTGCTCCCGCCGCTTTCGCTCTGGTTCGGCGGCGACGCACCGGATCACGCTCTGAAGACCGGCGATCGAAGCTTGCTGACTACGGTCGCGCTCACCCTCGGTCAGGTAGCGATTTTCATCGGCCTCATGTTGGTGGTCGGGCGGCGTCTCTTCCCAAAACTGCTCTGGCAGGTCGCGCGCACCGGTTCGCGGGAACTTTTCACTCTGTGCGTCATCGCCGCTGCCGTCGGCATCGCCTACGGTTCCGCCGCGCTGTTCGGCGTCTCCTTCGCTCTCGGCGCTTTTTTCGCCGGCGTGGTTATGAGCGAATCGCCTCTAAGCTATCGGGCGGCGGAAGAGTCTCTGCCGTTCAGGGACGCGTTCTCGGTTTTGTTTTTCGTTTCCGTCGGCATGCTCTTCGACCCCCAGGTCCTGGTTCGCGAGCCGTTTCATGTAGTCGTAGTGGTTGCGATTATCATGGTGGGCAAATCACTGGCCGCCTTTTTTCTCGTTTTGCTTTTCCGCTATCCGCTCAACACGGCGCTTACGGTATCGGCGAGCCTCGCCCAGATCGGCGAGTTTTCCTTCATCCTGGCCGGACTGGGACTTTCCTTGGGCCTATTGCCCGCCGAAGGCCAGAGCCTTGTTCTCGCCGGGGCAATTATCTCGATCGCGTTTAATCCGCTGGTATTCCACACCATCGAACCGGCGCAGGCCTGGATTCGTTCGCGCTCGAAGCTGGCCCAAGCTTTGGAACGTCCCGATGATCCGCTCGCGGCGCTGCCAATGAACGTCGACCTCAAGCGCCTTACCGGACAGGTCGTGTTGGTGGGCTATGGCCGGGTTGGCCGGCGCATCGGCGAGGCGCTTGCGGCAAAGGGCATCCCATTCACCGTGGCCGAAGAAAATCGTGAGATCGTCGAGCAGCTGCGCGCGCGCGATATCCCCGCGGTCTCCGGCGATGCCTCCGATCCCGCCGTTCTCATTCAAGCCCATATCCACCGCGCGCGCATGCTGGTAATCGCCACCCCGGACACACTCAACGTGCGCCGCATGATCGAGATCGCGCGCACCGTCAACCCGCGCATCGAGACGGTCGTCCGCACCCATAGCGAAGAAGAAGCCGAGCTCCTCGAAAAGGAAAAAGCCGGCAAAGTATTCCTCGGCGAACACGAGCTCGCCGCCGCCATGACTCACCACGTGATGGAGCGATTCGCAACCGGAAACGAGCAGCACAAATGACCTCTAGGGCACTTGTCCATGAGCGTTTCTTCCTCGCTCGCTGCTCCACCACCCAGTTTGCAGGCTCCCTCAAGGTACCGGCTCATTTCCGCCAGAGGCGGATCAGCCTCCGGCTTAGCCTTCGCAACCGAAGAGGCTTGCTCCGTGGTCAATCTTCCATGAATAATGCAGGATAGTATGTTGCATTTGTACAAGCCTTTGAGGTGGAGGGTAGTGTCGGCGCGGCTGCTAGTAGTCGTTGGCCTGAGCAGCGCTCTGTTAATTCTGAGCGTTGAGACGTTCCACAGATTCAAGGCATCCCATCGAGCTTTCGGCGGAGCCCAGGAACTTCCCCAGTTCCGGCGCGGCGCACGCGACAATCTCTCGACCTTTGTAATCGATCCTGACTTCGGTTTCCGGCCTATACTTCCCAGTGGTAGTTACACGCGCTTTGGAACGCTCGCCAACGGCTATGCTGAAGCCAAGCGCCCGGGGGTGACTCGGCTTTTGTTCATCGGCGACTCCGTCACGCGTCGTGGTCACATCGTCGAGGCCCTCAAAAGTCAGTACGGCTCGCAGGGGTATGAGTACTGGAATGCGGGAGTCGAGTCCTTCAATACCGTGCAGGAACTCGGGTATTACAGGCGATTCAATCGAGCTATTCAACCAGATCACGTCATCCTTACGTTCCACCTCAACGACTTCGAGACGACGCCAGTCGCGTTTCGGGAAGCCGACGGAACCTTGGTCGTCTACGCGCCCAACTGGCCGGTTCGGCGGCTGAATCCGTGGCTTTTCCAGCACAGTTATACGTATCGTTACTGGCTCGGACTCGTAACCCCAAGAAAGACCGCGCGCTCTGAGATCATCGAAGAGGTGCGCGCAAGCCTCGCGGACTTGCAGCGCGTGGTTGCCGTTGATAATGCCCGTGTGACGGTGTTGGTTTTGCCGATTTTGCGACCATTGGCCGACTGGAAGCCCGAGTACAAAGAGTACCGGCGCATGATTCTAGGGATGCTGGAGTCCCTACGCATCCGTCATTTCGATTTGCTAATGCCTCTGAACGAGGCTTTGGCAGATGGCGCCGTGGTGACCGAGACTGGCGACGACCTTTTCTGGCACCCAAGCCCTGATGTTGCCTCATACTTCGCCAAGTATCTCCGAAAAAAACAACTTCTTGAGGAAGTGGAGGCTCCTTGAAATTGCTTCTGGGATACCGGGAAAATTGTTGGCCAAGGGTCGTTGACGTTATGATGCGCAACGCTATGATGCTCACATGAGTCTACCCAAATGAGGGACTGGTCCATTCACGGTGCAAAATGTCGCGTCATGCGCGACTCGGCTTGCTTGCCTTGCTGATCGCTATGGTTGCCGCCCGAACTGACTCATCGACACTCGCGCAAACGTCTTCCGCCGAATCGGCGCTTCTTGAACGTGCCCGCGCGATCCACGAGAAAATCATCACCCTCGACACCCACATCGATTTCTCCCCAGGCGATCTAGCCGGTGAGCGAAATTACACGCAGCGCCTCGAAACCCAGTTCAATCTGCCAAAAATGAACGACGGCGGCCTTAATGCGCTGTTCTTTGTCGTTTACGTCGGCCAGACAAGGGAGACGCAGAATCCGGATGCGCTCAAGCCCGCAGGCTACGAGCGCGCCTACAATGCGGCGATTGAAAAGTTCGACGCGGTGCGCCGTTTCGTTCTTGAGCTCGCTCCCGACTATATGGAACTGGCCGTGACCTCCAGCGACGTGCGTCGCATCCACGCGGCGGGCAAAAAGGCCGCTCTGGTGGGCGTCGAGAATGGCTATCCCATCGGCGAGTACATCAGCCGCGTCAAAGAATTCTATGATCGTGGCGCGCGGTATCTGTCGCTGACGCACAACGGCCACAATCAGCTCTCGGATTCCCACACCGGCGAACGGGATGGTTGGAAATGGCATGGGCTCTCGCCCCTCGGCAAACTCATCATCGCCGAAATGAACCGGATCGGAATCATGATCGATGTTTCCCACGCGTCCAAGGAATCGATGATGCAAACGGCGGCCCTGTCGACAGCCCCGATCATCGCGTCCCACTCCGCGGCGCGCGCGCTCTGCGACGTGAGCCGCAATATGGACGACGAACAACTTCTCACCCTCAAGAAAACCGGCGGCGTCATCCAGATCGTCGCCTATGGCGGCTTCGTCAAGACGCCGAAAGCTGAATCGCCGGAGCGCACGGCCGCCCTGAGCGCGCTCAGGAATGAGTACAATCTGCCGGAGCCGCGAGCGGCCGGCCCGCGTGTACGCTCAAGCGCGCAATCGGCGCTAAGAAAACTTTCCGCCGAGGACAGCGCGGAATACGAACAGAAACTCGAAAGGATAGACAATCTCCATCCCGGCGACCCCCCGGCCTCGGTCAAGGAATTCGTCGATCACATCGACTATGCCGTGAAATTATTAGGAATCGATCACGTCGGCATTGCCTCGGACTTCGACGGCGGCGGTGGAATCGCTGGCTGGAACGACGCCAGCGAAACGTTCAACGTGACCCTGGAGCTTGTCCGCCACGGCTACGAGGAAAAACAGATCGAAAAACTCTGGGGCGGCAATCTGCTCAGGGTGATGGACGAAGTCCAGCGCATTGCGCGGGAGATGCAGAAATAATCCGAGAAGTGAATGTAGGATAAGGAGAATTAATAATGAAACACAGCGCTGAGCGGATTCTCACTACCCACTGTGGCAGTTTGGCGCGGCCCAAGGATCTGCTCGACTTGATGAAGGCAAAAGTCAACGGCGAGCCGTACGACGAGAGCGCCTACACCCAGCGGGTTCGAAGCGCGGTGGCGGAGGTTGTGAGCCAGCAAGTTGAGTGCGGAATTGATATTGTCACCGACGGCGAGCAAGGAAAACCCGGGTTTTTTGCCTACGTGCGCGAGCGTCTCGCCGGTTTTGAAGCGAAGACGCCGCCACCCGGAGCTTGGAAGCAGTGGGCGGCGGAAGTGGCGTCCTTCCCGGAGTACTACGAACAATACTTCAGCCGGCGCATGATGGGAGGGAGCATCGCTCCGCGCACGCCCATGGTATGCACCGGGCCGGTCACATACCGCGGGCAAGAAGCGATCCGGAAAGACATTGAGAATCTCAAGGCCGCGCTAACTGGATTGAACCACGAAGAAACGTTCATGCCGGCCGTGGCGCCGGGCGGCGTCGGCGCCAACGAGTACTACAAAAGCGACGAAGAATACCTGCAAGCGGTTGGCGAGGCTCTCAGGACCGAGTATCAGGCGATCGTTGACGCCGGCTTTATTCTTCAAGTCGACGACCCCTGGTTAACCGAGGTGCACAGCCAGGACCCATCGTTGAGTCTCGCAGAGCGACGGAAGATCGCCGAAAGATCGATAGACGCGCTCAATCACGCGCTGCGGGGCATCCCGGCAGAAAAAATCCGCTTTCACACCTGCTATGGCATCAACGAAGGGCCGCGCGTCCACGACGCGCCGCTGAAAGAAATCGTCGACCTGATCCTGAAAGTGAATGCCGGCGCCTACGCCTTCGAGGCGGCCAACCCGCGGCACGAGCATGAGTACCATGTTTGGGAAACAGTGAAGCTGCCCGAAGGCAAGGTATTGATACCGGGGGTGATCACACACGCGAGCAACATCGTCGAACATCCGGAGCTCATCGCCGAGCGCATCGCGCGCTACGCGAGATTGGTAGGCCGGGAAAACGTCATCGCGGGGGGCGACTGCGGCTTCTCGTCCCAGGCGACTTACAATCCTGAAGTCCATCCCAAGGTCGTCTGGGCAAAATTTCAAGCCATGGCCGAAGGCGCCCGCCTCGCCTCAAAGCAGCTCTGGCGGTGACTCGCCCCCGGAAAGGTAACACTCGGTATTATGCAACTCACCGTTGAATCGGTCTTTAGCGTGGTCGGCTGGAACGACGCCAGTGACACTTTCAAACTGATCTTGAAGATTCCCGGGTACGGCTACCGTGAGAAGGATGAGATGATTCATAGCATATCCGTACGCAAGTGCGGATCGTTCAGAGCGAAACGATTAGCGACTGAGACATTACGTATGGACGATCTGATCAAAAAACTGACTGCGGAACAGGCTCTCGAAGTCGTCAAGCGGCTGAGCGAGAAAGGGGGCAAGATTCGCAGAAGCGGTGCTCGCCGAGGCGAGGAACCTTTTGACGGCGGTCGACGTGGATCAAACAGCCGATGAAGTTTTCGTCGTTCTCGATTCGATAGACGTACAGGATTGTTGGGACAGGTCAGGCAAATCGCGCTACGGTTACACCGAGCCTAGTGAAGCAGCTGTCGAACTCGTGGAGGAAGAACTTCGACCGTTTTACGACCAAGCCAAACGATACCGAGAGTTGGGTATGCCGGAGCAAGAAACAATTTACTGTATGGGAGTAATTTTAGGAATCTACCGCTATGAGCATGAGTCCAAGTCAGCGTTTAGGGAGTGGTGCGAGGACATTCCAATTGAATGCGCTGGCTACCTGCTAGACACCTGGCGAAAACGAAACCGAGGCAAGGCTGCGCCCAGGCGATGGATGAATTCATTCAACGCCGTTGTCCGAAATGGGCGAAGTATTTAATTCCCAAACGAGACGCGGGTCGTCGTTAACGGATCCAAAACAGCACCGATCTCAACCGTAATCCACTGCCCATTCTATCTTTAACGAGGTGCCATCCCCGGGCGAGCTGCGCCATGATACAATCCCCATAGCCGAAGCTCTACAGCGGCTCCGCGGTTTAGTCCACCACGTTTTATCCCCGTCGGCGATACCCAGGTGCTGTCAAGCAACTTGATTGCCACCAAGCTTTAGGGATAAAACGCTATACGTTATGCGTGATTACTTTAGTCGTTCCCTACGATGAAATTCGATTGGGACCCAAGGAAGGCCAAGGCCAATCTCCGCAAGCACGGTGTCTCGTTCGACGAGGGGGCTACTGTGTTCCTTGACCCGATGGCCGTGTCAGGTCCAGATCCCGACCATTCTCTCGAAGAGGATCGCTATATTACATTTGGCTTCTCGCGCCTCGGTCGGCTGTTGGCCGTATGCCATACTTACCGGCCTGGCGCGATTCGAATCATTAATGCACGTCGCGTAACGCGCGGTGAAAGGAAACTGTATGAAGAAGGCTAAGGATGAAATGCGACGGGAGTATAAGCGTTCGGACTTCGCAAGGCTTGAGCGTGGAAAATTCTACGCCGAAGTCGCTAAAGGAACAGCAGTCGCCCTGCTTGAGCCGCCCATCGCCAAGGCATTTCCGACGTCTAAGGCCGTAAACGAGGCCTTGCACGGTCTGTTGGCACTTACCGAGCAAACATCACGCATAACAATGCGGTCAACCGGACGCCGGGTAAAACGCGGCGGCGCTGCGCGGTAGTATCCGTGGCCGACGGCGGTTACCGCGAGCGTTTAGGCCCGCAGTCGAGGTCGGCGGAACCTTGGTTCCTTGCGTTCAAACGCAAGCATTGAGATTCATCCGGTCATGGTACCCGACGATCCAGCCAGAGCCGGCAGCGCCATCGACAACGCGGTCAAGAAATACGCCTGAATCGCTCGAACGCTAATTAAGACACGGTTCGAACGGATCCGGGGGGGGGAAATGACGTACGGACAGGTCTTGCAACGTCACATTGTCGTAATGCAAGATCCGACTCCGTACACGACCCACCAGGTTGTGATTCAGTAAAGGCCGAAAATAGAGAATAGCACGAAAGCAAACCTAACCCGTGAATTTGAATCTTTGATACGGAGACACAAGCCAGATGATCCAAGCGTTGTCACGTCGGTTGCGCGTCAGAGACGACGGTAGTGGCAAAGGCAGAGAGATCGATGGGACGTTTCCAGAATTCGAAACCGAGGACGCGATCATTCTCCTTGGCGATCCAGGAATGGGAAAGACAACCTTCTTTAAGGAGGCTGCCAATGCAAATTATAGTACCGTCCGAAATTTCCTAATTGACCCTCATGCTGCAGCGGGGGAGGCGCTTTTCCTCGATGCCCTCGATGAATACAGAACTATCGCAAGCGGGCAGGATGCCAGCGCCGAAGTTGCCAAAGCACTGTGCGCTCTGAAGAAGCCCAAGTTTCGGTTGTCGTGCAGAGCGGCGGACTGGTTCGGATCACCAGATCAAGAAGTTCTCAGAGCCGGCAGCTCCTCCGGGCGCGTCGTTGTTCTCGAGCTCCGCCCACTCTCGCGTGATGAAATTCTTAATGCTGTCCAGGGAATAGTTACGCACCCGGTTGTATTTCTGGATGAAGCGGAATCAGCGGGGCTCGGAAATCTGTTGGGTAACCTCAAACTCTTGAGCTCGTGGCACGGGCTTGGGAAACAGACAAAAAGCCTCGCAACAAGTTCGAGGCATACGACATAGGAGTCTCTGAACTGCTTAAGGAGATGAATGTTCAACACGTTCGGCGTGGCGTTACCAGTGTTGATCCCAACGGTTTGCGAAAAGCTGCAAGCGCAGCAGCTTCTAATATATTGCTTTCCAACTCGGTTGGCATTTCGCGCGCAGAGCCAGCGGACGGCGCTGGTTACGTTAGGCTTGCAGTTGTGCCGTATCCGGACAGAAGCGAACTTGATGCCGTATTGACGCGACGACTCTTTATTTCCCATGAGGTGGATCGGTTCGATCCTATCCACCGAACCATTGCTGAGTTCTTGGCGGCAGAGGACTTATCTAATCGCGTCATGAACGGCCTTCCAATTGATCGAGTGATGGCGCTGATATGTGGGGTTGATGGAAGACCGGTTTCCTCACTCCGGGGCCTTTTCGCTTGGTTGATGTGCAAGGTTGGGCATCTCGCAGAGGGTTACGTCGAGCGCGACCCCTATGGAGTCGCGACGTACGGCGATGCCAGCGTGCTGCCACCGAACGCACAATGCGCAGTCTGGGCGGGACTTCGGACGCTTCGCGACCCATGGTTTCTCGCGAACGAGGATGATCGCGGCTCGTTCCGTGGCCTCGCCAATCTCAATACAGCGAAAATCATCCGCGAAATTCTCCAAGACCCAGCGACGGGAGTTCATCTGAAAATCGCCGCCCTCGAAGCGATCGCAAACAGCACGGAAAACATAGGACTGAACACAATTATACGCGCCATCGTGTCGGAGAAGAACGAGAACGCTTGGATTAGATCAACTGCTTTGCGGGCCTTCGCGAAATCTGTCCAAAATGATTGGCCGCAGTTAAACTCTCTCGATGCTGAACTTGTCCAAGCAACTGATGATCTCGACGCCATAGAAGTTCGAGCAGAACTTCTCCGAATGACACGAGCACACGGTAACCTGCCGCGGCGCTTACTCTCGATCATGGACAAGCTGGTTCTGCCAAGAGGAAATGGAGCGTTTTCGGCCGATTTCGTCGACTGCGTGCTCTGCCATCCGATACCGATTTGGACGAGATTCTCGACGGCGCGTCTGGTGTGTTGATGCGGATACCTAAGGCGTTGTAAATAAATAAAGGTATCAATCGAAGGATAATTGGTGTATGATTTTCGAGCATGAACAGGCTGTCCGAATTGAAGCGGAAGTTGCGTACCGCATGGCCGCATTTGGACGAACGTACGCGGCGCATCATGGCTGCCAGTGAAGCATTGAGTCTGGGCTATGGAGGGGTTTCTGCGGTACGACGTGCGTGTGGCTTGTCGCGCAAGGCGATCCGCAAAGGGATGCGGGAAATCCAGGCAAGGGGTAAGCCGTTGGTGGGCCGTATTCGTCGGCCCGGAGCGGGCCGCAAACCCATCATCGAGTCCGATCCGGGGCTGGTGCAGACGATCGAGGGGTTGATTGATGAGCAAACGCGCGGAGACCCGCAGTCTGCGCTGCGTTGGATTTGCAAAAGTACGCGAGCCATCGCCCAGGAACTGGATCAGCAGCAACATCCTGCCAGCCACATGAAGGTCGCGCAGATTCTTCATCAACTGGGCTATAGCCTCCAGAGCAATCGCAAAACCGAGGAGGGAGCGGATCACCCCGATCGCGATGCCCAGTTTCGCCACATCAACCTCACGGTCAAAAGATGCCTGAGGCAAGGGATCCCAGTCATTTCGGTGGACACGAAAAAGAAGGAACTGGTTGGGAACTACCACAATGGCGGCCAGCAATGGCGTGTGGCCAAAAAGCCCAGGCGGGTTCAAGGTCACGACTTTCCCAGTCCAGAAGTTGCCCGCGCCTATCCCTACGGCATTTACGACATTGGACGCAACGCCGGTTTTGTTAACGTGGGAACCGACCACGATACCGGTGCCTTTGCGGTGGCATCGATTCGGGGTTGGTGGCGCACGGAGGGCCGGCGCATTTATCCGCATGCGAAAACGATCCTGATTACGGCCGACGGCGGTGGCAGTAACGGGTGGCGGTTGCGGCTGTGGAAGTTGGAGCTGCAAAAATTCGCCAACCAGACCGCACTGGGCATTGAGGTCTGTCACTTTCCTCCCGGCACCAGCAAATGGAACAAAATCGAGCACCGACTGTTTTCCTTTATCTCATCGAATTGGCGCGGCGAGCCGTTGCGGGACTACGAAACCATCGTCCATCTCATCGCCGCGACGACCACGGCAAAGGGATTGAAAGTCACCTGCCGACTCGATCGGCGCAAATACCCCACTGGGCGCGCAGTCAGCGATGAAGAGATGCAGCGCGTTAACCTCAAACCCAACAAGTTTCATGGCGAGTGGAACTACCTCATCAAGCCAAACCGGAAGACTAGTGGATGATACTAGTTGGTACCTTTATTTATTTACAATTCCTAAGAACGAAGATCGATTCGAGCTCCAGTCAATTTTCGATGAGTGGTTGAAACGGCGTCTTGATACCCCTACGCCAATCACTCCCGCGTCGCTGGCCAGTTGGCTTCGAAGTATACGTGTTGGCCGTGATTATCATTCAGAGACAACTCTGGCGTCTCTGAAGGCACGTTTTGAACAGGAGCCATCGCTCTTTCAGGAGGTGTTCGAATTGCGCGCCAATGTCGTCCCAAACCAGGATCGGTCATTCTCGCTCTTTCTCGCTGTCGACCTTTGGAAACTATTGCCACGACGGTGTGGCCCGTTTCCCAATGCGAGTTCTTCTTAGCGTCGGCAGAGAAAAACAATAATCCGGAACATGCGGCAGATTTTTTCCATATGTATCTATCATGGTTTCCGAGCGACGGAGCACCTGTCGCGCTGTCTGAAGCAGGATTTGACCTATTGAACCGCCGAACTGATGTGGCAACAGTGCTTGGGAATTGGAACATATGCGAGATTGAAAATTGGAGAAATGAACAGTTCGAGCGGCGAGAGGAAAAGATCCACAAAAGTGCGGCGAACCGCACTCATAACGTTTCGTATTTAACACCGCGGCTTACTACCATTCGAGAAGGAGACGAAGAAAACGCATTGGCGTGGGCGGCACAACTAGCTAGTTTATGTCGCGAAACTCGCAAAAAATCTTACGGGTGCGACATGGGTCAAGTTTTTTCTGTGACATAGTTGTATCATTTTGAGCTGAAAGTGGACAGCAAAGAGTCGTGTGGGGTGTTCGATGGACCGCGCAGTGATGGCAGAAAAGACTACGCCCAGGGAGCGTCGAATGAACGTTTGAGAGCGACAGTGGCTACGCCGCTCGTCGTAGCCGTTTGTTCTTTTGGTTTAACAGGTGAGCGATGTTCATGAGGTTGTTGGTAAGCACAGCGGCGCCGACCAACACCTCAAAGCGCTCAGGTCCCTCGGCCAGACAGCGCTTCATGCCGCGGCCACGAAAGAGCACGGATATGCGGCCCTCAATGCCTGCGCGGAAGCGTTGTCCTTTCTTGAACTCTGAGCTCTTTTCGAGCGCTTCGCGTTGGGAGGTTCTTTTGCCACCGCACTGCGGAATGCAGACGAGCTTCACAGTGCTATCCTGGCATGCTTTGATGTTCTCAGCGCTGAAAAAGCCGCGGTCACCACTGTACCAATCGGGAGCCAAACCGAAAGTCTCCTGATGACGCTTCAGCGACGGTGTGACGTGGATGTGATCGGAGGGATTACCTTCAAGCACGCGGTACTGGGTGATCAAACCGCGGGCACTTTCAGCGAGAAAGATCTTGTGGCCGAACTCCATCGGTTTTTGTACTTTCCCCCGCTTGATCAGATCACTGTGGGGTTCAAAGATCGAGTAGATTTTCTCCTCGGTTGGAACCTGCTCTCCCTTGAGCACGCGTCGGCTGCTCTGATCGATGACGCGGGTGCCGAGTTGGCAGTAGTGATCGATCTTTCTTCGAAGCTCGTTAATGATAATGTCGTCCATCAGGTCAACAGCGCATTGATCTTTGGTCTTTTCGAGCACCCCTCGGGCATTTTGGACGACCTGCTGGGTGGTCCCGATGAGTTGGCGATATTTACCCTTTTGCTGGGTGTGGCGTTGCCTCGCTGTCATGCGTTGGATCTCTTGCATGCGACGCCGTGCACAGCGTGTGTGGTTAGTAAAGTTATCGATCCCATTGGGAAGAAGTTTTCCGAGACGATCGATGAGCCGCGTCAGGACGCGCACTACATCCCAGAGCAAAGTATTATCGGTTGGATGATGGATATCGGTTTCGGTGACCGTCGTATCGACGCGCAGTCTCTTGCCGTCCTCCAGTCCCAGATCGACGGCAGCTTTAAGGACCAAGTCATTGATGGCTTGTATGGTTTTGGGGTGAAGTTTATTAAAGGCCCGATTGAAAGCGTCATGCTTGGGTACGCGCCGGCTGTAAAAACCCGTGAATCGGCGCAGCGTGTATCCGTCAGCGATTCGTTCGCTGAGTTCCCGATAGTCCCAGTTCTTCACTCGCATCAGGATCAGCGACCGAAGCACCTGCGCCGGGGTCATGGCTGTGCGGCCGGTGGCAGGCTTTTTCAGACCCAGCTGAAGATCTTGGCGCACCGGCTCGATGATCTGTGGCCGATAATCGAGGAAGTCGGACATCCTCTTGAGAATCGGGTCGAGATCGATCCCCTGAGTGAGAAATTCCAGATCAGCGAAGCTGACTTGCGGCTCGACGACTCTTGTCATGGTTTGATCTTTTGAATCTTTGTGGTCCTTTGATGCTTGAGGGCTTTGGTATATCGAAGAGCGGTTTGATGCAGCAGCTCCTGAAGAACACGGCCGTTGTCGAGGCTAAGCCGTATCTCTGGGACCAATGGCTCTGGGATGTAAATCGCAAAGCGGCGTCCTTTAATGCGCACGTATAGGATATGACTGGGGTGCTGTTCGCCCGAACGGCAGGCTGCGCAGTGTTCGCGCACGCAGGGACTTCGCCGCAGGCTCAACGACCCCAGCGCAGCCGGCCACAGCCCTGCGGCTTGTTTTTGGAACCATTGCTCGACATCGGCGGCAGTTTCAGTTTTGCGCGACATGTTCTATGTGTGCCATAAGGCATACATGCTTGTCAAGTAAAAAATGAAACTAAGAAGTAAAAAATTCTTGATTTAGCAGTGAGTTGCGAGTTTTGCGACAGAAACTATCTAGGATTTTTTTATGATAGTGAGGACGTTCCCGGTGCGCGCGAACGACTGGTCAAGGTGACGAATGAAGAAATCGCAGATGCTCTTATTGAAGGATTCATCCGTTACGCGGAGAAGCCGACCATCCCGAAAAAAGAAGAAGTAATTGAGAGCTGGCGAGCAAACAGCATACCTTACACCCACACTTTATTGAGTTTATCGGTGTTCTTGCGACTTAACGCAGGCCGGACCGTGCCTAAGGAAGCGCTTCCGCATTGCATCGTAGCAGCGGTTACTGCCAGTAATGCGGATGACAGAGTGCCTGGTTATAATGAGAGGCTGTCAGCATGGGTGCTTCAGGAAGCAAGTCAAAGTCCAGCACTCGTGAGATCGGTTCTAAAGGAAGTATGGTATTCTACCGCGACGACGAAAATGGGATTTCTACCGGGATACTATGAGTTGAGGGACAACCCTGGCTCGCAACAATTTCTTGCTTCTCTGTCAGCCGATGTTCTCAAGGCGGGAATTAATGACGATCACGATACAGTTGGCAGCCTCGTGTCCGTTCTCCTATTCAATGATCGCCAGGCAGCCCTGGAAATAGGAGAAGCTGAACTTACGCGAAATGAGTTGTCAGCACTGGTACGTGCAATCTGGATCACCGCCCTTTTCGTGATTGACCCGAGCAAGTATTTGGTGTCTTGGAAAACCCTCATATTAGGACCGGATGAGGTCCTTTGGGAATCCATTGATTTGATTGGAGATGGCCGGCCGGAAAAAGGGGAAGCTGTTATTCTCGCGGCGGTACAACGCGCAGAAATCGTCATGTTAGTGGGACAGCGATTTGCAAATATAGCGCATCCGATCGGCAGCTCAGACGGTAGCCGAAATCCTTGGGACGCGGCGGAATTTGTCGCCAATCAGATCAAGCTGTTAGCCACTGATAGTTCACCGGACACTGATGCCCAGCTTGAACGGTTGGAGAACGACAACGGCTTGGCAAGCTACCGCGACTTAATCAGACATCTACGGGCGCAACACCAAAAGCAGCAGCGTGAATCTAGCTTTACCTTTGCGTCGCCTGAGCAAGTAGCAGAAGCCATTTTAAATCGCGCTCCTTCCACCCCAAATGACCTGTTGGCGTACATTGTTGATCACCTTAGTGCTCTGTCACGCGAAGTGGCGGGAACACAAACAGAAAGATACCGTGCTTACTGGAATGAGAGTGGGCGCGATCTCGACCACCCGAAACATGAAGAAGTTTGCTCGGGATTATTAGCAGACGATTTGCAGAACCGAGTGAAGGCTCAAAACCTTATCGTAACGGTTGAACATCACATGGTTGCAGACAAGGAATGCGATCTGGTGGTGTTACAGGGAACCCAGCGACTTTTGCCGATAGAGGTCAAGCACCACTACCATGCCGAGCTTTGGACCGCGTGGCGTACCCAACTTGACCGATTATACACACGAGATGCGAAGGCAGGTGGACTCGGTATCTATCTCGTTTTATGGTCGGGTGAGGCAAAGGACCGTATGATGCCGAAGCTTCCAGACGGCTTCCAACGTCCAACTAGTGCTGCAGAGGTTAAGAGCGCACTTGAGTCGGTCATACCGGGAACAGAGCGGCACCGGATTCGCGTCATTGTCGTGGATCTTTCGGCGCCTTGATACCTGCCACCTTCGTTCGAGCTGGCAAGTGGAAAAAACAGCGACTGGCAGTCAGCGTGAATTTCCGCGAAGGGCCATCGACGATAGCTCGACGAACGACCCGCTTGAGCGATAGTATCGGGGCCGCAATCGGCATCGCGTCTTGAATTTCGATGTTCCATACAGGAGTCAAAAAAGAGGTCAAGTCCGCTATTAGCTCTTAACCCTGTCGTGCAGGGGCGACAAGGCGGTTTTTTGTGGCGCATTCATTGCGCATCGAATTCCCGGTGGGTTACTATCATTTCATGAACCATAGCCATTCCCGCAGGAATATTTTCTTTGACAAAAAAAGTCGCTACGGTTTTTCGACTCGCGTTCCGACAATTCGCGGCTACGGAAGATGGAGATTTACGCTCCGGAAAGACGACGAAGAGCCTAATAAGCTAACAGCGGACTTGACCCTTTTTTCAGCCATCACTAGATCCTCATGATACGCGGTAGGTGATCGAACATTTCACCTCTATTCACCAGCCGGCCAGAGCCAACGACGTCGAAATGAACCATCTCGTTGTCCCGGAAGTCACGCAGAATTCCCGGCGGATCTTCACTGCGCAACACGGCTTGGATTGCCGATAACCAGAGCTTGCGCACCTGAATGACGCCGCGGTCCGAGAAGCCAAGATGTTCTGCCGTTCGATCCGCGATGCGGCCTTGGCTTATCTGCGCCGCAGCGTCTTGACCGTTGACCGTCGTCATGTCGAATTTCACGCGCGTGCCGCGCATCAGCGGTGGAGGTTTCGGCGAGTTCCGCGCTGACCGAATCGTCGATTTGCCGTTTTTGAACGGATAGAACTTCAAAATAAACGAGTAGGTATTGTAGTCATCCACCGGCATACGCCAGGCAACGTCGGCAAAATAAGCGTTCGAGTCGCCCGGCAGCGAACCACCGTCATGGATGACCAGTATCGGCGGTGTGTAGGAAACTTCCCGATGCCATTCTTTGCCCGGTTCCGGTCCTTGGCGGCGCGCAACATAACTAGCGAATAGATCGTCGGCCAGCACTTCAAACTCGGGGCTCTCGGCACGTTCCGGATTCTGCCGTACGCCGTTGACGTCGCGGCCGTGTAGGATGGTCGCGTGCACCGGATCGAGACAGTTGTCGAGCTGGTTCATGAAATTGCATTCGCGCAGGTAACCATTCAGCGTGCGCTCGCCATCTTGGCGGACGAGAAAGTCGTAGCGCGGAAAGAGCGGCGCTTCGCCGGGGCCCATATAAGCCCAGACAATGCCGCCTTGCTCCCGGGTGGGGTAGGCTTTGAGCTTGATCTTATCGTTGAAATTACTTCCCGCGGGCTCGCCCGGCTGTTCGATGCAGCGGCCATTCACGTCGAAAACCCAGCCATGATAGCAGCAGCGGATACCGCCGGCTTCGATCCAGCCGTATTCGAGCGACGTGCCGCGGTGCGGGCAGCTCGGTTCGGTCAAGCCGACGCGGCCAAACTGGTCGCGAAATAGCAGGAAGTCTTCCGCTAGCCGACGGACAATTTTGGGTTCAGCCGCTTTGATCTCATCAGAAAAACTCACCGGTAGCCAATATCTACGCAACGTTTCGCCCGCCGGCGTCCCGGGGCCGACGCGGGTCATCATGTCGTTTTCTCGTTGGTCCATCCATTGCCTCTCTAAGATTATACTTCCGCCTAGCCACGACCACTCAACTTGGGCCGCGCGCGTCTTCGCGCCGCCTAACTCAAAAGTTATTTTTCATTGTCGCCGATTCCCTGGCCAAGTATTTGTTGATTCGATTGGCAAATATTGCTGCTATTCCTCATTCTCCACAAGCTCAGATTTTAATATTTTTCCCGTGGGACCTTTGGGGAGCTCGGGTAAGATATGCACCCGCCGCGGATATTTGTAACGGGCGAGATGGTCTCGGCAGTAATCGAGCAAATCCTCAGATGTGAGCTTCTCCATGCGCTTCAAACTTACAAAGGCTGCAACCTCTTCGCCGAGATCTACGTCTACAACGCCGACAACCGCAGCCTCAGCGACCGCCGGATGAGAAAGGAGAATGGCCTCGATCTCCTGTGGAAAGACCGAATAACCTCCGCGCAGGATACGCTCCCGCTTGCGGCCGACAATCTGAACGTAACCCTCCGGCGAGACAATCGCGAGATCGCCGGTCTTGAACCAACCATCGGAGATGACGGCATCGGTTTCAGCAACGGCATCCCAGTAGCAGTCCATCATCGCCGGCGATTTGATCCAGAGTTCGCCGATCCCGTCGCGGCTCATTTCTTCGTCAACGATCGTCCGGATTTCTACGCCCGGGACTGCTCTGCCGACGGCTTCGGGAATGTCGTTTGGATCATTTGAGCGAAAGGATAACGGTCGGAACAGTTCCGTCATGCCGTAACCGCGCACGATTCTGGTGGCGGTTTTTTCGCTCCATTCCAGCGCCAACTCCCATGGACAGGGAGCTGCGCCGGCAACCGCCAGACGCAGGCTAGAGAAGTCGGTCTGAGCCAAGGCCGTCGAATTCAGCAGACGACGGAAAATCGTCGCGACGGCGGGAAGCACCGTCACACGATGTTTCTTTATCGCATGGAAAACAGCTTCCGGCGTGAAGCGTTCAAGGAGAAAGACCGTCGCCCCGGTGAGAAGCGGCGCCAAAAGACCGCCGTTGAGCCCCAGCGAGTGTGCCAACGGAACGGCAACCAGCACCGTATCATCGGCGGTAAGACCCATGACCGGCTCCGCCCAGGAATGGTTGGCGAAGGTCAAGGCGTCGTGACTGAATACGGCGCCTTTAGGGCGGCCCGTACTGCCGGAAGTATAGAGAATCAACGATGGCGCACTGACATCGCTCATCGTCTGCCAGGCGCCTTGATTCATTAACACTCGATCGACGCTAAATTTCGGCTTGAGATCCGCTTTGAACGCGGCCAACTCTTCGCCTTTGACTAACGGATTAACCGGCGCGGGCGTTGCTCCCAATTTAAGAATTGCCAGGAACGCGATGACGAATTCGACTCCGTTCGGCAGTAAGAGCGCGACGCGATCGCCCGCCACAACGCCTTGGGTTGAGAGATATCGGCTAAATCCCGCCGCCAAAGCGCCAAGCTCCGACCAGGTGAGCTGGCCATCGTCCCACAGCAGCGCCGTTTTGGCGCCGAGGCGGCGCACGTTGGCTTCGATGGCGCAAACAAAATTTTGTTGCACGGGGGCGTTCTTCATTCCATTAGCTCGGGTTTATCTGGTACAAAGTTCAACGCTCTATGTAGTTCCCCTCCGTCAACCTTGAACCTTAAACCTTGAACGTTGAACCGCGTCTTTCATGCCTACTTGCCGGTAAAATCTTTGAGGTTAATCCGCCGCCAAACTTCCGGCGGAACACGATGGCGCGGCGTGTAATCGGCGAGTGAAGGCTTGGCCGTCGCGTCGACTCCCCATTTTCCCGTGTTGCCATCTTCCTTAGTCGACGGGTCCAGATCCGAACCGCGGGCATTCGTAACGATCGTGATGTCGCGATCAGGCTGGCAGCGGGTCGCGATTGCCCAGTTTACCTGCCGATCATTGAAAATATCCACGTCGTCGTCGACCACCACGACGCGTTTCATGTAGAGATCGGCGCCAAGCACGGCCAAGATAGCATTTTTCGCCTGGCCGGAGATCCGTTGCTCGATGGACACGTAGCATGTAAACGGCGCCGGCACGCGCACGGCCTTCACCGTCGGCACCATCGCCCGCACCGCTCGGTAAAGATTCGCTTCAATGGGGGTGGTGGAAAGCATCAAATGATCGAGATGTCCCACCGTGATGTCCTGGAAGATCGCGTCGCGCCGGTAGGTGATTGCGCGCACTTTCAGCACTTCGCGTTGGCGCTCGCCGAGACTGTAGCCGGTGAACTCGCCGAAAGGGCCCTCCGCCGTGCGCTCGTTCGCTAAAATTTCTCCTTCGAGGATCATCTCCGCGTGTGCTGGAACGAGGACGTCTGAAATTTCACACTTCACGAGCTCCAGTGGTTCTCTCAAGAGGCCACCCATGATGGCGCGCTCGTCTTCGTCGATGGAGCCGATGGCGAGACAGCCCAGCGCGATAGCCGGATGAACTCCAATGGCAAAAGCCACGGGCAGCGGTTTCCCCTGCGCTTCGGCGGCGCGTTGGAACTCCCACAGATGTTTCGCCAAGGTGAGATGAATCGAAGTAGTATCGCGGCCCTTGATCATGAGCCGGTTGTAGGCGCAGTTCCAGGTGTCAGAGTTGGGGTCTTTCGCGAAGGATATGGCGGCGGTGATGTACGCTCCGGCGTCCTCTTGATGATGGAGAATCTGGGGCAGGTCATAGAGGTTGATCTGATCGCCGGTTCGAATCACTTCCTTCACCGGCGCCTTGGAGACAAGCTTCGGTGCAATCGGTTTTTCCATCGCCCGAAGATACGCTTTTTGCATTTCTTCCGACTTGGCATTGATCGCCATTGCTAAGCGAGAGCGCCCGGCATGAAGATTGGTCAGCACGGGAAACTTTGTGCCTTTTACTTTCTCGAAAAATAAAATAGGCCGCCGCTTCGCTTCCTGCTCGAGCTTCACAGTAATCGCGGTGATTTCAAAAGCCGGGTCGACTTCGCGGGAGACAAGCAGGAAGTCCTCCGGGTGATTTTGTTTGATCAAATCCAGATAGCTACGAAGGTCTTGAGCCATAAAGTATACCTTTGGAAAAGCCGGAAGCTCGTTTGGTATCTTCCGGTTATGTTCATGGAAGTTGGAGCTTCGCCCGGACTACGGTTCGCACGCTCTCGGCTGTTTTCATCGAGTCTTCTGCAGCCCGCCGGTCCGCCTGCGCACCGGGGTATCGAGTGGCAATACCAAAAGTGCTGAGATGGGCCAGAGATTGTTTTTGTGAATGGAGCTCTGGGAGTAGTCCTCCGGTTGAGTTAAGCAGAACCACGAGGTCATGAATCCTTCCGAAAACGATGTTGTGTTCCTCCAGAAAGCCTTCAGGTACTTCTCAGCGCACTGCTGGGCGAGAAAGCTGACCACATTCCAAACCGGGTTAGCTGTGCGCATCTCTCGTTGAGCTACCGCCCAATCACCCTCCGCCTTATCAATCCACTCCGTCGTTTCAGGCTTCATGCAGGACAATCCCCTTCGCCATTACCTCTGTGGCGAAGACCCCTTTACGCTCCAAAGATGCCTTCAATTCAGACGGCTTGAATACTAGGATGTCCAATGGAAACGGATGGTCAATGGCAGCGGAGATACGGGCTGCGGCGTGCAGAACCTGTTCGCTCGTCTCCATAACTACCAGTAAATCTACATCGCTATCCGGGGTCGGCTTCCCCTGAGCGTATGAACCAAACAGAATCACCTTCTGCGGCCGGAAGCGCTCCACAATCTGCTGCACAATCTCTCGGATATCTTGCAAAGTTACAGTATTTTTAATCTCAGTCATCGCTGAAATTCTCCGGAGCGCCTCTCTAATCTTGGCTTTTCTTCTTGCGTGCCATAATGGTTTTTCTCAGAACCGCGGCAATTCTAAGGGAGACGAAGTAATCTGACAAGGATTGCCCTTCTTCCGTTCCTCTTTCTGCCTCTTGCCTCACGCCTTTTGCCTCACGGCTCATGCCTAACGAATCACCCGATCCGCCCGCGCCAGCACATTCGGTGGAATCGTCACGCCGATCTGTTTCGCCGCCTTCAGATTGATGAAAAACTCAAACTTCATCGGTTGCTCCACCGGGATATCGGCGGGCTTTGCCCCCTTCAAAATCTTGTCCACAAAGATAGCCGCTCGCCGGTACAGGTCGACAATGTTCACCGCGTAGCCGATCAGGCCGCCGGCTTCCGCGAACACCTCGCGCCCGATTGAGGGGAGCCGATGCTTTGCTGCAAGCTCCACGATCAGCTTTTGGTTGGCGTTAAGAAAATCGTCCTCAGGGAGCGCGACGGCATCAACGCGTTGTTTGGTCATTTTTGAAAAGGCATTCTTGAACTCGTCAGGTTCGCGCACTTCGAATCGTTGAAGCCCTATCTTGAGTAACTTCGCTGTCTGCTCCATTGCCGGAAGGTTCCGGTCGTTTATAGAATTGTCCGGATTGAAGAGGACACCGAGTCGCTGTATCCGCGGCAAGGCTTCCTTAAGCAGCTCAAGCCGTTTAGCACTGAGTTCCGGGCTAAAGTTGCTCGATCCGGTGATATTCCCTCCCGGCCGCGCCAGGCTGGCGACAAAACCGAAGGCAACTGGGTCCCCGCTGGTTACCATGACGACAGGAATCGTCGTGGTGGCATTTTTGGCCGCACGGATCCCCGGTGTCCCAGCGGTCAGGATGACGTCAACGTTGAGGCGAACCAGTTCCGCTGCCAACTCGGGTAGGCGATCGAACTTTCCCTCGGCCCAACGAGACTCGATGACGAGATTCTTGCCTTCCAGATAACCCAAGTCACGCAGGCCTGCCCGCAGCGCTTCCATCCGGCCTGCGTTGCTGGCAGCGGAGGTGGGACCTAGGAAACCGATCCGAACAACCTTCGCCGGTTGCGCCTGAGCTAGAGCTCCACACATCGAGAACGCGAAACCGATGGCGAAGATCCTATCCCATCTTAGATTTCGGATACTTCGACGCAGCTCATTACAGGTTTTCGATTTCCGATTGTCGGAATGAAATCCAAAGATCCGAGCCAAAAAAATCTTAGTCATGCGTTTTCTCCGCAATCCAAAATCAGCAATCAAAAATCCAAAATCATTTTAGGTGACTCTGCTATTCACTCGACTATTTTAGAACTCTCCTCGTCCAAAAACTGGTGGCTGCAATAGGGGCAGAGAAGTTTGATCTTCTTGTGCCGGAGCTCCTGCCAGTGGCAATAGAACTCGCCGCTGCATTGAGGGCAGGTCACCCAAAAGATTTTCGTCACGATTCTCGTCCTCCGATTTTTATCGCGCCAAGACGCTAAGCACGCAAAGGTAATGGTTTATCTGATTCCCCCTAAAGAGACTTTACTTGACGTCCTTTGCGCCTTTGCGCGAAAATACTCTTGCCCGACTCGGAATTTTCTCCCGCTAAGACGCCAAGCTCGCAAAGGCCCCGCCGCCGCCCGCGCTTCTTGGCATTCTTCGCGCGCGTCCTCTATTTTTAGCTAGGCCTTTGGCAGCCGGTCAAGGACCGAGCGTTGAATGAAATCCTCAAGCCGCGTTTTCTCCATCGCCGCTTTCGGGACCGCGACGCGGGCTTCGTATGGACGCTGCACCGGCTTGGTGGCGTCGATGATCATCTTGGCGGTCATGATGTTGTCGGTCTGCGACGGATCGAGAGTGTTGCCTTTGACATTTTTAATGATGTCCACGTCCTGGTCCGCTTGCACGCGGGTAGCCACCGCCCACATCACTTCCTCTTCGTTATAAATGTCGATATCGGCATCGACGACCACGACATGCTTGACGAAATCGCATCCGCCGAGCGCCGCCAGCGCCGCCTGCTTGGTTTCGCCGTCGACCTTTTTGTCGATGGAGATATAGCAGTTGAAACGGCAACTGCCGGACATCGGGAAGTGCACGGCTTTGACCGTCGGTACGACGCCGCGTATCAGATTAAAGAGGCTCCCTTCTTTGGGAATCCCGCCGAGCACCCAGGTGTCTCGATGGCCGGTAAAGATATGCTGAAAGATCGCGTCGCTGCGATGCGTGATAGCGCTTACTTCGATGACGTTTCGGAGCCGCTGCGGGCCGTAGTAACCGGTGAATTCGCCGAAGGGTCCTTCCACCTCCTTCACGTTGGGAAGCACATGGCCTTCGATCACCATTTCGGCATCGGCCGGCACCATGAAGTCTTCTCCCAAAGTTTCCGATGGAGTGAGGCGAAGCGCCTCGCCCATAATGGCGCCGACCTTGGCGTAATCATCCACACCGAATGGAGAGACATTCAGCGATCCCAAATAAAATGCCGGATGATGGCTAATGACGATGACTACAGGCGTCGGCCGGTTTTTCTCTTCGTTCTTGCGGTGGATTTGCCAGTTGTGCCTCGGCGACATGTGCAGACCAAGTTTCCTCGGACCTTTCACCATGTTGCGCTGAAAGGCAATATTGTAAAAGCCTCCATCCGGATCTTTCATTACCGGAGTCATGTCTATATATGGTGCCGGATCCATCGCATGATGGCGAACGACGGGCAGATCGTAAACAGTTGCCTCGTCGCCGCGCTTGATGACCTGTTTGACCGGCGCCTCGCTCCTAGGAATCCTTACCGGAGCAAGCAACATATCTTCTCGCCGCGCATACTCCAGGCTCAGCGGGAGGTCACCTTCGTTGGGCTTCATGCCGAGAGACAGCGCGCAGCGCTGGCGCGTTGCGAAAACATTGCTCAGCAGCGGGAAAGCGGATGGCTTGCCATTGAGATCGAGGGGCTTTTCAAATAATAGGACAGGAAAGTTTTTCTGATTCTCGAGGTGTTGCAACAGAGCCGTTACCTCGAACTGATGGGGAGCGACAGTTCGCTCGATGCGAACAAAATCGTAAGGTAACCGTTCTTGCAGATCGTCGAGGAAGGCTCTCAGGTCCATGTGCATCGTTTCACCCACTCAGAACTTTGTGAGTAACGCCCCACAAAGCTCACTCCAGGATCGTCATGCCCGCGCAGGCGGGCATCCAGAAACTGCACAGAAACAACCTGGATTCCCGCTTTTCGCGGGAATGACGTCGGCGGCCTGCGCCCGAACAGTTTATCCGGAAGGGAATTTCGCTCTCCCGGTTCGGACAACGATTGTCAAGACCAGAAAAATGGTAGCAATAAATTCTCATACTATGCCGACGAATCTATTCCCGCCACCTGCGCCAAAGCCCTCTGTGTATACACTTTCGCCATCCGCTTACGATACCAATAATCCATATCGGCGTTGTCCAGCGGATGAGAAATTTTTGCTGCGGCATCGGCAACAGCATTGATCAAATCAAGCGTGACTTTTTTGCCTTGCAGCAATGTCATCGCTTCGGCCACGACCTTGGGTGCCGAGGCAACGGCGGTTAGCACAACGGTCGTGTGCCGGCACTCGCCCTGTTCATCGACGTCCATGGTCGCAGCCACTCCCAGAATCGGAAAGTCAAACGACCCGCGTCGGCGCAGTTTCAAATAGACATTGCGCCGTCCCAACGCCGCCTTGGGAATGATCAATCCTTTCAGCACTTCATCGTTACCCTTAGTTGAATAATCAATTCCGTCGTCGCGATACAAATCTTCGAGCTTCAAACGCCGCTCGCCTTGTCTGCTTACCAGAATGGCTTCGGCGCCCAAGCTCACGAGCACCGGCGAGGTGTCCGACGACGCGATCGCCAGGCACTTCGCGCTGCCGGGAGCAACCAGACAGATGTCGCCGTCTTTTTTCATACAAAACCCCACCGCCTGGCGCCAGAAATGCGTTTGGTCGTAGTAGTTGCAGCGGGTATCGACGAGAACGTTGCCGCCGATGGTTCCCATGTTCCTGAGCTGCGGGGTCGAGACCGATTCCGCGGCGTGCGCGAGCGCCGGAAAATGTTTTGCAATCAGACGATGATTTGAAACCGCAGTCAGACTTTCGCCGGCGCCGATCCACAGTCCCTCCTTGCTCTGGCGAATTTCCTTCAGCTCGCGCAGCGCTCTTAGTGAAATTAGATGGCGCGGCGTAAATTGCCCGCGCTTCATTTTCGGATACACGTCCGTGCCGCCGGCCACGGGCATCGCATCGGAGCCTAGATCGGCTAATGCCTTCGTTGCCTGTTTCAGCGAGCGCGGTTGGTAGTAATTGAATTCAGGTAGTCGAAGCATTTTCCTCTACCTCAGACGAACAATCCGTATATCTCAAGAAATTGATGTCGTTTAAAGTGGCTTACTATATCTCCGAGTAGAGTTTCTTCCCCCTTGACGGGGGAAGATTAAGATGGGGGTGCCTCACTCAGACCGACTGCTTGTCCTATAACCTGCTTAATCACCTCAATATCTCTTAGAACTTCATGATCCCAGAACCGCAAAACAGAAAATCCTTGCGCTTCGAGCCATCTGCTGCGTCGAGCATCGTACGCAGAGTGTTCGCTATGCTGCCCACCATCTACTTCCACAACCAAGCGTTTCTCTAAACATGCAAAATCTGCAATGTACGGTCCAAGAGGTTGCTGTCTCCGAAACTTATATCCACCAATCTGACGCAATCGAAGATGCTGCCATAAGACGCGCTCTGCGTCTGTCGGTTTTTTCTCAGCGCTCTGGCGTTGTTCTTATTCATCCCCCCTATCCTAACCTTCCCCCGCGAGGGGGGAAGGTATTAAGCCCACAACAACTGTTGTCTCAGTGAGCACTCTCGCATCGAAGCTCAACTCTTCTGCTTCACTTCGATACCTTCGCCCGGCTGCCATTTAATCGGCGCGGGAAATTTAAATTCAGGAATGGACACTGGCTTCAAGCGGCCTTCGAGCGCTCGCAGAATTTTATCCGGCGTGATCGGAATTTCGTGGATGCGCACGCCGATGGCGTCATAGACGGCGTTGGCCACCGCGGGAACCACCGGCAGTAGCGGTCCCTGGCCGGCTTCTTTGGCGCCGTAGGGTCCTTCGGGATCGTTGGTCTCGACCAGAATAGTCTCGATCTCCGGTGTCTCCAAAGTCGTCGGGCTTTTGTACTCCAAGATGGACGGGATCTTATGCAAGCCGTTTTTGCGGAAGATCTGCTCCTCCATTAAAGCCTCGCCGAGAGCCATATAAACACTGCCTTCGGTTTGACCTTCGACGAGCAGCGGATTGAAGGCGCGCCCGCAATCGTGCGCGATCCAGACTTTGTCGATTTTAATTTCGCCCGTGACGCTGTCGCAATGAAGCTCGACAATGGAAGTCGTAAAACTATAGGCCGGCGTGGGACCGACGCCCGAGCCCTTGAAGTCGCGCGGGTTCTTGGGCGGCCAGTAGCTGCCGGTGGCGCCCAGAGTACCGTGTTTCCCCTCGGCTTTGCGTACCGCATCCGCGAAGCTAATGCCGCGTTCGGGAAAGCTAGCGCTGCGAATGTTCCCTGCAGCGAACTCTAGATCGTCCGGCGGCACTTCCAGCGCTCGGCTCGCAGCTTCGAGCAGCATGGGTTTGAGCTTGCCGCAAGCCTGCACCGCAGCGTTGCCGGTCATCACGGTGACGCGACTGGAGTAACTGCCGAGATCCACCGGCGTCAAATCCGTATCCGCGGTTAATACTCTGATGTCGGCCGGTTCGATGCCGAACTCCTCGGCAACGGTGTAGGCCAGGATCGAATCCGATCCTTGACCGATATCGATGGAACCGCAGAACACGGTGACACCGCCGCTGCGGTCGAGCTTTATCTGCACGCCGGAGTGCGGCATGTCGTTCCAGTAGATCGGCAGTCCCGCGCCGCTGATATAAGAGCTCGCGGCGAAGCCTACGCCGTGGCCAAAGGGAAGCTTGCGGAATTTATTCTTCCACTCGGCGCGCTCGGCGACGCGCGCCGTGCATTCGCGCAGGCCGGTAGTGCTGACGCGCAAGCCGTTCACCGTAATGCTATTGGGCTCTACCAGTTGCTTCAGGCGCAGATCGATGGGATCAATGCCGAGCTTTTCGGCGATTTCATCGAGTTGAATCTCCTGAGCAAAGCGCGGCTGCGGCGTACCGTGGCCGCGCTTCGGCCCGCACGCAGGCTTGTTCGTAAAGACGCGCACCCCTTCGAACTTATAAGCCGGCACTTTATAAGTCACCGTCTGCAGCGCGCCTGTGTAGTAGACCGAAGCCAAGCCGTAGCTGCTGTAGCCGCCGCCATCGAGATAAGTTTTAAACTGCATCGCTTGGATCGTGCCGTCGCTCTTTACCGCGGTTTTGGCAAACATCTTGACCGGATGTCTGCCGCGATGGACATAAAATGATTCCTCGCGCGTGAGCGTGATCTTGACCGGTCTTCTGGTGATCATCGAGAGTTTGGCGGCGCAGATTTCGTGGGAAAACGGATCGCTCTTGCCGCCGAACCCGCCGCCCACCGGAGTGGCGACGACGCGGATGCGGCTCGCGGGCAAACCCAACACCTTGGCCAACGTCCGATGGACATAATGCGGCGTCTGGGTCGAAGACCACAACGTGAGCTTATCGTCCGGACCGTAGAACGCCACCGCGGCGTATTGCTCCATCGGCAGATGGGTATTGCCCTGGTAGAAAAATGTGCCCTCGAAAATATGATCCGAGTTTGCGAACCCGCCGTCGACATCGCCGAATTCGAACGAGACTGCTTTTTGAATATTTGCGTGGCGGTTCCAGGTATGAATTCTTTGGCTCTCATCGGTTGACGCAAGCGCTTCTTCGATGGAGAGAATCGGTTTCAGCACCTCGTACTCCACATCGATATAGCTCAGCGCTTTTTCCGCCAGGCTCTCGCTCGCGGCGGCCACCGCGGCGACGGGATCGCCGGCGTAGCGCGCCTTTTCGGTGATCAGCGCCTCTTCATCTTCGGTTGAAGGCATGATGCCAAATTTTTGCGGCAGATCTCCTCCGGTGATCACCGCGAAGACGCCGTCGAGCTTGAGAGCCCGCGCGGCATTGATACTGAGCAGGCGCGCGTGAGGATGGGGACTGTGCAAGAGTTTGGCGTAAATCGTGCGCGGCAGATTGAGATCATCCGCAAAAACCGTCTCGCCGGCACATTTTGCCATGGCGTCGATTTTGCGGAGCGGCTTGCCGATTACGGAGAGTTTCTTCTTTGTCATCCAATCACTCTTGTCCAAAATCTCCCCTGACCCTCTTTTTCAAAGAGGGGAAATTTCTCTTGCTGTGCAGTTTCGCCTTTTGACAAAGGGGGGACTAAGGGGGATTTTCTAATCGCACTGGTAGTTAATCTGGTTAACGATGTCATGCCGCGATTTCCTTCGCGGCGAGCTCGACCGCTTGCAAGATTTTTGTGTACCCCGTGCAGCGGCAAAGATTTCCCGACAGGGCTTGCCGGATTTGGTCACGGCTCGGGTTCGGGTTCTCGTCCAACAGCGCCTGTGCCGTCAGTAGAATTCCGGGGATGCAATAACCGCATTGCGCTGCGCCGAGATCGGCAAAGGCTTTTTGCAGCGGATGGGGTTTGCCGTTTTGCATCATTCCTTCGACGGTGACGATCTCGGCATTCACCGCTTCGATGCCGAGCATCAGACACGACAAGACCGGCTTGCCATCGACGAGGACGGAGCAGGTGCCGCATTCCCCAAGCTCGCATCCATGTTTTGTCCCGGTAAGAGCCATATCTTCACGCAAGACCTCCAGTAAGGTCTTGTTGATTTCGGTGGCCACCTCGTGGGTCTCGCCGTTGACTCGAAGCCGTAAGAGCACTTTGGCCAACTCGCCGTCGGCTTCTTTTTTTCTGCTCTTCCTCATACTCGTCCTAGCAAATTGCTAAACAATAATATTTGCAGGCTGCTGGAGCGAGGCGATTGAGCGCACCCTTCGACAAAGCTCAGGGCAATCGGCATATGAGTCTTTTTCAGCAGCCTGCTATAGCTTGAAGAACCTTTTCGCCTTCAACTCGAATCGGGGCAAGCTTCCGGGCGCAACCAACTCGACCTCGGGACGAAGGCCGATGCGCTCGCGCACGAGACTGGAAACTCTCTCTTGCAACCCCACGGCTGAACTTTGACTGGAACTTGGCTCGATTATGAGCTTGAGCGCGCGCATGGCTTGCCGCTCGCAAGTTTCGACGCGAAATTCTTCGACCTCAGGAAATTCTCTCATAACATTCTCGATGGCACTCGGAAAAACATTCACGCCGCGGATCACGACCATATCATCCGCCCGGCCAAGCACTCCGCCTTCCAGCATGGTAAATGGCCGGCCGCAGGGGCAGGGTTGGGCTCGCAACTGTACCAGATCTCCAGTTTTGTAGCGAATCACGGGACTGCCGATCCGGCCGAGGTTCGTGATCACCAACTCGCCTTTTTCTCCTGTTCTCGTCGCTTCGCCGGAATTCGGATCGATGACTTCAGCGATGAATTCATTTTCGTTGACGTGGATGGCGCCGGGTTGGGTTTGACACTCAAATCCGAAAGCTCCCACTTCGGTGGCGCCCGCATGATCATAACATTTCGCGCCCCAGGATTCTTCGATCAATTTTTTTGTGCTTGGAATGCTCGCGCCGGGCTCACCAGCGTGGATGGTGATCCTTATGGCGGAATCTTTGGCGAGATCCATTCCGGCTTTTCTCGCTTCAGACGCCATATGGAGCGCGTACGTCGGGGTGCAAACAAGCACGGTGGCGCCGTAATCGGCAATCGATTTCAGCCGCTGCGCCGTGGATTGCGCGCCGCCGGAAATCGCCAGTGCGCCGACCTTTCGCGCTCCCTCCCAACCGGCCCAAAAACCGATAAATGGCCCGAACGAGAACGCAAAAAAAACGCGGTCCCCAGGGCCGACACCGGCCGCTTCAAAAATAACCTTCCAGCAGTCGGCCCACCAATTCCACGACTCCTCGGTATCGAGCCAGTACATGGGTTTTCCGGTGGTGCCCGAGGTCTGATGGATGCGGACGTATTTTTCCAGGGGAAAGGTCAGGTCGGTCCCATAGGGAGGATATCGAAACTGATCTTCGATCAGCTCGCCCTTCGTAGTGAAAGGCAGTTGCGCCAGCTCGTCCAGCGATCCGGCATCCGTGAGGCCCTTCTGCAAAAGTTTTTTGCGGTAAAATTCGTTCGCCTGCAGGACCGCCTGAAGCATCCGTCGCAATCGTTTAGACTGCTCCCCCTCGATCTCTTCGCGGTTTCTTGTAGGTCCCATTAAGCCCTTCGTCCTGCCGTTGGCCACAATCAATCGTCAAGCGCTCATCGGAATCTATTCTCCATAGGAAAGAACTGCAAGACGAGCCTTTGCATACGCGGGGCAACGTCAAAGTCATTTGCACTTTGCTGGATTGAATTCACAACTCACGCTTGTCAAAAAATCCCCCTGCCCCCCCTTTTTTTTTCAAAAGGGTGGAATAGAAAGTCTCCCTTTGTAAAGGGAGATTTAGAGGGATTTTCATCTGCTCAACACGACTTTGACAAGACCCTGGTTGCGTACGGGTCGCGGCCGCAAACATGCTGTTGAGCCTTGTCCCAGTCGATCGCCATGTTATAATCCGCGCCTCTTTAGCGGCAGCCGGCAAGCCCATGACGGACTCAACGAAGATCGAAATTCGCGATGTCGAGCATGTATACAAGAGCGATTTCTCAACCGTCACGGCATTAGCGAGCGTGAGCCTCACGGTCGCCGATGGCGAGTTTGTCGCGCTTTTGGGACCGAGCGGCTGCGGCAAGTCTTCGCTTCTGCGCATCGTCGCAGAGCTCTTGCGCCCCACGGCAGGGTCCGTACAAATTTATTCCACAAGCGATAAAGGCAATGGCCGGCCAAAGACGGCGCTGGTGTTTCAGGAATACGCGCTTTTTCCGTGGCGCACCGTGCTCGACAACGTTGTCTTCTCTCTGGAAATGCGCGGCATACTCAAAGCCGAACGCCTGGATCGAGCGCGGAACGTGCTTGCCCGGGTCGGACTGCAATCCTTCGCCGGAGCTTACCCGCACCAGCTTTCCGGCGGCATGCGCCAGCGGGTGGGAATCGCCCGCGCCCTGGCGGCGGAGCCCGAGGTCCTGTTGATGGATGAGCCGTTCGGCGCGCTGGACGCGCAGACGCGCACGATTCTGCAAGAGGAACTGCTGCGGGTATGGGAAAGCGAACGCAAAACCGTTCTGTACGTTACGCACAGCATCGACGAGGCCGTCTATATGTCCGACCGAGTCGTGCTGCTCAGCGCCAGGCCGGGGCGCATCAAATCTGAGTACACTGTCGAGCTGCCGCGTCCGCGCAACATGGAAATGCGCGGCTGGAGCTCTTACACGAAGCTTTCGTTGGATATCTGGACTTCGCTCAAAGACGAAGTAGATATGGCGATGGTTTCGGAAAAACCATGACTCGCGCAAAGCATGGTCTGAGCAAGGTCGCAGGGACGCAAAGGTGACGGGCTGAGGGCCCGTCATCCCGAGCGAATGCGAGGGATCTGAAAGATTTCTCCCTTCGGTCGAAATGACAACAATTCTAAACTTTGCGCCTTGGCGACTTGGCGGAATAAAATCCGAATCGGAAAAGAAATCTATCGCGCAAAGACGCAAAAGCGCCAAGGTGACGGACAGAAGCCCGTCATCCCGAGCGAATGCGAGGGATCTAAGAAAGATTTCTCCCGTTGGTCGAAATGACAACAATTCCAAACTTTGCGCCTTGGCGTCTTGGCGGGAGTAAAATCCGAATCCGGAAAGAATATTTTCCCGCAAAGGCGCAAAGTACGCCAAGTTCGGAGAGTTCGTTAATGGCCTTCGGAGGATAAACGCCCAACATGACTTCTTCCCGCCTTTTATCTCGAGAGGTCGCGATTCCGCTGGCGACTTTGCTGGTCATGTTCGCCGCTTGGGAAACCCTGGTCCACATCGGCATGCTGCGCGCCGCCTTCTTTCCAGCGCCGACGAACATCGCCCGCAGTCTTTTGAGCTTGGCTCTTGGCGGCGAGTTGTGGCTCCATGTAGCGACGACGTTGGGACGATTGTTCGCGTCCTTCCTCTTGGCAGTGATACCAGGCACGGCGCTCGGGCTCGCGATGGGCTGGTGGATCGAGATGCGCATGGCAGCCGATCCCCTCGTTCGGCTTTTGTTTCCCATCCCAAGCATCGCTTTTTTTCCCTTGGTCATTTTCTATCTCGGTCTCAGCGAATGGGGATTGCTTTTGACGGCGGCGATCACGCCGTTTCTCTTGATCGTGGTGCAGGCTGCCGCCGCAGTTGAAGGGCTGGAGCGAACGCTTCTGGAGGCTGGCCGGAATTATGGCGCCACCGGCCGGCGGCTGTTCATGCGGGTGATACTCCCCGCGGCGCTGCCGCATCTCTTTATCGGTTACCGCCTCGCCCTGGGAGTCGGATTCATCGTCACTGTGGCCGTTGAAATGGTCGCCGCCAAACATGGTCTGGGCGGTTTCCTCTGGCACTCGTGGCAGATCCTGCGCATCGAGGAAATGTACGTCGGGCTCGTCCTGATTGGGCTGCTCGGAACCTTGGTGACTTACGGACTGGAAGCGCTCGCGGGTCGCTTGATGCCGTGGCAAGCAGATCTGTTGCGATTGAAGGGACAGCGATAATGGCGCGACAGCATAGATCTTCGCTAGCTTTTGTTTCTCCGGTGATTGCCGTCGTCGTGTGGGAGCTGTTGGCGCTGGCGGGAGTCCTTCGAGCCAACTACGTCCCTCCACCAAGCCAACTGGGACCTCACCTCGTCGGGCTTCTGGCCGGCGGTGAGCTGTGGCGCCATCTCGGCGTGACCTTATACAGACTTTCACTGAGCTTTTTATTTGCACTCATACCAGCCGTGCTCCTCGGCTTGAGCCTGGGAATGTCCCGTAGCCTGAGGTTGGCTCTTGAACCGATCCTCAATTCGCTCTATGCGATTCCGAAAATCGCGCTGCTGCCACTGGTGATGTTGGTATTAGGTGTCAACGAGCGCACGCTGATTTTCACATCCACGCTGACAAGCTTCGTGCAGATGACCGTGAGCACGACGGGCGGCGTGTTGGCGGTGGATCGCAGCATCTTAGAAGCGGGCAAAAACTACGGCGCCACAGGCTGGCGGTTATTCCGCTACGTTCTATTTCCCTCAGCCTTGCCTGATATTTTCACGGGCATGCGAATTGGATTGGGTCTTACTCTGGTGCTCGTGATCGCCGTTGAGCTGACAGCGGCGCAAGAAGGACTCGGCGCCTTCCTTTGGACGGCAGGCCAGACCTTTTCCGCGAAGGATATGTTCTCGGCCTTTGTCGTGATCGGCGCCCTCGGTTGGACTCTCACCTATGGCCTGGAACGAATCGGCCGGCGGCTCATGCCTTGGCAGCAGCGGTCGAGCGCTGCTATGTTCTTGTGACGTGATGTTAATCTCTCTGCAGGAGGAAAATACATGAACCGGAACAAATCGTGCTGGGATCGGATAATAACCCCCTTACTAAGACAACTGTTAACAAAAACTCATCACAGGGTATTTCAATTGATGGCGTCATTCCCGCGGAAGCGGGAATCTAGGCTATTTCCCAAAAACGTCTGGATGCCCGCTTGCGCGGGCATGACGATCCCGTGGTCGGAGGCGAGGCTATTCCTCGGGACGTTTTTAGCGACCGCGATCTGGCTCGGGATCGTCGGGTCGGTTTCGGCGCAATCCGTCGTGAAAATTGGTTTTGTTCCGTCCGAATCGTTTGCGCCGCTTTTCGTGGCGCACGAGCGCGGTCATTTCAAGGCGCAAGGTTTGACCACCGAGCTTGTGCGCTTGCCCAGCGGCGCGGCGATTCTCACCCAGGTTTCCACCGGAGATCTGCAAGTGGGCGGCGGCGCCTTCGGCGCGGCAGCATTCAACGCGGCGAATCAGAAGCTCCCGGTGGCGTTTGTCGCGCCTATGCATTTTGCCTATGTCGAGGACTACCTCGTGGTTCGCAAAGCAGAGATAGACGCGGGCCGTTTCAAGATCGTGGCTGACTTGCGCGGCAAAGCCTGCGCCATCAATGCCAAAGGCGTGGCGACGGAATGGGTGCTAGACGAGGTGTTGAAACCGGGTGGACTCAGGATCGACAACGTCGACGTCAAGACCTTGCCATTCCCTGAAATGTTGCCTGCCCTGGACAATGGCGCCATCCACTGCGGCATCATCACGGAGCCATTCGCGACGCAGGCAGAGGAAAAAAACATAGGCGTGCGGCCGCTCAAGGCCAAGCCCGGAGCGAAGCCGGTTCCGATAACGGTGGCATTCTGGAATAGCGACTGGGCGAAAAAGAGTGATGCTGCTGCCAAAGCATTCATGAACGGTTATCTGCGCGCGGTAAGAGATCTGTCCGAGCTCAACGCTTGGAAAGCTCCCGTGCATACCGAGATCATCAGCAAACATACTGGCGTTGCCGCTGCCGTCTTGCTCAAGACGCGCGCGCCTGTCTTCAGTCCCAACCTGGAGCTTGAAGAGAAAGAAATGATGTCGCAGCAGGAGTTCAATCTGCGTCTTGGCTACTTGAAATATAAAGAGATGAAACCGATCAAAGAATTGGTTGACCTCTCCTATGCCGAAGCCGCGGTCAAGCAGGCGGGACGGAAATAAAGCGATTAACCGCCATGAGCCTTTACGAAGTCCAGAAGCTTCTGTTCCACGTTAATCGTGACCCGAAGACGTGGAATCGCTTCCTCGACGAGCGCGACAGACTGGTCGCTGAGTACCGGTTGACGGATGACGAGCAGCACGCGGTCATGGAAATCGATTTCCGACGGCTTTACGAGATGGGAGTTCATTCGTTGCTGCTGGGTCCGCTGGCCGCGGCGCTTGGCATGAGCTTTCCCGATTATCTTGCAATCCTGCGGGGGAAACAGCCATGAGCCTCGTCGGCGCCTTCGCGGCGAGCCATGCGCCTGGCATAACTGCGCGGCCCTCCCTGCCGCTCGCGGCCGAGTCGGATCCCATCTACCGCGCCTACGATGAACTACGCGCCCAGGTCGCGGCTGCTCAACCGGATGTATGGGTCATCGTCTCGTCCGAACACTGGGCGAATTTCTTTCTCGATAATATGCCCTCGTTTTGTGTCGGCATCTCCGACGAGTTCTTCGGACCGACGGACGAAAAGTTCGTCAATATTCCGCGCCGGGGCGTGCGCGGAGACGCGCGGCTGGCTCGCGCGCTCGCGGAGAGCGTTGCGGAAGAGGTGGACCTTTCAACTTCTCAGGAGTTGGCACTCGATCACGGCGTAATGCTCCCGCTCCACATGCTGCGAACCGAGCTGCCGGTGATTCCTATCATCGTTAATTGTCTTGCGGGCATCCCCGCGCCACTGCATCGTTGCCACGCGCTGGGAGCGGCAATCCGGCGCACGGTGGATCGCTGGCCGGAGCGCGTCGCGCTGCTGGGCAGCGGCGGGCTCTCGCACTGGCCGGCGATGCCGGAGTCGGGACGAATCGGAATCGACTTTGACCGGCGTTTTCTCGACGCGTTTATCGGTGGCCGGATCGAGGGCTTCTTGCGCTATCCCAAAGAGAAGCTTGAAGCAGAAGCCGGCCCAGGAGGGCATGAAATTCGCGCGTGGGTCACTGTCGCTGGGGCGGCGAACGGCGCCCGCGGATCATTGCTCGCCTACCAACCCGTGCCCGCATGGTCGACCGGCTGCGCCGTCGCGGCGCTGCAGGTCGAAGCGGTGGTCAAACAGGCCGAACGGAAATAACAAACGGGACTTCATGCTTCCGGGAGACTCACCGCGGAGGCGCTGAGGACGCTGAGGAAAGAATTTTATCCTTAGGAAATATTCCGAACTCTGCGAACTCGGCGTCTCTGTGGTGAATTACGATCCGGAGAATTAAGAGGAGCGGCAATGCGCGTCTACGAAGCCATCGGTGAAACGTTAAAGAAACTCGAAGTGCAGGCGACGTTTGGCCTGATGGGTGACGGCAATCTGCGCTTTATGACTCACCTGGCGCACGATTTGGATATGCCATACTACGCTGCCCGGCACGAAGGAGGAGCGGTGGCGATGGCCGACGGCTACGCGCGCGTGACCGGTCGGGTGGGCGTATGCAGCGTCACGCAAGGGCCGGGAGTGACCAACACGCTGACGGCGCTGACCGAGGCGCGCAAAGCCGGCTCGCCTCTTCTGCTGCTCGCCGGCGACTCGCCGATCCGATTCGTGCGCCACAATCAGGATGTCGATCAGACGGCGATCTTTAATTCGGTGGGAGTGGCAGTTGAGCGAGTGCGCACAGCCCGATACCGTCATCGCCGATGTCGCCCGCGCGTTCAATCGAGCGTGGGCGTCGCAGCGCCCGGTCGCCATGCAATTTCCCACCGACATGCAAGATCTGCCGTGCGATGAAACTGCGCTCCAGGCGGTGTCCGCGCAGCGTCCGCCCGCCAGCCTCCCGCCACCGGAAGCCATCAAGTTGGCCGCCGATCTCGTTGCCGCTGCCAAGCGGCCGGCGATCATCGCCGGGCGCGGCGCGGTCCGCGCTGGCGCGAGACAGGCGCTCGAACAGTTGGCGGAACAGATCGGCGCGATCCTGGCAACGACGGCTCAGGCCAAGGGCTTGTTTGCCGGCAATCCTTTCTACGTCGGCAGCTCCGGCGGCTTCGCTTCGTCACTCGGTGAAAGGCTGATACCCGAAGCGGATCTGATTTTGGCGTTCGGCGCGAGCCTCAATCACTGGACGACTCGGAACCGCGAACTGTATGCCGCGTCCGCGCGCATCATCCACTGTGACGTGGAGCGCGCGGCCATCGGCGCCCTTACGCCGGTTGACCTTGGTTTGGCGGGCGACGCTGCCGCCAGCGCCGAAGCGCTGAGCGAGGAACTGGCCCGCCGCGGACACAACGCGATTGGTTTTCGCACGGCCGAAATCAGGCGCGAGATTAAGGAGTTTCGTCTCGACGACTTCGAGGATCAAAGCAACGGCCACACCATCGACCCGCGCGCGCTGATGCTGAAGCTCGATCAGATGCTGCCCCGCGAGCGTACGGTGGTGCTCGACAGCGGCCATTGCATGGGTTGGGCCGCCGTCTACCTCTCGGCGCCCGACGCCGCGGGCTTCATTTTTTCCAACGACTACCAAGCCGTCGGCCTGGGGTTGGGAACCGCCTTTGGCGCCGCCATCGCCCGCCCCGACCGTCTAACCGTTTTAACACCGGGAGACGGCGGACTCATGATGACTCTCGGCGAGCTGGAGACCTTCGTGCGCTACAACGTCCCTTTACTTGCGATCGTCATCAACGATGCAGCATACGGCGCCGAGGTCCATCTGCTGCAAAATGTCGGACTGTCATCGGACGGCGCTCTGTTTCGCGATAATGACTTTGCTGCCATCGCAACTGCGATGGGCGCGCAGGGGATTACTGTCCGCGATATTACGGATCTCGACCGGCTTCGGCCGTGGCTCGATCATCCGCACGGCGCAATGGTCGTCGATTGCAAGGTGGACCCGCAACTGCGCGGCGAATGGTTCGGCAAAGTCTTCGCGCCCGGCGGTTGGTATCAGCGCATGTGCGGCCATTAGTCGATTTTGGATCGACGATCCTTCGGCTTCGCTCAGGACAGGTTTTGGATTTTCGATTGAAGACGGCTGTTCAAACCGTCAAATCGCCTGATAACCGGCTCAACACTGCCGCAGGTAGCCAGTGGGAGTGAGAACAGCCAGCCGGGTACGACGAGAAAAGTCCTTCGTATTCCAAGTAACAATGGCCTCGGCGTTATAATTTTCGGCATCCCTTAAGAGTAAGGCGTCGCCAAAGCTCATCTTCTTCGCGATAGCGACTGTGACTTCTTTAACAAAATCGTGCCACCACGCCTCAGCATCTTTCTGACTGAGGCCGTGCACATTGATGACGTGAACAGGGTAAATTGTGTCAAACCGAAAGAGCCAATCGTCCAACTCGCCGGCAGAGAGCCTGTGAGAAGCACCCCCGCAGACTTCCAACAGAGTCAGTATGGAAATGGCAGCGTCGAGAAAAGGAAGCTTTTCGATAAAGCTCCGGTTCTGTGAGTAGAGAGCGTCCCGTGGATAAAATCGATCGATGATGAAGACATTGCTATCGACGAAGACCAAAGCGGTCCCCTTTCACGAACCGATCCATTTCCTGCCAAGTCTTAAATGGAAGGGCTCTTCTAATTTTCTCGCTAATCCGTTCGAATCTTCGTCGGGCAACCTCCGGGCTCTCCGATTTGAGCTCCGGATGCTTAGCGAGAATACTTTCCTTGAGGCTATCGTAGAGACTGGTCGGATACCGTTCATCAGCCTCGACATCCCGTCGCTCATACCGTTTGAGCGTGGCCACAGGCTTTCCCCGGCGCGTTACGACCACAGCCTTTCCCTTTTCGGCTTCACGAATCAACGCAGTTGTCTGGTTCTTAAGATCCCGTACGGTGGCGAACTTGGCCATGATTCCTCCTCAATGTAGCAACCAAGATAGCAACACTAAATGAGGGGGTCAATGAACCCGACGACCTCGTGGGCATTTTTCCCTTTTAAAATCAGAGAATCATATTCGCCTTGACCGCCGTAATCACCTGACGTAAAAGTCAGCTCAGCACGGTCCGATCGTATTTTATGGCTGCCACCACCAAGAAAGGTTCCCGAAAAACCAAGCCAAAACCACGCTGCACCGGTGGTGAAAAAGTCTCAGCCAAAACAAGCAGAAAATATTCAGTCATTGCGGCGCGAGCGTGACGAGTCACTCGCGCGGGAGGCGGCGACGGGCGATATCCTGCGGATGATCGCCCGCGCGCCAGCAGATCTTCAATCTGTGCTCGATGCGATTGCCGAGCGAGCGGCGAGACTCTGTGACGCGGCAGATGCTGCCATCTTTCGCGTCGATGGCAATTTTAACGTTTAGTTGCGCACTTTGGACCGATCCCCTTGGTAGTCACTCTGGGTGAGGGCCGCGTCATCGATCGTGACACGCCCCCTGGCCGAGCGATTGTCGATCGCCAGACGATCCATGTACCCGACCTCGTGGCGGCGGAGACTGAATTCCCGAGTGCGGGAGGCTTAAGGACGGCCGTTCGCACTTTACTAGCTACGCCATTGCTCCGCGAAGGCGTCCCGATCGGAGTAATTCATATCCGCCGCACCGAAGTTCGGCCATTCTCGGAAAAGCAAATCGCTCTCCTTCAGACTTTCGCCGATCAAGCGGTGATTGCGATTGAGAATTCGCGATTGTTTCAGGAACTCACGCATAAAAGCGCAGATCTCGAAACCACCAACTCAGAACTTCGCGAGGCTCTGGAGCAGCAGACCGCAACGAGCGAGATCCTGCGCGTGATCGCTAGCTCGCCAACGGATTTGCAGCCAGTGCTGGATGCCGTTGCGGAGAATGCCGCGCGGGTCTGTGGTGCGAACGATTCCTTGATCCGCCTCGTGGATGGCGATGCTCTGCGACATGTGTCGCAGTACGGGTATCTGCCGACCTTTCCGCGGGGTGAGTCCAGGCCCCTTGTGCGAGGGTGGATATCCGGGCGGGCGGTAATCGACCGCCAAACTATCCACATCCATGACGTCGCGGCGGAGTCTGAGGGCGAGTTCCCCGACTCCATGGCCCTCCAGCAACGTTACGACTTTCGCACCGTCCTCGCCACGCCGTTGTTGCGTGAGGGTGTCCCGATTGGGGCCATTACGATTCGGCGCGCCGAGGTCAACCCCTTCTCAGAAAAGCAGATCGCACTTCTCAAAACCTTCGCCGACCAAGCGGTGATCGCGATTGAGAACGTGCGGCTGTTCAAGGAGATCCAGGAGCGCAACGCAGAATTGCGCGAGGCGCTGGAGCATCAGACGGCAACGGCCGAGGTGCTCGGCATCATCAGCCGCTCGCCAACGGATGTACAGCCGGTCCTCGACTCCATCGTCGAGAGCGCCGCCCGGGTTTGTGGGATCGACGACGTCCTGCTGCGACTTCGCGAGGGGAGCGCTATGGTTGCACGGGCTCATTTTGGTCCCGTACCAAGCCAGCGCTTTGAGATCGGTATTGATGAGCCAGAGTATCTCTGGGTGCGCGAACACGGCACGCTCCACGTTCCCGATGTTCGCGCGCAAAATGATTTTCCGCGATTGGGTGCCACCGGCAGCTGGCGCACTTTCTTGGCCGTCCCCTTACGTCAGCAGGGAGAACTCATTGGAGGACTGATCGCGCGTCGGACCGAGGTACGCCCCTTCACCCCGGCGCAGATCAAGCTCCTCGAAACCTTTGCTGATCAGGCGGTCATCGCGATCGAGAACGTGCGACTCTTCCAAGAACTCGAAGCACGAACGCGCGAGCTAGTGCAATCGGTTGGGGAACTGAAAGCGCTGGGCGAGGTTGGCCAAGCCGTCAGCTCTACTCTCGATCTTCAGACCGTGCTTAGCGCCATCGTTGGCCACTGCGGTTCAGCTCTCCGGAACCAGTGGCGGTGTTATCTACGAGTTCGACGAAGCTGCGCAAGAGTTTCACCTCAGGGCGAGTTTTCGCATGGAGGGGGAGATAGTTCAGGCGCTTCAGGTGACACCGGTCCGTCCGGGGCAAGGCGCGACGGGGCAAATGGCGACGGTTCGTGCGCCAGTTCAAGTGCCGGACATTTTAGAGGAGCGAGAATATACGGGTACTCGCGTGCGGCCCATGCTTGCACGTCTCGGCTATCGATCTGTTCTGGCGGTTCCGCTGCTGCGCGAGGATCGGATCATGGGCGCCTTGACGGTCTGGCGCAAGGAAGCTGGCAACTTCTCAACCGAAGTGGTGAATCTCCTCCAAACCTTCGCCACCCAATCCGCCTTGGCGATCCAAAACGCCCGGCTGTTCCGTGAGATCGAGGATAAGAGCCGGCAGATCGAAGCGGCTAATCGCCACAAGTCGGAGTTCCTCGCCAACATGTCCCATGAGCTGCGCACGCCGCTCAACGCCATCATCGGCTTCTCTGAAGTCTTGGGCGAGAGATTGTTCGGCGAGCTAAACGAGAAACAAGCCGAGTACACCGACGACATCCTCTCTTCCGGCCGCCATCTGTTATCCCTGATCAATGAGATTCTCGATCTCTCCAAGGTCGAGGCCGGCCGCATGGAGCTGGAACTGGCTGCGTTCGATCTCCCCTTGGCTATAGACAACGCGCGCACCTTTGTGCGCGAGCGCGCCACCAGGCATGGCATCACGCTCGACGTTGCGGTTGACGACCGTCTTGGCGAGTTCGTCGGCGACGAGCGCAAGATCAAGCAGATTCTTCTCAATCTGCTTTCCAACGCAGTGAAGTTCACACCGGAGGGAGGGCGGATCGGGATTGAAGCCAGGCAGGCCGACGGTGTCTGTGGAGATATCAGTCAGTGACACCGGCATCGGCATCGCGCCGGAGGACCAGCCAAAGATCTTCGAGGAATTTCGCCAGGTGGGAGCGGACTATGCGCACAAGAGCGAGGGGACGGGACTGGGGTTAACGTTGGCCAAGAAGTTCGTCGAACTGCATGGCGGGAAGGATCTGGGTGGAAAGCGAAGTTGGCAAGGGCAGTAAGTTCACGTTCACGCTGCCACTCCAGTGATTTTGGATTTTAGATTGCCGATTTTGGATTGGGGAACCGGAAAAATCATTGCTCGCGCAAAGCATGTCCTGAGCCTGGTCGAAGGGGTGCCAACGTGAGGGGCAGAAGCCCGTCATCCCGAGCGAATGCGAGGGATCTAAGAAAGATTTCTCCCGTTGGTCGAAATGACAACGGTTTTTCATTGCGAGCTTGGCGTCCCTCGACTCGGCTCTGGAATGCTTGGGGCGATAAACTTTCTTGAGAGGGAGAAAAAAATGTCTCTACAGGTGAAGCGCGAGAATGTGCCGGAGAAAAAGGTGGTGCTCAAGACCGGAGAGGGCGAAGGCTCTATGATCATTCGGCAGGCCTTCGGTAACGAGAGCAGTCTCCTGGTCGTGTCGAGACCGCCGGGCTATCATACCAGGCCGCACATGCACGCTTCGGAGCAGATTAATCATGTGCTCGAAGGCGAAATCTGGTTCTTCGTGGAAGACAGAGGTTACCACTGTAAAAAGGGGACTTTCACGCATCCCGGCGAATCGCGTCCACTGGGCGTGGAATCGTTCCAACGCCGTCACCACGGTAGTCGAATCTCATTCGCCGCCGCTGGTCGGCGGTGATCTCCGAGAAGGGGCAGCAGCGCTTTTCGATGAAAATGAAAGGCCGCAACTGAGAGCGGAAGGTGAAAACAAGTTTGTCGCTTACGATTCGGAGAAAGTGGAACGGCAATATTTTTCCGATAAGAAAGAATAAGCAACGAATTTGCGAGCGGTGACTTTTAAAGTCCTCATTGGGAATGTTTGAAATCCCTCTTCATCAGGCGAAACAATTTTCAGCGAAATGTTTGCGAGGCGAACATGAGCAGTGTTTGCGGCAATAGGGTTAACCCAAATCGTCATGCCCCCGCGGAAGGCGGGCATCCAGGTGGTTCTGGGAGAGAACTGGATTTCCGCTTTCGCGGGAATGACGGCAGGGGCATTTTTCGGTCGGTTTCAAGCCCGCATCTCTTAAATTCCTCGGCTTACAGTCTGAGGTGGTTTAAATTGCTTTTGCTTGCCTCCTTCGTCGGTGGCTTTTGGTGGGACGTTGGCACCGCTCAAGAGCTGAAGCGCCTTCGCTACGGCACGACGATCAGCACCGTCAATTTACCGGTCTGGGTTGCCAAAGAAAGCCGTCTGTTCGCCAAGTACGGGCTCGACCCTGAAGTGATTATGATTCAGGCCGGCGCTTTGACGACCTTGGCGATTATCAGCGGGGAGTTGCAGTTCTCCGGCGCCGGCGCCGCGTCGGTTCTGGCGGCGCGGATCAAAGGCGGTGATATTGCCCTCGTGGCATGTCCGGCGGATTCGGATCTTGTTTATCTCGTGGCTCGGCCGGAGATAAAAAGCGCCGCCGAGCTCAAAGGAAAATCGAGCGCGGTGACCCGTCTGGGTTCGACGACTCATTTCTATCTGCGCTCGGCGCTCAAGTACGCGGGGCTTAATGCCGAAAAAGATGTCACGATCCTCCAGCTCGGCACTGAATACGCTGCGGCGTTGGAAACGGGAAGGATTGCCGCCGCGGCGTTGCCCTTCGATCTCGCGTTGCCCTATTTGCAGAAAGGCTGGCCGGTGCTGCTGGATTTATCCAAGACCGATTTCGTCTATCCCGCCTCTTGCGTGGTGAGCAGCCGGGCCTTTGTGAAGGAGAATCCTGATATCGTGGAACGATTTCTCAAAGCGTACGTCGAAGCGATCCATCTAATGAAAAAGGATCACAGCGCCGGCGAAAGAGCCTATATCAAGTGGCTCAAACCGAAAGACCCGCTGCTTGCCAAGAAGGCGGTGGAAGCCTACGCGAACTTATTCAAGCCGATTCCGCGCGTCACCGATCGAGGCATCAAGGCGGTCCTGGAGGAGCTCGCGTCATCGACGCCCGTGCCGAAAGAGATGATCGACCGTCCGGATTACTTCCGAGACAGCGGACCGTTGGAAAAACTCGTCGCGAGCGGCTGGATCGAGCAACTCAGGAAATAGTGCTGTAATTCCTATTCACCACGAAGGCACGAAGTGCACGAAGGGAAGAAGATTTAACCGCAAAGAGCGCAAAGTACACAAAAAGGAATCGGACTTGTAGGGGCAACCCCCTGTGGTTGCCCGTTCGAATGCGCAGAACGTGATTTCTTTAACAACCTATCTCGGAAACCTTCGTGCTCTTCGTGCTCGTGGTGAAGATGGTCCTTTCTTCTTTGGCTGTGGCTCTACCCCGATGGCATAGATGTTAATTTTTCGCGCGACGAGAAACTAACCGGCGCGCGCGATTCCACGCTTCAACCAACCCGCCGGGTAGAAACAGCACGACTAGTATGAAAAGAACCCCGAAGATTATCAGATGGAACTCGACCCATCGTATCGCCAGCACTTCTTTTAAGATCACATAAAAGAGCGCGCCCAGCACCGGCCCGTGGACCGTTCCGACGCCGCCGATGAATGACATGAGCACGGCGTCGAAAGTCCAGGCTGGGGAAAAAGTATGCTGCGGGTAGTAACTGACATGATAGTAAGCAAAGGCGCCGCCGGCGAGTCCGGCCAGCGCCGTGGAGAGCGCTAAGCGCGAGCAGCTTGTGACGCAGCGCGCTCACGCCCGGTGGCTTCCGCGGCGGCTTCGTCTTCGCGCACGGCGCGGATACCGAGACCGAGGCGCGAGGGGACCAACCATGCAACCACTCCTACACTCACCATCGCCATGGTTAGAGTCAGATAATAGCGTGGTAAAATATTATACGAAGTAAGTTCCGCGGCGGGGATGGTGGAAATCTGCGGCAATAAATTCCCGATCGTGATGCGCAGTATCTCAGCCAATCCCAGAGTACCGATGGCGAAATAGGCGCCGCGCAGACGGAATGCCGGGACTCCGATAATCAATCCGAATAACATGGCCACGAGGGCGCCAGGAAAAAGCGCCAAGATCAGCGGCGTCCCGCCGACCCAAAGCGTGCGCGTGACCAGAGCGCCGAGTCCGAAAAATGCCGCGTGGCCGAGATTGATCTGGCCGGCGTATCCGCCGAGCAGATTCCAGCTCTGCGCCAGGACGACGGCGAGGAAAATTTGCACGCCGAGATTGAGCAGATCGCTGCGCATCGTAAAGAGCGGCAGCGCGGCGAACGCCGCGGCGAGCAGGAGTCCCGCGCCAAGCAATTTCATGCGCGTGCTCCGAAGAGCCCCTGGGGCCGCACCACCAAGACGATAAGGAAAAGAATCAGTCCGACGACTTCGCGATAGGGACCGCCGAGAAACACCACGCTCATCGCTTCAGCGAGGCCGAGGATGATGCCACCGGCGAAACTGCCGAAGAGCGAGCCGAGGCCGGCGAGAACTATGACGACCAGAGCTTTCAACGTCCACTCGATACCGATGGATGGACTGATCGAATAGGAAATGCTGACGAGTCCTCCCGCGATTCCGGCGAGCGCGGTGCCGAGGGCGAAAGCGAGCAGGTAGGTTTTTCCGACCGGGATTCCCATCAGAGCCGCAGCTTCCCAATCTTCGGCGGTGGCGCGGATCGCGCGACCCCAACGCGCCTTGGCGAGAAACAGATGGAGCGCGGTGAGGATCGCGAACGCGAACACGAGGCTGCTCAAGCGCAACCACGGAATTGCCAAACCGCCTAGCCTTATCACCGCGCCGGCGTAAGCCGTGGTCACCGCGCGCTCATCCGCAGTCCATAGTCGAATGGCGAGGGCGTGCAAAACCAGCGTTAGGCCGAAACCGATGAGCAGCGAATTTTTGATGCGCGTTTCTTCGTGGGCTTTGACGACGAATTGAAACAGCGCCCAATAGAGCAGCATTCCAAGCACGAACATCGCCGGGGCGACAACGAGCAGCGAGACAAACGGATCGATCTGCCAAAGGGTGAAGAGCCAAAAAGTGCCGTAGCCGCCGAGCATGAGCAGCTCGCCGTGGGCGACGTTCAATACTCTGAGAACGCCGAACGTCAGCGAAAGCCCGGCGGCGGCTAAACCGTACAGACCGCCGACGAGCAGTCCGAGAATGAGTTGTTGGGTGAGCATCATCGAAATTTGTCGCTCAAAGGATTTTTAGCTGCAAAGACTCAAAGAACTCAAAGTAAAGATTCACCACGAAGGACACGAAGATCACGAAGTTTTAAGTAAATAATTTCCGAAACCTTCGTGTCCTTCGCGCGCTTCGTGGTGAAAAAGTTTTTCGTCATACAGTACAAACGTCAGGAACCGCCACCGGCAAATTTGTGCATCCTGCGACTCATCGCGCCAACGGGCCCAGGTACGCGGCCCGAATATGGTCGTCGTCGAGCAGTTTCTTGCCGTCACCCTCGCCGACGATTCTGCCGCCTTCGAGGATGTAGGCGCGTTGGACCAGGGCCAGGACGGCGTGCACGTTTTGCTCGACGATCAACAGGCTCATGCCGTCGCGATGCAGCTCGGCGAGAATGGCAAAAATGGATTCGACGATCTTCGGCGCCAGGCCGAGCGATGGCTCGTCGAGCAGGAGCAGGCGGGGGAGCCCCATGAGCGCGCGGCCGAGAGCGAGCATCTGCTGCTCGCCGCCGGAAAGTAATCCCGCGGTTTGACGCTGGCGCTCGAAAAGGCGCGGGAAGAGCGAGAAGACTCGCTCCATCTGAGCGAGTTTTTCTTTTTGCGCACGGGCGGTGAAAGCGCCGAGCTCGAGATTTTCGCGCACGGACATCGCCGCGAAAAGTCTTCGCCCCTCCGGGACGAGAGCGATGCCATGCTCGACAATCCGTTGCGGTGACACGCCGCTGATCGTTTCATCGCGCCATCGGACCACGCCGTCGCGCGGTGCGAGCAGACCGGAAATCGTTTTCAATAGGGTCGACTTGCCGGCGCCGTTAGGGCCGACCAGGGCGACCATTTCGCCGGGGCGAATGATCAAGTCGACGCCGTGCAGCGCGAGAAGCGGGCCGTAGGCGACTTGCAAGTGTTCTACTTCGAGCATCTTTTAATTAACAGCCGTTCCAATCGTTCCAACAGTTCCAAACGTTCCAAATGTCTATTCCGGAAGATTCTTCGAACGACTGGAACATTGCCTCACTCTTCAGATCGTTCCACCGAGATAGACTTCGACGACACATGGATCTTTCGCTACGTTGGCCGGCGCGCCTTCGGCGATTTTTTCGCCGGCGCTCAAGACCACGATACGATGCGAGAGATCGAGCAGTGCCCAGACGATATGCTCCACCAGGACGACGGTCAGACCGCCGCGCTGCAACTGTCGAATGAGGTTTATCGCCGCCGCGGTTTCAGTCGGGGTCAATCCCGCCATGAATTCGTCGAGCAATAAAAGTTTCGGCGACGTCGCCAGGGCGCGGGCCAATTCGAGGCGCTTTCGATCCATCACCGTGAGAGTGTTCGCGGGACGATTCGACCGTCCCGGCAAACCGACCGAAGTCAAGAGCTCGCCGGCTTTGTCGCGCGCTTTGCTGCCGCTCAGCCGTTCACGACCATACCCGAGACCGACCAGAACATTTTCCTCGGCCGTCAAGCCAAGGAATGGACGCACGAGCTGAAAAGTTCGTGCCAGGCCGCGATGACAAAGCTGATGGGGCGGCAGTTTATTGGTACGCTCGTCCTGAAAGAAAATGTCCCCACTATCCGGATAAAAAACACCGCTGACGAGATTGAACAGCGTCGTTTTTCCCGATCCGTTCGGACCCATGATGCCGAGGATCTCGCCCTCTTCAACGGTCAAACTGACATCTTTGACCGCAGCGACGCCGCCGAAGGTCTTGGTAGCTTTCCTTACAGTCAGCAGGGGCATTGTTGAATTGGCAAGAAGGGATTACGAGCGTATGTGAGCTTCGACTATGGTGGCAAGAATGTGACTTAGCGCTGGTTGAAAGGCAGCGCCGGATAAGCAAAGGCTGCCGTGGCGTTTTCTTTGGGCCAAATTAGATGTTGTTTCCCCTTTTGCCACTGAATAAATACGCCAGAAATCTCTGCTGTTCCATCCGCGCGGAAGCGCAAGGGGCCCGAAACCGTCATCATATTCGTACTCGCTAGTGCTTGGCGAAGCGCGTCGCGGTCCACCGCCTTGGCTCTCGTCAGCGCATCGGCAAGGATCTGGACAACGGCGTAACCGGGACCTACGACGGGGTCGGCCAGCCGGTTGTGTTTGCGCATGTAAGTATCGTTCAGCTCCTTGACCTGCGGATACTTGAGGCCGGCGTGCCAACCCGTGCCCAATATCGTGTAGTCACCCGCGGCGCCAAGATTGTTCGTCCAAGACGGCGAGTCTGATCCGCGCAGCAACACCAGAAACTTCGGGGTAAAATCCAGCTCTTTCATTTGTTTGACCAGCGTCATGCCGTCGGGCGGCGATGGCACGCCCAAGACCGACTCAGCGCCTGCTGATCTGGCCTGTAAGATCAGGTTCGAGAAATCTTTGGCACCTGGCGCATATTCTCCCTTCACGACGACTTCATACCCGGCTTCCTTTCCGAACGATTCCCAGTAACCGCCGATTTCTTGTCCCCAATCGGTTTTCTCCAGAAACAAAGCTACCTTCTTGGGACGTTGATTCTCCGCCAGTGAGCCATTGAGAAGACGATAGGTTTCTCTGGCGATTTGCGGCGACTTCCAAAAAGGCGAGAAGAGATAGCGATAACCCTGCTTGTGAATGCTCTCCAGGGCAAATCCCACACCCAGGTAAGGAATCCGATTCTTCTCAGCGACAGTGGCGCCCGCGGCATGGAGATCAGAGCCGACTCCTCCCAAGTAAGCGACCACGCCCTGAGCGGCGTGAGTCTCCAATCGCGCGACGGTTTTAGTTGCATCGGATTCGTCATCGAGCACGATCAACTCCAAAAGTAAGCGCCGGTTCCCCACTTGGACGCCGCCGCCGGCGTTGATTTTCTCCACGGCAATGTCGTATCCGTGCTTGAGCTCATTGCCGATGGAGGCGTAGCGACCGGTGAGAGGCGTTACGACGCCGACCTTAATGGTTTGCCCCATTGCCGCAACGCCAAAGCCGAGCCATGCGATCTGCATTGCGAAGAAAGCTGAAACTATCGATTTCATGATCGCCTCACCTGACGCATTGAATGTTCCATTCATATCTGCGCGCGCATATGCAGCGGGAGCGCAGGGTATGGCCTCATGGCGGTTAGCGTTGACTGAAAGCCGGCGCAGGGTAGCCGAAGGGCGCGGTGGCAAACTCCTTGGGCCAGACCAACTCTTGCTTGCCTTTGAACCATTGCAGGACGAAGACTTTGACCTCGCCGGTGCCGTCGGAGCGGAATTGAACAGGTCCGGTCACCGTGGTCATTTTTGTAGCGGCGATGGCGTCGCGAAGCTTGTCGCGGTCCAGGGTTTTCGCGCGCGTGACCGCATCGTCAAGAATCTGCAAGCAAGCGTAGGACGGCCCCACAAGCGGATCGGACGGGCGGTTAAAGAGTTTCTGGTGCGCTTCGTTCAGCTCGGCGACTTTGGGATATTTCGCGGCGAAATGCCAGCCAGGCGTAAGCAGCACATAATCGCCATCCTTGCTAAGATTCTGCGACCACACCGGCGGGTCGGCTGCGCGAATGAACATATTGACCTTGGCGTTGAAATCCAGTTCCTTCATCTGCTTGACGATGGTCATGCCGTCCGGCGGTGATGGAAGCGCGAGGACGGCTTCGGCGCCCGCCGATTTGGCTTTCAAAATCAAATCGGAAAAATCTTTCGACCCCGGCGCGTATTCGCCGCTGGCGGCGATCTGATAGCCATGCTTCTTGGCCGCGCTTTCCCAGCCCGAGCCCATTTCCTTGCCCCAGTCCGTCCGTTCGAGAAAGAGCGCCACTTTGCGCGGGCGTTGCGCGGCAGGAATCAACGCATCGAGGAAAACGAAGGTCTCATTTGTCAGGTCCGGCGATTTCGGAAAAGGCGAGAAGAGATAGCGCAAGCCCTGTTTGTGAATGCCGTGAAGCGCAAAAGCGATGCCGAGGTAAGGAATCTTGTTCTTATCACCGATGGAAGCCGCCGCCGCGTGCAGATCGGAGCCCGCTCCTCCCAAATACGCTACGACTCCCTGGGTGGCGAGGGTCTCCAGGCGCGCGACGGTTTTGGTCGGGTCCGACTCATCGTCCAACAGCGTCATTTCGAACTGCAGCTTCTTGCCGCCGACCGGCACGCCCCCCGCCGCATTAATTTGCTGCACGGCAATCTCGTAACCGGTTTTAACTTGACCGCCGAGCGCCGCGTAACGCCCGGTGAGAGGCACCACCGCGCCAACCTTGATTGTTTGGCCGTTGCCCTTCGAGGTCGAAACAAACAGCGCGAGCGTGACAGAAAGCGAAACGAGAATTAGACGTCTCATGATGCCTCCCCTGTCCAGCGCTTAAACGCGATGATAGATATCACCATTGATATAACGGGTCAAAGCTAAACGGTTCCCCACACTTTCCGGGCGGTATCGGCTACCAATCTAAGCTTCTGCCACTGCTGGTCCTCGCTGAGCAAGTTGCCTTCCATCGTGGAAGCAAAGCCGCATTGCGGACTGAGCGCCAGGTTTTCGAGCGGCACGTACTTGCTCGCTTCGTCTATTCGGCGCTTCAAGTTGTCCGGAGGATTCTAGCTCGGCAGCTTGCTGCTTACGAGACCGAGAACGACAGTCTTGCCGCGCGGCACGAAGCGCAATGGCTCGAACGTGCCGGCGCGCTCCGACTCGTATTCGAGGAGAAATGCGTCGACGTTGAGTTGCCCAAACAGTTTTTCGGCAATGGCGTCATATCCACCTTCGGCGTACCACTGGCTGCGATTGTTGCCGCGGCAAAGATGAATCGCCAGAATCACGCCTTGTCGATTCGCTCCTTCAAGACAAGCGTTATCGGCGCGAATCGCTTCATCGAGGGCCTGGTCGGGATCGAGTCCCATTTCATTTTTTACGTAGCCGCGCCATTTCGGATCGATGTAATAGCTGTAGCGCGGCGCATCGATCTGGACGTAGTGCGCGCCTTCGTTCACGAGCGCCTGGATCTCCGCCTTGATGACCGGCACGATGTCCCAGAGAAACGCCGAGTAATCGGAATATATTTTGTCGCTAATGCCTTTTTTGAAATAGATCGCGGGAAACTGATTGGCGGTGGGCAACGTGACTTTGACGTCGCCGGGACTGTGCTGCTTGACGAAAGCGAATTCATGCTCGGTCAGACGCCGGGTTTGTTTGATCTTGCCGACAACCGTGCCGGGCACCATCGAGGGGCGAGGCGACGCGCCGGCGCCGGTTTGCCAGGTACGGGCAACGGCCACGCCTTCGTCTATTCCTTCCACTGCGTCGTTAAAATCACTCATGAAGTTGCCGCGGCGCAACTCCCCGTCGGTAAAGATCTTGAAGCCGAGCTCCTTTTGCCGTTCGATTACTCGCAGGATGTGTTTGTCCTCGAGCGCGCGCAGCTGTTCGGCTCCAACATTCGCGCCGCGGGCCTGAAGAAGTTCAGCGGGACGAAGAAGACTGCCAATATGATCTGCGCGATATTTCGCTGCCATAAAACCTCCGTACGAGATGAAAAGGCCACTACATGGTTGCGCCAACCGCTCGCTCAACGGATAAAGGATAGATTGATTCGAACTTTATCCCTTATCTGGGCCTTCATCCTTAATATCCTAAATTGAACTATTCCGCCAAGAGTTTTTTCAATCTGGCGATGAACAACCTCCGGCGGCTGGGCGATCACTTCTTTCGCCAGCGCCGCCAGCTGCTCGCCGCCGACCGGTTCCACCGGCCATCTGCGCTTGTTCGCTTCGGCCAAGAGATCGGGATCTTTGAGCGTTTTGTTCCAAGCGTCGCGGAGAATCTTAATTCTATCCGCAGGCATGTTCGGAGGCGCGGTCCAGGGCCGGCCAAACTCGTTCGACGCCATGATTAGGGTAACCAAGCGCCGGTCGGCATCACCCGTTTTGTAGTGATCCATCAGCTCGTAGAACGTGGGTGTGTCCAGCAGCAATGGATCGCGTTTGCGACCGGTCTGCACGAGCGGGCGGGTAAACCCTTTTTTGTACCAGGTGATGTGCGGTTCGCGGCCAAAGAACGCCGCGATGGTGATCAGCCGGCACTGCAACTCGCCGCGCTCCAAGGCAACGTCGATGTCCCCGGCGCCTTGATATCCGGCGATGATGACAGACTTGGCGCCGAGAACGTCCTCTATGAGCTTAGGGATGTGATAGGTGATCGAGGCCGTGCCCGTGGAGCCGCATTTGGGCGGCTCAGTGCCCTTGCGCAAATCGTCGATAGTTTTGTACGGACTATCACCGCGAATGATAAATAACAGTTCGGTCGACTCCGGGGTGCCGATCCAATTGAATTTTGCCCAGTCGAACTGCACTTCCTTACGGCCGATCACTTGATCCATGTAGATGGCCGAATTGAGCGAGCCCAGGGTCAGCCCATCCGGCTTGGCGACGTTGTAGACATAATTCGCCGCGATCACCGAACCGGCGCCTGGCATGTTTTGCACCGTAATATTGGGATTGCCGGGAATATGTTTTCCCAAATAGGTCGTGATGTGTCGGGTCCAAAGGTCGTAAAGATCGCCGGGCTGCCCGCCGCGGATAACTCTTATCGACTTTCCTTGGAAGAAATTTTCCTGGGCGTGAACCACTGCCCCACACAGCGTGAAAGTAAAAACGAGGGCGAGAAGCCCCACCCATTTTGGATTTTCGATCCTTCGGCGTGGCTCAGGACATGCTTTGGATTTTAGATTGTCGGAGCGAGAATTCGAAGATCGCATCCAGATTTTCTCAAGCATTTGTTTTTCTCCTCAATCTAAAATCGGCAAATCATAAAATCGAAAATGTCATTTTATGACTCTGTCCGCCCGCGCCAGCACATTGGGCGGAATCGTCAGACCGATCTGTTTAGCCGCTTTCAGATTGATGATGAACTCGAACTTCTTTGGCTGCTCCACCGGAAGGTCGGCGGGCTTAGCACCTTTCAAAATCTTGTCCACGTAAGTAGCGGCGCGCCGGTCCAAGTCCGTATTGTCTCACGCCGTAGCTCATAAGCCCGCCGGCTTCCACAGATTCTCGCCTGTGCGTATATCGCCGGCAGCCGGCTCTTTACCGCGAGATCGAAAATCTGTGTTTGGTGAGCACTAAGGAGGGGGCCCGCCACCACAAGAACTGCCTCAGCGCGCCCTTGCTTGCGGCTCGGAATGCAGTCTCAATATCCTTCGGACCTCGTACGTCTAGGTATTGAAGCTTCACCCCGAACGACTTTGCGGCGAGTTCCATTTCTCTTAAAATGTGCGGTGCCCGGTCGGGTCGAAGTCCCCGAAGACGGCCACGCGGGAGAGCTTAGGAATGACCTCCTTCAAAAGCTCCAGGCGTTTTCCGCTTAGCTCCGGGGCAAGGGTTGACAATCCGGTAATGTTCCCGCCCGGTCGCGCCAGGCTGGCGACGAACCCACTTCCAACAGGATCGCCAATCCTGCGTCATCACAATGGGAATCGTGACAGTTGCTTCCTTGGCGGCACTGGTTGGTCGCGCACCACCTGTGACAATGATGTCTACCTTGAGACGCACTAGCTCGGCCGCAAGCGCAGGCAGGCGATCGAGTTTTCCCTCTGCATATCGATACTCAATGATGATATTTTCCCCCTCCACGTATCCAAGCTCGCGCAGCCCCTGGCGGAATGCGTCGACACGGGCCGCGATAGAGAGGAACGGAGCCGCATACAGGAATCCTATCCGCGGGGATTTTCGTTGGCTGCTGCGCCGCTGGCGGAAAAGCTAAGAGTCAAAAAGATGGCGCCCAGAGCAAAGACAAAGATTTCGTTTACTCATCGAGTTTCTCCGCACTCCAAAGTTGGAAGACGAAACACATTGCGTCTTGTACGTCATTCCCGTGAAAGCGGGAATCCAGTCATCTGTGCTCGTATTCCTCGCTGACGTCGGAAATCCAGCCTCTATGATTTCCTGACGTCATTCCGGCCAACTCATGCAAAGACTGAGCGCGGGCCGGATTCCAAAATGAGTTTAAGAAACCTGGATTCCCGCTTGCGCGGGAATGACGATAGTGCAGGCCGACTGATTAATCGAAGCTTGTGAGACAGTACACTAGCGAAATGTCTCCTTGATGTACCGGTACGCGGCGATGGCGGCGGTGGCGCCGTCGCCCGCCGAAGCGATCGCCTGAGCGGCGGAATCTTGACGGATATCGCCCACCGCGTAGAGACCGTCACGCTCGGTTTTCATCCAGCCATCCGTCGGCACATGCCCCGTATCGCTGAGCTTCAAGAGTTCTGCAAGAACGCCGTGTTCGGTTTCATGCCGACGTAAACGAACAAACCGGCCAAATCGATTTGCGGACACTTCATCGGTCGCCAGATCGCGCACGCGCACGGCGCTCACAACCTCGTCGCCTAAAATTTCTTCCACTGCGGTGCGGTAGCGCGGCGCTATTTTCGCGTCGCTCAACGCTCGTTGGAGATAAGCATGCTGGCCGGAAAAATTTTCTCCGTCGGTGAAAAATCATGACCGATTCCGCGTAATTCGACAGAGTGAGCGCCTCCTGGAGCGCGGAATCGCCGCCGCCGACCACTCCTACCACTCGCTCATTGTAAAGCGGCCCGTCGCAGCTCGCGCAGTGGCTTACGCCGCGGCCCAGCAATTTTGCTTCGCCGGGAACTCCGAGTTCTTTAAGCGCCGAACCCGTGGCAACGATGACCGCCTTGGCCCGGTGGTTCTCTTCTGACGTTACCACTTGCCAGAAGCGGCCGTCCGCTTCCAGTCTTTGGACTTCCGCGCGTTGAAACTCGGCTCCTTGTTCCGCAGCCTGACGCTGTACCGTTGGGCATAGGTCATATCCGGCGATTCCGTCCGGAAATCCGGGAAAATCCTCGATCTTCTCGATGCTGATCAAATGGCCGCCGGGAATGTTCGATTCCAGGATCAATGTGGAGAGGCCGTGGCGCGCGGCGAATAAGCCGGCAGTTAAGCCGCCGAGTCCCGAGCCGATGATCACAACGTCAAAATCTGCCATGTCGAGTTCGTTTCTATGACGTTAAGCGTCTCTACGCCTTTCGACCGCTATCGCTCTCGTTCAGACCGTCGGAACTGATTCGAACGCTTGGAGACGTAAGGAACGCTTGAAAGTTCGACGTTATCTCCACTCATCCACCGAAACCGTCTTCTGATAGTTGCAGCCCATAATGCGCCAGTAGCCGTTGGTTTCGCCACCGACCACAACCACATGAATCTCGTCGGGTTTAAACATGCGTATCATCTCGTCCGGCGCGGCTTTGAGTTTCGAGGCATAGGGTTCCTCGCCGAAGGTCGCTCTGGGATAAATATAGTTCTGAATCAGCTGATAGTCCCAATATTCGCCCGCCGGCATCAGCGCATTCTCGTAAACCCACTGGATGAGTTTTTCCTTGGTGTCGAAGCCGCCCCGGTCGATAAACTGCCGGGCCGCGATCGGATCGAGTAGAAAAGTCGGCGCGCTATGGGCGTCCATGCCGCGCAGCATGCTCTGTACATGCTGACGCCAATATTTTTCCCGCACGCCGAGCGTAAACGCCGTGGAGCGGCAACCGGTGAAAATGCTCACTGTGCTGTCCGTCGGTTTGAATCCATGCTGCACGTGGAACGGCGCCCACGGACTGCGCTCTTCATTCTCGGCGAAGGTAGCAGTGCCGTAGGCGTAGCCGTTGCCCTGCGAGCCCATGTAACTGTCCCCCGGCAGCGAGCCGCCCTGAAGATTTTGCGATAGCAAACCATAAGCGCGCCCAATGGTGGCGTTGGCGTGGTTATAGGGCGCCATGGCGCCGGTGCCGGAGTTCATGGCGATCTCGTTACGGATCGGACCGTTGACGACAACCATCGCCGCCATCGAGCTAGTCGTGCTGCCGCGCGCGCTCACGCCGCTGGAGGCGAGCGCCAGTATCACCGGAAAATACTCCGGTCGCGCCCCTGCCATCACCGCGTTGACGGCTACCTTTTCAACCGTAAATTCCCAGTACTGGCGAAATTGGTTCGAGCGCATATGCCCCGCGACTTCGTCCGGTTTACGGCTCGTGTGCGCGAGCATTTCGCTCACCTTTTTTTCCGTCGGGAGAACGATCGGCAGTTTGTCCGTCCAATTATTCTCCAGGAACAAACGATGCAGGTTCTCGTCCGTGTCGGAGTCCACCAGTCTCGGCGTCGAGCGCTCAAACTTGATCTCTTTAATGCGGTCTCCCTCGGCGGGACGCGTGAGCCCTTCGATGACTTCTTGCATCACCGGACGGCCGCTGATCGGGCTTTTGCCTTCGACATAGGCCCGTAGTTGTTCCGCCGTCTTGCCCATGACCGGCTGAGGCACAAAAGTGTAACGCGCCTCGGGCATGCCGTGCATTCGGGTAACCGATTGCACCGCCTTCTCGAAGGCGTTTGTATGGATAGCAACGGTGGGTACACCATATTTGCTATCGAGTGCGATTGCGTGCACGGCGACCGCCGGCGCGCAAGTGCTTCAATGGCCGACGCCGATGATGGCGCCGTCGCCGTTGGCTTTGATCATCTCCCAGGTTTTCGGATCGTCCTTGGTGTAGACGCTCGACATTTCCACGAGCTTCGTCTTCACCGAGGGCATGTGATCGGCGAACCAATCTTGCACCTGGCGCAGAAAAAGTCCCGAGTCGTCAAAGCGCGGGTCGACCAGATAGACCGTCTTGCCGTCGAGGCTGTCGAGCCGCGGCGCCATTGGTTTCGGCGTGATCTTTGGTGGAAAGCCCACCGGATTGAGCACTGAAAGCTTTTGATTTTCGTTGGTTCCATTAGCCATATAAGGACCCTCCTCACCCTATTTACGATCAAGTCCTCAACGAATCAACCGGTTTATGCCGGCGATGAAATATCAGCCTGGATTCGAGCCATTCCTGGCCATGATCGGTGCGTAAGGTCGTGACTATTTGATTAACCTGGCCGTCGAGAAGGCGGTGGGTGCGAGGCGGAGCGAGGGCTCGCACCGGAGCGTACATCGGCAGTACGTGAGGATGCGAGTCCGACGTGACAACGAAGCAAGCGCCCCTTATCGACGGATCAGGGTCCTGGTAAGCTTTCTTGAAGCTCTGCGCGGCGTCGTGCTAATCAATGGCGTAAACGGCGAACCGCTCCGCGGCGATTATTCATTTCTCCATGAAATTCCTATTGCCCCCCATATGAAGGTCAATTGCGAAGTCCGCGACGGCCTTCTTTGGTTATTCGGTTCGCACGGAACCGAAGCGCCGATGCGCGGCTATTCCGCGAGTTTCACAGAAAGTAGCGCGTAGTCCGTGACCGGCCTGCAAAAAAGACTATTGGCATTGATCGGCGGCCTCCTTTTTCTTCTCGCCCTGACAGCGCTTCTGTACATGGCCGGCATGACATATCTGGAGGATAAGCCGCGCGGCTTTTGGGACGCTCTGGAATGGGCCGGCGAGTCGTTATCGACTACCGGCTACGGCGCCGACTCCAAGTGGTCGCATCCTCTCATGGTCCTTTTCGTAGTGCTGGTGCAATTCATCGGCGTATTTCTGGTCTTTCTGGTTTTTCCAGTTTATTTGATTCCATTTCTCGAGGAACGCTTCGAGCCCCGCTTGCCCAAGGACACGCCTGACGTGCGCGACCACGTGGTGATTTTCGATTACGGCCCACCGGTGGCGACGCTGCTCGAGGAACTGGAACGCGCCAATATCATCACGGTGGTGGTGGACGAAGATGAAGGCGACGCCCGGTGGCTGTTAGAGCGCAAGCACCGCGTCGTTTACGGCAAACTCGACGAAGGCGTGCTGCTGCACAGCCATCTGGAACAGGCCCGCGCCCTCATCGTCAATAGCAGCGACGACCGCAATGCCGCCACGATTCTCGCCGCGCGCCAACTCGGCTATAAGGGTGAGATTCTGGCGTTGGTGGAGGATCCCTTTCACCGCCGGCCGATCATTCTCGCCGGCGCTACCGCAGCGTATACACCGCGCCATGTTCTGGGCGCCGCGCTGGCGGCCCGCGCCAGCGAAAAAGTCAGTCCCACGGTGGCCGGTATACAGCAGCTGGGCCACAAGCTCCAGTTGAGCGAGGTGCGCATCCCTCGCCAGAGCGCGCTCGCCGGCAAGACGTTGGTGGAGGCCGATCTCGCCCACCACGCCGGCGTAACCGTAATCGGCCAGTGGGTCGGCGGTAAATTGGTTACTGCATCTCAGCAGGACATGCGGCTGGAGCCGGGCGGTATTCTCGTGCTCGTCGGCGCACCGGAAAATATCCAAAGATTCATGGAGGTTTCCGGCGACGTCAAACAATTGCGCCGCCATGGCCCGTTCGTGGTCGCCGGCGGCGGCGAGGTAGGGCGCAAAGTCAACGAGCTGTTGCTCGATGCCGGCGAGCGGACTTTTCTCGTGGACGCGCAAGCAGGGCCGGAGGTAAATCTGGTCGGCAACGTGCTCGACACCAAAGTTCTTCAAGAAGCCAACATCAGCGACGCCCAGGCGGTGATCCTGGCTTTGAACGCCGATACCGCGACGCTCTTCACCACAGTGATCGTCAAGGATATCGCTCCCGACGTACCGATCATCGCCAGGGTCAACCGCGCCGAAAACGTCGATCGAATCTATGCGGCGGGGGCCGACTTTGCGCTCTCCATCAGCCAGGTATCGGGACAACTCCTGGCCCGGCGGCTCCTCGGCAAGGAAGCCGTGGCCGTCGATTCGGAACTCCGGGTCACCAAGGTCACTGCGCGTGGCTTGGAAAATCGCCACCCCGATGAGCTGGGGATTAGCGCCAAGACCGGCTGTTCCGTGGTCGCCGTCGAGCGCGGCGACGAGTTGCTAGTGGAATTTGGCCGAGACTTTCGTTTTCAAAGCGGCGACACGGTATATATCTGCGGCAGCGCGGAAGCCACGCGAAAATTTTATGAGCTGTTTCCCCAGCAATAGTGCGACGCCAGATTTTTGCTTGTTTTCAGTTGTCGATCTCGATGGTCCGTAGTAAAGGGAAGATGGTTTTACTCGATCGTGCGTAAAGCGAAGGAAGGGATCCAGCTCCGCTGATAGAGTCAAGATGTCAGAGCCGCCGCTTGCGCCGGTTCGCGCTCTGTTCAGTCTTCGGCGAAACAGATCATGAGCAACGACAAGGCGCCGTCCTCGTACGATTATGTTCCCCTGCCCGATCGTCGCCCGCTACGTTTTCCCAACGGCGCTCGGCTTGCCGTAATTCTCACCATCAACCTGGAATACTGGGAAAAATTTCGGCCGGGGCAGAGAGAACCGCTTTTCACCGGCGGGCCGATGACCATACCCCACCCGCTGCCAGGCGATGTTTGGGACACCGCCAACTGGACCTGGCGCGAATATGGGCAGCGAGTCGGCGTCTGGAGATTGATCGACGTCTTCGACGAGGCGGGAGTCAAGCCGTCCTGCACCGTGAACGGCATGATCATGACCGAACGGAAACGCATCGTTGACGCCGTCAACCAGCGCGGTTGGGAGCTGGTGCCGCACAACTGGGCGCAAAACGACTTGCTCACCTACTATGCCGGGAAACCCGAATTAGAGCGCGCGGTTATCAAACGCACTCTGAAACAATATGTGCGCGCGATCGGGCGCCCGGCAAAGGCGTGGCTGTCATCAGCGCTCCGCGGCACCGTCTATACGCCGGCGTTTTTGAAGGAATTCGGCTTGATTGCCTACTGCGACTATTTGAACGATGACCAGCCCTATTTGATTCAAACCCACCACGGCCCCATCGTCTGCGTGCCCTATTCCAATGACATCAACGATTTCAATCTATTCGCCCGCGGCGGCATGTCGGCATCCGCCGGACTGGAGACCCTCAAGGTTTGCTTCGGCCAACTCTACGCGGAAAGCGCCGCCAGCGGCCGCCTCATGAACTTCGGCATGCATCCGCACGTCATGGGCCAAGCGCACCGCATCGGCGCGTTGCGCGATTTCATCGGCTACGCCAAGTCGCATGAGGGCGTCTGGTTCGCGAGCCGCGAAGAAATCGCCACATGGTACCTCGATATCCACGAGGCGCATATTTCATGATGAATTTGACCACAAAGAGCCTCGCGGGGCGAAATCGCAACCGATGGGGAGAAGAGATTTAACGACAAAGATCTGCACGCAGTCGGTTCAACCCGGATTCCGCAGTGCCCGCCGACGCGATGAGCAAGGAGCAAACCTTCCGTAGCGAAGTCAATGGGTCTCTGCCTCTGAGCGGACATCGATCATCGGTGGTTCAAGATGAAATGTAAAGCTTACAGTGGTGAAGTGCGAAGTATCGAAAAGGACTTTGAAACTTTACAAGTTGGGTGCCTTCGCTACTCCAGGTTTGCTCCCCGCTCAAGGGCCCGCAGGTTTAACTGCGAATCCGGTTCAAGCAACGCTGCCAATCCCTTGCGTAATCGCGAAGGCGGGAGCATGGCGCGCCTTTCAAGGCGCGCCATGCGCTGGCGGATAATTGGATCTGAAATGAGAGTATCGAAGTGCGCCGTTGCGGACAGCGCGCGCGGAAATGGTTTTAGTGCTCTTTCACGCTCGACACCGACTCCGCCGTCCGTAACCAATTCGGCTGCTCGTGATGCGGCTGCCTGCGTTTACGGTTTCCGGATGTGACCGGTTTGCGTTTTTCCTGGGAAACCTCGGCATTGCAGTCCCAGGGCCGTCTTTTCAGCTCGCTCAAGCGCCTTTGGAGAAAGGTGTTCTTCGGCCAATCCCAGCTGTTGTTCGGCAATCGATCGCCGAAGTAATCGGCGCCGTTGACCCGGCTTTGATTGAAAACCATGTGCCAGTAATTACCATTCGACATACAAGTACCCTCCTCTTGTGCTTTGCTCTGCGCCTTCATGAGACGCCTTTATTCTTTTATGGTTTTAAAAGGCTGTGGCGGACGACGCTCAGAATCGCGTGTAAATACGCCGAAGCAGTTTCCGCGATTGTGACCTGAGCATCGTCCATGCCGGTCGCAATATCGCAGGTTTCGTTCCAGTGCTGTTTTGGCATCATTTTGCCGTTTTTGGCGGCTTTCTGGAGGTTCTGAGCCACAGAGGAAAGGGCAAATTCGCCAGAAACCACCGCGCGCACGGCAAATCGGGTGTGTCTTTACCCAGGGGCGCCGGCGCAAACTCCACGCCGCGGTAGCGCCATTGACAATCCGGCAAGGCGCGCAGTAAGTTTCACGCCAGCAAACGCCACGGACAACTTTGACATGACAACAAGTACCGCCGGCCGGCCAGACGGAACTGCCGAATCGAGTTTCGAGTTGACCTGAAGCCTTCAACCAGGAACGCCAAACCGTCTCAAGGCGAGTCCCACCATGAGAATGATATCAGCCGCGTGAGAGACGATTCACATGACCAAATCCGCTTTTTTACTGATTCTCTATGCTTTGTTCTGGTCAGTGCATACCGGCATCGCGTTTTCTCAGTCCGATTTTTACGCCGGGAAAACTATCCTGATGATCATCGGCACTGATCCCGGCGGCGCTGGCGATTTGCGAACCAAAGCGATCCTTCCCGTATTGCGCAAACATATTCCGGGCCATCCGCCCATCGTCGTTCAATATATGCCCGGCGCCGGCGGCCAAAAAGCCGCGAACCATGTCTTCAAAACCGTGCGGCCCGACGGTCTCACCATCGGCGCCATGTTAACGGGCATGGTACAAGGCGCTGTTTTAGGCGAATCCGGCGTGCTTTATGACCTCGATAAGATGATTTATCTGGGTTCCCATGCGCGTTACGCGCCTTACGCGTTTCTCTCGCGCAAAGCGGCGGGCTTGAGTTCAAAAGACAAGTTAAAGTCCGTTTCGGGAGTCCGCATCGGCGCGCCTTCGGTGGGCCATACCCTTTACGCAACCGCCCGGCTCTTCGCCTACATCCTGGACATGAAGGAACCTCGCTTCGTGACCGGTTACACGCCCCGGGAGCTGGACTTAGTTATAGACCGGGGAGAGATCGATGCGCGGGTAAATATCGTTGACAGCACGATTCAGAGAAATCCACACTGGCTCGAGAAGGATCTAATCGACCTCCACGCTACTCTTGATATTCCCAAAGGCGTGTCTCATGCGCACCCGCGCTTCGCCAAGCTCCCCGATCTCGACACCTTCGCCAAATCAAAACGCGAAGAAAGGTTGATCGAATTGCTGCGGGCGCTGCGCGGCACGGGTCAGCCCTTCGTCGTCCCGCCCGGCACGCCCGTCGACCGCGTTGATATTCTGAAAGAGGCGACGCGCAAAGCTCTACGGGATCGAGAGTACGTATTGGCGTATGAAAAACTCACCACTGAGCCGGCAATGCCGCTGATGCCCGAAGAATACGACAAAGCTCTGCGCGAAATTCCGCGCGAGCCGGAGCTGATCGATCTGGTAAAGAAACTTTCCGGTGCCGGCCCGCTACCGCCGCGCTGAGACGTGGATAGGTCAAGTTCGGAGACCTGGATTCGCGAGAGTTCCCGTCCGGCTTTAGACCACTAACTTATCCAACCCGCTTCTTTATACGCGCGCGCCGCTCCGGGATGGAGCGGCACTCCGCCGAATTCAAAAGCCGCGGCTCCCTGCGTGTGCAGCGGCTCGAAAAGACTTTTCAATCCCTTAAAAAGGGGATTCATCTGCGGCAGCGAGTCCAAGTTGTCCGCAATCGCCTTCGCCATGTCGTGGACGATGGCTTCGGGGATGCTGTCATGCGTGACGAGAACATTAATCACCGCAAGCTGTGCGATATCCTCCACGACGCCGCGAAAAACGCCTTTCTCCATCGTTACGCCGCGATAATAGGGAATTTCAGCCAGAACTCGTTCCAACTGCCTGCGCGCGTAGGGAACGACGCGCACGTCGGCGCGCTGACTTAAGTCGGTCATGACTTTATTGGGTATCGGGGGCTGGAACTGGGCGTCGATCTTGCCGGCGATCAAAGCGTTCGCGCCCTCGGCAAAGCTCGCGTGCACCGGCGTGAAACTATCGAACGACAATCCCAAGACGCCGAAAATCGTGTGGCTGTGTTGCTCCATGCCGCTGCCTTTGGCGCCGATGGCGATGCGTTTGCCCTTGAAATCCGCGACGCTCTGAATCGGCGAACTGGCAAGTTTCACGAAAAACATCGGCCCGGCATTGGCGGGCGCAACCATGCGCAACGCGATCTTCTTGGTAAAAGGCGGTGTGGCGTCCTTGGCCCTGCCAATCCAGTTCGACGCCATGAAACCGAACTCGAGCTCGCCGCGGTCTAGTTGCTCGGCATTATGAATGCTCGCGTCGGTCGTCTGCACGACGCACTTGTCTGTCTCAGCGCGCCCGCGATTGAACAGCTCCGTGAATGCCGTCCCTTGTGTATAAAAGGTCCCGCCGAATTCCGATGTGCCCATTCTCAGTGCCATTGCGTTCTTCCTTCGCTCTCGCTTCTCACCCTCGTTATACTACGCGTTCAACGGCCTGCAAATCGACCCTGCCAATGCTCCATGACTTCGCGACTCCAGCTCTTAAGAATCCAGGCGTCGGGCCGATTACAAAAACAGCAATTATTTCATACGAAGCCGAGCGAATCCCATGTTTGTTGAAAAATGGATGACCCCCGACCCGGCGACTCTCCCACCCGAAACGACCATCTCGCAGGTGGCGATGGAAATGAGCCGGCGCAAGTTCCGCCACTTTCCGATCACCGAGCCGAGCCGCCACGGTGCGCGCCTGATCGGCATCGTCGCCAAGTACGACATCGCCCGGGGCTTTCCCAGCAACTTAAATCCGTTTTCCGTCGAGGTCCATGAAGAGAGCGTGCCGCGGCCGGTCTCCGCGGTGATGTCGACAAAAGTCATCACCACCAAGCCGGACTGCCCCATCGAAGAAGCCGCGCGAACGCTGCGCAGCAATCGCATCGGCGCATTACCGGTGCTGCGCGACACCCGGCTGATTGGTATCATTACGGAGTCCGATGTCTTCGAAGCATTGATCAGCATCACCGCGGCCAAAAGCGGCGGCACCCGGATCATGATCGCCTCCGATTCAAGAACAAGTCCCGTGCCCGATGTAATTAATCTCAGCCGCCGCTATCGCCTCGATCTCATGAGCATCCTCTCATTTCACGAAAACCGACTGCGCGACCAGGATGTGTCGATCTTTCGCTTCAGTGGCCGCCTCCCCTCCGGATTCAATCAAGATCTTGCGGAACTGGGATTCCGCGTTGTTACCGCCGGTCCTTGATCCAACGCCGTAGACGCGGGATCCCTCCTAGCACAGCCCTCGAGTTTAACGTTTCGAACGAGTTGAAACGTTGGACCGGTTTGAACTTTTACTGCCGCTTGACGCTCACCTATCGGCTGTAATAGCTTTCGGAGTGGTGAGATCGTCGCCATTGTGCTTCAAACTCATCAACCCCTCAAAGCGTAATCACCCGCAACAAAAGGGGCATTTATGGCCATTATCGATTTAGATTCGCACCTGCGCGACGGTTGGTTGCTCGACGAGATTTACCGGCTTCCCGAACCTTTCGCGAAGTACACACCCAAGCGTCTCGGCGACGGCAAATACTTTTACTCCAAGTTCGAGCATCAGCTCTCGCCCATGGAAGACCCGGTGGCCAACGCCAATTTCAAGAAACCCATCACGCACCAGATTTTCTACAATCCCGAGGCCAACCGGCGCGGCAACGAGGTGATGCGTTGGCAGCAAGGCGGCTACGACATGGAATACCGCATGAAAGACAACGCGCGGGAAAACATTGACTATCAGCTGATCTTTCCAACGTCCATCGATATAGCTTCGCAGAATCCCGGCCCGCTGGGCGCCGTGGTGAGCCGCGCCTACAACGACTGGGCGTATAAATTGGTCGCCGGCTATCGCGACAAGCTTTCGCCCGTGGCGATGATGCCCGCGGGTTGTCCGGATGAGATGCCGAACGAACTGCGGCGTTGCGTTAAAGAGCTGGGGTTCAAGTCGGCCCATCTAGTGAGCTATACGAAGGACAAACAGATGGACGATCCATCGTTTATGCCATTCTACGAAGCCGCGCAGGAGCTCGACATTCCGCTGTTCTGTCACCCGAGCACGCTCGGCGATGTCGGCACTTTGATTAACCGGCAAACTCACTTTTTCCCGATGCACATTCTTGGCCGTCCGCTCAATTGCGTGGCCCCTCTGGTGGCCATGGTGCTTGGCGGGATTTTCGAAAAATTCCCGCGCCTCAAAGTCGTATTCTTCGAGGTCACTGCGGAGTTTTTGGTTTACTGGATGCACCGCATGGACGACGACTACGAAGTCATCAAGGAAGCCGGCATGTGTCCACAGCTCAGCATGGCGCCTTCGGAATATGTGCGCCGAAACTGTTACATCAGCTGCGAAGCCGATGAAAAGTGCCTGCCGCTCGCACTGGCCGAAGTCGGCGAAACCCACGTCGTCATGGCAACCGATTATCCCCATTTCGACTCGACTTTTCCGAACACGGTGAAAGGCCTTCGTGAGCGCGTCGATATCTCGGCGCGCCAAAAGAAACTGATCTTGGAAGATAATGCGCTTGAATTGATCCATATGTAATGGGTCTTGACTCATTGATGGAGAGAGGCCGAAACATGGCACAACGACAATTCCTACAGGCCAACGACCGGCAAAGAGAGCGAGCCTATTCCCCGGCGGTCAAAATCACCGGCGGAACGACAATCTATCTTGCCGGCTACGGTGCGTTTCAAGACGAGGCGGGAAAAAGCTACGCCGGCGATTTCGACGCTCAGGTGCGGTTGAGCTTCGGGCGCATGCGCGAGACGCTGGAGAAAGCCGGCGGCAAGCTGGACGACATCGTCACGATGACGGTCTTCATAACCGATATGGCCAATGGCACGCGCTTTACCCAGCTACGCAAAGATTTTTTTCAGGAAGGGCGCTACCCCGCCAGCGCGCTCATCGGCATCAAGGAACTGGCGCGGCCTGAAATGATGGTGGAAATACAGGCGATTGCAGTGATTGACTAAAGGCAAATTGATCAAGCACCGGCTAATGCCGATGCCTTCAACCAAAGGAGCACAATCATGGCTTCACCTCTTAAAGTAAGCGGCATCGATCACGTCGTTTTTCACGTTAAAGATCTCGGACGCGCGAGAAAGTTCTACGTCGATTTCCTCGGCATGACCGTCGATCACGAGCGCTCTTGGCAATGCTTTCTCAAATGCGGCAATCAAGGCGTCGCGCTCTTCGAAGTGGACAATGGAAAACAAGTGCACGGCGGCAGCGAGGTTAATCACATGGCGCTGCGGCTCGCCGCTGGGGATCTAGAGCGAACAAAAAAGACGCTGGAAGATGCGGGCATTGAAGTCCACGGCCGCCAGGGCGACCCAACCTGCATCTATTTTCACGATCCCGACGGGCATCAGTTGCAACTATTGATGCCGAACGAATAGCCCGCTCACGGAGAGTTGGCGTTTGATCTATCTGCGTGCCGCGCGACTGCGCTTCAGTGACGGTTGTGACCGAAGGTTTTGTCGTAGTCGCGTTGCAACTCCTTGGGAATAAATTCATCTTCGATCTTGCGAATCTTTTCAGCCGGCAAGATAGGATCTTGCGTGCGCGGGACCATGCCGACCGGGGACTCTTGAGCCTTCTTGTTCCACTCTTCGAGGACCCCAGGGCCGCGCTCTTTGAACTCGTGTAGTAATTCCCAGGTGGCTTGCAAACCATTTGCCGTCGTCAGGCTCGGATAGAGCACCGCGGCGGCGCCGAGTTTTTGAAACTCTTCGAACGTCGGTGAAGGGCGCGGTCCATAGTAAGGCGCGATCACGGGCGCGGGGATGCGCCGGCAAGCCTCTTCGATCTCTTCGCGCTTGGTGAGCGTGTTCACCCAGATTGCGTCCACCCCGGCTTCCTTGACGTACCGGGTGGATCGCTCCACCGCGTCTTGAAAGCTCCCGCTCTCCGAGCCTATGGAGTCGCAACGCGCGCAGATGACAAAATCGGGGTCAAGCTCTTTCTTCGCCGCCACCGCTGCTTCGTATTTGCCGATGGCTTCTTCCACGGAGATCAAGCGGCGACCGGCGAGGGTCCCCGATTTTTTCGGCGCTTCCTGATCTTCGATATGAAGACCGGCGGCGCCGGCGCGGATGTACGTCTGCACCGTGTAATAAACGTTCACGGCGTTGCCGTAACCCGTATCGGCATCGGCGAAGACGGGGATCCCGGTGACGTTGGTAATCCGCCGCACCGCTTCCACCATCTCGCTCAAGCCGAGCAGCCCGACGTCTGGATAACCGTAAACATATGCCGCCACCTGCGAGCCGGACATGAAGAACCCCTCGTAACCGAGTACTTCGGACATCCGCGCGTGCAGCGGGCTGAAGCCGCCGGACATGACGAGCAATTCGCGCCGCCTTAATAGTTCCCGAAATCGGGTCGTTATTTTGCTTTCCATAGTCAAGCCTCTTTATCACAATGCGGGCTGTTGCGAAATTCACCGTCAAATTTTTGACGAGCCGCCAGAACTGACGTGTGAGAGATCGCTGTTTATCGCGATCGAAATCAGCGTTGTTGCCCGACCTGCTGGCGCTTCCCAATCCCAGATGATGTTCAGCTTCGTGTGGATGCCCTTGAGCGCGTACGACACGAGCGTGTTGCAGATAGATACTCCAGTCGCCCGTCCTTGACCATGGGCGCGAGCTCCTTGGCAAAGCCCGGAGCATTCGTCACCCGGCGGAAGTCGGCCTCCAGAATCCACGTCGGCCAGCGCTGCGCGGCGAGCACCTTGATGTCGGCGCGGTAGTCGATCGCCTTGTCCGGGAAGAGCGTCCACTGCACGAGGTCAACGAGGTGCGTCCCGATGTCGCTCGCCGCCTCGCCCTGCTCGTTGGTGTCGAAGAACCACTGCGGCCTGATGTTCGGGACGCCCGAGACGACCTTCATCAGGTGGTGCACGCTTTCCATGTAGACGGATGGCTCCGCTTCGGTCCGGTCAGATCTCGCCAAACGCCGCGCAATCGTTGACGAGCGCACGCTGGAGCATCGTCGTCACTTCAAAGCGCTCGGTCATGATGTCGTAGGCGACGAGCTTCCGCGCGTCGGCTTCGGCCAGCGCCGCCTCGACCTTCGCCAGATCGGCGGACTTGAGGATCCATGGCTTGTCGGCGAGGACATGGATCCCGCCCTTGACGGATGCCAGGATGCGATCGATCTTCACCGCGTTCCGACCCGAAAGGACGACGACGTTTCCAGGACGCTCCCTGAGCATGCGCTCGAAGTAGTCGGGGTCGGGTGCACCTCGAGATCCCATGCGGTCGGGCGCTCGGCGCGGCGGTTGAATCCGGCGACGCGATTCAGGTGCTCGAAGAGGTCCCAGCCGAGCGGCGCGTAGACATCCACCCGCGGCGCACGCCCGGATACATCTCTTTCTGGATGAGCGCGGCATGAAAGTGTCCCGGGTCGAGCGTCATCAGCCGCACATCGGCCGCGCCCCCCGCTGCTCAGCGCTCAACGCGCCGCCCACGGCCACCGCAGCGGCCGCCCACACCAGAGCGAAAGTCGTGTCTTCATCGTGTCGCATCCAGTCCATATCCAGGCTTGTCGATCTTTGACAGAGGTGAGGAGGTCACGTTTCTCCAGAGGTCATGAGGTCAGGAGGAAATCGGCTTTAAACCAAAACGACGAACTCGCCGTTCGGTAATCTCCTGATAAATTCGCGCCTATCGAATCACATCCGCGAAGTTGAACCGGCGTAACGGTGACCTCAATCGGCGCTTCGTCGGTGACGACGACGCGAATGGCGCTCGAGATGAGGCGTTCGAGCACTGCCGGATCCTGGGTGTCTTCGGCATCGATATCGTCGACCGCGATGACGTAGTACTCGCCCGGCGCCAGGGCGACCATCCGGTCCGGCGACCCGCCCTGGCTGCCGGCGCTGCCGGCAACGGTATACCCACCCGCCCCGCCAGCCACCACCCCTCCGGAGCTGAGCTGCGACCCTACCACGTCGCCGGTGACCGTGACTCCAGCCGACACCGCGGCCGTCGCGCCGCCGGTCGTCCGCACGAACTGCGGCGGAACGTGCGTCCTGACGTGCCGCAGCTGCGGATTCCACTTCGCCTTGTCGAGCGGAAAGGCGATGGCGACGTACTCGCGCGTCGGCAGGCCGTCGTCGCCGGTGACGCGCAAGTCCATCTGCGTCCGCTTGTCGGTCACGATCACCTGGACGTTGGGTACCTGCTGGCCGGTCTCGAACGTGATCGGCTGCTCCAGGAGGTTTTGCCCGCGCAGCGTCACCGCCTTGAGCGTCCAGCGGCCGAAGGTCAGCGTGGGTGGCGCGCCACATGCGCCACTCAAACCATCGAGCTTGAAGCTCCAGTCAGCCGCGATGATGGCTTGCCCGGACCGGCACCCAGGGCTGTCGGGATTGTGGAAGGGCACGCGCACTTGCCCGGGGCTCGGCGGTGGCGGCGTCGAATCCCTCGAAGACGACCCGGCCGGTTGCCGTCGCACCCCGGCCCACCAGGATGCTGATCGCCTCGGTGGACCCGCCCCCAACGCTGATCCTCGCGCTGCCGAAGAGCTGATCTTCGGGCCCATCGGACCGGGGCCCTGGCGCGTCATGACCTGCGCTTCGAGCGTGTACTCGCCAGGCGGAAGGTTGAGCTGAAACGGATCCTCCCTGGCGAATGCCAGTCCCGCCACTGTTGTCGTACCCGCCCGTGGCCTCCGGACCGCTGACCCGTGCGTTCACCGATCCGCTGGTGACCGGTTCGCCGTCGCTTCTCAGCACCACGCCGGTCACGACCGTCGGCGTCCCCTCCGCGAGCACCACCTCGACGCCGGCGGCCGTCTCGCCGCGGTTCAGCGTGATCGGCTCGGCCTGCGACATGTCGAGCGCACCCGGGTAGTAGGTCGGAACCGGCTGAGGGAGGGGCACCTCCACGGCTGACGGATTCGGGTTGAACGACTGCAACATCTGCGGCCGGACCTGGATCAGGTAGCGGCCAGGCTGCAGCCTCGACACTCTGAACTCCCCGAGGTCGTTCGTCTGCATCTGGCCAGTCGCTGTCGGGCGGCCGCCGCGCGGTAGGCGCAGGACCCGCACCTGCGCCGATTCGACCGGGTCCCCGTGCGCGTCGAGGACACGACCCACGATCGCCGAACCGTGAAAAAGCGGAATGGTCAGGTCCTCGATCACTTGTCCCTCGCGCACGAGGAGCGGCATCAACCGGGCGCGCATCGATCGATTCACTTCGGGATAGCGGGCCGGCATATACGTGGACTTCTCCACCATCAGGTTGTGGGCACCTGATGGCAGCGCCGTCAGTTCGAACGTTCCGGTCGAATCGGTGAGGACCGGAGACCTCGAACCGGCAGGTCCGCTCATGAGCCGGACACGGGCGCGGGGAATGGCGTTCCCGGTGACGCCGTCAACCACCCGGCCCTTGATGACGGCGGTCCCGGCGCGCTGCGATAGCGGCACGCGATCGCGAGGCGGCCCCTGGGGCGTGGGAGGCGGCGGCACACCTTGGACGGCCGGTGCACGACGCGCAGGCGCCGCGGCAGCACTTGGGCGCCGGGATGAACGGCACGAGCGCGAGGAATACCCCCCGGTACCGGCACCCCCGCCGGGCAATCGGGCGATCCATAGCCACACTCCTCCGCTGGCTGTCCGCTCGGAATCGACAGTGGTCCGCTCCGATGTCGCGGCCCGAGGACTCGGTCGAGCGCCGCGCCGGTGACTCGAGAAATCGTTCATCCGGTCCACTCGTCAAGTAATTAGACACCAGAATTCGCGTATTTCAGACGCCGGCGGCCGCGATCGGGCCGCCTGCCAGCCGGCGAGGCTTTGCCGGCGTCGCGCTGGCGAAGTACGTTGACGTCGCGTTCGACGTCATCTTTCAGCCAGCCCGTTTACACGAACGTCTACGGGCGCGAACGCCTGGCGTGAAGCGTTGTCCCGGCGGCGGGTGAATGCCAACGTCCCGGACATGCGCTACGACTACGGCTCGCTCGGCGATGGGATCAAACACGCTGGGTGTATCGGCGGCGTGTTCCGTGGAGATTTTGAGCAGGACGCAGGACGTCGGTGGAGCTAACATGGGCCGTGCGAGCCGCCGCTCTCGTCGCCTGCCTACTGCTTACTGCAGCCCCGGCCGGGGCCGCCGAGTGGGTGCGCGTCGAGTCCCCCAACTTCATCGTCTATGGTGAAACCGCCGAAGGGCGCGTGCGCGAGGTCGCGGAGGAGTTCGAGCGCTTCCGCGACGCGCTTGGGCGCGTGATTCCGGGCGCGGACACGCCCGCGGCTGTCCCGACCGTCGTCGTGGTCTTTGCCTCGACGCGGGCCTTCGCACCGTACATTCCCCGCTACAACGGCAAACCAATCCCGCTCGGCGGCTACTTCTTCTCGAGCGACGACATGAACATCGTCGCGTTCGCCGACGGCAAGCGCGACGACGTGCTGCGCACGATCTTTCACGAGTACGTGCACCTGGTCATCGACAATGTGTCGGATGGCCTGCCGCTCTGGCTCAACGAAGGACTGGCCGAGTACCTACAGCACGTTCCTGGTCGACGCCGCGGGCACAGGTGCGCTCATCGGACGGGCGATTCCGGCGCACCTCGATCTCCTGACGCACCGGCGCCACCTCACGATTCCGGAACTCCTCGCCGTCGACGCCGACTCGTCTGCGTACAACGAGGGTGAGCGCCAGACGCTCTTCTACGCGCAATCCTGGGCGCTCGTCCACATGCTCGTCTCTGGCAGCCCGAACCGGTCGTCGCTCCTGGCACAGTACGGCCGCCTCGTCGCCGGCGGCACTCCCTCGCTCGAAGCGTGGCACCAGGTCTTCAAGGACGCGCCCATTGCGCGCGAACTGCAGCGCTACGTTGGCCGCGAGTCCATGAGCGGCTTCCGCTACCGCTTCGACAAGAGCATCCCGACGGTCAAGAGCTACTCATCGCGAGTGTCGGAAGGCGATGCGCAGGCGGTGCTCGGAGACCTCCTGCGGCGGGTTGCCGAAGCCCCCGAGACGGCCGCCCGGTTCGAGAAAGCGATCGCGCTCCAACCCGTATCGGCGCGGGCGCTCGCGCTCTACGGCCTGCTCCGGCTCGACGAGGACGAACCCGACAAGGCACTGCCCCTGCTGATGGCCGCCGCCAAGGACAAGACCGACTGGCTCGTGCAGTACCACGTCGCCACCGGCCTGACGCGCGTCATCACGACCACCGATGACCCCGATCCGGCAGTGATCGCGACCGCGCGCGAGGCGCTCAGCATCGCGCAGGCCGCGCGACCTGACCTCGCCAACGGGTATGCACTGGCGGCGCGCCTCGACACTGCGGAAGGCACGAACGCGACGCAGGCGCTGCAGTCCATCCGGCGGGCACGAACGGTCTCGCCCGGCCGCGACGACTACATCCTCCTCGAGGCGTTCATCCGCATGCGTCTCGGCGAGTACGTGGCCGCGCGCCAACTCCTCACGCCGTTGACGACGGCAAGAAACACTGCTTCAATCCGCGCCAATGCGCAAGAGGTCCTCGAACAGGTCGCACTGCTCGAACGCGAAACCGAGGAGTTCATGGCGCGGCTGGAAGGACAGAAAGTCGAGACCGCGGGTCCGGCCGGTCAGCGTCGGCAGGGCTCCGGTCTACCGCGCACTCGAGCCCGGCGAATCGCGCGTCGAGGGACTCCTCGAACGGATCAACTGCGCCGCCAAGGAAATCGCGATCGAGGTCAACGTGGCAGGCACCACCGAACGCTTTGTCGCCGAGTCGCTGAACGCCGTCGCGTTCATCAGCCACCGCGACGACCTGCGCAGCACGATCGCCTGCACCATCCGCACGCCGCCCGATCGCGTCTACGTCACGTGGCGCGAAACCGACCCGCCGTCACGCCCACGCCGGGTGATCGCGGTGGAGTTCCTGCCACACCCCGCTAGTGGCGTGTATCAGTGAGATGTGAAGGCCCTGGCGGGTCCTGTCCGCGACCAGCCCCAGTTCGTGCTCGGGCCGAAGAGCCCGTGTCACGGGCTGTCGGCCCTGCGGCGCGAACCGGGGCGCCCCGGTCGCGGCCACCCGCGAGCGGCACGTGACATCTCGCTGAATAGCTGTCTCGAGTCTAGGCGCCAGCGCGTCCGTGTTGCCCGTGTTGTCCGTGGCCCGCCCGAGGTCCGTGCTTCGTGGTTGAGGCGCGCCGCGGTTCTATTCCGCCCCCACGCCCAGATACGTCCGGATCTTCTCGTCCACGAACATGGCCTCCGCGGTCGGCTCGCGGGCGATGAGGGAGGCCACGATCCCGACGAGGAACGCGGCCGGCATCGAGACGATGGCGGGGTTACGCAGCGGAAAAATCGCCTGCGGGTAGTGCAGGATGTCGACCCAGACCGTCGGGCTGAGCACGATGAGCAGCACCGACAGCACCGAGCCCGTGACGATCGAGCTCACGGCGCCGGCGGTCGTGAACCGCTTCCAGACGATCGACAGGAGCAACGGTGGAAAGTTCGCGCTGCAGGCAATCGCGAACGCCAGGCCGACCATGAACGCGACGTTCTGTCCCTTGAAGACGATGCCCAGGAGGACCGCCAGCACGCCGAACACGACCGTGGCAACGCGAGCGACGCGAATCTGCTCGTGTTCTGGTGCGTGACCCCGGCGAACGACGTGGACGAAGATGTCATGCGAGAGCGCGCTCGCGCCGGCGAGCGTCAGGCCGGCCACGACGGCCAGGATGGTCGCGAACGCGACCGCGGCGATGAAGCCGAGGAAGGGCGTGCCGCCGAGGAGCTCGGCCGCGAGCGGCGCCGCCATGTTGCCGCCGGCATCGACCTTCGCGATGATGTCGCGGCCGACGAGCGCCGACGCCCCGAAGCCGACGATCGGGATGATGAGGTAGAAGTAACCGATGAAGCCGGTGGCGTAGAGCACCGACTTCCGGGCCGCGCGGGCATCGGGCACGGTGTAGAACCGCATCAGGATATGCGGCAGGCCGAGCAGGCCCAGCATCAGGGCGAGCCCGAGCGAGACGGCATCGAGCGGATCCGTAATCAGACCGCCGGGCTCGAGCGCGGCCGGACCATAGCGGTCGGCGACCGCCGCGTAGAGACTGGCCGGCGAGAAGTCGTACTGCGCGAGCACCAGCACCGTCAGCACCGACACGCCGAAGAGCAGCAGCACGGCCTTGATGATCTGCACCCACGTCGTCGCGATCATGCCGCCGAAGAGCACATAGGCCAGCATGACGAGGCCGACGCCGGTGACCGCCCACTCGTAGGGGATGCCAAAGAGCAGCCGGATCAGGTTGCCCGCGCCGACCATCTGGGCGATGGTGTAGAAGAGCACGGTCAGGATGCCGCCGCACGCCGACGCGATGCGCACCGGCACCTGCCGCAGGCGGAACGCGACGACGTCGGCAAACGTGTACTTGCCCAGGTTGCGAACCGGTTCGGCGATGAGGAACATCAGCGCCGGCCACCCTACCAGCCAGCCGGTCGCATAGATCATCCCGTCGTACCCGCGCAGCGCGACCAGCCCCGCGATGCCGAGGAACGACGCCGCGCTCATGTAGTCGCCCGCGAGCGCCAGCCCGTTCTCGAGCGCGGAGACCGATCGGCCGGCGGCGTAGAACTCGCTCGTCGAGCGTGTGCGCCGCGCCGCCCACCAGGTGATCGCCAGCGTCAGCGCGACGATGACGAGAAAGAACGCGACGGCCGAAGCCGTCGGGCTTCCGAGCGACGTTTCGAGGACAGGGGGCATGTGATCAGCGGCGAGTCAGGAGCGTCTCCCGCAGCCGTTGCGCTTCGGGATCGTAGTAGCGGTTCGCCCAGACGATGTAGACCGCCGTCAGGATCCATGAGCCGACGATGACCGCGGCGCCGAGCGGGATGCCGAGCGGCGTCACGCCGCCAGGCATGCGCTCGGCGAGCAGCGGCTTGTTGACGGCGATGAGCAGGATGTAGCCGTAGTAAAGCACGAAGAGGCACGCCGTCAGCGCCAGCGACACCCGCCAGCGGCGTGTGACGAGATGATGGAAGGCGGGCGATGCCGTCAGTTGAGCCTTGGTGTCAGCCATGATTCTCCCGGCCGTCATTCAACCACGAAACCGGCCCAGCCGTGCAGCGCGGCTCGCGCGCACCAGGTAATTGGTGCACGGCGCCGCCTGCCTCAGCCGCCGACTCGTCCGGCAGAGTTGGCATATTGTCGAGGATTTCCACCCCTGGTCGATGGCACCTCGCTTGCTGATACATGTAGGGGAATCGCACCGAACCCAGGGAGGAACGACCCATGCCCTCATCACGACACTTCACCCACGCCCGAACGCGGCTCACGATAACTCTCGTGGCGGCGGCGCTCGCGATCGCCAGTCCGGATCGGCGCAGACCGCTCCGCCGCCCATGCCGACGATGACGCCCGGCGCGAACCAGGACCTTGCCCGCAAACACCTGACCGACGCGCGCAACGCGTTGAGCGAGATGACGCAACTGCCGGCGGCCGGACAGCTCGCGGGCAACCCGCGCCAGCTGGTGCAGCAGCTCATCACCGACTTCAACGCGATGCTCACGATTAGCGCCGGCTGGCACGACTCATTCGAGAAGGTCGAAGCGACGCTCATCGCGCTGCTCGAAGCGCCGGAACCGGCCACGGGGACTGCGGGCGCGATCGGGACGAGCGGCTCGTCCAGGGCGGCCAATGCAATGGATCCAGCCATCCGCGCCAAGCTCGAGGAGTTCCGGGCGCATCTCGACCAGTTCGAGGACGTCGCCAGCGCCAACGCGGCTCCGAATCCTCCGCCGACTCCGCCGCCAGCGGAACCGCCCGCGCCACCCACCACCGGCGATCGGCCGGACGCGCCACCCACGCCCACCGCGGATGCGCGAGAGGACCTAGAGGTCTCCGGCGTCGCGCGTGATGTGCTGCTGCACGTCGAAGCCGTCGAGGTCCTCCTCGGCGCCCAGGACGCAGCCCAGAGAGCCGCGACCGCCGCCGCTGGCGGCGCCGTCGTCTCGACTCCGACCGCCAGCGGGTCGACGAGGACGACGATCACCGGACCGAACGTGACGCTCACCGAAGAGCAACTCCTTCGGATCAAGGCACACCTCAACGACATCCGGCTGCTGCTCGAACGAAAGTAGCCGGCCGCCAGCGCGACACTTCCGCCATGCTATGCTCCGATTTTTCGTCGGAGCATAGCTGGAATGACTCGAGCGCTCACCGCCACGGCACTTCTGTCGATCGCCCTCCTCGCGCCTGTCAGTGGAACACCTACGGGCGCGTCCTCGGATCCGCCGCTCCAGATCGCCGACCTCGCCTGGGAGCGGGGCGACTACCCCGCGGCCCTCGCCGGGTATCTGCGCCTGCTCGACTCCCCCGACGCCGCCGCCGTGCTCGAGCCGATCGCGCTCCGCACCGGTGAGCTCTACGCGACGACGGAGCTGACGCGCGACGGCGCACTGCCGCAGTTTTCGCCCGATGGCCGCTACCTGCTCTACGAGATGGGCCCGGTCGCGACTCGGGTGACCCGCGTGATCGCGACCGCGGCGCCGGACCGAGTCGTCGTCGAACTACGCGGAGGAGGTGCGGCGTTCTCGCCAGACGGCCGGAAGGTGGCCTACTGGAAGCCCACGGTTCCGGCGACGACCGCAACGGCGGCGGCCCCGCCGGCGCAGAGTGCAACGCTGGCCGCGCGCGCGACCATCCACGATCTCGACACCGGCCAGGAGACCTCCCTCGACAACGGCACCTCGAGCGCGGCGACGCTGGCGATCGGCGCCGGTGACACCGTGATCTTCGCCGCCGGGCCGGCGACTCCCGGTCCGACCCAGATCCACGCCGTCGGCAGCGCACGCCCGCTGGCGGCGCTCACATCCGATCCGACCGAGAAGCTCCTCGGCGCCATCAACTCCACGGGCACGGCGCTCATCTTCACCACCCGCGTCCCGGGCGCGGGCCGTGGTGGGCGGGGCGGTGCCGGCGGCGGTGCTGCAACGGCCGGCGGTCCTCCGCCCGCCGGCGGTGCGCCAGCGCCCGCGGGAGCCGCACCCGCACCGGCGCCCGGCCGCGGCGCCGGCGCGCCCGCGACGCCGCCGACGTTCAATGTGCTGTCGATTCCGGACGGCAAGATCGTGACCATCACCGGCAACTCGCCGTCGTTCTCGCCCGACGGCGCGACGATCGTGTTCGTCAACCGCACGGGAGACGAGACCAGCATCAGCACCGTCGCGACGGCCGATCCGTCGGCGACGCCGATGGTCGTGCGCAAGGGGCCGGAGCGGGTGGACTTCCCCGCCATGTCCCAGAGCGGCAACCGCGTCGCGTTCCAGATGATGCCGCGCGACGACTGGGACATCGTCGTCATCAACCGCGACGGCACCAACGAAACGCGGGTGACGCGTGACATCCAGCACGACCTGCTGCCGCAGTTCCTGACCGACACGCGGCTCGTCGGCGTCATCGGCGAAGCGCGGCATCGCCGGTCGTTTCTCTACGATCTCGATGCCGGCTCGCGTACGCGGCTCTTTCACAACAACACGGTCCGCACCATCGCGCCCGAGTACTCCTGGCGGCCGAGCCAGGATGGCGGCAAGCTGCTCATCGCTGCCGAACGCGATGGCGACACGGTCTCGCTCGAGCGCGGCGTCTACCTGATGGACTTGACGCGCACGGTGACGCGCCAGGACGTGCGCGCGCGGGTCGCGGCAAGTCTCGCCGCGGAAGAGGCGCTCCGCGCGAAAGGCGCGCGGCTCTACGCACCCCTCGCGGCGGCGGTCAAGACGATGACCGACGAAGCCTCCGTCAACCGCATCTACGCCTACGAGAAAGCTCTCTACGACTTCGATTCGAAGCACATCACGCGGCCGGGCAACAAGCTCGCATCCGCATATCTCTTCGAGACCTACAAGTCGTTCGGCTACAGCCCGGAATTCCAGTGGTTCGATCGCGCCAACGCGCTCGGCGGCCGCACCGCCAATGTCCTCGCGACCCTCAAGGGCACCATCAACCCCGAGCTCATCTACGTCGTCAGCAGCCACTACGACTCGGTCGCGACCGGCCCGGGTGCCGATGACGATTCGTCCGGCACGGCCGCTCTGCTCGAGACGGCGCGGATCATGGCCCAGCGGCCGCAGCCGGCGACGATCGTCTTCGCCTCGTTCACTGGCGAGGAGGCGGGGCTGCTCGGCAGCCGCGAGTTCGTACGCCGCGCCGTCGCCGAGAAGTGGCAGATCGTCGGCGCGCTCAACAACGACATGGTCGGGTGGGCGAACGACGCGCGCCTCGACAACACCATCCGCTACTCGAACCCCGGGATCCGCGACATCCAGCACGCGGCGGCGATCCAGTTCAGCAACCTCATCACCTACGACGCGCTCTACTACAAGGGAACGGATGCGGCGGCGTACTACGAGGCCTTCGGCGACATCGTCGGCGGCATCGGGTCGTATCCGGTCCTGAGCAGCCCGCACTACCACCAGTCGCACGACGTGCTCGAGAACATGAACCATCAGCTCATCACCGAAGTCGCGAAGACGACGGCGGCGACGCTGGCGCTGCTCGCCTCGAGCCCCTCGCGGCTGACGGATTTGAAGGCGGACGCTGAAGGGTTCCACCGCCACGGTGACATGGAAGCCCAGCCCGGAGAGCGGCGTGACCGCCTACCTCGTGTCGTACGGCCCACCCGCAAAGCCGGACGCGCAGCAAACGCGCGTGAGCAAACCGAGTGCGCTTCTGTCCAACGTAGTACCGGGAACCGTCATCGCTGTAAAGGCTGTGAACGCCAAGGGCTTCGAGGGGTGGGATTGGGCGCGCGTGACCG
>CAWJBB010000073.1:0-60817 GCA_963840855.1 uncultured delta proteobacterium
CTTTGGGGGATAAAACGCTATACGTTGACTCGAATAATTTTACATTGACTTCATTGCGTGAGGATCCTATGCAACCAATTCCGATGAAAAATAGAATGGTGTGCGCATTGGATAGGCTGCTTATTGCGGCGCTCGTGTCGCTCATGGCGTTTTCCTACGTGCCTGCGCTGGCGCAGGACCCAAGCGGCGGCCTTGCCCGGTGGGTTGCGGCGCCCCATCGCAGCGCGGGCAATGTGGCACGCGACGGCTTCCGGCATCCCGTTGAGACGCTGGTGTTCTTCGGTATCAAGGAAAACAGCACCGTCGTAGAGATCCTGCCCGGCAGCACCGGCTATTATATGGAGATTCTCGCGCCCTATCTGAGAGAGCGAGGCCGTTACATAGCGGCGAACCGCGACGAGGCGGCGGCGCCGCAGTATCTTGCCGATCATCAGAAGCTACTGGCGCGGCTCAAGGCCGACCCTGCGCTTTACGGAAAGGTCCTTGTCACGAAATTCAACGCCGATAAGCACGAGATCGCGCCTCCGGCCAGCGCCGATTTTGTCCTCACGTTCCGCAACCTGCACAACTGGGTCGAACGCAACGAGGTCGACGGGGCGCTGCGCGCGTTTCGCCAAGCGCTGAAACCGGGCGCCGTGCTTGGCGTCGTCGATCATCGCGGACGCGCCGACATGTCGCAGGAAGCGCAAATGAAAACGGGCTACGTTCGTCAGGACTTCACCATCGCGCTGATCGAAAAGGCCGGGTTCAAGTTGGCCGGCGCTTCGGAGGTCAATGCCAATCCCAAGGACACGAAGGACCATCCGGAAGGAGTGTGGACGCTGCCGCCAACGTATCGCCTGAAGGAGAAGGACCGCGCGAAATACGAGGCCATCGGAGAGAGCGACCGCTTCACGCTCAAATTTGTCAAGCAGTGAGAGTCGAGGGTAGTGGTTCAGTTTCACCAAAATTCGTAGGGGCAACCCCATGTGGTTGCAGGCGCATAGGCCCCTACATCCATGCGGCGTTGAAATCAAACTGAACCACAACCTAAAATAGCTCCAAGCGTTCAAATAGTTCAAAACGTTTAATTCGCTGGGAGACCGAGGCTTTTTCTGAAATTAACGGCTTGAACGATTTGAACCATTTGAACGTTTGGAACGACCTTTTCTAAACCGCGGGCATCGCGCATTCCACGCCGGATTTTTTGAGCTCTTCTTCGTAGTGCTTGCGGATGTACGGGTCTTCGTCCGCGTATTCGATCAGTGTGCCGCCTTTTTTCACGTCGATATAGACGCCGTCTTCGCTGCGTTTATCGGCGATTTTGAAGCCGATGGGATGAATCCGGCTGCCATAACGCAGCGCGAGATGACGCGCGGGTTGTGCTTCGGTGTTGAAGTGCTGGTGAAACCAGCCCCCGGGAGGACAGTAAACGCTGCCCGCTTTCCATTTCACTTCCACCACGTCCTCGCCGTGACCGGACTCGTACGGACGGGTGCCCAGCTCCTTTGACCAGAGCAAAACATAGCCCGACGACTGCAGGCCCATTAAGATTGCGCCGGCGCCGTGATAGTGCGCCTTGTGATAGCGCGCCGCCGGCCACTGCGCCAGATGGCCGATCAAGCTATTTCCCGACAATTCGAACTGGGTGATGCGCACACCCGCGCCTTTCACTTCCCTCTGGTCGAGATTCGCCGACCGTACGTCCATGATGAAGTTGGTTTCCCAAATATGCTGCATGCCGGACTCGTAGCGCTTTTGTCCCACTTTGAAATAGTCGTCAGCGGCCGAGTAGCGATCGGAAAACTGATACGGGCTGTTAAAGACCAGATCGTCGTTGTGGAAGATATCCATGACCAGCGGTGCGTTGGTGACGGCCAAAAACTTGACCGGCTGCCGCCCGCCGTTGATCAACCGGTGCCAGGCGTTGAGCGGCGGCGAGAACAGACTCCAGGGTCCCCACTCGAACATCTGCTTGCGGCCGCCTTCCTGCCATACTTCCGTGGCGCCTTGACCGTCGAGAATGCAAATGACTTCTTCATAGAAATGCTTCTCCGGCTCCAGCGCGCCGCCGGCCGGAATCTCTGCGACATACATGCCGGTCACGCCTTCCATGCCGTAGAGATTCAAAAAGGCCGCCTTACCGCCCATGCGCGGCCAATGCGCTGTCGCCAATTCCCGGACATCCTCCAGCCCGTAGCCATCGATGATGGGAATGCCCTGGCGAGCCATCCACTTGAAGTAGGCTGTCTTTTGAAATGCCGACATCAGAGCTTGTACGCGTTCGTCTTGTGACATAGGCGCTTTCTCCTTTTCACAGAAAGACTTCCGCTGGAACATATTTTCAATTTGACTCGCGCGCTGCAGCCAATTTTCCCTGTGGACTATCACAGTGCGTCTAACCGAGGAAGACTTTGGGTTGGACTCTCTGTGCACACGCAGTGTGTGCCTTGCAGTTTCCCGGAACGCAGAATATAGATTCGATTGACCGTTGTAACGCTGTGCCAAAAATTGACGCGAAATGAGGAGAGATTGATTCATGCGACTGCCGCACCGGGACCCAATTCGTTTGGGTCCGACAGCCTATGAAGCGTTTCAGGAAAAGGAAGGCATCCCATCGGTTACAGGATTTTTCGTCGAAGACTTGATGGACGTCGAGGTGAAGCCCTGGGCGCGCATGGGCGCCCTCGGCGCGTTTTTGAATCTTGGCGAACAGCAGGAAACCGACGCTTATATTTGCGAAATCCCGGCCGGAAAACAGACGGAACCGCAGCGCCATTTATTTGAAACCCTCGTTTATATTCACAAAGGCCGCGGCGCGACCACAGTGTGGTTCGAGGAGAACGCCAAGCAGACTTTTGAGTGGGGCGCAGGGGCGATTTTTGCGATTCCGCTCAATGTTGCCTACCAGCATTTCAACGTCTCGAACGAAACCGTACGTTTGCTCGGCGGCACCAACGCGCCCCATGTCATCAACCTTTTTCACAATGACGATTTTATTTTTCGGAATCCCTTTCAGTTTCGCGACCGCTTTCGTCCCGAGCGCGAGTTCTTCAACGAGAACAAACGGCTCACGGTGCGCTCCTGGGAAAGCAATCTGGTGCCGGATATAAACGAGTTTGCCCTCGACGATTACCCGATGAAAGGAAGGGGCGTAAAGATCATGCGCTTCGGTTTGGCGGGAACCACCTATGGCTGCCATGTGCAAGAATTCCCCGCCGGTAGCCGCAGCACTTTTCACCGCCACGGGCCCGGCGCGGTTGTCTGCGTAACGAAAGGCGAGGGGTTCGCAATGGTGTGGCGTGAAGGCGAAGAGCGCACCCGCTTCGAGCTCGGATCAGGATCAATTTATTCCCCCGGCGATCTCATGTACCACGGCCATTTCAATACCGGCCACGGCACGATGCGCCACTTCGCCATGCGCGGGCGCAGTCCGAAGTACAGCCAGGATCGCTTCCGCACCAAGCTGCATGAGATGATTCCGTTCGACGAAGAGCCGCCGGACGTTCATCCTATGTATTTGGACGAATTGAAGCGCAAGGGCGTGAAGTCGGAAATATCAGTCGTGGAAGAGTAGAAATTGTTCAAGGTTCAATGTTCAAAGTTCAACGTTTCGGAAATCGGAAACTTCCCCATTTTTCGACTAGAAACTGGAGAGGCATATGAACGAACTCGCTTACCATGATTTTCGCAGCTTCATAGAGGAAGCAAAAAGAATCAGCGACTATCGCATCATCGAGGGCGCGGACTGGGATGCCGAGATCGGCGCGCTTGTCGAATCCACCGCGGAGCTTGTGCCGCAGCCGCCGATGCTGATCTTCGACAAGATCAAAGGTTATCCGGCGGGTTTTCGCGTTTGCAGCTTGCCCTACGCGGCGTATCGGCGCGTGGCGCTTGCGCTGGGTCTGCCGACGGATAAACCAAAACTGGAGGTTCTCCGCATGGCCGCGCGCAAAGTGAGAAGCGCCGAGCCGATTCCACCCAAAGAAGTGAGCAATTCGCCATTGTTCGAAAACAAGCTTACGGGCGGCGACGTGAACCTGCTCAAGTTTCCGGCGTTGCGTTTCCACGAGAACGATGGCGGGCGTTACTTCGGTCCCGGCGGTGGTTTGATCAACCGCGATCCTGATTCGGGTTACGTGAACACCGGCACGTATCGGATGCAACTGCACGATAAGAACACGCTGGGCGTGTGGATGAGCCCAGGGCAAAACGGCCGCCAGATATGTATGAAATATTGGGAGCATGGTAAAAGCTGCCCCGTCGTCGCGAGCTTCGGCCAACATCCTTTGGTTTTTATGCCGTCTTACACCAAGTTTCCTTTCGGCCGTTCCGAGATGGAAGTCTCCGGCGGCCTAATCGGGGAACCACTGGAAGTCCTGCGCGGACCGATCACCGGGTTGCCGATTCCCGCGTCGTCGGAGATTGCCATCGAAGGCGAGATTCCGCCGCCGTCCGAAGAGTCGCGCGCCGAAGGGCCGTTCGGCGAGTGGCCCGGATATTACTCCGGCGGCACCGCGGGCACGGGCGAAAACCAGCCCATCGTCCGCATCAAGGCGATCTATCACCGCAACGATCCGATCCTCGAAGACGAGGCGCCGCTGTGGCCCGGCGCGGTAAAGATGGACCTGCATATTTCCGCGGGTGTGCTGTGGGACCAACTGGAAAGCGCCGGCATTCAAGACATCGCCGGTGTGTACAATCACACTTCTTACCTAACGGTAGTATCGATCAGTCAAAAATACGCGGGCCACGCCAAACAAGCGGGGCAAGCGGCGCTAGGCTGCGCCGCCGCGGCGCGCAACGGCCGTTACGTTGTCGTTGTGGACGAAGACATCGACCCGACCAACATCAAGGAAGTACTGTGGGCGATGATGACGCGGGTCGATCCGGCGACCAATATCGATCTTATTGACGGCTGCTGGAGCACACCGCTGGACCCGCGCATGCCGCCGGAGAAACGAGACAACAAAGATCACACCAACAGCCGGGCCATTTTCTACGCCGTGAGACCCTATGCGTGGCGGGAGAAGTTTCCGAAGGTCAGCCGGTCAAGCCGAGAGCTACGCGAGCAGACGATTGCCAAGTTCAAGGACATCATTCCATTTCCCGGGGCGTGATTCCCAGCCGGTGCGGGACAAATTCTTGCCGCGGAGAGGCACGCTAGCGAACCGTTGCGCATTCCGTCATTGACTACGGAAAATGGCGGCGATAAGGTAACTTGCCTTTATGTACAGTTCTAAGACTTCCGGAGGCTCCCATGTCGGTAAACAAAGTCATCCTGGTCGGTAACCTGGGCAAAGACCCAGAAGTGCGGTTTACCCAGACGGGCAGCGCGGTGGCGAATTTTTCGATCGCGACAACCGAACAGTGGAACGACCGCGACGGTAAACGGCAGGAGCGAACTGAATGGCACAACATCGTTGTCTGGGGAAAGCAGGGTGAAGCCTGTGGCCAGTACCTTGCTAAAGGCCGGCAAGTATATGTCGAAGGCAGCATTCGCACGCGCAGTTACGACGACAAGACCGGAGTGAAGCGTTACGTGACGGAAATTGTCGCCCAACGGATCCAGTTCCTCGGCGGTGGCGGCGGCACAAGGATAGCCCATGAAATGGATTCGGGTAGTGGTGAAGATCCGGCTGGCGGCGGCACGCCGCCGGTGGATGACGATGTGCCGTTCTGAATAAAGGATGCCGGATGAGACGGATTCGGAAGCCCAACTTCAACCCAAATTAAAGGTCTATTTAACGTCGCAGAAGTCTCATGCCACAATGTTTCTCGGCTCGCCCGCGAAGAAGGCTGCGATATTGGCGGCGACTTCATCGAGCAAGCGCGCCCGCGCTTCGCGCGCCGACCAGGCCGTGTGCGGCGTGACGATCAAATTTTCGATTTCTTTGGCTGCTTGAATAATCGGATGATCGGCGGGCGGCGGCTCTTGCGTGATGACATCCAATGCCGCCGCCGCGATGCGCTTCTCGCGTAAAGCCGCGATCACGGCGGCTTCGTCGATCAGCGCCCCGCGCGCGGTGTTTATCAGAAACGCCGTCGGCTTCATCAGTGACAGGCTTTGCTTGTTAATGAGATTCTTGGTCTCAGGCGTAAGTGGGCAATGGAGCGAGACGACATCGGCATTCTTGAGCAGTTGCTCCAACGGCGTTCGGTCCGCCGAAATCGGACCTCGGCCGCCAGGGCGGGCGGCGACAAGAATCGCCATGCCGAAACCGCGCGCCATGCGCGCCACGGTTTGGCCGATGTTGCCATAGCCGACTATGCCAAGTGTTTTTCCGTTCAGTTCGACCGTTGGGTACGTTAGAAGGCTGAAAACCGGACTTTTCTGCCACTCACCCGCCTTGACGGCGTCGCCGTAACGGCCCGCCCGGGTGGCCAGTTCGAGTATCAGCGCCATGGTGAATTGCGCCACTGATTGCGTGGCATAGCCGGGGACATTGCAGACCGCGACGCCACGTTGGGCCGCCGCTGCTTTATCGATGATGTCGGTGCCGGTGGCCGCGACGGCGATCAGTTTTAAGTCCTGCGCCTCGTTTGAATTCAGCACGGCGCGATCCATGACGACTTTATTCGTGATGGCAACAGCATGACCCGCCAGTCGCTGGATTGTCTCCTCGGGGCGGGTTACCTGATGAACCATGCATCGCCAGCGATCGGTGAAACTGCGCAACGAAATGTCGCCATAGGTTGCCGCGTCGAGAAAAACGATGCGAGGTTGTGCCGTCGTCATTCCGGGTTTTTCTCTCGGGCTTCGATTTTCTTGGCCTCTTCCCAGAACAAATCCATTTCTTCGAGGGAGGATTGGTCTAAGGTTTTATTGGCTTCGCCAAGTTTCGTTTCGATGTAATGAAACCGCCGCGTAAAGCGGTCGATGGTTTGTGCCAGCGCATGCTCCGCTTCAATATCGAGGAAGCGGGCAAGGTTGACCAGGGAGAAAAATAGGTCTCCCAATTCTTCGGCGGTTCTCTGCCTGTCGCCGGAAGCCGCAGCGTTTTTTAACTCGTGGATTTCTTCCTCGACTTTACCCCACACCGGTTCGACGTTGGGCCAATCGAAACCGAGGTGCGCGGCTCTTTGCGTAATCGACTGTGCGCGGGCTAGGGCCGGCATGGCTTTCGGCACGTTGCCGAGAGCAGATTTCGCTTCGCCGCTTTTTTTCTCGTCGGCCTTTATCTGAAGCCGTTGCTTCAGAACCGCGGCCGTGTTTTCGGGCACGGGCTCGCCCGCGAAGACATAGGGATGGCGGCGCACGAGTTTCTCGGTGAGTTGTGTGACCACGTCTTTGATCGTAAACCGGCCATCTTCGGCCGCGATCTGGGAGTGGAAGACTACCTGGAGCAATACATCGCCCAACTCTTCCCGCAGTTTCTTCGGGTCGCCATCGTCCAACGCGTCGAGCAGCTCATAGGTTTCTTCGAGCAGACAAGGTTTGAGCGAGACATGGGTCTGCTCCTTGTCCCAAGGGCAGCCCTGCTCGCCACGTAGCTCAGCCATTACCTTGAGCAACTTTGCAAATTTTTCAGCCGCGCTGTCTGCCGCCACGATTGCCTCCGCAAGTCAATTTGTCGCACAATTTACGCTGTCCTGATCTTACGTAGGCCCGGCTGATCTGTCTACCCCTCTTTGCCTTTCACCCGGAGCAATTTTAAGCTTCGACGGTTAAGCTGTAAATATTTAATATGTGAACTTAAGTTGTTGATTTTACGCAGTTTTTTATCAGAAATACCTTGTCAGCCGGCGCCCGTTGGGCTAGCATCAGTGCTCATGAACTTGGCATTCCACGCGGCAGGAATATTTTCCGAACGGATATCCCGCAAGACGCGTTGCCGTTTCACGAGTGTGCCGCAATACGATGACATCACAACACTGCGCCAGCTCGTGAAACGAGATCATGGGCGAAGGCAAGAAAAGGAGCTGAGATATTTGCCAAGACGGACGTTCCAAGGATTGTTCGGATTCGTAACAATCGCGGTGCTATGCTTGCTTTGCTTGCAGAGCGCGCCGGGTTTTGCCGCGGCGGCGCCCAAAACCGAATGGCAAGCAGAGTGGGAGAAGACCCTTGCCGCTGCCGAGAAAGAAGGTCAGGTGACGATCTACGGCCCGCCAGGCATCACCTACCAGAACGCTATCGGCGCCTTCCAGGATGCGTTTCCCAAGATCAAACTGGTCTACGTTCCGGGCTCGGGCACCAATAATGCGCAACGCCTGTTGACTGAAAGAAGAGCGGGTAAATTTATCGCGGATCTGTTTATCGGCGGTTCCGGCACGATCATCGAAGTCCTATTCGATGGCAACTTGCTCGAGCCTATTCCGCCCATGCTTCTTTTGCCTGAGGTCAAGGATCAATCGGCGTGGTTCGGCAAAAGCCACGTCTACGCCGACGCCAAGGGCCAGCACGTCTTTATGATGCAGGGTAACGTCAACACCAATCTGGCGGCCTACAATACTAAATCGATACAGCCCGAGGGTCTCAAGTCTTACCTGGATTTGCTGCATCCAAGGTGGAAAGGAAAGATGGTTGCTTACGATCCGCGGGCGCGGGGCCATATCCAGTCCGTTCGCGGCATTTATCATAACCCGAAGCTGGGCGGCGAATTTTTTCGCCGTTTCTTCGGCGACATGGACGTGGCGCTGACGCGCGACCAGCGACTCATGATTGACTGGCTCGCGCAGGGAAAGTACCAACTGTCCATTTTTGCCACGAGCAATGACGTACAGGAAGCCAAGAAGAAAGGTTTGCCGGTGGATTTGATAGACGCGCCGGATGACGAGTCCTACATGTCCGGCGGATTTGGCCATGTCGGCGTTGTCAACAAGGCGCCCCATCCGGCGGCGGGCAAAGTTTTTCTCAATTGGCTTCTCTCCAAGGACGGCCAGCTCAAGTGGCAGGAAAGGTCCGACAACAATTCGCTGCGCATGGATATTTCTAAAAACATGTTGTCCGATCCGACATCGATTCCCAGGGAAAAAGGCAAGTACATCAATGCGAGTTTACCGCAGTATCAAGACATCGACGCGGCGCTGAAAATCATTGACGAGGCTCTAGCAAGAGCAGGCAAGAAATAAACCCACATCTAAGGACGGAGGATTGTGCGATGCTGACGCGAGAAGAAAATGAGATGTTAACCCGGGTCGGGCCCGGCACACCCGCGGGAGAGTTGCTGCGCCGCTACTGGCTGCCGGTGGGCGTGGCGAGCGAGTTGACCGCAGAAAATCCAACGCAGCTGGTTAGAATCCTCGGCGAAACACTCGTGTTGTTTCGCGACAAGCGCGGCAACGTAGGCCTGCTCAACGACCGCTGCGCCCATCGTGGCGTATCGCTCTCCTATGGGCGGGTCGAAGAGCGGGGAATCGCGTGTGCGTACCACGGCTGGTTGTACAACACCAAAGGCGATTGCCTTGAATGTCCGGCGGAACCGGCGGACAGCAAGTTTCATCTGACGGTGAAGCAAAAGTCCTACCCGCTGCAAATGCTCGTGGGACTCTACTGGGCGTACCTCGGCCCGTTGCCGGCGCCCCTTATCACCAATTTCGATATCTGGTTTCGCAAAGACGGCCACCGAAAGATTTTCATCCAGCCGCAACTTGATTGTAACTGGTTTCAGGCGATGGAAAATTCGATGGACCCGGCGCACCTGCAAATTCTCCATCAAGAGACTGCGGGCCGTGGCCGGGATATCCAGAACAGCACGCGGGGGCTTACAGACGATGTGGAAAGATTTGACTTCTACGAAGTTCCCTACGGCCTGATGAAGCGGCGCATCTACAAGAACGGCATGGTCGATGAGCACCCGGTGCTTTTCCCGAACATCTTGCGCCAGGGAAACGTCGGGCAGATCCGCGTGCCCATGGACGACACGCACACCAAAGTCTATTTCGTCCGCTTCTTCCCCGCCGAGAACGGCGCGATCGTCGAGAACGACGCGCCGCCGGTGGAGTATATCAAGCCTTACAAGGACCCGCCCGATGCGGTGCATCCTTACACGCGCTTTCGCATGGACGCGGTGCAAGCGCAGGATCATATGGCGTGGGAAACCCAAGGCCCGATCTGCGACCGCACCGCGGAACGTCTGACGAGCTCCGACCGGGGCATCGTGCTGCTTCGTGAAGTGATGATGCGGGAGATGAAAAAGGTGCGGCAGGGCGCCGATCCGATGGGCGTGATTCGCGATCCGGCGCGAAATCAATTGATCGATACCCATCTCATGGAATCCATCGCGCAGGGCCGCGAGGACCGCGCGCCGCGCGCCGTAAACGCTTAGTTTTTTACTTCCGGCCTTGCACGACGGGTCGAGCACAAGGCTCCCGGCAGAGCCCTGCGCCGCGCACGCCGTCCCCTTGTTTCGAGATTGTAGCACTCAAATTAGCGTGAAAGACCGGCCCACGCCGGCCGACGATTATCTCTTCGACATTCAATTCGAGATCTTCGCTGAGCCGCTGAAGGTTTTCCTCATGCGCAACCTCATCAAACCGAGTTGCGTTTCGCGCGACTGGGAAACCCGATAAACTGATTGGGAAAATATCAACAAATTTCACAAACCGCCAAACTTGTCATTGTTTGACGCCGATACATGTGATTCAATTGAAGCGGTGTTAAGGAGGTGATTCATGAAGGGGAGCGTAGAAGTCATTAAAGTGCTGAACGAGGTGCTGCGTAAAGAGCTCACCGGGATCAATCAATATTTTATCCACTCGAAAATGTGCAAGAACTGGGGCTATGAAGTGCTGGCCGGAGTGCACTGGAAAGAATCCATCGACGAAATGAAACACGCCGATCTGCTGACCGAACGGATACTCTTTCTCGAAGGTGTTCCCAATATCACCGCTTACGACAAGATTTTGGTTGGCTCGACAGTGAGGCAACAGCTGGAGAACGATATGGGTCTGGAACAAGCGGCCCTGACGGTTCTCAGACCTGGAATAAAAACCTGCCTCGACGCCCAAGACGACGCAACCCGAGAACTGCTTGAACATATCGTGGTCGACGAGGAGCACCATATCGACTGGATTGAATCCCAGCTGCATCAAATCCAGGAAGTGGGGCTGCAGAACTATCTCGCTCAGCAGATTTTCAAGAAATGATAGACGGACCCGGTTAAGCACTACTCGACCATGCGATCGGGCGTGGCATTAGAGAGCATAAGAAATTTTTCAAGCAGAACGATTTCGTTCGCCATCTGATTCTTTGTAGGATTGCCATCGTACGTCGGTCAGACTAAGGCGCACGGGGTCGCCCGGAAGCCTACCAACGAGCGTTTGCGCTCAACGCCAAAAGCAAGATCGCGCTGATCGTCAATTGCACCATCACAGCTCTCCTTTTTATTTATGCCAACGCGGAAAAGTTTTGTTCCCGCCGCAAGTTCGCGAGCACGCCTTCGATCCAGCGGCTGGCAGGGTCATCATAATCGACGTCGCAATCGACGCGCGGATAAAGACGCACGGCGCCGTGGCGCTCTAGGGCGGCGTCAAGCTCGCGGCCGCATTTGCAAAAGTGATCGTAAGTGGTGTTGCCGAGCGCCAGCACGGAATATTTCACGCCGCGGAGATCCAGGCTGTTACCGTGAACGACCGCGTCCCAGAACGGCGCGGCGTCGTCAGGCGGTTCGCCGTCGCCATAGGTGCTCGCCACGACCAGCACGCAGTTCGTTTGCTTGAGCACGTTCGGTTGACAGTGCGCCATGTCTCGGACCCGCGCGGTGAGACCGGTTGGGAGCAGCGCCTCGGCCAGTTTTTTAGCCAGCGCCTCCGAGTTGCCGGTCACGGTGCCGTAAAGAATCAACACCGACTCGCCATTGAACGGCGCCGCGGCTCGCTCGCGCGCGAGATCCTGAACGGCGTGGGCGTGTCCGTTGGCACCGTTGGGATCGATGGTTTGCCCTTCGCTCAAGGCGCGCGCCCGCGCCGCGTCGACGGTCCGGGGCTCGGGCTGGTGTTGGTTCGGTAAATCGAGTTGATCGGTATTCGTATTCATCAATGACTCCTCAGCAGTAAATTCTTCCGATGTACGGCCCCAGGAGCGAAAGCGGCGCCAGGCCATCGCCACGCCGGTCCAGACGAGAAAACAGCCGCCGAGAGAAGCGAGCCCGGCAACGGTCTGGCCGGGGAAGCCGAACGCTTCGCCGGTGTGCAGCGCGCGTACCCAGGTGCGCAGTTTTCGCCCCGTGCTGTTGTTGGCATAAGGCTCCCACTTGACGACGTCGCCGGTGGCGCGATTGAGCGTGAGCTGCGAGCGCTGGAAGGGATGGAAGGCATCGGGTCCTTGTATCGATGCAGTTACCGGCCCGTCGCCGCGCGGCGGCAAGCGCAGCATGATCATCACCCAACCGGGCGCTTGCTCTTGCGCCCGCGCCAATAGAACATCGAAGCTCGCCATCGGCGCGGCGGCGCGGGCTTCGCCGCGTTGGCCGCGGCCGCTCGTTCCCTGACCGCCGGCGCCGGCGGGTCCCTCGGCCCGGCGCGGCGGCTCGCTGCCGGTCAGGGTGTAGAGCAGATCGTTAGCCCAGGGATAAGACATGACCGCGGCGGTCAGCGTAAGCACGACGAGCACGGTTGAAGACCAAAAACCGATGACGTTGTGCCAGTTCCAATCGCGCGCCTTGCCGCGCAAGCGGGGGTTGAACAGGAAGCTATGCTTCAGCGCGCGCCAATGCCAGCTGGGCGGCCACCAGAGATAAAATCCAGTAACTGCGAGCCAGAAAAACGCCAGGTTGCAGGCGCCGGTGATCGCGCGCGCTGTATCGCGGCCTTCGCCTTCGGCGCCGAGCCAGCGGTGCCAATCCACGACATTGCGCAAGAAGCTATAAGTGGCCGAAAGTCCACCCAAGAGCTGTCCAGTATAGGGATTGACGAAGACGGTATTTTCACGGCTGAGGTTGACCGCCACCGACGCCGCGGGATCGGACTTGACGATGATCGCCGCGGGGCGCGCTTCCGGGATAGCGTTTCGGACTTTCGCGATCAGTTCGTCATAACTCAAGCGCTTGCCGTCCGGAGGCGGAGTCACCCGGCGCGCGTCGCGCTCGATGTACTCGGTGATCTGACGCTCGTACATGAGGATCACGCCGGTAAACGACATGATGAAGATCACCAAACCGGCAACGAGCCCGGCGAGCAGGTGGCTCCAAAAAATTATTTTGTGCAGCATTTTCATCATCGCTTCTCTCCGTCTAAGCCTAACCTATGGTGCGGCTCTTTAGATCGCTAAACTCGGCGCGCAACCAGTCGCGCAGCAGATCCTTCTCGTAGCGTAGGGGGTCCTCCCTCGGGTAAACGCTGCGCATTTGATAGTCGATATCGGTGAGGTCGCGCTTGCCCGTCTTGACGACTTTTGCTGTGCTATCGAGGACTTCGAACTCAAGCACGATGTGCGGCGGGTAGAGATCTTTGACAATGCGTAGCTGATCGGCTTGCGGACCGCGATGAAACAGCTCGAAATCGCCGGCCAGGTCGATGTTCGTCACCCGGATACTTAGCCGCATGTCCGCGGGCACGTAGCGCGCACCGGTCTCGATCAGAAAGTTTTCTAATTCGCGGAGGATTCCCGAAGACGTCGGGTCCAGTTCGGCCCGATGCGCGTCGGTGAATTTCTCCGGCTCGATGAAAGCGACGGAAACGCGCGAGACCGATTCGTCCACCGGTGCCGCTGCGGCGCAGCCGGCAAGCAGCAGAAGGGCCATCGCGCAGCCTTTCTCTAACCGTCGACGAACAAGAGCGTTCATGTCACACCTCTGCGAAGCGCCGCAGCAAGTTGTGATAGCAGTTGGTCAATTCCACCACGGCGCTATTATTGGGTATCACTTGATTGACCTTGTTGATTGCCATGTCGAGATCGAAAAGTAGGGTTCGAGTGCCGTCGTCGCGCACCATGCTCTGCACCCAGAAGAACGACGCGAGGCGGACGCCGCGCGTGACCGGTTTGACGTGGTGCAGGCTGCTTGCCGGATAAACCACCATGTCGCCGGCGCCGAGCTTCACCGCGTGGGTGCCGTAAACGTCGTCGATCATCAGCTCGCCGCCGTCGTAGTCTTCCGGCGCGCTTAGAAACAACGTCGCGGATATATCCGTGCGCACGCGCAGCGGCGTGCCGGGAATCTGCCGGATGGAATTGTCCAGATGCGCGCCGAAGGACTCGCCGCCTTCATAGCGGTTGAAGAGCGGCGGGAAGACCCGGAGCGGCAATGTCGCCGTGATGAACAGCGGGTTGCGCTCCAGGGCCGCCACGATCATATCGCCTAGCTCCCGCGCCTCCGGGCTATGTTCCGGTAATTGGCGGTTGTCCTTCACCATGGCCGATTGATGTCCGGCGGTGACCCGGCCGTCGATCCAGCTCGCGCGGTTCATCACTTCGCGGCAGCGCGCGATCTGTTCGGGGTTCAAGACATTAGGAACTTGGACGATCACTATTGTAGGACTCCTTAGAACCTGAAGCTTGTAGCGAGAATAAATGTTCGCCCAGCGCCGGGGATCACGTGAGAAGGATGCACGCCCTCAAAGTAGTATGCATTCGCCAGGTTTTGTGCGTTGAAACGAAGCGAAATGTTATTCGTCGCCTGATACGCGATCGTTGAATCCCAACGCACGTAACCGTCGACTTTGTTAGTATTCTGGTTGTTGGCATACCTGCCGCCGACGTAGCTGGGACCGCCACCGATCTGCCATTTCTCAAAAAAATCGTAAGTTGCCCATAAGGTCGCGCTATGTTTAGGGACGTTTTGCGGGACTTTTCCATCAATTGTAACGTCGTTGGACTTGGTAATCTCGGCGTCGATGAACGTATAGCCGCCGAAAACGTTTAAGCCAGGCAAGACGCGCCCTGCGACCCCAAACTCAAAACCTTGAGATCGTTGTTTGCCATCGAGCACCTGAACTGTGCCAGTTATCGCGTCGGGAGTTCGAGCGTTGGTCTTCTCGATGTGGAACAATGCGCTGGTCAGATTCAAAGCGCCGCCGAAAAAATCCAACTTGCCGCCGATCTCGAAAATCTGATTTTTTTCCGGTGGGGTATTCTGGTTGTTGGCTGCCAGCGCGATAGCTTCTGCCGATGGGTTGAAGGAAGTGCCGTAAGAAAAGTAATAGCTCTGCCAAGCCAGCGGCTTGAAAACTAGCCCACCGCGGTAGCTGGGCATTCTGTCTATGTTGTTGAAATCTTGAGAGACAGGTCTTTTGTCATCAAAATGGGTACTGAAATAATCCCAGCGCGCGCCACCGATAATATCTAAATAGTCGTTCAGTTTTAGGGTGTCCGCGGCATAGATGCCGAAGCCAGTTGATCCCGTAAAGGAATCAGCCGCTAAAGTCTGGCTCACCAAGGATAGATTGGCCCCATGAGTCGGGTCGGAAGAGGTTAGTCGCAGGAAGTCCGTTGGCCGCGGTTGTTTGAGAAAAACGAAGCACGTCGACCGTTTCACGGGAGAGTTCTATGCCTGTGGTCAGAGAGTGCTTCAGACCGAAGGTGTCGAATTTTGCGGTCAGGTCAGTTTGGTTATGACGATCATCTCCTTGGTGTCGCGTATGGGCCTGCTGCGATTAATCGTGGTTGTACCGACCAATGAGGGCACGGTGGGAGCCACTTCGCGATGAACGTGGCTGAAGCGAAGAGTATTGCGCAAGCTCAATTGATCGTTGAAGCGATGGTCTATTTTCCCAGTGACGATATTCGCGAAGGTATCCTCATAGTCTTTTTTGAGACCGTAAAAATTTTCTCGATTGACACGAACCGGATCGCCGCCGGAAAATGGCAGGCCATAATCCGGAATGTTGTTCTCGTACTGAGTGAAATAGCTCAAGGTCGCCTGCGTGGGAGTGCCGAGGCCGAAGGAGATCGACGGCGCGAAGCCGAAGCGCTCATTCTCGACGACGTCGCGCTCGGCGATATCGTTGCGGTGCGCCATGAAATTTACGCGCAATGCGGCGTTGGGCAGTACCGCTGTTAAAGGCTGGTTGACGTCGGCCGTGCTGCGCAGATAAAAATCGGTGCCGCTGCTAAAAATGCCGCCGTAGGAGGGATCGAGGCGGGGAATCTTGCTGACCTGGTTAATGACGCCGCCGGTGGAGCCACGACCGAAATAGACCGAGGACGGACCCTTCAGTACTTCAACGGCTTCGAGATTAAACGAATCACGGAAGTAGGTTCCCTGATCGCGCACACCGTCGATGTACATATCGTTGCGAGCGTTGAAGCCGCGCAAGGTAAAACTGTCGCCCTGAGCGCCGCCGCCCTCGCCGGCTGCTACGCCGATACCTGTGACGTTGCGTAGAGCGTCGCGCAAGGTAGATCCCGCCTGTTCTTCGATGAGTTTCTGCGGCACGATGGTGATCGATTGCGGCGTGTCTTTGAGCGGCTCGGGAAACTTGGGCAGCGACGACTGGGGCACAATGTACGGGCTATTTTGATCTTGGACCACCACCGGCGGCAGGGCTAATGGGTTCCTCTTTTTTCGGTTCCGCCGCGAAAGCGTTGCTCGCCAGCGCAAAGCTAAAAGCCACCGCTTTGCCAACTCCTTCGCCCGCAGCCAGACAAATTTTTTGCAAAGCCGTCTTGTTCCGTCGTCTTTCGTTCGCGCGTTTCTGTTGTCGACTCATGTGTTCCTCCAATGAAGTAGATGTTTTCGCTTGCTGGCATGAGTCGGGCTCACGCACTGGCTGGCTAGGTGAGTATGAATCTATTTCGTCAGAATGAGCTTTCCCTTTCTTGTGATGCGCAGGTTGTATTCCTTGGCTCTGATGCACAATGACGATCTCACTGTTGCCTTGAAATAGCCGATTGCTTTCGATACGCGGTTTTTTCCCGGCTGACAATGGCCGTCGTTCGCGATGTTCCCGGCTGTTTGCCCGCGCAATTCACAAGCATATTTCTCTCATGGTTGCTCCTAGCGAAGCTCGAATTTCACCGGCAACATGACCCACACCGCGACCGGATTTTGCCCCTGGCGCGCCGGTTCGAAAAGCCACTTTTTTACGGCGTCGACCGCGGAGAGATCGAGATCGCGAAATCCGGCGGACTGCTCGACGATCACGTCGCCGACCCGGCCGCTCTCGAGCACGCGGACGCGCAAAGAGTGACGCCTTGTACACCGGCTCTTCTCGCGGACTCGGGATAACGAGGCTTGATTTGATAGCCGCCGAGGGGCCGGGCGAGGCCCGAAAGCGCTTCACCGAGCCACACCGCCGCCGTGCCGTCGCCCTTGGCCCCTCGGCCGAGACCTGACGTTCCCTGCCCGCCACCGCCGCCTTCCACGCCGCTGCCGGCAACGACTCCGACGTCGCCTTTGCCAAAGAGATTGCCGGCTCCGGCGGCGCTGCCTTCCGCTTCGCTGGCCCGGCTGCCGACGTTCCAGCCGGCTTTGGTTGCGCCGGTGTTATCCGGCAATGAGGCAAGCGGTTCCTCGATCGGTTTCTCTTTGATATCTTCCTTGGTGTTGCCGGTCGGCGGTAGCGGAGTGGTTTCCAATACCGGTTTGGATAATAACTTCGGCGCGGTGATAGTTTGCGGTTTAGGTTTGGGTGCCGGTGGTGGTGGCTGGACTTCGACTTTGTTCGGTTGCTCAACGCTGGGAACATCGAGGAGCTCGATGGGCACCGTGACAGGCTTGAGCGGCTTTGCATGCAATATCAACGCGGCCACGGGAACCAGGCTCAGATGGATCAACGATGATGCAGTAAATGACGAGATCAGCCAGCGATCGTTCATTTTTTCTGCTCCTTCGGTTTTACGGCAATGGCCATCTTGGCCACATTGGCGCCCCGGGCGATGTCCATGACTTCCACCACCTGGCCGTGCTGAACGCCGTCGTCGGCGTTGATGACGACCAGGAGATCGGGATTTTTCGCGAGCTGTTGCTTCAAGGATTCACCGAGCACCGATTTATCGATTGCCTGCCGGTTGAGAAATAACCGTCCCTCTCTGTCGATGGTGATCGCGGCGCTCTCGGCGGGCGCTTGTTGGCCGGACGCTGCCTTGGGCAGATTGACCGGCATGCCTTTGAATTGGGACATGGATAGGGTCGAGATCATGAAAAAGACCAGCAGGAAAAAGATCGTGTCGATCATCGGGATGATCTCGATGCGCGCTTTCTTCATGCTTCTGCGTTGAATGCGCATCAATGTTTCCCCGCGTGTTCGTGCAGCAGCAGCTCCAGCGATGAGCTGAAGTGCTCCATCTGGTCCAATTCCCGCTCTACTCGGGCCGTGAAATAGTTGTAGGAGACCAGGGTTAGAATTGCGATCAGCAATCCGGTAGCGGTGGCGATGAGCGCTTCGGCAACGCCGCCGGTAACGGCGTGCGGTTGTCCAAGGCCCGCTTCGGACATGACGTCGAAGGAACCAATCATGCCTACCACCGTGCCGAGCAATCCGAGCAGAGGGGCAAGAGTAACGATGGTGTCGAGAACACCGATGCGGCTTTTGAGCACCGGGATCTCGGCCTGAGCGGCGGCTTCCATCGCCTTTGCCGGCGCGGGATTGCGGTGTGCCAGTCCAGCCGCTAGGACGCGCCCAATCGGCTGTCCGGATGATTTTCCTAATTTTAGCGCCTGTTCGAATTCGCCATTTTCAACTAGTGTTAGAATTTGACTGAGCACCTCTTTGGATTTCAGTTTGGTCCAAAACATGATCCGCTCGATGGTCAGCGCCAGCGAGATCAAGGAGCAAGCGAGCAGCGGGATCATCACAATCCCGCCTTTGACGATGATGGCAACGACCTCTACCATGACTACTGAACCAAACCTTTCTTGCGCTCTGAGAGATCTTGCCGCTCCGGTTGCTCGATACCTTCCGCCACGCTTTGCATCGCAAGCCCAAGCTCGCGCAAATCTTCAAGCGAAATATGCAGAACAACATTGCCGTAATGAACGTGGGCGGTATCTTGACTGCAGTTGCACAGAGAAACGGACCATCTGCGTTGGCGCGATTTGATTTCGTACATTTTGACCTCCGCAAAAAATAAAAAGCCCGGAGCTCCGCCCATGAGGGCGGAACGCCGGGCTCTGGATTCTAGATCGCTGGCCGCTATTTATGTTCGTATATGTAAATAAATTAAGTTTGTCAATACGAAGAATAAATATTAGTGACCATGAATTATTGTGTTAGAGAAAAAAATCTCAATGATCATAGTTTTGTCTTCGGGATACTTAAGGTTGCGCCCTTGTATTCAGCTACCCGCTGCCGCTCAGCCGTGAAGGGAATGACTACCTGTCGCTTACACCTGCGGCATTTCAACTCCACGCCATCGTTTACCAGCCGGGCCAGCAAGCTGCCACAGCAACAGCGCAGGGAGGTATTGTCCTTAGACGCTGAAGCGGGTTCGCGGTCCCTGTGCGGTTCCCGGCCGCGCATCTACGTCTCCTTCCGCCCCTCGCGCGCCATCCAAAGCGAGGTTGTGATGAACACGCAGAGTAGAGTCCCTTGGGCAGCCAGTGTTTCCATCGTGGGATAGATGCCGAGCAGTGGCAGCTGCCGGAGGAAAATTGAGCGGCGTCGCCGGAACCCAGCCGGCCGCCTGCAACTGATTGATGCCGGTACCGGCAAAAATGAAGGCCATAATGTAGAGCAGGGTCCCGGTGACCCCGAAGAAATACTTTAGCGGCATGCGCAGGCCAAGCTTGAAGATCGCAAAGGTAGCCGCGAGCAAAGCGACTACGCCTGCGGCGAAACCGCCAATGATGCCCTGATGATTGCTTTCGTTTTGCAGCCAGAGCGCTTGATAGAAAAGCACGACCTCGAAGGCTTCCCGATAGACGGCGAAGAAGGAGATACTCACAAGTCCGATAATTCTCTTGCTGGAAAGAACGTTTTGGACTTTGTCTTGGATAAACGCTTGCCATCGCTTGGCCTCGGTCCGCGTGTGCAGCCAATAGCCGACATAGAAAAGCGCCACAGCGGTGAAAATAGAGATGAAGCCTTCCATGCTTTCGCGGTGCTGGCCGCTGAAAGTGAGCACCGTTTGAGCGGCAAGCCAGGTGAGGACGCCGGCGAACAAGGCGAGGATCCAGCCGAAATGGATGTAACGAATCGCGTCTTTCGCTCCCATCATTTTCAGCATGGCGATGATAGCCGCGAGAATCAGCGCCGCCTCGAGGCCCTCGCGTAGAATGATCAGCGCTGAATTCAAGAACGCGTAATAACCCGAGAAATCATCGCTGCCGGCCAGCGTCTGCGCCGCCTGGTCCAGCTTGGCTTCGATGGCGGCGCGTTGTTTTTGAATCTCCTCGGCGGCAATTCCCTGGCGGATCGAATTGCGAAATTGGGTGAACTCGGCTTCGAGAGACCGTCCTAGCGCCGCATCCTTGGCGAACAGCGCCGGCTCGGCCATCTCCAAGCCGTCGAGGTAGGCCTCGATCGCTTTCTGGTAGGCCTTTTCCTTTTCGCCCTTGCCGTAAAGCTCTGACGCTTCAGCGAGCAGGCTGCGGGCGATCACCAACGGGTCGGCGGGCTTCTTCTCTAAAAGCCCGCGCCGCAGATACGCGAGTACATCATTGCGCTGGGCTTCCTGATCGAAACTGGCTTTGAGCTTTTCTTGCAGCTGATCATCGGAATGGGTCGCTAACGTTGCCACGGAGGTTAGCTCCGGCGCTATTTTCTTTCGCTGAATCAGAGCTTCGCCGGATGCGGCCGCTTCCGGCGAGAAGCGCAGCGACATGACGTAAAAGGCGACTTGCCAACGTTGCTCGTCCGACAAGGCGGCGAAGGAAGCCATGGCCGTATTGTCGATGCCGAACGTGGCGGTGTTATAGCCCTTGAACGGCGACAGGCCGGCCATGAATTCAGCGTCGGTAAAATTGGCCGGCGGCGGCGTCTTCGGATTCATCGACTCGCGGCCGGGTCCGTCTCCCCTGCCGCTTTCGCCGTGGCACTGGACGCAATTTTCAAGATACAGTTTCCGCCCATCCGCCAAAGATGGGAGCTGGCGGGGATGAGGGATGATCTTGTAGACGGCGATCAGTTTTTCCTTGGCATCGGTGGCGAGTGCCGCCACGGTTTTTACGTCGCCCTTTTTCTCCACTTGACTGACGAGGGATTTGAGGATCGGTTCGACTGCGGCTTTGTCAGTCTTCTCGAGCGCTTTGAGTTGTTGGATGAGCTCCAGGATACGCTTCGAAAACTCCTGCATCTCGGCATATTCGTCCTGGTTGACGATCTTGCCGTCCTGAACCGCGTTCTGGTAATCGCCGCCCAAGTAGTCCAAAAGGGCGACCAGGCGTCGGGCCTGATCTTGAGCGAAGACGGAATGCGCCATGCTCAAGACCGTCAAAATGGTCAGTAAATATTGGATGCAATGTCGGCGGAATTTACCAGAAAACTCGCCGGAGCGCGTTGACGGTCTAAGCACGGGAGAACAGGACCAGTTTGCTTTATGCTCTGGAGTTTTCATAGATCACGAAGCTTGGGCGGAAAGAAGAAAATGCTTTCTGAGCCACGCACTAAGGCCATCCATCGCGAGAACGACCACCAGCACCAACAGTAAAACCGTTGCCAACCGACGATAATCGAGACTTTGCAGATAGATCTGGATCACGAAGCCCAGGCCGCCGGCGCCGACAAACCCGAGTATCGACGAGGCGCGGATATTGTACTCGAGCATGAAGAGCACCTGAGCCAGGACCGCGTTGGCTGCTTCCGGAATGATCACAAAGCGCACCAGTTGGAGTTTGGACGCGCCGGTGCTTTTTACGGCCTCGAGGATTTCCGGGTCGGTTCCTTCAAACAAATCAGCATAGATTTTGGCTAGATACCCGACGGTGTAGGCGGCGATCCCGAATGTCCCGGCGAGGGGTCCAAGACCGACGAGAATAACGAAAATAATGGCCCAGAGGAGCACCGGAATGGTGCGAATGCTAGCGGCGACGAAGCGCGCGAAGCCCGACAGCCAGGGTGAGAATAAACGTCTGGTGCCGAGAATGCTCAAGGGGAACGATGCCAGGAATCCCAGGAGCGTGCCCGCGAATGACATTTCCACCGTTTCCCAAAGCGCGGCGCCGGCGGTGGGAAGGATTCCTATGTCGGGCGGAATCAAATCCCGCCCAAGGATGCCCAAGTTGCGAAAACCGCGCGTGAGCCGTTCCCAGTCGAAAAATCCTAGGTGGCCGAGTACCGCGAGCAGGAAAAGCGCGGTGGCGATGGGCAAAAGCAGCGTCGATTTCACGGGGTCGGGTCGATTTGTTCAGTTTCGAGTATCTCGTTGCCAATGAATCCGCGCACGATTTCGGCGTTTTGCAGAGCGAGAACTTCGTCGCCGAATTGGCGCGCCAGGCCGAATCGGTGCATGCTCATGATAAAAGTGATGTTTTCTTTTTCCGCGGCGCGCCGGATGCGGGCGAGAATCTCGGATGCCAGAGCGAGATCCAAGTCCGAGGCGAATTCATCAGCAACCACCACGCGGGGATGCTGGAGTAGAGTACGCGCGATAGCGACCCGCTGGCGCTCGCCGCCGCTCATGTGAAAGACCAGTTCGGAACTCTTGTGAGCGATGCCCATCATGTCGAGGGCCGCCTGCGCTTTTTCGATTTCATCGCGCGGAAAAAGGCCCAGGAGGGCCTGGCCGTCACCGATCCGGCCCAACGCGCCCATCAAAACGTTATCGAGGGCGGATAAGTTGCGCACCAAACCCAATTGCTGGGGAATATAACCGATGAGCGAACTCAAGCGACGCCGGTCGAGCTCTTGCGTGGGCTGGCCGAAAACGCTCACCCGCCCTTCGTTGGATTTGAGTATTCCGGCCAGTATCCGCAACAGTGTCGTCTTTCCCGTTCCGGAGGGCCCCATGATGACGGTATGTTTTCCCGCCGGAATCGACAGCGAAATATCTCGCAGCACCCAGTTGTGGTTGCGATAAGCAAACCAGACTTGGTCCGCTTGCATAGCGTACGGCGCTTTGCCGTTATGCGTCACAGGCGCTCCGTGTACTTCAGATTGGCGAGTTTGAGAAACTTTTGCAGCGAGCCGAGGTGCTCGCTCGCCGTGGTCGGCTTAAAGCCGACGAAGATGCTGGAAATGAAAGTGCGCATGAGGTCGCGATGCTCGGGCGCTCCCAATTTCGTCACAGTCTGGATCACGCGGCCGCGCAGCGGGTCTTTCAATTCTTTGCTCAGCACTACGGCATGCGAGGGAATCGGCCCCTGCTGTTCAACGGTGCGAGTGCCAGCGAGGACTTCATTATAAAGTTTCTCGGGCACATCGCCGGCGATCACAGTCGTGTCCACTTGGCCTTGCTTGAGGGCTTGCCAGCACTGGCCGTAACCGCCGCCGAACAAAACTTCCTTGAAGTAGGCCTTGGGATCGGCTTCTTTGCCTTCGCCGGGCTGCAATAGATTCATTTCGACCATCCGGCCGATGGGCGCGACAAAACCGGATGTAGAGATCGGGCTGGGAAAGCACGCGCTCTTGCCCTTCAACGACTGCAAGTCCTTGTACGGCGAGTCCGGCAGCACAATCCAATATGAGTAATAATACGGAGCATCGACCTTTTCTTTACCGTGCAAAACCTGGCGGATCTCTGCCAGCGCGACTTCCGCGCCACCCAGCCTAACGGCCAGCTGAGCGGGCCAAGCGGACATAAACGCCACGTGGGCATGGCCGAATCGTAATGACTCGACAACCGCCGCGTAACTGCTCGGCACGTAAATTTCGACTTTGGTTTTACCGCCCAGGCCTTTTTCAAGGAACTGCTGCAGCGGCTTTGCCTTGTTGAGCATCTCGTCGCTGGCGACCGTCGGCTGAATCGCGATGACGAGCTTGCCCTGGCCCCATGCGGAAGCTAGAGGAGCCATGATGAAAAGCAGGCTCATCAATAGACCTCCGGTGAGGGATAGTGGTAGGATTCGATCGTTAGTATTCATGAACTCAACTCCTTTTTATAACTTGATCTTCGGAATCCAGGACTATATGGTAAATAGGACACTTCACACTTGGTTCCATTTAGAAAATAAGTTTAGATGACCAAACTTTAAAAGTTTCTATATTCGTACTGATGTCGATTGTCAAGCCCATGCGCAATGCCAAAATATCCCCCGCCACGGAGGATTACCTGCGGACAATTTATGCCCTGGAGGAGGAGATCCAGCCGGTCATCGCCGCGCGGGTCGCCGACGAAATGGGCGTGTCCGCCTCGACGATGGTCAGCACGCTGCGCCGCCTGGAGAGGGAGGGCTATCTCAAGGTCGAGCACCGCAAGGAGATTCGGTTAACGGCTGCAGGAAATAGCGTCGCGGAGCGAATTCTCAGGCGTCATTTCTTGATCGAGCGGTTTTTGACCGACATGCTCGGCCTGGACTGGGTGAAAGCGCACCAGGAAGCCCATCGTCTGGAGCACGCCGTTTCCCAAGAGGTGGAGGAGCGGCTGGCGAAGTTGCTGCACCACCCGTCGACATGCCCGCACGGCAATCCGATCCCAGGGGCCGGCGTATCGAAGTCGGCCAAGTCGATGCCGTTGCATCAAGTCCCGGAAGGCAAGGAAGTTGAGCTTGAATATATAACCGAAGGGGGCGAGCGCGACGCCCGCTTGCTGGGCTATCTACAGGACCACAAACTCGTCCCCGGGGCAAAGCTTCAAGTGGTGGATGTGGCGCCCTCGCTGGGGATGATGACGTTGGCGGTGGGCCAGAAGCAATTTTCTCTGGGCATCGAGGCCGCGAAAAAAATCCGCGTCCACTAACCGGACTATTATTACAGGGAACCTAACCTATGACCACGCGTAATCCGAGGATTCGGCCTCGGATGGGGCCATCAACCGGGGTTCAAAACGTTCAAGTCGTTTAAGCCGTTCAAGACGTTTTGAACAATTGGAACTTTTTGAACGAATTGAACGGCGCGCGGTATTAATACCGGGCGCCCTCTTGAAGGTCAAGCCGTCTCGGCTAACTCGGCGGCGTCTTCCGCGAGCGCCAATGACAGGAAGTCGATTTGGTCGCTGAGGGGCGCGTCGCGGTCTATGAGGATTAACTCCCGCCCCTTGACCCGGCAGCGGCCGCTGTGGACCCGGTAGCCGACCTCGCGCAAAAGTTTTTCCGCGCGCACTTCAATGTTTTTTTCTCTGGCGGCCCTGATCAAAGCTTGTAGCCGCGCCTCATGTTTGTTTCTTGGATGTGCCATCGCGCAAACTCTCGAAGGATTCGCACGATTATGTCCCAAAGTTCGACCGTTGTAAATCAAGCCCGGGAATAATTGCTTGCAAATTGGCCGCGGATTGTTATCGTAGCGGGCGGGCAAACCCGTTGAAGTCGTTCTCGGATTCCGTCTGGAATCTATCTTCTTTGGCGGGTGCGAACGGGACCGGAGGAATAATGATCAAAAACATTTTGGTTCCTCTCGATGGTTCAGAGCATTCCAGGGCGGCTCTCGATTACGCGCTGTGGCTGGCGGAAAGATTCGACGGCATGCTTTTCGGCCAGCATGTCATCGACACTATTTCCATCGAAGGAACTTTTTTTCACGATGTCTCCGGGTCCCTGGGGTTTGAGCCCTATTTGGATTTCTCCACCAAGATGAGAGAAATTCTCGAGGAGCGCGGCAAAAGCATTCTCGAGTCTTTTGCCGAGAGCTGCCGCGAAAAACGGATAAGGCACCAAACGTTTCTCGATATGGGCCTGATCGCCAACGAGATTTGCGAGCGCTCGAAGGTCGCCGACCTGGTAGTCGTCGGCCACCGCGGCATCAACGAGGAGTTTTCCAGCGGTCTGTTGGGCAGCACCGCGGAGACAATTACCCGAAAGTGTCCGCGGCCGGTGTTTGTCTCGACGAAGAGGTTCAAAGCCGTCGAGCGGCCCATGTTGGCCTATGACGGCAGCCAGCGCGCCAGCTCAGCCATGGAGTCGGCGGCGGAGTTCTGCGCGCGACTGAGTTTGCCGCTCACCGTGTTGACCATCGCCCGGGAAGACAAGCTGGCCGAAAGCGTACAGCACCAAGCCAAGGGCTATCTCGGCTCCTACAACATCGAAACGCGCTACGAGAGCGCGCGGGGTTATCCGGAGCAAAAAATTATCGAATACCTCACCAACTTCGGCCACGACCTGCTTTTCATCGGCGCCTATGGCCACCGGCGCATCATCGAGATGGTCCTCGGCAGCACCACGGAATACGTGATGCGCAACGCCACTTGTCCGGTGTTCATGAACCGGTGAGATAAACGGATCAACGTTCAAGGTTCAAGAATGAAGTTCATCGCCGCTGCCGTTCAAATGTTGGCGTCGGATAACAAGGCGACCAATCTCGCCGAGGCGGAACGGTGGATTCGCGAAGCGGCCCAACGCGGCGCGCGGCTTATCGTGCTGCCGGAAGTATTCATTTGGCGGGGCAATAAAAAGGAAGAGAGATATTCGGCGGAAGCTATTCCCGGCCCGACGTCAGAGCGGCTCTCGGCTTTGGCGCGTGAATTGGAAATCTATCTCCTCGGCGGTTCAATCCTCGAAGAAATCCCCGGCAGCGACAAAGCCTACAATACCAGCTTGTTGTTCGGTCCATCCGGCGAACTTCTCGCGAGCTACCGTAAGATTCATCTATTCGACGTGGATCTCGCCAACGGCGTGTCGCTGCGCGAATCGGCCACCCGCGAGTACGGTGATTCAGTCGTCGCCGTTAAGACTGACCTTTGTACGATGGCTTTGACGGTCTGTTACGACCTCCGCTTTCCGGAGTTGTATCGCGGGCTTGCGGCAAAAGGCGCAGATTTGATTTTCGTGCCTTCGGCGTTCACGGCGTTCACCGGCCAAGCCCACTGGGAGCCGCTGCTGCGCGCGCGGGCGATTGAAAATCAAGTTTACATCATCGCGCCGGATCAATACGGCAAAAGTCCCAAGAGTTTCGAAACCCACGGTCATTCGATGATCGTCGATCCGTGGGGAAAGGTCATCGCGGAGCTACCCGACGGGCCAGGAGTGATCACGGCCGAAATCGATCTGGATTATCTCGCCAAAGTGCGCGGCGAGTTGCCGGCGCTAAAGCACCGCAGGCTGTAGTTAGGTGTCCTCGATCGGAGAGGCATTCGATTGCACTCAAGCCTGGTTCTATAGCAGCGCTACGAACCCGATACGCGAAATTCTGGCAAAGAAGGGCGCCGGATTGTTTCGAACGAGACGTAAGATTCTCGGGAGCGCCGTTATAAAAGCGTCGGCCATCTCTTGGGCCTTCATCTCGCCGCTGCCGAAAATGAAGACTCGCACTTTATTGCTTCGATACGCCTCTAGCGCGGCCGGCCGGTAGCGAATTCGATCATCTTTGGTAAGGACAATCCAGCCGCGCTTACCTACTTCCAAGAGCCAATCTTCGTCTGGTGCATTCTGGGGAAAGTGATCGTCATGAACCTCGACAGTGAGCCCGCACTGGCGAAGCTTCGCCGCGATTATTTTTTTACCCAAGGAGCGGTCGATAAAGAAAACGTGGCTTACACTAGGCGGCGTCGAGCCAGAGTTCGCAGCGGATCGCTTCTTCGATGTCCGATCTGGAGCGGCCATAGTCCTCCGCCAACTCTTCTATCGACTCGCCGGCTTTGTATCGCTGTGCGATTATGGTGGTGGCGATGCCGGTGCCCGTTAATACAGGCCGGCCGAAAGAGACGTAGGGATCTATGACGATGGTCCTGGGCTCCTCAGGCTTACGTTCCCGGGTGAAGGGGTAGAGCCTGACCGGAATCCCAACCGGATCTCGCTCGACGCGTTGGAGGTATGCTTCGATCAGCTCTTTGATGACCAGTTGCCCCTCGCGCGTGATATTCACCAGTTTGCCGAAAAGCTCGACGAACAAGTCAACGCCGTCGGTGGCGAACTTTTGTTCCGCGAGCGGGTGCTTGGAACCAAGCTGATTCTTGAGATAATCGACGGACTTTCTCACATGGCTCAGAGGCACACCGTGCGCCCGCCTGAGCGCATCGAGCACATGAACCTCGACGAGATTCACAAAAGATAAAAGGCGCTCATCTTTATCCGGCAGCTGAATGATCGGCCTAAAAAACCGCTTTCCGGTCTCCGTAGGGTAGTGCCGGCCCAACACCCACGATCTGAGTGTAGCTTTAGGAATACCCAGATAGTGAGCAGCCTCCGCTATCCCGTACGCAGGCATCTCCCGGAGGTCGCGTTTCTTATGTGGCGCGTCGATTCTTCAAGGTAATCAGAAGATACACCAAAGGGGTCTATAGTCTTCAACGTCAGAGCACGCGGGTATGAGCGGCGGCGCCATGAATTTTACCTTCGCTACTTGCAAGCGACTTCGGCATCACCCTTGAAAATCTAGCCGCTCGCGCTCTGCTCCAGAATGGCAACCACGTCGCCGGGCTGCTTCGACACCGCCCAGCACCATTTTCCAAACCCACCGTGCTCGTTCACGGCCTTAACCCACTCGTCCAAGAAACGCGCGCTTGGTTTTGTCCTGGTCGGTGTCCTGGCCTTTGGTTTCGAGAACTAGAAAGCTCCCGCTCTTTAACCGGATGATAAAATCGGGCCGGTATTTGTGCACGACGCCTTTGTAAACATAGAGCACTTCGAAACCGAGATGATCGTTCTTCACCCATGCGTCGACGTTTTTATTGCGGTCCAATTCGAAGGCTTCCGTCGCCTCCCAGGTGCTGTCGAAAACGCAGAAGTTGATATGCGACCGCTTCGTGAATTCGCAGGGCTTGCCGGTATACCAGGTCCGCATGTCGCCCGTCGAAACGATCGGTCTCTCCGTGTCGAAGACCGGAACCAGCGACTCGGTATTCTCGGAGCTGATGCTCTCCCACATATGTTGCACGACCTTGCTCATGTTGAGCGTGACGACAAGCCGGCGCCGCAGGTCGTCCTGGTTGAAAAGCGGCGGAGTGATCTGAATCTTCCCGGAGCGCGAGAAACTCTTCCACCAAGCGGATGAGCCTGAGCCAGCAGGAATTCTTTGTTGCCTTTCCAGGTCGGCTTCATCTGATCGAAGATGCCGCGGGCGGTCTCAAAGACGATCTTCTGCCAGCGAAATTTGCTTGCCCAGCTCCTCAAGATCGATCTCGGATAGCTTTGTGACGTCCGGTTTGCCTTCAACAATCGGCGCGACTTCGGCCAAGGTCGGCGTCTTCAGCGCATCCAGCTCCAGCGGTTTCACCTTCGCCAAATCCAGCTTTAGCTCTTGGCCGGTACACGTGATCGATCCGGATAATGTTCGGCCAACTGATCTCGAATTCTTTCTTCTCGATCACGGGCTCGATCTTGCGTTTTCGGCGGTGGCGGCGGTGGCGGAGGCGTCGTCTTGCGCCTCGTGCGGCAAGAACGTGAACGGCACGCCGAAGATGTTGACGTACTCCGGCTCGAACAGTCCTTCTGCTTTGTCGAATTCATAGGAGACGTGCGGCTGCAGGCCCGCCCGACGACCTGCTCGCACAGCAACTGGCTGGAGAAGGCGCGCAGCCCCATGATGTGGGTCACGGTCTTGGCGTCCCAGCCTTCCGAGAGCATGCCGACCGAGATCACGTTCTGGATCTGCTCGCCCGGCTTGCCCGACCTGGCCTACGGTATCGACCTGACGCCGGAGCTGCTCCGCCTGCTCCTTCTTGGTCAGCTTTCTGCACCGGCTCGTCGTCGTCCGTCTTCGTCCTCTCGCTCCGTCGTCGCCGTTGAGCGCCACCGGCTTCTTCCTGCGGCTTCGGCCATCTCGAGGACCTTGGAGTCGATGTGCAGCGTCCGCTCCGGGATCGCAGAGTTCATCGATGCAGGATCTTCTTGTGGTCGAAGGCGTATTTGACGCGCGCCGCCGTTTCGGTGCGGTTCGCCACGGTGATCATGACGGGCGGCGTGCGGAGCCCTCGCTCCTTCCATGCCTTCGCCGCTTCCAGCCAGTCCTTGCCGAGCAGATAGTAAGCGTTGATGACCAGGTCGGGCAGCGGCTCGTGCTCTTCGGCTTTGCGATTGAGGTCGTCTTTGACATGCTCGGTAGATGTGATAGAGCTTCGACTTGTAAGTCTTGGCGTCCGGCATGCCGTCGTCGCGGACGACGACGCGCGGCGTTTTGACCAAGCCCGGACTCGATGGCGTCGTTGAGCCCGAAGTCGCTGACGATCCAGCCGAACAGCGCTTCCTCGGAGCTCTTCTTGCCGGACGGCGCGAACGGCGTCGCCGAGAAGTCGTAGCAGTTGAGGATCCCGCGCGCCTTGTGGATGCGGTCCAGCCCGCCGACCCACTTCGTCGCTTCCTCGATGTCTTCCTTCGTGACGCCCTTGACCTTCGACTCCGCCGGCACGCGCCAGGCATGGTGCGCTTCGTCGTTGATGACGACGATGTTGCGCGCTGCTGGCCATCTCGCCCGAGCACTTCGCGGACGTAAGCCTCATCGCTCTTGGCGCCGCGCTTATCCACGGACTTCTTTCTTGGCGATCTGCTCGTCCGATCTCCCAGTTCAGCGTGTGCCAGTTGCGGACGAGCACCTTGCCCTGGCGCAGCTTGTCCAGCAGCGCCGGCGGCACGATGTTGAATTCGTCGTAGTAGTTGTCCTGTGCCGGCCGGCACGAGCACCTGGAGACGGCTTTTGACCGTGAGGCCAGGCGCGACGACGAAGATGTGCTTCGAGAAGCGCGTGTCCTGCGGATAGGTGACCTTGTTGAGGACCTGCCAGGCGATCAGCATCGCCATGACGATGGTCTTGCCGGAGCCGGTCGCCATCTTGGCGCACAGCCGCGTGAAACGCTCCGCCGTCCGAGGGAATCTCGATGCCGACTTGCTCGGCTGCCGGCGCTTCGGCCAGCCAGATCAGGGTCTCGATGGCTTCGAGCTGGCAGAAGAAGAACTGACGTCTCGCGTTCGTCGGGATTATTCCAGTGCTCGAGCAGCCGCTTGGTGATCCCGGTGACGCCCGGATAGCCCGCCTCTCGCCACGCCTTCACGCGCGGCCGGATCTGGTTGACCAGCGGGATCTCGACGAAGACGCCCGGATCGTCGAAGGCCTTGCGAGCTTTGCGACGCGATGACGTACCCGGCCGGCCGCCGGCCGTCTTCTTGAGTCGAACGTCCGGGTCTCGCGGTCGTAGCTCCAGTAGCTGCTGCGGCTCTTCGTAAGGCGAGTTGATGATGAGATGGTCGATGGTGGTCGGTTGCCCATCAGTCCACGCTCGATGACTTCGCAGGCTCTCGATCCCCCGGTCATCGACGATCTTCACGGCGACGCGCTTGTGCTTGCCCGGCTGCGAAGGGCAGCGACACCGTCCCGCGGTAGGCTTCGATCAGCTCTTCGTCGATCTCGGCTTTCAGGTTCTTCGCCAGCCGCGCCCAGCCGTCCTTCTCGCCGGCCATCGGGAAGAACACCTGCCGCGGGAAGAGGCTGCGGCCGTCGTAGTCGGTGTCGAGCATCCACATGGCGATCTTCTCGTTGCCGCCCGATTCGATCGTGCCGGTCTTGGTGTTGTAGTAGTCGAAGCCCATCGACCTCGACCTGGTACTTGCCCTTGTCCTCGCCGTCCTTGATCTTCTTGAGCATCGACATCGGGCTGGCCGATGAGCCAGAAGCTCTCGTTGCTCGCGCGCTTCTTCTTCAGATCTTCCGTCGAGCAGATCGGCGTTCATCTGCGCCTTGAGCAGCGTCACGCCCGGCCAGTCGGTTTCGTCGATGTCCTTCGCCGCCTCGGGATCGAACTGGAACGCGGCGAAGACGATGATCTTCGGCTTGGGCACCAGCGTCTGCGCTTCTTCGATCGCCAGCTCGACTTGCCGCTGCTCCAGCGGCGCATGCTCAGGGCCGAACGAGATCACGACGCGTTGCGGCTTGCCGAGATCCTTCCGGGTCTTTTACTCGATCGCGCCTTTGTCATTCGGCTTCGTCTCGGCTTCGGCATGCAGCCAGCGCGTGCCGGGCAGCGGCTCGACGCGGGAGAAATCGAATGCATCTGCCCACCCTTGCCGCGGATGCCGGTCTTCAGAAGCTCGTCGCGCCACTCAGCTTGCCGCAAGAGTCTCACCGCGACCGGGCGACCGATTCATCCCGCCGGCTGTGTCGTCTCTTGATCTCGACCGAGCGACTTCACCATCGGCGCCGGCACGGCCTCGACGGTGAACGGACCGGTGACGCGCTGCCCCTTGCGAGTTGTCTGATTCGAGTGGCTATGGATCGTAGAGGATCTTCCTAATCTCCGGCGGTCTCGTTGTTGGCGATGGACTCTTGAGAGTGACATGAGGTACCGTCTTGTACATCGAAGCCGCTGCCGACGCCTTCGTCTAGGATGGGCAAGCTCGTAGTACTCGAACACGCGCTGTCATTAACCGCTGCTTGGCAAGAGTGATGGCGACGCGAGAGGTATCGCAGGTGATCCATCGTCGGCCCCATTGCTCAGCGACGTAGGCTGTCGTGCCGGATCCGCAGGTTGGATCAAGAACAAGATCGCCGGGATCGGTGGTCATGAGCAGGCAGCGCTGAGATGACTTTTGTGCACAGTTTGAACGACGTAGACTGCTGTTCTAAAAAGCTTCGCCGTGCCGGTATCGTCCAAAGTTATTATCAGCGTGAAGCACGGGAAAATCATCGAAATAAGAGACACGTAACGTAGTGTTACCCACCGCATGATACGCCCAGTTGGCTAGGCGATCGAGATCGTTTCAAGACAACCGTCGAGTGTCTTCCAATCTCCCTGGCGGCGGCCTGATACTTCTTTCCTTCGAACTCGAAACGGAAAGATCTTTCGGTGTGAGACGCTGCGCCTGCGAAGTCATAAGCCGTTGAAATACGTTCGATGCCGGCGGCAGAATCGATCGGTCGCTCGTTTCGTCGGCTGTCATGCCGTCGTACGTTACCATCTGGTAATTCGACACAGTATCGTAGTGCCGTCTAGACCGCTCGAGTTCCTTTCGTCGTATGAAAAGCTGACGGTATCTTTACGTGCTTCTCTATCTTTTGCATACCAAACAGATATAGTCGCAACACCGTCGAGAAGTTTGCCAGCGTCTAGCCCTCGTCGTTTTCTTGAATGTGAATCATGTTCGACAAAATTAGTCGCGCCCGAAAACTTCATCCATCAAATCTCGTACAGTGATGGACGTTCTCGTCACTGATCTGCACGAAGCATCGAACCCACTCTCGTGCAGCAAGTCCCGCGCCAGAAGCAGCCGATCTCGAAGATAAGTTAGGTACGAGTGAATCCCCAGCTCCCACGTGTCGCGAAAAGCTTTGATCATCTCCGGTTCTTGCGTAAGATCCTCGTCCTTGCCGTCCTTCACGTCGCGCTTGTTGACGAACGGCTGAAAGTTCGAGCCGTAGCGGATGCCGTACGGTGGGTCGATGTAGATCATCTGCACCTGGCCGGCCATGCCTTCCTTTTCGAGGAGCGAGTTCATCACGAGCAGACGAGTCGCCGGCGATGAGGCGGTTGCGACCAGTTGTGCGCGTGCTTGTAGAAGTCGATGGCTTCGCGCAGCGGCGGGTTCTCCTCCGGGCTGCTGAAAGAGCGACATCTGCTCGATCGCTTGCGCCGTTCTGCTTGCGGACGGCCTCGATGATCGTGCGCGGGTCGATGCGCTCGTGGACGTGGAGCGAGACCGTCGGCACCTCGAATGCTCGTGCGCTCCGCCTTGCCGGCCCAGACCAAGCTGCGGGTCAAGGTGCGGATCGTAGGCGTAGGTCTTCTTGCCCGCTCTCCGGATCGGTCGCCGGCGTCACCAGCCCGACGGGCGGATTGTTCACCCGCTTCTTGCCCTTGTGATCGTACTGCTCGATAGGCTTCTTCTTAGAATAGTTAGAGAGCTTCTTAGATTTAGATATCTATTTTCTAATAGATGAAGAGATAAGGCTATTTAAAAGAAGAATGTGAAAGATTTTAAAAGACAAGATGAAGAGATTACAGAACTATGAGAGTACTTTAGATATATAGGGAGAGGAGTTTTTAGACAGGGAGAGCTATCTTTGTATTGAGGGGAGAACTTTGTAGGGAAGTACTTAGAGGGAGTACAGAGCTAGGGAGTAGTCTTTTTGTGAAAAGAGTATAAACAAAAAGGGTGGATTTTATAAGGGTAGGCTACAATGTTAAAGAGAGTAGTTCAAATAGAGATGCATTTGCTCTGCAACGGCATGGGTAAACTTGCTGATTTACAAATCCACGATGACGAGACAGCGCAAACGGCGGTGAAAGAAGCGCAGATAGACTCGATACACTCGCCGCCAACGCGCAGCTGTTTTTGCCGGCTGATGAACGCAAAGTCTCCGCCAATCCAATAAGAAATGTTGTAGATGGCGGATAAGCTCTTCTAAAAGATCGCTCTCGGAGTACTAATCTATAAGATAAAGGAATTAAAGCAAAAAGGGATCTATGATAGCTTCTAAGGCGGTGACTGAGAAATAGGTAGTTGACTTAGAGGATTTAGAGAGCATATTCGCCTTGTTTTTGGAAAGCGCTATGCGCTCATAGTAAAGGGACTCGATTTGCCGGTAGAGCTGCCTGACGCTCCAGACTCCGCGCCGCGCTTCTTGGTGGTAAAAATGCATGGCTTCGGGAGAGCGGGAGCGCCGGACTATATGAACGTAATGTGACCAGGACAACGGGAGAACCTCAGCAATCACACCCGGGTCGAATATCCGAGACGTTGTCTCGGATTTTTGTGATAGTGAATGACGACGAGATCCCGGAGATTTCCGAGACAGTGTCTCGGAAATCTGAGGCCGGAGGAAATGCCAGATAGAATAGGCGCATCGATACAAGGTTGTCACGCGAAAAGCCCCGGCCAAGCCGTTCTGACAAATCTTCCGATAGTTTAGAAAGCAGCATGGCGCCGTAGATCGCTCGCTCACGTACTCCTTGTTCAAACTCAACGATGCGCCGGCTGATTTGCCAATAGGTTGCCGTCATCAGGGCATTGACCGACCGAGCGGCGGAATGGCGGGCGGTCTCTACCAGCGAGCGAATAGTGCGGATAAGAGAGTCGTAATTGGAAGTAACCAAGTCGATCGGCTTCTTCTTTGCGCTACTCGCGACTTTCTTCGCCTTCGCCATTAAGTTAAATCATGGGAATCGAAAAACGACTCGACGCCGAAATCTCGCCGATCTTAAGCGAAAGAGCTGGAACAGAGCAAGCATCAAAGTAACGGACGGGAGATCTAGTCGCTAACTTCTGACGCAACTGGGCGGCAAGGTAGCTAAAGTTCGTTGAACTCTTCTGGGGATAAGCCGGCTTGTTCGATAACAATGGCTCTTAATGTCCCAAGCGGGATATCGCGATTGGTATGGACATGCACTGAGGTGAACCTGCCTGTTCGGGGATTTTTCAGATAGTAAGCGCTTCCTTTGATTCGCACTATCTCAAAACCGGCTTTCCTGAGATTTCGGAGAACCTCTCTGCCTTTGAGTGGCCGCAATGGCGCAGCCATCGTTATTTTTTAGCTCTTTTAGCCTTTGGCCTTGTCTTTAGGTTCAATGACAACGACAGAAAGACGCCTCCCTTCTCGGTCGTATCGCTGGGCGGGACTTCTTTCCCTTCATTCAGGAGAACCTCGATCAGGCCGGATGCGAATTCTCTAAGGTTGCTCAGAGCTTTTTCTGCTGTGTCACCAAAGTCGGCAGTATGATTCAACGTAGGCAACTTGGCGGTGATTTGTTTAGTTGTCAGAGTCAGTTTCAAACTCCACGCGGTAAGTACGCTGCAACATAATGCAAGATTATCCATCGAGCTACCGTATGTCAATCTTGCAAGAACACGAGTGCGCTTTCAGCAGATGATGTCGGATCAACAAGATTCAGCGGATTCTCTGCAATGTGACACGCACAGAGCGAGCCGGGAAACGTTCTCGCAGTGCGGCGTGAGGTATACAAAGGATGGGTTCCGAGAAAGGATGGCGGCAGAACATGAATTGCAGCGCCGGTTTTCTTTTCCGAAGATGGAACATCTGATAGGGTCCCGTTAAAAGCTTTCCCGGCATGGCAAAAACCGAAGCGATACGCGATCAGGCGATGCCGCTTGATCCCACGGTGCGGGCGTTGGGAGTGGTTTCACTGCTCAACGATTTCTCAAGTGAAGTTGCCGTCCGTACCCTGCCCCTTTTCCTGGCCAATGTTTTGGGCGTGAAGATCGGGATCATCGGGCTCATCGAAGGGATCGCTGAAAGCACGGCGACGCTTCTCAAGCTCCTCTCGGGATACCTTGCAGATCGCTCCGGCCGAAAAAAAGCCCTGGCCTTGTGGGGCTATGGTTTTTCCAATCTTACCAAGCCGCTTCTTTACTTTGCTACGTCCTGGGGCTTGGTGCTTGCGGTGCGTTTCTTGGACCGGGTCGGCAAAGGCATCCGCACGGCGCCGCGCGACGCTCTGATCGCCGATATCACGCCGCCTGAGCTACGAGGCCGCGCATTCGGCTTTAACAAAGCGATGGATAAGGCCGGCGGCTTTCTTGGCCTCATAGTGGCTGCCGGCGTGCTTTACTCAACTCAGCAAGACACGATCACGCTCACCCGCGAGAGTTACGAGTGGCTGGTGCTGCTCGCCGTGTTGCCTGGTTTTGCGGCCGTTGGCGTAATGGCGTGGTGGGTGGAGGAACGGCCCAAAGCTCCCGTGAAAAGCTCTCCTGGTTTTAATCTGGTCCGAGATGAACGGCCGGTTCTGGGCTTTCATCGCCGTCCTGACTCTCTTCATGCTCGGCAACTCCAGCGATGCCTTTCTCATGCTCCGAGCCCAAACCGTGGGGTTCTCCACGGTTGAAATATTTCTGGTCGTCGCCGCGTTCAGTCTTGTGGTCGCTCTTACCTCGACAAAAGGGGGAACGCTCTCCGATACTTTCGGCAGGCGTGGGTTAATAATCGCGGGCTGGCTGATCTACGCCCTCATCTATTTCGGCTTTGCCTTTGCGTCGGCCCGTTGGCACATATGGATTCTCTATGCGGGATACGGCCTTTACTATGGGGCTTTTTTGGGAGCGTCCAGCGCGTTGGTAGCAGATTTGGTCTCCGAGCCCCTTCGTGGTACGGCCTATGGTATTTTCAACGCGGCCATGGGCGTAGCGGCATTTCCGGCGAGCCTTCTCGCAGGACTGCTCTGGGACTGGTACGGCCCCTCGGCACCATTCCTCTTCGGAGCCGCGCTCGCAGTTCTGGCGACAATCGGTTTGCTCATGATTCCACTACGGCGGTGATGCGCTGCGCTCGGCACCGTCAGATTCAAATCTTTCAATCGCTCCGCTCCGTTCAAAACGTTAATTAATCGATTCTTTTCGCTCGCGCATAAACAAGGGTTACTGATCCATCAGGTACGCTTAGCAAGGTGCCGTTGTTTCATAAAGGAGCGTTGAATTCTTTCCATCGGTTTTGAAGCCGGCAGCCCCGCCGGAACGGAAAAAGTTCACTGACGATTATTTTCCGCGCTGCTTAGAAATTAATCGCCACGCCTAATCGCTAGGCAGAAACGCTTTCATCCTCGCCCTCAGCCGCCTCCGGCGGCTGCGAAGAATTCCAAATAAATTCACTAACAACGTCGCTTTCGCGGGCGCAGCACGGTTTTGGCACCGCGGTTGCTCTACGGACTTCAGAGTTCAATCATTGGGCGCAGTTTTGTCGCCAGTGTCGAAAATAAAGGAGTCATTATGAAGTTGGTGGAGGCGATCATAAAGCCGTTCAAATTGGAAGAGGTGAAAGAGGCGCTCACCAAAGTCGGCATCCAGGGGATGACGGTAGAAGAAGTCAAAGGCTTCGGCCGCCAGAAGGGACACACCGAGCTGTATCGCGGCGCCGAGTATTCCGTCGATTTTTTACCGAAGGTGAAAATTCAAATCCTTGTTTCTGACGATGCAGCGGCGAAGGTCGTCCAGGTCATCACCGACAGCGCCAAGACGGGCAAAATCGGCGATGGGAAAATTTTTGTGTCCAATGTCGAGGAAGTCATTCGTATCCGCACGGGAGAAAAAGGCGCCGACGCGATTTAAAGAGGAAGGCTGAAACAAGGAGGAATTTTACAATGAAGATCGCTAAGAAGCTTACCCATTTTCTGTGTGTATCGCTTGCGCTGCTATGGCTCGTTGGCTCAGGCAGCTCCTTTGCCCAGGAAGCTCCGGCTCCCGGGGCGGCGGAGCCGGCCAAAGTTGAAGCACCGGCTGCGGCGCCAGGTGCGCCCGCAGCGGAGGCGAAGAAGGAAGATCCCGGCGCGGCTCCGGCGCAGTTTACCCAGGGGCTATTGGAGCAAATCGGCGGGGCCAAGGTGGCGGCCGATACGATGTGGACGCTGATCGCTGCGATGCTGGTGTTTTTCATGAATCTGGGTTTCGCTTCAGTCGAATCGGGTCTGTGCCGGGCCAAGAATACAGCGACTATTCTCGCCAAGAACTTTATCGTATTCGCGGCTTCTTCCATTGCATTTTTGGTTCTCGGTTGGGGCCTGATGTTTGGCGATGGCAATCCGTTTTTTGGCACCGAAGGGCTTTGGTTCGTGGGCGGTGCGGATAACAGCCCCGCGATGGGTGATGCGTATAAGGGCGTCTATTCATCGATCAATTGGACCGGAGTTCCGCTGTGGACCAAATTCTTTTTCCAGCTTGTGTTCGCCGGCACCGCGGCAACGATTATCTCCGGAGCGGTCGCTGAAAGAATCAAGTTCGGCGCCTTCTACATTTTTACATTTCTAATGGTTGGAATTATTTACCCGATTACCGGCCACTGGATCTGGGGTGGAGGTTGGGCGGCAAAGCTCGGCATGTTCGATTTCGCCGGCTCCACGGTTGTGCATTCGGTTGGTGGTTGGGCTGCTCTGGCTGGAATAATCGTGTTGGGTCCGCGCATCGGCAAGTACAGCAAAGACGGCAAGGTTCTACCAATCCCGGGTCATAGCATGACCTCGGCTACTCTTGGCGTCTTTGTGCTCTGGTTCGGCTGGTTTGGGTTCAACCCCGGAAGCACAATGGCTGCGGACGCTGCGGCTATAGGCCGCATCGCGGTGGCGACCAACACTGCCGCGGCGGCCGCGGCGATCTCGGCATCTATTACCGCATGGTTGCTCTTGGGCAAGCCCGATCTCTCCATGATGCTCAACGGCGCTTTAGCAGGCCTGGTGGCGATCACGGCGCCTTGCGCATTCGTGAGTATCGAGAGTTCGCTCATGATCGGGCTCATAGCGGGGTTTCTGGTTGTCGTTTCCGTGCTTTTCTTTGACAAGGTCAAGATTGACGATCCGGTGGGAGCAACCTCGGTGCACTTGGTCAATGGAGTGTTTGGGACGATCTGCGTGGGGTTATTCGCGCAGGATCAGTTTACGCCGAACACGACCGGCAATGGCCTGTTTTTCGGCGGGGGCCCGGGTCTTTTCATAAAACAGTTGGTGGGAGTGCTCGGCGTTGGCGCCTTCGTGTTCGTGATCTCTCTGATCTTCTGGAAGATCATCGATGCTACGCTGGGAGTGCGCGTGTCGGCGGAAGAGGAGATCGAAGGTCTCGATATCGGCGAGCACGGCGCGGTCGCTTACCCTGATTTCGTGACGGTAACGACTAGAGGAGGGACTCTCGTCGGCGGAGACAGAATGGCCGAAGCCGCAGCGGGAGCTCGCGCACCCGAGCTATCCAAGGGTACGATCTCTTAAGTCTCCAATGTTTCCGATCGTGACTGCACTGATCGATTTGCCCTCACCCCTTGTCACCCTGTTAGGGTGAGCGAAGGGGTGAGGGTCGAGGGGTTCAATGGAAGAGGTCTTGGTATTCCAACATGACCCCTTCGAGGACCTGGGATTCTTCGCGGAGGTATTGGATCGAGAACGAGCAACGTATCGCATCATTCGTTTATTTCATGGGGAAATACCCGCTGAGGATTGGAAGCATGTCGCCGCTCTCATCGTCCTCGGCGGCCCCATGGCTGCCGAGGACGAGGAAAAATTCCCATTTCTTCGCTGGGAAAAAAGAATCATTCGCGCCGCCATCGACGAATCCGTCCCAATCCTGGGGATCTGCGCAGGCGCCCAACTGATCGCGGCTACTCTGGGCGCGCGAATTTATCATGGACCGGTCAAGGAGATCGGCTGGAGTCCGATTTCGATCACGCCGCACGGCCAGGTAGATTCTTTACTCGGTTATCTGCCGGAAAACGCCACCGTGTTTCAATGGCATGGCGATGGTTTTGATCTGCCCGCGGAAGCGCATTGCCTTGCTTCTTCGACCCATTACAAAACCCAGGCGTTTCGCCTGGGCAAGACCATCTACGGTCTACAGTTTCACCTGGAAGTGACGCCGCGCATGATCGAGCGTTGGGTTGTTGAACGATCCAAGGACCTTGCGTCGGCCCCCTATGTCTTCCCGGAAAAGATTTTTGTCGATACGAAAAACTACGCCCCGATTTCAAAATACTACGGAGAAAGATTTCTTTCCGAGTTCATCCGGCGCATCAACCGCAGGAAGACCCGCGGGCGTGCTGCGCGGCAGGCGCAAACGTGAGACGGGTACTGGTCATCGACGACCACGAGCCCTCGCGCGTGCGCTTGAGTACGATTTTGCGGGAATCCGAATACGAAGTTGTCGGCGAGGGGGCGACGGGCAAGAGCGCCGTCGTCTTCGCCCATACGAAAAATCCTGACGTCATCTTGATGGCCGTGGGTTTGCCCGATATCGACGGTATCCAGGCGGCCGAAGAAATCATCCAGTCCAAACCCCTGCCCATCGTTCTGATCACCAGCCACTACGATACCGAGACCATCGAGCGCGCGAAGGGCGCCGGCGTGATGGGTTATCTCGTCAAACCGTTGAGAGCCGAAGAGTTGCGTCCGACTATAGAGCTGGCGCTGTCGCGCTTTCAACAATTCGCTTCGCTTCAGGACGAAAACTCGACATTAAAAGAAACCCTGGAAGCGCGAAAGATTATCGAGCGCGCCAAGGGTTTGTTGATGGAACAACGAAAGTTGTCCGAGGAACAGGCCTATTCACTGATCAAAAAGGCGAGCATGAACATGCGCAAGCCGATGGCGGACGTGGCGCAGGCGATTCTTTTGGCCGGCGGCCTGCTGGCCGGCGACAAGAGATAATTCTCCGCTTCGCCATAACATGTGCCGCGAGATTGAGCAGCGCATGGCTTATAAACAGGCGGCGCAACGGAAATCAATTAACAGACTGCCATGATATCAAGGCCTTTCACGCAAAATTTCTTGGCATGAGGGTTGCTGTTCTTTCTCTGTGAGGGCGACGCTGCCCTCGGTTGAGCAAAGGCGCTCATCGGTTATCCGGTAGAGCGCCTTTTCTTTTTTTGAGAGACCCAAAAGCCCGCTCATGGAAAGGAGCCGCCTATGACCATTGTTCGGGATAGATCGAGCGCGTCGAAGATTTTTGAGAACATTATTTTTCTGGCCGAGGTCTTCGGCGACAAGGCCGACGAAGATATTCCGAAAATTCCAGTCCTCGAGATGGCCCAATGTTTTGATTTGGTCCGTTCTCCATCGCACCACCGTTACCCACATCGCCGAAGGACATGGCCTTTATGGAAATAAATATGACTGAACCCTCGCATCGCGGAAGTGTAGGAACTGGCGGCGGGGAAGTTATCAAATCGCCGCCGGAGATCGGTAAAGTTTTGCTCGGGAGGTAACGATGCAAAAAGTTGAAAAGATTTTGGTGCCCATCGATTTCTCCAATGAATCGGCCGCTGCCCTGCGTGACGCGGCGTCTCTCGTCCGCGAAACGAAGGCGAAACTTATCGCTTTGCACGTCATCGACGTGTGCGCGGAAAGCGATTTTCTATTGTCTTGTATAGCCCCGGTGGAGGGTTTCCCATTGCAGTTAAAAGACTCGCGAAATTTTCCCATGGACGTTCTGCGGCGGGAAAGAAGCCTTGATTTGTGGAATTTCGTCGACAGGACGGTAGGTACCGCGAGCCACGACAGGATTACCAAACTCATTCGTATCGGTAGTCGGGTCAGGGAGATATCCGCGGTCATTCGCGAAGAACATATCGATCTGCTGGTTCTGAAGCTGCGCAAGCGATTTATGTTTCCGGATCTGGCGGCGCTCAAAATTCTCAGGATTGCCAGGCGACTCTCCTGTCCGGTGTTGGTAGGTCCCCCGGTGGCGGGTGGTGGAAACGAGCCCAGGGCGCGTCGGTTTGAGCTCAAGATGGCGCCCAATGGATAGCTTCAACACTTGCCCAGCTTGTAGGCGGCATGCGCATCAAGTGTGGGCAGCGGAACTTGCCATCAAGGGAAAACTGCTCCCCACGCCGAGACGCAGGACTTGGCGCTGACCCCCGCGATGACGGAAATCGACGGCGGGGCCGCCCCGGGTTTCAATGTCGCCGTCGGAGGGAAGATGGGGTCAGGCGGTTATCGCAAGGCGCATTTTGGCGCTGCACAAATGATAATCACGGTGCCCATTTATTCAGCAATCAGTTTCGTAGCACCTTTAGAGTTCCAGAACAAGATATCAATGTTTACAGCTACTTGCATGTGATTGTAATTACTGTTTGCTTGGCACTTTGATTGCGTTGTCTCGCGAGGGATCTTGATCTAGTGTCTTTGCCTAGGCAAAATCGATTATGACGACGGATAAGTTGGAGGAGGTTTCGAAATGGCATTTCGGATCGTGCGATCACTGATTTTCTTCTCGGTTCTTACCCTTGTGCCGCAGTTGGCGCGCGCTGCTGAGGAAGAGAAACCTTTGGCACCGGGTTGGCTTAGTTTAGATTGTTGTATCGGGCCCATGGACACAGGTATCGCCAGCGGAAAGGGCGCTATTCAAGATGCGCTGGGAATTAACTTCGGTGGGTATCTGGACACGAGTTACACTTGGAGCTCGCGTCATCCGAAGGATCCCGCCAGAATCAGCGGTCGATATTTTTATGGGGACCAAAACAAAGTCAACTTTAACGATTTTCATATAGTTTTGGATAAGCCGGAGAAGGATTGGGGTGTTGGCTTCCACATATCCGGTGATTTCGGCCGCACCGGAGAGCTGTTGAGGGAAGCAACTTTGTGGGGAAAAAATCTCAACAGGGAACCCTCTGCCGAGTTGCGCGAGTCCTATATAACGACGACGATTCCCTTCGGCGAGGGAATTCAATTCAAAGGCGGTTTGTTTGTCACCCCCTTGGGAACGGAAATCCTCCTTAACCCTGGAAGCTACAACGACCAAATAACGCGTTCGTTCGCCTTTAACTTTGGCGGTTCCCCTACGTCATCTGGGGACAATTTTTAGCTATCCGTTTCTCAAAACGCTGACTGGCAGCATGGGTATTATAACCGGATGGGATAATCCGCGCGATAACAACGGCTCGCCTTCGGGTTTGTTCGGGGTTACCTTTACACCTACCGATTCTTTCTCATTGGCTAGCAATATCGTTGTTGGTCCGGAACAGACGCATAATACCAACGACGCGCGTTTTACCTGGAGTAATGTCGCCACAATCAAGCCAATGGATCCCCTCACTGTCTTACTGGAAGCCACGTTCGGTTCTGAGCAAGACGCATCGACACCGACGGGGGTTAAGGATGCGCAGTGGTACGCGTTTGCCGCCATTGGATCTTGGAGCTGGACGGACCGCTTCAGCACGGCGGTCCGAACGGAGCTATTCCTAGACGAGGGGGGGTCGAGGACCCAAGGCTTTGCAGCTACCAAACCTATCTTCAACGTTGCCCTCGGCGAAGTGACATTGGCGGGAACCTACAAGTTCACCAAAATGTTCGTCGGGCGAGCGGAACTCAGGCAGGACTGGGCCAATCGAGCCGTTTATAAGAGAGGGTCCAGCAACGCTAATGCTAATCAGACAACCTTGGGGCTCCAGTTGCTCTACGGATTCTGATCGCAAACTCCAGCGGCGGGCATGAAACGGGGAGAGGACGAAAAATCCTCTCCCTTTTTTTTGAATGGCTGGCTCTGGTCATTTTCTCCAGTCAGGATTCAGCGCCTGTCGACATTTTCTAGCGCATAATTCAAATGGTCTATATATATATCCTAGCTCGGACGGCTTCGTTTGTTCCTAAAGGGGAGGGAGCTTTGCTTCTCTCCCTTTTTTTGTGCAATCTCTCAATATCCTTTTAGCAGGCGATAAATTGTCGGAGCGTATCGCCATTGGTATATGCGTTCGCCAAAGATCGGTCATGTGCCGGTCCAATTCCGAATTCATATGTTCTCGCGCTCTAAAGTATTGACCGCTCGATAAACCTAAGGTCGGCTCCGTTGAGCGAACAACGACGTTACCCATTCTATTTGTTGCTTCTCTCCGTTGTACTGTTCTTTCCCGGCTTGGGCGCGCGCGATTTCTGGGCTCCCGTGGAGCCCCGTTACGCCGAAATCGCCCGGGTCATGTTTGCCAAGGGAGAATGGATCGTCCCCATGGTGAATGGCGATCTCTACACCGATAAGCCGATTCTTTACTTCTGGCTGGTGTTGATCGCCGCCAAAGTTGCCGGTGCCGTTAACGAGTGGACCGTGAGGTTGCCCGCCGCTTTCGGCGGCGTGGGGTTTGTTTTGACGACTTATTTCTTCGCTCGGGATTTTTTTAGCCCGCGCATCGGGCTACTCGCCGCGGTGATGCTGGCGACGAGCGCGCGGGTGATCTGGGAAGCGCGCTGGGCGCATATCGACGCTCTCTTCTGTTTTTTCTTTCTCCTTTCGGTTTATTTTGCCGCGCGCGCTTTGTTGCGAAAGGGAGGTCCCCACGAAATCCTTCTCGCCTACGTCTTTATGGGACTGGCGACCCTCGCCAAGGGATTGATCGGCGTCGTGCTGCCGGCGCTGTTGCTGGTTAGTTTCATGATCGCGCGGCGCGACTGGCGCATGATCGCCGCCGCCAAGCTGCATCTAGGAATTCCGATTTTTCTAATGGTAGTCGCTCCATGGCTTTTACTGGTGAACGGCGCCACTGAGAGCAGGTGGCTGGCCGACTTCATATACGTGCACCATATCCAACGTTACACCGCCGGCGCCGGACACCGCCAGCCGCTATTTTATTACTTTACGACCTTGCCGGTGGACCTGTTGCCCTGGACGGTCTTCGCCATTCCGGCGCTTTTCGCCTACCGCCAGTGTCGCGGTCTGCTAACCGACCCAGTGAAGCTTTTCTTTGCCCTATGGTTCCTGGTTATCTTTGTCTTCTTCAGCGCTTCCGATACCAAACGAGACCTTTACCTGATGCCGCTTTTGCCCACCGTCGCTGTATTCATCGCCCATTACATCGACGATCTTGACGCGGGGCGCTTACCGCAGGATACGCTCTATCGTTCGATATCGCTCTTTTTTTTCGCGCTGATCGCGTTGGCAGGTTTGCTGCTGCCGCTGGCCACGTGGGTCCTGCGCCGCGACGCCTTCTGGATAGGCCTGCCGGTTGCCGGAGTATTGGCCGGCGCAGGCGGCTCTGCGGTTCTTTATGTCCGGCAAAACAAGCCGCTAAAAGTTGTCGCGGCCACGACGCTGATGATGACTTCTACGCTACTGTGTGCGGTGATCTGGATCTTTCCGTACATCGAGCCGTTCAAATCGCGGCGTTTTTTTTCAATGGAAGTCAAAAGAATCGTGCCGGCGACGGCGACTCTCTATGTCTACGCTGACACGATGAACGACTTTAATTACTACACGGAGCGCGAAGCGATACCGGTGCTAAAATCGCCCGATGAGGTTGGAAAATTGTTAGCGGCAGGTAAAGATGATTATCTGCTGATCAAAGAACGGGATCTGAAAAGGATCGCATCGATACCGCGGGAAAAGATTCTCGCAACCGACGCCGTCGGCAGCACGACCTGGTATCTCGTAGCGCTGGAGAAGCCGCCGCGAAACGCTAGCCTCAAATCCCTCTGCCAGCACAGCCCTAGACAGACTGTTGACACTACCCCTTCCCTGACGTAGCTCTAAGAGCGACAATTTACTTACCGCGGATTCCCGCGAAAGGAGCCAGCGATGAAATCTTCGTCAAAATTTCGATTGACTCTATTCGTTGCTGCTATTGCCGCTACGGTTTTTTTGGCCCCTCGGCTATTCGCGGCGCAAGCCGCCACGCCGCGCGCCGGCGGTGAGCTGGTTTTCGCCTTGGGCGGCACGCCGCCTTCCTATGATGGGCACCGGGAAACGACCTTCGCCATGATCCATCCCGTGGCTCCGCACTACAGTACATTACTCCGTTTCGATCCGCAGAATTATCCGAAAATCGTCGGCGACGTGGCCGAGAGCTGGCAAATTTCAAAAGACGCGCTGACCTACACGTTCAGGATTCGCAAGGGAATTCAGTTTCACGATGGCAGCGTCCTAACCGCCAAAGACGTCAAGGCTACCTACGACAAGATCATTTTTCCGCCGGAAGGCGTGGTGAGCGCGCGCCAGGCCACCTACAGGGTCGTGGACAAAGTGGAGACTCCGGACATGCAGACGGTGGTCTTTCGTTTGAAACATCCGTCAGCATCTTTTCTCGCCAACCTGGCGTCGCCATGGAACTTCATCTACAACGCCGACATCCTCGCCAAGGATCCGCGCTGGTATGAAAAGAACATCATGGGCACAGGGCCGTATACTTTTGTTGAATATGTCGCAGGCTCTCACTGGGTGGGAAAGAAGAATCCGAATTATTTCATGAAGGGGCGACCGTATCTCGATGGCTATAAAGCAGTCATCATCCGGGACACCGCCCCGCGCATAGCTGCCGTACGTAGCGGGCAAGCGCTCATCGAATTTCGTGGCTTCAACCCGGCGGCCCGCGATGACATCGTAAAGACTGCCGGGGATCAAGTCGTCGTCCAGGAGAGTCCCTGGGTCTGTAATCTTACGGTGGCGGTCAATAACGAAAAGAAACCGTTCGACGACGTGCGAGTTCGACGCGCCCTCACTCTTGCGATCGATCGATGGGGAGCATCGAAGGCGCTGTCGCAGATCTCGGTGATGAAGTACGTAGGCGGGCTTTTACGGCCCGGCTCCGAGTTCGCCATACCCGAGTCGGAGCTCGTCAAGCTCGCCGGATACGGTAAGAATATCGATGCCGCGCGCAAGGAAGCGAGGCGATTGCTTAAAGAAGCCGGAATGGCTGAGGGTTTTTCCTTCACGCTCAAGAATAGAAATATAAGGGAGCCGTATGAGGTGGTGGGCGTCTACGTCATCGATCAATGGCGCCAGATCGGCCTCAACGTCAATCACGTTCAGCAGGAAGAAGGAGCTTACTTCAATGATTTTCGCCAAGGCAACTACGACACCGGGATCGATTTCTCCTGTGATTTTATGGACGACCCGGATCTGCAGCTCTTCAAGTTCGTGAGCAGCGACAAAAGTCCCGTCAATTACGCGAGATACAATGACAGCGTGTTGGACGACCTATACGACAAGCAGAGCCGAGCGACAAACCCTAAAGAACGCCTGAAGCTCTTAAGGCAATTCGAAAAGCGCGTTATCGATGAGAAGGCCTATCAGTTTCCTCCCACCCTCTGGTGGCAGCGCATCGTTCCGCACTGGACGAAAGTGAAAGGCTGGAAGATCACGCCAAGTCACTACGTCAATCAGGACCTACGAGATGTCTGGCTCGCGGAGTAGGGGCGCCGAAGATCGAGGATGGACGATCGAGGATGGCGCTCGTTCTCCGTTCTCCATCTGCTGATCCTCGGAACCGACGTAGAATCGTGCGCCAGTATTTTCTCAAGCGCTTGTTGTTAATGATTCCGACTTTGTTTGGGGTTGCCGATACTGGTATTTTCCTGCTTCTCCGCGTTTTGCCGGGTGACATCGTCGAGCTTAAATACGCCGGCACCGGCGCTTATGCTCCCAAAGAGACCATCGCCGGGAGCGAGCGCAGCTCGGCTTCGACAAGCCGCATCTGGCGGCAATTCGCGAGCTGGATGTGGGCATCGCGCTCGCTGGATTTCGGTCACTCGATGTGGACGGGGAGGCCCATTACCCATGAGATCGCGATCCGTCTGGAACTGAGTATCGAACTTGGCTCTAATGGCGACTTTCGTCGCCGTTCTCATTTCAGTGCCGCTGGGAACCATCGCGGCGCTCAAGCAGGATAGCTGGGTTGACTATGGCGTGCGCGTGATTTCCATCGCGGGACTCGCCATTCCGTCATTTTGGCTAGGCATAATTATCATCCTTGCCTTTGTGATCTATTTTCGCTGGATGCCGCCGCTGACGTTTACTTCCTTCTGGGTCGATCCCAAGGCAAATATCTCGCAGCTCATCTGGCCGGCGCTGGCGGTGGGTTATCGTTACTCCGCCGTGGCGACGCGCATGACGCGGTCGGCGGTATTGGAAGTCCTGCGCGAAGACTATATTCGCACGGCGCGGGCCAAGGGGCTTTGGGAGCGCGCGGTCTTGATTCGTCACGCCCTCAGAAACGCGCTCTTGCCGGTCATCACCGTCATCGGTCTCGAGTTCGCTTTCCTGGTCGGCGGCCTGGTGGTCACCGAGCAAGTTTTCAATTTGAACGGTATCGGCAAGCTCTTGGTGGAAGCGATCAGCCAGCGCGATTACACCATGGTTCAGAGTCTGGTGTTGCTGACCTCTTTCGTCTTTATTTTCGTCAACTTTCTCGTCGATATGATTAACGCCGTCATCGATCCGCGAATCAGATACCAATGAAGATAATGGTCGGTTCAAGGTTCAACAGTTCAATGTTCAAGAGTTTACGATTCGCGAAGCGACCGGATCTTGAACACGTTGAACCTTGAACGTTGAACTTTGAACTAGCACAGCCATGCGAGTCGGCAATTCATGCTCAACTCGAGTGGCTACGGTCGCGCGATGCTGCACTTTATCCGCCACCGTCCGCTCGGCGCGGCCGGCGCGGCGATCATTGTCGTAATGATTTTGGCCGCAGCTCTGGCCGGCTTTATCGCGCCCTACGATCCGCTGGTTAACGACTACGGCGCGATGCTCCAGGCGCCCAACGCCAAACACTGGTTGGGCACCGATTCTTTCGGCCGCGACGTATTTTCACGCGTCATCTACGGCTCTCGCACTGCGCTTTGGGTCGGCTTCGCATCTGCGTTTATCGGCGCGACCTTGGGGGCGATCATCGGCGTCGCGAGCGCTTATTTGGGCGGCAAGACCGACCTGATTCTTCAGCGTTTCATGGACCTCTTATTGTCTTTTCCGTTGATCATTTTGGCCCTCGTGGTCGTTACGGTGCTCGGCACCGGCACGACCAACGTCATTCTAGCTATCATGGTGCCCATGTTGCCGCGTTGCGCTCTGGTGGTGCGCAGCAGCGCGCTGGCGCTGCGCGAGATGCCCTTCGTGGAAGCGGCGCGCGCGCTGGGGTTCGGACCCACGCGTATCATCCTCCGTCATATGCTGCCCAACGTCATGGCGCCCTATTTAATCATGTTAACGGTCTTCCTTGGACAAGCGATTCTTCTGGAAGCATCGCTGTCTTTTCTCGGCCTTGGCGTTTCCGAGCCCCAAGCGGCTTGGGGCTTGATGCTGCGCGGCGCCGCAGTGGAGTTCGCCGAGCGCGCGCCCTGGATGGCCATTTATCCGGGCATCGCCATTAGCCTGTCGGTCTTCGCTTTTAATCTTTTCGGCGATTCGCTGCGCGATGCTCTGGATCCAAAACTGCGGGTGTGACCGGGAAATGATCCAAAAGAGTTCAATCCGTTCAAAATGTTCAAATCGTTTCGAACTGGCTTCAACGTTTTTTTTGCGCGCTGAGCCGCCGTTATGAAGAAGACTCACACCCTGCAAGTGATTTTATGGATATTTGCCGCAGTGGCCGCGGGGTATCTCGCCTGGTGGTTGATACCAAGGTATTTTAAACCGGCCGCGGTGCCTGGCTCATTCGAATATTTGAGCCAGGAGGCGGCGCGACTAAATCAGGCATTGCCCGCTCAGTTGGACGAGAAGACCGAGCTCATGGTGACTGAAGCCGCCCAAGCGATGTTTATTTACAAATATCGTCTCGTAGATGTCGCCGTGGACCGTGTGGACCATCAAAAATTCGTCGCCACCGCCAAGCCCCAACTTGTCAAGGCAACCTGTAGCCGTCCCGAAACCAGCGAAGAGTTCCTAAAAAAGGGCGTGACCCTGCGCTACTCATACTTTGACAAGGACAAAAAGCACATCGCGACGCTGGACGTGACGCCGGCGGATTGCGGCTTTTAGAAATCCTCGGAAACATTTCGCGTTTCCATGGGCGCAATCGTTGGGTGATGCGCCTACTTGCCGGGACGGGTACTCGGCTGATAGAAGGTGCGAGAGGGGTCAATTTCCCGAAATGGAATAGGTCGCATGCCTCCGTTGAACACCGCTTGAATGACTGGACCGGATAACCCGGTGCGGTTTGTCGCACCCTAGAACAAGGAGGAGACTATGAAATCAATTCTAACAGCCGCAATTGCTCTTTTTCTTGCCGGAACGGCAGGCGCGGCGGATTATCTTGTATATAAAGATGGCAGCGGAAGGATCGTGCTGTCGAACATCGCGCCGCCGGATTCAGCGCAAATCGTTGCGCGTCGTGCATCTCACGGACGCGACCGCCGAGGAGATCGCGGCCACGGAGAAAGCCAATCGGGAGACCGAGGAGTTAAATCTGGTCAGGGACTTGGTTTATAGCAAACTACGCCTCGAACTCGCTCGCAGCGAGTTAGATGATAGCTGGAGACGCCTCGTAGATGAGAAAATAAGTGCCTTCTCCCCGTCTCCGTTCGTACGGGAATGGAACCAAGTCGCCGTGAGCGTCGGAGTGCCTACCCTGCGCCGCGGGGTTGCGCCTGTCCGACCCATGCCCAGATAAAGAGCTTTTGATTGAGTAGCCGGCGGTTATCTTGTCCTCGCTAGATAAACCCCGCCAAAGTCTCAGCGCGAAGAGGGCCATTTGAGCCGCACCAGCTTTGCTCGCTTGGCCCTCACAGCGGCTAAGTCAGAATGCCGACGCCGGGACTCTGTGAGATGGAGCGCTGGACTAAAGCAACGAAGGGCTTTGAATCCATCCCTTCGTTGCTCTGGTACGCCAGCTTCCAAGAAACTATTTTAGTATTTCTTTGGCGCGCGGAATCAGCTTGGCGTCGAGGTTGAAAACTTCTTTGACGTTCTTTTCCAGCTCGGCGCCATCGAGGGGATTGATATCGAGCCTCGCTTTCGCGGCGTCGGCGAGAAATTCCGGATCTTTCATGGTCGCCATGTAAGCCTGACGCAGTATCTGCACGCGCTCCTTCGGCGTGCCGGGAGGCAAAACATAAGGCCGAGCCGTCGGGCCGACGCTGTGGACCAGGGCGTTGATCAGTTTTTTCGCTTCCTCGGTTTTGGCGTAGTTGATGGCGAGGGGAAGTTTTGGCTGGTCCGGGTGCGGCTTGGCGATAGCTTGCAGAACGACAACGACCTCGCCGGCGGCAAGCTCCTTGCTCCAGGTGGCCTTGAACGATTCCCACGAATTGCAGACTCCCTGAACCTCGCCGCTGGCGAAGGCCAAGCGCACATCGGCGGTTCCTTTATACCCGGAGACGAGCTGAAACGGCAGGCCGATGGTAGCGCCGAGAACTTTTGGGATGTCATCCGTAGCCGAACCCGCGCCGACGCCGCCAAGTTTGACAACTGTTTTTGACGACATCCATTGTTCCATGCTGGTGATGCCCGTGGATTTGTGTACGCCGATCATGTAATTGTCTTGCGCCGGGACACGCCATATATTCAAATTTGCGCGCGTCGAACTCGATGCCCGGTTTGCCCAATAGTTGTTGCAAGAAAAGCCCGCCGATGAAGTGGCCGATGGTCAAGCCGTCGGGCTTGGCGATCTTGTACATGTGATTGGCTGAAATTCGAAATCCCGCGCCAGGCATATTTTCTACGGCGAGGGTCGGATTGCCCGGTATATGTTTCCCCATGTGGCGGGAAAGCGTGCGGGAGTAGGTGTCATAGCCGCCGCCGGCGGAGGCGCCGACGATGATCCTGACCGTTTTGCCTTTGTAAAAGGAATCCTGGGCCGGCGCTGGTGTCCAGTGCCCGAGCAAGAACAAGGCAAATGAAAAATGAACAGCGAAGCGTTTCATGATTTCTCCCAAATGTAATTCCGCCAATGACGAATTTGGAAACTTACTTTAGTATCTCTTTTAGCTGGTTGACGACTGCCGCGTCGATCTTGAAGAGTTGGCCGACGATCTTTTCAATCTCTTCGCCGGTTAGCGGCTGCGTGTCGAGCCGTGATTTCTTGGCGTCGGCGAGAAATTCCGCATCTTTCATAGTTTCCGCAAACGCCTTGCGGAGTAGCTGCACCCGGTCCTTGGCTGTTCCCGGGCCGAGGGCGTATGGCCGCGTGATCGCCGACGGATCGTGGCCGCCGAATTTGAGCAGCTGTCTGGCGTTTTCATTGGCCGTGTAGTCGAGGGCATTGGGCACCTTGGGCAGCTCTGGGTGTGTTTTGGAATTGACTTGTAAAACGACGAAGACGTTTCCCGAGTCAAGCCCCTGGCGCCAGATCGATTTGATCGACTCCCACTGCCAACAGCCGCCGGCAACCTCGCCAGCCTCGGCCGCCAGCCGAATCTCGGCGGTGCCTTTGTAACCGGCGACCAGCTGGATCGGCAGATTCAGCGCTGCCTGCAAGAGCTTCGCGGTATTATAAGTCGTGTCGCCCGGGGCGACGCCGCCGATCTTGACCGGCGTATTTCGCGTTCCTGAGCGCGTCAAAAGTGGTAATACCGCTCGATTTGGCAAACGCGCAGGCCACGTTGTCCTGGGTTGGAATCCCGATGTATTCAAACTTGCGCGCGTCGAATTCGATGCCGGGCTTGCCAATAACTTGATTGATGACCTGATTGCCGTGAAAATTCAGAATGGTAAGCCCATCCGGTTTGGCGATATTGTAGACATGATTGGCTGCGACAAGACTGGCTGCGCCGGTCATGTTTTCGACCACGATAGTTGGATTGCCCGGTATATGCTTTCCCAAATGACGCGCAATCAGACGCGAATAGGTGTCGAAGCCGCCGCCGGCGGAAAAGCCGACGATGAGTCTGATCGATTTGCCTTCATAGAACGGCGCGGCCGCGCCCGCCGGGTTAACCAAGACAGCGCTTACAATTACCGCCCAAATAAGTCTCCTGAGGGGTTGCAAATTGGCCGCTCCTTCCATTTTGTTGAAGTTTTCTCGCAGGCAATTAACTATTTAAAGTCGGCCAGAGTCAACGGTCGTGCAACATTTCCGCTCTTAGTTCGCTCTCCCAGGCGCGGCTACCGTTGGCCGACCATTCAAATCCCGGATCGCGGATCTCGCCGGGCTGCGTGAAGTTCGGCAACTCCGCTAGCACCCGCGCCAACACCGCTTCGTTGCGCCCGCGGTCATGGGGCGGGCCGAAGGTGCGGCCCACGGGATGATCGACAAAGACCGCCCGCGGCGGCGTGACCTGACGCACAATATCGAGGGCCGTGCCCGCCACTAAAGTCGGAATGCCTAGATTTTCGATCACATGGGCGATGAGACCGACGGTCTCATGGCAGAAGGGTCAATAGGGAACGAGCAGCAGAAGATCGACTTCCACATTGATCAGCTCTTGCCCGATGGCGGGCGCCAGCTCGGTTTCAATTTCCCTTTGGCGCCTGATGCCGCCCATGACCGAGACATGGAAGGGCGCCAGTGTACCGACGATGCCTTTTTTCACCAAGGCCGCCAATGCCGTGCGCGGAAAGACAATTTCCGGATCTTGTTTCGGCACTGTGCCGATGCCCGAGTGATGATCGATAACAATCTCGCCGGCGCTGGGGTCGGAGGGAACCCGGCGATAACTCAAGTCTTCCCGCGGAATGAAAGGTTCTTGGTTCGTCAGCCGCAGGGCAGCACTGCTCAGCAAAGCCACGCGCGATTCATGCAGCGGCTTTTTCACCGGGCACCAGGCCGGCTTCGACGGCGCTACCAGTTGGCGTGGCGGCTTGGGCGCGCCATTAGCTGCCATCACGGGGAGATATTCAAAGGGCATGATTATGCGGCTCGTTCCAACTTATTACAGGGGTTTGCGGTGCGGCGTCAAATGGCGGCCCATCGATGTGTAATCTGAAAATGAATGTGATAAGCAAACATCTCCTATGGTGGATGTCGCTTCGAATTATCGAACGATTCTGCAGCGCATCGACGAGGCGGCGGCGAGGGCCGGACGCGATCCAGATGAAGTAAAGCTTTTAGGAGCGGCGAAGTCCCAGAGCGTCGAGCTGATACGGGCGGCGATCATCGCGGGCGTGAAATTCATCGGCGAGAACTACGTCCAGGAGGCCCAGGCCAAGAAAGAAGAAATATCCGAACGGGCCGAATGGCATATGATCGGCCACCTGCAACGCAACAAGGCCAAAGCGGCTGTGGAAGCCTTCGATGTGATTCAATCCCTGGACAACCTCGCGCTGGCGCGCGAGCTGGCCAAGGAAGGAGCCAAGCACAACAAGCGGGTTCGCGCTCTCGTCGAGGTTAACCTGGGAGGCGAGGAGTCGAAATCAGGCATCGCCGAGGACAAGGCGGAGGATCTCTTGCGCGCGGCGGGCGAGCTTTCCAGCCTCAGCATCGAGGGGTTGATGGCCGTGCCGCCGTTTCGCCAAAACCCGGAAGATGTTCGACCGTATTTTCGCAGATTGTGGGAGCTTCGAGCGCGCTTGCGCGAAGGGCGCATTCCAAATGTCGATTTGAAAGAACTCTCGATCGGCATGACTCATGATTATACCGTGGCGGTGGAGGAGGGCGCGACCATCGTGCGCATCGGCACGGCGCTCTTCGGACCGCGAAAAACTTAACAACAGGCGATGAGCTACAGCGGGGGACTGCCATGAAAAATCTTTACGCCGCCGATATTCACGACAACCAGTTGGTGGATTCGCTTTTTCTCGTTTCAGCGAAGAACCATGGAGTGACCAAGGCAGGCAATAGTTATCTCGTTGTCAAATTGCTTGACCGCAGCGGCGAGATCGAAGGCCGGGTATGGGACCGGGCGGACGACTTGGCCCGCGGGTTCGACAAGAACGACTTCGTGCGCGTGCGCGGGCAGGCGACGTTGTATCAGGGCAAAATGCAGATCCGCGTGCAAGACGTTATGCGCGTGGACGAATCGAAAGTCTCCGCCGAGGATTTTTTGCCCAAAAGCGCCTTTGATCCCGACGCTATGCTCCAGGAGCTTCAATCGATTCTCCGCGCCATGAAGAATCCCCATCTGCTAGCCCTCGCCGAAGCCTTTTTCGCCGACCAGCAACTGATGGAACTGCTGAGACGCGCGCCTGGCGCAAAGACGATTCATCATCCTTATTTAAGCGGGCTGCTGGAGCATACGCTGTCGTTACTCAATCTGATTCTCAAAGTGGTGGAGAACTACCGTGGCGTCGACGTCGATCTGCTCTTGATGGGCGGATTCCTGCACGACATTGGAAAAATCTACGAATTCACCTACGAGCGCGCGGTGGATTATACCGACGAAGGCCAGCTGCTCGGCCATCTGGTGATGGAAGTAGAACTCGTGAATGCGAAGATTGAAACGATTGCCGATTTTCCCAAAGAGCTGGCGATGCTCGTCAAGCACATGCTCGTGAGCCACCATGGCGCCTATGAATTCGGCTCGCCGAAGTTGCCGCAAACCGTGGAGGCCGTTATTCTGCATTCACTTGACGATCTCGATGGCAAAATTCAGGCGATCCAAGCCCTGCCGGAAAAAGAGCCGGGTTCGAAGTGGACGGTTTTTCACCGGGCCTACGGCAGGAGCTTTTTTCGCGGCAATGGCAGCCATAACGACGACGGCAATGCCCAGTAGTTGCGCGTTGGTCAGAAATACGGAGGATTGATCGAATGAAGAACTTTATTGCCGCGCAATGGGTGGATAAACCGAAAAAGATTGAAGTCCGCAATCCCTTCGACAACTCGGTGATCGATACCGTGCCACGGGCCGACGCGGCTGATTTGACAAAGGCACTGGCTTTTGCCGAACGCGGCGCCAAGGTGATGGCCAAGCTGACCGCCTATGAGCGCTGGAAGATTCTGCGCAAAGCGGCGGATTTGATGGCCGCGCGCAACGACGAGTTCGGGCAGATGATTTCCAAGGAAGAAGGAAAAATTATCGCTGAGGGCCGCGGCGAAGCGAGCCGCGCGGTGGAAACCATGATGGGCTCGGCGGAAGAAGCCAAACGGCTCCACGGCGAGACGGTGCCGCTGGACGCGGACCCCACGGGGAGCAGGAAACTTGGCTTCACCCTGCGCGTGCCGTGCGGCGTCGTCGCGGCAATAGCGCCGTTTAATTTTCCGCTCAATCTAGTTTGCCACAAAGTTGGGCCGGCGCTGGCGGCGGGGAACACGGTCATCGTCAAGCCGGCTTCTGACACGCCGCTATCGGCAATTAAGTTGACGGAAGTTTTGTTGGAAGCGGGACTCCCCCCCGAAGGAATTCAGTGCATCACTGGTCCTGGCGGTGAGATCGGCGATGCTCTGGTCGCCGATCGGCGCGTGCGTAAGGTTACCTTTACCGGCAGCCGCGAAGTTGGCGACCGCATTTGTCGCACGGCGGGGATCAAGAAAGTCACTATGGAACTTGGTTCCAATAGCCCGGTGATCGTCATGCCCGACGCTGATTTGGAAAAGGTCGGGGCTGTCTTGGCTATGACGGGTTACGGCAATGCTGGCCAAACATGTATTTCCACGCAGCGGGTATTGGCGGCGAAAAATATTTACAGCGATTTTCTGGGCGTGCTGAAACCCAAGGTCGAAGCGCTGACCACCGGCAATCAGCTCGACGAAAAATCCAAAGTCGGACCCATGGTGAAGGAAAGCGAAGCCGCGCGCGTCGACAAGTGGATAAGCGAAGCCGTTGAGGGTGGTGCGCGCTTGGTGGCGGGCGGAGGGCGGCGCGGGGCATTTTATATGCCGGCAGTGGTCGCGGACGTTCACCCGGACATGCGCATTTCCCGTGACGAGTTGTTTGGGCCGGCGGTGGCGGTGACGCCATTTGAAACGATTGACGAAGCGATCGCTCTGGCGAACGACAGTGTATATGGTCTGGCCGCGGGCATTTTCACCGAGAGTGTCGAATGGGCCATGAAGTTTGCGCGGGAAGCGGAAGCGGGAAATCTTCACGTCAACTGGGGATCGCAGTGGAGGGTCGATTTGATGCCCTATGGCGGGCTCAAAGATTCCGGTTTCGGCAAGGAAGGGCCGAGGTACGCGGTGCAAGAGATGACCGAACTGAAGATGGTCGTCTTCCATCTGAACAACTAAGAAGAACAACCGTGGTTCAAATCGTTCAAGCCGTTCAAAACGTTCAAATCGTTGCGGAGTCGGATGAATTAAAACTAAACTTGGATGCACGACGGCTTGAACTGTTTGAACGATTTGAACGACTGGAACGGATCGATCCATGAGGCATGACGGACGGAAAGCAAATCAACTGAGGCCGCTGTTGATTACCCCAAGTTACATCAAGACCGCGGACGGGTCGGTTTTGATCGAGATGGGCGATACCAAGGTCATCTGCACGGCGAAGCTCGAAGAGCGGGTGCCGCCGTTTCTGCGCAATAGCGGCAAGGGCTGGATCACGGCCGAGTACGGCATGCTGCCCGGCTCGTCGCAAGTGCGCGTCGGGCGCGAATCCTCGCGCGGCAAGATCGGCGGGCGCACGCACGAGATTCAAAGGCTCATCGGCCGCAGCTTGCGCGCCATCGCCGATCTGAAAAGCCTGGGGGAGCGGACCGTCTGGATCGATTGCGACGTGATCCAAGCCGATGGCGGCACGCGCACGGCGTCGATCACCGGCGCCTACGTGGCCCTCGTGGAGGCCGCGCGCCGTTGGCTCCAACGGGGCGTCATCCATGTCGATCCTGTCAGAGATTCCGTCGCAGCCGTCAGCATCGGCATGGTCGACGGCAAGATTCTCTTGGACCTTTGTTATGAGGAAGACAGCCGCGCCGAAGTCGATATGAACTACGTGATGACCGGGTCGGGCAAGTTTATCGAAGTGCAGGGCACGGCGGAAAGCGCGCCCTTTACCAAGCGGCAAATGGAGCGCATGGCCGAGATCGCGCAGCAAGGAATTAAAGAGCTGCTCAAAGCGCAGAAGAAGATTATCACATCCTCCGTTGCCGGCGCGTCATCGTGATTCGACTTCTGGTGGCCACCACCAACCCCGGCAAATTTGCCGAAGTCGAAGCCTATCTCAAGCAACTCCCTCTGGAGGTCCTGTCGCTGAAAAGCCTCGAACGTTATCCGAAGGTCGACGAGGATGGCGCGACGTTCGAAGAAAATGCGCTCAAGAAAGCGCGGACGTTGGCGGAATTCTCCGGTCTGCTCACCCTGGCGGATGATTCAGGCCTGGAAGTCGATGCTCTGAACGGGGCGCCGGGGATTTATTCCGCGCGTTACTCCGGCGCAGAGGGGAACGACGCAAAGAACAATGAAAAGCTGCTTCACGAGTTGCGCCAGGTGGCCGAGGAAAAACGCGCCGCCCGATTTGTCTGCGCCCTAGCGTTATGCGACCCCAGGGGCGGCGACATGAAGTCGTGGACGGTGCGCCAGTCATGCGAGGGGCGCATCGCATTCGAGTTTAAGGGCGCAAACGGCTTCGGCTACGATCCGCTGTTTTTCTACCCGCCCTTCGGCAAGACTTTCGGCGAAATCGACCGTGCAACGAAAGCAACCGTCAGCCATCGCGGCAAGGCCCTCAAAAAACTAGCGGAGCTGCTGCCCACGGTGATTGATTTGGGCGCAAAACCTTGATTTCATGCCCTTCGCGTGTAGAATGACGAAGTTCATTTGACGGGGCGTAGCGCAGCCTGGTAGCGCACCTGCCTTGGGCGCAGGGGGTCGGAAGTTCAAATCTTCTCGCCCCGACCAATTATAGTGAGCAGTAAGCTGTGAGCAGTCAAAGGCAGTAGTTGGGGGGCTGTTTTCTGCTCACTGCTGACTTCTTAGTCGCGCCAGTAGCTCAGCTGGATAGAGCAACGGCCTTCTAAGCCGTAGGTCAGGGGTTCGAATCCCTTCTGGCGCGCCAGCACGATAGCGATAAGTGAGCAGGGAACAGTGAGCAGTAAGAAGGTGGGCTAAACCGTGAACTCGGTGACGGCTAACTGCTTACCGCTTATTCCTCGCCTTAAGGATACGGTGAGTGTAGCTCAATTGGTTAGAGCACTGGGTTGTGGTCCCAGGGGTTGAGGGTTCAAGTCCCTTCACTCACCCCAGTTTTTTGTCGTCGAGGATGAAGGATCGATAATCGACGATCGCGATCCTCCATCCTCTATATCTTCGATCCTCAGTTGTGCGCGCATGGGCCGCTAGCTCAGTTGGTAGAGCAGCTGACTCTTAATCAGCGGGTCCGGAGTTCGAGTCTCCGGCGGCCCACCAATTTCTCCCTTAGAATCAACATCTTACCTGACAGCTTCAACTAGGTGGCGCTGCCCGTTTTCCGCGGTGTGTGCCGCGAAAAGGGCCCGATTTTGATGACGCAGTTGATGAACGTGACGGGCGCGACAGAGCGGTCTTCCTCTCGGCGGGCCACAAAATATAGGTCACGGACCGAATAGCCGGTTGCTCCTACAATCGAAGTTGCGGTTTATGTTCTCAGCAGCGGTAGCGCGTTCTTGCGCTGGCTGATCGGCATGAACAATGACCTGAAAAACGCGACGAAAGACTAGGCCGCCGCAACGCCGTCATTTCAGAGGTTCTTTCGGCAGAACTGCTTCACACACCAACTCGGAACGTCCGAGTCGTTTCTCTGCATTACAGGCCCTCTTAGTCGTTTCGGTTTCCTTGAGTATTGCGGGATCGGAGGGATCAATCTCTCGTGCCTTTTCTAAGGCCGCTAACGCTGCGCCGTAGTCTCCCCGCTCGCGGTGCGCGGCAGCTATTTGTATGAAGCTACGGACGCGCAGAGAAACGCGTGGTTCTGGTTCTGCAATTAAATCTCGTTCTCGTTCTTGCGCACGTCGTTGTTGTTCCGCACGTTCTCGCGCCAAACGGTCTTCCTGGTTCAGGAAATCGTTGCGGCTTAGAAGGCGGTTGCTTCGGTTGAGGCACAGGTTTAGCTTTTGGTTGGACCGGGACCGGTGACGGGACTGGCGACGACGGCAAAAATGGAGGAGATTTGATTGACTCTTGGTCGGACGGCTCTGTCGTCGGCTGCGTTTCGGATAGGTCCTTTGATTCCTTGATAAGCTCCTGGAGAGGTTTCTCCTTGAGCACGTTCAAGCCTATGAACGATGAGATTGCAATCGTGAGGAGCACCGTAGCGGCTGTAGCGTAGCGTCGGAAAATGCTGCCGCTTCTCGCTGGCGCTCCGACGCGATCATAGTGTGGATGCCTCGGATAAGCTGCTGACTCGGACGCGAGCGCAGCGTTATAACGCTCTTGAAGCATTCTTGCTTGTGTGTGGAATGGATTAGACGCCAGGAATCTCTCCAGTTCGAAAAGCCCTTCACGAAGCTCGAAAGAAGTTTTCGCTGACAAGAGCCGCGAACCAAGGCGAGACACAATCGTATCCGAGAGGTCGGTCAAACCTACTGGCCCGCTTGCTCCGACGCGACGAGAAAGCGCCCTGATTAGTTCTTCTCCCGCAGGATTGGCTGGGTCGAGTATCCAGTCGTCAAAAGTAAGCGAGTGAATTTTCCTAAACTCCAGTGGCGGGGTCGCAGCATCAAGAATGACCGGAATCAGGATATTCCGTTCGAGAGCTTCCGATGCCTCTGCATGTACCCAGTGAGAATCGACAGAGTTTTTTGACCAAAGGACAACGACAGCTTTTGCTTGTGCCAGCGCATCCTGGACTACCGTTGCAAAGCGGTCGCCTGCCGTGAGTTCACGGTCCCACCAGACGCTGAATCCTCTCGCTGCAAGAAACTCCCCGATTCTAGCGGCGCGTTCTATGTCCTCCCGAGCATAACTGACGAAAATATCGGCCATGCGCCTTCCTTGGCCTGAGTGTGCGCGCTAACGACGTGGAAATAACCTAGGTTAGGCACCGGAAGCAAGGGGGAACTACCGGGCAACTTTTCTGCCTAGCGTCCTGGCATATAACCGCATAATGCTCGTCCAAAGAAGCGTCGCCTCAATCCCACTAACATGCCAA
>CAWJBB010000074.1:0-73213 GCA_963840855.1 uncultured delta proteobacterium
ACGATTCCGACTTGACTCGTGCTCGTTTTTCGAGATCGCGTTCGTTCGAGAAGGAACACGTCCTAAAAAAATTAACGCCGTCAATTCCGTTCAATCTCCACGGCCACCGTCCCAACCCCAACCGATTCAACCTGAGCCAATCTAACCCTCGACAACAAAGTGAATAAATGGTAGGTAAGCCTGCTTCTCAAGAGATTGTCGCATCCCGACAAAACAGGAGGACAGGGTATGACCAGCTATAAGAGTTTGATTCTTGCGTTGACTGCAACGGTCGTTGGCGCCGCGTGGTGTGAGTTTGCTGAAGCTGGGCCGCTGGACGATCTTATCGCCGGGGCCAAGAAGGAGGGTATCATCGAGTTTTACGGGCCATCCACTCTTGGGCCGGAAGGCGCGCAGGCATTGGCGGCGGGGTTCAACAAAAAGTACGGCTTGAATATTAAGCTCGGGTTTACCCCGTCGGGCAACATGACGCGGGATACCGCCAAGGTCATCGGACTTTCAGCCTCGGGGCAACCGCCGGAATGGGATATTATGGTCGTTACCGACGCCCATCACGGCTCGTTATGGTTGCGCAAACTGCACAAATCCTTCGACTACACGCAACTCGGCGTCGCCAGGGAGCGCATTGAATACGACAACGGCGCCGTTTCCGTGGCTAATCAGTTTGCCCTGCCCGCGTACAACAAGAAGATTTTGCCCGCGAAAGACGTGCCCAAAAAATGGGAGGACCTGCTTGATGCCAAATGGAAAGGCAAGCTGGGCGTCATCAATTCCACGCATCACTTCGCGCGGCTGGCCGCTGGCCCTTGGGGTGAAGAGAAAACCACGGCCTTTGTGAGAAAGTTGGCAGAGCAGAAACCGATCTTGAGCCGGGCGGGTGAAATGGCTCAGCGGCTGATTCTGGGCGAAGTGCTCATCTCGGCGACCTTGCAAGACAGCCAGCTGCACGAGGCGGCGGAAACAGGGGCGCCGCTGGTATTTGCCGACGCGGTCCAACCGGTGGTTTCACCGGAATATAACGTGGGCGTTTTGAAAGGCGCGCCCCACTCGAACGTTGGGACATTGTTCACCGCGTTCATGGCGTCGGCCGATGTTCAGCCCATTTGGAAGAAATATACCGGCCATACTTCGGCCCATGTGCCGGGAACCGACGCTTTCAAGTTCGCGCAAGGCAAGCAGGTTGTATACATGAAGCAAGACCAGGCAAAGCTGATTGACAAATTGACGCGAGACTACGGCAAGATATTGGGTTTCGATAATTAGGATGAATTGACGCCGAGGGCGGGGCGTTTAATGAAATCAGAAACTCGCGCCGTGGCCACGTCCTTCGGCGGGGAGGGGCTGGCCTATATCGGGAAGCAGGGAACTTCGCTTTTCGCCGTCGGTCTCGCTGCTTTTCTGCTAATTCTGATCGGCGTGCCGGTGGCGATGGTCGTACTCATGAGCCTTCGCACGGGCTTTCCCGGCGAGACCGTTCCACTTACCTTAGAAAACTTTTCGGAAGTTTATCTTAATCCCGGCACATACCAGATTCTGCTCAATACGTTGTTTTTCGCCGTCGCGACCGTCGGCGTCGCCCTGGTTTTTACCGTACCGCTGGTCTGGATCCTGATGCGGACGGATATCCCCCTTAAGAAAACCATCTATGTTTTGCTGACCGTTGGTATTCTGATTCCAGTTTTCTTGCGCACCATCGCGTGGATTTTGTTGCTGAGCCCGCGCATCGGTCTGATCAACAAATGGTTACAATCGCTCTTCACCTTGGACACCCCGCCGTTCAATCTTTACAGCCTGGCTGGGATGGCTTTCGTCCAAGGGATTTCGTTCGTGCCCGGCGCTTTTTTTATGCTCGCCGCTTCCTATCGCTCGATGGACCCATCTTTAGAAGAGGCGGCTTATACGGCGGGCGTCGGTAAACTCAGGACGTTCCTGAAGATCAACATTCCCATCACGTGGCCAGCGATTGCGGCGGTCATGGTGTATCTATTCATGACGGCATTGGCGGTGTTCGAGGTTCCGGCAATTATCGGACTGCCTGCGCGTATCCTGGTGTTGAGTTCCTTGATCTACAACTCGACGACGCCGTCAACCGGATTGCCCAACTACGGCATGGCCGGCGCCTACGGCGCCATCATGCTCGTTCTGGGTCTGGTGTTCGCATACCTCTATGTCAGGCTCGTGAAGCAAGGAAAAAAGTATACCGTCATCACCGGACGCGGCTATCGCCCCCGGGAGATCGCCTTGGGGCGGTGGAAGTGGCCGGCGTTGGCGTTCGTCTTTTTTTATCTTGCCATCGAAGTGTTAATACCGTTTCTGGTTTTATTGTGGGCTTCCGTGCTGCCGTATCTTCAGCTGCCGTCGCAGTCGGCGTTTTCATCCATAACGCTCAAGCATTACGTAGACATCCCGCTGCGCGTCGGCGCCCGGCCGTTCATCAATACGTTTATCCTGATGTTCGCCGTGCCGACCCTCACCATGATCTTGAGCGTCCTGGTGTCGTGGGTGGTGATCAGGACTCAAATTTCCTTTCGCGGCTGGTTGGATACGCTGGCCTTTGTACCCCACGCCGTGCCGGGAATTTTGATGGCGGTGGGACTTGCTTATCTGGGCCTGGCCTACCGAGACTATTTTCCGCTCTATGGCACGGTCCTTATTATTATCTTGGCTCACACCATAAACTGGATCGCCTACGGTACCCGCACGACCAACAGCGTGATGATTCAAGTGCATCGCGAGTTGGAAGAAGCGGGCCGGGTTGCCGGCGCGTCGACGCTCAAAGTCCTGTGGAAGATCGTCCTGCCGCTCATCGCCGCGGGCGTGCTCAACAGTTGGATCTGGATCGGCCTGCTTTCGTACCGCGAAGTCACCATGGCGCTGACGCTCTACACGCGGCACAATGTCGTCGTGTCGACGGTGGTGTGGCAGTTCTGGGGCAGTGGCTGGGTTCCGGAAGTGTCGGCGCTTGGGGTGATCCTGATTCTTTTTGCGGCGATCGTTGTCGGCACGGTGCGGGTGCTGCTCTCGCGCGTCGGCGAGATCGGCGGCGCGTCCTGAAGCCGGCGCCGCTCGATGGCCAGACGTAGATCCCAGAGGGGTGGCGTCCAACGAGCAACCTTCATTGTCGCCGGTGACGACGATGGAAATTCCGAAACATGAGATTGCGAGTTAGCGAGGACGGATGATTAGCATCAGGGGATTACAGAAATCCTTCAAAGCGCAGCACGGCAAAGTGGATGCTCTGAAGAGCATCAATCTGGAAGTCGGCGAGGGCGAGTTCTGTGTGCTTCTTGGCCCCAGCGGCTGCGGCAAGACGACAACGCTGCGTTGCGTGGCGGGTTTGGAAAGGCCGGACCGGGGCGAGATAGAAATTGGCGATAAGCTCGTCAATGCTCCCGCGCGAAGGATTTACGTGGCGACGGAGAAGCGCGACCTCGGCATGGTGTTTCAATCGTATGCCATCTGGCCGCATATGAACGTATTTCACAACGTCGCGTTCCCGTTGACACAGGGGCGCAAGCGCTATTCCAAGGCCGAGGTGGCGGACAAAGTGCGCAACGCGCTCAAGCGCGTTCAACTCGACGGTCTTGAAGACCGGCCCGCGACGGATTTGAGCGGCGGGCAGCAGCAGCGCGTGGCGATGGCGCGGGCGATGGTAACCGAGCCCAAGATTCTCTTGATGGACGAGCCGCTGAGCAATCTAGACGCGCGCTTGCGCGAGCAGATGCGGGTCGAGCTGAAAAAAATTACCAAGTCCATCGGCGTCACAACGCTCTACGTGACCCACGACCAGGCGGAGGCCTTGAGCCTCGGTGACAAAGTGTGCGTGATGAATCAGGGTGAGATTCTTCAGACCGCCAAGCCCGATGATATTTATGTCCGCCCGGTAAACCTATTCGTGGCGCAGTTTGTTGGCGAGATGAATTTTATCAAGGGGCATGTCACCGGTCCTGACCGGGTGGAGTGCCCGTTGGGAAGAATTCACATCAAGGTGCCCAACGGCGTCGCCGTCGGCGCGGGAGTCTCTCTCGCCATTCGCCCGGAGCATGTGAGTCCGTCGCCGGTATTGAATGAGGATGCCGGCGCGGTGCGGGGCAAGATCACGAGCAAAAACTACCTGGGCGACTCAGCACTGCTTGAAGTTGAAGTCGCCGGCGTGACTATTCTCGCCAAGCTCGCCGGCGATACTGATCTCGCCGTCGGGCAGGATGCCGTGGTCGATTTGCCGGAGCATCGCTGGCATCTGTTTCCGTGATCAGGCCTCCCGGCACGCCAAAACCCCATCATTCCAAATTGCCGATTCTTGCAGTAGCCCGGTGTCTGTGACATACGAGTAGCAATTCCAATTGAGAAGGACCCTGTCATGAGCATTTTCACTCGCAAACCCGTGGAAAATCTGCTTCGCGCCAAGTCCGTCGCCATCGTCGGCGCGTCGCCAAAGGGCGCGTGGCCGGCTGGGATCTACCGCAACCTCAAGGCCGCGAAGTTTCCCGGCGGCGCGTATCTCATCAATCCGAACTACAACGAATTGTTCGGTGACAAGTGTTATCCCAATCTCGCCGCTTTGCCGGAGGTGCCGGAGGAGTTGTTGGTCCTCATTCCGACCCGGGCTGTGCTCGGTGTCCTAGAAGAGGCGGCCAAGCTCGGCACCCATTCCGCGACTATTTACACTGCGGGTTTCGGCGAAGGTGACGATCCCAAAGGCAAAGAGCGCGCGCAGGCGATGAGCGACCTGTGCGCTAAAACCGGCTTTGTCATTTGCGGGCCGAACTGCATGGGATCGTATTCCGTCGGCGAGGGTTTATGGACATTTCCCACCGCGACGCCATTGCTCAAAAAAGGCCCCGTCGGTTTGATTTTCCAGAGCGGCGGATCCCTCGGCAACTGGATCAAAGGCGCGTCCGAGCGTGGCATCGGCTTCAGCTACGCGGTTTCCAGTGGCAACGAAGTCAGTCTCGATCTGGTCGATTATCTGTCGTTTTTGGTTGACGATCCGGAAACCAAGGTCATAACCTTGATGGTGGAAGGCATCCGCCGCCCCATCGAGTTCATGACCGTCGCCGAGCAGGCGCTCAATAAAGGCAAGCCGATCCTGGCGGTGAAGCTTGGCCGCTCTGAAATGGGCAAGCGCCAGGCGATTTCTCACACCGGCTCGTTGGCGGGCGCCGACGAAGTGTTCGATGCTGTCTGCCATCGATTGGGATTGATCCGCTGTCCGACGTTGGAGGACATGACCGAGATGACCTTGGCTTTCATGCTGGGCCGTTTTCCAAGAGGCAGCCGCGCGGCCATCGTCGTCAATTCCGGCGGCATGAAAGGGCTGATCTGCGATCACTGCGACGAACTCAAGACCAATCTCGCCCAATTGAGCGACAAGACCAAAACGGCGGTGCGGCCGTTGATACCGCCGGAGTTAGCGGTGGAAAACCCGCTTGAATGCGGCGTAGCGGGATTCGGCGATGAGCAAGGATTCATCAATATCGTCAAGCTGCACGCCGAGGACGACGGCGTCGATCTACTGGCCATTCACGGCGAGCTGCCGCGTGGACAGCAGCGAAGCGCCGGCCTGTTCAAGAGTCTTGCCGAGGCGACCGACAAGCCAGTACTCGCGTTCGGGCGCTCGACCTATAGTTGTTTAGATGAAAGCCGGGCGTACCAGGAGGAGGCGGGGTTGCCATTCTTGCAAGCGATCAAGCCGACGCTGCGCGCGCTGGCCGGTTTGGGATTATACGGAGAGAGAAGGCAGCGTGGAGTGCCGACTTTGCCGGCCGCGAGCGGCGACGCCGCAGACCTCGATGGAGAGAAGCTCGAACGCTCTCCTCCAACGTCACGGCATCGATCTACCGAAGCAGGCGATGGCTGGAAACGCCACCGACGCCGGCGCGAAAGCCAAGGGAATCGGCTTTCCGGTGGCCCTGAAGCTTGTTTCACCGGACATCGTGCACAAGACGGAATCCGGCGCCGTGGTGCTCGGATTAAAGAGCGCCGAAGAAGTCACTTCCGAAGGACAAAGACTCTTGTCCAAAACGCTCGATAGAGGCCAGTTGCTGATCCAGGAAATGGTGCAGGGAACGGAAGTGTTGATTGGCGCGCGCATCGATCCGCAGTACGGCCCGTTTCTCATGGTTGGTCTTGGCGGTATCTTCGTCGAAGTGCTGAAGGATGTGTCGATTCGATTGCTCCCAGTCGACGAGCGCGAAGCGCGCGAGATGCTCAAAGAGCTGCGCGGCTACAAAGTTCTCGAAGGCGTGCGTGGCCAAGGGCCGCGTGATATTGACGCGCTGGTAAAAGCGCTGGCGGGCCTGTCCGATATTTTCGCCGCCCATCGCAATTATCTCTCCGACATGGAGATCAATCCGATCATGGTGCGGGCTAAGGGAGGCGGCGTGGTGGCGGTGGATGTGCGGTTGATTCGGAAATAAGAAATTTAACCGCAAAGGGCACAAATTTCACAAAGGCTTCGTGGGGGCGGGTTTCAAACCCGCCCTTTTTTGACTATTTAACCCGTCACGAGCCGGTTTGATAATTCATCCTTGTCATCCGGCGAACGTGGGAAGTGTTGGGCCAGAATCTCACCGCAGCGCTCGATGGCTTTGCAGTAGGCATCGCACGCGTTACCGGATTTTAGGCCAACGGTAAGGGTCTGAACCACTTCGTTCCAAGTCCCGGCCCCAACTTTTTCGTTGATACCCTTGTCCGCCAGGACTTCCACTCGGTGTTCCAGTAAGGAGGCGAGAATCAATATCCCGGTATGCGCCTTGGTGTAATGCAGCCCCTGCGCGGTGAAAGCCGCCAGACTTCTTAGATGGACGGCTTCTGCGATGCGGTCCTTGGAAATCAAGTGTCTCTTTACGGCAGGAATAGCGCAGCAGATAGATCCCAGTGCCGCGCCCGCGAGCGGCCAGAGTAGTTGTGAATGGATGGATGCCCAAGGGTCTTGAAAGACGAACGAGGCGAGTGTGCCCGCGACCAAACCGACGCCCATACCGGCAATTTCGATCTCAGCATAGCGGGCACTTGCGCCTACGAGCATGGGTACGATCTCGCCGGCCGTCCGTTGTTCGGCGGCAACCACGGCTTGACGAATGCGCTCCTGTTCTTCTGCTGTGAAAAAAGTTTCCGCGTTGATCATCTTACCAACTCCCCGAAGCTCCACCGCCGCCGAAGCCGCCGCCCCCTCCACTGAACCCACCATTACCACCGCCTCCGCCAAAGCCGCCGCCACCAAAACCTCCGGGAAAAACCCCACCTCCCCAATCTCCTCGGCGAGATCGGGGTCTACCTACCCACTGATTTCCCGCAGATCCGGTGCCCACAGCCGTGCCGATGGCTCCGAGCAGGGCCCCAACAATGAGAGCTGGGAGCACCACAGTTCCAAGCCCTCCTGCAGCGAACAGTGAAGTGACTAGCCCGGAAGCCGCTCCCCCAACTGCGCCGCCCAATAATCTGCGTCGCGTCATGCCAATAAAAAGCGCGAGCATGGCGGTGATCATGAGGATCGTTATTAGCGACGCGGCTGGTGAAGCAGTTGGTCCACCAGTCGGACGGCTTCTTTCCGGCAGCTTTTCTCCTCGGGTGATTTTGAGAATCGATTCGACGCCGGCTTCAATCCCGCCCGCATAGTCTCCCGAGCGAAAGCGCGGTGTGATCACTTCACGGATGATGCGGCTGGCGATGGCGTCCGGCATTACTCCTTCGAGACCGTAGCCGACCTCAATGCGAAGTTTTCGATCGTCGCGTGCAACAAGCAGGATTGCGCCGTTGTCGAAGCCTTTCTTGCCGATTTTCCAACTCTCTGCCACTCGAATGCTAAAGTCTTCCAGGGAGTCGCCTTTCAGGCTCGGAATCGTGAGCACTGCGATTTGGTGGCCCGTCTCCTGCTCAAATTTCTCCAGTTGAGCTTCTAGGGCGCGCGCCCGGTCTTGGGGCAGCAACTGTGCGTAGTCGTTCACCCGGCCACGAAGGGGCGGGACTTCCAACGCTAGAGCAAACGAATAGATTGCCAGGACTAGAAACAAGAAGAAGAATCCCGGAAACAGGGGGCGTGGGTGCCATAGGCTTATCTTCGGCTTAACTCCAATCCCGGGGGAGCTTCGCAACTTTCTCATCGTCCCTATTAACCCTCTAAATCTTCAATTCGGCTGTATAACTTCTATTTTTCCACGCACTTCACCGCACTTTGGACCTCACTGCGGCGGAACGTCTAACGCCAGAGCGAACGAGAGGATTGTCGGAGCGAGCAGAAGGGCAAGCCCGGCAAAAAACATCCGTGCTTTGTGCAGCTTCATCTGCTGCTTAGAATTTTACCTGCGGAGGCTTCGCCGCACCCTCGTCGGCGCTGAAGGTCTCTCGTTCTTTGAGCCCAAGCAGATACTTTGCCGTCAGGTTAGTAGGGAAGAAGCGGATCCCTTTGTTGTATTCAGCGACACTCTCGACGTAGCGTTTGCGCGCAACGGCAATGCGGTTCTCTGTTCCTTCTAACTGGGCCTGGAGATCGCGAAAGTTTTGATTCGCTTTAAGATCGGGATACCGTTCGACAACCAGCATCAGACGAGATAACGCGCCGGATAATTGTTGTTGTGCTTGTTCGAATTTCTTGAATGTTGCCGGATCACTGAGAGCTTGCGCATCCAGCTTGATAGACGTGGCTTGGGCTCGCGCCTCAATAACTTGCTGTAACGTTTGTTGCTCAAACTGGGCCGCACCCTTTACCGTTGAGACTAGATTAGGGATCAGGTCAGCCCGGCGCTGATATTGGTTTTGGACTTCAGCCCATGCGCCTTTGACTTCCTCATCCCTACCCTGGAGTTCGTTGTAGCCGCAGCCGGAGGCAAACAGCGTGAGAGCGAGGCAAATGACGCCGAGCAAATGCACGTGAATTTTCCTTGAGCCCATGAAGAACCCTCCTTTCGGTTACCGATGAATTTATGGTTCACGAAGAAAAAGGGCAAGGGGTTGGGCGAAATTTGCCGTGAGACATGCGTTTGGAGGGCGAGGCCACGGAAGGGGCTGAAAGAGAAAGGGCCTACTGCGGTAGGCCCCGATTGTGCGGAGGTTCCGATTTCAGTTTTCGAAATTGTTATTCTTGCGAGCCTACGGCTGGGCGCCAGCTACTGAACCGCTTTTCAACGCGACTGAGCAGCTCCATGCCAATCATCCCGGTCAGCGCGAAAATCAGGACGCCGACAAAGACCTTATCAGTTTGAAAGGTCGCGCCGGCAACCGTGATCATAAAACCTATCCCGGCGGTGGCGGCATAGAGTTCGCCGACCATGACACCGACAATGGCCCGCCCAAGCCCGAGCCTCAAACCGCTAAGGATGAAGGGGACTGTCGAAGGGAACACAACGGTTTTGAAGATCAGCCACTCCGATGCGCCAAAACTCCTGGCGGCGGTGAGAAGATTCATAGGGGTCGTTTTCACCCCATCGCGCGCATTGATCAGTATAGGAAAGACCGCGCCCAAAAAGATAATGCCGACCTTCGAAAGGATGCCGATTCCCAGCCATATGATCACCAAAGGCAGAAGCGCGACGCGGGGCGTCGCGTTCATTGCGTTGACAAAGGGATCAAAGATGTAGGCCACTTTCTTGTACCAGCCGATCATGATTCCAAAAGGGACTGCGAACAAGGCCGAAAGGAAATAGCCGCCGAAGAGCTCTATGCCGCTTACATAGAGGTCGTTGAATATTTCGCCCGAGGCAAACAGCTGAACCGCAGCGTTGAAAACAAGCGAAGGCGCGCTCATGAACATTGGATTGATTAACTGAAAGGTGTTGCCCACCAGCTCCCATACAATGAGAAACAGGGCGACGCTTACCGTGCCGAGAATTTTCTTCTCATGAATCAGATAGAATTTGTATAAGCGCGAGGCTTCGGCGACTTTTACGTCGAGTAACAGTTCGTCCGCGGCATTTTCTGGATTAGCCATGGTGAGTTTCCTTTCGCGATTTATTCGGCACTGTTGGAAGGCCGGCGTTGGGATTCTCCACCGCCGCGGCAGTCAAGCCGGCGTTGTCAATCAGAGTCTGCAGGATCTGTACAAACTTCGGCCCGGCGGACTGCAGTTCTTGGAGGTGGTGGAGTGAGAGCGTCTTGAGGAACTTTTCGCCGTCGTGAGTCAGCTTGACCAGAACTTGCCGTCGATCATCGATCGCCCGCAAGCGGCAAAGGAAACCTCGATCGACCAGCCGATCAATGAGCTCAACGGTGCTGTGATGCTGCAATTGCATCCTTTCGGCTAACACACCGACGGTCGGTTTGAGGTTGTCGGGTAGACCTCTTACGGCCAGCAAAAGTTGGTGTTGTTGGGGCTCGATGCCTGCTTGTCGCGCGGCGTTTTCACTGAAACGCAGGAAGCGGCGGATTTGATAACGAAGTTCCGCCATCGATTTGAAGTCGGGGAGATGTGCTGCTTTAGACATTCTTATATCGTATAACGATAATATCGTTTTACGATATATTTGAACTCGGACAGCTTGTCAACTCCCCCGTGCTTCCGTTAATTCGCTGAACATTGAACGAGCTGAGAATTGACAGGAGGCAATTGTAATCGCGACGTAAGATCTTTGGCTGGCCGTGCTGACCGAAGCATCGTGCTGGCGTATTCCTTTCGTATTCCTTAACTGTATATTGACTTTGTGCGGGTTTTCCTTTAAAAAAATTGTTTCAAGAAATTCTCATGAAATACGCGGTAATTAGAACTGGTGGCAAACAGTATCGGGTGTCCGAAGGGCAGCTCGTTAAGATCGAGAAGCTCGGTGGAGAAGTCGGCGACAAGGTCACTTTGGGTGACGTTTTGTTCGTTGGCGGCAACGGTGAAGTGAAGATCGGAGCGCCATTGGTGGCCGATGCCAAGGTCACCGGCGAGATCGTCGGCCAGGGCAAGGCAAAAAAGGTTCTGGTATTCAAGAAGAAACGGCGTAAAAGCTATAGCCGGCAGCGAGGCCACCGCCAGCACCAGACCACCCTGAAGATCACCGCGATTGAAGCGTAACCAAGGAGCAAGAGATGGCGCATAAAAAAGCCGGTGGCAGCTCGCGTAACGGCAGAGACAGCCAAGGGCAACGGCGCGGCGTGAAAGTTTTTGGCGGTGAGACCGTGCGCGCGGGCAATATTCTGGTCCGGCAACTGGGCACGAGGATTCACCCTGGAAAGAACGTCGGCATGGGACGGGACTATACTTTGTTCGCGTTGACCGATGGCATCGTCAAGTATGGGCGCTACGATAAGACTCGAAAGAAAGTCGAAGTGCTGCCGGCTGTGCAATGATGGGAAGATCATTGCCGATCTGAAAAGCCCCGTTCGGGGCTTTTTTTTTATCCGCGAGAAGGGGATGATAGGACAAAAGGATGAAATCAGAAGACAGTATTCAGAACACAGGAGTCAGAAGCGACGGCGGACCAGGTGGAGATTGCGGTTTCGCCATGTTCGCGGATTCTGGCTTATGAATTCTTTCGAGTCATGAAATTTATTGACGAAACCAAGATTCGCGTCATTGCCGGCGACGGCGGGCGCGGCTGCGTGGCCTTTCGGCGGGAAAAGTTCGTGCCGCGGGGCGGGCCGAGTGGGGGCAACGGTGGGCATGGCGGTGACGTGGTTATGGAAGCCGATGCCCAGCTTACGACGCTCCTCGATCTCCGCTATCAAAAGCAATACAAAGCCGGGCGCGGCCAACATGGCATGGGCAGCGACTGCCACGGACGGCGCGGCGATGACCGGGTGATTCACGTTCCGGTCGGCACGATTGTCCGCGCGGCCGCGACGGGCGAACTCATCGGCGATCTCAAGGCCGCGGGCGAGCGCGTCGTGGCCGCCGCCGGCGGCAGAGGCGGGAAGGGTAACGCTCATTTTGTATCTTCGACCCATAGAAGCCCGCGCTTCGCCCAACCTGGAGAGCCGGGGGAAGACAAAGAATTGCTGATCGAGCTGCGGTTGCTCGCTGATGTCGGCATAATCGGACTGCCAAATGCCGGCAAATCGACGTTGATTTCGGTGATCTCCGCGGTGCGGCCAAAGATCGCCGATTATCCTTTTACGACTTTGGTACCGAACCTGGGCGTGGTGGGTTACGGGGACCACCGGAGCTTCGTGGTGGCCGACATTCCCGGCCTCATCGAGGGAGCGCACGCGGGGCAGGGATTAGGGCACAAGTTTTTGCGCCACGTGATGCGCACCCGCGTGTTGATCCATTTGCTGGACGCGTCGAAGCTATGCGAAGGCGATCCTTTGAAAGATTGGCGAGGCGTCAATCGCGAGTTGGAGCTGTTTGATCTCGAGTTGATGGAGAAACCGCAAATCATCGTGGCGAATAAGATCGACATCCTCAAGGCGAGGGCGAACGCTGATCTGCTGGCAAGGAAACTGCCGAAAAAATGTCAGCCGCTGCAGCTGATATCAGCGGTGACGGGCGAAGGCGTGAAGCCCCTCGTGCAGAGAATTGGCGCGTTGCTGGATGAAATGGCCGAGCTCAAAGAAGAAGAACATGACGCAGCGGGAACATAAGAAACAGATTTTGCGCCGGGCGCGCCGCGTGGTGGTGAAGATCGGCAGCCAGATTCTTTCGTCCAGCATCGGTATCGAGGAGACAAGGCTCCGCGCGTTGGTGGGGGAACTCGCCGGCCTGCAGGATCAAAAAAAAGAAATCGTTGTCGTCAGTTCGGGTGCTGTGGCCGCTGGCATGACTCGGCTTGGTTGGAAGCAACGCCCCAAGACCATTCCTGAAAAGCAGGCTTTGGCTGCCGTCGGCCAGATCAAACTGATGGCGCTCTACGAGGGTTACTTTTCGAAGTTTAAAAAAAGCGTGGCTCAGGTTCTCCTTACGCACGAGGACCTGGCTAACCGCCAGCGCTATATTAACGCCAAGCACACATTTCAGATGCTTCTGGAATCGTCGATTATTCCCATCGTTAACGAGAACGACACCGTGGCGGTTGAAGAGATGAAGTTTGGCGACAACGATCACCTGTCGGCCCTGGTGGCGACCTTGCTCGAGGCCGACCTGCTGGTTATTTTGAGCGATGTCGAGGGGGTCTATGACCGCGATCCGCGCATTCACGCCGATGCGCGGGTCATTCCGCTTATACAAGACATGAAAGAGGTCAGGGACGCGATCATGGGTGAAAGCCGGAGCGCCTTAGGAACCGGCGGCATCGTCACGAAGATCGACGCGGCGGAAAAAGCCGCCGCTGCTGGCATTGCGACGGTAATCACCACCGGCCTACGGCCCGGAGTGCTGAGTCAAGTTTTCGATGCGGGCGAGGAAGTCGGCACGCTGGTGCTGCCGGAGGAAAACCGTCTCACGCACCGCAAACACTGGATCGCGTACAATCTGAAGCCGGCCGGAGAAATCGTCGTCGACACCGGCGCCTATGACGCGTTAGTGAATAAGAAAAAGAGTTTGCTGCCTTCGGGACTCAAAGAAGTCCGAGGTTCCTTCGGCGCCGGTGAATGCGTGCGTTGTCTGGATCACGACGGGCGGGAGTTCGCCCGCGGGCTGGTGAACTACAGCACGCAGGAGTTGAATCGGATCAAAGGATTGCATACAAGCAACATTGAAAAAGTCCTGGGCTACAAAGCCTACGACGAGATCATTCATCGCGACGATTTGGTGCTCTTGTAACGGGCGGCAGAAATAGACTCATATGCTCTCGCTTCGACGTATAACAGTAGGGGACGGTCGCGACCGTCCCCGTACGCTTTTTGAAGTTCCACCAAGGATTTCGAAGTGAATAAAACTTCATTGAAAGAGGAAGCGATCCTTTTGGGCCAGCAGGCCAAGGCGGCTGCGCGGAAGCTCGCGCCGCTTTCCTCCGCAGAGAAAAATGGCGCCTTGCTGCTGATGGCGGAGAAACTTGAAGCCCGAACGGCGTTTCTACTTAAGGAGAACGAGAAGGACCTTGAATTCGCCAAGCAGACCAGTGTGTCCGGCGCGGTGCTAGACCGCATCGCTCTCAATCCCGATCGCGTTCAAACGATGGCCAAGGGTTTACGCGAAGTCGTGGCGCTGCCGGACCCCGTGCGAGAAATCGTCAAGATGTGGCGGCGCCCCAATGGCCTTCAAGTCGGCAAGATGCGCATTCCCCTGGGAGTTATCGGCATGATCTATGAAGCGCGGCCCAACGTCACGGCGGATGCCGCGGCGCTCTGTCTCAAGTCTGGAAATGCCGTGATTTTGCGCGGCGGCAGCGAGGCGCATTTCTCGAACCAAGCCATTGGCGAGGTGTTGCGTCAAGCCCTAGCGGAAACAAGCGTGCCCCCGGCGGCGATTCAGGTCGTGGAGAACAAGGACCGCGCGCTGGTGCGGGAGCTGCTGCAATTGGAAGAGTACATCGATCTGATCATTCCGCGCGGCGGCGAGGAGCTGATCCGCGCCGTGGCGGCGAGTTCAAAAGTGCCCGTCATCAAGCACTTCAAAGGCGTGTGCCATGTTTACGTGGACAATGAAGCGCCTCTCGAGATGGCAGAGCGCATCTGCATGAACGCCAAGGTGCAGCGCCCGTCCGTGTGTAACGCCATGGAGACGCTGCTTGTGCACGAAGCTATTGCCGGCAGGTTTCTTCCATCCATAGCAGTGAAATATCAGGCCGCGGGGGTGGAGATTCGCGGATGCGAAAAGACCCGCGCTCTCGTGCCTGCGGCGAAAGAAGCCACGGAAGCCGACTGGACAACGGAGTATCTCGACTTGATTCTCTCGGTTCGCGTTGTGAAAGACATAGACGAAGCCATCGATCACATCGAGCGCTATGGCTCCGAACACACGGAAACCATTGTGACCACGAACTATCAAAGGTCGCGGGAGTTCATCGACCGCGTCAATTCTTCGGCGGTGATGGTCAATGCGTCCACCCGCTTCAACGATGGCGGCGAGCTAGGGCTGGGCGCGGAAATCGGCATCAGCACGAGCAAAATTCACGCCTTCGGCCCGATGGGATTGGAAGAGCTAACGACGACTAAGTTCGTCGTGTTGGGGGATGGGCAGATTCGGGAATGATCACGCCACCCCAAATTACCCCTCCACCCAGCGCCTGTCTCGGGTCTCGGGTCTTGGGTCTCGGGTTGACGCGAGACGCTGTACTCGAGACTCGAGACAAATTGCGAAGTCATTTCACGCGATGGACATGGCCGCTCGCAGCTTGTAAATTTTCTCGGGAAGGTCATCTCGGTCGCCCATGAGGATCGGTCTGTTCGGCGGCACCTTCGATCCGATCCATTGGGGCCACCTGCGTAGCGCCGAAGAGGTGCGCGAGGCCTTCGCCCTGGACCGGATTTTTTTCATTCCCACCGCTAAGCCGCCGCACAAACGTGGCCAGACCAAAACGTCAGCGCGTGACCGTCTGGCGATGGTGCGCTTGGCGCTGGCGAGCAATCCAAACTTCGGAGTTTCCACCGTCGAAATCAACCGGCCGGGGGTGTCCTATTCCGTCGACACGCTGCGCTATTTCGCCGCGCGCAAGCGGAGCAATGACACTTATTATTTCATCCTGGGCCTCGACGCATTTCGGGAGATCGAATCCTGGAAGAATTTCAAGCAAGTGTTTCCGCTTTGTAATTTTATCGTTACATCGCGTCCGGGGAGCCGAAAGTCGAATCTATTGAGTGGCATCTCCATTGCCGTGCGGAAACTGTTTTGTTATGATCCAAAAGAGAAAAATTATCGCCATCGGAGTGGCAGTACGCTGCATTTCTTGCAACTCACCGACTTCGCCGTTTCGGCGTCTGACATTCGCGCCAGAGTTCGGCTGGGCAAATCGATCCGTTACCTGGTGCCCCATGCAGTCGAAGAGTATATCGGCAATCGGCGTCTTTACCGGGGGCCGGCAGGGGAGAACTAGCGCCATTGGCTGAGAAAAACTCGTGGGAAAGGACCTTAACACTCGTGGCCGCCGCGTTGGAGAAGAAGGCCTGCAATCTCAACGTGCTTTGTGTAAAGGAAATAACGTCCATCGCGGATTATTTTATTATCTGTTCGGGACGTTCCGACCGGCAGGTACAGAGCATTGCCCAGGGGATCGAAGAGACGGCGCTGACGCTGGGTATCAGGCCCTTTGCGGTCGAAGGCGCCGGCCGCGGCCATTGGGTGCTCATGGATTTTTCTGACGTCATCGTGCACATCTTTTACGAACCCGTCCGTGAGTTCTACGATCTCGATGGGCTGTGGGGCGACGCTCCGCGGGCCGAATTGCCGGAACACTATGCGAAACTTGCCGGCCAGTTTTGAATCGTTCAAAGTTCCGATGTTCGAGGTTCAAAGTTTGGGAACTTAAAGCTCCAGCGCAAATTCGACCTTGAACATTAAACGTTGAACCCAATATTGCCCATCCAGGAAAGGAAGTTTTCGTGAGCATAGCGCGCCCGCTAATTCTCGTGATTTTGGATGGATTCGGCATCAACCCGCGAAAAGACGGCAACGCAATCGCCCATGCATCGATGCGTAATCTAGACGCGCTGTTGCGGAACTATCCAAATTCGCGTCTCTCCATGTCCGGCGCCGATGTCGGTTTGCCCGAGGGGCAGATGGGCAACTCAGAAGTGGGCCACATGATTCTCGGCGCGGGGCGCATCGTGTACCAAGACCTCACGTTGATTCACAAGGACATCGACGAGGGGAGCTTCTACAAAAATCCGGTTCTGCTCGATGCGTTGAGGAAAACCAAAGAGCGGAGCGGCCGGCTCCATTTGATGGGCCTTTTAGGCGACGGCGGCGTTCATAGCCATCAGCGGCATCTGGAGGCGTTGATCGAGATGGCGCGCCGCGAGAATGTGAATCGCATATATCTCCATCTTTTTCTCGACGGCCGCGACACCCCGCCCAACAGCGCCGAGCAGTTCGTGCTCGACTTAGACGAGAAGCTCAAGGCGTATCCCGAAACCAAAATTGCTACCGTTATGGGGCGCTACTACGCCATGGACCGCGACAAACGCTGGGAACGTGTTGAAAAGGCCTATCGTTGTCTCACCGAAGGAGCCGGGAAAAAAGCGCCGTCGGCGCTGGATGCGATCCGCCAAAGCTACGCGGAAAAAGTTACCGACGAATTTCTACTGCCCGCGCTTATGGAAGACCCCGGCCACGAAGGGCTCATTCGCGACGGCGATGGGGCGATCTTTTTTAACTTCCGGGCGGACCGAGCGCGGGAGCTGACGCGGGCGTTTACGGAGGAAAACTTTAAAGAGTTTCCGCGCCCGCGCCGCATCGACCTCGCGGCTTTTGCGACCCTGACGCAGTACGATGAAAAGTTCAAACTGCCAGCGGCGTATCAGCCGAGAGAACTGAGGCAAATCCTGGGGCAAGTGGCGAGCGATCATGGCATTCGCCAACTGCGCATCGCCGAGACTGAAAAGTACGCCCACGTGACCTATTTCTTCAACGGCGGGGAAGAAAAGGAGTTTTCCGGTGAACAGCGTATTATGATCCCTTCGCCGAGAGACGTCGCCACCTACGATCTGAAGCCCGAAATGAGCGCGCGGCAAGTCACCGAGGCACTGGTAAAAAAATTCCGTGCGGAAGACATCGGCCTGGTGATCGCCAACTATGCCAACGCCGACATGGTCGGTCATACGGGAAACTTTGAGGCATCGGTGAAAGCTTGCGAGGTGATCGACGAGTGCCTCGGCAAAGTGGTGGACGCCGCGCTGGGTAAAAAAGGCCGCGTGGTTATTACTGCGGATCACGGCAATATCGAACAGCTCATCGATTACGACACCGGCATGCCCCACACTGCGCATACAACCAATCTCGTGCCGTTGATCCTTGTGGATGAGGAGCGCAAGAACGTCGAGCTCAAGCAAGGCGCGGCCAGCGACGTCGCGCCGACGGTTTTGAAGCTCCTCGAAGTTCCCCAGCCGAAAGAAATGACGGGCCGGTCGCTCGTCGTTGAATCCTAGCAGCCTGCTGAAAAATTAATCTCGTACTTCGAGAGCATCGCACGAGCGGAAAATCTCCAATGATCTTAATCGTTCCTCCGTTCGCCCTGAGGATTCTCGAAGGGTGAACTCGCGAGGCCGCTAATTTCCTGCTAAGGTCACTACGCGATATGCAGCTTACCGCCTCACACGAACTTGCGGATCGTTTCGACTGGATCGTGGACTGGCTTTTCCCGCCCCGCTGCCGTGCGTGCGCAGGCTGGATTCACGGCAGGGACGCGGAATACTTTTGTTCATCTTGTGGGCCGAGCATAGAGCTCGTAAGGCATCCGCTGTGCACCGTGTGTGGCCGGCCGTTTCTCGAAGCCAGCGGGGACGATCATCCCTGTGGCGCTTGTATAAAGCGGGCTCCCCATTTTGTCCAGGCGCGGGCCTGGGCTTGCTATCCGCGTGAAGAACTGGACGAACAACCGCTCAGGAGCGTGGTGCAAAAATTCAAGTACGGCGGCAAAGTGTCTCTCGGAAAACCGTTGGGCCGACTCATGGCACGCGGCTGCGAAGGGTTTTTGCGCGAGTGCGACGCCGATCTGATCGTGCCGGTGCCGCTTCATCCCAAGCGGCTGCGCTGGCGCGGCTTTAACCAATCCGTCTTGCTGGCGCGCCAGGTGAGCCGCGCCTACGATACGCCGATGGATCCGTTTGTCCTCTTACGTCGCCGGGAAACGCCGCCACAAACCCAACTAACGGAAGAAGAGCGGCGCAAAAATATGCGCGGCGCTTTCTCGTTGAATCCAGATAAACCCATCGAGGATAAGAGAATACTGTTGATTGACGATGTTTACACGTCCGGGGCCACGGTCAACGAGTGTAGTCGAGCGCTGCGGCGGGGCGGCGCCCGAGAGGTCTATGTCCTGACACTGGCGCGAGCAGTTTAGCAGACTGCTGAAAAAGACCCATATGCTTCGTTGCGCTCGATCGATTTCGCGTCAACGTACTACGGATGTACGCCTCCGCTCGTCAATTTTTCGCGCGCCTCGCCTCTGAATCCTTTTGAGCAGCCTGCTAGGGCTAAAAAGCTTGCGCGTGTGGCCGGTATCGCGACGCACTCTCATGGCGCGGGTGAGAAGACAGGAAGGGTATTGAACCGCTGGAACGATTGAACTTTTGGAACCATTTGGAACGAAAGTGCAGCGACTTATGGCGCGGGACGATCAAGAAAAATGGGATCGGCGATACGCCGATGCGCAGGGGCCGGACGGTCCGTCGAATTTCCTCGCCGAGATTCTTTCAGCTGAAGCGTGGTCCATACCGCCGGGTCGAGCGCTCGATGTCGCGTGCGGCATGGGGCGAAACGCACTGTTCCTCGCGGCCCGAGGTTTTGAGGTTACTGCCCTGGATATTTCGATCGTCGCTTTGGCAGAAGCGCGCCGCCGGGCGCTGGCGAGGTCTCTGGCGGTATCTTGGCAACAGGCCGATTTAGAACAAATCCAGCTTCCCCAGGCCCGCTACGACCTCATTGTTAATTTCAACTATTTGCAGAGATCGTTAATCCCGCAAATCCATTCGGCCCTCACGGTTGGCGGCCATGTGATATTTGAAACCTACCTGATCGATCAGAAGGAGATCGGCGATCCGAAAAATCCTCAATACCTACTTGCCCATAACGAGCTATTGGATCTTTTTCGCGGCTGTCGCGTTCTTTACTACCGCGAAGGAAAGTTAGCCGATGGCGGTGCGAGCTCTTTTCGGGCGGGAATCTTGGCGCAGAAAGTCATTTAACTTCCACATTCGGCGCCCTTAACACAGGCTGTAAAAAATCTCTCGGAGTCCTTCGACCCTTCGAGGGGCCTCAGGGCAGGCCCCCTCGACAGCCTTTAGTCCCGAGCCTGTCGACGGGTCAGGACGAACGGGGATAGATTTGAAACGATCAAGAAAAGTCGTTCATGCTGAGGCACTCGAAGCATTCCGTATGTTTTTTCTGCGACCTGCTAGTTAATGTGCCCGCATCTGTTGTAATATCGCAATATTTAAATATAATGATAATGAATTGGTCGGCCTATGGAATTTGTTCGCGCCCTCAAAGCTTTAGCGGACCCTTTGCGTTTGCGCATCCTCGCGGCGGTTTCCGAAGAGGAACTCACGGTCGGGGAGGTGCAGGAGATCGTTGAGTCGCGGCAGTCGTCGGTCTCACGCAACCTCGCTATTCTGCGCGAGGCCGGCTTCGTCCAGGATCGCAAGGAAGGGACGAGCGTGTATTTTTCCGGGCGCCCAATCATGCCCGAGCCGGCGCGGGAACTCTTCAAGTCGCTGCATTCTCGGCTCTCCGATATCCCCGAGGTCAAACGCGATCAGGCTCGACTGGAAGAGTGCCGGCGCCGGCGTCAGCTGCGTTCCCGGGGCTATTTTGAAGCGATGGCGGGGGATTGGGAACGCATTCGCAAGAGCTATTTCGACGACCGGGTGACTTCACTGGCGATCGAGAAATTGCTGCCGCGCGACCTTACGCTCGCCGATATCGGTTGCGGCACGGGCAGCTTGACCTTTGAGCTGGCCCGTTTTGCCGGCAAGGTCATCGGCGTCGATCTTTCCCATGAGATGTTGCGGCGCGCTCGCGCCGTCGCTAAGGAACGGGAGTTTCGCAACGTCGAATTTCGCCAGGGCGACGCCCTCAAGCCGCCCTTGGATTCCCGCAGCGTCGACGCGGCCTTTTGCGTCATGGTGCTGCATTTTCTCGCCGACCCAGAGCGCGCCATCGCCGGCCTGTGCCGCATCGCCCGGCGCGGCGGCACGGTGATCCTGGTCGATTTGGTAGAGCACAAACAGGATTGGATGCGCGAGCAAATGGCGCACCGCTGGCTCGGATTCGACCGCGGATCGATTGAGCGATGGTTTCACGAAGCCGGGGCCGAATCGGTAGATTACGATTTAACCGGATCTTACGCCGGCGAGAAAATGGCGCGCAATGGCAATCGGCCGGTGGAAATTTTCGTCGCGCGTGCGCGCTTGCCGGTAAAAGCCAGCGGGTAAATCATCCAAGAAGACAAAGTCATGAATCAGATTGAACGCGACGCTTTTACAACTATTGAAGGAGAGAATTCTCATTCTCGATGGCGCGATGGGGACGATGATCCAGACCCACAAGCTTGGCGAAAAGGAATTTCGCGGCGCGCGATTCGCGAATCATGCCAAAGATCTGAAGGGCTGCAACGATTTGTTGTGCATCACGCAGCCGGACTTGATTACGGACATTCACGTTCAGTATCTCGAAGCCGGCGCCGATATTGTAGAGACCAACACCTTCAACTCGACATCGATCTCGATGGCCGATTACCACTTGGAGTCGCACGCCTACGAGTTGAATCTTGCCGGCGCGCGGGCAGCGAAGAGAGCAGTGGAACTGGTGACGACAAAAGACCCCTTGCGGCGGTGTTTTGTCGCCGGCGCCATCGGTCCTACCAATCGCACCTGCTCGATCTCCACCGACGTATCCAGCGCGGCGACCCGTGGCGTGACCTACGACGAACTGGTCGACGCCTATTACGAGCAGGCGCGCGGTTTGATCGACGGCGGCGCCGATCTTTTGCTCGTCGAAACCATCTTCGACACGCTCAACTCGAAAGCGGCGTTCTTTGCGATCTTGAAACTGTTCGACGAACGCCAAATCAATTTGCCGCTGATGGCATCGGTCACATTCATTCAACCGGGCAGCAACCGCGGCGTGACTGGCCAGACCGTCGAAGCGTTTTGGAATTCGATTTCCCATGTACCGCTGTTGAGCGTCGGCATGAACTGCGCTTTGGGCCCCAAGGAAATGCGCCCGCTGATTGAAGAATTGGCACGGATCGCGCCGATCTACGTCAGCACCCATCCCAACGCCGGACTGCCCGATCCGCTTCTGCCGACCGGATTCCCGGAAACTCCCGAGTCTTTGGCGCCGCAGTTGCGCGACTGGGTGGACAACGGCTGGCTCAACATCGTCGGCGGCTGCTGTGGCACGACGCCGGCGCATATCGCGGCGCTCGCGGCCGCCGTCAGAGGAGAGCCTCCGCGCGCTGTTCCCGAAGTCGACTCCTACTTGCGCTTGAGCGGTCTTGAAAGCGTGACCGTCCGGCCTGAGTCCAATTTTGTCAACATCGGCGAACGAACCAATGTGACGGGCTCGCCGGTGTTCGCGAAGCTGATTCTCGCCGACGACTACGAAAAAGCCGTGAGCGTGGCGCGCCAGCAAGTCGAAGGCGGTGCGCAGATCATCGACGTGAATATGGACGAGGGCATGCTCGATTCCAAAGCAGCGATGGAAAAATTCCTGCGGCTCATCGCCGGCGAATCCGAAATTGCGCGAGTGCCGGTGATGGTCGATAGCTCCAAGTGGGAAGTGATCGAAGCGGGGCTCAAGTGCCTGCAAGGCAAAGGCATCGTCAACTCGATCAGCCTCAAGGAAGGGGAGGATAAATTCATCGCGCAAGCCCGGCTGGTTCGCCGCTATGGCGCGGCGGTGATCGTGATGGCTTTCGACGAACGGGGCCAGGCCGACACGTTCGAGCGAAAGATCGAAGTCTGCGCGCGAGCGTACAAGATTTTGACGGAGCAAATAGGCTTTCCGCCGCAGGAAATTATTTTTGATCCGAACATTCTCACCGTCGGCACGGGCATTGAAGAGCACAACAACTACGCCGTCAATTTCATCGAAGCGACGCGTTGGATCAAGCAGAACCTGCCGCGAGCAAAAGTCAGCGGCGGCGTGAGCAACATTTCTTTTTCGTTTCGCGGCAACAATCCTGTGCGCGAAGCGATGCATTCGGCCTTTTTATATCACGCTATCAAGGCCGGCATGGATATGGGCATCGTCAATCCCGGCATGCTCGCGGTATATGAAGAGATTCCCAAAGATTTGCTCGAACTCGTGGAAGACGTGCTGCTCAATCGTCGGCCCGATGCGACGGAGCGGCTGGTTGGCTTTGCGGAGACGGTCAAGAAGACCGACAAAACCGTCATCAAGGACGATAACTGGCGTGATGGCACGGTTGAAGAGCGTTTGTCCCACGCGCTCGTCAAGGGCATCACGGATTTCATCGATCGAGACGTCGAAGAGGCACGGAAACAAATACGGCAAACCGTTGGCGGTCATCGAAGGGCCGCTGATGGACGGCATGAACGTCGTCGGCGATCTCTTCGGCTCGGGCAAGATGTTTTTGCCTCAAGTGGTCAAAAGCGCGCGCGTCATGAAAAAAGCCGTGGCCTATTTGACGCCATTTCTCGAGGCGGAGAAAAAAGCGACGCAGAACGTCGACCGGCGCACCAAGTTAGTGTTCGCCACGGTCAAAGGCGACGTGCACGATATAGGTAAAAACATCGTCGGCGTGGTCTTGAGCTGCAACAATTACGACGTGATCGATCTCGGCGTCATGGTGCCGGCGGACAAAATCATCGACACGGCGATTGAAGAGAAAGCCGACATCATCGGTTTGAGCGGGCTTATTACGCCGTCACTGGACGAGATGGCCCATGTCGCCACCGAGATGACCCGGCGCGGTTTGAATGTCCCGCTGCTCATCGGTGGCGCAACGACGAGCAAGCGCCACACGGCGGTCAAGATCGCGCCGGCGTATAAGCATGAAACGATTCACGTGATCGACGCTTCCCGCGCCGTGCCGGTGGTCGGCGCATTGATGAGGCCCGACACACGCAAGGCGCTGGATACGCAAAATCGTAAAGATCAGGAGGAGGCCCGCGAACAGTTCGAAAACCGCGTCGGTACACAATTGCTGACCTACGAAGAGGCATTGCGCCACAAACTGCACACGGAATGGGACGATCAGCATATCGCCGTGCCGGAATTTACGGGGCGGAAAGTCTTGAAAGATTTTCCTCTCGACGCGCTGGTGCCGTTTATCGACTGGTCACCGTTTTTTCACACCTGGGAAATTCGCGGCCGTTATCCGGATTTGCTAAGCGATCCGACCCGGGGCCCGGCAGCTCGCGAGTTGTTCGCCAACGCGCAGGAGCTACTCAATGAAATCGTCGAAAAGAGATTATTCACGGCCCACGGCGTCTACGGCTTTTTCCCGGCGAACAGCGACGGCGACGATATTATCGTTTATGCCGATGCGACGCGCGCGAACGAGCAGGCGCGCTTGCACACGCTGCGCCAGCAGAAGGACAACCAGCGCGGCAAGCCGCAATTGGCGCTTGCCGACTTTATTGCGCCGCGCGAGAGCAGGCGGGTCGATTACATCGGCGCATTTGCCGTTACGACAGGCCATGCTTGCCAGGATCTGGCGGAGCGCTTCGAAAAAGACCACGACCAATACAATTCCATCATGGCCAAGGCGCTGGCGGACCGGCTCGCCGAAGCTTTTGCGGAGTGTCTGCACAAGCGCGCGCGCGCCGAGTGGGGCTACGGCAAAGAAGAGAAATTCAGCATAGAAGATCTGATCGCCGAGAAATATCGCGGCATTCGCCCGGCACCGGGTTATCCTGCCCAGCCCGACCACACGGAAAAGCCGATCATCTTCGACTTGCTGAACGTCGGCGAAGCCGCCGGCATAACGCTCACGGAAAGTTTCGCCATGTATCCGGCGGCGTCAGTGTGCGGGCTCTACTTCGCGCATTCTGAAGCACATTACTTTGCGGTGAATTCCATCGGCAAGGACCAGGCGGAGTCCTACGCCGCCCGCAAGGGCATGACCGTGGCGGAAGTGGAACGCTGGCTGTCGCCGATCCTCGGCTACGATCCAGCTAAGTAGTCCTAGTGGGTCGGCATTGTAGCGATTAGCAGGTCATCGTCTCACTTGGGATAGGGCCCCCCGGAGGACGCTGGAGTACATCGCGTAGAAGTTGCCGGCTTTGGCGTGCACCGTCTGGCGCAGGCGACGGATCGAATCGTCCGCGCTGAATAGGGGTGTTCTTATTGGGTTTGTCATACGAGCTTCGCTACGGCAGAAAACTTAGATCGATTAGCTGCTGTGGGCTGAGCGTCTTAGCCTTGGGGTCATCTTCAACCGCGGCGTCGAGAACTAGTTGCATGCCTTTAACCGTCGGCTTCCCGTCGGTGGGCAGGGTTTTTTGCCGCAATGCGAAACCGATTTCCCCGACCTGGCGGTCGTCAACCTTCAAGAGTTGCATCGATTTCTTGATGGCCTCGTCCTTGTGGGAAAAATAGTATCGAATGGATTCAAGATATGCGCGCATGAAACGCCTTGCAGTGTCGCCCTGGGACTTGAGATAATCGGTGCGCGAGCCGATCCCAACATGCTGGTATTCGATGCCTTTCTCGACGAAATCCAGCAGTGCATTAAAACCCAGCTTTCGGCCGATGAAGGCGACATCCGGCGTTAACACGGTGGCGTCAACGGCGCCGCTCTTCAGTGCGACCACGCGCGCGTCCTGGCCGCCCGTCTGAATTATTTGAATATCGCTCTTTGGATTGAGTCCCAGTTGTGTCGCGGCAAGTTTGACGACAAAATCCGTGTTGCTGCCAAAGCGGCTAATGCCGACTTTCTTGCCCTTGAGTTGTTCCGCGCGGGTGATGTTCTCCCGCGCCACGAGAACATAGGGCAAAAGGTTGTTCACGCCGCCGATCATTCTCAAATCGGCGCCTTTCAATTGCGCATAGACCAGGGGCGTTCCGCCGGCCAGTAAAAGATCCAAGCTTTTGCCGATGAGCGCCTGCATCGAAAGGGAACCACCGGGAATGTAAATCAGTTCCAGGTCAATACCGTGTTTCTTGAAAATCCCAACGTCTCGGGCAAGATAGAATACGGTCTCGTCCGAGAACCCATTATGACCGACTTTGACCGGAGTCAGTTGAGCCAAGGCACTGTTCGCGATGTTAATTAGCGGTACCAAAAACGAGAGAAATAAGAGCGAACGCAATCGCATAATTCCCTCCTTTAAGTTCACGGTTCCAGAGACCGATTCCGCTGAGTGCCCGCCGGCATTTATCATCTAATCTCGTATATCCTGTAGGAACCACCCGGTCGGGATCTCTTCACCCAAGCCGCGCCGTTTAGCCTCGCGGAAGACGAAGCCGGCGGTAGAAGCGAATTGCAAACCCTGCGTGCCGCTGTTGGCGAAGAAGGTTACCTGGTTTCGATCCGTACGGCCTTTGAGCTTGCCCGACATAACATCCGTCAATAGCGGGAAGTCCTGGGAAAAGATATCGACCTTCGGATTGGCTATGCGTTTGATTTCTTCCGCATTGCCGGCGACGACTGCGGCTTCGGCGCCGATCCGTATCTGGCCCTCGTCCAGATTCTTCGTCGCCCGGCCCATCTTGATCACCAAATCGGATTTCTTGACGATTTCGGGATTCCATTCATTCGCCTTCACGCAGGTCAGGTGCATGCCCGGCTCGATTAACCCTGGGTCGTTGACGACGACTTGAATAGAGTCGGTGCAGGTGGCCACGATGTCACAGCCGCGCACGGCGTCTTCTGATCGCTGCACCGGAGTAATCTTGATTCCGAGCTTTTGGCTCATCTCAGTGGCATAGGTTTCCCGGTTCGTTGTTGTCGGGCTGTAGATTTTTACTTCGCGGATCTTTCTTACCTCGTTGAAAGCGAGCAGGTAGGCGCGCGCCATGCCGCCGGCGCCGAAGATACCGATGACTGCGGAGTCTTCACGTGATAAATACTTCGCGCCCAGCCCGGCGCAGCCGCCGACACGCATATGCTGGATGATACCGTCGTTGATAATGGCGAGAGGTTCGCCGTTGCGCGTGGAGAAAACCATGATAATGCCGCAAAAGGTGCCGGGCTCGACGCAATACTTTTCCACCGTCTTGCCTTCCGGCCATTCGAGCATGTCTGATTTCATGCGGATGGCGAAGGTTTCGAAGGTGCGCGACGCGCCTTCCATGGTACCCCAACGGTACATCAGTTTGGGATCGTCGTTGGGGACAAATAAATCGTAACGGCCGCGGTAGGCGGCGCGCTCATGGATGAGATCGCGGTAGCCGATTTCGAGGGCCTCGATGCAGCCCTTCATGTCGAGGATGTTTGCCGCGGTTTGGTTGTTGATGAGTAACATCGGATCTCCGATCGCGCTGGCACGATTCTATTTCGTAGTAAGGAGCTAAATGCAAGGGCACGAATAAGCAAAAACGCCGCCTCGCGGCGGCGCTCATGATACAACTTTATCGATTGCGGTTGACGAGCGGATATTAACTATCGAGTTCCGGTTTCGGCAGCGCGACGACGGGTATTCCCTCCGCCGCCAGTTCCTTGGTTTCTTCTACGGTGGCGGTGCCGTGGATGGGGCGTTCGTCTGCCTTGCCGTTGTGGATCTGCCGGGCTTCCTCGGCGAAGCGCGGGCCCACGTCCTCAAAGTTTTCATTGACGTAGTGATGCACCCGGATCAACATCTCCTTGAATTCGGCGGGTGACAACGCCGCGGCCGGCGCGGTGGTCTCGGCCTCTGATCGCTCTTTTTTGTTTTTGGGCGGCGCTAGCTCTTGCTTTTTTACGTGCACGGCGCAGGCGTGCGGCACTTTTTCGACTTTCTTGCTCCCACAGGTGGGGCAGGATATCTGTTTTTTGTCGGCCTGCTTCTGATACTCCTCGAAGTTCGGAAACCAACCTTCAAAGCTATGTTTCTTGCGGCAAACGAGATTGTAAATTACCATAGAATACTTAACCGTAACGTAATGATTAAGGTCCTTCAGGCGGCTTGTCAAGGGCGCCCGGCCTTGGTTCTTTTTCGTTCGTGGTTCAGTTTCGCAAACATTTGCAGGAGCGATCCCCTGTGGTCGCCCGTCCCGCCCTTCGACAGTCTCAGGGCGTGGTGAGCCCGTCGAACCACGGAGGGCAGACACAGGGGTCTGCCCCTACATCGACGAATCGTTAATCAAATTGAACCCCTAGTTCTTGTGCTGGCAAGTTTGATGACGCAAAAACTCATGATAAGATCGGCGCTTGATGGCGGAACACCTGGAGCTCAGAATCGTACGCAAGATCGCCGAGGTCCCGCGTGATCGCTGGGATGATCTCGCCCGCGCCTGCTCGCCATTTCTACGCTGGGATTGGCTGGACTGCTTCGAGCAGACCGGCTGCGTCACCGAAGAAACCGGATGGCTGCCGCATCATCTGGTCGTTGAGCGGGGTAAGAATATTATCGCCGCGTGTCCCATGTACTTGAAGCTCCATAGCATGGGCGAATTCGTTTTCGACTGGGAGTGGGCCGACGCGGCCCAGCGCGCCGGCATTCAGTACTATCCCAAAATGCTGGTTGGCGTACCTTTTACTCCCGTCACCGGACAGCGGTTTTTAACGGCGGCAGGTGAAGATCGGCGCCAAGCTGATTCAGTACTTGGGACAAGCCCTGGGCAAAATCGCCGCCGACAACAAAATCTCATCGGTGCACGTAAATTTTTGCGTGGCGGACGAGCGTGAAGCCTTGGAAGAAGTAGGATTTGTCCCTCGTTCGGGTATTCAATACCACTGGCAAAACCACAATTTCAGCTCCTTCGACGACTACCTTGGAAGCTTTCGCAGCGAGCGCCGCAACAAGGTCAAGCGCGAGCGGCGCGAAGTGGCGCAACGCGGGATCGCCATTCGGGCATTTGAAGGTCCGGAATTGACTCAGGCCCATCTGCGATCAATGTTCCACCTGTATAAAGGTCATGTCGACCGGCACTATTACGGTCGCCAATATCTCACAGAAGAGTTTTTCGACGAGATTCATCGCCGGTTCGCCGAAAATACTTGCCTCATGCTGGCGCAGCGTGATGGTAAAATCATCGCTGGCACGTTCAATATCCGCGATCACGTCGCCATGTACGGCCGTTACTGGGGCGCCTTCGAAGAGGTTCCCTTCCTTCACTTCAACGTCTGCTACTACTCTGCTATCGAACATTCCATTCAAATGGGGCTCAAGCGCTTTGAGGCCGGCGCCGGGGGCAGCTTCAAGCAGTTGCGCGGGCTCGACCCGGAGCACACGACAAGCGTTCATTTCATTGTCAACGGTAGCTTTCGCCGCGCGGTGGAGCGCTTTTTGACACAGGAACGCGAAATGATCCGGCACAAACGCGAGCTGTTGCTCGATCAAAGTCAGCTCAAGCGCGATCCGCGCCAGCCGTAGGTTTGGCGGATTGCGGCGCTTTTCTTGACAGACTGGGTTCTTTCCATTAACGTCGGCGCGGAGTGTACCCGTGAAATTTTCTTGGAAGGACGCCGCTGAGCCGATCGTATTTTTCCTCGCCCTGCTGGTGCTCTGGGAAATTCTCGTCGAAGTGATCAAGGTGCCGGCCTTCATCTTGCCGCCGCCGCGGGATCTCTGGACGGCGTTCATGAAAAAACTGCCGATTTTGGGCCACCATGCGGTGATCACTTTTATCGAAGCGTTCGGTGGCTTTGCTCTGTCGCTGGTGCTGGGAGTGGGTTTCGCCATTTCCGTGGTTTACTCGCGCCATCTGCAGAATACGATCTATCCATTGATCGTCATTCTCTATGCCATGCCCAAAAGCGCGTTCGCGCCGCTGATGGTGATATGGGTTGGCTACGGTCTATTTTCCAAGATTGCGATTGCCTTTCTCGTCGCGTTTTTTCCCATCGTCGTGAACACCGTCGTTGGCCTCAAGGAAGTTGAGCCAGAGCTATTAGAACTGGCGCGCGTTAACCGCGGCTCAGCGTACGATATCTTTAAGAAGATTCGCCTGCCCAATTCATTGCCTTATATGTTTGCCGGCATCAAAGTTGCCATCGTGCTTTCGGTCACCGGCGCGATCGTGGCGGAGTTCGTCGCGGCGAACGAGGGACTTGGTTATCTGGTTTTACAAGCCAACTACAGTTTGGACACGGCGTTCGCGTTGGTGATCCTGCTCATTTTGGCGGTGTTGTCGTTGGGGCTTTTCTGGCTGGCGGAGATTTGTCAGAGAAAGTTAGCCCCCTGGAGCGCGGCGGTTCGGGAAGTCGAAGGCTCGTTTTGATTCTTTGTTTGTGGAGGTTTCAACGATGCTTAAGTTCCATCGGTTGATGGGGCAAGTCGGCGCATTGGCGCTCGTCGTTCTTGGCGTGGGTGCCGTGGCGCGGGCTGCCGAGCTTACGCCAGCGAACATTCGCATGGATTTTATTATCGGCGGGAAGCATGCGCCATGGTATGTGGCGTTAGAAAAAGGTTTTTACGCCAAGCGCGGATTGGCGGCGACGATTCAGTCGAGCACGGGTTCGGCGGATACGCTGCGAACGATAGGCGCCGGCGGCGCCGACTTCGGTTTTGCCGATATTTCAACGACCCTCGTCGCCGCTCCCGTGGCACACCAGTGCAGACGGTCGCGCAGTTCGGCTACGTTCCCGCGACCATTTTGTGGCGTGAAGATACGAACATAAAGCAACTCAAAGATCTGGAAGGCAAGACCTATGCGATCAGTCCCGGCCAAGCCCAATGGTATTTGATGCCCGCCTATTGCCGCATCAATAAGATCGACTACAAAGCCATTCAGCATTCAAGAGACGGCGGCGCCGCTCCAGCCTGCGGCGTTGGCGACGAAGAAGGCAGATTTTATCGTCATGTACCGCGCCTCAAACGACGAGATCGCCGAACTGGCGGCAAGCAAGGTGGGAGTTAAGCTTTCAACCGGATTTTCATGAAAGATACCGGACTCGATATCTACGGCACGGGTCTGCTCGTGAAGGAAGATGACGCGAAGAAGCGCCCGGAGTTCGTGCGCGCCTATGTCGAGGGGACTCTGGAGGGTTTGCGCTATGCGCGGGATAATCAAGAAGAGGCACTCCAAATACTGCTCAAACACAAACCGGAGCTGGACCAATATTTAGTGACCTTGCAATTGAAGAATGCCCTGACCGAGGTCTTTCTCCCGCCGGAGTCGATTCAGTCGGGCTTGGGTTACATGAGGCCCGACATCACGGAAAAAACCGTGAAGATCGTCAACGAGTTTTTCGATATGGGTCGGAAAGTGACAGCCAAGGAAGTCTTCAGCAACCAGTTTATCAAGCGATAACTCATCGAAGGCTATAACCCACGCCGTGCCGCCTCTGATCGCCATCGAAGAAGTCTCACGCGTCTTTACCGGCGGCGCTCGAACGGTGACGGCGCTGGAAAACGTTTCTTTTGAAATTCAAGCTGGAAATTTCGTCTCCATCGTCGGACCGAGCGGTTGCGGCAAGAGCACGTTACTGAAGATCATTTGCGGACTCTTGCCGGCTTCCTCGGGCGCGGTCTCTGTTAGCGGGCGGCGGGTCGACCAGCCTTTAGAAAACGTCGGCATGGTGTTTCAAGCGCCCGTGCTGCTCAAGTGGCGCTCGGTGCTCGGCAACGTTCTTTTGCCCGTGGAGTTCGCCAAACTTGATATTGCGGGCTATGCCGACAAGGCCCGCGGTTTGATCAAGCTAGTGGGTTTAGGGGGGTTTGAGGAGATGTATCCGCACGAGCTTTCCGGCGGCATGCAGCAACGCGCTTCTCTCTGCCGCGCTCTAGTGACGGACCCGCAACTTTTGCTGATGGACGAGCCCTTTGGCGCGCTGGATGCGATGACGCGCGATGAGCTTGACATGGAGCTTCTGCGGATCTGGGAAGAGCGCAAGAAGACCGTTTTGTTTGTCACCCACAGCATTCAAGAAGCGGTATTTCTTTCCGATCAGGTCTTTGTCATGTCGGCGCGTCCGGGCAGGCTGTTGGAGACTATTCCTATAGAGCTGCCGCGACCCCGGACAATGGAAATGATGAGCGCGGTAAGATTCGGCGAGTACACACTTAAAATCCGCGCGCTGCTTGCCGCGGCCGGCGGCGCCGCGGGGCCGGTGGTTGGCTCCACCATGTGAAATTCGCTCAACCCTGCGCTATGATGCGACGGTAGGGGGCGTATGGCGATACGCCCGTACTCACCTGAAATCATCGCGGCAAAGACAACCCCAAAAATAACCCAATGGCCACTGCTCAAGGACTCACATACGCCAAAGCCGGCGTCAGTATTGACGCCGGCGATGAGCTGGTGCGCCGTATCCGTCCCATCGCCCGCAAAACCATTGTTCCCGGCGTTTTGGCGGGCGTGGGTGGGTTCGGCGCCCTGTTTGAACTCGAAGGCCGCGGCTACAGCGAGCCCGTTCTGGTGTCGTCCACCGATGGTGTCGGCACCAAGCTCAAAATCGCTTTCATGACCGGAATCCATGACACGGTGGGCATCGATCTGGTCGCCATGAGCGTTAACGACATTCTCACCCAGGGCGCCGAGCCGCTCTTCTTCCTCGACTATTTCGTGTGCGGCAAGCTAAATGTGAAAATCGCCGAGGCGGTAGTGCACGGCATCGCCGACGGGTGCCGCCAGGCCGGTTGTGTCTTGATTGGCGGCGAGACCGCCGAGCATCCGGGAGACTACCCCAGGGGTGAATATGATCTCGCCGGCTTTGCCGTCGGCGTCGTGGAAAAAAAAAGATGATTGACCCGCGGGCTATCGTTGCCGGCGATATACTGATCGGCCTGCCGTCGAGCGGCCTTCATAGCAACGGTTATTCACTGGCGCGCAAGGTGTTACTCGATATCGGCGGCATGAAATTAGGCAGGCGCGTGCACGAGCTGGGCCGAAGCTTGGGCGAGGAATTGCTGGAGCCGACGCGCATCTACGCCAACACCATGCGCAAGCTGCTGCGCCGTTTTCCGGTCAAAGGCGCGGCGCATATCACCGGCGGCGGCATTACAGGCAATCTGCCGCGGGTACTGCCGCGCGGCGCCCGGGCGCACATCGAACGCCGTAGCTGGCCGGTGCCGCCCATCTTCGATTTGATTCAAAAGACCGGGAGTGTTTCCCAGGCTGAGATGGACCGCACGTTTAACAATGGCCTCGGCATGATTCTTGTGGTCGCGCAGCGAGAGGCCGATAACATACTCGGAGCGCTCAAAAAAATGGGCGAGCGATGTTTCGTGATCGGTGCGATCCACAGAGGTGTAAAAGGCGCGAGCATTAGCGTATAGGATCATCCTATGGCGCGACAACTTCCCATTGGCGTGCTGATTTCCGGCGGCGGCACCAATTTGCAAGCGATCATCGATGCCATCGAAGCAAAGCGCTTGGACGCGGCGATCAAGCTCGTGCTCAGCAACAAAGTGGACGCCTATGGACTCGTGCGGGCCAAGAACCACGGGATTGCGACGGAAATTCTCGACCACAGGAAATATTCCAGCCGCGAAACCTACGACGAGGCCGTCGTTGATTTACTCCGCGCGCATGGTGTCGAACTGGTCGTCCTGGCCGGCTTCATGCGCCTGCTCTCGCCGGTCTTTGTCAAGGCTTACTCCAACCGCATCATGAACATTCATCCGGCGCTCTTGCCGTCGTTTCCCGGCCTCCACGTGCAAAAGAAAGCCGTGGAGTATGGCGTGCGCTTTTCCGGCTGCACGGTGCATTTCGTCAACGATGAATGCGACGAAGGGCCGATCATCATTCAAGCCGTCGTGCCGGTTTTTGCCGATGACACCGAGGCGAAACTGGCGGCGCGCATTCTCAAAGAGGAACATCGGATCTACCCCCGCGCGATCCAGCTTTACGCCGAAGGAAGGCTGCGGGTTGACGGCCGCAGGGTGATCGTCGCCGGCACCGCCAACGACGAAAACGCAGCTCTCATCGAACCCCCGCTGGACGGATGAAGAAATTCAAGCCTGCCGTCATTTTATTGATTAAGCTCCTGGTGAGCGGGGGGCTGATCGCCTATATTCTCACGCGTATTCATATCGAGCGGTCGTTACACACACTGGTCTCGGCAAAATTGTCTTTTATTGTATTGGCGCTGGTCGTTTATCTATTCGCGCAGGCGTTAAGTGCCGTTAGATGGACGGTTCTGGTTCGTCCCTTGGGAATCAAGACCCCTTTTAGAGACCTGGTCAGTTACTATATGATCGGGATGTTTTTCAACCTGTTCGCGCCTGGTACGGTTGGCGGTGATGTAAGCCGCGTCTATTACCTGGTAAAAGACCAGCAACGAGATGATCAGGGCGGGACCGTGCCCACGGTTCGCGCCGCGATGTCCGTTCTCATGGATCGTGCAATCGGTATGGCGGTGTTGATTTGGATGGGGGCCGCGGGACTCATACTATTTCCCGGCTACCCGGTGCCTGCTGCTATTCGATCTTTGACTTTGATGCTTGCCCTTGGTTTCGCCATCTGCACAGTGCTGATTCCCGTGTTGCGGCGCGTGCTGCCCGAGGATGGGAATTCGCTCATCGTCAAGTTACGACTGGTCTTGCGAGGCTACAGGGCTCATTGGCACGCCATCGCCGTGGGGATTCTGCTTTCGTTGATTGTTCATTTGATCCAAGCCTGGATGCATCTCGTAATGGGGCGTGCGTTGAATCTGGCGATTCCGTTTTCATTCTGTCTCATCGTCTATCCACTGGTAGGAACATTCGCCGCGATCCCCATCAGCCTGAATGGCCTCGGTCTGCGTGAGGGAGGGTATATCTTTCTGCTGGGGCTCATCGGTATCGATTCCGAGAACGGTATCGCTTTTGCTTTGCTGCTCTTTCTGATCGTCGCGACGGACAGTTTGATCGGCGGAATAATTTTCCTCCTAAAGAAGACTCCGAGACCATCGGCCAACGCCGCTGCAGCGCGGCTCTAAGTCAGGTAACGAATAAATATCGTTGCCAGACCGAGAAACGACAGGAAGCCAAACGCATCGGTCAAGCAGGTGACGACGATGCCGGAGCCCAGCGCTGGATCGAATTTCAACGCTTGTAACATCAAGGGAATCACGGCGCCCGATAAACCAGCCACAAGGCCGAGATTGATAATCATCGCGCAGGCGAGCACCAGTCCCAGGAACGGATTGCCTTTCCACAGGAGCGCTGCGGTGGCGATTACCGCGCCGGCGGCCAGCGCCAAGCAAATGTTGACCGATACCTGTTTGACGACGGCCTTCCATGCCGACGCGAACTCGAGCTCGCCCAAGGCGATGGCTCGAATAATGACCGTCGCCGTCTGGGTCGCGCCGTTGCCGCCGACGCCGGCGATTATTGGCATGAAAGTTACCAGCGCGATCAACTCATGAAGCGTGCCTTCGAAAAATCCCACCACCGAGGCCGCCAGAGTGGCCGTCAGCAAGTTCACTATGGTCCACGGCAAGCGCATGCGCACCGAACGCGCCACGGGGGTAAAGACGCGGTCTTCTTCGGCTAGACCCGCCATCTTATACATGTCCTCGGTGCTCTCTTCGTTGATGATATCGATGACGTCATCGACGGTGATGATGCCCTCAAGGTGGCCGCCTTCATCGACGATGGGCAGAGCGAGAAGCTCGTATTTTGCCACCAGGCGCGCTGCCGCTTCCTGGTCCATGAAAACGTCGGCGTGGATCGGCTCGGCGATCATCATCTCGCTCAGCGTGCGGTCCGGCGGCGCGATGACGAGATTGCGGATGGGGACGACGCCCACCAGCTTGTTGGCGTCATCGACGACGTAGAGGTAGAAGAACGATTCGAGCTCGCCGCGTTCGCGAATCTTGTCGATGGCTCCCTGGGCCGTGGTCGATGGCGACAGTGCCATGAAATCGGTGTTCATAATTCTGCCGACGGTGCCTTCAGGGTAGCTGATCAGTTCGCGCACTTCGTCGCGCCGCTCGGGGTCGAGCAGCGACATCACGGCTTCGCGCCGTTGTTCCGGCAGGCTGTCGATGAAAGTCACGGCGTCGTCCGGATCGGCGCGCACGATCAAACGCGCGACGCGCTCATCGTCGATCAGGGCCAAGATATCGGGCAACAGTTCGGGGGGGAGCTCCTTCAACGTCTTTTCCGCGCGCCGCGCCGAAAACAGTATTTCAAAAAGCTTTCGCACTTCGGCGGGCTCCAGCCCTTTGAACAGCAAAGCGAGATCCGCGGGATGGGCTTTGCCGATGAATCTGAGCACGCGGTCCGGGGTGGCGGTGCGCAGCATCTCGCGTACGGTATCGTAATCGATGGACGAGGCTTTCATGGCGTTTATCCGTGGCGCTTTGTCTTCTTAACCACTGCACCGTGGTTTTGCAAATGTTTTCGGCGGCTTTTAGCGGTCACTTAAACCACGCGCTGAAATTTGCTATGTTTCCGTTGTCCCGTCGGGACCCGAGGCGCGTATGAAATTCACTCCATCGAGATTTTTGCTCGCGGCAATGTTTAGCATGGCCGTCGCAGCGCCGCAGTCGCCTCTGTTGTTCTCAAACATCGGCGCGCCGCGGGCGATGGCGGCCAATCTCACCGCTCTGGAAAATCGACCGCCTTCCTTCGCCGCCATCGCCAAGCGGACAATGCCGGTGGTGGTCAATATTTTTACCACGTCGCAACGGGCCGCCCGCGGCGGCTCGAGCGACCCCATCGATGACTTTTTCGGGCGCTTATTCGGCGAAGCAAATCCCCGGGAAAACAGCTCGCGTAGCCTCGGTTCCGGAATCCTCATCAGCAGGGACGGCGAGGTCCTGACCAGCTATCACGTCGTGCGCTACGCTGACATCATCAAAGTCCGCTTGTCCGATCACAGCGAATATGAAGCCCGTCTTATCGGCAAAGACGTCAAGACCGATCTTGCGCTCATCAAGATGAGGAGATCCGGCGGAGTTTTGCCGTTCGCGCGCCTGGGAAGTTCCAGCCAGCTGGATGTCGGCGATTGGGTTATGGCCATCGGTAACCCCTTTGGCTTAGAGCACACGGTCACGGCCGGCATCGTCAGCGCCAAAGGACGGGTCATCGGCGCCGGACCCTATGACAGCTTCATTCAGACCGATGCCTCAATCAATCCCGGCAACAGCGGCGGCCCATTGATCAACGCCGTTGGCGAGGTCGTGGGCGTCAATAGTGCCATATTCAGCCAGAGCGGCGGCGGCAACATAGGCATCGGCTTCGCCATTCCCATCGACCTGGCGAAGAAAGTCGCCGAACAGTTGCGCAAAAACGGCCGCGTTGTGCGCGGCTGGCTCGGTATCCGCGCCCAAGATGTCTCGCCGCAACTTGCCGCGTCGTTGGGAGTTGCGCGGCCTGGCGGGGATATGGCTCAGGTCACCGACGTGTCCGAGGGGAGCCCGGCAGCGGAAGCCGGAGTGAAGATGGGCGATTTGATCGTCGAATACAACGGCAAAACCGTGCCGAAGAGCCTCGATTTTCCCGCCGTGATCGCGGACACGGCGCCGGGTCAGAAAGCGATTCTTAAGATTGTCCGCGATAAGAAAGAGATGACGATCTCAGTAAAGATCGGCGAGCTGGCGGAGGAGAGCGACGCAGCGCTGACGGCCGAGGCCAAGGACCCTGAGCTTGGCATCAAAGTTCAGCGGATTACCCCGGAAGCGGCGCGCCGCCTGGGTTTGAACTCCACCAAAGGCGTGTTGGTTTTGGAGGTCCAACCGGGAAGTCCCGCGGACTCGATTGGGTTGGAGCCTGCCGACGTGATCCGCGAAGTCAACCAGCGCCCGGTCAATAACGTCAACGACTTCGAACGAGCCATGCGCCAGGGGCGGCGCGGCGAGCGTATCTTGCTGCTTGTGCAGAGGGGCGATAACGCGGTATTCTTCGCCTTGAAGCGCAAGGGCTAGCGCGTTACTGTAAGCTACGTCCTGGTTGCTCAAAAAGATCTCAGAAGCGAGGCGGGTAACGAGTGCGCTTGCAACAGTCGAAGATTAAGAATCGAGGATTGAACATCGCTTTCTTCCATCCTCTATCGTCGATCCTCAATTGTCATAATAGGGCTTTATTAGGAGCCCACTAGGAGGATTCATGTTTGGACTCGGCATGCAGGAACTCTTGATCATTCTCGCCATCGCTCTCGTCGTCTTCGGCCCCAGCAAGCTGCCGCAGATCGGCGCCGGTCTGGGTAAAGCGATCCGCGACTTCAAAAAAGGCGTGAGCAGCAACGACGAAAATGAAGAAGCGGAAAAAGACGCTAAAAAAGCAGCCGGCAAAGACCTGCCCAATTAGTTTTGTCGATCGGACCAGCTTTGCCTCAATTGGCCATCACAGGATTCGCCTCGGACCCCCCACGTCAGCCAGTTTCGTTTTAAGAGGCACGTCATAGTTCTGCCCTAACCCAGAGGGCGGGGGAACGCGAGAACGCAAACTGATTTTTGAAGTATCTCACTATTGACTTGTCGGAAATCAAGGACGACGGCAATTTTTCTGGTTAGGATTTACGTTATGTTCTCGAGTCTTGTAGAGTGTATTCCAACGCTTCGAGCTCGTCGGCCAAGTAACTTGCGTCCTCGCGCGGCCGGCGCAGTTTGTTCCGTAATCAAGTGTTCTCTGGAGAGCACAGCGACCGGTTGATCGGCGAGATTTCGAAATCATCCGGTCTGCCCAAGCTTCTTCGAACTGGACCCCGTCGATCATGGTCAAGACATCGACTTAGCCGGCTATGGGTTCTCGCCCCGATCTGGAAAATGAGGCCGGATAGTCGAACAGGTCTTTCTCGCGTTAGAGTCATGCAACGCAGGCCACGCCATGTAGAAGGTGTAGGCGTGAGGGCTTCAATGACTCGTGCTTGCGCAGTTGTGTCTCGCTTAGGCAAGGCACGGGCGACCCAGACGTCGCAGGTCTTGGGTCGCCCTGCAGGATGCCATGAAATCGCCGCTCCGCGCGCTGCCGAAGCGGCTAACCAGTAAGCGGCGCTCTTGAGACCACGCAATGAAATTGAACTTGCTCGCCGGCGTTGCAACTCCGTCTGCCTAATCATGCCATCCTCCAGAGTCTTGCACGTACGGATGGGCTTGGTTCGGTTGCCAAACTAGGCAGAGCAGGGTCAATTCCCATACAGCGTTCATCCGCTCTTCGGGCGTAGCGTTGTCCCAATATTGCCCATCGGGAACGGGGTCTCCGGGGCGGATGATGCGGCTAGTGATCTTCTTGCGTTTGGTCGGATGGTTCATACAATGACTTTATAACACATTCCAAAGAACACTTCTGCTCATCGTTTTGGCACCGGTCTTCTTACTCGCGCTTCCGCCTCACCACCCTGACCTTTTTGGATCCCAGAGAATGGCCACGCGAGAGGCCTTGGGAACAGCCTCCTTGAATAGCTGCAGCCGCTTGCCGCTAATTTCCGCCCGGGTTCGGAGGTCAAAATCACGGAAAACAGGGATATCTCAGGAGATTTTGGAGAACGTAGATTGAGTGCGGCGCAACGGGAAGGTCAGGGTGTAGTCGATTTGATACTGCGTGTATCAAAACTGCTACAGCTCGACGCACCTTTGCCGAGGATTTCATCATGAACAAACTCTTTGCGAATGATGGCGCGAAGCTCAGTGCTCACGCAGTGAATGATGGTTGTTACTCGTCTTGGTGCCGACCAATACCGTATAAAGCGAGGTCTTGGAAGTTTTGTAGATACGCTCGACGGTCAGATTGGTGGTTTCGATAAAAGCTTTCAATTTGAGATCAGTGCGCCAGCCCAACCAGCGAGTGAGCGGGTCCAGTGAGCGCGTCACCGATCCGAGTACAGGAACATCGCTGGTGAAGTGATTGACAATCACGATTTTGCCGCCGGGCTTACAGACGCGCTGAGCCTCGTTGATCATCGCCACTGGATCGGGAACCACGGTGACGACATGAAACGCCATCACGAAATCGAACGAGTTGTCCGGAAAGTTCAAGGCCAAAGCGTTCATTTCCAAGACCTTGATGTGGGTCCATCCGTTTTCGGCAATTTTTTGCCGGGCCCGCGTTAGCATGTCGGGCGCTAGATCAATACCGGTTACCTGGCAATGAGTGGGATAGGCCGGAAAAGAAGTTCCGGTGCCGGCGCCGACTTCGAGAACTTTGGCGCCGCGCGGAATGTGCGAATCTTCGATGACGCGCTCCAGGCGAGAGTAAAAAATCTTTCCGAAGACTCTGTCGTAGAGCGGAGCGAATTCGGAATAGAGCTTGCTTTCGTGCGCCTCAATTTCACCCATGAACCTCACCCCTCGCGTGAAAAGTTGCTTCAGGCATCACGTATATCCCGGCTCTGCTTTCTGAAAAAAACCGAGATATCTCTTTTGCGGAATCTCCATTGTTTGCCTTTTTTGAAGGCGGGCAAAATATTTTTACGGGCAAACTCGTTCACGGTGTCCGGGCTCATGTCCAGAATCACGGCGACCTGTTTGCTGTTCAACAGCTCCTCTTCTCGTTCCAACATGGTTTCCCTCGAAGGACTAGACTTCGTTGCAAGTAGGCAAAAAGTTTTCTGGTTCTAACAAGTTCACTTCGGGCTGTCAAGGAAATTGGCTGGAAATATTATCCGCTCGAATTGATGCGGCGGAACAATTCCTTGGCTTTTCCGCCCCTTGCGCGATATATAATGTTTCTTTAGCATAATAGCGGCCTAACTGTTAGACTAACTCTCCCTGAGCCTGGTGATAGCCCATCGACACGCACCGCGATTCATCTCATGAGAATGCTCCTCAAGCTTACCGCATTCCTCACCGCCGCGGTTTTGCTTTTTTTCGTGGTCGTTAGCCTGGCTTTTTTCCATCTGGTGCGGACCGGCGAGTTTCGCCGTTACCTGATCACTGAGATTGAGCAACAGACCGAGTTGAAACTTCAGCTTGGCGAAGCCGATCTAGAGATCGGACGGATTCTCGGGATTTCTTTTCACAATGTTGCGGTGGCGGAATCCGATCTTGCGGCGCCAGCGCTCAGCGCGGAACTGGTTACCGCGCGGGTGGCCCTCTGGCCGCTCCTCGACCGCCGGCTAGTCTTCTACGAGGTGCGCTTGAAAAAACCGGACGCCCGCCTGGCGCGAGACAGTGAAGGCAAAATACCGCTGCTCGAGCGGCTTCTCAATTTGCCGTTTCTCAAACAAGGTAACGCCCAATTTACTTTTGACTTGCGCACCGTGAACATCGCCGATGGCGAAATTGAATTCACTGACCACTACTCTGAAACGGCGCCAGCCACCACGCGCCTCCACCAGGTTGCGCTGGTACTGGAACGCGTGCAAGGCCAAGCGCTGCGCGAGTTTCTGGCAAATTGGCTAGTCCTGAAGCCGAAACAACCGCAAGGCGCGGCGCTCAAATTTGCAATTGCCGCCGGCGTCGAGCGGGACGGCCAGCAGGCGAAGTTGCACGCGCAAGGAAAGCTGGTGTTCCCCGACGACAGGTTGGACCTCACGCGGGCATGGCACGATGTCGATGCGCGTATTGATAAAATGCCGGCCGCCATGGCGCAGGTTTACGGCGGAAAGCTATTGACCGTCAAATCTCTCCGCGGCACGCTGGATTCACGATTACATTTCGAGGGCAATCTGCATCAGCGCGCACGAGTGAGTGGCAAGGTCGGCTTTGAGCGTCTGTCCGTGGATGCGCCTGAACTGTTCGCGACGCCTTTAGATGCCGGCGACGGCCAATTGCAGATCGAAATCGATTGGCGGCCGGGGCAATGGGAAGTTTCGCGCATGGATTACCGGTCCAAGGACCTCGCTCTGGGAGTGAAAGGCCAGGCGCGGCGCGTGGCGGATGGCGACACGCACCTGCGGTTGGATCTTGGCGCCAAGCCGCTATCCGTGGCCCTGCTCAAGAAATATTTCCCGGCGCGGTGGCTGGCGTCATCCAAAATCGAACAGGTGGTGAGTGCTGCTACCGAGGGCGAGCTACAAATTCATAAGGCTGGCGTCAATGCCAAGGTCGCGGAAATTCGCCGCGTGCTGGAATCGGGGTTTGGGGAAGGGCTTTGGTTCGACGTCGAAGTTCGAAACGTTAGCGGTAATTTCCCCGGCGGCTATCCGCCGCTGCGCGCCGTTAATGGCAGGATCGCTTTGGAAAATGGTCGGTTCGCTTTCAGTAACCTGCGCGGCGTTTCCGGCCGAATCCACCTCACGGATGTGGATGGCAGCCTCGACTACTCGCCGGCGAGCCCAGGCGTGTTGCAACTGCGCGCGCGGGGCGAAGCGGACTTGGGCGAGCTGCGCGAGCAGGCGCAACGCGGTCTCATGCCGGCGGAATTTGCAAATTTGGTACTACCGGTTCAGGCTTTGGGGGGAATGGGCAAGTTCGACATAACCCTCACCCGGCCCGCCGACAGCAAGCCGCGCGCAGAGGGTAAAGTGGCGTTGGAGAGTGCGCGGCTGCAATGGGACAAATATGTGCTCACGGATATCAACGGCGATTTCGCGTTTACCCCCACGGAGATCAAGACGGACAAAGTGCGCGCGCTGATTTCCGGAGCGCCGGTGGAGGCGCGCCTGGCACTGAAAAACTACGCGGCCGACGACGGCGTGTTTGATCTTGCGGTGGACTCCCCCGGCGTCAAAGCGGGAATCGTCAGCCGGCTGCTCCTGGAAACAGGTTCGATACAAGATCCAGGCATCGTGCGCGGTTCGGTTCGCTATCAGGGTTCATTCAATGACAAACAAGACCGCAAGTTTACCGGCAACCTGGAGTTGTTCAATGTCCAACTGGCAACGCACCCGTTACTCCAGCCGCTGCGCCAGCTTAACGGCAAAATTTCCATTGACGAGAGCGGTATCGAATTCCAAGACATGAAAGGATTGCTAGTGGGTTTTGCGGCGAGCGCCAGCGGGCGCTGGCGCTACGCGCAAAGACCACAACTTATTTTCGACTTCACGGCGCCCAATCTGGATATCACCTATCTGATCTCGCAGATCGACCCCGAGCCCGGGGATTTCTACGCCAACTTGCAAGCGGAAGGGCGCCTTGCTCTTGGTCAGGGGCGCATCAACAATTTTGAATTCACCGATTCAAAAAGCAATCTGATCCTGGACCGCCGGATATGGCGATTCTCTAATCTTACGTTGCGCGCCGGCGGCGGCACGGGGAGCGGTCCATTGACCGTTGTCCATAAGCTCGATACTCTCGAAATCATCGCTGAACCGAGGGCGAAAAATGTCCCGATAGCGGTGTTTCTCCGCTGGTTTGACCTCTCGAACGCCGAGATTTCCGGCACGGTGGATCTCACGGGCAAATTCGACACCGCCGGCAAGGGTAACGCCGAGCGCAAGCGCAATCTCAACGGCGCTTTTAACTTGAAAATCGCCGACGGTACGATCTACCGTATGCGGATTCTCGTACAGCTCTTGAATGTCCTGGATTTGTCCCGCTGGTTTACCTTTCAGTTGCCCGATCTTCGTAAACAAGGGATCCGTTTCCGTGCCATTACGGGCGATTTCAAGGTTGCAAGCGGAGTTTATTCCACCGACAATTTGCTAGTGGATAGCGACGATTTGCGGATGACGGGCGCCGGCAAAATCGACGCGTCGAGGGATGAAATCGATTTCATCGTCGCCGTCCGGCCGTTCGCGGGCATCGATGCGGCGATCACCCATATCCCGTTGCTCGGCCGCGGCATAGCGGCGATCAAAAACTCCTTTCTGGTCGCGAGCTTCAATATCAGAGGCCGTATCGACGACCCGACGATCACGCCGGCGCCGTTGGGCACGCTTTCGGAAATGTTTTGGGGAGTGCTGGGAATTCCCAAGAGCTTGATTCCCTTCGCCGGCGACGCGAATGATGCCCAAAAGGAAGTGCCGCAAGACCAACTGCCCGCGCCAAGTCGATGAAGCCGCAACTGTTGCTCTATTCGCGAAAGGATTGCTGTCTCTGCGACGAGATGAAGAAAGTCATTCGCCGGGTCGCGGATAACATGCCGCTGGCGCTCGAAGAGATCGACGTTGACAGCGCTCCTGAATCGCGCGACCAATACGGTGACGAAATTCCAGTGCTGTTTATAAACGGCAGAAAAGCGTTTAAGTACCAGGTCACGGCGCGGCAGCTGGAAGCAAGAATTGGCGGAAAAGTCCCTTTCATGAAGACTTTCACGAAGAGGATATTTAACCGCTCGTGACTTTATGATGCCAATCATACCATAGGAAGGCATTGCAATGGCGAATCAAATTGTCTGGTGTGATATCCCGGTGCTTGATTTAGACGGGGCGATCCGTTCAGTGGTGCTGGGCGCAGTGGCACAAAACCGGAATTTCCCGGAATGAATCTAAGAACTTGCGAGAGTTATACAATGATCAAGACCATAGCGCGTCGGTGCCTGCCTTTGGTTCCTGTGCTCCTTGCGGTCGCTTGTCTGACGCTGCCGGCGGGTGCGGCACAACCCGTCAAGACAAAGTCCCCGCCCGCCAAAGAGGGGCCGGCAACTTGGTTGCTCGCCGGGCGCGAAGGCGAATGCGCGCCGCTTTCACTGCTGGAGAAAAAAGGGACCGAGTTCCGTGGTATCGACAGCCCCGAACTTCTGGCCAAGAAAATGCGCGCGGCCGGCCATAAAGTTGAGATTAAAGAGCATACTCTGGCCAGCCGCCCGGCAGTGGAAGTCCGAGTTCCCGAGCGCGGACTTTACGTGATGTTCGTTAAAGCCGAGTTGTGCCCGAAGATCGAAGGGACGGACGACACGAAGACGCCAAAACGTTAACCTGATTGCTCTTGTGCGGAGGAGAAATTATATCGCACCAGGAGCTGATCGTCGTTCAAGGTTCAAGTCTGCCCTGAGCTTGCCGAACGGGTTCAATCTTCAACGTCCCCTCCCCATCTTGAACGCGGAACTTTGATCTCATTCGTCTCCGATCAGTCGTCTTCCTCCTGGCGCCGTCTGGGCCGGTCGGACTGCTTCAGGATTTTCTTTCTGAGGCGGATCGCTTCGGGCGTTACTTCAACCAACTCTTCGTCGGCGATCCAATCCAAACCTTCTTCCAATCCCATTTCGCGGTGCGGCGAGATGATGATGTTCTCGTCGCGACCCGCAGCGCGGATATTGGTCAGTTTTTTCTCGCGGCAGATATTGACGTTGAGATCGACGTCGCGCGAGTACTCGCCGACGACCATCCCTTCGTAGACGCGCGCTCCGGGCGGGATGAAAATAATGCCCCGCTCTTGCAGATGAAAGACGGCGTAGGGAGTCGCCGTGCCCTCGCGGTCCGCGACCATGGCGCCGTTGCTGCGCCCTTGAATCGCGCCGTGCCAGGGTGCCCAGCCATCGAACAGGGCGTTCATGATCCCCGTGCCGCGGGTGTCGGTCAAGAACCGCGAGCGAAAACCGATCAGACCCCGCGACGGTACGGCGAACTCCAGACGCACGCGGCTCGAGCCGGCGTGGATCATTTTCGTCATTTTACCTTTGCGCATGGCGAGGAGTTGGGAAACCACGCCGATAAAATCTTCCGGGATATCGATAGCCAGCAACTCGATGGGTTCATGGAGCGCACCGTTGACGTCGCGGGTGACCACGGTGGGCTTGGAAACCATCATCTCATAGCCTTCGCGGCGCATGGTCTCGATGATGATCGCCAACTGAAACTCGCCCCGGCCCGTCACTTGAAAAGAATCAGACTGCTCGGTATCGGCTATGCGCAGGCTGACGTTCTTTTTTTGCTCGTGGTAAAGACGCTCGCGCAGCTTGCGGGAGGTCACGAAGTCGCCTTCGCGCCCGGCCCAGGGCGAGTTGTTGGAGCTGAAAATCATCGCGATCGTCGGCTCGTCGATGCGCAGCGCGGGCAGCGGTTTGGGATTGTCCCGGTCGCTGATCGTGTCGCCGATGCCGATGTCTTCGATGCCGGCGATGGCGACGATGTCGCCCGCCGCCGCGCTGGGAATCTCGACTCGCTTCAATCCCTGCCAGCCGTAAACCTGTGTGATTTTCACCGGTTGCGCGGCGCCGTCGGCGCGACACAGCGTGTAATTTCCGGCGGCGATCTTGCCGTTCCTTAATCGGCCCACCGCCAGACGTCCGACGTAATCGTTGTAGTCGAGATTGTTGGCTTGAAATTGCGTTACGTCCGCGGCGTCCCCGACAGGTCCGGGCAGCGTATCGACGATCAAGTCAAAGAGCGGTTTTAAGTTTTCGCCCGGTTGCTTGAGATCGAGAGTCGCCGTGCCCGCGCGCGCATTGGTGTAAACGACGGGGAAATCGAGCTGCTCTTCGGTGGCATCGAGGTCAATGAACAGATCGTAAATTTCGTCCAATACCACCGCCACGCGCGCGTCGAGCCGGTCTATCTTATTGATGCAAACGATGGGTGGGAGCTTGGCCTCGAGCGCCTTTTTCAGGACAAAGCGGGTTTGCGGCAGCGGGCCTTCGGAGGCGTCGACCAGCAACATGACCCCGTCGACCATGGCCAACGTTCGTTCCACCTCGCCGCCGAAGTCGGCGTGTCCCGGCGTGTCGACGATGTTGATCTTTGTGTCACCGTAACGAACCGTGGTGTTTTTCGCCATGATGGTGATGCCGCGCTCGCGTTCCAGTTCCATGGAGTCCATCACGCGCTCGGCCACATGTTCGTGGGCGCGAAAGGTACCGCTTTGATGGAGCATCCCGTCCACCAGCGTGGTCTTGCCGTGGTCGACGTGGGCGATAATGGCGATGTTGCGAAGGTCTTGCCGGCGGGTCGTTTGGGCTTGAGTCATTCTATAATATTCGGGAGCACGGCGTCATTGTCAAGCGGCGCCCCGGCCGAGTTTTCGTTTGACGCCGACCGGCATGTGAGTACAATGGCCGGCAGATTGCCGCGGGCGGTGCTGGCGAAATTAACCGTTGGCGCAGTCAGCCAGTCGAAGTTAACGCTGCGCACCGGCTTTAGCGACGATAAAACCTTGCAAGCGATGATCAATGACATGATAAAAATCACCAAAGTCCAACGCGACATCAAAGTTGGCGATGTCTTCGAGTTGGCTTTCGTGAAAAAGGTCAACGACGAACTAAAGGGAGCGGGTTGGAAATCGTAGAAACGGGTTCAATGTTCAAAGTAACGCGCCTGTGGCGCTCGGTTCAAAGTTCAATGTTCAAGGTTCAAGGTGGACGGAGGTTGAACCTTGACTGTTGAACCGGAATCTCGACTGCCAGCTCATTGTTCTATTTGCTTCGCCCGCACAATGTGTTAACGACCTTACAAAATGCACAAATTCCGCGGAGGTCTCCCATGGATTGGATTTTGGAAACATCACCGACTTTTTCTTATGTGTTCCTGCGCCTGGGTCTTGCGGTCACGTTCTTTGCCCACTCGACACAACAAATTTTTGGCTGGAATGGCGGCCGAGGATGGAAGGGCATGCTCGACAACTGGAATGAAAAATATCATATACCCGTCGCATTCGGCGTACTCGGCATGGCGATCGAGTTCTTGGGCGCCTTCGCCATGTTGTTGGGTTTTTTAACGCGGCCCTTCGCCCTCGGTTTGGCGCTTTTTATAGCTATGGCTATCCTGAAATCTCATTGGGGGCATGGCTTCTTCCTGGCGCGCCGGCCGGGCGAGGCCAGCGGCGTCGAGTACACCCTGGCGCTATTCCTCATGGCCATGGCGCTGGTTTTTGGCGGTGGCGGCGCGCTATCCATCGATGCGCTTCTCAGCCGGTGAGATCGGCGCAAATATCGTGCTCGTTTTGCGAGCACGAGCTACGAACACGAACAACGAATACCGCGCGGAGTGAAACTTCAAATTCCTATATTGTCTTCGGGTTTACGCTTATGCTTGTCCTTCACCCGCGGAATACCGCTCCAGTCACCCTTCATCCAATACTCCGTCAGGCTACCAAACGCACCGAGGAGCATGCCCAGGGCGAGGATAAAATACCAGAGAGCGTCGCCGAAAGGGCTGATCATGCCCATGAGCGTGGCCACCAGTTGCGCCGTGCCGGTACCGAAGACGATTCCTAGGAACAGACGAGTTTCGCGCTGAAACCCGGTGTGAGTCGAATAGATTCCCAAGAACATACTCACGAAAAAGGCCAAAAACGGCGCCAGCACGAGGGCGAAAATCGCGCCGGCGCCACCACCGCGGGTTGATGCGTTTTCGAGAGCTTCTTCATCGGTGATGGCCGCGGAGCGAAACTCGCCCGAGATGACGCCAAAGATGAAATGCACGCCGCCATAAATACCCAAGTCGGGACGGAGGCCGTTGATATAGAGGTCGAGAGAGGATTGCAGTTTTTGCGTGGCCTCTGTTTTCGGGAAGCGCGGTTCAAGTTCCGCGCCGACGTGAATGCCGACGAGATGTTCTTTGCGCGCGACCACCACAAGCACGGCCCTATTTAGCTCTTTTTCATCAAGCGGCAGGCCCCGAAACGCCTTGCCCGCGAGCGCTTCGATGTTTTCATTTTCTTCCAGACTCGGCACCGTCAGCACGGCGACCGTGTGGCTGCTCTGGATTTTGAAGCGTTTCAGACGCTGCGTAAGATCGTCGTAACTCGCAGGCGGGATCATGCCGGCGAAGTCGTTTACGGTTGCCTGGAGCGGCGGCAATTCGCGGCATAGAGCCGGACCGCCGCCGTACAGGAGGCTGGTGAGAATAACGGCGCGCAATAGGGCTGCGAACATCGAAATACTCTTAGGCCTTAAATGTCTTTGCCGCCGCGAGCCGTATATTTTGGTCCAGCGCCGCCATCCGCGCTTCGGACAGGGGAAAACCGAACTGTTCGTTACGCATGCGCAAGCGCTGGCTGGAGACTTCGGTGATAATGCGCGCCGCGCGCAGGTACGTGGCCCGGGTTTTGATCAACGCATCCAAAGAACGGCCGCCGGCGTTCTTGTGTTCCGTTTCATCCAACAGGATTTGCTTGAACGCGCGGGCGATTTTTCTCTCGAAGCCGTTTCTCTTGAGCTTGCTGCAAACCAGGTACAGCGCGCCGCCGCCCCCCTCGGTGATCGTGATGGCGGCCCGCTCCAGCGCTTCGTCCTGGCGGCGGATTTCCTTTGTCTTGATCAATCCCGTGCCGTGCAGCAGCGTCGCGTAACTCGGCGAATAGCGCGCGCGGATCCGGGCGAGTTTTTTGTCCTCGGGCAGCCACAGCAAGTCGGCAAAGGTGGTTTTTTTGCGTCTGATCTCTTCCAGGAGATCCATGATCAGCCGCGCATGCTTGGTTTCGTCGGCGAGTTTTTCCGTCAGCGCCGCGAAATCATGGCGGTGGATACCGCGGTCCACCTCAGGGTAGAGTTTGGCAAGCGCGGTGAAGATGGGCTTGATGGCGGAGTATTCTTTATACGCCTGAGCGCTTAGCCACCTGAGGTGGTCTTTTTTTCTGCGCGGTTTTCTAAAAAAGGCCGCAATGATCGCCACTTCGGCGGCGCGATAAGCCGCGGCAAGTTTGCGCAATCGTTGGACGTAACGATTCACGTCTCTTCCTTTGGTCGAGAGTTCAAGGTTCAAAGTGACGCGCCTTTGGCGCGCGGTTCAAAGCCTACCCTGAGCTTGCCGAACGGGTTCAATGTTTAAGGTTCAAGGTGGGGAGGGGACGTTGAACATTGAACCTTGAACTTTGAACGGACATGGATCTCAATTGTCCAGCCATTCTCAATTTGTTCACGTTGGTGGAGCCCCGGGTCATTTCGGCGGCAGCGGTACGACCCATCCGCATTTGCGGCAGGTTCTCAGGGACTCGTCGTGGTAAAACGTCTGATGCACCTGGGAGACTGGATCCTGGCGGTAATCGCCGACTTCGGCTGTGACCTCGTAGATCTTTTCGCCGCACTGGTCACAAAACCAGATGAACCGATCTATTTCTCCGGGTCTACGCTTGCGCTCGAAGACAATGAACCAGGAGTTTTCTTCGACCCTCGGCGAATGCGGCACGCCGCCGGGACAGAGCAGCATCTGGCCCGCTTTGATAACAGCCGTGTGCTCGCGGCCATCCGGCGCGCGATGAACCAAATTCTGCATCCCGCTCAATTGCAGCGTGACCTCGTCGGCCGGGTCGATGTGAAAGTCCCTGCGCTCTTTGCGCCCGCTACTCAAGAACGCGATGGACTCGGAGTCCTGCCAGAGCACACGGCGACCCTTACCTTCCGCTTTGACGTTCTCGACAATCTCTTTGAGGTCGATGGGGATGAGTTCCTTCATGGGCTGAATATAGCGCTTTCGAAACCGTTTGGGCAATAGAGTTGAATAACAAGCTGTTGAAGAACTCCTCCGGAGTCCCTTCGAGGGGCTCAGGATAAAATTCGCGACCGGGTAGCGTGTAGTCTTGACGGTGGAAGCAACGGGGTGATAGGTTTTTTTCGAGAATAATTCTCGGAGGTGTTTCATGGCTGAACGAGTTTGGGATCGTTTTTTGACGGACCAGGACAAGGCTACATTGGTCGGAAAGCCACACCGCTCCGTCGGTTTCGGCGAGCGGCCGGCGTTGTTGTTGATCGATCTTTATCGTTGGGTTTTCGGCGACAAGCCGGAGCCGGTGACTGAAGCGATCAAGACCTGGCCGGGGAGCTGCGGGCTGGCGGGCTGGAACGCGCTGCCTCATATTCAGAAACTCATCGCCAAGGCGCGCGAGGTGGGGATTCCCGTCATTCACATCACCGGCTTGGACGGCGTTGCCGTCGAGCCTTGGTCTTTTCGGCGCGACGGTAAAAAACGCGCCACCATGGGCGCCGAAGATCTCGATCGTTTTCGCCGGCGCTTCGACATCGTCGATCAAGTAAAACCGATTCCCGGCGAAACCGTACTCAGAAAAACTTCGCCGAGCGCGTTTTGGGGCACGCCGCTCATCGGCCATCTCAATTTTCTCGGCGTCGATACGATCATCACCTGCGGAGAGAGCACCAGTGGCTGCGTGCGCGCTAGCGTGGTCGATGGCACGACCAACCGGCTGCGCATGGTCGTCGCCGAAGAGTGTGTCTTCGACCGGCACGAAGCCTGCCACGCGATCAATCTATTCGACATGAACCAGAAGTACGCCGACGTGTTGCCGCTCGACGAGATTCTTAAATATCTCGACGCCTGGCGCGCCGAAAAGGCTGGGCAAGTGGGCTACGCCAACGACAGCATCGCCTATTTAAAAGATCTCGGGATCGGCGAGGAGTATAAGGGGCTGCGCTAACGCGCTTCGCGCGGCAGCGAGGGTAACTCGAATGGACATACCCCAGATTCAAATTCACGAAGCCAAGAAAAAGTTCGACCTGAAGCAGTGCCTGTTCGTCGATATCCGCGATCCGAGCTCGTACGGCGCGGCGCATATTCCCGGCGCGCTCCATTTGCACGATGGCAACGTGCAAGAGTTCGTTCAGAATACCGACAAAAATGCCGAGGTGGTGGTCTATTGCTACCACGGCAATAGCAGTTTGGGCGCTGCCGCGTACTTCATTGAAAATGGCTTCAAGAACGTCGCGAGCATGAGTGGCGGCTTCGAAGCGTGGCGCCAGGTGTACGAGCATGATTCCGGATAAAAAAGTTTCAAGTTTCTTGTTTCTGGTTTTGGGACGGCAAACAACTAGAAACTTGAGACCAGGAACTAGGAACTAAGGAGATCATATGGGTGCAATCGTTGGCAGCGGTGAATACCGCTACGAGGTCATCGAAGGGTGGGGAAAGCTGCCGGACGGATGGACGTTTCGGGAAGTGGCCGCGGTAGGTGTCGACAAAAACGATAACGTTTATTGTTTCACCCGCGGCGACCATCCGGTAATCGTCTTCGACCGCGACGGTAACTTTTTGCGGTCGTGGGGCGAAGGCGTCTTCAAGCGCGCCCACGGCGCCACTATCGGTGCCGATGACACCATCTATCTCACCGATGACGGCGACCACACAGTGCGTAAATGTACTCTGGATGGCAAAGTTCTGTTGACGTTGGGCGTGCCTGGTCACGCTGCGCCGTACCAGGGCGGCGAGCCTTTCAACCGCTGCACCCACGTGGCGTTCTCGCCCGGGGGCGATATCTACGTTTCCGACGGCTATGGCAACTCGCGCGTGCACAAGTATTCGCCCGATGGCAAGCTGCTCTTTTCCTGGGGCGAGCCGGGCTGCGATCCAGGGCAGTTCAATATCGTGCATAATATCTGCACCGATAAGGAGGGATGGGTGTACGTCGCCGACCGGGAGAATCACCGCGTTCAAGTCTTCGCCGGCAATGGCAAATACGAGACGCAGTGGAATAACATGCACCGGCCTTGCGCGCTCTACATGGATGTTACGAAAAAAGACCCCGTCTGTTACGTCGGCGAGTTGGGACCCGGCATGAGCGTGAACCAGCAGGCTCCCAACCTGGGCAATCGGCTCGATATTTACGATAAGACTGGCAAACGATTGGCGCGGCTGGGCGATATCTTTCCCGGCGAGAAGCCCGGGCAGTTTATCGCGCCGCATGGTATCGCCCTGGACTCCCGCGGCGATGTGTACGTCGCCGAGGTGTCGTGGACGATCATGGGTCAGCGTTTGCAGCCGCCGCGGGAGCTACGCAGTCTGCAGAAGCTGAAAAAGCTGAATTAATTTAACCGCAAAGAACCTAGCGCGGCAGAGCCGTAACCGAAACTCGGATTATCTCGCGCAAAGACGCAAAGGCCGCAAAGGTCGGAAAATAACGGTGAAAAATTCTCCAAGATAATTCATCTCTTCCCTCCGAACTTGGCGTGCTTTGCGCCTTGGCGGGAGTCAATTCCCTGTGTTCGAGTATTCCAGATCACCGGAAAATTTGCGCGAGCCGCGAAAAAAATGTGGGCATCGAGCACACAAAACGCAAAAAACAACGATTCGAGGTGAATCATGCAGAGCAACGTCATTCAGCAGCGCGTGCCGGTCCACGGCGACCCGGGCCACTGGGTTCACGTCAGCGACAGTCCGCGCCACGTTCGGGTATTCTTTGGTGGTGAAACGATTGCCAACAGCAAACGAGTCAAACTCGTTCGCGAACCTGAGGTTTTGCCGGCTTATTATTTCCCCAAGGAAGATGTCCGCACGGAACTTTTCGTGCCGAGCCGGCACAACACGATTTGTCCGCAAAAGGGCGAAGCATCGTACTGGTCGATTCGATCCGGAAACAAATCGGCTGAGAACGCCGCATGGAGTTATTTGAACCCGTCGTCGCCGGCGGCTGGCATCAAGGACTATTTCGCCTTTGATTGGGCCCAGATGGACAAGTGGATGGAAGAGGATGAGGAGATATTCAAGCATGCGCGCGACCCGTTCAAACGGGTGGACGCGCTGCCGAGCAAACGTCACGTCCGCGTGGTCATCGATGGACAAACCGTCGCGGAGACGCGCCGGCCCTGTCTGCTTTTCGAGACGAACCACCCCGTGCGCTACTACATCCCGCAAGACGACGTGCGCATGGATTTGCTCACGGCGAGCGCGACCACGTCGCGCTGCCCCTATAAAGGACCGGCGTCTTACTGGTCGGTGAATCTCGGCGGCGAGACGTTTGCCGACTTGGTCTGGGGCTACATGGAGCCGATTCCCGAATGTCCAAAAATCAAAGGCCTGCTCTGTTTCTTTCACGAGCGCGGCTGTGACATCTACGTCGATGGCGAGCTGATGGCGCGGCCACAAACGAAGTGGGCGCACGATTTGCGAGAGTAAATCGCACTCCGAGGCCATGCGCGCGCTCTACTGGAATGGTTGTAATCTAGAATTCGAATCCGCTTACCGCACGCCCGTGGCCGCCGGCCAAATCGCGCTAGTCAAGGTTCACCTCGCCGGCATCTGCTCCACCGATCTGCAAATCTTCAAGGGCTACATGGGGTTTACGGGCGTGCCCGGCCACGAATTCGTCGGCAGCGTTGTTGAAGGACCGCAAGAGCTCATCGGCAAGCGGGTTGTCGGAGAGATCAATTTTGGCTGCGGTCGCTGTGACTCTTGTGCCCGTGGCCTGAGCCGACATTGCCCGAACAGAACCGTAATGGGGATTCTCAACGCCGACGGCGCATTTGCGGAGTACGTTTCTGTACCGCCGGCGAATCTTCACGTCGTCCCCGATTCGGTGGGCGACGAAGAAGCGGTGTTCACCGAGCCGCTGGCGGCGGCGTTCGAGATCCTCGAGCAGGTTCAAGTGTGCCATGGCGACGAGGTTCTTGTTTTAGGCGACGGCAAGCTCGGTAATCTGTGCGCCCAGGTGATGCACCTTGCGAGCTCCCGGGTGACGGTACTGGGAAAACACGAAGACAAACTCAACCTTCTTAAACGCCTCGGCCTGCGGACGATCCGATTGGACAATTGGCGGCCCAAGCAATTCGATGTCGTCGTCGAAGCGACGGGTTCGGCATCAGGTCTGGAATTTGCGCTCAGCGCGATTCGCCCGCGCGGCACGCTGGTGCTCAAAAGCACCATCGCCGGCGATCATCAAGTGTCGCTGGCGCCGATCGTGATCAACGAAATCAACGTCATCGGCTCCCGCTGCGGCCCATTCGCGCCGGCCCTTGAAGCCTTAAAGGAAAGGCGCATCGCCGTGACGCCGTTGATCTGAGAAAATCTATCCATTGGCGGAGGGAACCGATGCCGTGGCCACGCGGCGCAGGCGCGGGGCGAAAAAGATTTTGTTGCAGCCGTGATCTATGTGAGGGTGAATTCACTATAAAGGTGGAGGATGAAATGGTGCGAATTGTGGCTCATGCGTGGGAGATCTGCGAATTGAGCTTCTCAAAGAACTCGCCAATAGCGCCGTTGTAAACAAAGTCAGCGAGATCATCCAGCGGCGTCGCATCGCGGTTGATGATGGCCAGCAGCGCGCCGCTGCGTTTGGCGATCACGGGAAAAGAAGCGGCGGGCTGGACTTGGAGCGATGAGCCGATGACACTGAATATCTCTGCCCGCTCGCTCCACGCTTGCGCTCTTTGCATTGCTTCCACCGGCATCGATTGGCCGAAAGACACGTTGGCGGATTTCAAATAACCGCCACATTCGCCGCAAGTGGGAGCGGTGAATTCCTCGCCCAAGTGTTCATAAACGTCGACCGGCTCGTAGCGCTTGCCGCACTTGAGGCAGGTGACCAACCGGTCGGTGCCGTGAAGCTCGACTAACTTTTCATCCGATATACCGGCGAGTTTGTGCAGCCCGTCGATGTTTTGCGTGATCAGTCCGAGCAGCTGGCCGCGCTGCTCGAAATCGCGGATCGCATAGTGGCCGATGTTCGGCTCGACTGTTTTGAAAAGCTCGTAGGTCGCTTTCTTCAAGCGCCAATGCTGAACGCGCGCGGCTTCGCTGGCGAGAAAGTCCTGGAACAGCACGGGCTGATACTTGGTCCAGACTCCACCCGGGCTGCGAAAGTCGGGGACACCGGATTCCGTGCTGATGCCCGCGCCGGTGAAGAAGACAATGGCCCTGGAGTTTTTTACACGCGCGGCAAATTGAGCCAGGTCCATCGCCATGACGCGCGCTATTTTTTCTGCGCGGGTTCGGCCGGCTTTGCCGGCGCGGCCGGAGCAGAGGGGCGCATCGGTTGCGGCGGCGGCGCAGCCTGTATGTCGACAACCTTTATATCGAAGACCAGCGTTTTGCCGGCCATCGGATGGTTCATGTCCATAACTACGGTTTTTTCTTTGATTTCATGGACGCGCATCGGAACGACTTGGCCCTCCGGACTTTTGGCCGCCAGAATCGCGCCGACCTTGAGGCCATTAGGAGGCAGTTTTTCTTTGGGGACCTCCTGAAAGGCGTTCTTGTTAACAGGCCCGTAGGCGTCCTCAGGTTTGACGGTCACATGTTTTTCGCCGCCGACTTTCATGCCGGTGAGCTCCTTTTCGAGCCCGGGGATCATCATCTTCTGGCCGTGGACGTACTTGATCGGCTCTTTCCCTTTGCTCGTTTCGATCACTTTGCCGTCCGTCCCTTTGAGCGTGTATTCCACGCTGACCATCATGCCGTCTTTGACGGTCCGGTCATCTTTGGTTTTCTCCGCGGCTGGCGCGGCGGTCGCTAGCACGCAGCACGCCATCAGCGCGGCGAGAGACAAAACTTTTTTGTGCATCAAGTTCTCCTTTAGATTCTTTTGCAGCAGCAACGCGATGTAGCAAGTTTATACGCTGGAACGCGCGAACACAACGAAGTTTGATCGACCTTAGTTAGTATTTGGCAATCACGCGCCGGCCCCAAGCCTCCATGACTTCGTCATAGATTGCGTTGGGCGGTGTTAATAAAACGCGCCGGATGCCGTTGGCTTCCAACCGTTTGACTTTGGCGATGCATTCGTCCGGCGTGCCGGCGATGGTAAAGCGCTCCAGAAGATAGCCGGTTACCAGCTCGGGGTCGACCCGCTCTTCAATTGATCTCGAGATGTCGAAACCGTCCATGAATTTTTGCACGCCTGCGACTTCCTTTTCGGGCACGGTTTCCATAGTGAAGCGAAAATTGTGGTGCGCGCGATTGGCCATGCGCGAGCGCACGCGCTTGCGCGCGAAATCGCCGTCGTCATCCACCACGATCATACCGGCGGGCATGATGTCTATGTCCGACGGCGAGCGGCCGGCTTCCCTGGCTCCTGCGGCTATGCGCGCTTCGGCCCACTCCAGAACGTCCCGGTCGAAACCGGTGCCGAGTATGACTCCGTCAGAGATACGCCCGGCGACGCGCAGAGTCTTCGGCCCTTCGGCGGAGATGTAAACCGGCACGGGACCCCTGCCGGCCTTGAGCTTGACGTTGCCGCCGGCCCGCTCTTTGCCCGTCGGTACATCAACGCCGCGGCCGTGCAAGAGATCGCGGATGAGGCGCAGCCCCTTTTCGAAATCTACGAGTTTGGTCGCCGTTCGTCCGAGGCTATACACCGGTCCGTCGCCGGTGCCCATGCCAACGATGGCGCGGCCGTCGGATATTTCGTTCAGCGTGGCGAAAGAATTGGCGACAATAGAGGGGTCGCGATAGACAATGTTGGTCACCGCAGTGCCGAAGAGGATCCTTTTCGTATTGACCGCGCACATCGCCATGGCCTGAAAAGGATCGACGTTGTTCATCTGGCTGTCGGCAAAAAAGATCGCTTCGAAGCCAAGCTCTTCGGCGCGTTTGGCGCGGGCCACCGCTTCCCGAACGGTGCGCGCGGAACCATGTAAGCAGAAATTCATCGCCATCGCTTCCTCCTCCACTGGATGGGGAAAGCCTATGGGGTAGCTCGCAGCGATGTCAACTGGCGCGCCTCCCAACGGGTGCATGCGTGAATTGCAAAACCGGAAATGATGTAGCAGAGGAGACAACCCGTAAACGGCCAGGCGTAGGAGCCAGTGATATCGAAGACGTAGCCGCCCAACCACGACCCAAAGGCACTGCCAAAACCAAAACTGATTTCGAGAAAACCGAAGATGAGGCCGATTTTTCGGCCGGAGAAAATGTCGCCGATGACGGCGCCATACGTGGGACTGCCAGCGCTATGGCCGGTGCCGTAAAGCACCACTGCGAAATAGATCAACCAGGGCGGTGCGCCGGTGCTCATGGCAACCAAGCAAGCGACGCCTAGAGCGGTGACTGCGGTGGCGACGCCATAGGCGTTGTCGCGTCCAAGGCGGTCGGAGAGCGTTCCCCAGACTACAGTCGCGCCTATCCTGATGAAACCGATCAAACCTAAATAGAAGGATGCGGTCAGTTTTTCAATACCGACGGAAACGAAGTGCGCGATGGCGTGGGTATTGATCATGAACATCGCGCTGCCTAGGGCCAGGTGGCCGACCGTGACGCACCAGAATGGAAAGGACATGAGCGCTTCGCGCAAACTCCAATCGCGGGCGCCTTCTCGTTTATGGCCGTAATTGCCCTCGAAGGTGCTTGCCGATGGCGCGGCGTCGCCGTCGGGAAATTGCCCGACATCCTCCGGGCTGCGCCGCTGCAGCAGCGCGTTGGCGGGAACCAGGGCGAACAGTAATAAACCGCCCGTCACGATATAGGTCCAGCGCCAGCCGACATGATCGATCAATAACTGTGTCAGCGGCACCATCACGAGCGCGCCTAAACCCTGACCCATGCTAGCGACGCCTATGGCGGTGGCGCGTTTGCGCACGAACCAAAAGGAGATGAGAGCGTTGTGGCCGACGAAGCTGAGCGCGCCTTGGCCCAGAGCGGTGATTAAACCGTAGGAGAAATAGAAGTCCCACAAAGAATTTGCAATAGATGACAAACCCAGACCGGCGCCGACGAGAAATGCGCCGATAGGCATGAGCAGGCGCGGACCGAAGCGATCGAAGGCGAGACCGACCAGCGGTGCGGCGAGCGCGTAGACGACGAAATTGACCGACGCAACGGTGGCGCCGTCACTGCGCGACCAAGAAAACTCTTCCAGTAGCGCGAGATAGTAAACGCCGAAGGAGCCGTTCACGCCGCGCATCGCGACCATATTGGCGAGGCAAAGCGCGAGAATGACGTAGCCGTAGAAAAACTTGGGACGCATGAAGAGAATTGGAGTGTGGCGTGTTGGAGTATTGGGTCTTATTGCATTACTCCATCATGCCATTACTCCAGATCTTAAGGATTCCGTGCGGCTATCGCGTCTCCGCGGCTTTGATGTCTTTGACCTTGACGTCGAAGTTGAGAGTTTTACCCGCCAGCGGATGATTGAAATCCACGACCACGGTGGTGCCGGTTATTTTGTGAACCCGGATGGGTATCATGCGCCCGTCTGGACTCTTAGTCATGAGCATGGCGCCGACCTTTTGCGCGTCCGGTGGAATGTTATCCTTGGGGAGTTCTCGAAATGCTTTTTCATCCGGCAGCCCGTAGCCCTCTTCGGGCCTCACCTGGACTTTCTTTTGGTCGCCGACTTTGAGACCGTTCAGTGCTTGCTCCAGTCCCGGCACGATCTGGCCGGCGCCATGAATATAGGTCATGGGTTCCTTGCCCGCGCTGGCATCGATAACCGCACCCGTATTGTCCGTAAGAGTATATTCGATGGTAACGATGGCGCCTTCTTGAATCTCGGTGGCTGGCTTCAAACTGAAACGGGGAGTCGCCTGACCCGTAATGGGGACGGAAAGTTGGGTAAGAAAAAACAGCGCGCCCAAGACCGCGCCGCTGATGACCAGCAGTCCCAAGAGTTTTTTCATTGAGTCCTTTCGACTCAAGACTGCGTTGCCGGGACCAATGTAACCCGGTTTGCCCTTCTCAATTTACATATCTTGGGAATGCGTCGAATTCAAATGATACGGCATTGTGGCCACAGGTGAGAAAAGGATTTGACCACAAGGAATACTGCTCGCAGCCGGTGCCGCCGCACTAGCCCGAGATTCGAGCACGATTAGGCTTCTTCAGCGCAGCCTGCGCTACAGCAACCGTTCCTGCACGGCCGCGCCGTTCCACAGGATGCCGTTGTCGAAGGGGCGGTACAGCTTATTTTCTATCTCGGACACCAGTTGATCCTTTTCACGTAGCTCGGCGATGATTGTTTGCGATTCGGCGGCGAGCTGCTGCATCATTTGAGCCACGGTGTGCTCGCAAGATGCGGCAGCTTGCAACGCGGCCTCTTTTTCGCGAAGTTCGGCTTCTTTAGCCTCCAGATTGTTATTGGCGGTTTGCAATCGTCTTTCCAGGGCGCCGATGGTCATGCGCGATTCTTCGTCCAGCTGTCTCAGCGCGGCATCTTTGCCCTGAAGTAAATCCTCCATGGCTGTGAGCTCGTCGCGCAGTTCAATCATTTTGCCTTGCTGATGCTCGGCGAAGTCGCGAAAGCGCGTCTCGGCTTGCTTCATCGCCGTTGCCGCCTCATTGAGCCGCAGATTGAGGCCGTCGATTTCGCCGAGAAGCCCTCTTGAGCGCGTGTGGCAATTTTCCAATTGCGCGTCTTTGTCGCGCAAAATAATTTGCAACGATTCGATCTTCTCCATGGCGAGGGCCTCGCGTTCGCGCAGCGCCCGGTCGCGCGCGTCGAGGGCTTCGTTTTTTTCTTTGAGCTGAAGCCGCAAGTTGATCAGCTCGACTCCGGCCATCTCTTCGACCTGAGCGGAGTGTTGCGCTTCGCGCACGGCCGTATCGCAGGCGCGGTCAGTCAGCGATTTGATTTCGTGGAGCAGTCCGCGAAGCAAATTTGCCTGGGTATCCAATTCCCGGGGAGGCGCCAAGCCAAGCTCTGGTTGGGTACTCTCGCCCCGAGCCTTTGCTTTCTCGGCTTCGGTGTAAACGAATTTGATCTCGGCGTCGTTGAAATAGAGTAACTCTGTAACGTCAATGTGAATGCTTTCGTCAAACATTGCGCCTTCTCCTTTTTGGCCGTGCAATTTACCGGCGTAGCGCCGAGTCAAAGCTTGCCGTAGCAAAGTGTATTCCATCGAGGCCCCCTGCGAGGCTTTGCGATTCCACGAGGTAATTCAAGGGCGAACAGGGGCAGGTAGGGGTATTAGAAATGGAAAATAGGAATTTTCTTGACGGCGCTGCCAGTTGTTTGACACTCGGGCAATGCGGCCGTGGAAAAAATTCCCTGCGGGACGTTGTAACGTATGCCGCCGTGTTGCGAAATTGAAATCGCCGTAATGCGTTTAAACGCGCTTCAGGGTTGCCACTTCGTGAGCCGTCAGGGGAACTCTGACCGCGAGGCGGTCGCCCCTTTGCTCCACCGTCACTTGTGATTGTGGATTTAGGAGGTTTTCCAGCTTGGCGCCGGCGGTATTGAGATTGAAGTCGATGGTGACAAAATCCTGTCTGGCGGCTGCCTGCAGGTTCATCGCGATCAGGACTTCCGTAGTATCCAGAATTCTTGAAAACGCGAGGGTGCAGTTCCCATCGACCGGATAACCGAAGTCACTGCCGTTGCCGGAGATCTCACGGAAGTACTGTCTGCCGTAACGGAGGGCAGGTTCCTGGCGCCGAATCGCCGCGATCTTGGCGATGCCTTTGTAGATCGGATGGGATGGCCGGAAAAAGTGGCGTTCTGTGCTGTCGAAGGCGCCCCAGCGGCCGCCGAACATACATTCGCGCACGAAGCTGTCGTGATGGCCGCCGCCGTCGAAGCCTTGCTCCGTTCCATAATAGATGCAGGGAACGCCCTGGCTGGTGAGCAGATAGGCGATGGCGAGAACCGCCTGGGCGGGAAAGGGATTATTATTCATGAACCGTCTATAAGGCCGGGACATCTGGTCGTGGTTGTCGACGAACGTGACAAAATACTGGCCCGCCGCGCCATGATCCGAGTACATGGTTTTGAAGCGCTCGTAGCGGTCGCGCAAATGTCCCGCCGGGATAAAGCCTTTGATCACTTCTTCGAGGATGAAATAGAGCGGAAAATCCAGCGCCGCGTCGAGGGATGGAAAACGCTCGCTGGTGCCGTCGATGCGGCTGTTGCGTCCGATGTAGCGCTGCAGGGTCGCGTCGTCGGCGACGATCTCGCCGAAGATGAAAAAATTCTGCTTGCCGATCCGCTTGGCGTATTCACGCACCGCGTTGCAAAAAATCGCCGTGGCGCTGGATTCCATATGTTTTACCGTGTCGACGCGGAAGCCGTCGATGTCGGCGGCGGCGATCCAGTACTTGTAAGCCTGGATCAGCGTGTTGAGCACGTCCGGCCGAGCTATATCGAGTTCTTTGAGACTGAGAAAGTCGCCGTTGACCGCCTGCTCCGGGTCGTTCCAATCGGTGATTTGACCGCGCCGCTTGTAGCCGTCGACGCGCTGTAGTTCCTCCGGCCACACCGCGTCGTCCGCTTGAAAACCGGCTGCTCCTTCAACCTGGCGCCAGAAGCCAAAATCGAATGCTCCGGAGGCTTGCTTCGAGTAGTAATAAGGATGATCACCGGGATAGGCCCAGTTATCGCCCGTGTGATTGAGAATGATATCCAGAATCACGTACAAGCCGCGGGCGTGGGCTTCTTTTACCAGCTTTTGTAAATCCTCCTTGGTGCCAAACCGCGCATCGATCTCGAGAAAATCTTGAATGCCATAGCCGTGGTAGCTGTCCGCCTTCTCCCGGCGGTTCTTAAATACCGGGCTGAGCCAGACCGCGCCGGCGCCGAGATCTTTGATGTAATTCAGGCGGCGCAGGATGCCCGTCAAATTGCCGCCTTGAAAAATCTTCCCTTGCTCGAGATCCCGTCCCTTCGGCGCCGACGTGGAATAGGGGCGCAGGCCGCGCTGGTTGTTGTCGAAACGGTCCACCAGCAAGAAATAGATGAAAACATCGCGCCAATCGGGCGGCGAAGGGAATACATCGCCTTCAGGCGTAAAATCTATATCGACAATGGAACGAATGGGGTTCGGCATTGGAGGTCTCGCATAAACGAAGATTTCCGCTGGGATCGCATCAAACAATCCTTACGGCTTTGCGATGAAGCATCTGCCCGGATTATGCCGGTGTTGATTGTGTCAATCAATAGAATTGTCGATGCGGGCGACGCGAGCAGGGCCGGAAGTTGATTTGACTTGTGACCTCTTTACCGCTGCCCGATGAACATGTTACTTTTCGAGGACATAAAAAATCATGCGAGGGTAAAGCGAATGCGAATCATTGAAAAATTATTTACCACAAAGGAGAACGGCGTCGCGGGTTTCTTGTCGTACCCCGAACGCGCCGAGCCGGGGCCGGCCCTATTTCTTATCCATCCCAAGGGCGGCCTTGGCGAATATATCAAGACCGAGACGCGAAAGTTCGCGAAGCTCGGCTACAGCACCTTTGCGATCAACGTCTTCGAGCAACTCGGCTATCCGGAGCCAACCCATATCGTCACCGGATCGCAGATCCAGGCCAAGACACCGGACCCGGAATTCACCCGCGTCCTCACCGAGGGGTGGCGTTTTTTGCTCAAGCAGCCGCATGTGAACAAAAGCCGAGTGGCTGTTTGCGGCTACTGCATGGGCGGGCGCATCGCCATTCATTTCGTCGCCGCCACGCCCGAGGTCCGCGCTTTTGTGGGTTACTATCCGACGGTACGCGACGAACCCGAGACGCCCCTGAGACCCGTGCATCCGTCGGTCGCAGCAAGGAAGATTCGCTGCCCTTCGATTAATCTATACGGCGCCGACGATGTCACCACCGTGCTGCCGGTGCAGGAACGGATGTGGCAAGCCTTCAAAGAGAACGGCCAGCCGCTGGAATGGCACTTCTTTCCGTTCGGCGGCCATGGTTACGTCGACCCCGGAGCGCCTGGATACAACGCTCATGTGGCTGACTTGTCGTGGCCGCTGGTGGAGGACTTCATGGAGCGCCATCTCAAGTGGAGTTCGCCGGAAGTGCAAAATCCCAACGTTTAAAACGAAGGTACGAGCTAGTCCGGATCATTCGTGAGATCAGTAAACAGGGTTCAAAACGACTGGAACGATTTGAACGACTCGTTATTCGCGGCCGCGAATCGTGCTTTTGAACCCTTCCAGCGTCATCTTGCCGCTCACCAGCCGTTCCATATCCGAAGCGCTCACCGGGTGACGCAGATCGCCCAGCCTTAAGTCCCAGTGAAATATCTCTCCCGGCCCCGGCAAGACATCCGGCAAACGCTGGTCGGCGTGTGAAATGGAAATATCTTTACCACGGTAAACGCCGCGTACGTCGGCGCGGTTAGCGCGGCACCAGACAAGCACTTCTTCGAACGTCATATTAGCTCTGCGAATCTTCGACGGGATTGAGCAGGTGCTCTTTCAGGCCTGTATGATAGCCGTAGATGACCTTGCCGATCTTCGGTCTTGGTTTGGGCTCGGTGCTTACCTGATAGAGGATGAGTCGCTCGGTGCCGGTGTTATTGAGCTGGTAAAAAAAACCGGCCGGCACATGCACCGCCTGGTGCTGCGTCAGATGATATTCTTCTCCATCCTTCAGGCCCTTCATCGTGCATTCGCCTTGCACCACGAGGAAAGTGTGGTCCGAACCAGGGTGGCAGTGCAACTCGTCGTTTACGCCTGGCTCGTAGCAATTGAGCGCGATGTGCGCGCGCTCGGTCTGCGTGGGGCGAACATAATTCCGGCCCGTCGGCCTGCCCCAGACGGCTTGCTTTTCCGTATCGACGATCGTGATCTTGGTAATTGCCTCCATTGTGCTCCTCCTGTTAGCTGCGGTTTTGCGCGTTATTCATATTATTGGGCGAATTTACAGGAGAAACCTACACCCGCGCAAGGGCTGGAATCGGCCCCAACTTCCCTTCCAGCGATTCCAGGCGCCTGACTTCAGCGGAGAAGGGGGGATTCAACGCTGATAGGGAGCCTTTAGGCGGCCATAAATGCCCCGCTATTTAAGCCCACGGAGCCAGGGCCGCTTGTAATAAACATTAGCGATTTCAATAGCTTACCTATAGCTCCCAATCCCTCTCTTGGACCGCTATTGATAGGATGGTATGAGTAATCTCGTGATCTCCAAGGAGGTTAGCATGTCCGCCAAAATCGAATTCCTAACCACGCCGAAGCGGCCGAAAAAGCGCCGCCAGTCAAAATAGCGATCGCGCGCATCATTCTGCGCCGTCATTTGACGGTATCCGCTGGCGTTTTGTGCCGGCGCTAAATTTCAAAAGGCCCGGGTCGAGTCGACCCAGGCCTTTTTTGTTTCTGGCAATGGGTGGGGATATCCTTGGTCGTCACTCAAAATCCGTAAAGCCGCTTCGGATTATCACCTAAAATCTTTTGCCCCAAGGTCGGGCTGATTCTGCCGCCACGGGCGAGTGTTTGGATGGCCTCAATATCGTTGGAGTAATCGGCGTGGCCGTAGTCGGTGCCGACCATGAGATTATCTTCCCCGGCGTACTCCACGACGTAGGAGAAATCATCCGTGGTCTGGCAGGCGACGTAGACGCGGTTGTCGCGCAGCAGGCTGGCGGCAACGAGATTGCGCTCTTTTGGGCGAACCTGGGACAGCACATGGCCGGCGTACTTACGCTGAAACTCCCGTTCGGCCTGCGTCCGAATGACCAGATCGTTGACCGCATAGGGAATCCACTGGGAGGTTGTCTCGACAAAAGACCAGCGCAGCTTTGGAAACTTGTCCGGCACACCCTGATAGATCAAGTTATTGAAGGCGCCCACCGACGGCAGCTTGAAGCGTGAAAAGACATCCAATCCAAAGTGATCGTAGTAGCCAAAATTTCCCGTGCCGGCATGAACGCAAATGGGTAGATCAAGCCTTTGAGCCTCTTCGTAGAGCGGAAAAAGGGAGCTGTCCGAAAGCAGCCGCTCGCCCTCGAACCCACGCATGAAAACACCGCATGCGCCGTTGGCTTTGCCGAAATTGATTTCCTCGATGGCGCGGTCCATGCGCCTAAGCGGCGGCAGCACCACCCAGCGAAGCCGGCCTTCCCCCAATCTCCAGATATGAGCCAGCCAGCGGTTGTATCCTCGACAAAGCGCCAGGTCCACTTCCGCCCGGGCCGTTAACGGCCGCAAGAAGAGCGATGGGTAGAGAACCTGAATATCGATGCCCAGTGAATCCATATGAGCGAGCCGCGCGGCAACGTCCGTCAAGTCGCGGGACTCCGCGGGAACATTGAGGCCAAGATTGGAGTTTGGAAACACCCGGTCGTCGATGCGCCAAAACTCGATGCTGTTTTTCGTCGAAACTAAAAGCTCGGGCGCAAAGCGGCGGTCTTCCTCTAACATGAAACTCCAGGTTTGCTCCGTTTCAATCACATGCGCGTCGGCATCGATGACACTCATCCTGGCTTCTCCTTTTAGACCAACCGAGCCGATGGCAGTTTCAACTACTGATGTAGCGTACTAACTGTTCGATAATAAATTGCTGATCGGCGATGATCGATTTCACGAGATCGCCGATGGAGATCAAGCCGACTAGCTTGCCTTCTTCCATGACGGGAAGATGGCGCACGCGCTTTTCAGTGACCAGCGCCATGCATTCTTCGATGGATTGCTCCGAGTGAGTATAAACCACGGGGCTGGTCATTATTTCTTTGACCGCCGTGGTGGGAGAGGCGCGGCCGAGTAGAATTACTTTACGCGCGTAGTCGCGCTCGGAGATGATGCCGACAACTCTACCGCCGTCCATGACCACGAGCGCGCCAATTTCTTTTTGAGCCATGAGTCCCAGCGCGTCGAATACCGTGGCTCCCGGGTCGACGCACCAAACTTCATGCCCTTTCACTGCTAGGATGTCTCGAACCTTCTTCATGGGAGACCTCCTTTCAGAACTAACGCGGCTCGAAGGGCCCTATACGACTGAACGCGAAGATCGTTCCTGATCGAGGGTAGAGATCATTTTAGCAACTGGCGCGCCGCCGCAACGATGCGCTCGGCCGTGGGAGTCACATAGTCCTCTAGCGACACGGCAAAGGGCACGGGCACATGTGGGATCGTCACGCGCTTGATCGGCGCGCGCAGGCTCGCGAACCCTTCGTCTGCCATAATGGCGGCGAGCCCCGAAGCGACGCTGCAGTTGTCATGGCTTTCATCCGTGACCACTAGCCGGCCGGTCTTTTTGACGGAGGCGAGCAAAGTCGCTTTATCGAGCGGTTCCAATGTCCGAGGGTCCACGACTTCGGCCGAGATTGCTTCTTTCGCCAGCGCTTCAGCGGCGGCCAGCGCTCGCGGCACTTGCACGCCGGTGGCGATTATAGTCAAGTCGCGGCCTTCGCGTCTTACGGCCGCTTGACCGAAAGGAATGTCGTACTCGCCGTCCGGCACCGCGCCGCGCTCGTCCATGAGCCGCTCATGGGCGAAAAAGATCGTTGGGTCCTGGCTTTTCAAGAGCGCCGTGCGCAGCAGTCCTTTGGCATCCGCCGGACTGGCGGGCATCGCCACCTGCAAGCCCGGCGTGTTCCAATACCAGGGCTGCGGGCTTCCCGAGTGTTGCACACCACCGCCGCCGCGAATGCCGTAGCGCATGAAATAGGTCACGGGCACGTTGGTTTGCCCGCCGGAGTTCGAGTAGGCGATGGCCGCCTCGTTGATGATCTGCGGAATCGCTTCGTAGGAGAAAGTCGCGGTGCCGATATCGACCAGGGGTCTCAAACCGGCCATCGCCGCTCCCGCCGCTATGCCGCAAAAACCAAGCTCGGCAATGGGCGGGGATTTGATGCGGTTCGAAAATTTCTGCCGCAGGCGGGCGAATTCCGCTTGCCCCGGTCCGCTACCGACCAGGCCGCCGCCGATCAATACCACGCGCCGGTCTTGCGCGAAGATTTCGCCCAGCGCGCTGACGAGGGCCTCACCAATGGTCATTTCCCGCGGCATGGCTCAATTACCCCTTCCCGCATAGGCGAAGTTGAGCGCGGCTTTCGGGTCGGGCAGCGGGACTTTCCACGGCAAACCGCGCTGCTTCGTCCGCATCCTTGCGAACCTCCGCGTCGAGCCGTTCAATTTCATCCCGGCTAAACCCTCCGCTGTTGACCAGCTCACGCGCATAGATGAGCACGGGGTCACCTTCCGCGTACCAGGAGCGCACGCCGTCAGGCACCGCGCTGGCATCCCACGCCCATCCAATATTGGTCGTGCCCGCAACGAGCTTTGGGTGGGCGCCATCGTTGCCCGGCCATGGGTGGGTGCGGACCTCGACGAAAAACGGCCCCTCGCCGGCGCGGGTCCGCCGTACCAGCTCCGCTGTTGTCTTATGAACAAGACCGATATCGGCGCCGTCAACGACCGTAGTTTCGACGTCGAGGGCGCGGGGAACGTTGGCGAGCTCTTTGGCGCTATGGCTTGAGCCGCTGCGGCCGGCGCGCCGGTAGTTGTTCTCCATCATGAAGATCAGCGGCAGCTGCCAAAGCTTCGCGATGTTCAATGACTCGTAGAACACTCCTTCTTCCATGGCGCCGTCGCCAAAGAAGACCAACGACACCGCCTTGGTTTCCTGTACCTGTGAAGCCAATGCCGTCCCGGCGGCAAGCGCGAGACAGCCCCCGACGATGGCCGAGGTGTGAACGATTTTGAGATCAGGCGCAGCCACGTGAAAGGTCCCGGCGCGCCCGCGGCAGTAGCCGGTTTCGCGTCCGATGATCTCGGCCAAGACCTTCTTCGGGTCGCCGCCTTTGGCGATCACATGGCCGTGATTTCGATGGGTGGTGAAAACATAGTCTTCCGGCGCCAAGGCCGCGCAGACCGCGACGCCGGTGCCCTCCTGCCCGATATAAACGTGGAAATGGCCGCGAATGAGCCCTTCATAGTCGTCATTGAACCGAATGACATGCTCTTCGGCGCGCCTGATCATCAGCATTTTGCGCAAGATGCCAAGCTGATCGTCTCGAGCCAGATCGGGTAGCATTGTTTTCCTCCAAACGTTTCTGTTATGTGGCCTTAAAAAAGGGCACGCTCGCCGGCTAGCGACGAGTCATGCCCTGTGTTTTTCAACGGCTGCTAGAAAAACGCCAAGGTGCGCATCTCGATGCTTTCGCGCGGCGGAGCGCCCGGCGGGCTGGTGGGATCGTCGAAAGCGCAGTGCGCGGTCCAGCGCGCGCGACCGTCTTTTTCCGAATCGAAGGTTTTGAACACCATCGCTTCGTGGCGCTGCATGTTGGGAAAGTAGTACCAGACATGATCGGGGTTGAAGGTCATGTGATAGGTTTCGCCGACCCGATTCGGGTAAATCCGCGCGCTGGGAACCAGTTCCGCCGTGCCGATGCTGCGCGCGTCGGCGATCGCCAGCGGCTCTCGTTGTACCGGATGTCGAATCGGCCGCCAGGTCTGGACGACGGCAAAGCGGCCCTTGAGCAGTTCTTCCGCTTCGTCGGGAAGCAGATCGCGCACGCGCTGCGGCCCCGACCACTCGGTGTAGTCGTTATGGGCGTTGCGCACCGGGCCGCTGATCTGTTTTTCGTCCCGAGTCGCCTGGTCGGCGGAGCGCAACGTATGGTCGAAGACGACCACGCGCTTGGCACCGGCAGAGCGTTTCACCAGCTCTTCGGTCTCTTTATAGTAAACCGAGCGGACCTCGGTCTTCGTCGTAGAAGTTTTTCATCTTGGTCTCATGATTGACGAAGATGAATCCTTCGCGCTCCAGGGAGAATTGATCGGCGATGGCGCGGCCGTTATGGATCGTCATTTTGTGTTCTTGGTAATTGCCCTTGCGTTTCTGGTCCGCCGCCGACTGTCTCAGGCCTCCGTAGGTGGCAGGTTTTTCGCCGCTATCGACGAGGTAGTTGAGCAGCGCTTCGATGGATTCTAACGGTTGTCCAATTCTTTCCGGTCGTGCCATTCGTCTTATCCCTCTGAGTTTGGGTGAACGGCAATTTGTTCAGTATCCTATTTAACCCCTCGGCAGCATCTCGCATACGGTTTGCCGCGGGCCCAGGCTTTCATAATAACGGTTTTCTTCCGGAACGTAGCGGCCCTGATTGAAGTCGCCGCCTCTTTGGCTGCGAATGATCACCGCGACGGTGCGCTCGCCGACGGTGAGCTCCGTGTGAATCTCATAGGGCTTCACGAGATCGATTTCCCCAGGGCCGACGAGCACGTCGCATGACTCGCGAATTTCGGCGTAATCGGGCCGGGAACGGTCGTCGAGGCGGTCATAACGCACGACCCGTTCATGGCCGTCGAGCACGCCATAAAGTGTGTAGATATGCGCATGATCGTGGATGCGCGCGCGCTGGCCCTGGCGCGCCTCGCCTTTGGTCAATCCGTTGATGGCGAAGCCATAGTCGGGATCTTCGTAGAACAGCAAGTTTTCCGCCCGCCCGTTGGCGGGCACGCAGTCCGGCCAGTGTTTCGCCGCGGTAATTACTTCGGGGTCGGCCAAAAGCTCGGCGAGAACCGGGCGCAGGGAATTCCAGCGCTTGTCGAGGTCCGGTTCTTGAGCGAAGAGCGCCCGGGTTTTGCGCACGAAGCGCTCCATGGCGTTTTCACTTTGTGTTTCTCTCTGGGATTGAGTCGCTGTCTGAGGTTCCATTTTATTCCTCCGTATTACTAGGGTTGGACAGTTTGACTGTGCTCTCCGGCTGGCATGAATTCGGCCGCTTCGGCCCGCGCGTAGAAGCGCGCGCAGTTATCCCAAAGAATCTTCCGCTTGTCGTCGTCGGACAACTTGAGCTCGAGAAAGCTTTCGACGGCGTGGGGATATTTGGAATCGCCGTGGGGATAATCGGTGGAGAAGACGAGCTGGTCGCAACCGACTTCTTCGATGGTATAGCGCGCCGGTGCTTCATCCGGTTCGACGGAAATCCAGCACTGCCGCTTGAAATAGTCGCTGGGTTTCATGGCCAGCTCCGGCATGAAGATATCGCCTTCGCGCTCGTATCCTTCGTCAAGGCGCCACAATAGCCAGGGCAGCCACGAGCAGTTGGCTTCGAGAAAGGCTACTTTCATCTTCGGGTGACGTTCGAGAATGCCGCCGCCCAAGAAAGCGCCCATGCCCATCATCTGTTCGAAGGGTTGAGCGTAAACGCGCCTGAGACCGAAGTTGGGCTCAAAGTGTTCCGCTGCCTGGCGCGATCGGGAGGCGGAGGCTTCGTGAAAACCCAGAGGGAGGTTTAAATCTTCGAGGGTGTTCCATAGCGGTTCGTAGTAAGGATCGTACCAGTTCTTGCCGTTAACCAAATTCGCGCGCAGAAAGACGGAGCGAAATCCGTAATCTTCCACGACCCGGCGGGTTTCTTCGACGGCGTCGTTAATATCGTAAATCGATATCATGCCCGCGCCGAGGAGCCGGCGCGGATTGGCGGAACAGAAATCATGCAGCCAGTCGTTGTAGGCGCGCGCCAGAGCCGCAGCGAAGCGCGGATCGTGATCGGGATAGGTCAGCACGCCCAAGCCGCGGGTTGGAAACAGCACGGCGACATCGATACCTTCGACATCCATCGCTTCGAGCTGAACCTCGCCGGTCCAACCGCGCTCCGAGTGATCGCGATAGATGCCCTGGTTCTTTTCGTAGTTGTGACCCTTGTGGGGGGTGCCCCGGGTGCGTAGAGTGGCCTGGGGCGCGTTCGGAAAGATCAGGCCGAGGTCGCGGACGTTCTCGGATGTTCTGCCGCGCGGCGCGTTGGGGCGGAACTCCGGCGCGATGTAACGCTCCCAGAGATCGGGCGGCTCCATGATATGCATATCGCTGTCGAATACCTTGAAGCCATTTTTCGCCATGAGCTATTCCTTTCGATGGGTTTAAGAGCGCCGAGAAAACCGAATTATCCGCACAATCTCAGCCTAATGCTGGTAGTTGCCGCTTGTCAAGTTGCAACTACGGCATGATTGACAAGCTCGTTTCAGCGGCACTAGAGTGGCGGCGAGGGGAATAATTTTTCAGAGCTTAAACGCCATGCAATTGAACCTCGCCATCCATCCCATCACTGAAATTCGCTTCGCCGAGCACGCGCCGGCTCGCCGGCGCTGTGCTCACCGTGAACCGGGAAGAATTACTCCGGTTGGTGCTCGAGGATGCATCCTTCGAGAACGTCGATTTCGCCATCGCCCGCCCCGGCGAAAGTCTGCGCGCCGGGCCGGTCTTTGATATCGTGGAGCCGCGCGCAAAGGCGCCGGGATCGAGTCCTGATTGGCCCGGTATCTTGAACGCGCCGCAGACCGCCGGCGCCGGCACGACGCATGTTCTCGAAGGCGCGGCGGTAACGATGCTGCGGGAAGAGTCGCCCGGCGAATCGCGCGGCGCCACTGGTTATGTATTGGAAATGAGCGGGGAGCCGGCGACCCGCTCGCCCTATAGCTCCTTGCATCATTTGATTGTCATTCCCCGCGCGAAGGCCGGACTGCCCGGTCACGCCCGGCAAAAAGCCTATCGTTTGGCGCAACTAAAGATTGCCGTGCATTTGGCGCGGGCCGGCTTGAATCAAGCGCCGGCGCAAACGCAAGAACTCGCGATCTCAGCATCCGAAGACGGCGCCGTGCTGCCGCGAGTCGCCTATATCGGCCAGGTTTTTTCGCGCCAGCGCAAGCCGGAGCAGGGCGAACAGATTCTCTACGGGGCCAACACCGACGGCATGCTGCCGGTGGCGCTCCATCCCAACGAATGGCTGGACGGCGCGCTGGTGACTTCCTATCACTGTTCCATCGGCGGCGCGGAAACGTATTTTTACCAGAACCATCCTGTCATAACTGAACTTTACCGGCGCCACCAGGCGCGCGAATTGAACTTCGCCGGCACCGTGGCGACCATCGCATCGGCTGATAACTTCGATCGCGAGCGCAACTGCCGCTTTGCCGCGAATTTGGTCAAGTGGGCACTCAACGCCGACGCCGCGGTACTGACCAAGTTCGGCGGCGGCGTGCCGCACACCGATCTTTCTGAAACGGCCCGGCTGTTGGAGCGGATGGGAATCAAAACCGTCGTGCAAGTCACCGACCTCGCCCGCGACCGGCGCGTGGAATCGGCGTTGCTCTTCAATTTTCCCGAGGTCGACGCCATTGTCTGCATCGGCGGCAATGGCACGAAATGGCAGCTGCCGCGCGTCGAGCGAGTGATCGCGGCCAACGGCGGCATGGCGGAATTGCTCGCCGGTCCGTTTGAAATCGATGCGCTCAATGTCTCCGGTGTGGCCAATCAGCAAGGCGCCTCGAAACTAAGATCGATGATTTACTGAAATAGCCGAGAGGCGGAAGGCGCGAGGCGAGAGCCGGAAATTTTTCCGCATCTCTCGCGCCTGTTGCCTCAAGCCTCACGCCCAAGGAGTTTAAGATGAGAATCGTTCATTACTTGAATCAATTTTTCGGCGGGCTGGGCGGAGAAGAACGGGCGGGCGTGGGATTGGAAGCCCGCGACGGTGCCGTCGGACCCGGCAAACTCTTGGAGCAGCTTCTTGGCGGCGAAGCGAAGGTCGTGCTGACTCTCGTCTGCGGCGATAACTATGCCGTTGAAAATCAGCAGGCGATGCTCGCCGCTGCCGTCGAGAGAATCCGGGATGCCAAGCCGGATCTGTTTGTCGCCGGTCCCTGTTTCCAAGCGGGCCGCTACGGCATGGCCGCCGGCGCGCTCTCTGTCGCCGTGCAATCCCAACTGAATATTCCCGTTGTCACCGGCATGGCCGAAGAAAATCCCGGCGCGGATCTCTATCGCGAGTTTTTGTATATCGTCGATTCCGGCGACAACGCCGCCAAGATGCGCGACATTCTGGCGACGATGGCGCGGCTGGCGGTGAAGTTGGTGAACCAGGACTCCATCGGATTGCCCCGCGAAGAGGGCTATCTACCGCGCGGGCTGATCCGCGACCGGTTCGTTGAGCGGACCGCCAGCGAACGGCTTGTAGACATGCTTTTAGCGAAGGTAAAAGGCGAGCCCTTCGAGTCCGAAATGGTACCGACGACCTTCGCGCCTATACCGATGCCGCCTTCGATCAAAGATCTCAGCAGGGCCAAGGTGATGCTGATCACCGACGGCGGGCTGGTGCCGAAGGGCAATCCCGACAAGATCCAAGGCTCGGCGGCCACCCGTTGGGGCTCCTACAGCATCGGTGGTTGCGACGATCTCAAGGGAGAAAATTACGAGATCTCGCATGGCGGTTATGACGCGCAGTTCGTGCGCCAGGACCCCGACCGCCTTGTGCCTCTCGATGTCATGCGCGAGTTGGAGAGAGAAGGGGTCATCGGCAAACTCCACGATTCGTTCATCTCGACTTCGGGATTGGCCAACCCGCTTTCCAACACGCGGCGCATGGGACGAGAAATGGCCGAGCGGGCGAAAGCGCTCGGCATCGACGCAATTATTTTAACTTCCACTTGAGGCACCAGCACTCGCAGCGGCGCTGCGATTACCACCGAGTTGGAAAAAGCCGGCATCCCGACGGTACAGATCACCGCGGCGCTGCCGGTGGCGAAAATGGTCGGCGCAAACCGCACCGTGCTCGGCAACGGCATCGTCCACGTCGTCGGCGACGCCAGCATTTCGCCGGAGCAGGAAAAACAACTGCGGCGCAGGTTGATCGAGAAGGCTTTAGAGCAATTGCGCTCCGACGACAAGCAGGCGTAGGGCGTTCCGTCTACGTCCACTTTAACAGGCCTCGAATTG
>CAWJBB010000075.1:0-34285 GCA_963840855.1 uncultured delta proteobacterium
TGCTGCTGAGTTGCAAGACGAGTCTGAAATTCTCGGGTATTGACTACCGTGCCAGATTTAGCTCGCGGCGGGCTTTTTCGAGAAAACTGTAATCGACGATTTGCTCAACGCCGAAGGGCTGGGAGACTTTGGAGTCTTCCCGCACCAAGTCGATCATCAGCTGCATGCCCTCGTTCTTGACTGACATGTCGCGGATCACGCCGCGGTTTAGCTGCTGGAGCATCGCACCGGCGAGCCGGCGGTCGGAAAGCTTCCATTGCTTCATGATAATGCCGATGACTTCATCGCGGTTGCGCTGATCTAAACTAAAAATGAATCCGCGCAGCGTCGCCCGAACCATGCCGTAGACTTCGTCGGGACTCTCCTGGATCTTTTTGACCGAGGCGCCAAAACCGTTTTGCGGAAAACTCACGATGTCACCAAGAAAGAGCAGCTCGTTGTAGCCTTTCTCCGTGGCAATGATGTTTTCCGGCACGCCGAGAAGCGCCGCATCGATCGTGCCCGACTCCAGCGCTATCCATCGATTGTCTCGCAGCGGCACCACCGCGACATCGCGGCCGGGAACGAGACCGAAGTGTTTAAGCGCCAGGTCCGCCATCAAAGTCGCCGTTCCGCCCGCGGTGCTGCCGGCGACCTTTTTACCCTTGAGATCGCGCGCCGAGCGGATTTCCTTCCTGGCGATAAAAGATTGCAGCGGGCGGTCGACGGCACAGGCGAGGATCTTGGCGGGATTACCGCGCACGATGGTTTGAACGATGCCGTTTACGGCGGCGCTGTAGTCGAGATCGCCGCGCGCGAAAGCCGCATTGACGGCTTGGGTTGCCATGAAGATGATTTCCAGGTCGATTCCCTGCTCGCGGTAAAAGCCCTTGTGATAGGCCACATGGAAAGGCAGAAAACCGATGTTGGTCGACTGCATACCCATCCTGACTTTTTTCGCAGACGTCTGCGCATGCACTTTCGCCTTTGCGGCGGCGAAAAGGAGAAACATCAAGCAACCGGCAAGGAAGGCCAGATGATTACCCAACACTCGGATCAGCATGAACGTCCATATACCGAATAAGCCGCTCGTCTGTCAATTTTCCATAGTCCGCGATCGGGGTTCAATATCGACGGATCAGGGCAATTTTCCACGCGTCTTTTCCCTCAACCAGGCCTGTGATAAATCACGAACCCGTCGAAGAAGGCGGCAAAGTGTGGTTGAACCTTCGGCCGGGTGGCCATAGCGCTTGGGCGCGGGTTGGCTGCATAGAGCGGAATGAAAGCGAGGAGTACACGATGAAAATCACCGTCATGGGAAATCAAAAGCCAAGGATTGCTTTTGCGCCGATGGCCGTTGCGTTGATGCTCTGGGGAATGGCTCTGCATCCAATCGACCCGGCCTACGGCGCCGTTGCCGGCAACTTCGACCAAGAATGGTCCAAGTTAGGCGCGCTGGCGAAGCAAGAGGGGATGGTTGCCATCGCCTCGGGCGGCGCGCCTTCCCGACAGTATCGCCCCGTGGTTGACTTCTTTCAAAAAAAATTCGGCGTCAAGGTCGAAGTGTCCACCGGCAACGCCACCGACACCGTGAACCGGATACTGGCCGAACGAAAGGCCGGAAAATATACCATGGACGTCGCGCTAATCAGCTCCCGCGAGAGCAATCAGAGGCTTTTCCCATCCGAATCCATTATTCCGCTGACGCCCCTGCTCATGCATCCCGAGGTGTTGGATATGTCCGGCTGGTACCGGGGCAAACACTGGTACACCGACAAGGCATCCAGTTATGTCTTTATTTATCATGCCTCCAAAGAGGATCAGTACGAGAGTTGGTATAACACCGACAAAATCAAGGAATCAGAAATCGCGGCCATAAAAAAACAGACCGATTTCTTCGACCCGCGCTGGAAAGGCAAGATCGGCGGTCAAGGGATGGGCGACCCCTCCGGCATAAGACAGATGATCGATAGTTATTATGAGCCCGACCGGGGGCAGGAGTGGGTGCGAACATATCTGCTCAATGCGGGAGTGACGTTTTCGGACGATCGGCGGATTTTAGAAACCTGGCTTGTGGGCGGGAGATTTCCACTCCACGCCGTTGCCACGGGCAGCGAAGAACTGATCGCCTTGGCGAAAAAAGGACTGCCCATCAAGCAGGTATTCTGGCCGAAACAAGTCGCCACGATACGCGCCGGCGGGTCGGGTTGCTGCATCTCGGCATTTGCCAATGCGCCGCATCCCAACGCGGCCAAGCTATTCATCAATTGGTTTCTTTCGAAGGAAGGCCAAACTTTGACGCATACCTTGATACCCAACCTCGACCGCTCGTCGCTGCGTAACGATATTCCCGCCGGTGAGGTGGTAATCGATCAGCGGCGCACCCCGGGCGTAGAATACGCTTTCCCCGACGCAGACCCCAAATTTGGCGCGCGCCAGGAAGAGGCGCAAAAATGGATCTATAAAATATGGGAGTCGAGGCAGAAATAACTTCGGTTCAAATCGTACCAATCGTTCAAGCCGTTCAAGTCGTTATCCGGATGAGAGAAATTCATTCCAATTTCTGTTCGATCGAAAACGATTTGAACGTTTTGAACTGTTTGAACGGCTGGAACCGGCCGCGCTAATCAATGGAACACTCGCCTACATTAAACGAACTTCGCGCTGAACGGCGTGCCCCTGTTGTCCGTTTTGGTAGCGGTCATATAATAATGGCCGCCCTGCTGATCACCCTCGGCTACTTTCTCATTTGGCCGGTCATCCTGTTACTGATCAATAGCTTCAACACGGCTGCCGACTGGTTCGTTGAACCGCGCAGTTGGGGACTGACGCATTGGCAGAACGCGTTTCAACGGCCTGGCCTGCTCAAATCATTGGGCAATACGGTGCTCATCTGGTCACTGACCGTAGCTATAAGCTTCCCAATCGGCGTCACCATCGCCTGGGTCCTCGCGCGCACGCGGATTCCCTTCAGCCACATTTTGGAATTCCTGTTCTGGGTTTCTTACATGGTGCCCAGCCTGCCGACGACGATCGCGTGGATAACGTTGCTGGACCCGGATATCGGCGTGATCAACGTAGCGCTGACAAAACTGGGGCTGTTTGAGCAAGGACCTTTCAACATCTTCAGCGTTCCCGGCATCGTTTGGGCTAATCTGATGGGTCACGGCATCTCCATCAAGGTCATGCTCATGACGCCGGCGTTTCGCAACATGGACGCGACTCTGGAAGAAGCCGCGCGGGTCGGCGGCGCGAGCAACTTGAGAACGCTTTTCAGAATCACGCTGCCGCTCATGATGTCGCCGATGATGATGGTGTTTGCGCTGCAGCTCCTGCGCGTCTTTCAATCTTTTGAGACCGAATACCTGCTCGGCATGCCATTTGGATTCTATGTTTACTCGACCAAGATCTATTCGCTGATTCGAAACCAGATTCCCAACTACGGCGAGGCGACGGTGCTGGCCAGCGTTACGCTGTCGATGATCGCGCTGATCATTCCGCTGCAACGCTGGATTCTCGAACGGCGGCGCTACACGACTATCACCGGCAGTTTCCGGCCCGGGCTCATCGATCTCGGGCGATGGAACTATGTGAGTTTCGGCATTATCGCCACGCTGCTTGTCCTGCTCACCGTGGGACCGCTGTGCATCTTGGTGATGGGCAGTTTCATGACCCGCATCGGCTACTTCGTATTGGGGTTCACGCTGGATCATTGGAAGCTGGTACTGACCGATCCGGTGTTTCTAAAAGCCTTGCGCACCACACTGGCGCTTGGCAGCACGGCCGCCATCCTGAGCCCGCTGCTTTTTTCGATCATCGCTTATATATTGGTGCGGACGAAACTCCCGGGGCGCAACGCATTGGACTTGATGGTGTGGGGTGGTGGAGCGATTCCCGGCATCCTCGCCGGGCTTGGATTGTTGTGGATGTTTCTCGGTACGCCGGTGCTGCGCGACCTTTTTGGTACCCTCTGGGCGCTGATCATCGTCGTTGTTCTGCAGGGAAAGACGACCGGAGTCAACGTCATGAAAGGCGTGCTGGTTCAAGTGGGCGCCGATATGGAAGAAGCGGCGCGGGTCGCAGGCGCCGGGTGGTTGAGAACCTACCTTCGCATCTGGCTGCCGTTGCTGATGCCTTCGCTGATCCTCCTGGCGGTCATGAACTTCGTGAGCGCCGCCGGCGCCACGGCCAGCATCATTCTACTCGCTTCACGGGAAACCATGACGCTCTCGCTCATGGCTTTGGAATTGTCCTCGACGGGGGTCAGCAACCGCGAGGCGGCGAGCATCATCAGTATCTTCATCGTCGCCATCACCGTGTCGGGCGCGCTGGCGCTAAGACATTTTGGCCGGCGCCTGGGCGTACGTCACGATCTTACGGCCGGCGCGGCCGTAAGGTAACGTTCAAGGTTCAAAGTTCAAGGTTCAACGTCTCGGATCCTAACCCGGATCCACGACATTTTTCGCGTTCGAGAAGTAAGCCTCGGTCGGGCCAAGACCCGGAATCGGATTGAAAACCTTGAACTTTGAACGTTGAACATTGAACTGACGAAGTTTGAACCGCCAAAGGCTGCGCCGTTGCTAACCCGAGTCCGCTAGATTATTCTTACAAGTTACATGGGCCGCTTGAAGTATTACCTCCGGCGCTATTGGCGGCGCTATTTTTTGGGTGCGTTTTGTCTACTGGTCACCGTGACCTTGGTGATGTGGATACCGTGGTGGATCCGCGAAGCGGTGCGCATCATCGAACAGGGCGGCTCGCTCAGCGACGTGACCTTTTACGCAGGGTTGATCGGCGCGGCGGCATTGGCGCAGGGGTTGGTGCGTACTTACTCCCGCGCTTTGATTTTCAACGCCGGGCGCAACGTCGAGTACGATCTGCGCAACGATCTTTTCGCTCACCTGCAGAAGCTGCCGGTTTCCTTTTACCAGTCCCAACGGACCGGTGACCTGATGTCGCGGCTGATCAACGACATCTCCGCCGTGCGCGTGATGCTCGGCCCCGGCTTTCTCAATTTCATCAGCGCGCCGCTTTATTTTATTTATGCTCTCGCATTGATGTTCTCGATGGACGCGCGCATGACGCTGGCGGCGTTGGCGCCGTTTCCTGTTCTCATCCTCGCGGTGGGCAAGTTTCGCGGCCAGATCATGAAACGCTCCATGGAAGTGCAGCAGCAACTGTCGGCGCTCAGCAGCCACGTCCAAGAGAATCTTAGCGGCATGCATGTGGTCAAAGCCTACGCCCAGGAGAAGTTCCAGACGGAAGAGTTTGTTCGGCTGAACGAAGACTATCAGCAAAAGAGCATGGAGGTGGCGCGGCTGCGCGGTATTATCACGCCGGTGATGCAGGGCATCAATGGACTTACGATCCTGATCGTCATCTGGTACGGCGGTATTCGCGTTGCTCGCGGCGACCTGCTGGTGGCCGATATCGTCGCCTTTATCGCCTACTTGAATGTCCTGGCTTGGCCCACCGCGGCCTTCGGCTGGATGTTTTCGTTGGTGGAGCGAGGGCGCGCGGCCATGAAGCGCCTGGAAGAGCTTTTCAAGATCGAGCCGGCCATCGCCGACGGCGAGTCGACACAGCCATTGCGCGGCCTCAAACAGGGTATCGAATTCCGCAATATCTCATTCGCTTATGGGCGGCAGAAAAACGGCTACGGCGCCCTTAACGGCGTCAGTTTTTCCCTCTCCGTCGGACGCACCGTGGGGCTGGTTGGGCGCATCGGGTCGGGCAAGAGCACCGTGGCGCAATTGGTGCCGCGCTTGTTCGACGTCGGCGGCGGGGAAATTCTCCTGGATGGCCAGGATATCCGCAAGCTCTCTTTGCGCGATCTGCGCCAAACGCTCGGCTATGTGCCCCAGGACCCGTTTCTCTTTTCCACGTCGCTCAGGCGCAACCTCGCCTTCGGCCGTGACGACGTGACTGAAGACGAGCTCAAGCGCGCCGCGGCCATCGCCAGGCTTGACCGGGACCTGGAAGTCTTTCCGGAGAAATTGGACACCATCGTGGGGGAGCGCGGCGTGACGCTCTCCGGCGGGCAAAAGCAGCGCGCGACGCTGGCTCGGGCGCTGGTGATGGACCCGCCTGTGTTGATTCTCGATGACTGCCTCTCCAGCGTCGATGCGCAGACGGAAGCTGAAATACTGCGCGGTCTAAGATCCATCCTTAAGGAAAAAACCTGCCTCATCATCTCGCACCGGATTTCCGCCGTGAAAGAGGCCGACGAAATACTCGTCCTCGACGACGGCCGAATCATCGAGCGCGGCAGCCACGACGAGCTGGTGCGCCGTGGGGGAGTGTACGCCGAGCTCTACCAGCAGCAGCGTTTAAGCGAGGAGTTGGAACAGATTTAGATGGCCGAGTTGCCGCACCAAGAAGAGGTTTTTGGCAAAGCATACGATTTTCGGCTGATCAAACGGCTGTGGCGGTTTATTCTACCTTACCGGCGGTTGTTTCTAGCGGCGATGCTGCTCTTGCCATTGCAGCAGGCCTTTGGCCTGGCCCAGCCCTATCTCATGAAGATCGGCATCGACCAGTACATCGCCAACCGGGATCTCGGGGGCCTTCAGAACGTGGGGCTGCTTTTCCTGGGCGCGCTGGCGGGCGAAACCGTGACGGCGTTTTTCCATTTTTATCTCACCATGCTGGTGGCTCAGCGCTGCCTCGCCGACCTGCGCGTGGCGGTGTTTGCCCATGTGCAAAAACTCCCCATGAGCTATTTCGACCGCAACCCGGTGGGCCGGCTGGTCACGCGCATGACCAGCGACGTGGACGTGCTGCAAGAGATGTTTTCTTCCGGCGTGATGACGCTGATTTCGGATTTTGTCATGGTGCTCTGGATCGTCGCCATCATGTTTTACCTCGATGTCAGGCTGGCGCTCGTGTCCCTGGCATTGATCCCGCCGATGGCCATCGCCATCAATTTTTTCCGCGGCAAGGCGCGCCAGACCTACCGCTTGATCCGCGTGCGCCTCGCGCGCATCAATGCCTATCTGGGCGAAGCGATCTCCGGCATGGCGGTGATCCAGCTCTTTGCCCGGGAAGGCAGGAGTTACCGCGACTTCGACGATCTTAACTCCTCTCACCGGGACGCGTATCATCTATCGAATCTCTATGAAGCGGCGCTTTACTCGATGGTGGAAGCGGCGGGCTCGGTGAGCGTCGCGCTGCTGCTCTGGTACGGCGGCGGCGCAGCGCTGCAGGGCGCGGTGGGCATCGGCACGCTAGTGGCATTCAAAGAATATCTCCATCGGTTTTTCGTGCCGCTGCGCGACTTCAGCCAAAAGTACGCCGTGATGCAATCGGCGATGTCCTCGGCGGAAAGAATCTTTCAACTGCTCGACACGCCGGTTTTGATCGAGAGCCCGAAGAACGCCGTCGTGCCCACGCCGTTTCGCGGCGAAGTGGTTTTCGACAACGTCTGGTTTCACTACAAGCCGGGCGATCTGGTGCTCAAGGGCGTGTCGTTCAGAATCGCGCCGGGTGAGAAAGTCGCCGTGGTCGGCGCCACGGGTTCGGGAAAGACCACGATCATCAGGTTGCTCAACCGCTTCTACGATATTCAGCAGGGCTCGATCAAAGTAGACGGGGTTGACGTGCGCCAGTGGGATCTCCAGGCGCTCAGGCGCCATATCGGCGTCGTGCTCCAGGATGTTTTTCTTTTTTCCGGCGACGTGCGCGGCAATCTGGCGCTGGGCGACCCAAATGTGCCGATGACGCGCATCGAGGCGGCGGCGCGCTCCGCCAACGCGGACGATTTTATCCGGCAGCTGCCCGATGGGTTTGGCGCTCTGGTGCGCGAGCGCGGCAGTAACTTTTCCGGCGGGCAGCGCCAGCTCCTGTCACTAGCCCGGGTTCTGGTGTTCGAACCGGAGATTCTCGTCATGGACGAGGCGACTTCCAGCGTCGACAGCGAAACCGAAGCGCTGATCCAGGACGCGCTGGAAAAGGTCATGCAGAAGCGCACCTGTCTATTGATCGCGCACCGCCTTTCGACGATTTGCAATGCCGACCGAATCATCGTGCTGCACCATGGTGAAGTGCGCGAGGTGGGTTCCCACGCCGAACTGATGGCGCGGGGCGGTATTTATCACCGTCTCTATCAATTACAATACGAACGGGAAGAGTTGAAGCTCGTCAGCCATGAGCCGGCGCAAAAGGTCATCGCATAGCGGACTGCTGAAAAATTCTGAATATCGTGCTCGTCTTCTCGTGCTCGGATGAACACGAACCACGAACACGAGTCACGAAGGTCGCATGCTCCGCCTCTGAGATCTATTTGAGCAGGCTGCGATTTAGGAATAATAGTTCCCGCCGGGTTTTCGGTTGCCTACTCCTCGTTACGCTCATCGGCTCTGGGCTTTCCGCTTGTTCGCCATTTTATGTGCTGCGAGCGGCCTACGAAGAGGGGATGATTCTCTGGCGGCGCGAATCCATTGCCGATTATCTGCAAAAGCCGGAGATAAATGCCGACACGCAAGATAAACTCAAACTCGTTCTGGCCGTGCGCCAGTATGCGCGCGACGTACTCAAGATGAACGTCGGCGGCAGCTATTCAAGTTATTCTTATGTCGACCGGCCCGATCTCTCATTCCTTCTTACCGCGGCGCCCAAGACGGAGTTAAAACCGTATACCTGGTGGTTTCTCATCGTCGGGCGGGTGCCGTATAAGGGATATTTTTCGAAAAGCGACGCCGAACTAGCCGCCGCCGAGCTGCAAGCCGCCGGCTATGACACAAACATCCGCTCCACTGCGGCATTCAGCACCCTCGGCTGGTTCGACGACCCGCTGCTCTCGCACCTTTTGCGTTACGACAAAATAACGCTTGCCGAAGTGGTGTTTCACGAGCTGTTTCACAATACCCTCTATATCAAGGGCGCCGGCGCGTTCAATGAAAGTATGGCCAACTTCGTCGGCGGTCGCGCCGCCATCGATTTTTTCCGCGACAAATCCGGCGAGGGCAGCGCCGAGCACCGGCGCGCGCTGGAGGCCTGGGATAACGAGCTGGAATTTTCCGCTTTCATCGAACAGCTCGGTGCCGATCTGACAACCCTCTACGGGATGGAAATGCCGTTGTCGGAAAAGCTTCGCGAACGCGACAAAGTTTTCGCCGAGGGTAAGGAGCGGTGGGCGGGTCAGGTCGCAGGCAACCCGTCGCACCGTTTTCGCAACTTTCCCAAGCAACCATTGAATAACGCCGTCATGGTTCATTATCTGCTCTACTTTAAAGAATTGCGGCTCTTTCAGGCGCTGTACGAAACGCAAGGCAACGACTTGAACAAAACCATCAGCGTGATCCGCGCAGCGGTGGCTGACGGCGGCGAGCCGTTCGAGGCGGTGAGAGGACGGGTGAAGATAATGATGACGGCAGAAGACTGATAATCGAAGGCGGATTTAGATCGACGGATCAGAGACGGCGCTACCCGATTGACGCCGTTGTTTCGCGGAAGCGGCGGATGGCTTCGATGTGCGCGCTCGGGGTTGCCAGACCGGCTTTCATGGTATTGACCGTGAGGTGGGTTGCGCCTAGTTGCTTCCACGCTTTGACGTCGCTAATCCATTCGTCTGGCGGGCGCCGACCGATAGCCAAACGACCTTCGATACCGATGGCCGCAGGATCTCTCCCGGCTGCCCGTGCGTGAGCGAAGATTTTGTCAATAGCCGCCCGGCATTTTTCGTCGGGGCTGAACTGGGGAAACCAGCCGTCGCCAAGGCGCGCGATCCGATCCAAAACACGATCGTCGGTGCCACCGAACCAGATCGGAATTGGCCGTTGCACCGGCATCGGATTGATCCCGGCGTCGGTGATCTTGTGCCAGCGGCCTTCATAGGTAACTGGATTCTGCGTCCAGAGTTTGCGCATCACGTCGACTTGCTCTTCGCAGCGGCGCCCGCGGTCGTGGAAATTTGCACCGAGCGCTTCGTACTCCACCGGGTTCCAGCCGATGCCGATACCGAGGCGAAGCCTGCCACCGCATAGAACGTCCAGAGCGGCGGCCTGTTTGGCGACCAGGACGGTTTGGCGCTGGGGTAGTATGATGATGCCCGTAACGAGTTCGATGGATTTGGTAATTCCAGCGAGGAAACCGAACAGAACAAAGGGCTCGTGAAACACGTCCAAATGAGAATAGGGCGGGCGCCAGCCCGGCCGGCTGGCAAGGTTGGCGCCGATCACGTGATCATAAGCGAGTATATGCTGATATCCCAGGTCCTCCGCAGTTTGGGCGAAATCCCGGATTACGGCCGGGTCGGCGCCGATTTCAGTCTGGGGAAAAACTACGCCAATTTGCATGGGGGAACTCCTTGCCGCGGGAGGCGGCGATTCTTCGATGTTTTTGGCTCTCTAAATTGGGCCTTTCTGGGTCTTGCTTTTTCGCTATCGCGTGCGCAAATTGAGCGCTGTGAGTTTTACCTTGACTTACTTAGCGATTATTCTAGGATTATTCCATAAGGGGGACCGGATATGAATACTTTTCGCACCACTATACTGCTAGCTGTCCTTACGGCGCTGCTGGTCTGGATCGGTGACATGCTGGGTGGTCGCCAGGGTGCGGTTATAGCTCTAGTCATTGCCGGTGGCATGAACTTCTTCAGCTATTGGTTCAGCGATAAGATCGTTCTCAAAATGTATCGTGGCCAGGAAATAACCGCCAACGACGACCCGGAACTCTATGGGCTGGTCAGTGACCTGGCCACCAGGGCGGGACTGCCTATGCCCAAGGTTTACTTAATTCCGGAAGAAACCCCTAACGCGTTCGCCACCGGGCGTAATCCGCAACATGCCGCAGTGGCGGTGACCCAAGGAATCCGGCGCATTTTGAACAAACGCGAGCTTGCCGGCGTGCTCGGACATGAACTCTCCCATGTCGTGAACCGGGATATTCTTGTCAGCACCATCGCCGCGACCCTGGCTGGCGCCATCAGTTATATGGCGCAGATGGCGCAGTGGGCAATGATTTTCGGTGGCAATCGTGACCGCGACGACGAAGGCGGCGGCAGCAACATATTTGGATTGATCGTCATGATGATCGTGGCGCCGCTGGCGGCAATGCTGATTCAAATGGCGGTGTCGCGTTCGCGTGAATACGGCGCCGATGCAGGCGGCGCCAAGATCACCGGCGATCCGTTGGCGCTCGCCAGCGCGTTAAAGAAGTTGCATATCGGCTCGCAGCAGATTCCGCTTCATGCGAGCCCCGCAGCGGCCAACGCCACGGCCCATATGTTTATCGTGAGTCCTTTAACCGGCCGCAGCATGGCCGCGCTGTTTAGCACCCATCCGCCGATGGAAGAGCGCGTCCGCCGGCTCGAAGAGATGGCCAGGACTTCACCAACGGCGCGGCCGTACTAGAGCAAGTTCAAAGTTCAAGGCCCGCCCTGAGCCCGGCGAACGGGTCTAAAGTTCAAGTTAAGCCACGCCGAGAGGTACCCTCGGCGTGGCTTTTTTTGCCGAGTCGAGACCATCTTCCTCACGCCTCACTCCTTTCGCCTCATGCCTAGTTTCACTCGATCACCTTTTCCGCCCTCATTAACACGACGGGGTGGAATCTCGCGATAATACGTTCGAGCCGAAGTTTGGACCCTGGAGACTAGATACTCGCCTGATTCCAGGGCAGCCTGGCGAGGACCATAGACATGCCGCAGCTGTTGGTCACTCCCGCATAGACAAGACCGGCGCCAATTAGCGCCGACACCCCGTAGCCAGCGGGATGGACCCACGCGCCTGTGATAACGCCGAGCACGGATAACAGGCCCGCGGCAATACGCACTTGCCGCTCCAGCGAAATCACGCTGCGCTCGCCGCGCACTAACGGGAGGTCTGCCGATGTCCACGCGTTGGTGCCGCCATCGACATGCACAACATTGGTGAAGCCAGCGGCGCGGAGCCGCTGGGCGGCCAACTGGCTGCGCGTGCCGGTCTGACAGACGCAATAGAGCGGGGTCTCGGCGCCGAACCGCGTCAACAACGCTGGCGGATCGAGCCGTTCGAACGGAACATTGACCGCACCCGCGATGCGCAAGCTGGCAAACTCGCCAGGCGTGCGCACATCTAGGATGTGCAATCTCCCAGAGCCGGCTAGAACCGACAGTTGCTGCGCCGACACGCTACGCAAAGGTGTACCGGCTTCAAGTGCGGCCTGCACCACGCGGGCGCCATCCGATTCAGATAAGCCCACGCCACCGGCCAGATTGGCCGGCACGGCCTCTTGGATGCGACTGGGCGTGGGCAGATTGAGGTTGTTCATGATCGCGATAAACTCCTCGCGACTTTTGCCGGCCAGGCGCGCATTGAATTGCTTTTCTTCACCGACGCTGCTCACCCTGCGACCCTTATAGTCATGGCCGGGGTAAACCAACACCTGATCGTCCAGCCGGAACAGCTTTTCGGTGATGCTTAGCCAGAGTGCCTCTGGGCTACCGTTCTGAAAATCGGTCCGGCCGCAGCCACCGATCAGCAGAGTATCCCCGGTTAGCACGCGATCACGCCACAGATAGGAAACGCTCCCGGAGGTATGGCCGGGCGTAGCGATCACCAGAATCTCCTCGCGGCCGAACAGAATGACGTTGCCGTCTTCGAGCATGCGGTCGTAGCCTTGCGCGTGACAGTCGTTCGATACCGCGGTTTGCGCCCCGGTGGCCTGCTTGAGCGCCAGCGAGGCGGTGATGTGATCTGCGTGGACGTGGGTTTCCAGAATGTGCTTCAAGGTGAGATCGTGCTCGCGGATCAGCTTGAGGTCGCGCTCTAATTGTTCGATGACCGGATCAATCAGCACCGCCTCGTGCGTCTCGTCGTCGGCGATCAGATAGGTATACGTCGATGAGGTAGGATCGAACAATTGTTTGAAAAACATAAAGCCTCCGATTCGGATGTTGTCACCCGACGATCTACCCCTACAGCAGCACGGGTGAATTCGGTCCTGATCGCTCCCTGATGATTATGATCCAGCTTCTTCCATGACAATAACACGCCTAGGGTTCTTGGGTATCCCGACCATAAATTTCCGCGGTCCCGCTAGGTTGGGTCGAACAATGCCCGTCGTTGGCCTGAGATGGAACTGAACGCATCAGCCAATTCTTCCAGGATTTATTGGATGAAGAAATCAAGTGCAATCATGGCAGCGCAGCTTGGTTCTTTTCCATCACTTGATCAGCTTATTCGCCCTGGTTAGCACCTCAGCGGGACTTTTTTCGGCTGCTGCGCGTCGGCTATGACTCCAACAGCAAGGAGGATCACTATGGACAGGATTCCAAGACACCAGCTTTTTTCATTGCAGACACCATTTGCGCATTACGCGGAAGGTAACAGAAAAAAGTGACATTTACGACAGAAGGCGAAAGATATCCGTCGAGTGGGAAAACCAGATTTTTAGCCTGAGATTGAACTGATCGACGCGTCAGTAGAAATCAATCATATGGTCGTAGACGATCAGCGGGTTTATCGGTCCTGTTTCAGTTCGTCATGGACGACACCTGGACAGTGGAGAAAGGTGTCCATGCCCCAGGATTGTTCATCCTGTGTGCGATTGTAACTAGTCCAGTCGAAAGCGGTTTTTCATCAAGGTGTCCGCGTGGTGACCAGGGCAAGAGGCAAAAATCGGAGCTGAGTGTGAAAGCGTTAGAGGAATTGCAAGAGAAGGCTAAGAAAAACCCGAAGTAGAAACCGTCCCACCGTGAGATGCACAAGAAAAGCTCGGATGTCCTCCTTGCTGAGCTGATCTGGTGATTTCTTGTGATATCGGGCCAGTCTGCTCACCGCATAGACGTAACATGCCTGCGTTGCAGGAGAGAAATTCCGTAGGCTTTGGTACCCTACAAAAGAATTAACATTGCCATTCGTGCGTTTAACGAAATGCGCCTTCCGCTGAAGGTTGTCGGAGAGGGCCCGTTGCAACGCCGGCCGGCTGGAACGAAATGCCAGGTCGAACATAGAATTTCTCGGTTGGGTTGACGAGTCGGCCTTGGCTGAGCTATACGGCTGTCAAGCACTCATTTTCCCTGGAGAAGAAGATTTTGGTATTGTCCCCCTTGAGGCTCACGCTTGTGGCAGGCCGGTCCTCGCATGTGGGAAAGGCGGGGTGCTCGAAACGGTGATTCCAGTGAAGGCAAGCGCTGAAAACGACGGGGCGCCCACTGGAATTTTTTTCTCGGAGCAGACCCCAGAGCATTTAATTGAAGCAGTTGAGCTTTATCAAAGGATGGATAGCTTCTTTGAGCCAGGAAAAGTACGTGAACACGCCGCGCAATTTTCGGCCCAACGTTTCAGAAAGCAAATTTTCGAATACATCCAGGCCCGTTTGAGCGAGTGGGGAGTGGCTAACCCGTGCTAATGCAACGCAGCGAGTTCTTCCAGAGTCTGATGATGCTCAACGACCTCTTTTTTTTGAGCGTCGCCTGGTGGCTCGCCTACCTGATCCGCTTTGAAACCGATTTGTTCCCGGAACCTGAACCGCATCTTCTCGTACACTATAGCATCGCCTGGCTCATCATCTTGATCGTTTGGGCAGTGGTTTTTTACTGGTTGGATTTCTATCGTCCCCTGCGACTGTCTGGCCAAAAGCGTGAACTGGTCGACGTGCTCAGGGGCCACAGCCTTGCCCTGGTTATTTTTCTCGCAATCCTGTTTTTGCTTCGCGCCATCGTTCTTTCCCGGATTGTGCTCATTCTTTTTGCGTTATTGAGCTTTAGCTTTCTTAGTTTAAGTCACATTGTTTTTCGAGAAAGGTTAAGGTTTTTCCGCTGACGAGGCTGCTGGGGATCTGACCAACGCTACATTTCCGCTCAAGATTGAACTGAACGACGCAACAGTCGCGTCTTGTAGGATTAAAGCGGCGCGCCTTGCGGCGCCTCCGGTTCAGCGCGTTGTTAAGCCGTCTTAGCTGCGTCATGCGCGTTTCACTTGAACTGAACCGAGGGGCAGGCGACGCTGCCGTACGAGCAAAAGACGCAGCAGTGGCCTGGTTTCGGGCGCAGCGTCGTGTGGCAGCCCAGGCATTCATAGAAGTACACGCATGCGTCCGTCGGCATGGTCTCGTGGCTTTGGTGACCGCAATCAGGACAAGTAATGGTGGACTGTAACACCGCTGATTCAAGGGGCGAATCGGGACAGCACGGCGGCTCATTGGCGAAGACGCCGGGATGCTCTATTGGGCGTTCGAGGCGGTCGACATAGTGCGCCGGGCGTCGATGAAATTCCTCCAAACAGTGCGGACATCTGCAAAAGTAAAAGACGCGGCCCGCGTACTCGTCGCGGACAGCATGCGATGCTGGTTTTTCAGCCAAGCATACCGGACAGACTTCTAGGGATTCAGTCTCTCTAAGGTAAGGCTCTGGGTCCTTAACGAAGAGGTCGCGGCAACCGGCACAGCAGAAGAAATACTCGACGTTCCGATACCGGAAAGAGAGCGTCGGAACCGGGGTGATTCCAAGTCGGACCAGGGAGCAGCCGCAGGTTGGGCAGATCAGGGGGTTCATGGATAGTCAACCTCCGTGGAGGGTCTCACTATTAGCACACTCCTTAGGACAAGGTCTTCCTGTGGAAAACCGTAGTGTCTTGCATAGCTATTTACGCTCACCCTTTTTTTGCCATAGGCCGAAAGCCACCAGGACTATGAACAAACCTAGAGCGGGGAGCAGCAGATAATCGAGATATGGGATGAGCATGCGCAACACACATCACAAGTCAGACGGTCCACCCTAAGTCAATGCGCCACCATCCGGTTCCGACCATCTTGTCCGTAAACTGTGCGGTATCGATAATCGATTTCCATTCTAGCTTTGCACTGAACGACGCAACGGACAAATCTCACAGGATTGAGACGTCGGAGAATTCAGTTCAATCGTAACGTTTCGGGTGGGTGGTGCTTCGAGCGTCGGTTTCAACCGGAAAGTTGGTGACGCGGCAACACAATCGCCCGTGATTGAGAGACGTGATGACCGCACATCAATTGTTTCTCTCGGAAGGTCTTGCCTCAGCGTTTCTTCTTTCCAGTTTTTGCTTTGGTGGCCAGGTCATGCTAGGCGGAAAGCGCTTTGGCTGCACCCTTGATCTTTTCTGGTCCTTCTCTAGTCAACTCGTTGATGAGTTTGACAACGTTGGGATGCTCCAATCCCGATACCAGGAAAGTCCATCTCCAGGCGCGGTGGGTCTTCGTCGAAATCTCCTCTTTCTCTGCCTCCGTGAACCTGCGGCCGGTCACATTTTGCAGAGTCTCTATGTTCAGCTTGATCTGCTGCAACAGTAACCCATCGATAGCTCCCCCAAGTTCGAGGAGCTCATCCACAGCAGTTTCTCGCTCCTCTAGGGTCGCCGTCTCGGCAATTTCGTCGATTAGCAGGGTATCAAGCTTGGCGTGTTGGGCCTCTTCCATCCAATGAAATCTCAAAAGATCGCGGAACAGCTCATCGAGACCCGACCCATCACGCACGTGTTCGACGTAATGGAGCTGGGTAAACCATTCGATTACCGTGGTCAAGTACAGCGCGGCCAGCACCGACTTGCTCAGGACGACCTTCGCTACATCTTCCCGACCGGGGATTAAGCCGCACTTCGCGCCAAAGCCCTGGTCGAACAAAGCCATCGAGCGGCGAAAGAGTTCCTGATGCTTGAGCTCTTCCTCGGCGAACCGCAGCAGTGAGCGGAGCCTGACTTCCTCCCCGTGGATGTCCTTCAACGCCGTTTGTGTCACCATGGGAATAATAAATTCCTCCACGAAAGCGAAGATGTGGCAGTAGGCGTTGCCCATGATCTGGTTCAACTGGCGCTTCTCGTTGTCGTTCAGACATGTGATATCGTCAACACCGCTCAACCGATTCGGCAGGAAACGCTTCGAGAAATCGAAATTCTTGCCTGCAAAAACATCGTCCTCTTTCCACGCTACCTTCTTGGAATTGTCGAGACATTCCTTGTAGGAGTAATTGTGCGAAAGCATCGTGCACCTCCTCAAAGTAAAGGGATGTTAGGCTTCTTCGAATGATTCTGAAAAGCCAGCACACTCTGGCTACCCCAAGCTATTTTATCAGTTCGATCAAAGTCAAGCTCTATTATCGTCGTAGGATTGAACTGGACGCATCAGTCGCGTCTTGTAGGATTGAGTCGTAGGAGAAATCAGTTCAATACTGAAGGCTTTCGGTTGGGCTTGAAACGGTCAGTTGATCACTGTATTCGCCCGCGGCGAGAGCTTTGTACAAATCCAGAGTGCGACAAGTTTTAGTAATCCGCCCGTAGTCCAACGGGATGATTGGCGTTGAAATGCTTTCAAGTTTTTGGATAAGCGTGTTGCAAGTTCGAGGTATGTCACGATGCAGGACTCAATAAAATAAAAAGCAGCCTGTGGCTGCTTAAACAGATCGGGTTCTTATTAACCGCGCCATTTTTGCTTTCAATGTGCTCTTAGCGGTTTCAGATTCATACCACAAGAGCGACCTATCAACAAATACAACAGCCACAAGTTCGCTATTATAAACATCCGGAATCGCGCGTCTGTGCTCATCTAAACGTTGTTTTAGTGTCTGAAGCGTAACAAGTAAACCGTAATCGGTATTATAAAAGCCGATCATATAGTCCATGGTATTATTATTTTTGCTTGAAAATGGCTCCGCGCCAATTATCTCTCTGCCGCAGTTTTCCAAAAGCTTACGGACGTCAGAATTCATTGTTTTCGAAATGAATTCCCGTCTTTCGTCTGCAAACAGACCAGGCGCCGTCAGTACAAACACCAATACTTGTAAGAATAGGGCCGTACAAAAGATTTTTTTCATGACCTACTCTATTTTCATTTCCTTTTTTAAGGCTATCCCGGCTTAAGGGCGACTGACCCCGCATAGAAGTCGCGCTTCCGATGGCAGGGTAGGGCGAAGTCAGCCCTCTTTCAGTGCAGCAATCCACATGCCAGCAGAAGCGCTTGAAATTTATTGAACAAACCTTTCACAGTGTTTGAATAAGTAGACACTCAGAGTTCCAATTAGTAGGAAATTTACTCACCATCTTCTAACTCTAAAAACGAGCCGGGGGTTCTGGTTCTGCCGCAACCCCTTAACAAACCAACTCACGTCCGAGGGATTCCCGGGTCGGACCGGGGCCAGGATCATGGTCAGGCATGATATTTGTTATTTGGAGGAATCTGCAGGCGTTGGGGCCAAACGGGTCTTTTGCTGATAGTTGTCGCACGTTCATCACACCAAAAAACCAAAATCAGCCTGAGATTGAACTAAACGCGACAGATAAATCCGTGATCGGAAATAGTCCAAACCGTAGCGCACCGACGCTACCCTAAATCATTTCCTGGAGTTTCTTCTTTACGCTGATCTCCGCAACCAGATGCGTGAGATCATCCGTGATCGGAATCAACCGGGATGCGGTCGCTGTATCCCGTTTCTCGTTCAACCAACGGCAAACCTGCATCCGTTCATCATGGATTCGACTTAACCGTTCGTAAATCCCGCATCCATCGCTGGCCCTCGTCATTTCTCGATGATGAGCAGCGGTCTGCGGCCAAAGTCTCCGACGCAAAATCGTATCGATAGCATCCCACTGGCCAAAAAGAAGATGATCGCGGCGTGAGCTGGAGGAACCAACAACAACTGACAACGAGGATTTAACTTACCGCTGTCAGATCAGGTGTTAACTTATGAACAATGGGGGTCTACAGGCATGATTTTTACGGCAGAAGGAGAACCAGATTCATCGAGGGGGAAAAGGCTAATTTCGACGTAGGATTGAATTGATCGACGCAACGGTCAAATCTCACAGGATTGAGTCGATGGAGAAATCAAGTTCGACGCCGAGAAAGCGGCTTTAAACTGGTTCGTGTACACTTCGACGGTTGGGACCTTTGGGGAATCAGGGGAAAGGCCAGGCTTGTATGGGGGATTCTGCTGAAAAACCCTATCCTGATTTCGGGACAAGATCGAGAGTGTTCTCGGCTTCGACTGCCATGTCGATAAGTTCCTTTGGCGGCGTTCCCCACGTAACCAGCGCGCGATTGGACAAGGTGAGGCCGAAAGATGTTGTTTTCTCTGACACGCCGTGAGCATAGGAAGAGGCCGCGCCATCTTTCAAGCGCTGCCTGTGCCGCTTTATAGATCAGTTGTAGGGGATCATCTTGGATGATGTTCGTGAGTGTTCAATTAGAGACCCGACCTTTTCAACGAGGTCATCGACCGAATATGGTTTGTAAATGCAGTCCTTCACGCCGGCCTGGAAGAGTTCTGATTTCACTTGCGGCTCTAGATAACCGGTTGTGATGATAATCCTTATCCCCGGGTTTTGCTCCTTCAGCTCATGAATCACGTCAAAGCCGGTAATTTTGGGCAAGCCGAGATCGAGCACCACGATATCAATCTCTTCTTTATGATGGTGATAAAGGTCTATCGCTTCTTCGCCGTCCATAGCAGTCAGGGTTTGGTAGCCCGCTTTCGACAAGACCTCTCTCAAAAGGCGAACCAGCGCCTCTTCGTCTTCGATCACGAGAACGGTTCCTCGACCACTAGCGTATTTTCGACTGGCGCCTTCCTTTTTCACTATCTCATCAACCGAGGATTTTCCTTCCGCCCGAAGCACCGGCAAATAGAGCCGAAACGTGGTGCCGCCTCCAGGCTTACTTTCCACTTCGATGAAACCCTTATGCTCTTTGACGATGCCGTAGACGATTGCGAGTCCCAGCCCCGTCCCTTCACCGATTCCTTTAGTAGTGAAGAACGGCTCGAAAATTCGCTCCCGGACTTCTTCTTTCATTCCCATCCCGGTATCGCTGATCACAATTGAGACATACGACTCCGTGCCGGCTTCGAGGCGGTGCTCCCGCGCTTTGTTTTCGTCGATCCTTTCCGTTCTGACTGTGAGTTTCCCGCCTGCCAGCATGGCGTCGCGCGCATTGACGCAAATATTGAGCAGCGCTTGGCTCAATTGATTTGAATCTGCCATTACCGACGGCAGTCCAGGGTCAAGATCCAATGCGACGTCAATAATTTTGGGAAACGATTGTTTGATCAACTCGCTGATCGTCAAAACGAGGTCGTTGGCATCGATGGGAGCTAACTGCGCTTTCGTCCTGCGCGCCACGGTCAAAAGTTGCCGCACCATGGACGTGCCGCGTTTGATTTGTTGGTCGATGGTTTTCAAACTTTTGTCAATCTCCTGCTCGGTTAACTGTTCCTCGCCGATGAGCTCAGCGTAACCTTGGATAATAGTGAGGATATTGTTGAAATCATGCGCGATGCCGCCGGCCAGCGTCCCGATGCTTTCCATTTTTTGCGCGTGGCGGAGTTGCTCTTCAAGTTTTTTTTGCTCCTCGATGGTTCTTAATAGAGCCGCGTTGGCTTGCTTCAAATCGGCCGTGCGCTCCTGAACTCGCCTTTCGAGCTCTTCGTTGGCTTTGACCAAATCGCTTTTTGCTTGACGCACGAGTTCGTCCGCATGCTTTCGCTCCATAAACTGGCCGATCTGGCCGCCGATATCGCTGACCATTTGCAGGAAGCGATCGTCCGGTTCCCTAATCTCGCGGCTGAAGCATTCGATGACCCCAAGGGTCTTGTCTCCCAGTTTGATCGGGAAGCCAAAGGCACTATGTAGCCCCTCTTTGATCGCTACCGGCGCGCGTCTGAGATTGCTGTCCGTCGCCACATCGGGGATCCAGACCGCCCTGCCGGTGCTCCAAACTCGGCCTGGCAAATCAGTTTCACGAGTAAACCTGCCTTCTCTAGTGACGGCCTCGAACTGCGATGCTTGTATTGACGGCGGATGCCACACCTCAAAGCAGCGTAATTCACCGCTAGCTCGATCCATGCTCCAAACGGCGCCCAGATCACATCCGGACCGTTCGCATAACACCTGGACGATTTTGGCGGCAGCCTCTTTGAGAGCTGGAGATTCTGCCAAGATACGGCTCACTGCATCTTGAACCTCTAGAAGATGCTCGGCCCGCCGGCCCTCGGAAATGACTGCAGCAAGCACCAACGCCGCAATGGCGATAGTGCCCATAAAGGATTGCAGGTGCAGCAGCGATTCATTAGGGCTTGCATGGGCAAACGGACCAACGCCATTTAGCGTCCCGGCCAACGCGATCGCAGAGATGATAAACGCCGAAGTCACGGCGCCGCGCTGACCGAACCGGAACGCCGCCCACAAAAGCGGCAAGAGCAGTATGTATTCCGAGCTAGAAGGGATGCCTAGTAAAAACACAAGGTAGGCAAGCAAGATCAGCGATAGCAGCAAACCTGCAGCCTCAACGATCCATTTGGTTTTCAATTGAAAATAAGGCGGTGTCAGCCAAATCAGCAGGATGGGGGTAACGATCAAATCGCCGACTGCATCGCCCAGCCACCAGGTGAACCAGATGGCTGCGTACTGATTCCAGTGAGCGAAGCCACCCAGGGTCAAGCTGGTGACGCCGAAGGTCGCGCTAACCGCGGTGCTCAGAATCGGAGCGAGCAGGACGAACTTGAAAATGTTTCTCGCTCGTTCAAAGGCTTTCGTGCCATTGGCGAAGCGATTGATCGCCCAAGCGCCTAAAAGCGCCTCGAGCGTGTTACCGGCGGCAATGCCAAGTGTGGTTGCCACCGACCCTTGCGTGGTGATGTTCACCAGAAAGGCGCCGAGAAAAATTCCCGGCCAAAGTTTATATCCCCAGAGGAGCAGTGCCGCCAAAGCTAACCCGGTCGGGGGCCAAACCGCAGAGGCACTCGCGTGTATATACGCCCATGAAAGCCCGAGCTTGCCGGCGCAGAAATAAACCGCGGCGAGCGCCAAAATCTCTGTCAACGTGCGGAACCCTGATCTCATGTTTACATCTTTGCCTGTGGCCCGCAGGAGCTTATTTGTAGAGAAAATCTCGATCTCAATTGCTGTTTGGAGCGAAAGACGGACACCGAATCGTACACGGAACGATCACGCTCAGTTTTGGTTCCGTACTTTGATTGAGCCTTCAGCTAAGTTGTAAACGGCAAACTCTAAATGCTAGCTCGCTCCCATTTTTCCATATTGTCAATCCAATTCACCGAACGTTGAACATGTAAACCATTTGAACCACGGCTGGATGCGTACGTATTGGACGGCTTAGGTGCGTCACCGAAGCGCAGCCATTCGATTTCAACGTGCCGAAATGACGGGACGGGAGTCAGGTAGGCGATTGGATGTGTCACCCTTGGAGATGTCGGGCCAAAAGACTTCGATCCGGTCTTTGCCATTGTGTTTGGCGGTATAAAGCGCTCGATCCGCGTCCTCTATCATCTGGTTCGCATTGGCGTAGGGATGAATCGATGTGGAGCTAACACCTACGCTCAGCGTCAGGGAAAAGTAAGCATTGTTCGCGGAAAAGACCGATGAACGGATCTCGCCGAGAAGCCTTTCCGCGGCTGTTAGAGCATTTTCGTGATCGGTCTCGGGCAAGATAACAACGAATTCCTCGCCACCAAACCGTGATGGAAAATCGCTCTGGCGCGTAGTCGTGCGCAAGACCTGCGAGATCCTTACGAGAGCCGCATCACCGCCATTGTGACCGTAAGTGTCATTAATATCTTTGAAATTGTCGATGTCGAGTATTAAAAGGGAGAGGGGATGACCATTGCGGCTCGCCCGCTCGAACTCGTCCGTGAGTCGTTTCTCGAACGCGCGGCGGTTGTACAGGCCCGTCAACGAGTCGGTCTGGGTCTGGTACTCCAGGTTCTGTTGGTATTGGACGATTCGCGATCCGACGCGAATCCGCGCCAGCAATTCGGAAAACGAAAATGGCTTCGTGACATAGTCGTCTGCCCCCGAGTCGAGTCCGCGGACCCGGTTCCCTTCTTGGATTAGGGCGGTGGTCAGGATGAGATAAAGATTCTTCAGATCAGCGTCGCTGCGAATAGCTTTGATCAATTCAAAGCCATCCATCTTGGGCATCATGACATCGGACAAGGCGATATGCACTTGCTCCGCTCGGAGCTTCTCGAGTGCTTCAACGCCGTTCGCCGCGGTAATGACGCGGTAGCCGTTGCGACGCAGACGCATGGCCAGCAAATCGCGTTGATCAGGAAGATCTTCGATCACCAGGACGCAGAGTGAATTGCCCGCTTGTTGATTGTTATCCGTAGGATCTATTTTAGTCATCCGTGTCTCTTGTTCTTTATATGACTCATCGGTCGGTATCGCATTCTACTTAAGCGCCTTGGGTTTGCTGATTTCCATTTGAACCGTCCCGTTGCCCTCCACCATCAACGCCGGATAAAAGCGTTATAGGTAACTGGCGCTGCCCGCGGACTGCAAACCCGTTGGGGAAGCTTTAATTTTGAATGTCGCAAATGACCGTCCTGGGGTTTATTCTGCCCAGTCGCAAGCAAGACATTCGCTGCTGAGTCTTTGCGAACCATGGCCCTTGGGCGTGTGCTTTCATGAATGATACCACTACACTTCGGAGGCAGCCAATGGTCGTAAAGAAGTGAATCAGGAGATTGGTAGGTGTAGTCATGTTACCGTGGTTCCCTGGCGTGGCTTTTACGGAATATTTGGTGAGCCGCCGTTCGCTCAAGGAAGACCTCAAAACAGCCTGGCTGTCATGGAAAGAGACATTCTGGTTTGGAGCTAAGGACCACGAGAGAAAGCCGATGAACCCTTTGCTCACGTCGTGACAATCGTATAGGTGCGCAAGAGGTTTCCGTCCGGTTGCTTCCAGCTATCCCATAGACCGGCGAACGCGAACGACTCCCCGGACTTGAGTTTGAAGCGCATGGGAACCTTGTCCTTTCCTTCTTTCCGCCACTCGTAAAATCCATCGGCAAGAACGAGACAGCGGCGCGTCCCTAGCAGGTGTTTGAAAGCCGGTCTTTCGGTAAGCGTTTCAGCGCGGGCGTTGATCATCTCGTTACCGATGGCCGGATCTTTGGCCCACCAGGGGATCAATCCCCAGCGGAACAGCTCGAGGGTTCGTTTTCCCACGGCTTGAATGATCACGGGCGCTTCTTGAGTCGGAGCGATGTTATAGCGGGGCTTTAAACCAAAGATTTCGTCAACATTCTTTCCGTTAGCATTCATTAGCGGCCCCCCCGTGGGATAGAGTCCATCCGGGCGCTGCTTGTTTAGCGCAGCGAATACCCTCTCGAAATCGTCCGTGCCTCGTACCTCCCAAGGCTGAATAGTCAACCTCAGTGCGCGCGCCGCGACTGGGAGAAGCTCTTTCACGTCGAGTACTTGGGCTGGAATGGCCGGATCGTAGAGAACCGCGACACGGGCAACTTTGGGAACGGCTTCTTTGAACAGCTCCAGCCGCTTCCCGCCTAGTTCTCTGTTAAGGTTTGTAAGCCCGGTGACGTTGCCGCCGGGACGGGCAAGGCTTTCAACCAGGCCTGCCTCGACGGGATCGGACCCACCCGACATAACAATGGGAATCGTCTTGGTCGCATTCTTGGCCGCCTGGATCATCGGGCTCCCTCCTGCGACCACAATGATATCGACCTTGAGACGCACCAGCTCGGCCGCAAGCTCAGGGAGCCGATCGGGCTTCCCCTCCGCATATCGGTACTCGATGGCGATGTTCTGTCCTTCTATGTAGCCACGCTCGCGCAGAGCCAGCCGAATTGCCTCGGCACGGGCGGAGTCAGTAGCTGACTCGAGGTTTGATAGATAGCCTATCCGAGGGATTTTCTTCGGCTGCTGCGCCTCGGCTATGACTCCAACAGCAAGTAGAATCACTACGAACAGGATTGACGAGACCCCAGCTTTTTTCATTGCAGACACCATTTGCGTATTACGCGGAAGGTAGCAGAGAAAAGTGACATTTACGACAGAAGGCAAAAAAGTATTCGTCGAGCGGAAAAACCAGATTTTTAGCCTGAGATTGAACTGAACGACGCAACAGATTGATCTCCACGAAAGATTGGCTCGTAGGGGAGATCTCTAAACGGAACGACGTTGCCGGCGCGGGCACCGGATGTGTCAGTGATATTTGTAACTGATTTCGATTCAGGAGATTTCGGTGGGACTGATTCGGCTTTTTCTCTATGATCGCCTGCCGTCGATGACGAGATATTTAATTTGAACTTTCGGTGTTTAGTTTTGTGATTGGGCGGGGTGACCAGTTTCCGTGTAGGAGCCATCCTAAGATGACACCAGAAGAACGCCGGCCAAAACCGAGAACTTCATCCAGCATTGCCCGTAGAGGATTGCGTTCTATGGCGCGGGTGACTCCGCGTTGACCTCCCATAAATAGAGCGTGTGATGCCTTTCGATGTCGGGGTCCTTCCCCGGCTCAAGATTTACAACCCGCGTAGGTTTCCAGTCGTCGATGTCATAATCATGAGACACGATACGGGATCCCGGTTTGAGTTTCTGTAGCTTGGATCGAATCGCGTTGTTGAACCATTTGAACATGTAGAGTGTGACTACCGTTGCCTTGAAAATATCCGTTTGGGTCCCGTCCTCCGCGCGAAATTCCAGCAGATGGCTGACCCCTTCCTCTGTGGCCTTTTGTTTAGCCTCTGCTACTCGTTGTGGGTCCAAATCAACTCCGACGCCTCGCGTGCCATATTTTTTCGCGGCATGGATGAGTATACGTCCATCGCCGCAGCCAAGGTCGTATATTACGTCGCCTTTCCTGACTCCAGCCAGTTCGAGCATACGCTCAACAACTGGCATCGTCGTGGGCACAAACGGGATGGGCTCTTGCGACCAGACAGTGGAGTTATTCAAAACGAATAGTAAAGCTGAGAATGATGCGATTTGCTTGAGCTTCAAGTGGCCACCTCTCAGTCGTAAAATTTGGTTGTCATCCGTTCAGAATCGCATGAAATGTCAAACGACCCGTGGGTTGGAATCAGCATGAGTTAAGGTTAAGGGCCTAGGCCATTTTGCTGCGAATCTTTCCAAGCCTACCCGAAACTAAACGCTAATAGAAACTAGGGGTTATGTGCTAACCCCTCGTATTCAATACCTTCTCGTCTAACCAGGTCGACAATTCGCGGAGGTTTGCCGGCGTGATATCATGTCCCATATCGTACTCGCGAAAAGTGAGCGGCAGTTTGAGCTGACGCAACCGTTCTACCGAGTCCCGCGCGCGGTCGACCTCTATCATGGAGTCTTGCGTGCCATGTTGGATTAGCGTTGGCAGCGCCTGGACTGCATCGCTCACGTTCAGCCGCGCTTCGAGCTCTTTCGGAAACCAACTGCTGAGGACGGCCAGCGCGGCAAATCGTTCTGGATGGCTCAAGGCGAGACTGTAGGACATGACGCCGCCCTGGCTGAAGCCGAGCAGCGCGAGCTTTTTTCGATCGATGGGATAGCTTGCCAGGCAGCGCTCAATGAAAGCCTCCAGTTCTCGCCGCGACGATAGCATGGCGTCGACATCCGGCGGGCCGCCCATGCTCATGGGATACCAGGCGAAACCGGTCATGCCTGGACCAATGGGCGTTTCCAACGGTCCCTGCGGGCAGATCATCAGAAATTTGCCGCCGCACAGAAGCGGCGCCAGCCCCAACAGGTCCATGGCGTTGGCGCCCCGGCCATGCAGCGTCAAGATCGTAGGGAATGGGCCTTCACCCAGGGGTTGGTAAATCGTGTGAATCAGGTTCACGGTTTCCTCCGTTCAAAGTTCGTTGAACTCCCGTCATTTTTCCAGCGTTTCGCGCGCCACGACCGCCAGCAGTACCGCGGCAAGAATCAACAGAGGGGCGTAGGCCAAAAACGGCACGCCGGGACTGAAACTATCGGCAAGAATTCCGCCGAGCAGCGGCGCGCCGACACCGCCGATCTCGGCGATGGTGCGGCGCAACGCTTGCAGCCGCCCGCGGGCGCCCGCCGGCACGACATCGTAAGTCGAGGTCGCGAGCGATCCCAGCGACAGTCCATTGGACACGCCGAGGAACGATAGCAGTATCGCCAACTGCAAAAACGACGTGGAGAACGGGATTAACAGGAACGCCAACGCAGGGATGCCCGTGCTCGGCACCGTCGCCCATTTTCGTCCAACTTTGTCTATAACGAAGCCGGCGGGAAGGGTCATGACGAACACCGACAAACCGGAGATCGTGAAGAGCAGCCCGATATCCTTGGGCGTCATGCCGAGCTGAGCGCTGGCGAACACGGGGATCAGGCTTTGCGTAGTAATACGGTGCGCGAAGCTAGTCAAAGTCGCCAGCACAAGCACGACGTAAGTGGAGCGAAGGTCTGGATGGATCTGGTAAAACAAGTCGCGCAGGCCGCTGAGCCGCTGCCTCATCGCACCGATGCCCCAGCCTTTCACCTTGCTCTCGCTGGGCGACGAACGGTCGCCACGATGCCTGTTCTCTACCGTTAAACCGAAAATGACCGATATCCCGGCGCAGGCGCCGTAGGCGAGAAAGACGGCGCGAAAGCCGAGGGTTTCGGTAAGCCAGCCGCCGGCGAGCGGCCCGAATGCCAGACCAATGTAGTTAATGCCATGAAATCCGCTAAGCACGCGGCCTCGTTGGTCCGGGCGCACAAGATCGACGCCGGCCACTTCGCGGGCGATGACCCAAATGCTGTCGGCGATACCGATTAAAGAAACGGGAACCAACATTAAGCCAAACCAGGGTGTGATCGCCGCGAGCGCCGCGGCAACGCAAGCGATCGCCGGTCCGGCGATTAACGACGCGCGCGTCCCCAGCCGGTCCAAGATTACACCACTGATCGGCATGCCCGCAAAGCGGCCGAGCGACAAAGCGGTAATGATCTGCGCCGCGGTCCCCGCTGAGATTTGAAAGGCCGATGACAGCACGGGTATTGCGGGGACGAGCATCGCCCACATTCCCGACATCACCGTGCTGGCGTAGAGCGTTACGAGCGCGAGAACCGTGGATCGGGACGTTGAGTTCATGAGCGATGCGACGAGGACGCGAGCCCGCGGATCATGATGTGTGGGATGGGGGCACTCGATTTTGTGAAGCGATTTTGATCAAGCCATCTGCCCGGTGGCTTTCCGCCAAGATCTGGTCAAGCTGCCGAAGAACATTCCCGCCACGGCGAATACCAAGACGAGTGACCACAAGAGCGGCTCGTAGGTTTGCCAGCGGTCAAATACCGCGCCGGCGATCACCGGTCCCACGACTCCTCCCCAGGTGTAGAACAGACCCATATAACCGCGAATTTTGGCAAAGTGTTTGCGGCCGAACAAGTCGCCGACGATAGCCCAACCGACCGAATAGGTGACTTCAACCGCGGAGAATAATAGCGTGAATAGGGACAAGAGCCAGAACGAGCTGGTGAAAATCGGCAACAGCATTGCGCCAGCCGCGCTGAACAAAACCACGGCGCACAGGCGCGGCTTATTTGTTTGATCCGCAAGCCAGCCGAAGAACAGCGTCGATACCATGCCTAAAAACGCGAAGGCGCTCAGCAACCACGCGGCTTGCTGTTGACTCAGGCCTTTCCAAACCATGAGTGGAATGAAATGGACTGAGACCGCGTGATAGGAAGCATTACGAACGCCGGCCGCCAATACGGATCCCCAAAACGCGAAGGAGCGCAGTGCCTGGGCTAAAGTGACTTCCACTTCGGCGCGCCGCGGCCGGTTGGCGGCAGCGTCATCGCTGGTCGGTGCCATCGGCTCGTCGCCGTCCGGCAGGAGTCCCATACTTTCGGGCGAGCGGCGTATGGTTGAGCACAGCGGCAGTCCGACAAGTAAAAACGACAACCCGGCGACTACGGCGCCCCAGCGCCAGCCCCACGCTTGAACGATGAGGCTCAACAACGGCGCGATAACCACGCCGCCGAGGCCGAAGGCGGCGGCGTTTAAGGTGATGGCGCGCGAACGCTTGCGGATGAACCAGGTATTGATCAGCGTCATCGGCGCGTGCATGAAGCCGCCGGCGTGCGCCAACGAGATGACGCCGAGATAGACAATCAAAAACGTTGTGTAGCTGTTCGCTTGGGAGAGCAGCAGATAGCCGGTTCCCATGAGTAGGACCGCGGCGATCATGATCGGCCTGGGGCCATAGCGATCGAGCAGGTGGCCGACTACGGGGCCTTCGACCGCGCCCTCGGCGCGCGCCAGGGAGAAGACCAGCGACGTGGCCGTGCGGTTGATATTCAAATCCTGGCTTAGCGGCAGAAAAAACACCGTAAAGCCGAAACTGTGGAGTCCAGCGCCAAGCACGCGCAGCGCGGAGGCGGCGGCCACCATGTGCCAGCCGTAGAAGAGTCCATTGAGTTTATCGAGCAAGAGAATTGTCCTGTAGGGTTAGTTTATTTGACTTAGCACGAGGTTGCTTATGATGGTAAGGGTTCAAGAGTTCAAAAGTTCAAAGGTTCAAGATCGGACTCGATTTCTGCGTCGCACTCCTTGAACCCCTTGAACTCTGGAACCTTGAACTCTTCAAGTTAGAAATCAGCGTTTCCCGGCGTGCGCGGGTCCTGGAACCGCATTAGCCTTCGGTGTCTGCTTGGCCATTATGGTTTCGCCCGCGGACCGCCAGTCGTGTGTCATGCCAAGTCTGCGCAGCGCTTCGCTTGATGGGGAAAGGCCGGCACAACGCCCGACCGTGGTAACAGTTTTTGGTTTCCCAATACGCGAATCGTCAGTTCGGTATTCCGTATCAGCAATTGTTTGCGAAAAGGTACATTATAGGCCGAAATCGTCGGAAGTATAAACATTAGGGGGAGGGAAGATTGCGAATTTCGTTGCCTGGTTGCTCAAGTTTGCATTTCATGAATTGGCAGGTATACGATGCCCGCGTGCGCAACTAAAGTGAAGAGATATATACGGACCGAAAGATGGCTTCACAAAATGCTGTTAAAGTGGGAAGCCAGCTCGACGACGATAGCGTCCGCTAAAGCAACTCGCGCGCCGCGCGTCTCATCAACCGATAATATAAGATAGGGCACATCAGCATTGAGCGATCTCGGCGACTACGGCAACCGCCTCCATATTCGCAAGGACAAGACCAATCCTAGGCGTCTCGCGTACCTCGGCCTCTTATTGTTTGCCTCTCCTCCCCATTGGTCGTGGCTCGCGCTGGGTATCGCGTCGGTCTTGACGGGCATTGCACTGCACGGTTGGGCCGCGGGCTACCTTGCTAGGGCCGGATATGCCGAGCGCGAAACGAAGCTGACAGTCGGCGGGCCGTATAGACACAATCGTAACCCCTACTACTTAGCCCAAATGATAATGGACCTAGGCGTCTTTATTCTTGCCGGTCATCCCTTGTTTTATCTTTTCTATTTTCCGGTCATTTTTTTCGTTTATCGGCGTTGGGTCGTGAGTGAAGAATGCTTTTTGGAGAACGAATTCGGCGCGCCATACCTTGCCTTAAAACGCGAAGTTCCGCGCTGGGGGTTTCGCATCCAGGGGGTGCCTGCGCGCGGCTCCGCACCGAATTTCCACTGGGCTACCTTTAGGCTAAACCGTGAGCCGGCGCGCTCGCTATCACATCTGTGTTTCCTCGTGGTGCTTGTGTTGTTTTTTATCTTCGGAAATCCCTTTGCTCAGATCAGCATACTGGTTAGAGCCACGGTGATCGCCACGATCGCCGTCTGGCTGGTTTTGCACGACGTGTATCCGCTCAACGTCTCCCACAGAAGCTTGGGTTGGTCTATAGTTGCTTTTTGTAGCGCTTTGGTGACGGCCATTTTTCTGACCTATGCACCGGTATGGGAGCTTTGGTTTGGAGCAGGCGCATGGATAGCCATCGGCCTAGGAGTATGCCTCGGCTTGCTCGTTTGGCTTACGGCCTTGCCGGGACGCGCCGACCTTTCGGCTATTGGTAGCAAAAAATTCTTTGCCCGACCGATCTGCCAGTGGTACGTACTCGCTCTGAGTCTGGGCCTGCTCTCCTGCACTTTGGCAGGCGTGTGGCTCGGAACGATGGTGTCGTTGACTGTTTGGGCTCTACAAATCGCGGGCTGGCTGTCGATTCAGATGGTTCTGCAACGATTCAACGTCAGTATCTGCATTTTGGCGCTCATTGTTTGCTTGGGTAGCCTCGCTGTTATAAGGCAGCTGAGTTAAATAAACGATTAAAACTCTGCGTTTCCTGGCGTGCGCGGGATAGGAATTACGTCGCGAATGTTTTTGAGGCCGGTTAGATACATCATCATGCGTTCCAAGCCAAGGCCGAAACCGGAGTGGGGAACCGAGCCATAGCGGCGCAGGTCGACGTACCACCAGTAGGGCTCATCGTCCAGGCCGCCATCGCGCATCCTGTGCACAAGAATATCTTGGCGATCTTCGCGCTGGCTGCCGCCAATGATCTCGCCCACCCGGGGCACGAGCACGTCCATCGCCCGCACCGTCTTGCCGTCGTCGTTGACGCGCATGTAAAAGGGTTTGATATCCTTCGGATAGTCGGTCACGATGACCGGCTTCTTGAAAACTTCCTCCGACAAAAAGCGCTCGTGTTCGGTTTGCAAATCGCTGCCCCATTCCACCGGGAACTCCCAAGTCTTGCCGGATTTTTTCAATTCCTGGACCGCGTCGGAGTAAGTGATATGGCCGAAGTTCGATCCGGCGACATGCTCGAGCGTCGCGAGGATCGATTTCTCGATGAACTGGTTGAAGAACTCCAGGTCTTCGCGGCAATGATCGAGAACGTAGCGGATCGTATATTTGAGAAATTCTTCGGCGAGTCGCATGTTGTCCTCGAGCTCGTAGAAAGCCATTTCCGGCTCGATCATCCAGAACTCCGCCAGGTGGCGCGGCGTGTTGCTGTTTTCGGCGCGAAACGTTGGGCCAAAAGTGTAAACCTTGGAGAAAGCTAGGGCGAACATCTCGGCTTCGAGCTGGCCGCTGACCGTGAGATAGGCGGGCTTGCCAAAAAAATCCTGTGTCCAGTCGAGCTTCCCATCGGCGGTGCGCGGCGGGTTGTGCAGGTTCAGCGTCGTGACACCGAACATTTGCCCCGCGCCTTCGCAATCCGATGTCGTGATGATCGGCGTTTGCACGTAGAGGAAATCACGTTCTTGAAAAAAAGTGTGGATCGCGTGGGTGAGGGCGTTGCGCACGCGAAAGGCCGCGCCGAAGGTGTTGCTGCGCACGCGCAGGTGGGAAATCTCGCGCAGGAATTCCAGCGTGTGTCCCTTCTTTTGCAGCGGGTAAGTCGCCGGGTCGGCGCTGCCGTAGATTTGCAGGGTCGCAACTTTCAATTCAACGGCCTGTCCCTTGGCGGGTGACTCGACTAAGGTTCCGCCGGCGGCGATGCTGCCGCCCGTGGTGACTTGCTTCAGTGTCTCATCAGGCACCACGCCGGCGTCGACCACCAATTGTATGCTCTTGAAACGCGAGCCATCGTTCAGTTCGATGAAAGTAATGCCCTTGGAGTCACGCCTTGAACGGACCCAGCCGCGCAACGTGATTTCGGTTCCCACAGGAAGTGAGTAAGCCTGCTTGACAGAAAAATACTTTGAGTTCATGGGGCCAAGTATTCAATAATACGTGGCAATGTCAACCGATGATCAGGCTTAGTGAAAAAGGTCCACCTGCTTCATCAGATTATGTGAAAACTCACCGCTCATCCTTCGAGAGGCTCAGGACGAAGGGCTAAGTCCGTGAAGTTGCTTAGTGTCAAACCTGCTCGTGGTGAGCTAGCCTGCCCTGAGCGAAGTCGAAGGGAACCATGAGCGGGGTTTTCACAAAATCTGTTATTGCGCTCAACCGTCTCGCCCCGGCATATGAACTTGGAAAGCGCAGCGGGCAAGGGGTCAGCGAGTAGAACGCTTTGCACCGTGCCCTTCGGCAAATTTCCCCCCACGTAGCTGAACTTCTTCGCATCACTACATGGTATGGAGGGCTCCAAAGGCGTCCGGTTTTTTGGTAAGCTGTTATCATAACGTCGCATTGCTCTTGGCAGCAGACGGCACCTCAGAATCGGTAATCAAACAAGTGGAAAGAAAACTATTAAGCAAAACTTCCCACCGGCCGTGGCCGCTTCCGTCGGAGCCGTGGGTGATGGCCATGCGTTGGCACGATCTACTGTTTCTCCATTGGCCGGTCCGTCCTGAGGTGATTCGGCCACTGATTCCACCGGACCTGGAGCTCGACACTTTCGACGGCTCGGCTTGGATCGGCGTCGTTCCGTTCCGTATGACCCGCGTCCGGCCGCGACATTTTCCTTCGTTTGTCGGATTGGCTTTCTCGGAAATCAACGTTCGCACCTATGTGTGGTCTCCGGGTAGAAGCGGTGTTTGGTTCTTCAGCTTGGACGCGACAAATCGGCTCGCGGTTAGAACTGCTCGAGCGCGGTATGGGCTGCCCTATTACGATGCCCGAATCGATATACAATCGGAGCGCGGGCGCATTCACTATCAAAGTATCCGGGTCGATAAAAGAAGCAGCGGCGCGGAATTTAGCGCGTTTTACAAGCCGACAGGAAACGTTTTCCGTTCTGCTCCGGGAACGATCGACCGCTGGCTCACCGACCGCTATTGCTTTTATATAGTAGACCGCGCCAGCGGCGCGGGCTACGCGGAGATTCATCACTCGCCGTGGCCTCTGCAGCCCGCAGAGGTAGAATTGCGAGTCAACACAATGACTGTGCCGCTCGGCATCAACCTACCGGCCGTGCCGCCTCTAGCGCATTTTGCCCGCCGGCTCGAAGTCGTCGCGTGGCGGGTCGTGCCGGTTGCCGGTTAAAATGGCCGCGCAGGTCGGCTTCAGCTGGCGTCTAATTTATTCTCCTTCGCCGAATACCTCGCAGCTTGCTGCGAGGATGAAGGTGAGGAGAACCCTCCGTAGCCTTGGCGAAGGAGGGTTGAAGGGCTTCGGAGAATTTCGCAAAGATACCTCGGAGCTTTGCTCCGAGGAGCTTCATTTAAAGGACTGATCGGAGAGGACTATGACACGACGTGCATGGTTGCAGGTTCTGCTGGCAGCGGGTATCTGGGGTGCATCCAGGACGGGTGTTTTTGGCGCGCAGGCGTTATCGATGAAGGAGATCGAAAGTCTCCAAAAGAATTGGAAAGCGCTGCTCGCAGACGGTACAAAAATACCGCTACCATCCGAACCGCTCAAACGGTCGAAAGAGGATTGGCGCAAACTCTTGAATGCCGATCAGTTTCGTATCCTGCGCGAAGAAGGCACGGAGCGGCCCGGTTCAAGCCCGCTGAACGATGAAAAGCGGCCGGGAATCTTCGCCTGCGCCGGCTGCGATTTGCCCCTGTTTACGTCGGAGATGAAATACGAGAGCGGGACCGGGTGGCCGAGCTTTTTCACGACCATTCCAGGAGTCTTCGGCACCAACACGGATTTCAAGCTGGTCCTGCCGCGCACCGAGTATCATTGTATTCGCTGCGGCGGCCACCACGGCCATGTCTTCGACGACGGCCCGCCGCCGACAGGCAAACGCTGGTGCAACAATGGCGTGGCTCTGAAATTCATCCCGAAGAGCGGC